>JAKLIX010000015.1 GCA_022709385.1 Bacteroidota bacterium | reverse complement strand
TTCGGACAAACATGCCCGTAAAAATACTCTCTTTACCCGGGACACCCAAACCGGTGTCCCGAAATTCATAAATTACTGTTTATGAATATGTTGAAAATCAGTGCCTAAAAAAGTGTCGAAGTCAGGAATAGATGAAAAATCCCTTTATAGAATATGGGTGTCCAATGACTGTTCATACATCGCAGGATAAAGTGTCATCATGAAAACCCATCAGCATCAATTGCCGGGTGAGGGATTGCTTCTGTCTACATCAACCGCACGAAGGCGGAGAGAGCCCGGATTGCTTGAGCCGCCGACAGTCCTGACGCCAATGAAGGATGTTGCAGGAACGGCATGCAGGGGTTTTCCGGTAAGTGTAAATTAATATGGATGGCTGGGCACCGCTGGGTCCCCAAGCCTCATACCTGGTAAAAGACATCCGTTGCGGCCAATGCCGCAGCAGGGGTGGTTCCTGCCGTTGCATGACCGAAATCAGGGCAGGTGAGGTTGCCGAGATGCTGGAAAAGCGGAGAGCGGAAAGCGGAATTCTTGGGAATAGCAATTGCAATCCGGTATTCTTATTGTTTTCCCTGAATTGCTGATCCTGCACCTTTAAATTTGGAATTTCCAGGTACTTTGCCTTCGGGACCGCGTAATAAAAATGATGTCGTATAAATATTATGGATGCCTGAATACCTGAACCAACAGGTATTTTCCCAATGCACACCCATATATGGATTTTTGCCGGTCGGTGCCGGAGAAAGATACGTTTTATGATCCCCCCAACCCGGACAAAATACCCTGCATAATTCGAGAAACATTTCGCCGACAAATAACCACGGAGTCAAAGCTGCTGTCATGAATTTGTCGAGCATGAATTCAAAATTATCGATGGCCTCGTCGGGTTTGCGTGCCCAAAACCAATATCCCTCAAGCGTTACACACTTTGGTAAGACATTTTTGCCGAAAAACACATCTGTGCCGTCTTCACCGCTGATACCGCATCCCGGGTCATGGTCGACCATGGTCATGACTCCCCCGACAGCATCTTTCCTTGCCACTTCTTCTGCTTTGTCGGGATCTTCGCCCCTTACCAATTCTAAAAATTCAATTCCCGAGATCAGACTGATCACCATTCTCGGGCCGTAAGCGGTAGTGCGGGAAATTGCAGGCCTGTCGACACCCTGAATATGCGCGACCACCCTCAAATCAGCCGGTTCAACGGTATCCCTGCAATCGACCGGCCAGGCCATCAGTTCGGGCATCTCCGCCTCAATGTAACCATCTTCCCATTTAATAATATTAAGAAGCAACTTGGGTGGTTCATTCAATCCCTCTTTCTCACCTCTTGTATAAAGAATAAGTTCAACACGGCTTTTACCCTTTACTTCATCAAGAAAACCATGACCGTACAGTTTCACTTTTGCCCCGGGTGAAAGATGCATCTCCCTGTATGCCGGAGCCATCTGAAAATAAGAAAGATCTGCAAACCTCGCCTCAAAAGTAACAGAATGCCTCAGTGAATTTGACCAGCCTGCATGCTTCACAATAATAGTTGCTCTATAAGTACCGGGAACCAGTTCTTTTATGACCGGTATCCGCACCACAATGAAATCGTTAAACCAGCATTGCGACCAATCATCCGAATAGGGGTGGAGGCTAATATTCATTTTTGGCCATTCTGACGGATCAACAACCTCCAGTGCTCTTACTAATTCTAATGTAACTTCAGGATTTCCTTCAGGACAAAATCCAAGGTTTTTGCCATAGATAATGATATAATCACCTTCATAAACTTCGTTCTCAACCAAAGGCTGGTCAGTTTTCCTGAGCCCCTGGATTTTAAATATCTTGGGAGGCAGCATCATCAGGGACGGATCATGCGTTTTCAGTTTCTCTTCCTCGGATTTTATAAAAGTAATCCATGGAGTCGTAAATGGCTGTTTGCCGAATACGGCCAGTGGTTCCATCAATTTGGGTTTTCCTGCCATTGCTACATTCGGATTATGATATTGGCGTGAGTAAAAATCCATCATGCTCTTTTGCCTGTTGATCATTTCTTCCTGAGCCAATTGTATCCTGAGCTGCAGGTCTTCGCCAAGTTTTGCGGCGACCACCGACTTCCATTTAGTAGTGAATTCATGCTGTCGTTGCAATAATTGTTCAGGTGGTTGGTAATTAACATTAGGTTCCGCATATTCGATATTCTGAAATGGATTTATTTTTATTCCTGAAATACAGTTGTCATTAGTTACTGATTTCCCGCTGCCTGCTTTTTTGAGCCAACAGGCCGGTTCTTTGCCCTGCACCCCCGGGAGTACAAAAGTCCAGGCGTAACAATCGGGATCACCCTGGCAGGCCTTCATACATCTCAATGGCGTATAATCGGCATTGGTAAGGAAAAAGGACCTGTAGTCATTACCGGGGATGTCGGTGTTGGCTTTGATCTGGGGATCGGTTGCCGGCCAGTTAAAATTGTGATTTAACCTTGCCAAAGTAACCTTGCTAATTTTTGCAAGTGGACTTTCCTGGAGTTTGACAGCAGTGATACAATTTGTGTCTGCTCTTTTTTCCGGAACTCCGTACTTCAGCCAGCACATGGCGTTTTTACCCTGGACTCCGGGTTTCACATATGTGAAGGCTTTACAATTCGGGTCCTTGCTGCATTCATCCTCACAGATTTTACATGGTGCAAGTTCATCAATCTCAAAACTGCGTATATTCATCCCTGGGCGATCGGTACTTTCCTCGAGCTGATAAAATACCTCTGTCGGAGGTGCCTGCCAGTGTGCAACTGGTTGCAGTTTGGGGAGCTGGGCAGAGACTGTGCCTGGAATCAGGATCTGGATGAACATGCAAGCAAGGACAATGTTCATCAAAATGAAAAGTCCATCTTTTTTCATGGCATTTGGTTTAATGAATAATTGGGGATAAACTGGTTTTATCAATAAGGAGCGATAATCATTCCAATCATCAATTACAATGTATTCAAACTTCCCGCCTTCAAGGATTTCAAAATCTTCCACCTTGTTGCCTAAATGTTCATTACAATCACTTACAAACTTAGGTAATACTATGTATCTCATTTTCATTTAGATATGAAAATTTTATACAAATATACATCAAAAATGTTAAAAGTATCCACCCATTGGGTCAATTGTATAATAAATAAGAATAAGTTTCACTATATTATACTAAGTGAAACATCGAAAGATTTGTATATCAAAGATAATGAGTGTTATAAGTAGTATTTCTTTTTGAAATCAAAAATATAGTTTCACCTATTAAATATAATTAGTTTTTAGATGAAACTTTTTTTTATGTATATAGTTGTCTGTCAAATTTTAGCACCATGGGACTCCAGAGACAAAGTGACAAAATCAGATTTCATTGAGTGGAATAAACTTCAAAACCTCAATCTTCGACTGGAGAGAGCTGGAGACCTCAAATCCTCCTCCTCCAATCAATTGGGTCCTATTCAAAAAATATAAAATCCCCGAGTTTGATGTTCACCACTTCTTCAGAGATGACATTATTTTTTACGATATGACATGAGATAATCTCCTCCTTATTCGAAAGAGAAATCTGAAAATTCATGGTATCAAACTCCAGGAAACCTACATTATTTAATATATACATATAACTTTAACAATATTATATATGTATATATTTCGCAAACAGAGTCAAGATGAAAAAAACTCTCTGAAAGGTGGAGGTTTTTTATTCGAAATATTATGAAAGTTTGTTTGGATTGGACTGACAGACAGAAATCGTCAATAAAATTTAGAAACAGTATAAATAAAAATCATTAATGTACTGATAATCATGAAATTACTGATTTTACTAGTAGCTCCACCAAGAATCGAACTTGGATTTGATGTTTAGGAAACATCTGTTCTATCCATTGAACTATGGAGCCGGCAAAAATTTCCCTTTCAGAGGCGCAAAGGTACAAAATACTTCAAATTGGTTTCCTTGTCCTGATTTTTTAAGGAAACGCCTGCATGCGAGTGATTTCTGATTTTTTACCCGGCTTCCGGCATCAGAATATGATGCTGTACCGGGATAATAAAACAAAGAAGAGGGTGCCACACGACACCCTCCTCTCATGTTAAAGACAGCCGGCCTTCAGGGGGCGGCCACAAATTATTCGATGATGAACATCACGGTATCACTGAAAGTACCTGAATCTATCCGTAAGGTATACAGTCCTTTTTCTGCTTTGAAGATTTTCAGGTTTCTTTTCTCTCCCTCATTCACTCCGGAAAACTTTTCCTCATGGATTACGGACCCAAGAATATTCATCACCTTAAGATTCACATCTCCCTGAATGGCTGAGGGAAACAAGAGTGCACATGTACCCTGATTTGGGTTTGGACTGATGATCACTTTTGTCCGGGAGTTTTTCTCATGGATACCAACACAGGCATCGACAAAGATGTTATTGTTGTCTGAGTTGCTGCAGCCGTTGGCCGGATTGGTGTAGGTGTAGGTGATGGTATGGCTTCCCAGGCCGGCATTTGAGGGATTGAACTGATTATTGGACACGCCAGGTCCGGAATAAGTACCTCCCAGCGGCATTCCTCCCGTCAAAGCAAAGGCCGGCCAGTATATACAACAGGGGGTCAATGTCAGGGTAACGGTCGGAAGCGGATACACACCGACATACTTATAGGCGGTACTTCCTTCACAATAGGCAGTG
This sequence comes from Bacteroidota bacterium, assembly GCA_022709385.1. Classification (GTDB taxonomy): domain Bacteria; phylum Bacteroidota; class Bacteroidia; order Bacteroidales; family CAIXZF01; genus JAKLIX01. The sequence continues at coordinate 105,732 of JAKLIX010000015.1, read as the reverse complement.
GATGGTTTCACAGTCACATTGCCTGAGCTGGTTCCTGCAGTCAGGTTGACAGAGGGCGTATTCTGTCCCGACACGATTGTCCAGCCCGCAGGTACTCCCCACAAATAGGAGGTGGCTCCCGATGAACTGGCGGTACAGCTGAGACTGGCGCCTTCGCAGACACTCGATGAGGAGGAAATCGTTGCGGTTCCCGGCAAGGGGTGAACCGTAATGTTTTTGCTTGCGGTACTTCCTAAGCCGCAGTTGTTGACAGGCTTTACCGTTACATTGCCGGAGCCGGCACCTGCCATGATTACAGCACTGGGCGTATTCTGCCCCGATAGGATGGTCCAGCCCGAAGGCACTCCCCACACATAGGAGGTGGCTCCCGAAGCACTGGCCGTGCAGGTGAGTGAACTTCCCTCACATACGCTGGAGTTCGACGAAATCGTCGCATTACCGGGCAAAGGACAATAATACGTTACCTTGATTTCCGGACGATTAGTCGAGGAGTAACCGTAGAATGCCCCAAATTCGTCATTGTCTCCCTTGTTTCTGAAGCCCAGTGACCATTGAAAAGCGCCACTGGTCAGCGTACTTTCAAGATCACTGATGGCGGTGTTTCTCAGGCAAATGCTGTGTTCTCCGGTCTCTCGCATCATCACCTCTTCATCGGCAAAGTGCACACCGGAATTGTAGATGTCGTTGAAAATTGCTGATGCTCCTGCCGTCAGGGGATCTACTGTCATCTTTTTAATATACAGAATGTGGTCGGCGCCTCCTGCCGTTGAAGTGTTCGCCGTGAATTCCAGGTTCAGGATATCTGCAGAGGAAGGGATTTGATCAATATCAAACACTGCCCATCCGTTGTATACGGCTGGTGGCAGGAGCTGCTTGCCGGCTCTGGGATATCCCTCCGTTTTTATGGTACTCGTGCAATAGCCTGTCCAGTTACTGACATTTAATGGTTGTATGTATACTATTGTAGGTGGAGAAGACGTATAGGTGACCGTAATCGAAGGTCCTCCGTTGGCGTGACCTTCAATTGCCCCGTAGGCATCATTATCCCCCTTGTTTCTGAACCCTATGGCCCACCAGCCGGTTCCTGCAGATACTTTACTCTGGAGATCTGCAATGGCATTTGAATTTAAGGTGATGCTGTGCGATCCGGATGAGTTCATGATGATCTCCTCTTCGGCAAAATGAACACCGGAACTGTAAATGTCGCTGAAGATGACACCGGCGGTCGCATATTCAGGATCCACCGTCATTTTTTTCAGGAATAAAATGTGATCGCTTCCGCCGGCAGTGCTGGTTACACATGAAAATACAATGTTTACCACTGTGGCACTTGAAGGAATGGCGGCGATGTTAAAAACCGCCCAGCCATTGTAAACATAGGTAAAGGGCATAAGAGTATGTTCGCCGGCCCTGATCTCTCCGTCGTACTTGTTGCTGCTGGTACAGTAACCTGTCCAGTAGTTCGTGTTGTTTGGTGTACAGGTGACGGTGGACTGCGAAAACACAGTGTTTGATAATGATCCGGATATGATCAGGATCAGCAAGAGCAAAACGGATCCAAGGCCTGCATGCTTATGCCTGGCCGGGATCATCTTTGCTTTTAGGTTTGCCTGCAGGGTGTAATCTTTTTTCATGTTGTTTTGATTTAGGTGAATAAATATGCATGGAGACTTAATGATTCAAATGAGCTGGCCGTATCCTGATTGTTATCCCGGGTTATATACTCATACTTGGCAGGTTTGCGAATGCATAGCTGTTGAGTATGAGTAATGCCGTACACCCCTGGATCGAAATTTTCTCGCAAACTCATTCCGTGTCGGTATAACAAAGGTGAGCAAGCGCAGCAAATGATGGGCTGATGCTGTTTCATGACGGTGTACTGCTTTGAAAATGCAGGCTGGTAACAAAGTTACCCTTGTCATAAAGCCCTGTCAATCACACAAAAGTAGATTTATTGAAGCGGGGAAAACCGGGATACTCAGAGGCCTCTTGGGAAGATTTTATTGATCGCCTCTACCTTGGAGTGGACCTGGAGCTTTTCGTAGATTTTTCTCAGGTAGGTCCTGACGGTTTCTATGCTGATAAGCAGTTTTTCAGCGATTTCTTTATACTGGTACCCTTTTGCCAGGGAGACCAGGATTTCTTGTTCCCGCTGGCTGAAAGTATCCAGGAGTTCGGTGTTTTTACTCTTGTCCCTGAAGGTGAGCACGACCATGCGGGCAATTTGGGCCGACATGGGGGATCCGCCGTTGTAAATATCCCTTATCGCTTCGATCAGCCGGGAAGGTGGCGAATTTTTTGTGATGTATCCCGTGGCTCCGGCACACAATGATGCAAAGGTGCGCTCCTGGTCCTCGTGTATCGTGCACATCAGGTACTGTACCTGAGGCCTCAACGGCTTCACTGCTGCCACGCATTCGATACCGCTCATACCGGGCAGGCTTATATCCATTAGTACCACATCCAGAGAAAGGGATTCGAATTCAGCGATGAAATCCTCGGCACAGCAGTATAAGCCAACGACACTGATATCATCCGTCTTTCTTAAAAACAAATCCATCGAACGCCTGATCTCAGGATCATCTTCCACCAGGGCAATGTTGATAATTGACATTGGATTGTTTTCTTGCAAACTTACAAAAGGGTTTATACGCGAGCAATCACATAATAGTAGATTTACCTGCGGTTGCATTATTTGTTTTATACCGAAAGAACACAGGAATGCGATGTGTGCCTCCAGAGTCATCAGTATCGCAAACAGTGCGGCTTAAAGGGGTGTTATTCAGTCGCCCCGTGATGGGTGGGCGATGACGGAAGTTCTCGTGCCTTACCAGGGCTGAAAAAGCTGTTGATAAAAAATTCTGAGGTCCGGTATACAAAGAGGAGATCGTTTTATTTTCGCGGGCAAAATTTTCTAATGATGAAGCAAAACTGGACAACGAACAACATTCCTGACCTGAGCGGTAAAGTCATGGTGGTAACCGGGGGTGACAGTTCCCTTGGTTACGAGATCGCAAGGACCTTTGCCCTGAAGGGCAGTACGACGGTCATTGCCTGCCGCGACATTGAGACAGGCGAGCGGATCAGGAAAGAGATCATTTCACAAAAGGAAGACGCAATTGTAGTGGTGATGCCGCTTGAGCTGGGTGACCAGCTTTCGGTGGAGCAGTTTGCCGCGGCATTCAACAAGGCCTATGACCGCCTTGACGTGTTGATGAACATCAGCGATCAGCCGGGTCATATTGCGCTTACCAGGCTGTTGCTGGCCAGGCTGGCTTCCACGCCTGCTTCCAGGGTTGTGAACCTCAGCCTCGGGGAACATAAACTGAAGCAGAAGGATTTTAAGCGCATCCTCAGGAACAACAGCCTGTTCACTGCATCCAAAAAGAAAATAGGCGGATTCAGGTGGTCGAACATGGTCTTTACCTATGAGTTACAGCGCAGCTTTGACCAGGGTCAGGTGAATTGCAGGGCTGTGGCTGCCTATCCCGGACCAGCCAACAGAAACCTGATGCGCAGGGTTAAGAACCAGTGGTACTGGCGGCTGTTCAAACCAGTATATAAACTGTTCACCGGTCCCGACCCCAGGGAGTCCGCTTTACCCGGAATCAGGGCCGCCCTTGCCGGTAATGTGCAGGGTGGAGAATATTTCGGACCGGGAGGCTTCGTGGAGGTCAACGGCTACAAGAGCTATAATGCCGTGCTTCACTTCGTGGCATAACCGATGACTCTGGATGCACACATCGCATCTTGTGTTCTTACAGTATAAGACACTTCCTCGTCAGGGAAGGAAGGATCCGTCCACATCACCGGAACAAAGGGCACGGATATTTTTCGTTACGATGGTGCTGTTCGGGAGATTCACTACAGGGCTTTCAAATACCCAGTCACTCTGGCTGAACTTCGGGATGGCCTCTACAAAACGCTGCATGATATTCAGGGCATCGGTGGTGTTCACGTAATTGCTCACGTCATTGTCGGCCGCCTTCAGCTGCAGCGGGCTCATGGTATCAAGACCAACAAAGTACTTCATGATTTTCAGGGCATCCACCGCATTGTTTCCTCCCCAGGGCGCACTGTCATTACAACTCAGGTAGTAAGTGCCGGGCGCGATGCCAATAAAACTGTAATATCCCGTTGCACTGGTGCTTGTCTGGGCAACCACGCCTCCGCCAAGCCTTAGCTTTACTTTCACGCCCTGTAAAGGAGTGTTGATGTTGTTCTGGTAACGGACATACCCCTGTATTTTCGTGAAACCCATCGGTACCAGCTCATAATAGGTCCGCTTGTTCACCTGGAATACCTCTTTGGTGATACTGTCCTGCAAAAAGGCAATAATCTCGAAGTTCTCCTCTGTCCAGCCGGGTTCTTTTGTAAAACTCACGGGGATGTTCAACTGGACATGATTGACCAGATCGACCGGCAAACCGGCTGCCACGGGCAGTACCAGCCTGGTGACGTGGTTCACCTGGGTCTGTCCCTGCCAGTTGAACGCGATGGCAGATTCGGTCAGGATCACCCTCAGTACCAGGTTCGGATTCAATACCGGGGCCATACGGTCCAGGACAATGTTCAGCGCGTAATCATTTCCCGTATGCGTCCCGAAAATCCGGATGTCGTAGGGAGTGCCGATGGCGAAGCGCTGATTGTAGCGGCTGACGTATTCATTGTAAGCATTGTAATTACCGCCATAGGAGAGGACTCCGTCGAAATAGGCCGTGGGAAATCCCTGGATGTTATAGTATTGTAACCTTTTGTTGCTGCCTTCAGTGGAGAAAGGATCTCCCGGGGAAGAATGATACTCGGCCACGGCAATCTGCTTCCCATAATAGATCATGTCATGGATCGCCTGAACGGCGAGTGGACACTGCTGGCACCAGGTGGCCGTGGCCACTTCGGCAAGGACGAACCGACGAGGTATCAGCGACAGGGTGCTGATCACCTTGCTTGCCGTGTCATTACCTGCCACCAGGTCTGTATCCGCCTGTATCTCTGCTTCTATCCTGTAAAAGTCGTTCGTCAGGTTCAACACATAGCCGGGGTAGTAAAGGGTGTCGGACTGGTTAACAGCAATCAGACCGGTGATCAGCTGGGTGTTGAAGACTAAGTTGTTGTTCCCGTCAAAAATTCTGCAAATGACCGGTACCTGATCTGCTGCCTGTTGCCCGAGATTGCTGACAACAAAGGCAGGAGTCATCTGGGAATTGGGAAGGTAGTTGTCGGCGTTAAGGATGCCTGTCAGACTGAGGTCGTGCATGGGAGGCACCACGATGCGGACATCGTCAAGGTACCAGGCTGCGATATTGGTGGAGTTGCCCTGCAGAAAGAAAGCAAACTGGAACTGGGTGGTGTTGAACCCTGTATAATGGACACTTACCGTTTGTTCGTTTTCCACCATGTTGCCAAGGGGCACCGTCGACCATAATACCTGCCAGGGTCCGTTCCCGTTCCTGGCAGCCAGTCCGATGGTGTAACCCGGAAGAAGGTGTTCCACAGTGTGTCTGAAACTGAGGTCAAGCCTTCCGTAAGCGGATACATTCAGGATGGGTGAGATGAAATGGCTGATATTGAAGAAACCGGGCATCCCGGAAAAGCGGAGTTCCCCCGCATTCCCACCGGCAAAAGCAGTATTGGCGACAGACCAGTTTGCTGTCTGCAGATCGGCAGACCAGCCCGGAGGGATTGATAAACCGGAGAAATCTTCGTAAAATATTTCCTGCCCCTTTGCCTGGTAAGGAATACAAAGGGAGAAAGCCACCAAAATAGCAGCAAACATTGGAATCAGGAGATATTTGTATATAAGGAAGTACATATATTTTTTCAAGTGTGAAAGGTAACAAAATTTTTTTCCTTATGTTTACTCTCCGAAACTGAATTATTTTTTTTTTAACAGTCTGTTGATTATTTCCGGAGGATTCTCTCACAAAGGATTCCGGCGACAGGCAGGAACCATAAAACGAAAAGCTTTGTACAGAATTGTATCTCAGTTGAATACGCGTGATGAAAGCTACCAGAGGAACCTGGATCAGATGATGGGTATCCTCGGTACTTTCAAGTCGGAATTGCGGCGGGTCCGATCGGGAGCTCCTGCGGCAGCCATCACCAGACATAAGGAAAGAGGGAAATTGCTTGCCAGGGAGCGCATCGACCTGCTGCTGGATCCCAATACCCCTTTTCTGGAGCTTTCCCCAATGGCGGCCTATGGTTTGTATGACGACCAGTTTCCATCGGCAGGAGTGATCACCGGGGTAGGGGTTATTCACGGGCGTGAAACAGTGATTGTGGCCAACGATGCTACCGTAAAGGGTGGCACTTATGTGAAGGAATCCATCAAAAAGCATGTGAGGGCACAGGAAATCGCGCTGGAGAACAAGCTGCCCTGTGTGTACATGGTAGATTCCGGCGGGGTGTTTTTACCGGAACAGGCCAATGTGTTTCCCGATAAATATGATTTCGGCCGCTTTTTCTTTAACCAGGCCAGGCTTTCTGCCATGCGGATACCGCAGATTGCCATTGTAATGGGAAGCTGTACGGCAGGCGGGGCTTATGTGCCGGCCATGAGCGATGAGGTGATCATCGTCAGGAACCAGGGCACCATTTTTATCGGGGGTCCCCCCCTGGTGAAAGCCGCTACGGGTGAAGAAGTATCAGCCGAAGATCTCGGAGGGGCCATCGTCCATACCACGATGTCAGGTGTGGCCGATCACCTGGCCGATGATGACCATCATGCCCTCCAGATCTGCCGCAACATCTTTGAGAGCCTGGAGAAGCCTGATCGCCAGGAGCTTGATATCCGGCAGGCGGAAGAACCTTATTACGATCCGCGGGAACTTTACGGTCTGGCGCCGGTCGACCTGAAGAAACCCGTGGATGCCAGGGAGATCATTGCCCGTATCACCGACGGCAGCCGGTTTCATGAATTCAAGTCAGGCTATGCCACAACCCTGCTGACTGGTTTTGCCCATATCATGGGATTTCCTGTCGGCATCCTTGCCAATAACGGGGTGATCTTTTCAGAGACCTCCCTCAAAGGCGCCCATTTCATCGAGTTGTGCGTAAGCCGTAAGATACCCCTTTTGTTTTTGCAGAATATCACGGGTTTTATTGTCGGGAAAGAATACGAGCGGAGGGGAATCGCCCGCGACGGAGCCAAGTTGGTCCATGCCGTGGCCAATGCCGGCGTTCCCAAATTCACCGTGATCTTCGGCGGTTCCTTCGGTGCCGGGAATTATGCCATGGCCGGCAGGGCCTACGAGCCGCGGCTGCTGTTCATGTGGCCCAATGCCAAAATATCCGTGATGGGCGGTGAGCAGGCCTCAGGGGTGCTTATTCAGGTAAAGGAGGAACAGCTGAAGGCCAAAGGCAAAACCCTGGATCCCGGTGAAAGAGAACAATTGCGGCAGGAGATCCTTGAAAAATACGCGACTGAAGGTTCTGCCTATTTCAGTACGGCCAGGCTTTGGGACGACGGGATCATCGATCCGCTCGATACCCGAAAAATCATCGCCATGGGAATCGCGATGTCGCTCAATAACAAGTATCCCGAACCCAGGTTCGGCGTATTCAGAATGTAAATCCATGATTGACATGTACCAGACCATTACCATCGAATTTACCGGACCTGTTGCCACCGTATGGTTGAACCGTCCCGCTATCCATAATGCCTTCAATGAGTCCATGATCGCTGAAGTACTGCATTGTTTCCGGCAGATCAATGCCTGGAATCAGGTGAGGGCTGTCGTGCTCCGCGGAAGCGGAAAATCTTTCTGTGCGGGTGCCGACCTGAACTGGATGCGCGGTGTGGCCGGCTATTCCTACGAACAAAATCTTGCCGAAAGCCTGCAGTTGTCGGATTGCTTCCATGCCATTTATACCTGCAATAAACCCACCATCGCCTTTGTACATGGTGCAGCCATCGGAGGTGCCAACGGATTGCTCTCAGCCTGCGATTTCGCTTACTGTGACCATGAAACTGTTTTCAGTCTGAGCGAGGTGAAGATCGGCATCATCCCTGCCTGCATCTCACCCTATGTGATCAAACGGGTGGGAGAATACAACGCCAGGGAACTGATGCTTTCAGGGAAACGCTTCTACGGATCCGAAGCCGAACGGGTGGGTCTGGTGAATAAATCGCTTGATCCTGAGGAACTTCCCGCTTACGTGCAGTCTGTTATCGATATGTTGCTGACCAGCGGGCCCAAAGCCATGGAACATTGCAAGAACCTCATTCATGAAGTGACCAACAACCTCAGCCTGTCGCAGGCACTCGAATATACGGCCCGGATGATTGCAGATATCCGTGCTTCATCCGAAGGACAGGAAGGAATGGCAGCCTTTCTGGAAAAAAGAAAACCCAATTGGATATTAAACGAATAAAGCATGTTGATCGAAAAGCTGCTCATCGCAAACAGGGGTGAAATCGCCGTCCGTATCATACGGTCGGCCCGTAAGCTGGGAATACGAACCGTTGCGGTTTATGCTTCCAATGAGGAGAATGCCTTCCATGTCAGGATGGCCGACGAAGCCTATGGCCTGGGAGAAGGCGAACTGACGGACACCTATCTGAATATCTCCCGCATCGTGCATATTGCCCGGTCGGCACAATGCAATGCCATTCACCCGGGATATGGTTTCCTTTCCGAGAATGCCGTCTTTGCGGATGCCTGCCAGAAGGCCGGCCTGATCTTCGTAGGCCCTTCTCCGGATGCTATTCTGAGGATGGGAAACAAAGTGCTTTCGAGGGAGCTGGCCGTGAAAGCCGGCCTTCCGGTTACCCGGGGCGTCACGGGGGATCCTGCTGCCATCCTGGAGAAAGCCCGTGACCTGCCTTTCCCCGTGCTGGTGAAAGCTGCCTCCGGAGGCGGAGGTAAAGGAATGCGCATCGTGGAGGAGCCTTCACAACTCGCGGAAGCGCTCGAATCAACCGCCCGGGAAGCCAGAACCTATTTCGGAGACGGAACGGTCTATCTCGAACAGTATATCCTGGAACCCCGTCACATCGAAATCCAGGTGCTCGGCGACCATCACGGCAACCTGATTCACCTCTTCGAAAGAGAATGTTCTATTCAGAGACGGTACCAGAAAATCGTGGAAGAAAGTCCTTCAGCCACGCTGACTCCGGAAGTGCGGCAACGCATGGGTGAGGCGGCGGTGGATATCGCTAAAACCATCGGCTACAGCAGTGCAGGTACAGTGGAGTTCCTGGTGGACAGGAACCTGAATTTTTATTTTCTCGAAATGAACACCCGCATCCAGGTGGAACATCCTGTAACGGAAATGGTTACAGGTGTGGACCTGGTGCTGGAACAACTGCATATTGCCTCGGGAACGCCGCTGCGGATCAGCCAGGAAACGCTCACCCAGCAGGGGCATGCCATCGAGTGCAGAATTTACGCGGAAGATCCGGCAAACAATTTCATGCCCTCCCCGGGCGATATTACCCTTTACCGCGAACCCGCCGGGAAAGACATCCGCCTCGACAGCAGCATCGACGGGGCTGCTTCCATCCTAAGCCAGTACGATCCGATGATTTCAAAACTCATCGTATGGGGTGAAAACCGCGACCTGGCCATCCTTCAGATGCTCAGGGCTCTGGATCAGTATGTCATCCACGGCATTCATACCAACATTCCTTACCTAAAAGGAATCCTCAGAGAGGAGGACTTCAGGAAGAATCAAATCTCCACTGCTTTCTGCGCCACACATACTGATCTGATCCTCGCGAAAATGGAAGCGGACAAGGGTCATGTGCAACCCGAAATACCCCTGCTTGCAAGCCTGCTCTTTGCCATGGATCCCCTGCGTAAAGGAAGCGGCGGCAGTACCTGGGAAAGAACCGGCTTCTGGAGAATGATCAGCGACCTGGTCATCCGGCTTGATCAGCAGGATTTCACAGTCGAAATACTCAGAAATTACGGCCGGCATTTCCATTTTCTGGTTCGTGATGTGGAATATGAAACCAGCCTGCTCCAGTCCGCTTCCGGCAGACTGGAGTTTACGGCTAACGGTAAACACCATGTAGCCGATGTTTCAATGCAGCGTAATGGTCTGTACCAGGTCAGCATCCTTGGGCTCAGCTTCCGCTGTGAACGCCTCGGTGTCCTCAGCAGCGAGGATGTTTATATCCCCCATACAACAGGACTGGCTAACCAGGTCGTGTCTCCCATGCCCGGAAAGGTGGTCAAGGTGAATGTTACGGAAGGTCAGGCCGTCACTGCCGGGGAAGTCCTGCTGGTGGTAGAGGCCATGAAAATGGAAAACAATATCCTTGCTCCCCGTGACGGCGTGATCGGTCCGTTGAACCTCAAACCCGGCGACCTGATCGATGCACAGAAAGAACTGATCCAGATCTTAGATCTTCCCACTTCATGATAATAGTAACTAATTGATCTTTAACTAAATAATTTTGCTATGGATATTTTTTGTTCTGAAGAACATGACATGATACGGCAGACCGTCAGGGATTTTGCCGTGAAAGAAATTAAACCCCTGGCCAGGGAGCTCGACGAAAAAGCCGAATTCTCGGTGGAGCTGACCAGGAAAATGGGTGAGATCGGCCTGTTTGGCATGGTGGTAGACCCGGAATACGGAGGGCATGGCTTTGATACGCTTTCGTATATCATTGCCGTTGAAGAGCTTGCAAGGATCGACAGTTCCCAGGCGGCTACCGTGGCTGCTCATAACTCATTGGGAATAGGACCCTTATACGAATTCGGAAATGAGGAACAGAAACGCAGATACCTTCCTGATCTGTGTACCGGCGAAAGGCTGTGGGGATTTGGTCTTACGGAACCCAATGCGGGTTCTGATTCCAGGGGTACCAAAACCAGGGCGGTACTGGAAAACGGGCAATGGGTGATCAACGGGTCAAAAATCTTCATTACCAACGCGGCTTCGGTCATCACCCTGGGCTCCACCGTGCAGGTAGTGACCGGGGAGAAGAACGGAAACAAGGAATTCTCGACGATCATCGTGGAACAGCAAACACCCGGTTTCAGGGCCGTGGAAATGCACGACAAGATGATGTGGCGGGCTTCCAATACGGCTGAACTGTATTTTGATGATTGCCGTGTCCCGGAAGAAAACCTGCTCGGAAATATCGGCCAGGGCTCGAAGATCATGCTGCATACCCTGGACGGAGGAAGACTTTCCATTGCTGCGATGGGCCTGGGGCTGGCCCAGGGAGCCTTCGAAATGGCGCTGGAATACGCAAAGGACAGGAAACAGTTTGGCCAGCCTATCGGGAAATTCCAGGCCGTCAGCTTTAAACTTGCGGATATGGCTACCAAAATTGAACTCGCCCGAAGCCTGCTTTACAAAGCCTGCTGGCTCAAGGACAATAAAAAACCTTTCGCCAAAGAAGCCGCCATGTGTAAGCTGTACTGCTCAGAAATTGCCAGGGAAGTGGCCGATGAAGCCGTGCAAATCCACGGAGGTTACGGCCTGATGAAAGACTATCCCATCGAACGTTTCTACCGCGATCAACGACTGCTTCAGATTGGAGAAGGAACCTCCGAGATCCAGCGCATGGTTATCAGCAGGTTCCTCGATTTGTAGCAAAACCGAAGGGAAGTGCCAGATCTGCCTGCCTTAATGGCTGCAGGAATGCCCGTTTCCGCCATGGTCGTGATGTGCTTCGTGCGTATGGCATGAAACACCCGAATCGGCCACTTGTCCGGCCAGATAGCTTTCCACAAGCTGCCGCACATCCCCGCTGCAACCCCTGATCACCTGCATACCGTAGTATTGCAGCACATTCAGGGCACCTGCTCCCATATTGCCCGCAAGCATGATGCTTACACCCTTTTGCTGTAATATTTCCGCTATGTTGCTCCGGCATCCGCAACCATGGGGCGAAGTCAGCACCTCGGCCCCTGTAATCTTACCCTGCTCATCTATGTCGAATACCGTATAGCGCGCACATTGACCGAAATGGTCTTCAATCCTGTTTCCCTGGCCTGTCGGCACTGCAATTTTCATCCTTTGTTTTTTCTTTAATTGGTGTTATTGTAGTCTTGTGATCACCGGCCCTGAGTCGTTTCCCCTTCCCTTTGCCGCCCCCGCTCTGCCTTTTTTTACCCTGTCCCTTGCCCAGCGTTTCCAGCAATTCCTCCTCCGTCTGGGTTTTACTGCATTTGCCCAGTCCCCTTCCGGTCCGGGGTCCCTTCCTTTCAGGTCCGCTGTGATTTAAATGTGGCATTTTTTTTACAAAAATAATGAACTTTTGTTCAAATATACACTTTTTTCACTATATTTGTCAAAACATTGCGCTTGCATTGTATCAGTGTTGTCTGATGTAACGAAGAAGCAGGGATACTGATCATCATTAATCTATTGATTTTCAGCTTCTCAGTGTTTTCGGTCAATTCATACACTGGCCAGGCAGCTTCAGTGAATACATAGAAAATCAAAATTTCGACCCGTGAAAAAGAAAACGGTCCTTCTTTTATGGTTGCTGCCTCTGGCAATCTTCATCGATTACCTGCTGTTGGTGACTTTCGGCTGTTTTTCAGGCTACTGCAAGGCAGGGAACAGTTTTTTCTGTTCGGTGTATTGTATTGCAGGGATCACCTTGATCGTGGTTTCCCTTGTCATCGGAACCTGGTTGTTATTGAAAAACCGAAGGGAGAAATACCAGCATTAGGGGTTTTCAGCATCAGGGGTGATCGTCCGTTTGTGATGCCTCTTTCTTGAAAGTTGAGGTCAGCAGATCAATAATCTCTCCTATTGTTTTATTCGTGTCGGTGATCACCACCAATTGAATATGGTGTTCTTCGGTCAGGTTTCTGATCCGGTCGCCGAATTCTCCGGAAATGATCTTTTTCACTCCCTTTTCCGCAAGGAATGCAACTGCGGAAACACCGGCCTGTTCCGGAAGCTGGCGAAAGGGGTTTTCGTGGAAGGCCACATGGCCGCCGGCAGGATCCACCAGCACAAACCAGGCACAACGGGCAAAAGTTCCGGCAATCCGCGACGACATTGTATTTCCTTCTGCAGTAATAGCGGTAATCATGGCCATGGTGTCAGACATTGAATTGTTCGGTGTGAAGGCTGCCGCATACCGGACAGGCGGGCGCGGAAGGTGATTTTTCCGGATCGTTGAAGGTGCTGTTGCATATCAGGCAACGGTGCCAGTCCTGGTCGAAATACACCCTGCCTCCCTCCACAACCAGGGTCCTTGCTTCTGCAAAGGCCGTAGCCACCTTCTTCCGGGCCTGTTCGTAAACACGGGTCAGCGTCGGTCTCGAGATCATCATCAGACCGGCCGCTTCCTCCTGCGTCATTCCCAGATAATCAAGCAGCCGGATGACCTCCAGCTCTTCCATCAGCATGACCACCGCTTCCTTTTCCTGGCCATAATAGCCGTAAGGCTTGAATCCCTTGAAACGGGGTGGGGTGATGACTTTTCTTAAACGTTTCGGACGGGGCATGGCTTGCTGGTAAATGATAATGGATCTTTGACCGCTGGAAAAACTCCTTTCGCGTTCGTGGTAAAATTAATATATTTGAATCAAACCTCAGTATCTTTGAAAGGATGAACGCCAAAAGAAGATTATCGTCTGGCAGAAACAGGCACCGGCGGGCTTTGTTTGCCTTTTTAACTGTTTTACAATCCTGCCTGATTCCGTGCAACCTCTCTGCGCAATTTACTGCTTTCATTCACTACACCCCGGAGAACGGACTGCCGGCTTCAGAGATTCTCGACATGAACCAGGATGAAGACGGTTATATGTGGTTTGCATCTGCCTTTGGACTTTGCCGTTTCGACGGAAAGGAATTCAGGACTTTCACCACGGAAGACGGCCTTCCGGCACTTTCCAATACTGCCTGTTTCCGCTCTCCTCAGGGTCGGTTATGGTTCGGTTCCTATGAAGCCTTGTTGTGCTTTACCGAACAAGGGCAGGTTCACGCGTTCAGGGATAATGAGCAAGTCTCCGCCGCATTGTTGCAGGCACCGCTCGTAAACATTGCCTGGATAAACGACACTATCATGGTGGTCAAGTCGGGTAAACATCCCTGCAACCATATCCTGCTCAATGACAATCATATCAGGCTGTTCGGCAGGGACCTTTTTGACGGCAAGAATAAAGCCGACCTTTGTGTGATGCCTTGCGGACACTATCTGTTATGGAGTTTGAATCCCCGCCTGTTTCGTATCAGGGACCAGTCAGGGGACATGCCTCCGGCAAACCGGATACCCGCGCTTCCAACCTATTATTTTAATTTTAATGAAGACCTTCGGATTAAAATGCCGGGTGCGGAAAAAGATTATATGATAAAACTGGTCTATTGCTACAGTGCACCGGGAAAGTACTATTTTGGTTTGCAAAACCGGCTTTTTCTGCTGGAGCAAGGAAACCTCAGGCATCTGAAATCCTTCGACGGGCATATTACCAGAATTTTCATCGATACATCAGGTAAATTGTGGGTCTCCCTGGCAGATAAGGGAGTGATGGTTTTCGGACAGGAAAGGCCGGATCATCCGGATTTTCATTATCTGAAGGGCAAAACGGTAAGTGCAGTCTGCCAGGACCACCAGGGTGGGTACTGGTTTGCGGTTCTTGGAGAAGGTGTGTACTTTGTGCCCGGCTTTTCCTTTTCCTCATACAGCCATCTGGATCCCATATTCGAAAAACCGGTTGAGGCCATGATAAGCTTCCGGGATCAATTGACCATCTCCACGATAGATCCGCTTACCTATGTCTTTACGCCTGACAATTCACCGACAGCAGCATCCGGAAAATTAAGGTTTACCGATATCAGAGACAAAGTGACAGATATGACAGTTGCAGGGGACGGATCGCTCTGGTTTCTGGGTACCAATGCACTGCGGTATTCAAAGGAGCTGAAACCCATGCCTTTGAAAGAAAAACATTCACCATTTGCTTATCAGATACTGACTGGTCCGGATCACAATATCTGGGTGGTAAGCGACCAGGGGATGTTCCGTTATCACAGCGATCGTTTCATGGGACTGCATTGGAGTTTTCCGCCCGGAATTCATCCGAGAACAGCAGGAATTGACAGCCTGGGCAATCTGTGGATAGGTACGTTCAAAGGTTTATACCGGGCAGGGGACAGCCTGGAGTTTTATGGTGTTCATCATCCTTTGCTTAGAAAAAGGATCTCCTGTGTTGCCTTTACGGGGAGGAAGATGTGGATCGGGAGCCGTAGCGAAGGTGTTTTACTCAGCACCGCCGGCAGGATGTCCAGCTTTACTACGGCAGCAGGCTTGCCCTCAAACAGTGTAAATACGGTATGTCCGCAAGGGGACAGCATCCTCTGGGTTGGCAGTAACAGGGGTTTATGCAGGATATTGTCCGGAAATGACGGGAAAGACTTTGATATTCAGTCATTTGCTTTCTGGGAAGGACTTCCGGCGGCCGAGATCAGAAAAATCGTTGTCCTGAACGAAAGAATCTGGCTCGGCACAAACAGAGGGCTGTTTTCTTTTAAGCCTGCTGACCTGGAGAAAATTTCAATCAGCCCCCCCCGCCTGAATATTGAAAAGATCATCCTGAATGACCACGTTCCGGTTGGTTTAGGCAAACATGACTTCAAGCATTCGGAAAACACCCTTGAAATTTATTACAGGGGTATCAGTTTCAAACACAACCAGGACCTGGTGTACCGCTACCGGATCAGCGATGAGGACACTGCCTGGATCATCACCTCAAATCCCTCCATCCGGCTTGCCGGACTTGATCACGGTCAGTACTGCTTCACCATCCAGGCAGCCATCCCCGGTTCTGCATGGTCCGAACCTCCTGTCAGCTGGATGTTTACCATCGGGAAACCCTTCACGGCAACATGGTGGTTCATCCTTTCCCTGTTACTGGGCGTTGTTTTGGCCATAAGCGGGATTTTTCTGCTGCTGCTCCGTAACCAGCAGCGGAAAGAGAATACCCGGCGGGCTTTGCTGATTTCGGAGATTAAAGCCCTGCGTGCACAGATGAACCCCCATTTTATCTTTAATGCCCTGAACTCCATCCAGTATTTTATCCTTGAAAACGCTCACGGGAATGCCAATCTCTACCTGACGAATTTTGCACGCCTCATCCGAAGGATACTGGAACAGTCTCGCCATAACCTGATCAGCCTTGAAGATGAACTGATCACGATCAGGTTATATATCGAGCTCGAGAAAATGAGGTTCGAACATGCTTTTGAATATGTCGAACAGATCGACCCGGGTATCGATCAGGCCGATACCCGGATTCCTCCCATGCTCCTCCAACCCTTCCTCGAGAACAGTATCTGGCACGGCTTATCTCCCAGGCAGTCATCCGGCGTACTGAAACTGATAATCGATTTACCTGACGAAAACAGCTTGCGAATCATCATGGAAGATAACGGAGTGGGAAGGCAGGCCGCTTCAAAACTCGGAGACAGGCAGCCTGGTCATATTCCCATGGGCATCAGAAATGTGGAGGAAAGGATCGCATTGTTCAACCGTGTGAATCGTTCAGATATCAGGGTGATGGTAATCGATCTGTACGATCAGTCAGGACAGCCTGCCGGCACTAAGGTCGAGCTTCTGCTCACACGCCGGATGATGGCCTGATTTGCCATATTTCTGCAATGATTTGTACCTTTGAGTTTCATCCGGTCAATATGAAGGAAAAAATCACAACCGTCCTTGTGGATGATGAGAATAAAAGCCTGCTCACACTCAGAAAACTGATTGAGCAGTATTGTCCCGAACTGATCGTCCTTGGCACTGCAGGAAATGTACGCACCGCAGTGGAAGCTATCGACAGCCTGCACCCCGGCCTGGTGTTTCTCGATATCAGCCTGCCCGACGGTAATGGATTCGATATTCTGGAACAGGTTGAATACAAGAACTTTCATGTTATCTTCGTCACAGCATCTGACCGGTATGCGGTGAAAGCTTTCGAATTCTCAGCCATACATTACCTGCTCAAACCGGTGAACCACAGTGAACTGCAGGAAGCGGTGTCACGCTTTTTTCACCGTCAGGAAGATATCCTTAACGAAAACCGCCTGCATATCCTCCGGGAAAGTCTCAGCAACCGGCATGAAAAAATCATACTTCCCTGTGCAGAAGGGTTTTGTGTGGTTGAACTGAATCAGATCACCCGTATTGAGGCAGATGATAATTATTCCTGGTTTTATTTGCAAAATGGAGATAAAATATTGGTTTCCAAATCTTTGGGAAATTTTGAGCAGTTACTGAAAGATCTTCCCTTTATCCGGGTTCACAGCAAACACCTGATCAATATCCGCTATCTCGTGAAATATGTCAAAGGCAAGGGAGGCTATGTCATCATGCAGGATGGTTCCCACCTCGATGTTTCCGAAAGCAGGAAAAGGGAATTTCTCGACAAGATACGGGATTTTGCCAGGGGCCTGGGTTGATTTGATGCTGCCTGCGGCAATTACTCATTCAGAAGGCTGAGTTACTCATTGCAGCTTGAATCCGCCCTCAGGCCGGTCGTAGTTTTACCAGAAAATTACGACCATGAAAGCACCGGCATTTTTTCTCAGCACCTGGATCATCCTGATGACAGGATGGTCTGTTCCATTGGCAGTAAGAGCGCTGCCAGCACCAGATTCCATTCCCTTTACCTGCATGGCGCCCTGTACGGATCCATATGTAAATATCTTTACAGGGGCTGCCGGTATCGGAAACCCTGATCCCGGCTGGATAGTATCCGGTCCCGGAATCGCTCCCGCCCAGGCGGTGGGAACAGGCTTACCCGCCGGCTACGGCTGGCCCGATCCTTTTGCAGGAACTAACTGGATCTCGGTATCTCATCCTCCCAATGCGGGATACGGGCTTTATACCTTTGTCCATGAGTTCGAACTGAGCCCGAACTGTCAGAATCCCTGTCTGACGCTTTGTGTCCAGGTCGACGATTCAGCCGCGATCCATCTGAACGGCAACCTGATCGGCAGTATCGTCGAACCTGGCTCTGTCACTGTTTGTAATCCATCCTACTTCATTATCGGGGGATTAAACATCCTCACCATTGAGGTCATGAATAATCCTGCTATTTATATGGGCCTTGATGTGAGGGGATGGATTTGCTGTGAACCCGACACGACGCCCGAAATAAACCAGCTGAACTGTGGCGACAGTATCTGGGACGAAAACACTGCTTCCCCCCATATCAGTCAGTTTAACTCCTATGTTTGTGCTTCCGGACTGAATTACACGCCTCCGGATGTCTGTTACAACATTACCGTGAGTGGTCCGGCCTGGCTTCATGCCACACTTACCCCTTATGGTCCCAATGCTGACCTGGACCTATACCTGCTGCCCTTTCCCGGTGCCTCGGCTCCATGCCTTGATTTCTCAAACAGTTTAGGACTAGGGCCAGAAACCATCCACTACTATGTACCCGCAACCCAGAGCCTCTACCTTGTGGTGGACGGAAAACTCAGCCCTGCATACCAGGGAACTGGCGTATATAACCTGACAGTTCATTGCCAGCCGGTTACCATAGATTCATGCACCATTACCTGCAACAACCCGCTTGTACCCATCATGACCGGAACTCCGGGTATCGGGATTCCGGATCCGGCCTGGACGGTGACGCTTCCGGGCGGTTTGACCCAGACTGCCATCGGAACCATCCTCCCGCCGGGAATCGGCTGGCCTCCGCCATATGCCGGCACGAACTGGATCTCTGTCGGTCATCCGCCTTTCGCTCCTTCCGGTGTGTATGTCTTCCATCATCAATTTTTTATCGACAGCCTATGCCAGAATCCGTGTATCGAAATGTGTGTGCAGGTCGATGATACTGCGGTGGTTGTACTCAACGGAAATGTTATCGGTACCATCGCTCATTCCGGTTACCTGATGGTTTGCGAAAACTTCTTTTTCAACTTTACCGGTCCCAATAACCTCGATTTTCATGTGGTCAATAATCCGGCTGTTTATGTCGGACTGAATGTGAAAGCCTGGATTTGCTGTAACCCTTCTGTACCGGAAATCCCCATCCAGTGCGCTGAAGATCTTTGGGACGATAACACCAGCGACGGAGGAACCCTCAATCATTTCAACGGATACAACTGTGATCCCGGGATCGACCACAGTGCACCCGACAAGTGTTATGTGCTTACCGTCAACGGACCCTGTAAACTCGACATTTCACTTACCAATTACGGTGTAAACGCTGATCTTGACCTCTTTCTGCTGTCTGCTCCGAATGCCGCTGCCTGTATTACCACTTCCAACAGCTTCGGGCTCGGACCGGAAAACATTACCCACCTGGTTCCTGCAGGGCTTCAGACTTATTTTATCGTGGTCGACGGGAAAGTCAGTCCTTCTTTCCAAGGACAGGGACAGTTCCATCTTGTGGTGCTGTGTATGCCGCTCGAACTCGAAAACTGCCAGCTGCCATGTACCGATATCCTGGGTCACCTCAGTTCGGGATATGCGCCCGTCGGGGCAAATGATCCCCACTGGACCACCATGATTTACGGTCCCGGAACGCCGGTCTATGTTGTACCTCCTCCGGGATATTCCGGTGATGATCTGCCCTGGGAGGGAACACGGTGGATTTCACCCTTTTATTCCATGCCCATGGCGGTGGCAACCTATCAATTCTTTCACAGCTTTTCCATCAATGCCTGCATCCAGCCTTCCATCCACCTTTGCGTAAAAACGGATCCTCCTGAAAATGTCATCAGCATTTACCTCAACGGAAACCTGATTGCCGGCCCTGCTGCGGGTATCATCAGCCTCGACTATACTTCCACAGATTATTTCATCATGGGCGGAGACAATGTGCTTCAAATCGATATTGATAACCTCACCGAAACCTGGTCCCGCCTTAATGTACAGGGCTATGTATGTTGTGATTTCAGTCTGGCGGATATCATTGGCACCGTGACCTATGACAGCGAAACTGTATCCCCCGTCACACCTTCCGTCCTGATCCTGATGTCGGGCGATACCGGCATCGATACCACCTTCCTCAATGCAGGCGGAGGCTACCATTTTCCGGATGTATTGCCTGGTACCTACCATATCAGAACCATGACCGCCATGCCCTGGGGTGGCGTCAATGCCACTGATGCCCTGGCCATACTGCGGCATTTCACCAATGTCAATCCGTTGAGCGGACTCAAACTCCAGGCGGCCGATGTGAACGCCTCGGGCTACGTCAATACCTCCGATGCCCTGCTGGCTGCCAAGCGCTTTATCGGGCTGGTCTCTTCATTTCCCGCCGGGGATTGGATTTTTTCAGAGGAAACGTTTACCCTGGCCGTGGGTGAATCCCTGGTGCATAATATCCGGGGACTGTGTTATGGAGATGTGAATGCCTCTTATCAGTGCGGTATCCGTCAGACGCCGGCTTTTAACCTTGAATACAGCGATATCCCATGCGATATCGGAGAAACGCTAAGCATCCCCATTGAGGTCAGATCGGTCAGTGCCATCGGGGCATTGTCCCTGCTGATCAGTTTCAACCCTGACCTGATTGCCGTCACGGAAACCGGACTGACAGATGCACCTGCTGATGCGGAATGGATGTGCCATATCTGCGGGAATGAAATACGGATCAGTTATTATACCACTTCGGCGCTGGCAAAGGAAAAGCTGGTACTGAATATTACGGCACGCATCCTGTCACGCCCCACGGGAAGTGTCCGTCCTTTTGAAATCATTTACCAGGAAGTCAGTTCCGACGGGCACAACATCAGCCAGGGGGTGCAATATTTGTTGCCTTCACTCAGGGAGGAAGGGGATCTTCTGCTGATTTATCCGAACCCTGCCACCAATGAAGTAATCGTCGAATATCAGAAGGAAGGGATTACTGCAGGTGTCCTGAGCCTGTTTGACCATAGCGGCAGAATCATACTTGAGAAGCAGATTGAATATTCTGCTGATGCACCGGCAAAGGAAATTCTGGACCTGTCAGAAGTCCCCCCGGGGATCTGTTATGTCCGCTTCCTGACCTTGGGAGCAGACGGCAGCCGGTGCCGCACAGGCCGTTTCTCCCGGGTGAAGTAAAGACAGGAGACAGCCCTTCGGGGCGACCCTGTCGCAAGCTTCATCAGCGCCTCCGCAAGGGGGCGCTTTTTTTGTGCTGCTTCCTGGCAGCCAGGCGAAGCAATGGTTCACAGAACCCTTATGCCGTGCACCGTACCGTCGTCCTTTTTTCGCAAACCCATTCCGTGTCGGTATATTTCGGTCAGTGCAAAAGGCAGGAGTTTATCTTGCAATCTGCAACTCAAGGTTTCAATTTGCATGCAACATTCTTTGTTGGTCTGCTACCGTTTTGCTCCTTCGTTTTCTGCAGGATCATGATATATTGTTACGCTTTGGATTGAAAATGCCTGTTTTTGAGGGATATGCCTCTTGATTCTGTAGGGACATGCCATGGCATGTCCCTGCGGTTTCCACCCGGCATGATCCATTTTCAGACAGTCATACCCGCCTGCAGGAACTTTCGTATGTGACCCTTTCGGGCTCAGGACTGGCATAGGATAGCAGGGAACAGAGCGCATCGGGATGTCATCCTGGCGTTGATTTAAATCAACGTTAGGATGACATCCCTTTTGGGAGCCTCCATGATTCCACGTCGTCCAAACCTGCAAACACCGTATAGAAGGCCCGGTGGTTCTGCAGGGGCAAGATATATTGTGTCACTACAGATTCAAACCGTTATGACCTTTGCTGTTTCAAGCAGACTAAGACTGTGAAATCAGGGTTTTCTACTCAAACAACCATGCCGTTTCTTCCCTGCTGAGGTCTTTCAGGGGATTCCCGCTGGTGATGAAGGTTCCCGCCAATTGCAGCTTTTGTTGCTGCAGCCTGATGATCTTCTCCTCCACGGTTCCTTTCGTAATAAAACGGTAGGCAAACACCCCGTGCTGCACACCTATGCGGTGGGCCCTGTGGATGGCCTGTTCTTCGGCGGCCGGGTTCCACCAGGGGTCGGTCAGAAAAACATAGGAGGCCTGCTGCAGGTTGAGCCCTTTACCGCCTGCCTTGAGCGACATAAGAAATACTTTCCGTTCCGTATCCTGCTGAAATTCATGTACCACCTTCCCTCTGTCAGCAGTGCTGCCTGTAAGCAGCGACCATGACAGTCCCATTTCCGTCAGTTGCATGGCCAGGTAATCAAGATATCTTACGAAAGAAGAAAAAACAAGCACTTTATGGTTCTCTTCAGCCAGAGTCCTGATGTGGTCAAGGATTTCCGCCGTTTTCGTACTTGTTTCAATATATCCTTCCCTGACCAGTCCGGGATGAATGGCAATCTGCCGTAACCTCACGAGGGATCTGAGCAGGTGGATCGACCGGAAGTATTCACCGCTTTGGGTTTCCAGACCGATCAACAAGTTCCTGATGGCCGACTTCTCTTCATCATAGATCTGTTTCTGGGATGCTTCCATCTCGCAGTAGTGCCTGATATGGGTGAGCGGAGGCAGTTCCTTTTCAACCTCTTCCTTTCTTCTTCGTAAAATGAAAGGTGCGGTCAGTTTCTTCAGCCGCTTTTGTATGGCCTCCTCCGGGATATCTCCGTTTTTTCCGCCCAGGTTATTTTTGAACCAGGATTGCGTACCCAGCAGGCCCTCCTGGATGAAATTCATCTGCGACCACAGGTCGGTCAAGCTGTTCTCGATCGGGGTTCCGGTGACCACGATCTTCTGGACTGCCTGCAGGCGTTGGACTGCCTGCGTAATTTTAGCATCAGGATTTTTAATCAGCTGGCTTTCGTCCAGAATCACGGTCAGAAAGGGATAGTCCGCAAGCCATTCGATGTCGTTCCTGCAGGTTCCGTACGTTGTGAGGATGAGATTGAATGCGCCGAAGAATTGGGTGCTGCCGTGACGATCGGGACCGCTATGTACCAGCAGGGTCAGCTCAGGCGCAAAACTGTGGATTTGCTCAGTCCAGTGATGGATCAGCGATGCCGGCATCACCAGCAGCGATGGCTTGTCGCCGGGCGGTAAACTTAACAGGAATGCAAGCACCTGAACTGTTTTTCCCAGTCCCATGTCGTCGGCCAGACAGGCCCCCAACCCTGTCTGATGCTGGAATAACAACCATTGAAGCCCTTCTGCCTGGTAAGACCGTAAGGTGGTTTTCAGTCCGGGCGGCTGATTGAAAGTGTTGGTGGCCGCCAGGGCTTCCTCCCGCCTGAATCCCCTGACAGTATGAAACACCGCAGTATCTTCCAGCAGTGTAAAATGATGCTTCCTGATACGGATGCTGTCCTGCGCCGGAGTTCCAAACAGGAAAATATCCTGCAGCCGGGTGAACCAGGCTTGCGGGATGACGGCAATGCTGTTGTCAGGCAGGAGAAACTCCCGTTTTCCGGCAAGGATATTCGGCCGCAGTGCCAGGAAAGGAAATTCAAAATTGCCGAAACGGACACTTCCGTGTATATCAAACCAGTCGTTGCTGCTTACGGTATTTATTTTAAAATCACTACTGCCGGTGAAGTAAGGTTGTTCTTTCTCTGCCTGGATGATGAGTACCCGGTTTTCCTCCAGAAAAGTATCATGCGCATTGATCCAGCAGGCCAGTTCAGTCATCGTGATCGGCTCACCGGACAAATACGAACGAAGCGACAGGGTATTTTCATTCACGGATGTCAGTCCTTCCTCCTTCAACTTCCTGATAAATTCCTTTTCCAGTCCGGATTTTCGTTTGATCCTCGTAAAACACAGCTTTTCACCCTCGAAGTTGAGTTCCACAAAGGCCGGCCGAGTTTGTCCGGCCATGATACGTTTATTTCCATACCGGAACCAGACGATCAGTACGGCATGATCCTGCCAGTCCTTCTCGAATGACAGTTCCGCCACAGGGTCGATGTCAAGATCTTTCACATCAAAGCCTTCTGCGATGATGTCTCCGCTTTGTATGCTCTTCATCACAAAGGTTTCCAGGTATTGCCTTTCGCTGGCGGCGGGGATCCGGATCTCGGGTTTACTGAGGAAAGGAATCAGGCGGATGCCTTCAAATGTTTCAGGTAAACGGCAGAGGTATTCCCTGTAACGCAAAAGGCAGGGGTGTTGACTGATCAGGCTGATGCCGGGCGAGGGCAAGGGTATCTTTATCCCGTCCAATGACAGTTCGATCCGGTAGGCAATGCCTTCGGGAATACTGGTGAAATGGAAGACAGGGATGACAGTAGCTCCGGCCGGGGTCAGTTTATGGCACTCCCCGCCTGCTGCCCTGTCCTCCCGGATCCACAAAGGGTAATGATGTTCAAGTGCAATGCGGAGGGCTTTATGGATCTGCCGGTCGATATAAGGTCTGACGAAGCGTCTGAGGGTTTGTTCGTCCAGTTCCCTGATAAAGGTATTGGCGGATTGATTGCGTGCAAAGTGTTTACACAGCGCCGTATCACTGCAACTTTCGCTCAGATCGATGATCTCCAGGGCTTCCTTGTCAAGGAATCCGGCAAGGGAGCTTTGTTTGTCCAGCAATGCAGGCCCTTGTTCTGTCCGGCCGGTGTTTTTCGTCACTACCGCGCCCCCGAATATCATTCCCAGCTTCCGGTGACCGAAAAACAGCAGTACAAATGCAGGTCCTTCCTGCCTGCTGTCATTTTCTATTCCCGTTCCATTCATCTGTGGGGCTCTGTAAAGTGTTGAAAATGTGTATCCTTGGCATCAATGTACGGGTGAAGTGTTTCGACATCACCCGTATTTTCTTTATGAGAGCAAAGATGCGGAGATTGTATGATTGGAATCAGATATATCATTGCTTACTGACTTTTTTTTCGCAGCCTTGTTTCGTAAAGGGTAAAATTGGGGAACCCGCCTGCCGGAACTTTCGCATGTGACCCTTTCGGGCTCAGGACTGGCATAGGATAGCGGGGAACAGTGCGCATCGGGATGTCATCCTGGCGTTGATTTAAATCAACGTTAGGATGACATCCCTTTTGGGGGCCTGCATGATTCCACGCCGTCCAAACCTGCAAACATCGTATAAAAGACCCTAAACGGCATGCCCCTGCAGTGGATTCCGTTCCTCATAGTGGCAATATTGACGCTTTAAGACCGTTATCTTCAGGTCGTTTCACAAACTGTAATTCAAAACCCCAATCCGTCCGCATGCCGCATCATTTTACGCATGAACCCAAAACCAAAGCGTAATGAAAGCACAGACCTTCATGGCCGGCTGGATTTCAGTTTTCATGCTGGCAACGGGCGGTCGGGTGAACGCCCAGGACACCATCCACACCCGCGTCTTTTTCGGATATGACAGCCAAATACTGGAGGCTTCAGCCTGCCGGCGGCTCGACAGCCTGCTTGCCGTCGTGGGAAGCTGTCCCGTCAGGCAGCTCCGCATTACCGGGAACACAGACCACAAGGGAAGTGAAGATTACAACCTGCAGCTCTCTGAACAGCGGGCGGCTGCCGTGATGGATTATCTTGCATCGCACGGCATGGCTGCAGACCACCTTGAAGTGCTGTCGCAGGGAAAGTCACTTCCCCTGGTTCACAGTGAGGATGAGCATGCCATGGCCGCAAACCGCAGGGTGGATGTGGCCATGATCCTCTGGGAGGAGAACCCTCCCGTGGCATGGATGGAATCGCCACCGGCAGCGCAGAAACCGGCGGGTCTGCAAAAATTTACGGGCGATATCCGGGTGGAATACCCGGAATCCTTCTCAGCAGGAGGCGAAATGCCAGTGCCCAGGATGATTGGCAATGTGCAGGAGATGATGAAGCTGGGTTACATGACCATGAGCACCGGCGGAGAAGTCTTGTCTCCTGTTGCCCTTATCAGGTGGACGAGCCCGGGGTCGCGGGATCAGTTGCCGGAAAAGGATTTCAGCGAAGCACTCACGGTAATGGTCCCGTTCAAAAAGGGAAGCTGTACACCTGAAACGGTGAAGCTCTGGAAGGCGGTCTGCACCGGCGCTGACAGGGTGTTGTGGGTTGAAAGCGACGACAGTGTCGCGCTGGTGAAAGCGAAAACTGGCAAGTACTACAGCTTTCGTGCCCTGACATCCGGGCCGCTGGCCCTGATGTGCCGGCCGCAGACCAGGACCCTCAGCTTCCTGGTGAAAGATCTTAGCGCCAGAAAGATACTCCTTGTTTATTCCAGGGCAAAGATCATCGTGAGCGGAACAGAGGTGCTGCCCGGATATTTCGAGGTTCCGGCACCGGATGTTGAAGAAGTACCCAAACTGTATGCCAGTGCTTTGGCTGAGGGAGATGAAACCTATGAGATCAGGGGAATGCGCCTGGATGAATGCCGGCACAAACCATTCAGCGGATCATACATCCTGAAAAAGCAGGATTTCAGGAAACGCCCGCCTCAAAAGCTGAAAAGCGTCGACCGGGATGAGATCATTTTCGGGCTGATTGAACAATAAACGGATGTTATGAAAGCATTGGGATTTTTGCTGCCGGTGGTCTTATCCATCCTTTCCCCGGGGGAAAACGCAGCCAGAACGATCAGCCTTGCCGATGCCCTTGACAGGCAGCTTGTGAGTTGCATTCTGAGCGCAAAAGCCAGTCCCGACAGCCTGCGCTGGAAAGGCGGACACGGCCTTGAGCTTTGCCTGCAGAATAACAGCGGGGAAGCCCTGTCCTTAAATCTTGAAACCGGCAGGACTTTCCGGAGCCTGGATTCCTCATTTCAGCACCTGATCCTGACGGAAGGCAGGGTGATCGCGCTGCAAGCTGCAGAGAAGCGGGTGTTTCCGCTTACTGCCTATTGCCTTAACCAGAGCAGGAAGACTCCCGCGGGCAACCGTTACCAGCTTGGTAAGATGGCCGGCGGCATCTTGCTGAAGCTGGCCGGATTCCTGCACAGGCAGCGGATATATGCCGGCGGCGCCCAGGCCGCGATCTGGGTGGTGAGCGGGAATGCTTCCATCGACCAGGTTACGGGAAGGACAAAGCAGGAAACCAGGGCCTTGCGGAGCTATCTCTATGATCTTACCGGCCGGCCCAGGCCTCCCAGAAGTGTGGATCCCCTGGCCTGGCCACTGGTGTCCTTACAAGGAAGTATCGCCTGGGACATGCCGGCAGGGATGAGTGTAAGCCTCATGATTGTCAGCAGCGACAGCAGTTTCATGACTTTTCTGTTCCGTGACCGGGATTTCCCGCCCGGACCCCGTCAATATTCCTTTGAATTTACGGATGATGCCCTGGTAATGGAAAGTCCGTACCATATCCGGCTGATCGCCGGGAATGCCATCCTCGTGGATAAACAACTGATTAGCAGACAGTGATGATGCCCGGCTTCGGGAATGGCTGTTATCTCAACCGGCTGACTGAAATCAGGGCTGATAGCTGGCGTTCACATCCCCGGCGCAGAGGCCTTTGAGATTGAGCGTTTCCGGCTGGTTGACGGAGGGTGTGACGACGGCTTCCTCAAACAGCCAGTCGTTCAGGGGGAAACTGCCGAGCAGTCCGACGAAACGTTTCTGGGCCATCAGGGCATCCACCGAATTCACGCTGCCGCTCAGATTAAGGTCGGCGGCAGTGAGCCTGAGCCCCGTGAGCGTAGTCAGTCCCACGAAATGCTGCATAATCAGCAGGGCATCGATGCTGTTTACCCCGCCATGCGTGATTCCGCAGGACACGGGTTTCACTTCATATGCCTGGCTGGTAAGTCCGCAGAAACGGTACCTGCCAAGCCTGTCGGTCATGCAGGAATCCTGCAGTGCACCGTTCAGGTAAAGATGTACCATGGTGCCTCCAAGGGGTGAGGCTGTAGCGTTGTCATAGCTGACAATCCCGTTGACGGATGCGCCCGGCACTACGGTGACCTGGATGCTGGTGTCGAGATAAACCGTCTGATCCGCACCGCTCACCGTGATGCCGAATACGGCGTCCTGGGTGAGGAATCCGGATGAGAGCACCTGCTTGCCGGCAATGCTGATAAGGCTTGTGGACAGCAGGTTCCCGTCCTTGTAAAAACTCAGGCTTTGTCCGGGTGAGAGATTACAGATCTGGAACATGGCTTCCGTTCCATGACAAACATGATCATCTAAGCCACAGAGGATTGGCGCCGCGAAATTCCGGGTCAGGCTCAGGTTGAAGGCGCCGGTTTCCGTTCCTCCCTCAGCCGCAACCCATATGGTGTAAATGCCTGTTTTCGTGGTGGTGATATTTGGGATATCCACCTGCGACTGGCCTGAACTTCCCGATGCGATCATGAGCCCGTCGGGATCAAAAAACCTGATCCAGGGGTCGAATGCCTGATTCACTGCACTCACGGAAATGGTATAGATGTCATACTTGTGTGCGGCAAAGGAGATGGCGCTTGAAAATGCAACTTTACTGATATTCCCGTTGATGCTCGTATTTGGATCAATAAGATCAGGGGAGCCCGGTGATGAAACCCGCTGCAGGCTGAAGCCATACTGACCCCATCCGTTATCTGCGGAGGTGGTGATGATGGTGTACAGGCCTGATTGTGAGAGCCTGATGGTGTCTAACTTCAGCAGGCTGAAATCCCAGGGAACCCCGGCGATACATTCCATGGTCCCGTCTGGTGCATAGATCCTTAATTCCGGTGTGAAAGCCGCATTCCAGGATTTCATCTGGATGGTGAAAACGTCATTGGCACTAACATCCAGCTGGTAAGTGTTCATGTGGAAATAGCCTGTCAGGGTGTCCCATTTGTTGACATTGGGCGGGATTAATTCAGTAAGGATGGTGGGTGATATTTTTTGTATATTAAAGCAATACTCACCCCATCCATTATCGGCTGAGGTGGTGATGATGGTATACAGGCCTGATTGTGAGAGTCTGATGGTGTCTAATTTCAGCAGGCTGAAATCCCAGGGAACCCCGGCGATACATTCCATGGTACCGTCTGGTGCATAGATCCTTAATTCAGGTGTGAAAGCCGCATACGAGGATTTCATCTGGATGGTGAAAACGTCATTGGCAGCGACATCCAGTTGGTAAGCGTTCATATGGAAATATCCTGCGAGGGTGTCCCATTTGTTGACATTGGGTGGGATTAATTCAGTCAGGATGGTGGGTGATATTTTTTGTATATTAAAGCAATACTCACCCCAGCCATTATCGGCTGAGGTGGTGATGATGGTGTACAGGCCTGATTGTGAGACTCTGATGGTGTCTAATTTCAGCAGGCTGAAATCCCAGGGAACCCCGGCGATACATTCCATGGTACCGTCTGGTGCATAGATCCTTAATTCAGGTGTGAAAGCCGCATACGAGGATTTCATCTGGATGGTAAAGACATCATTGGCCATGACATCCAACTGATAAGCATTCATATGGAAATAACCTGTCAGCGTGTCCCATTTATTGACATTGGGCGGGATTAATTCAGTAAGGATGGTGGGTGATATTTTTTGTATATTAAAGCAATACTCACCCCAGCCATTATCGGCTGAGGTGGTGATGATGGTGTACAGGCCTGATTGTGAGAGCCTGAGGGTGTCTAACTTCAGCAGGCTGTAATCCCAGGGAACCCCGGCGATGCATTCCATGGTACCGTCTGGTGCATAAATCCTTAATTCCGGTGTGAAAGCCGCATACGAGGATTTCATCTGGATGGTGAAAACGTCATTGGCACTAACATCCAGCTGGTAAGCGTTCATATGGAAATAGCCTGTGAGGGTGTCCCATTTATTGACATTGGGCGGGATCAACTCAGTGAGGACGGTGGGTGATATTTTTTGTATATTAAAGCAATACTCACCCCAGCCATTATCGGCTGAGGTGGTGATGATGGTGTACAGGCCTGATTGTGAGAGCCTGATGGTGTCTAATTTCAGCAGGCTGAAATCCCAGGGAACCCCGGCGATACATTCCATGGTCCCGTCAGGCGCATAGATCCGTAACTCCGGTGTGAAAGCCGCATACGAGGATTTCAACTGTATTGTAAAGACGTCATTGGCCGTGACATCCAGCTGATAAGCGTTCATATAGCCGACATAGCCGAGGGTATCCCAATGGTTGGTGTTGGCCGGCAAAGGCGCTCCGGAACCCGGTGTGGAAACCTTGTGAAGGCTCAGGCTGTAACCCCCGGTGGCGTTGCCGCTACTGCTTGTGGCAACCAGTTTGTAGGTGCCGGATACCGGCAGATGGACTGTGTCCAGCACGGCCATGCTTCCGTTTGCCGTGACAAAGCGGATGACGCTGTCGCCCGGCATCAGGATTTGCATTTCAGGATCGAAGCTGCCATTCTGGACAGTCATTTTTGCCAGGATTACTTCGCCGGCAGTGCCGGTAAAAGTGTACTGGTGAACAGTGGCTCCTGAGGTGAGTGCGTTTGTCAGGTTGGTGCCATATGTGATGGTACCGGGCGTGAAGATTCCCGGCCCGGTGATCTCCAGGTCGTCAACGATGATATGACCCTTGTCGGGATTGGTGTACTGAACGCTCAGGATAAATTCTGCGGCACTAAAATCCTTAGCGGCAGTGATGGTCTGGGTCTGATAGGTGAAAGTGTTGCTGTTTACTTGGATATAGGCATTGTAAGGGGCATAGCCGCTGCCGCTCACCCTGCTGTCGTACAAACCGGTGCGGATGTTGCCGTGGCCCTTCACCCAGAAGCCGATGGTATAGGTGATCCCGGAATAGACAGTCACCGGGTGGGTGGTGAGCCGCCGGTGGCCGGACTCCCTGTTGATGAGCTGGCAGGCCCACATACCGTATGAGGCATTGGTCAGGAAGGGCTGGATACTGTCAGCTTCCAGGCTGGTTTTTGTACCGACCATACAGTCGGGAACATTGCCGGTCCAGGTTTCAAAATCGCAGGAATACACGGATGTCTGGCTCAGCGCGGGCAGAGAAGCGGCGATCAGTGTCAGGAAGATCAGGAAGTGTCTCATGATAAACATTGTTAAAGAAAAACTAGTGTTGAAATGACCCCATAAAAATAGTTAATATGTTTAATAATCATCAGGATGGATTGTGTGTTTTTCTGAAAATACCCGTCTGACTTCCTATATTTGCGCAATTGAATTGATTTGTCATACCGGCACGGACTGGGTTTGTGAATAAATTCCGATCCGGCGGGGTACGGCATTACTCACGCTAAACAGCCTTGCATTCGCAAACATATCATACATGAGAATAAACTTTATGGCAGGAACTGGAAGATGAAACAGGTTCAACCTGCCTGGCAGGTTTTCAGAACATTGTGTAAGGCGCCAGGCGCTTCTTTTTTTTCCTTCGCCCGGACAAGAATCGCCGGCAAAATCACGGTACTCTTGCTGATTGTCGCCTCCCTGCTGTTCCTTACTTTCCTGTTGCGGAACCAGGTTCTTCGGTACAGCCTGAACAAGCTTGGCAGTCGTTTCAATAATGCCTACCATGCAGAATTTCATTTGGATCATGCGGCGTTTCGGGGTTTTCGTTCTGTGGAAATCAGGGGTATCAGCCTCAGACCGGAGGGTGGCGATACGCTGCTTCGGGTCGGGGAAGCAAGGGCGAGCATCAGTTTCTGGAAACTGCTGGCTGGTAGGATTGCCCTGACGGATTTCAGCCTGCGGCAGGCGGATCTGCATTTTATCAAACGCGACAGCCTCACGAACTACATGTTCCTGCTCGACCGGAAGAGGGAGGGCAGTTCCGGGAATGATACCTCTGTCACCAAAAATTATGCGTTGCGGATGGATGCGATCCTCACGGCTGTCTTCGACAAGATCCCCGATGATCTGTTCATTGCCGGTTTTCATGTGCGAAGCGATTACAACGGGCACCTGCTTTCCTTCAGTGTCGATACCCTGAATATCACGGACCATACTTTCAATGCCAAAATCCTTGTCATGGAGGATGGGAAGAAGGAAACCTGGATCACCGGAGGAGAGATCCATCAATCGAGACACATCGCCCGTTTTTCCATGTACAATGAGGACGGGGCGAAAATCAGCATTCCTTTTCTTCAGTACCGCTGGAATGCCGAAGTGGCCTTTGATACGGTGCGTTTCAGCGTGGGTGAAAAGCCCGGAAGCGGCGGTGTCGTTTCTGTTGAAGGCTATGCGGCTTTGTCGGGCCTTGAAGTGAGACATGAACGTATCGCCGCCGAAAAGGTCAGGTTCGGCGACGGATCCGTGGATTACTGCATTCACGCCGGCAGCGGCTTTATTGAACTGGACAGCATCACCAGGCTTGTGTTCAACGGTCTTTCAGTCAATCCGTATTTAAGGTACCAGCCCAAACCATCCAGGCATGTGACCCTGGCCATCAGAAAACCGAATTTTCCCGCGCAGGAGCTGTTTTCGGCCCTGCCGCCGGGCTTGTTTCATAACCTTGAAGGCATAGAGACCAGGGGTAATTTAGATTTTCACCTGTAT
Source organism: Bacteroidota bacterium (assembly GCA_022709385.1). Classification (GTDB taxonomy): domain Bacteria; phylum Bacteroidota; class Bacteroidia; order Bacteroidales; family CAIXZF01; genus JAKLIX01. Next base: position 73,498 of record JAKLIX010000015.1, on the reverse strand, counting down.
TTCGATGCGGATCTCCGGCAGCCTGATTCCCTGACTTTTGAATGTGAGCTGAACAGGAGGAATTTCAGCATCGCCCGTTACGGTAACACCTGCTTCGGCATGATCAATGATACTTTCACTTACACCGCCTTCGAGAGGGGCATTCCCGTGAGGAGTTTCTCAGTGGGGCCGGCCAATCCGGCATTCAGGCGGCTTGATCAGATCTCGCCGTATCTGCGGAATGCAGTGCTCAACTCGGAAGACGGCGGCTTTTTCCAGCACAGGGGATTCCTGGCAGATGCATTCAGAGAAAGTATCATCACCAACATCAAGGAAAGAAGGTTCGCCAGGGGAGGCAGTACGATCAGCATGCAACTGGTCAAAAATGTGTTTCTCAGCAGGAATAAGACCATCGTTCGCAAACTTGAAGAAGTACTCATTGTGTGGTTGATCGAGAGCCTTCAGTTATCCGGCAAGGAGCGGATGTTCGAGGTTTACCTGAATATCATCGAATGGGGGCCGCTGGTGTACGGCGCCCAGGAAGCCTCACAGTATTATTTCGCCAAGGATGCTTCCAGGCTGACACTGGCCGAAGCCATCTTTCTTGCTTCCGTTATCCCCAGGCCGAAGTACTTTATGTATAGTTTCGATAAGGAGAGCGGGCTATTCAGGGATTACCTGGTAAACTATTACCGGCTGATGGCAGATAAGATGCTCAGAAAAGAAATGATCTCACAGCAGGACTATGATGAATTGAAACCTGCGGTGGAATTGACAGGCCGGGCGAAAGAACTGCTGAGAACTGTAGATTCCGAACCTGACAGTACAGAAATTCCGGGCATCCGGATCAATGAACCGGAATAACGAAGGAATCCGGCCCGCTTGTCCTGCAATCCTTATTTTCTCTTGCCGGGCCTGATGATACTGGCGGTGCCTGTCCTGTCCACCGGGTAAACGATACTGGCCCCCAGACTGTTGGTCACCGTAAATGTACCAATGATGGTGACCTGTATGGGTCCCAGGTTAGCCAGGGCCTGTACCACCGGGCTGTTTTGAATTTCATTGCGGTCGAACTCGACAAATAGCATGTTGTCGATGGCGCAATAGGTAATGGAAGCCGAATTGGTGACAAAATCGCCTTCCATGAACATCTGTACGCTGTGTGCCGTTATCTGGTAACCGGAAGGGATTACCCAGCCATACTGGCATTGTACATACTCGAAATTGCCGGTTGCATTCAGGTTGATAACGTCAGGGGATACACTCATTGTCCCGGATTGGGAAAATGCTGAAAGTGTGAAGAGAAAAAGAGATGTGAATGCGGCAAACAGTTTTCTTTTCATAATGATTAATTTTGGTGTTAAGTTTTAATAAGGAGCAGTAAAGGTAATAAGCCCAAACTGTGATGTCAACAGAATAAGTGTAAATCAGGCGGAAAACTGATTAAAATCATGTTTGACATGCATGAAGATTTGACTTAGGAAATTCCCAATTCTGGAAAAAGGGGCTAAAAACGCAAAAAAGGATGTTATCACTCCCGCTTGTGGGGTGATTGCCTGTTTTCAAACAAGAAGCATGCAAACGGGATGTTCAGACTGATTTCTTTTCTTTCGGCTGCAAGGCGGTTGAGTTCATTCTCAATAAGTTGAAATACCATTGCTTGCATGGGTTCATCCAGTATTTCCAGCCACGAGGGCATGAAAGCCAGGCGGATGAAGGCATAATCCAGCAGGGCCGTTCCGCTTGCAAAACGGTAAGTGAATGTGTCGAAGCGGATGTCCTTCAACATGAATCCTGCTTCGGAAGCCATTGCTTTCCAGTCTTCAACGGGTCTCCGTTTTTGCCGGATATGGTGATGAATTGCGGGAATGTACGCGTGTAAGCCTGTCATGAGAAGTACTTTTTCATAGACATCGTAAAATTCTGTCATGGTTTCAGGCAGGTTGACCGTAAAGATGAGTTCCGCACCGGGTTTGGCCGTGCGCCGGCATTCCTGCATGACATGCAGGGGATCTGCGACATTGTTTATACCGTTGTTGGAGATGATCAAATCGAAGGTGTTGTCCTCAAAAGGGAGTTCTTCAGCTTTGCCGTGTATCACTTTCGCGTTTTCAATTCCCATGATTTTGATTTTTCGGCTAAGCCTGTCGAGGGCGGCTTTCCAGGGATCGATTCCCCATATGCTGCTGCCCGGCCCAAGGCGCTGTGCCACTTCCAGCATCGGGAAACCTGTTCCGCAACCGATATCAAGTACCCTGAGGTTTTGTTTCATGGGAATACGGTCCAGTAACAACAAACCAAAAGGGACTGACCACAGGGGTGCATCATCCAGGATCCCGGTGACATCGGGATCATCCGGATTCAGGAAACGGTCTGACAGGGATTTCATCACCTTAAATATTTTTCATACCCCAAATGTATACCCATTCCTCGAAGGTTTGCAAATGCTAATCCGCTGGGAGGGAATAACAGGGTGCCAGGTTTGATGAATTTGCTTCAAATCTGATCAGTGTCAGTATATTTGTTTATTTTCGGGCAAATTTATTTCTAAGATGGAGCAAAACATTGATGAGATCATGTTGCATGCCGGTATGGCTGCAGCCGAATTTCACCAGTTCAACCAGCAGCAGACCGATGCCATTGTGGAAGCAGTATACCGGGCAGCCTTCAACAAGCGGGTTCCCCTGGCAACAATGGCAATTGAAGAAACGGGCCTGGGGCGGTGGGAAGACAAGGTGATAAAAAACGTAGTGGCATCACAATACGTTTATGAGGAAATCATGCATGAGAAGACCGTGGGTGTCATTTCCGAAGATCACCTGAACGGTGTAACGGAGATTGCCCAACCCATGGGTCCGGTGCTGGCGATCATCCCGGTGACCAATCCCACTTCCACCACCATTTTTAAGATCCTGATCTGTTTGAAGACCCGCAATCCTGTGATCATCTGTCCGTCCAAAAAAGCCGCAAGATGCAGTATTGAAGCGGCAAGGATTTGTTATGAAGCGGCGCTTTCAGCAGGGGCTCCGGAAGGATGTATTCAATGGATCACCTCCGTCAGCCGGGATACCACGCATGCCCTGATGGCTCACCAGGGACTGTCGCTGATCCTGGCCACCGGGGGCGGAGGATTGGTCAAGGCGGCTTATAGTTCCGGAACCCCCAGCATTGGTGTGGGAGCAGGCAATGTGCCCGTTTTTATCGAGAAGTCGGCGGATGTTCCTTTTGCCGTGGATCAGATCATCCTTTCCAAGACTTTTGACAATGGCACGCTCTGTGCCAGTGAACAGGCGATCGTGGTGGAGAAATGCATTGCCGAAGCCGTTAAATCGGAATTTAAGAAGCACCAGGCATATTTTGTTCCGGAAGCGGATCTGAAAAAGCTTTCAGATACGGTTATTTATGCCGGGACCGGCCTGATGAACCCGGAAGTGGTCGGGCAAAGTGCGGTTAAAATAGCCGCCATGGCCGGGATTGCGGTCCCTGAGAATACATTGTTGCTGATTGCACCGCAACAGGAAGTGGGTGCAGCGCATCCGCTGTCATCCGAGATTCTGGCTCCCGTGCTTGCTTTTTATGAGGTGGACGACTTCGATGCTGCCATGAAGGTATGCATCAGACTGAATTTTCATGGCGGCATCGGCCATTCGGTCAGTATTTTTTCCAATGATGAAGCAAAGATCAGCTACTTCGCGGCTCATATGAATGCCGGGCGTATCGTGGTGAATGTCCCTTCATCCCATGGTGCTGTGGGTGGATTATTTACCAGAATCAGCACTTCATTCACCCTGGGTTGCGGAACCGGGGGGAAGAATATCACCACGGACAATGTAAGCGCCCGCCACCTGATCAATATCCAGCGGGTGCTCAAAAGGAGAGAGAATCAGAAATTCGTGCGTTTTGACGCCTCAGCCTACCTCGATGAATCCCTCACCATTGATGATATCTCCCCGATGTATCACCGCAATTATTTATAAAAAGCAGCATATGAACACATTTCGCGAAGAAAACGGAAAACTGATCTGTGCCTTGGAAGAAAGGCTGGACACCATCTCCAGCCAGAGCCTGGAATGGGAGATGGACATGAGAATCAAATCCCAGCATAACGAAGTGGTTTTTGACCTGGATAAGGTCGAATTTGTGTCTTCAACCTTTCTGAGACTTTGCCTGAAACTGGCCAAAATACTGGGAAAGGAAAAATTCAGCCTCATGAACGTCAGTCCGACGGTAATGAAGGTATTCCAGATTGCCAACCTGACGGAGCTTTGCAGGATCGCTTAGAAGCGGTCCGGCTTACCTTTTTCTAGGCTGGCTTTTCTGAAAACCCTGTACCTGCAGGGAGGGATCCTGGTTGGGGTTGTAATTCATGTTGTCGGTATAGATAATATCCCCCTGTTCGTTCTGCCAGCGGTAATTGTACTCATTGGTGCCAATCTCGGTTTCCCTGGTGAACGGATTCACGTATTCTTCTTTACCGGTCAGGTTGAGGTAGGCATCATTCATGATCTCGGAATTTGTCCGCTGGTGGCTGTTGTGGATTTCCTGTTCAATCCGCTGAAGTTCCGCCTGTGTCTGAACAACGAACCTCCCGGCTGATATCTGAAATTGAATTTCCCGCTTCACCCACTCAGGATTAAGTCTGACAGAGTTCAATATCAGGGAGAAGGGACCGCGCCACTGGTCAAACTCTGCAGCCGGGGCCCTGTAAACAAAACAATGCCTGTTTTTCCAGGTACCGGCCCCGTACATCCCGAAATCCATAATGCCACTGACCATGGCTTCCTTATAGGTGACCCCGTTTTCGGCATACTGAACCAGCAGGGAGGCAGCATCATACTGCAGGGGTATCTGTATGACCCAGTCTTCCCTTCTCATGATGTCCACAAGGCCCGGCGCCGGCTTTTCTTCCAGTATCTTCACTTCTGTTGCCGAAGGATGAAGATAGGGAAAAACCACGCGTTGCAGGTAGGATGAGGCATTCATTTTCGGCATCACGATCATGCCGTTGTTGGTGCTTCCGATGGGAAACATCCCCGCTGCCGGCTGCCCCGACATGTCGATATAAAATAAATCAGGCAGCCAGCGCGTCATGACCCTGCGCTGGGGATCTTTGCTGATGGTCATGTCAACTTTTGCCTCTATGGCCTGGGCCGGGCCTCCGGCCGCATTCGGATCAACCCTCAGGATGCCGCCCTCCACGATCCATCCTTTAGGAAGCAGAAAGGTGAAGGCCCTTTCCCTGGCTTCGGTGGTTTTTTGGAGGATGAGGGTGTTTCCCTCCTTCTTACCGGAAGTTGTATGTTGTTCAGAACCCTCCTGTTCTGATTTTCCTGAACAGCTGAATAACAAATAAAATGTCATTACTGCCATGATGTAAGCCTGTTTCATTGATTCAAATATTTGTTTGATAAATCCTTTGGTAAACAAATGCTAAAAATACTCTGGTAATGATTTACAGTCAAATGTAATAGTTTGATTGAGTACATATGTTCTTTCCGGGCTTAATCCTGTTTACGGCAGAAATATAGATGATGTGGCAGATTGAAGGGTGTATGCCTATCTTAGTGGTATACAATTAAATACAATAAGGATTAGAAAATTAGTTTTGAAAATTCCGGATTTGAAGCAAGTCTGGCAATTTAGAAATAGTATAAATATCTCTTTTCACTGGAACAACAGAAGTAAAAAAACTTAATTTTGGTCATCACCAAGCCAATGAACCATGACGCGATTAGTCTCTAAAGTACCTCCGGGCCCTCTTGAGGAGAAGTGGTCTTATTACAAATCACATCAAAACCTTGTCAATCCGGCCAATAAGCGCAAGCTTGACATCATTGTGGTGGGTACGGGTCTCGCCGGTGGCGCGGCTGCTGCCAGCCTTGGAGAGCTGGGTTTTAACGTGAAGAATTTTTGTTACCAGGACAGTCCGCGCCGTGCTCACAGCATTGCCGCACAGGGTGGGATCAATGCCGCAAAGAACTACCAGAACGACGGGGATAGCATCTACCGACTGTTTTATGATACCATCAAGGGAGGTGATTACCGGGCCCGGGAAGGCAATGTGTACCGTTTGGCTGAGGTCAGCAACCTGATCATAGACCAGTGCGTGGCCCAGGGTGTCCCTTTTGCCAGGGAGTACGGCGGTTTGCTGGATAACCGGTCATTCGGCGGGGCTCAGGTTTCCAGAACCTTCTATGCCCGCGGTCAGACGGGTCAGCAGTTGTTGCTGGGTGCTTACAGTTCGCTCAGCCGCCAGGTGAAGAAGGGTACGGTGAAGCTTTACCCCCGGGAGGAAATGCAGGACCTGGTGATCATCGACGGCAAGGCCCGGGGAATCATCACACGGGACCTGATCACAGGTGAACTCCACAGGCATTTTGCCCATGCGGTGGTGATTGCGACAGGTGGCTACGGCAATGTGTTTTTCCTTTCTACCAATGCCATGGGATCAAACGGAAGCGCCCTCTGGCAGATTTACAAAAGGGGTGCATATTTCGGGAATCCCTGCTTTACGCAGATCCATCCCACCTGCATCCCTGTGCACGGAGACTACCAGTCTAAGCTTACCCTGATGAGTGAGAGCCTTCGCAACGACGGGAGGATTTGGGTTCCAAAGCGGAAGGAAGATGCGGAGGCGCTTCGTCACGGTAAACTCAGGCCGACACAGATAAAGGAAGAAGACCGTGATTATTACCTCGAACGCCGTTATCCGGCTTTTGGTAATCTGGTGCCGAGAGATGTGGCCTCACGGGCCGCAAAAGAAAGGTGCGATGCCGGATTTGGCGTGGGTGAGACCGGCCTGGCCGTCTTCCTTGATTTCGCCGATGCCATTGGCAGGTTAGGGAAAAGCGCAATTGAGGAAAGGTACGGGAATCTTTTCCAGATGTACGAAAAGATCGTGGATGAAAATCCATATGAAAACCCGATGATGATCTATCCTGCCGTTCACTATACCATGGGCGGGATCTGGGTGGATTATGAGCTGATGAGCACCATTCCGGGCTGTTTCGTGCTGGGTGAAGCCAATTTCAGCGATCACGGCGCCAACCGCCTCGGGGCATCCGCGCTGATGCAGGGACTGGCCGACGGCTATTTCGTGATCCCATACACGATTCAGAATTACCTCAGTTCAGAAATACGGACTGCCCGCATCTCTACCGATAAGGAAGAATTCGCCGCTGCCGGGAAACAAGTGGCAGACAGGCTGGAAAAGCTTATGAGCATCAAGGGAAAACAAACCGTGGATGATTTTCACAAGCGGCTTGGCAGGATTATGTGGGAGTATGTGGGTATGGGCAGGAATGAAGCGGGTTTAAAGAAAGCCGTCGGGATGATACAGGAGCTCAGGCAGGAATTCTGGCAGGATGTGAGAATCCCCGGTACGATGCATGAATTGAATACAGAACTTGAAAAGGCGAACCGGGTAGCTGACTTCCTGGAACTGGGCGAACTGATGGCCCTGGATGCGCTCAACCGCAACGAAAGCTGCGGAGGTCATTTCAGGGAGGAATTTCAGACCGATGAAGGGGAAGCCCTGCGCGACGATGCCAATTATGCCTATGTCGCAGCCTGGGAGTACCAGGGCGACGGCAAACACGAGTTGCATAAGGAAGTACTTGAATATGAGTTTATTGAGGTGAAACAGCGGAACTACAAATAGGCTGGGCCGTTTTGTATTTGAAAGGCATGGTTTGATATGATTTAAAATGCTGAATATGGACTTGAAGCTGAAAATCTGGAGACAAAAGAATGCGAAGAGCGGAGGGCGGTTTGAGAAGTATCAGGTGAAGGGGATTTCGCCCAATTGTTCTTTTCTGGAGATGTTGGATATTCTGAATGAGCAGTTGGTCAGATCGGGGCAGGAGCCCGTGGCTTTTGACCATGACTGCCGGGAGGGTATCTGCGGGATGTGCAGTTTGTATATCAACGGCAAACCCCATGGGCCCGACAAGGCGATTACCACCTGTCAGTTACACATGCGAAAGTTTAAAGACGGGGATACCATTACCATCGAGCCCTGGCGGTCGCGGGCATTTCCTGTGATCCGCGACCTGATGGTGGATCGTTATGCCTTTGACAGGATCATACAGGCGGGTGGGTACATTTCTGTCAATGCCGGGGGGGCTCAGGATGCCAATGCCATGCCTGTTCCCAAGTACCAGGCCGATCTCTCGATGGACGCGGCTGCCTGTATCGGCTGTGGTGCCTGTGTGGCTGCCTGCAAGAATGCCTCCGCCATGCTCTTTGTCAGTGCCAAGGTTTCCCAGTTCGCACTCTTGCCACAGGGAAGACCGGAGGCGGTGGAAAGAGTCCGGAATATGGTGAAAAGCATGGATGAAGCCGGGTTTGGCAATTGTACCAACACCGGGGCCTGTGAAGCCGAATGTCCGAAAGAAATCAAACTCACCAATATCGCCCGGCTTAACCGGGAGTTCTTTAATTCAAAAGTGTGTGCAGAAACCCGCAAGGCTGCTGTTTTTGCCGGATAAGCGGACGATATAAACCATCTTTTACCAGTCGATGATCATGGGAGTGTACTGTGGATGACAAATTTTTTAAACAAACCTTACAGGTTCAATGATGACCTGAAGAGTAATGTAAAATCCATCATTGTTATTACCCTGGTCGTTTTCATTTTTCTGCTGGTTTTTCAGCCATTTAAACTCAATATTTTGGCTTATGCCGATAAGTTCTTGCTTATCAGTGCCATCGTTCTGATCACTTTCTTTTCACTCAGCATTAACCTTCTCGTGGTACCAAGTTACCTGCCGGGTATTTTCCTGAGAAAAGAATGGAAAGTCTGGAAGGAAATCCTCTGGGATCTCTGGATACTGGTTTTCATTGTGTTTTGCTACCTCGTCTTCTATAAGGCTTTCGTGTATTTCTTTCCTGAAAAACGGGATTGGATACCTGCCGTCAATGCCTTCTTCATTTTCAATATGATCCTGACAGCGGTCATTCCGATCACCATCCTGGTGACAATCAACAGGAACAGACTGTTGCGCCTGCATCTCCAGACTGCCAATGAACTGAACCGTAAATTAAAGGAAAGCAAAGAGTCGCATGAGAGGCTCGTGGTTTTTGAATCTGAGTACCAGAAAGAAAAACTGTCCATCAAAGCACGCCTGCTCGTTGTAATCAGGTCGGCCGATAATTATGTGGAGGTTTACTGGAAGGATGAAGGATTGGTAAAACGCCAACTGATCAGGAACAGCCTGAAAAACATTGAAGGCTTGCTTGCCGACTATGCCTTCCTGTATCGCTGTCACCGGTCTTATCTTATCAATATCAACTATATCGACAGGGTGGAGGGGCAGTCGCAGGGGTACAGACTTTATTTTGAGGGCCTTGATTTTGCTGTTCCAATCTCAAAGACTGCGGTTGATAAACTCGAGGAGTTGATTCGCCTGATGTAAGTCCACCCCTGCCGGGTACCTTTTCACCCCTGTATTCCGCTTTCACCCCTTTTCCGGATGATTGCAGCCCTAAGAAAGAAGGTTTCAGCATTGCGTCATTATCTTAGCCTCCCAAATGATGATACTATGATGAATCCACTGATAATAGGTGATTTGAAGGTTCCCCTGCCCATCGTCCAGGGAGGCATGGGTGTGGGGATTTCGTTGTCGGGACTGGCTTCTGCTGTAGCCCGTGAAGGTGGAATCGGGGTTATTTCGGCAGCCTGTATCGGGATGTCGATGGAAGGCTATGAGCGTAATCTCCGGCAGGCGAACAGAGAGGGATTGAGGAATGAGTTACGGAAGGCCAGATCGCTTACGAAAGGCGTTTTGGGCGTGAACCTGATGGTGGCTTTGACCGATTATGATGACCTGTTGAAGATTTCCATTGAAGAAGAAGCCGATGTGGTGTTCCTTTCGGCGGGGATGCCTCTGAAACTTCCTGAATTTGTGTTGGATACCGGCTTCCGGAACATTAAAACCAAATTTATTCCGAAAGTGTCCTCAGCCAAGGCTGCCAGAATAATCTTTCAATACTGGCAGTTAAGGTTTGGTCACATTCCCGATGCGGTCGCCGTGGAAGGACCCCTGGCAGGCGGGCATCTTGGTTTTTCCCGCCAGGAGTTGAACGATAAATCAAAGACATTGGAACAGATTACAAAGGAGATCGTTGAGGTTGTAAAGTCCTTTGAAACAACCCATCACCGGAAGATCCCCGTGATTGCCGGCGGCGGCATATATACAGGTGCTGACATATACCGGATCATGCGAATGGGTGTTCAGGCAGTCAAAATGGGTACCCGCTTTGTGACCACTTACGAATGTGATGCATCCGAAGCGTTTAAGATGAGTTATATCAACAGCAGAGAAGAAGATATCACCATTATCGACAGCCCGGTAGGTTTGCCCGGTAGGGTTATACGCAATGATTTCGTCGACCAGATCAACAAGGGAGAGACAAAACCGTTCACCTGTCCGTGGAAATGCCTGAAACCATGCGATTACGAGCAGGCCCCCTACTGTATTGCCCTTGCACTGCTGAATTCAGCCAGGGGTAAAATGGATGAAAGCTTTGCCTTCGCAGGAGCAAACGCTTACAGGGCAACCAAACTTCAGTCAGTAAAAGAGGTTTTCAGTGAACTGCTGGCCGGGTATGCACAGGAACATGAACTGCAGGAAGGACTGATTAAAGCCAGAAACGGTCCTCCTCCGGTACAATTGCCGGTATCTCTTTCATGCAGCGGAAATGCCCTTTAGGACAGGCCTTATAACCGATCTTACTGCATGGCCGGCAGTTTAATCCTTTCACTTCAAGAATTTTAGACCGCCCCTTGAAATCTGCGGGGTAGTAGGGAAACATGCCGAATTCCGGGATGGTGTTGCCCCAGACAGAGATGATGTCTTTTTTAAGGGCAGCCGCAATATGCATCAGGCCTGTATCGTGGGTGATCACCAGGTCTGCATTCCTGATCACCGCTGCTGATTCGTGCAGGCTCAGCACCCCGCAGGCATTCACCACGGCATTCACTCTTTCCGTGTATGCTGTCTGATCCCTCAGATGTTTGATCAGTTCCGGGCCTGACCATTGCCCGTTTCCCTTCAGGGCACCCGTGATAAAATCTCCTGTTTCCCTGTCTTCCGGCCCTCCGAGTAAAACAACCGGCTGCTTCAGGTTTTTGCACACTTCAAGCAGTTTTTCCCGGGGCAGCTGTTTGGTGGGGTGTTTCCCTCCGATCACCAGGGCGGTAAAGCCGGTTCGGGCCATTCCGGGAAGTGTCTTCCAGGGATCCGACCCTTCAGGTATATAATAATCCAGTCCCAGCCTGTCGTTGCTTACACCGAGTTTTTTGACGGCCATGAAATAGCGGTCAACGATATGAACGGGCGGCAGCAGGTTGATGTTGAACCTGCAGAGCAGGAATTTCCGGATATTGAGTTTCGAAAATGTACCGTAAGGTTTTCTCAGGCCCAGAATCACCTGCCACGACCTGAAATTTTTATGCAGATCGACCAGGAGATCATAGCGGTGGTTCCTGAGTTCCGGCATCACTTCCTTTACTTTATTCCGAATGGTAATTATCCTGTCGATGTAAGGATTGGCCTCGATTACCGGGCGGAATTGTTCCTTGGTCAGGTAATGGATCTCAGCTTTGGGCAATTGCTGTTTCAGGCAGCGCAGCACGGGAGAGGTAAGTACCATATCCCCGATGGAACTGAAACGGATCACCAATACCTTCATGCCGGTGTTTTTCGCAAAGGTAGGAATTTGCTCGTACCTTTGCTTCGGTGTGAAACAGCGAATACATGAAAGAAGTTGAATATATCGATACCCATGCACATCTTTACTTAAAGGAGTTTGATCACGACCGGCCTGAAATGCTTGCACGTGCCCTCGAAGCAGGTGTCGGAAAGATGCTGCTGCCCCATATCGACAGCCGGACCACCGGGGATCTTTTCGCCATGTGCGATACCTGGCCTGAATGCTGTATTCCGATGATGGGTCTGCATCCCACCAGCGTGAAGGAGAATTACCAGGAGGAACTGGCCTGGATTGAAAAGTTGTTGCAGCAAAGAAAGTGTTGTGCCATCGGCGAGGTGGGCATTGACCTTTACTGGGATAAGCGCTTTAAGGACGAACAGATCGATGCATTCCGCCGGCAGATCCTGTGGGCTGAGCAATACCATTTACCCCTGGTAATTCATACCCGGAATTCGCTGGAAGAGGCCATGGAAGTCGTTAGGAAGGAAATTTCGTCAGGAACTTTTCCAACGGGAATGGCCGGAGGCATGAGCGGCGTCTTTCACTGTTTCCCCGGTGATGCAGACCAGGCCTGGCGGGTCATAGAAATGGGCTTCTTTCTCGGGATCGGTGGGGTGGTCACGTATAAGAACTCCGCAATGGCCAGGGTGGTGGAGGCCATTCCATTGGATTACATCGTCCTAGAAACCGATGCGCCCTTTCTGCCGCCTCATCCCAAAAGAGGCCAAAGGAATGAACCTTCACTGATCCCGTTTATCGCACAAAAAATCGCCGAAATCAAAAAAATATCGCCTGAGACGGTGGCGGAAGTCACCACAAAAAATGCCAGGGCCTTGTTTTTATTTGAAGCGGACTGATATATGAGATATCACGATATATATACGATTCATCTGGTCAGAATTTGTCCAACAACGTCACTTCCTGGTTCAGAAAGTGGAGAAGATCCGTTACCTGGATGTTTATTCCAAGCCGGTACGGGACTTTCAGCTTAGGGATGATCAGGTAGTTCTTTTTCGTACCAATGGAGCTGATAAAACCGAGACATCGAGCGGGTTTTCAAGATCAAGGTAAAGCGATTCATGCGGTAAATCATTTTTAAGTGATTTCGCCAGTGTAGTTTTACTGACCTGCCTTGGCCCCAATATAGCTACTGCAGGAAAATTTTCGAGACTGCTGATTATTCTTGCTGTTAAATTTCTGATTATCATTTGTTTACAAATTAATCCCGCAAATTGAATATTTTTTCTTAAATTTACGGGGATAATTTTTAACCTCATACTTGACAGGTTTGCGCATGCAAAGCTGTTTTTAGTATGCGTAATGCCGTACACCGCATCAGAGCATTTTTCGCAAACCCATTCCGTGTCGGCATAAAACAGCTCAGGTTCTCAATTCCCGGCCTTCACCAGGGGCAGGGTGGACAGGATTCCCGATCGGTCGGAACAATGCAGCAGGTAATAGCCGTTTCTCAATCCGGAAAGTGAAAGGCGGGCCTGGTCGATTTCCGTCAATATGGTTTCTTGCAACACCCTGCCAGACAGATCGACGATCCTGATGTGTACCGGCAGGGATTGTCCGGAGGTTTCAATGAAAAGGTAGTCGCCCGCAGGATTTGGCCGGATGCTGATGCCGTCCTTTACTTCCCGGGGAAGTCCGGTCACCACCACCGGGATGCAATCCGAAGTGTCAATACAGTCGTCGTATGTGACTTCCACCGCATAAGAGCCGCTGACAGTGGCAGTGAAGCTTTGCTGGGTGGCACCGCTGATCTGTGCAAAGCCGTTGTTGCAGTCGAGCCACCGGTAAACCGCTCCTGCCTGCTGGGCGGTGATGGTGACCTGGTTGAGTGTAACCGCCGTGTTGACAATGGTGACGCTGAGATCGGTGATGATGATGCTGTCGCAGCCGTTGATGGCAGTCAGGTGGCTGGTCTGCACCATGGCCACGGAGGATGAGGTTCCATCCGGAAAAGTGTATACTTCCCCGTCGCAGATTGTTGCCTGTATATTCATCACATAAAAGGCCGGGGCTGCAAAAAATACCTTGTCCCCGCTGCTGCCGAATTCTCCCATAAAGGCATCGAGGTAAATATCGTTGTCGATCAGGCCGATGTCGAAGCCGTGGGAATAGGTGCCCGGCATGGGTGGCTGGTTCTGGTAGCAGAGGCTGAGGATGCACTCCCCGTCGTTGCTCCATACTTCGAGTCCATGGCTGCCGTAAGTGGAGACGAAAACATCGATATCGCCGTCGAAATCATAGTCGGCAAGGATCATATGCTTGTCATAATTACTGCTTGCGTAAGTACTGTCTACGACAAAGCTTGAACCACCCAGGTTTTTGATCACCGTGAGCGGGCAATACATGCCGCCGAACACCAGGTCGGCATCTCCGTCCTTGTCCATATCCCCGGCCTCGGCAGTATAGTATGAATCGGAGGTGTTTCCGATGGTGAGCCCGGCATCCGTGAAATTGCCGCTTCCGTCGTTCAGCAACAGTCTGCCGGCCGCATTGCTTGAAACCACCACGGCATCGATGTCAAAGTCCCCGTCCAGATCTCCCACGGCGATGTCATTGGCTTGTCCGAAGTTGGTGAGGGTGATGGAGGAAAACTGGGTGAAATAACCGTTTCCGTTGTTTTTAAAGACTTTGGTGGTAGCTGACATCCCGCCGGGCAGGATGACATCCCTGTCGCCGTCACCGTCCACATCGGCGATGCCTGCATAACGGCTGCCAAGGTTGGAGGAAACCGTCTGGTAAAGGGTGAAATTGCCGGTTCCGTCATTCTTGTAAATCTTCAATCCGGAAGAACTGTAAAAAGGCACCACGATGGCGTCGATGTCGTTGTCATTGTCCACATCAAACACATGGACGCCGAAATTATCCTCCTCGTCGGGAATGGGGATGATCTGCTGTGCCAGGGTAAACGTGCCGGCTCCGTTGTTGAAGTAGATTTCGATGTCTTCATAGGCATCGATGGTGAAGGCATCCTGGTCACCGTCCCCGTCGAAATCACCGAGCGCCACTCCAAAGGTAGGTGAGGTGCCAAGGCTCTGGCCCGAATCAAAATAATTGCAGCATTGGCCGGAGCAGGGCGTTGTGTTCAGCACCGCTGCTGCCGTCAGGGCCATGGAGGTGATAATCACTCCAGACACCCTGCTCAGGGAAGAAAAGCATTTGTTTCTCATGGGTATTCCGCTTTGTTGCCATAAAAATAGGCAATTCCTGCCGGGCGGGCAATTTTCATACAGTAAATCTGACTATTTTTGAAGGATATACGGGTCCTCATCCCGGAACAGTCCATGTTGGCCATTTCAAGGGATGATCAGGTACAGCAAGTTTAATGAAGTCTCCTAATAATATGTCATCAGTTCTTATTCTCTATACCGGCGGCACCATTGGCATGATGCAGGATCCTGACAGCGGTTCGCTACGCCCCTTCGACTTTGATCATTTGTATCAGCATATTCCCTTGCTGAAAAATTTCAATGTGCACTGTGATATTCACGCCTTTGACCCCCTGCTGGATTCTTCCAACATGAAACCTTCGTTCTGGGCTGAGATTGCAGAAGTGATTGCCCGGAAATATGAGTCTTATGAAGGATTCGTGGTGTTACATGGTTCCGATACCATGGCATACAGCGCTTCGGCATTGAGTTTTATGCTTGAGAACCTGAACAAGCCTGTGGTTTTCACCGGCTCTCAGTTACCCATGGGTGTGATCCGCAACGACGGAAGGGATAACTTCATCAATGCAGTGGAAATTGCCACCGCTTATGAGGAGGGGACGCCCCTGGTACCCGAAGTCAGCATCTGTTTCGAGAACAAACTTTACCGCGGGAACCGCACCAGCAAGGTAAATGCGGAACATTTCGAGGCTTTTCTTTCAGGGAACTATCCCTTGCTTGCACAGATCGGGGTGAATATCCGCTATAACAGGGAAAGCATCCTCAAACCGAACTTCAGGAAACTGAAAATCCATACCGCCCTCGACACCCATATTGCCATACTGAAGCTTTACCCGGGAATCAACCGGCAGTTTACCGAATCGGTACTTCAGACCGGGGATTTGAAGGCCGTGATCCTTGAGACATTCGGTTCCGGTAATGCCCCCACCGACCAATGGTTCCTCGATACGCTGCAGCGTGCCATTGACAGCGGAATCATCGTCTTTAACGTGACCCAGTGCAAGGGAGGTTCGGTGGATATCGGAAAGTACGAGACCAGTGCCGGACTGGGAAGAATCGGCGTCACAGGCGGTTACGACATCACGACCGAAGCCGCCCTGACCAAGCTGATGTACCTGCTGGGTGAAGGTTTTTCGAGAGAAGAAGTGATCAGACTGCTGGGAACACCGCTCAGGGGAGAGATGACGGTTTAAAACCAACATCAGATTCGGAACATTATGAAGGCAGCCATTCGATTAGATTCTAAGGATCAACGCATTGATTGAAACCGACTGAGGTGTTGTTGATTCGATGAAGTGGGCAGATGGGGCAACGATGACAAAAGATACGAGTCTTACTGAATTGGGAGAAAAATTACTTTCTTAGCATGATTTGAAATGATCAGGTTCCTGTTACTTTGCGTGCTGTTAAGCATATCTGGGAATGCTGCCGCGCAGTTGTACAATGCATTTCATGAAAACTTTGAGTTGCCGGGCCTGGCCGACAGTATGGTCAATTCCTCTGTTCCGGTTCCGGGATATGGTTTTTCCATCAACACCCGGCTGCATTCAGGAACGAATTCTTTGCGGTCTGATTCCTGCCAGGTGAAACCGGGGAATACGGTATATCTGACCGGCATTCCATTCAGTACTGCCGGCATGTCAACTGTCCGCCTGGTCTTCGACCATATCTGCAAGGTTGATTTCCTGGACAATGCCACCGTCGAAGTGTCGGCCAATGCAGGAGCCACCTGGACGCAACTGACTTATGTACAGTACCTTGGGTCAGGTCAGTTTGCAACCTCCGGCAACAGGTTCAATTCTGCAACCTATCCCCAGGCATGGCTGCCGGCCTCTCCGGCGGCGGTGCCTCAGGCTTCCTGGTGGAGGACAGAGACCTTTGACCTCTCGACCATCCTGGACAATTGTCCTTCAGCTATGGTACGTTTTAAGTTACAGGACGGAGGCACGTCCGGTCCCTCGGGAAATGCAGGCTGGTTTCTCGATAATGTCCGGGTTGAAGCCTCACCCTGGGAGTTGATCCCTCCCCAGATCGTAATCCTTCCGTCATCGCCAGTCGACCTGGTATGGAATACGGGACCTTTCCAGGTCAGTGCACTGATCACGGATTCCAGCGGGATCGACACTGCATTTATCGTTTATACCATCAATAATGGCTTACCGGATACTGCCGGAATGAGCCTTACAGGACAGGATACGATGACAGGCCTGATTCCTCAGGTGAACGACGGGGACCAGATTTGCTGGTTCATCGTTGCCATTGATGCCTCCCTCGCCGTGAACATTGCACTTGAACCGGAAACGGACTGTATCCTGTTCACCGCAAAAGAACCACTCTCCCTGCCGTATTTTGATTACTTCGATGCAGGAACAGTACTTTGGACTCCGGGCTTTGCAGGCACCAATCAGAATACGGCCTGGGAGCTGGGAACACCGTCTTACGGCGAGACGAACTCTGTCAAATCACTCCCAAATGCATGGGATGTGAACCTGAGTACGGCCTATGCAGCCTCCGCCAACTGTATCCTCACATCTCCCCTTTTCGATTTCAGTGATGTGGAGGATGCAACATTGCAGTTCTGGTTGAACTTTCGGACGGAAGCGAACTATGACGGTACCCGGATGGAATATACCACGGATGGTTCAAACTGGCAGATACTCGGAAGCGTCAATGACACCCTTGGCAGCAACTGGTATAGCAGTACTATGGTGATAAATGGCAAACCGGCATGGAACGGCAACTCCGGAGGATGGAAGAAATCCGCCTACAAGCTTGGATTTCTCAACCATGTTGCCGGTTCCGTCAGATTTCGCTACGTGTTTACATCAGACCAGACAAATCATCTGGCCGGAATCAGCCTTGATAATTTCAGCATTTCGGAACCCGCGGCAATGGAAGCTTCCCTGCAGCAAATATTGATTCCTCCCTCCGGATGTAATATGCTGGACATTGAAATGGGGATCAACATCAAAAATGAAGGGCAGGACAGCATACTGGGGGGATTGACCGCCAGTTACAGAATAAGCCCCTCCAGCCCTGTGATTACCGAAAACGTCCCCGGAACCATTGCTCCGGGCGAAACACTGACTTATTTTTTCGCCGCCACCCTCGATCTGCCGGTCGCCGGCCAAGACTCCACATACTTTCTGAAGGTTTGGATCAACCTTGCCGGCGATCCCATCCCATGGAACGATACCCTGGTCAAACAAGTGATCTCCCTGGTTATGCCTCCGCAACCGCTTGTTACACCAGCCTATATCGCTTACGGAGCCATGGCAAGCCTGACAGTGAGCACTACGGCCACATGTTACTGGTTCAGCGCTCCCGTCGGAGGAGTACAACTGGCGACAGGATTGACCTATACCACTCCGCCCCTGTATGAAACAACAGTATATTACATCAGGCCCATCTGGTCAAACGGCTGTGTCGGAGAGATAATCCCGGATACGGTGTTTGTTGCAACTCCTCCGCTTTTCGATGGCGCCATGCTTCAACATATTACACCGGTTTCCGGTGTTAACCTGGGAAACAGTGAAACAGTCAGAGTCAGGATTAAAAACTACGGTTCCCAGGCAATTTCCAACTTCCCCCTGTCGTATCAGATCAATAACCTTCCGGCGGTGACGGAAAACTTCACCGGAATCCTGCAGCCCGGCGACACGGCCGTCTACACTTTCATTGCTCCCGCCGACCTGAATATCCCTCAATATTATTATTTTAAAGACTGGATCAGTGTGCCGGGCGATACAGTTCCGGAGAATGATACAGTAGTTAAGCAGGTCGCAAGCAATATTCCTTCAATTTGTGTTTCTGCCGCCACTTCCACCGGTTATGAAGATATCGGCAATGTCAGCATCAGCAACCTGGATAACGGGATTGCCACCCCGGTATACAACAATCCGGCTTCCATGGCAACTTACACGGATAATACACTCAATGTGCCCCCTGTACACCTGGCTGCCGGAAATACATACCCGCTCAGTGTCAGTATTATATACCAGGGAAGTTTTTATTCCACCTGTTGCAAGGCCTTTGTCGACTGGAACCATGACGGACAATTTGACGAGGCTGCCGAAACGGTATTTACCGGAGGGCCCACCACATCTTCCAATAACATCATTTCAGGATCTGTGACCCTGCCGTACACCGCCCTGCCGGGTTACACCCGTTTCAGGGTGGTGGCTGTCGAGGCCTATACTCCTGTCAATATTCATGCCTGCGGAACATATACCTGGGGAGAGACCGAAGACTATACAGCCTTGATCCATCCTGGTCCGGTTGATGCCGGCGTATTGTCAGTTACACATCTTCCGGATACGGCAGAGGGTATGATGCAGGTGCATTGTATGGTGAAAAATTACGGTCCGGGACCGCTGTTTACCATCCCGCTCAGCTATTCCGTCGGAAACAACCCGCCGGTGAGTGAAATCCTTTCCATTCCGGGGCCATCCGGTCTGCCGGCCAACGGAACCGTCATGTTTCAGTTTCCGGTGAATTATATGATTCCTCAGAATATGTACACGCTTCAAGTGTACACCCAGCTCCCCCTAGACATTGATCTCACCAACGACACCTGCAGTATGGTGGTTTATGGTCTGGATTCATGCCAGCAGGTGATCCCGCAACTCTCCGCATCGAATCCGCCTCTTGTCGACAGCATCAATATCCTGATCTGTGCAAATGGAAGCGTTAGTTTCAATGCGACTGCCCTCTATCCGGAAAATGATACGTATTATCATCAGTCGGATTCTGCAAGCTTGTTTATCTGGGATTTCGGTGATGGAAACATAGCGCTTGGACAGGCAGTATCACATCAGTTTCCCGGGCAGGGAGGCTATGAAGTTTTCCTGACTGTAAAAGATTGCAATGGATGCAGCAGTCAGCCGAAACTGGTCGCAAGGGTCAACATCACCACTCCCGCCATCGAGGCATTCAACACGGGCGTGGGCTTTTGCACCGGGATTCCGGTAACCATCACTGCAGGGTCTGCCGAAACCGACCATGTTCAATTCCATTCATCCCTGGTATATCATACACTTCCCCAACTGATGACCTTTGATACGTCAAAATATATCCCTGACGGTGGTGCAGCATCGGGGATTACCATCGAATCTGTTTTAAATGTGAGCAATCCCGGAGGGAATATGGTGATCACGGATGCCGGTCAGGTAAGCATGCTTACTGTGAACATGGAGCATTCTGCCTCAGGAAACCTGGAAATAAGCATTGAATGTCCGAATGGCCAGTCGGTACTCCTGAAAAGCGCCTCACAAACCGATACCTGCTTTTTGGGTTTACCCCTGGGGATCACCAACCATACGCAGTTTGACTGCATTTCGCCTCCTTCCTGCCTGTCGGATCCGCTGCAAAATCCGCCCGGACAGGGATGGACATACCGCTTCTCCATGAATTCCCAGTATGATCCGATGCTTTTATATGCCAATACCGGTAATTGCATTCCACCGCCACCCGGAGGATTTCCTTTGCTCGACAGCGGCAGCTATCTCCCCTCGCAGGATTTTTCAAACCTTCTTGGTTGTCCTGTCAACGGGAACTGGACTTTAAAGCTGTCTGATGATACTCCCGGAGATAACGGCTGGGTTTTCTGGTGGCAGCTTGTGTTTGCCGACTCCCTCATGCCATATTCATGGGTGTATGAAGTGCTTACTGACTCCGTTACCTGGGTGGGACCGGGCATTTTATCCTCAAATAATCATGAAATGATTGTTTTTCAATCTAATCCGGGTATTTATACCTACACTGTGAATCTGACCAATACGGCAGGCTGCAGCTTCGACACGACTTTTACTCTTGAATTTCTGGAAGGACCTGTTGTGTCTTGCTCCCCCGATCAGACTTTCCTGCAAGCGGCAAGTACAATTGTTTCATGTACGGCCACCGGAGGACTTCCACCTTACAATTATTTATGGAGTTTCGGTGGGACGGGCATTTCGGAACCGGTGACAACCATTTCAACTACAACTTATTATGTCAGCGTCACCGATAGCAGGGGCTGTACCGGTATCGATTCCGTCAGGGTCACCATCGGCGGATGCCCTTACATTATGGGACAGGTTCTGTATGACAATCTGCAATTGACCCCGCTGAGCAATGTCACAGCCGTGCTTTCATCGGGCGGTTTGCCTCTTGCCGATACCCTTACAGGAAGTCAGGGTGATTATTTGTTTGCGGATATCTGTCAGCCGGGTAATTATAATATCAGTGTGAACTGCACCAAGCCGCACGGCGGCGTCAATGCCGTGGATGCACTTACTGCGATGAAGTCTTTCGTGGGGATGATCAGCCTCAGTCCCCTTCAGGAGGCAGCCGGCGATGTAGATGCATCCGGGTCGGTGAATGCCGTGGATGCCCTCAGCATCATGAAGCGTTTTACAGGGATGTCATCCCAATTTGCCATCCCCGACTGGGTGTTTGAGGATGGCGAGGTGCTCATGCAGCCTGGCATTCCGGCGGTGAAGAACCTGCATGCCTTGTGCGCCGGGGATCTTGATCGTTCTCATATCCCGGGAGCCAAAACAGCGATGCCATTCGAGCTGACTATGTCACCGGAAACGATGATTATCAGCAATGATATACCCATCCATCTTCCGGTATATACTGATATCAAGGAAAGGCTGCATGCGCTTTCCCTGGTTTTCGAGTTCGATTCTCAGGACATCCGGATTTGGGATGTCATCCCGGAATCGCTTGATTATGAGGATAATGTATTTTCCGATTTTCTGTACAAAGTGGATGGAAACCAGTTACGGATTGCCTGGTACAGTATCCGGGGTCTGGAGAATCCGGCAGACCAAGCGCTCTTCAGGATCTCTCTGACGGCACGTAAGGCAGACTGGCCGCCTTTCCGCATCGCAGCGGGCAGTGAGGCTGCCGGCTTTCTTGGAAACATCATCACTCCGGCTGCCCTGTTGATCCCGGAGCTGCTGCCGGACCCCGGGGAGCTTTCACTGAACGCCCATCCCAACCCTGCCGGCAGTGAGCTTGAGATCAGCTTTTTCCTGCCCCGGGCCGGCCGGGTTCAGCTCAGCCTTTTCGATGCCCTGGGACAGGAAACAAAGCTGACAGGAATTCTCGAAAAACCGGGTGGCCTGGCCTCCCAGCTTATTTCGTTGAGTAGGATGCGACCCGGAGTGTATACGTTGCGGCTGATGTTCTACTATCCGGGTCAGCCTGAGATGAAACTCCTGAAGGTAATAAAGCTTTAAGGTCGCACCCGGTTCCGGTTTTTAAGGTTATGATGCCGGATATCTGATGAATTCCCGGAAGTTATACACATACCTGAAAGGTTTGCGAATGCAAAACTGTTTCATAAGAGTAATGCCGACAATCGCAGACTTCCATCAATAAATCCATACATTTGCCTGAACAAAAGATCGTCGCATATGAAAAACAAAGCCGGTATTCAGTTTTCCTGCCTGACCCTTCTGCTTATTTTGTCTTTGCTGATAAAGCCTTTTTGGCTTGCGGCCCGG
Organism: Bacteroidota bacterium; assembly: GCA_022709385.1. GTDB lineage: Bacteria > Bacteroidota > Bacteroidia > Bacteroidales > CAIXZF01 > JAKLIX01. The sequence continues at coordinate 51,126 of JAKLIX010000015.1, read as the reverse complement.
GAAAAAGACAGTTGCAAGCTTGAACTGAATGTGGCGGCTGAAGTCGTCAGCAGTTACCTTTGGCGCGGACTGGTAGGGGATCTCAGTCCGAATATCCAGCCGTCACTGAGCCTGGCATATGGCCAGTTCGAACTGGGTTTGTGGGGCTCTTCCAATTTTCACGGCACTTACCGCGAGGTGGACAGCTGGCTTTCGTACTCCTGGAAAAGCCTGACCTTTACCGTGAATGATTATTTCTATACGCCAAACGATACCCTTCGATTTTTCGAGTACAATTACGATAAAACCGGACACCTGATCGAAGGCATGCTGGGGTGGGATGGACCTGCATCCTTCCCGCTGAAACTGTCGGTTGCTACTTTTTTCATGGGACCCGACAATGAATTTGATTATTACGATACCACCAGCAAAATAGCCTACTACAGGAATAATTACTCCACCTATCTCGAGGTACGATATCCATTCTCTGTGAAGCAAACCGAATGTGAGGCATTTCTTGGCGGAACACCCATGGAAGGATATTACGGCAGCAGTCCGGGGATTATCAATCTCGGTATCAGGGCAAGCCGGAAGCTGAAGATCACAGAGCACTATACGTTGCCTGTGAACGGCAGCCTGATCCTGAATCCTCAACACGGTGCTGCCTACTTTGTCATCGGACTTGAAATCTGAGTAGCACTTTTATCTTCATTTCAATTTTTTACCTTCATTTTTCTCACTTGTTTCAAATACTCAACGTCTAAACCAATAAACACCTTTACTGTAAACTAGAATTAATTGAACCACATAGGACACATAGGGTAATTATCTATGTGATTCTATGTGTTGAAAATAAAGAGAATTAACACGGTCAGTATGATGGCTAAACTTCTAAACCGGCTTCCACCACCGGATTAAACAACTTCCCCCAGCAGGGTTGCCGAGGTGCAGGAGGTGATCTTGACCCTGGTGTAGTCACCAGGTTTCAGACCCTTGCCAGGGAAGACGACCATTTTGTTTTGGCTGGTTCTTCCTGACAGTTGCTCCCTGGATCGCTTGGAGTGACCTTCCACCAGCACCTCGAAAATGTTTCCCATATCGTTACGGTTACTCTCGAGTGAAAGCCGGTTTTGCAGCTGAATGATCTCGTTGAGTCTTCTGCTTTTGGTTTCACCGGGCACATCGTCTTTCTTCGTCTGAGCCGCGAGCGTCCCCGGCCGTTCGGAATAGCGGAACATATAGGCATGATCGAAGTGCACTTCACGCATCAGGCTGAGCGTATCCAGGTGGTCTGCTTCTGTTTCGCCGCAGAAGCCCGTGATGATATCCGTAGTGATGGTACAATCCGGTATGGCGGCACGGATGGCATGGATGCGGTCGAGGTACCATTCGCGCGTATAGTTGCGGTTCATTTCCCAGAGGATGAAGTTGCTGCCCGACTGTACGGGCAGGTGGACCGAGCGGCAGATATTCGGGTGTGCTGCGATGGTGTGGATGAGTTTATCGCTGAGGTCTTTGGGGTGTGAGGTGGCAAAGCGCAGCCTGAGCAGGGGGCTGATGCCGGCCACTTCGGCCAGGAGATATGGGAAATCAACTGGTTTACCGTGCATTTCCAAGTGGTAGGAATTGACGTTTTGTCCCAACAGCGTGATCTCCCTGTATCCCTGTTCGAAGAGACCACGGGCTTCCGACAGCACGGTTTCCGGATCGCGGCTTCTTTCTGTACCGCGTGTGTAAGGAACCACGCAGTAGGAGCAGAAGTTTTCGCATCCCCGCATGATCGAGATGAAGGCAGAAACTCCCTTGCCGTCGAGGCGGACGGGACTGATGTCTGCGTAGGTTTCATCAGCCGAAAGGATAAGGTTGATGGCTTTCTGACCTTCGGTGGCAGCATCCATCAGCCGGGGAAGATCGCGGTAGGCATCGGGACCGGCGATCAGATCAAGCAGTTGTTCCTGGTCGAAAAGCTGTTCCTTCACCCTTTCCGCCATGCAGCCCAGCAGGCCGATGATGAGGCCGGGTTTTTTCTTCTTCAGCGATTGCAGTTCCCTGAGTCTTTTCCTGACCCTTTGTTCCGCATTGTCGCGGATGGAACAGGTGTTGACAAACACCACATCGGCCGCCTGCAGGTCGGTGGTCAGTTCGTAGCCTGCATCCGTCATCACCGATCCAACGATCTCGCTGTCAGAGAAATTCATCTGGCAGCCGTAAGTTTCGATAAATAATCTGGATTTTTTTTCCACTTCGTCTAAAAAATGCATCTATACTAATGCCGATGCCTGTCGTTCTAAAACAATTCAGCGCAAAAATAGTTAATACAGGCTTAGCGGATCATTTTCATGAAGGGATTAACATCAGCTAAGGATACAGATATTCAGACGGACACCCGGCCCTGGGCAATGCCCTATACCATATAATAGAAAAATCCGGGTTTTTTGTTTTTGGAGAATGTTTTATTTTAATTTTGTGCCACTTTAAAAAGAGGGAAGATGCTTAAAAATCTTGTCATAGTTGAGTCTCCGGCCAAGGCCAGGACCATTGAGGGCTTTCTGGGGAAGGATTTTCTGGTGAAAAGCAGTTTCGGTCATGTCAGGGACTTATCGAAGAAGGCTTTGGGGGTGGATATTGAAAAAGGATTTCTGCCTTTATATGAAATATCATCCGATAAGAAAAAGGTTGTCACAGATTTAAGAAAGCTGTCGAAGGATGCCGAGACGGTCTGGCTTGCGACGGATGAAGACCGTGAGGGGGAAGCCATCAGCTGGCACCTGGCCGAGACCCTTGATCTTGAGGAAAAGAAAATCCGCCGGATTGTCTTTCACGAGATCACCAAAAATGCCATCCTGTCGGCCATAGAGCATCCCCGTTCGATTGACAGGAACCTGGTGATGGCTCAGCAGGCAAGGAGGGTACTCGACCGTCTGGTCGGTTTTGAGCTTTCACCCCTGCTTTGGAAGAAGGTGAAACCGGCATTGTCGGCTGGCCGGGTACAGTCGGTGGCCGTTCGACTGATCGTGGAAAGAGAGGAAGAGATCAGGCAGTTCAAGGCACAGTCCGCATTCAAAGTCACGGCCGACTTTCAGGTGGATACCCCCGACGGTCCTGTCGTTGTCGAAGCCGAACTAAGCCGGAAGTTCGACAATAAGGAGGAAGCCAGGCAATTTCTGGAAGCATGCAGGGAGGCGAAGTACCGGGTTGCATCCATTGAAACCAAACCCGCAAAGAAATCGCCTGCTCCGCCTTTTACCACCTCCACCCTGCAACAGGAGGCAAGCCGCAAGCTGGGGTTTTCTGTATCCAAGACCATGCTTGTCGCCCAGCAATTGTATGAATCGGGTAAGATCACCTATATGCGTACCGATTCGGTGAACCTGTCGAACCTCGCCCTCGGGATGGCAAAGGAGGAAATCACCGGGACCTATGGTGCCAATTATGTGAAGACCAGGAAATACACCACGCGCAGCAAGGGTGCACAGGAAGCCCACGAGGCGATCCGCCCCACATACATGAACCAGGCACAGATTGAAGGCGATGTGTCACAGCAACGGCTGTATGATCTGATATGGAAAAGGACCATCGCCTCCCAGATGGCAGACGCCCTGCTTGAGAAGACAACAGTGACCATCGACATCAGCAATTCAACGGAAAAGTTCATTGCCAGGGGAGAGGTCATTCGTTTCGACGGATTTCTTAAGGTATACAAGGAGTCGACGGATGATGAGGATAGTGAGGAGAAGGAAGACCTGCTGCCTCCCATGCAACAGGGTCAGGAAATGCACACCGATGACATCAAGGCGACACAGCGCTTCACCGTCATCCCTTTCCGCTATACCGAAGCCAGTCTGGTGAAAAAGCTCGAGGAACTGGGGATCGGCCGTCCTTCCACCTATGCTCCCACCATATCCACCATTCAGAAAAGGGAGTATGTGTTGAAAGGAGACAAAGAAGGATTTAAAAGAGATTACGTGATTCTCAGCCTGAAGAAAAACCAGCTGAAGGAGAGCGTAAAAACAGAGAAAGTCGGTTACGAGAAAGCGAAACTGATCCCGACGGATATCGGTATCCTGGTCAACCGCTTCCTGATGCAGTTTTTCGAGAATATCGTCGATTATAATTTTACGGCCAGTGTCGAGGAGGAGTTTGACAAGATAGCCGACGGGAAGCGGGTATGGCATGAGGTAATCCGTGATTTTTACCATCCATTTCACCAACAGATAGAGAACACCCAGACCGGTACCACCAAATTCACCGGAGAGAAATTGCTCGGAGTGGATCCGGAAAGCGGCAGAAATGTCTTCGTAAAAATCGGAAAATACGGGCCCATGGTGCAGCTCGGGGATACAGAAAGTGAGGATAAGCCTCGTTTTGCAAGGCTTGGGAAAGAGTTCACCATCGAAACCATCAGGCTTGACCAGGCCCTGGAGCTGTTCAAACTGCCAAAAGTCATTGGCGACTTTGAGAACGAGGATGTAACCATTGGTGTCGGCCGTTTTGGCCCGTATATCCGTCACAAGGGCATCTTTTATTCCCTGCCGAAAACCGATGATCCGCACAGCATCCTGCTTGCCAGGGCCGTGGAGATCATCGCGGAAAAAAGAGAGGCCAATGAAAAGAAGGTGATTAAGGAATTCGCTGAAGATACGGGAATAAGAGTGCTCAATGGCAGATATGGACCGTATATCCAGTCGGGTAAGAATAACTACAAGATTCCCAGGAATGTCAAGCCGGAATTGCTGAGCCTCGACGACTGCAGAAAAATCATTGCCGAGGCAGGTGAAACTAAAAATAATTCTTCACGTAGATTCATCAGGAAGAAGTCCTGATTTCTCTTGTTATGGACCTGTCACTGTATTTTGAACCCATCGAACTGTTCCAGTTCAGATATGCTGATGCAAACCAGCGGAAAAGGCTGGGGGATGTGATTTCCTCCTATCTGGTGGAGGGCAGCTTCCCGCTTACGGATGGAATGGACATTGCTTTCATTGGTGTAAAGGAAGACAGGTCCGCGGTAAACAACCCAGGCTGTTCCCTGGCTCCTGATATGATCAGGGATTACCTGTATATGTTGTTTCCGGGCAGCAATAATCCCAGGATCATCGACCTGGGGAATATCAAACAGGGCTATGACGTGGAAGACACCTATTTCGCCCTGAGTACCGTTATCACTGAGTTACTGAGGGAAGGGATCGTTCCTGTCATTCTCGGTGGAAGCCAGGACCTTACCTGGGCGAATTACAGGGCTTACGAAGACCTTGGTCAGATCATCAACCTGGTGTCGGTAGATTCCTGTTTCGATCTCGGAAAAACCGATACGGATTGCCATTCCCAATCTTACCTGAGCCGTATCATCCTTCATCAGCCGAATTACCTTTTCAATTATGCGAACATTGGTTATCAGACTTATTTTGTTGACCAGGAAGCGATTGCACTGATGAAGAACCTGCTGTTCGATACCTATCGCCTGGGTATTGTGAGAACCAACATCGAGGAGGTGGAACCCATCGTTCGCAATGCCGATATGGTGAGTATCGACATCAGCGCTGTCAGGCACTCCGATGCACCTGGCAATGGAAATGCCTCGCCACACGGTTTTTATGGAGAGGAGATGTGCCAGATCGTAAGGTATGCGGGGCTCAGCGATAAACTGACCTCCATCGGATTCTACGAAGTGAATCCTTCATTCGACCACAACGGGCAGACCACCCACCTGGTTGCCCAGATGATCTGGTATTTCATCGACGGTTTTTATAACCGGAAAAACGACCTGCCCCTTTCCGATAAAGAAAACTACATTAAGTACATGGTGTCTATTTCCGGTCACAAAGACGAAATGATCTTTTATAAAAGCAAAAAGAGTGACCGCTGGTGGATGGAAGTTCCCGTACAGACAAGCATGAAAAACAAGTATCAGCGTCATTACCTGGTTCCCTGTTCTTATCAGGATTACCAGACTGCCTGCAAGGATGACATCCCCAACCGATGGTGGCAGGTGTATCAGAAGTTAATGTAAATCTGGAAAATTCCACGTAATTTTGTGCATCGGGATTCTCCGTCCCAGACCTATCTCAGTTCATACTTCCTTTAATATCAGTTTTTTATGGCAAAATTAGCAAGAAAGATCGCCGCACTTCTGCTGGTGCTGTCCAGCTTTGGTTTGATGGCGACCGGGACAAAAATCTCCTTTGTCCATTACACCCTTCCCAATGGTCTGAATGTCATCCTGCATCAGGACAACAGCAAACCGGTGGTGGCCGTGACCATCCTGTATCATGTCGGTTCCAAGAATGAGAGTGCCGACCGGACCGGCTTTGCCCATTTCTTCGAACACCTGATGTTTGAAGGTTCAGAGAATATCCCCCGCGGGCAGTACGACAAAATAACCCAGAATGCCGGCGGAGTGAACAATGCCAACACCAGTCAGGACAGAACTTTCTATTATGAATTGCTTCCCTCCAACCAGCTTGAACTGGGTTTATGGCTTGAATCGGAAAGGTTGATGCACCTGAAAGTCGACAGTGTAGGAGTTGAAACCCAGCGGAAAGTGGTGAAGGAAGAGCGCAGCTCCCGTTATGACAATCAGCCTTATGGATCCATCATTGAAGAAACCTTTAAAAGAGCATTCAGGGTGCATCCCTACCACTGGATTCCGATCGGATCGGTTCAGTACATTGATGAGGCGAAACTCTCAGAATTCATGGACTTCTACCGTACGTATTATGTTCCTGACAATGCCACCCTTTCCATTGCAGGTGACATTGATATTGAAACAACCAAACAGCTGGTCAGTAAATATTTTGCCGGCATCCCAAAGGGAAAGATCCCGATCGTCAGACCTCAGGTGAAAGAACCTCCCCAGCAGGCGGAGATCAGGGATGTGGTTTACGACAACATCCAGCTGCCCGCCGTGATCCAGGCCTACCAGATGCCGGCCATGGGAACACCGGATTACTATGCCCTTGACATGCTGACACGCCTGCTTTCCTCCGGCGAAAGTTCCCGCCTGGTGAAAGCCGTGGTCGACCAGCAACAGAAAGCCCTCTTTGCCGGTGCATTCCCCTTCGCACTGGAGGATGCCGGCTTATTTATCGTTTTCAGCATTGCCAACATGGGAATCAGTCCTGAGGATGTGGAAGCTGCCATCAATACCGAAGTTGAAAAAGTAATCAGTGGAGATGTTACAGACAAGGATTTGCAGAAACTGAAAAACCAGGTTGAAAATGAATTCGTTAACCAGAATGCAAGCATGGCCGGAATCGCGGAGAACCTGGCTAATTACCATGTGTATTTCGGAGACGCCAACCTGATCAACACGGAGATCGAAAGATACAACAAAGTCACCCGTGAGGATCTGCTCCGGGTTGCCGGAAAATACCTGAGAAAGGAAAACAGGCTTGTGTTGTATTACCTTCCCAAATCTGAAAAAAAATAAGCCTTTAAAATATAAAATAATATCATATGAAAAGAAGTTTGATTCCCGTTTTATTGTCATTGTGGTTCATCCTTCCGGTTCATGCGCAGCTTGACCGCAGCAAACCCCCTCAACCCGGTCCTCCCCCCAGGATTGACATCGGTGAGTATCAGCGCAGCATCCTGGATAACGGGCTTACCCTCATCGTAGTAAGCAATCATAAACTCCCCAGGATCACCTGCAATATGCTGATCGATTATGATCCGGTGATGGAAGGGGAACACACGGGTTTTACCTCCATTACAGGCAGCTTGCTGGGAACCGGAACGCTTACCAGGACGAAGGACCAGATCAATGAGGAGATTGATTTCATGGGTGCCGGCGTGAACTTTACCGACCGGGGATTTTTTGCTTCCTGCCTGAAAAAACACAGCGAAAAGTGTTTCGAGATTATCGCGGATGCACTGATCAATGCAAAGTTCAACCAGGAGGAACTGGAAAAGATAAGGAAGCAGACCCTGTCGGGGCTCGCCATGGAGAAGACTTCGCCCGATGCCATTTCGGACCGTCTGAACCGCCAGCTAATTTACGGGACCGCTCATCCTTACGGGGAAAACGTAAGTGAACAAAGCGTGGAATCTGTTACACTGGAGCAATGCCAGCATTTTTACCAGGCGTATTTCAGGCCGAATATTGCATACCTGGCGATCGTTGGAGATATTACCATGGAAGAAGCCCTGCCGCTGGTGAAGAAGTATTTCGGATCCTGGCAGAAACAGGAAGTGCCGCGGCATGTCTATTCCACACCCGAACCACCGGAAAAGAATACCATCTCTCTGGTTGACCGTCCGGTTTCCGTTCAGTCCGTGATTAAAGTGTCTTATCCTGTCATGATCAAACCAGGGGACAAGAACTATATCACCGGAAAGTTAATGAATGTCATCCTCGGCGGGGGTACCTTCCGTTTATTCAATAATCTGAGAGAGACCCACGGTTACACTTACGGTGCATACAGTCAGCTGAACCACGACAAGCTTATCGGAAGCTTTATTGCCAGCACCGAAGTGCGGAATAGCGTCACCGACAGTGCCATCGTGCAGATCCTTTATGAGATGGAACGGCTGCGTACGGAAAAGGTGCCGGCGGAGGAACTCGACATGGTGAAGAATTATGTATCCGGAACCTTTGCCCTTTCGCTTGAAAAACCGGAGACCATAGCAGGGTTTGCCCTCAATATCGAGAGGTTTGGGTTACCCGCTGACTATTACAGGAATTACCTGAGTGCCATCAAGGCCGTCACCCCGGAAGATATCATGGAAGCCGCAAAGACCTTTCTTAAACCGCAGCAGGCTAATGTTGTAGTGGTCGGTAAGGCGGAAGAAATTGTCAAACCTCTGGCTGCACTCACTCCCGGGAAAAAGATCAGGTATTATGACAATGAAGGGAAGGAATATGACCCTGCCGTTCAGCTTAAACCCGCACCGGAAGGTGTGACGGCTGAAAGTGTGAACGAAAAATACCTGGAGGCCATCGGCGGAAGGAAGAAACTCGCAAAAATGAAAGACATTACCAGTTCGATGACCACCACGGTTCAGGGGATGACCCTTACGTTCAAGAATTACCGAAAGGCACCCGACAAATTGCTGGTGGAAATCTCCATGGGCGGAATGGTGATGTCGAAACAGGTATTCGACGGTGCCCGCGGCCTGGTCACTTCTCCGATGGGGAATGAGGAAGCCGAAGGGGAAGTGCTGGAAACACTGAAAGCAGAAGCTATTTTCTTTCCGGAACTGGATTACGCCAAACACAAGATTACGGCCACCTTACTGGGAATTGAAGAAATCAGCGGGACTCAGGCTTATAAAATCGAATACCGTTACCCCGGCGATAAGAGGACAAGCGTGTATTTCGACCTTGCAAGCGGCTTAAAAATCAGGGAGGTGTCGGATGAAGGGACGACCAATTATTCCGATTACCGAGACGTGAAGGGATTGTTGTTCCCTTACCAGATGGATGCTGAAATTCAGGGTCAGGCGCTGAAGTTGCAAGTGACAGATATTGAGATAAATAAGAAATTGAAAGACGAGCTTTTCAAGATTTAGGATCATGGAGCCATATCTTGTTTCGGCCAGAAAATACCGTCCGGCCACTTTTGAAACCGTTATTGGTCAGGCGGCGATCACCACCACGCTGAAAAATGCCATCCGGCAGAACCAGCTTGCACAGGCTTTCCTGTTCTGCGGGCCCAGGGGTGTGGGAAAAACCACCTGTGCAAGGATACTGGCCAAAACCATCAACTGCAGGAATATTACCGCGGAGGTTGAACCCTGCAATGCCTGCGAATCCTGCCTGACTTTCAACACCAATGCCTCATTCAATATTTTTGAGCTCGATGCTGCTTCCAATAATTCGGTGGATGATATCCGGAGCCTGATCGAACAGGTGAGGATACCGCCTCAGGCCGGGAAATACAAGGTGTATATCATCGATGAGGTACATATGCTGTCGCAGGCCGCTTTCAATGCCTTTTTGAAGACCCTGGAAGAACCACCGCCATACGCAAAATTTATTCTTGCAACCACAGAAAAGCACAAGGTGCTGCCCACCATCCTGTCTCGTTGTCAGGTGTTCGATTTCAGGAGGATCAGTATCGACAACATTACAAAACAGCTTAAATATGTGGCTGAACATCAGGAGGTTGAAACTGAAGACGATGCCCTGCATATCATTGCGCAAAAGTCCGATGGTTCCATGCGGGATGCGCTTTCCATTTTCGACCAGATCGTTTCCTTTTCAGGCCGCAAGGTGACGTATGCCATGGTGATCGAGAATCTGAATGTCCTCGACCATGATTATTACTTCAGACTGACCGACATGATCCTTCAGTCGGATTACGGTGCTGCACTGTTGCTGCTGAGTGATATCTATGAGCGGGGCTTTGAAGGTCAGCATTTTCTGAATGGTTTTTCGACCCATCTGCGTAACCTTCTGGTCGGACAGGATGCGGCCACCCTTCGCCTGCTTGAAGTAAGTGAAACCGTCAGGGGGAAATACCAGGCACAGGCAGCCCGCTGTCAACCGCAGTTTTTAATGAAATCGCTGGAAATCAGCAATCAGTTTGATCTGAATTACCGTATCTCCAACAACAAACGCCTGCACCTGGAGATCTTGCTGCTCCAGTTGTGTATGGTGGTAAAACAGGCAGAGAAGGGTGCTTCGGCGAGAAAATCCCCTGAAATGGTGGTATCCATCGATGCGGACGTTGCGAAAGCTCCCGTTAAAACCCCCGGGAAAGTTCTCAAGGCAGGGAATGGTCCTTCGGGTTTGGGAAGCTTGTCGATCAAAGCCCTGGAACATGATCTGAAAACGGAAAAAAAGGAACAGGCCGTGGAAGCGGATCCCTTCGAAGGCTTGTCCGAGCCATTCGGTCCCGCGGAATTGGAAGCATCCTGGAAGCAGTATGCGGAAGGGTTCAGAAATGACCAGCCCAGCCTGTTCTCTACGCTTTTGAAAAGAAAACCTGTTCTCTCAGACGACTGCCAGCTTACTTTCACTGTCGACAGCCGGCACCAGGAAGAACAGCTCACGGCAAGGAAAACTGAGATGGTGCATTATCTCAGGAAATCGCTCCGGAACGGGAAAATCGGTTTACAAATTCAGCTGACCTCCGAGAGCAGGGATGATAAGCCTTATACTGCGGTGGACAAATACCGGAAAATGGTATCCAATAATCCTTCTCTTCAGTATCTGAAGGATCAGCTGGATTTGGATCTGGAGTATTAGAAACCGTAAGAGCCCGACAGAAACTCTTTGGGATGGCTTACAAGTACCGGAAAGGGAGAGTTGTTGGTCAGTTGTTGCGTATAAGAACCCAGCCACCAGTTCTTGACGGATGTTTCCATTTCAGACATGATGGAGATCAGGTTGGCGTCCACGCTGGTTGCGAAGTTCAGAATATCATCCACCGGCTTCTTCACTTCCACGCCCACTACCTTAAATGGCACCTTGTTTTCTTTGAAGTACCTGGCCGACTGTTCCATGTATCCTTCCACCATTCTTCTGACGGCAGCCACTTTGGTGGAATACATGACCAGGATGTGGACTTCTGAGTGGAACATTTTTGCGATCATTGTAGTAAGGGGAACTTTTTGCCTGGTTTCAGAGGTGCTGTCGACCGGCATAACAATGGTTTTCAGATCTTTACCTATATTAATCACTCCCCTGATGGTGATCACCGGGCAGGGTGCATCCGAAACGATTTTATTGGCGTTGGATCCCATCCAGCGTTCTTCAAAACCGGAAACTCCGTGGGTTCCGGTAACAATGAGAAAAGCATTGCTTTCTTCCGCTTCGGAGATGATTTCCCTGGAGACCCTTCCTTCGCGGAGCTTAAACTCGATCACACTGTCGTTAAGCTGCGGCTGGTATTTTTCCACCAGGCGCCCGAATTCGGCTTTCACAACCGAGTCAACATTCTGGCCCGCTTCAGTCAGTAATGGCAAGGGATTCTGGGGCTGCTTAACCCAGACCATGGAAATGTCAATTCCTCCTTTTTTCGCAATTGAGAAGGCATGCTCCAATGCGTTCAGAGAGCAATCCGAGAAGTCGATGGGAACAATTATCGGTCTCATAATGGCAAATGGTATAAGATACTAGATTGTTAAATGGCTTTTCAAAGATATGGAATGAGTGGTTAAAAAACAAATCCTTATTCCAGTGCGGGGAAAAAAATCAGGTCTTTAACCGTATAGGCGTTCGGATAATCCTGTTTGATTATTTCCAGTACTCCGTCAGCCTGCAGTTTAAACCTGAAATCCCCGACCCGGATCTTGAAAAAGGGTTCCTGGAAGCTGAGGTAAGCCGGGATAGAAGGGAATTTTGAAGAAAATACAGATTTCACATCGAGTGCCCGTTTTTTGGAATCGGCCCCTGAATCAAAGAAAATCTGGATACGGTAGCCATCCATCACCCCTTGCTGGTGGGTGTTATATCTGATGTGTCTCTGAACCAGCAAAGGAATTCTGTCGTCCTGGTGGATGACCAGTGTTCCCTTTTCAGGTGATTCCTGGCACACGGCATCAGGGTTGACGATAAGCCGCAGCATGCATGTCAGCGTCAGGAACAAGGCCGGTAATGGAAAAGATTTCATCACATTCCTGCATGTATCTTCATGATTTCCCTGGCCTGCATGGTTAGTACAGGGATAGGCGAATTGTTGACCATCTGTTGTGCATAAGGTCCCAGCAGAATGTTGGCTGCGGTTGTTTCCTGTTCTGTCATGATGGCAATCAGATCGGCATCAACCGTTTCGGCGTAGTGAATGACCGAGGAGGTGATGTTGTCGGCCTGGACGGCCTCAACGACAAAGGGGACCTCGTGTTTACGGATAAACAGCGCTGTCTGCTGCACATAACTGTCCACTTTTCGCTGCACCGACTGAACGCTGGTGGAATACACGGCCAGGATATGGATTTCGCTCTGGAACAGTTTGGCGATCCTGACGGTGAAGGGTACTTTCTGCCTGGTTTCGAGGGTGCTGTCGATGGGCAAAATAATCCTGTTGACCCGGTCTTTGTAATTGAAATCCAGCCTGATCGTGATCACGGGGCAGGGCGCATAACTGACGATGCGATTGGCATTGCTTCCTATCCAGAATTTCTCATACCCTGAAACACCGTGGGATCCGGCGATAATCATACTGGCATCGTCATATTTCGCCTGGTTCGCAATTTCACGGAACACCTTCCCTTTTCTCAGTTTATAGGAGAGCTCCCCTCTTATGAGCATCGGCTGGTAATGTCTGATCACTTCATCGAACTGCTTTTTTATTTCATGCCGGTGTTCGCGCTGCTGTACAAACATCTCCTGGTCGCTGTTGTCAATATTGTCCACCCAAACCATGATGACATCGGCTTCCACATGATTGGCCATGTGAATGGCATATTCCAGTGCATGAAGGGAACACCTGGAAAAATCAATTGCAGCAATGATCTTTTTCATGATTTCTGGGTGTTTAATTGTTTGATTATCAGTGCGTAGTTTTGGTGTAGGCCGGCATTCCCGCTAATTTGTGGCTAAATTAGCACAAATATGCTAATAAGCAAGGAGAACGGGCGGCTTTCAAACGTTGAAACTCGTACTTTTGTGACATGAGATGTTTTTACATTGATATGTTTTTATTAAGGACAGTATGCCTCGTGAATAAGTTGTACTGTTTTAGCACAACAGTCGTTAATTACAAATGAACCAACACCTGGATCCGGATAAAGAACAACTGAGTTCCGTGGAACGTGAAATGGAGAAGGTGTTAAGGCCTTCCGACTTCACGGATTTCATGGGGCAGGAGAAACTGGTCGATAATCTGAAGATCTTCGTGAAAGCGGCCAGGCAAAGGGGTGAAGCGCTTGATCATGTTTTGTTCCATGGTCCGCCCGGGCTCGGGAAAACGACCCTCTCGTATATCATTGCCAATGAGATGGGAGTGAACATCCGGGTTACTTCCGGGCCTGTGCTGGACAAGCCGGGCGAGCTGGCCGGCCTGCTGACCAACCTGGAGCCCAATGATGTGTTGTTCATCGATGAAATCCACCGCCTGTCTCCTGTCGTGGAAGAGTATCTTTATTCTGCCATGGAAGACTACAGGATAGATATCATGATAGAATCGGGGCCCAATGCCAGGAGCATCCAGATCAAACTGAATCCTTTCACCCTGGTGGGTGCCACCACCCGTTCCGGGCTTCTGACCGCACCGCTTCGTTCCCGCTTTGGCATTAATGCCCGTTTGTCGTATTATACCGCTGCCGTATTGGAACAGATCATCAGGCGTTCTTCGGGTTTGCTGAATGTACCGGTGGAAGCGGATGCGGCCTGGGAGATTGCCAGACGCAGCAGGGGAACGCCCAGGATTGCCAACCTGTTGTTGCGCAGGGTCAGGGACTTTGCTCAGATCAAGGGAGACGGAACCATCACCATGGATATTGCCCGTCTTGCTCTCGGAGCGCTTAATGTTGATCAGAACGGACTCGATGAAATGGATATCCGCATCCTTTCCACCATTATTCACAAGTTCAAGGGCGGACCCGTGGGTCTTGGTACCATCGCAACGGCTGTCGGCGAAGATCCCGGCACCATCGAGGAGGTTTACGAACCCTTTCTGATTCAGGAGGGATACCTGATGCGGACCCCCCGAGGCAGGGAAGCCACTGAAGCATCTTATAGGCACCTTGGTGTCCACAAAGGTGGCGGACAACCTTCGCTCTTTCATGAATGAAACCGGCCATACTGACTCAAGCGGAGAATCAATCCGGATTACAGGGAAGGACCTCAGCAGGAAAATAAAAAAACTGGCTGAAGAAATCGGCTTCACCGCCTGCGGAATTGCCAGGGCTGCCCCGCTGGAGCATGAAAAAGAAATCCTGCTGCAATGGTTACAACAAGCCTTTCATGGTGAAATGGGCTACCTGGCCCGGGAAACCGCTAAAAGGCTGGATCCCCGCCTGCTCTTGGAGGGCGCATCATCAGTGATCTGCCTGGCAAGCTATTACAAACCACCCGATCATCTGGTTCCGTCATTCCCGTTCCGTATTGCCCGGTATGCGCTCGGGCAGGATTACCATGCCGTTATCAGTCACAAACTCACCATGCTTGCCAATGCAATCATGAAGATTACCGGACCCTTCCGGTTTAAGGTTTGCTGCGACACCTCTTCCATCATGGAAAAAGCCTGGGCCGTGAAGAGCGGTCTCGGCTGGACAGGTAAAAATACGCTGCTGATCATTCCCGGGAAAGGAAGCTACTTCCTTCTGGGGGAAATCATCACTGACCTTGAACTGCAGGCTGATGAACCATATGAAAAGGACCATTGCGGAAATTGCAGCCAATGCATGACCTCCTGTCCGGTGAAAGCGATCATCGCCCCGGGTTTGCTGGACGCATCCAAATGCCTTAGTTATCTTACGACATCCTTCAAAAAGACACACCTTCCCGGAACTGCGCTCCACGGACAGTTGTACGGTTGTGATATCTGCCAGGAAGTATGCCCGTATAACCGGATGACTCCCCCTGTTCCACGATCATGGCTTGAACCGAATCCTGCTTTATCTTTGTTGCCGGCCTCCGAATGGACAAAGATGCGGGAAGAAGATTTCAATGCGCTTTTTCAGGAAGGGGACATCAGGAGAAGGGGGTATGGTAAATTCCGCGAACAGATTATGTTGAACAATCAATATCTTCAAAACAATGATTAAGAATCGTATTGTACTTCTCGTATTATGGCTCATCCCCGCAGTGTTGGCTGCCCAGTCGCCCTGTACGGAAGCCATGTCGCCCCAGCGGTTCAGGAAAGTGTTTGAACGTCTCCGCGACATCCCCAGCCAAAATGTGTTGTGGAATGAAACCAATGCCCTGCTTTTCGACCAGTGTTTCAACAGCCACCAGGTGAAACAGATTGCCGAATTGTTTGCCCATGACTGGAATAAGATTGAATTCCTGCAATCGGCTTACAAGCGAACTACCGACCAGGAGAATTACTACGAAGTATATGACGCGCTTGCAAAGTTCAGTTCAGTCATCCGCCTGTATCACTACCTGCAGTCCTATCAGCCTGTTTCACCTCCTCCATTACACACCCCTGAACCGACCCGGGATCTTCATTTTCCTCCTTACAATTACCCGGCATATGTGTATTACCAGAGTTCCAACTTTTGCAATCCGCCGGTTTCGGATGATGATTTTATCAGGCAGGCAAGGGAGGTTTTTTTGCAGCAGAACGAGCCTTCACGATTCTTTCTGTTGAATGCAGGCCTGCAGGGAAACTGCTACACAGCAGCGCAGATCATGAAATTCGCCAGCCTGCTGGAACAGGAAAATAACCGGCTTACATTCGTCAAAAACGCCTTTACCAGCACGGCCGACACCGGCAACTATACTGCCCTGGTGCAGCTTTTCTCCCATTTGCCTTACAGAGAGTCTCTGCTGGATTTTATTAAGAAAAACAGGGTCCCGGCCAGCCCGCCTCCTCCGCCCCCCTGTTTGGTCAGCACGGAGGAATTCAACCTGGTGAAGGAAACGGTCAACAAGCAGTCGTTCAACGCGACAAAAGTCACTGTCGCCAAACAGGTCATCTCCGCAAAAAAATGCTTTACGGCTCAACAGATCAGGGAGATCATGAAATTATTCGGTTTTGAGGAATCAAAGCTGGAAATCGCCAAATATGCCTGGGACTTCTGTATCGACAAACAGAACTACTTCAGCGTGAATGATGCATTTACTTTCAGCAGCAGCATAGAAGAACTGAATAAATTCATCCAGTCAAAGCACTAGTCCGGCGAAGGCGGCTCCTGCCAGCGGTATCCCTTTATATCAAAACCCGCCAGTGTCAGAGCCCTCTCGACCACTGTCATGGCAAGTGCTTCGATATTGCCGGGTTTGCTGTAAAATGAGGGAGAAGCAGGACAGACAATGGCGCCGGCTTCCGTAAGTAACTGCATATTCTTCAGATGAATAAGGCTGTAAGGCATTTCTCTGACCACCAATACCAATCTTCCCCTTTCTTTCAGGACCACATCTGCTGCTCTCGTGATCAGGTCGTTGGCCAGTCCGGAGGCGATCCTCCCCGTAACACCCATGGTAGCCGGACAGATGATCATGGTCCGGTAAGCGGCAGATCCAGAGGCCATGGGAGCAAAATAATCACCGGGATCATACACCGGCCAGGGAAGTGGCGGGATACCTGCCTTGTCCAGCTCATAATCCCAGACACGGGTGGCACTGGACGAAAAGATCACACCGCAGGCATCGATCTGCTCATGGATTTGTAACAGTTTGTCAAATAATAACTTTGCATACAGGGCCCCACTTGCGCCCGTTACGCCCACCACCAGGCGGTGCTTTTTGATTTCAGTATCTGTCATAAACGATAAAACAAGGCAAAGACCAGAATGTCGTGAAATTGCCCCCATTGGGGAAGGATCCGTTTGACATTGCCTGCAAATTCTTCTTTGCGGATGGGAAGCAGGGAGTTATCGGTACGGAAAACAAACCGGTACCTGTCCTGAAATGAGTAGCTTATCCCGGCCACAAAAGACAGATTGGTAGACCGCATCGCGGGGAGCAGGCCTTTCAGGTTGATACCGTTCCCTTCCTCGTAATGCGAAACCAATGCCGCAAGGGCGAAGCCGGCCTCCGCGTCGATGTGGTTCGTGGCCTTGTATCTGAGCAGCAGTGGGACTTCGATGTAGTCGGTTCTGAAAAGGTAATCGATATCGTCGGGATTGTCCGGGTCATCATTGTGCCTGCTCCCTTTCTGGATATAGGCCATTTCCATCTGAAGCCGGAACTTTTCCTTAAGATGAAGTGAAATATAAGCGCCTCCGGTCAAGCCGGCCTTATTGTAGCCCGAATAGCGGTCGCCTCCCACCTGGCTGGCAACGAGTCCGCCAAGCAAACCGCCTTCAAACTGCTGGGCCAAAACCGGCGCAAACATCCCGGTGATGAGGAAGATGCACGTTAATGCCGCCTTCATTCTGCTTAATACCATCATTTGCCCTGAATTGAATGATTGATCTGATTGCCTGATGCGAAATTAAAGTTTTCTTAAAATTGGCGTTAATATTATTTTATATTTTTGTGCCTCAATATTTTATATGTTATGGGCAACGAAAGTTACAAGATCCTGCTGGTTGATGATGAAAAAGATGTGCTGGAATTCCTCGGGTATAATCTCAGAAAGGAAGGTTACCAGGTATTCACGGCAGTCAATGGCAAAGAAGGCCTGCAACTCGCCCGGGAAACAAAACCCCATTTGATTATCCTGGATGTGATGATGCCGGTGATGGACGGGATGGAAACCTGCGTCGAGATCAGGCAGATCCCTGATCTTCAGCATTCCATGGTGATCTTCCTTACGGCACGCGGGGAGGATTATTCCCAGATTGCTGGTTTTGACGCAGGCGCCGATGATTATATCACCAAACCGGTCAGACCAAAGGTGCTGGTCAGCCGGATAAAGGCCCTGCTCAGAAGGTATTCCGAATCCGGTCCGGATGCTAAGCAGATAATCCTTTCCGGCCTGGTAATCGACCGCGACCGTTACCTTGTCGTGAAAGACGGCAAAGAGATCATCCTGCCCAAAAAGGAATTCGAATTATTGGTGTTACTGACTTCCAGACCCGACAAGGTGTTTACGCGGGAGGAGATTTTCGAGAAAGTCTGGGGGAATGACGTCATCGTGGGTGACCGCACCATCGATGTACACGTGAGAAAAATACGTGAGAAGATCGGACTGGAAAACATCCGCACCGTAAAGGGAGTCGGATATAAATATGAAGCCTGATGAGGCAGTCTGACCCCTGGCGGCTGGCCTTGATCAATGCATTGATTGTAACCTCATTTTATGTAGGCATAGAGATCGTTTCCCTGCTCTTCTATCCTGTAAAGCCCGGGTTTTTGGTGATCTCCGCAATTGTGCTGTTGCTTTTCTGCCTGTTTATCTTTCATTTTACCCTCGAGAAATTCATTTATGCCCGTATCAGGATCATTTATAAGCTGATCCGCAGGCAGAAAGATCCGCGTTCTCTCAGGAAAAAAAACAAAGAGCCGCTGCTGCTCGAAAATGTGGAGAAAGAGGTGGAACAATGGACGGCCCATCACCGGGAGGAGATCGAGGAACTCAGGAGGATGGCAGCTTATCGCCGGGAATTCATGGGGAATGTGTCACATGAATTGAAAACCCCCATCTTTAATATTCAGGGTTATGTGCTGACACTGCTTGACGGAGGTCTGGATGACGTCAGTATCAACAGGGATTATCTGCTCCGCACTGAGAAGAGCATCAACAGGTTGATCGCCATCGTGGAAGATCTCGAGGCCATTTCCAAACTGGAAGCAGGTGAGGTGAAACTGAATATTGTCACTTTTGACATTGTTCAGCTCAGCCGTGAGGTTTTGGAAATGCTTGAACCCAAGGCCACCAGGATGGGCATTCACTTGTTTCTGAATTACCAGAACGGTAAACCCGTGCTGGTGGAAGCCGACAGGGAAAAGATCCGCCAGGTAATCACCAATCTGCTTGATAACAGCATTAAATATGCTGCTGAAAACGGCCGGACAAAAATCAGTTTTTATGATGTGGATGAGAGTATCCTGGTGGAAGTGGCCGACAACGGCATCGGGATCGAAGAACATAACCTTCCCAGGCTTTTTGAACGGTTTTACCGCACCGATAAGGCGCGTTCAAGGGATGAGGGGGGGTCGGGACTGGGGCTGGCCATCGTAAAACATATCATTGAAGCACACCAACAGACAGTTAATGTCCGAAGTACTGTCGGACTGGGTACGACCTTCGGCTTCACGCTGAAAAAAAGCAGGTAACCGGGCTTGATAACGGGCTGCATCCTGCAGAGGGCCCCGATCCGGCATTTCTGAAATTCAGAATCTTTTAATTACCGTCATCCAACTTCCGGTGTAACTGTCAACTTTTTATATATTTACGTGTTTAAAGCTGTTAAATCATTGCCTATGATTAAAAAAATCCTCATTGCAAACAGGGGTGAAATCGCTGTCCGTGTAATGCGTTCGTGCCGCGAACTGGGTATCAGAACCGTGGCGGTATACTCCGATGCCGACCGCACCTCCCTCCATGTGCGTTACGCAGATCAGGCAGTTCATATCGGGCCGGCGCCGTCGCGGGAAAGTTATCTTGTGATCGACAACATCATTGCTGCAGCCAAAGCCTGCCATGCCGATGCCATCCATCCCGGCTACGGTTTTTTATCGGAGAATGCGGCCTTTTCACAAAGATGTATCGATGAAGGGATTATCTTTATCGGGCCTTCCCCTCACGCCATCGCCACCATGGGCGACAAGATCACGGCACGCAGGACCATGACGGAAGCAGGAGTGCCGGTGGTTCCCGGAACAAAGGAAAAAGTCACCGACGAACAGCAAGCCCTGGAAGAGATCCGCAGGATAGGGCTGCCGGTCATGATCAAGGCCTCAGCCGGTGGAGGAGGAAAGGGAATGAGGCTCGTGAAGCAGGAAGCAGATATCCTGGGTGCGATCAGGGCTGCCCGGTCGGAGGCCATGGCTGCTTTCGGCGACGACTCAGTTTACATCGAGAAATACATTGAGTCGCCTCATCATATTGAGTTTCAGATTCTTGCAGATAGTCACGGGAATACTGTCCATCTGTTTGAAAGAGAGTGTTCTGTACAGCGACGACACCAGAAAGTAGTGGAAGAAACGCCTTCTCCCCTGCTGACTCCTGAAATCAGGGAAGAGATGGGGAAACATGCGGTGGCTGCTGCCAGGGCAGTACAGTATGAAGGTGCAGGGACGATAGAATTCATCGTGGGTGACGACCTGCAGTACTATTTCCTTGAAATGAACACCCGCCTGCAGGTGGAGCATCCCATCACCGAAAGGGTGGTAGGTGTTGATCTGGTGAAGGAACAGATCAATATTGCCAACGGAGCCAGGCTGCCTTTCAAACAGGAAGACCTTCAGCAGGTGGGGCATGCCATCGAGTGCCGCATCTATGCCGAAGATGTCAGGCATGATTTCATGCCAAGCCCGGGCCGTATCAGGTACATCTCAATTCCGCTCGGATTGGGGATCAGGCACGACGGTTACGTTTACGAAGGCTTCGACATCCCGATCTATTACGATCCGATGATCTCCAAGCTTATCGTTTGGGCAAAAACCAGGGAAGAAGCCATCCGGAAAATGAAAAGAGCCCTCTACGAATACAAGATCACCGGTGTGAAAACCAATATACAGTTCCTTGCAAAAATCATGCGTACGCCTGATTTTACCGATGGCAGGTATAATACGCACTTCATCGAGAAAAACCTGGAATTCCTGATGAAGGAAACCGATTGTGATGCCCTTTGCGAGGATATGGCCATCATTGCCGCCTATGTGGATTATCACGTGAAGAAGGAAATGAAAAAACCGGCCATCCTGACCAGGATCGCGCACAGTCCGTGGAAAACCTTTGGACGGAAACAGGGCATGAGCGGTTGGTAAGTCTTACAAAACGATCAGATACCATGGAAATTAAAATAGGAAAAAGAACAGCTCAGGTGAAATTTCTTGAGAAAAGAGAAAACCTGATGATCATAGAGGTGGATCAAAAAGTGTATGAGGTGGATGTCATGATGGTGGGAGATATGATTTATTCTCTGATATACCAGGGAGAGTCTTTCAATATTGAAATGATCCAGGGCAGCAGTCCCAATAAGTATGATGTGAATACATTATACAATTCCTACCAGATCGAAATCATCGACCAGGCTGCCAGGTTAAGGTCTGATCGCCATGCCGACGGGGAAGCAGGGGACGAAAACCATATTATTACCCCCATGCCCGCGAAAATTGTGAGCATTCCTGTCAGCGAAGGGCAGGAAGTTGCAAAAGGAACCACCCTGATCGTGGTTTCTGCCATGAAAATGGAAATTGAACATAAGGCACCCAGAGACTGTAAAATCAGGAAAATATTTGTAAAAGAAGAAGATACGGTCAATGTCAATGAGGTGCTTATTGAATTTGAGGGATAAAAATGTTTACTTTTCTTGACAACTTCATAAAGTTTTTTTATTTTTACTTGGTATTAAAATTTTTACAATGAATGCCCTATCATTGATTCCCGAGGACGAGGACAGGATTACCACTAATCCTACCAAAAAAAAGAATAAGCTGAAAGTCAAGATCATCCGCTACCTTCATCAGCACGGGAAACAGTCCATTCCCGATCTCTGTCCGGTGGTGCGGGTAAGTGCTCCGACGATGAAGCGATTATTGGAAGAACTGATGAAGGAAAATCTGGTGAAGGTGCTGGGATTGGGTGAATCCGTCGGTGGAAGACGCCCCTTCACGTATGATCTGAATCCTGATTCCAGGGTGGTGATCGGGCTCGATCTTGGCCGGTATGAGACTAAACTGGGGCTGTTCAATATGGCATGCATGCCATTGATTGAACCCTATGTTTTTCCGGAAGGACTGGAAACTGCGGATGATGTCGTGGACATGCTGGTGAAACAAATCGGCAAAATCCTGAAGATAAAAAAGATAAGCAAAGAGCTGGTGTTGGGTGTGGGTGTCTCGTTGCCGGGTTTGATCGATGTGAAGACAGGCATCAGCCACAGTTATCTGAATTATGGCCAGGAACCGCTTGCCAATGTGCTTTCCGGGAAATTCGGTTTACCGACCTTTATCGAACATGATACCAGGGCGCTTGCCAGGGGCGAACTGATGTTCGGACAGGCCAGGGGCAGGAGGAACGTGCTTTGTCTTAACCTGGGAGCCGGGATCGGTCTCAGCATTATCGTTGAGGGCCGGGTTTACCAGGGAACTAGCGGCTATGCCGGGGAATTCGGTCATATCAACGTTGATCCTGACGGAGAGCTGTGTTATTGCGGGAAAAAAGGCTGCCTGGAAACCCTTGCTTCAGGAAGAACCCTTCGTCAAAAGGTCATCGCCGATCTCAGGTCCGGGAAAAAGTCAATGCTTATGGATATGGCGGAGAATGATCCTTCCAGAGTGAAATTACCGATGATCCTTCAGGCGGCCCTTGATGGGGATCAGTATGCTTCTGAACTGATATCCGAAACTGCCGTTCACCTTGGCAAAGGCATAGCAACGCTCATTCATCTTTTTAACCCTGAATTAATCATCCTGGGTGGAATGATGGCGGCAGTGGGGAACCTGCTTTCGGATCCCATTCAGCAGGCGCTGAATACTTACTGCATGCCAAGGGTAAGACAGGACACGGATGTTGTGATTTCTTCCCTGGCCGACAGCGCCAGCCTGATGGGTGCAGTGGCCCTCGTTATTGATAATATTCTGGATAAGAAACCCTGATGGCATTCCGGGAATTCTTGCTGTCTGATCCCTGCAGTTTCCAATGAAAAAAAGAAGCGGTCTTGTTTACATCCTGCTAAGCGCTTGTTTACTGTTAAATGCCCAGATCAGGCCTTCAGCAGGCCGGATTGCGGGGGATGCGGAAAACCGGATCTATGTGCTCGAAAATGACCTGATTTCATTTCAGGTGCGGACATGGCAGGGAAAAATCATGGCCGACAGTCTGTTCGCTCTTGAATCATGGCAGGTGAAATTTCATTCGCGTACCTGGACCATGACTACCGACGGAGGTTTTGAACTGGAGGTCATGTGGACGGACTGGCGGGCACCCGGAAAGGCCGGAAACGGAGATAACCTCCTGCGTCTTGGGAAAGACGATTTCAAGGTGATAAGGCATAGTTACTCCATTGATGATGTTGGCAACAAAGGATTGAAACTGTTTCTTGCCAATCCCGGTATCCCTTTCAGGATTATCCTGTGCTACAGTGTGAATCCCGGCGCATGGTGGGTCAGGAAACACATCGAACTTAGTGATACAGCATCAGCAGTGCATTTTCTGCAATCCATGAGCCCGCTTCACGGTCGTGTGACCCTGCTCGGGAGCAGGGGGCAGATACCGCTTAGTCAGATCACTTTCGAAAACAAAGGGGGATTTGGGCAACCCATTGCCCTCAGCCATGCTGAAGGGGGGGCCTTTCTGGGGCTGGAATATCCTGCTTCAGAAAATATCTGCCACCCGGGCCTTGATTTTCTGGATGTGACACTTCAGCAACAGGCCGGATGGATCATTACAGCGGAACCAGGCAGCAGTCGGGCGGCAGTGCTGGCCCTTACTCCGCCCGCTGTCGTACAAAGCTGGTTTTATGATTATCTGGATGACATCCGCGTGGCCCCGGCTGACCCCTATACCCTTTATAATTCCTGGTACGACCTGCGATCGCCGGAATATCCCGGTGTCGGATCTGGGCATGTGATGAACGAAAAGAATGTGCTTTCCATAGCCGATATGTTATACAATCGGATGCAGAAACAATACGGGATCACTTTGGATGCCTTTGTGCTGGACGACGGGTGGGATGTGTATGAGAGCGACTGGCAACTGCGCAGTGAAAGTTTTCCGGACGGTTTGAAACCCCTTGCTGACCATTTGAAAAAAAGAGGTACGGCCCTCGGAATCTGGTACGGTCCCACCGGAGGATACTCCTTCAGGATGAAAAGGGTGGAATGGATGAAAAAACAGGGCTATGAAGTGGTGGGACAGGGCCGGAACCATGCCATGCTCTGTTTGGGGGGTAGCCGCTACGGAAAGCTTTTCAGCCAGCGGGTGACTTCCAACGTTTTGCATGACGGCGTTTCTTATTTTAAATGGGACGGGATACAGTTTTCCTGCAGCGAAACAGATCACGGCCATCCGCCTGGGATTTATTCCAGGACAGCCATTCTTAATTCCCTTATTGGCCAATGCAGGGCAGTCCGCAGCCTCAATCCGGCCACCTACCTTAATATCACTTCGGGTACCTGGCTGAGCCCCTGGTGGCTCGCCCATGCAAACCAGATATGGATGGACGGAGGGGACTATGGTTTCTCTTCTCTTCCATCGCTGACCCGCAGGGAGGCTTCAGTCACATACAGAGACGGGGTTCTTTTTGATAACTTCCACAGGAAAAACCTTTGGTTTCCGGTTTCTAACCTGATGACCCACGGCATTATCAAAGGCAAAGTGGAAAGTGTCGGGGGGGAATACGATCCTTTGCACAAATTTGCCGATGATGTGGTGATGTACGTGGGCAGGGGAATCAGTATGTACGAACTGTATGTATCGCCCGGACTTGTATCCGATGCCGAATGGAAAGTGATGGCGGATGCCCTCCGCTGGGGGCGGGACAACCATCATCTTATGAGAAAAACCTTCATGCGGGGAGGTGACCCTGCAGCCGGGGAATCATATGCATATCTTCACTTCAGTGGAAAGCAGGGAATTATTGCAGCGAGGAACCCCGGGATTTCTTCAGAAATGATGCCTGTGAAACTTGATCCCTGCTGCGGACTGGATCCTGATGCCCGGGGCCTCGTTCTGGAAAAAATCTATCCCTGGCACGAGGTTCATCACTCACTTCTCAATGCAGGCGACACGGCCATGCTTGTCCTCGATGCACTGGAAACTGCCGTTTACCGGATTTATCCTTTGTCTGATGCGCCCTATCCCCTGCCGGCCGGATTGCGGTTCGATATTCATGCCACTGAATCAGGAAATTGGTTAATGAAAGTTCATACCCCAAATCCTCACGCACACTTTCTGAACCCCGGAACCCTGAAATCAATGCAATGGAACGGGAAGACGCTGGCATCCCTTCGTGATCTGCCCATGCCAAGAGAAGTTCCTGACCTGCTACTGACAGAATCCCCAGGGGATGGGAGCAAACTGAATATGGGAACCTGGCGTTACCGGCTCAGAGAGGATGCCGGGGAAAGTGTGATGAGCCTGCTTTTTATTCCCGACACCAGCCTCCACCTTCCGGAACTCGTGATTTCCGTTGACGGGATGCCGGTCGATTGCAGGATTGAATCTGAAAAGGGTGCGTGGGACTGGGTCAGCTTTGTGATCCCACCCGGCGAACACAAGCTGGGCCTGGCATTAAAACAGGATGGAATGGAACAGGTATGGCAGGGACAGGTATCCGTTTGGGGATCGGTTCAATATCCGGCTTATTTTCAGGAAATTACGATGAACCCGGTGATTCCTGCAAAGGCTGCGGCAAGCCTGCCCGACAGGAATGCAAGCGGTTTTCATTCAGCGTTTATCTTTTGCGGCAAAACAAACGGCTTTATTCATTAAGTATTGATTCAAATAAACTCTCTGAATGTGATGACTGAAAAACGCAATTACATCATTTCTATCGGGATCATCGGAGCCTTGTTTTTCATTTTTGGTTTTGTGACCTGGTTGAACGGCATCCTGATCCCCTATCTGAAGATAGCCTGTGAACTGACCAACTTTGAGGCCCTGTTTGTAGCTTTCGCATTTTATATCAGTTACACGGTGATGGCCTTGCCTTCGTCCTGGGTATTGAAAAAGACAGGCTTTAAGAATGGTATGACCCTTGGTTTAATCGTGATGGCGGCTGGAACGTTGATGTTTATTCCCGCAGCCATGACCAGAACCTATTTCACTTTTCTTGCAGGACTTTTCGTAATGGGAACCGGACTTGCCATTTTGCAGACTGCTTCAAATCCGTATATCACCATCATCGGACCGGTTGAAAGTGCTGCAAAGCGGATCAGCATTATGGGAATTTGCAACAAAGTGGCCGGGGCCATTGCACCGCTCATACTGGCATTTTTTATCCTGAGCGACGGAGATGAGTTTGTGAAAAGTCTTGACGCCATGGACGTGATGCAAAAGCAGCTTGCCCTGGATGCACTGGCGTCCAGGGTGATAGTACCCTATCTTGTGATGACGGCCATCCTGGTTTTCCTCGGGCTGATGATCCGCTTCTCCCCCCTGCCTGAAGTTGAGTTGGAACAGGACAGCACGGAGCATGGAGCCAGTCTGGAAGGGAAGGGCAGCATATTCGGGTTCCCGCACCTGATCCTTGGTGCGCTTGCGTTGTTCTTTTACGTAGGGGCAGAGGTGATTGCCGGGGATACGATTATTACCTACGGAAAATCCCTCGGCATACCGCTTGCCACGGCACGGGCATTTACCACGTATACGTTGATCGCCATGGTGGTCGGTTACGCCCTGGGCATTATTCTCATTCCACGCATCATCAGCCAGCGGCGGGCCCTGGTGTATTCTGCCCTGCTTGGCATGCTGCTTTCAGTGATGGTTCTGGCTGTCCCCGGGAAGACCTCCGTGATCTTCATTGCCCTGCTTGGACTTGCCAATGCGCTCGTCTGGCCTGCCATCTGGCCCCTTGCCATTCATCAACTCGGCCGCTTCATCAAAACCGGTTCGGCTATCCTCATCATGGCCATCGCAGGAGGAGCCCTGCTTCCGCTGCTGTGGGGCAAAATTGCCGATCTTTACAGTCCGCAGACAGCCTACATGATCTTATTACCCTGTTATCTTATGATCCTGTTATACGCCACCTGGTGGTACCGCCTGAAAAGTTGGAGGAATCAGGCATGAAACCGGAACTGGTGATACTTGCCGCCGGCCTGGGAAGCAGGTACGGAGGGCTCAAACAGGTGGATGCCGTGGGCCCTTCCGGAGAAACAATTATGGAATATTCTGTGTACGATGCTCTGAGGGCGGGTTTTGGAAAGGTGGTGTTCGTCATCCGAAAGAATATCGCCGATGATTTCAGGAAAACCTTCACTGACAAGCTTGCCGTAAATGTTCCCTTCGAGTTTGCTTACCAGGAACTGGATATGATTCCCGATGGTCTGGTACCTCCCAGCGGAAGGGTAAAACCATGGGGGACAGGGCATGCGGTAATGGTAGCCGAAGATTTTATTCATGCACCCTTTGCCGTGATCAACGCCGATGATTATTACGGACCCGAAGCATACCAGTCCATGGCGGCTTTTCTCAGTAATGAAGGGAATGATACAAGTTACGCAATGGCAGGCTATGCCCTCGGAAACACGCTTTCGCCTCACGGATTCGTCTCACGCGGCATCTGTGAGGCAGATGATGATAATAAACTGCTTGGCATTACAGAACGGACCAAAATCCGCTTCTCGGAAGGCCGCATCATTGCAGGGGAAGGTGAAAACCAGATACCTCTTTCTGAAAATGCAATCGTGTCTATGAATTTCTGGGGTTTCAGACCCTTTTTCTTCACCCGGCTGAAGGAGCTTTTCACGGAATTCATGAAAACCGGGAAAGATCAGCTAACAGCGGAGTTCTATCTCTCCACTGCCATTGATACCCTGATACAGCATGGTCAGGCCACCGTGGAAGTACTGAAAACGAATGCGTCCTGGTTTGGTGTTACATATCAGGAAGACAGGGCCGCTGTGATAAACAACATCAGGAATCTGATCGGCCAAGGGCTATACCCTGAAAGACTCTGGCATTGAATTGATGATGGAATCGCTTGACCATATCGTATCTCAGTTCAGGACAAAGGGACACAGCCACCTGATTAGCCCGGTGAATTGCGGACATATCCATGAGACTTTCCTGGCTGAAGGGGAGGAAAGTTATATCATACAGCGGATTAACCACGACGTTTTTCCTGACATTTCCGGCCTCATGCATAACATCCATCTGGTAACCACTCACCTGCAGAAGCGAGGCAATGCCTATCCCTATCTGATCCCCATGCTGGTTCCATTGAAGAACGGTGGCTTGTATTTCGTTGATGGCAATGGTGGATACTGGCGAATGATGCGGTTTATTCCGGGCAGCCTGGTGTACGATAAACCGCAGAGTACTGAAATGGCCGGGGAGTTTGGAAAAGCGCTCGGGAGTTTTATCCTGGCGTTGTCGGATTTGGAAGCCGGCCTGCTCGAAGTGCTGCTGCCGGGTTTCCATGACCTGGAATTCAGGTGGGAACAATACACTGCCGCCCTGAAATCAGCCTCTCCTGAACGGCTGAAGGAGACGGGACAGGAGGTCCGGACCGCTGACAGGTTTAATCAGGCCATGCATGCCTATTCCCGGATGGTTCGTGAGGCCGGACTGCCGGTACGCATTATTCACAACGACACAAAATTTAACAACCTCCTTTTCAACGGGGACCAGCGGGCTTTGGCCCTGATAGATCTGGATACCGTTATGCCCGGCTACCTGCTGTATGATTTCGGGGATGCAGTGCGAACATTGGCCAATAAAGCCGGTGAAGACGAAAAAGACACCTGCCTGGTGCGGTTTAATCTGAAAATGTATAAAGCATTTGCCAATCAATTTATTGAAAGTGTCTCACCGGTACTGCAGGAAGCTGAACGGACATCGCTTACCTATGCTCCCCTGTATATCACTTTCCTGCAGGGATTGCGTTTCCTGACAGATCATCTTAACGGGGATCATTATTATCATTGCGATTATTTCGGTCATAACCTGGTCAGGGCTGCCACCCAGTTCGTGCTGCTGAAGGATATGGAAGCCAAGCTGTGCCTGATGAGGGAAGTGGTGGAGGGAAACCATTGCTGACCCTTATTCAAATGTCAGCGTAAACTGAAATATTTTGGAATTCAGCTTCTGAATGTTGGAAGTAAAAACATTGGCTTCGTGTTTCAGGATGTCCCTGAGCCCGTATGACATCTTTATCTCTGTTCCGAATTTGAAGTAGGTGGTGTAGAAATCAAAGCCCACCCCGAATTCAAAGGCCACATCGTTTTTCTTGAGTTTAATCCTGATCTCTTCATCCTGTTCCTTCTTTTTTGCCTGTGAAGCAAGGTCGACGGAATACTTGAAGCCGCTGATCACATATGCCCTGGCGTTGTGGAGCCGCTTGGATTTGTATTTCAGGTAGAATGGGAAGTCGAGATAGGTGGATTCCACTTTCTTACGGGTGTCGAAAAACACGGTATCCTTGATGGCCCTGGTAAATACCATCGATCTTTCACCGAAGGCCAGGGAAGGGATAAAACGCAGATCCCAGTAATCTCCAAGCCTGAGGTTGCTGACAATCCCGATATGAAAACCCATTTCGGGTTCGGCAAGCACTGCATACACAGAATCCTGCCTTTCAAAATCCTTGACATTCTTTACCGTGAAATGCATCTGGTTCAGCCCCAAAATAAATCCGAAATGATAGGGGGCAAGGTCATATTTAGGCAGATTCTCCGGAGTTCTTCTCTGGGCTGCAACGTCACTCCAGGATGAGATCAGCAGGATGATGAGAAGAATGGGACTGATCTTGTGGATTTTCACGGGTGGAATGGCTTGGTGTGCAAGTTCAACGGCCGGGAAGGTGTTTTATTTTCCGGAAAAAGGAGTGCAAAATTACGAAACTATTTCTTATCTCCCGAATAGATACTTGCGATTCCACCTGTCAGCCTTTGCTGGCAAGTGTTTTCAAAACCCGTTTCTGTGAGGATAGCGAGAAATGCCTGGTCGTGGGGAAATGTTTCAACAGAAGAAGGCAGGTAGTGGTAAGCGGATGCATGCTTTGATACCAGTCTTCCGATCAGCGGGAGGATGATGCGGAAATATGCATGGTATAATGCACGCAGCAAAGGATTCCGGACACGGGAAAATTCGAGGATGATGATCTGACCGCCTGGCTTCAGAACCCGGTACATCTCCCGGATCCCTTGTTGCAGGTTCTCGAAGTTTCTTACGCCGAATGCGGCTGTTGCCAGGTCAAAAGTGTTGCTGTCGAAGGGAAGTGATTCGGAATCACCAGTTTGCAGTGAGATCAGTTGATCCAGGCTTTTTTTCCGGATCTTTTCTCTGCCGATGGCAAGCATTTTGTCTGAAATATCAAGCCCACAGATACGCTCAGGGTGGCAGGCTGCCAGCGCAATGGCCAGATCGGCGGTCCCTGTGGCAACATCAAGAATGCCGGCAGGTTTGCGTTCCTGTGCCAGGTTCACGACCCTTCTCCGCCACCGGATGTCAATCCCCATCGACAAGAAGTGATTCAGGAAATCATAGCGGGGTGCAATGTCGTTGAACATATGCCTCACCCTTTCTTTTTTTCCGGGCGATACCCTGTGCCCGTTGCTCATAGCGCTTGTTTTTCGTCCAGTAATCCAGCTTCATTCAACAGGCGGGATTTGTCGATGGGAACCACCCCCACTGCTTCGCAGACCAGTCCGCCGGCCAGATTTGACAACACCGCCAGTTGTTCCGGAGTGGAACCGGACGCCAGGCACAGGGCTGCCACACTGATCACGGTATCACCCGCACCCGACACATCGGCGATCGCCCGCTTGTGAGCGGGTATGATGAAGCTGGCATGAGATCCTGCCGTTTCCCTGTATCTGAGGAAAACTCCCTCTTCCGAAAGGGTGAGCAACACCATATCCGGTTGTTGCCTGTCCTGAAGGACACTGACGGCTGATTCAAGCTGAACCGAATCACGATGGTCGAAGTCAAGTTTAAGTCCTTCCTTCAACTCCTTCAGGTTGGGCTTGAACAGGGTCACGCTGCGGTACAAATCGAAGTTTTTTTTCTTCGGATCAACACAGACCGGGATATTGCTGTTCGCGGCCGCATCAATAAGCCTGCTGATCAGGGAAGGTGTCAGCACGCCCTTGTTATAATCCTGGAAAAGGATCACTTCGATGCGATGCTCTCTCAGTATCCTTTCAATACCGGCAATAAACAGGGCTTCCTCACCGGCGCTCAGGTCATGCGTGTGTTCTTCGTCCACCCGTAGCATCTGGGTGTTATTTCCGATCACCCTGAATTTGGTGGTGGTGATCCTTTCCCGGCTTTGGAGGATGCCGTCGGCTGTCAGCCCGCTTTCCTCCATCAGCTCCCTGAATACCTCTCCCTGACGGTCGTTTCCAATCACCGCACAGAGTATGGGCTGAGCATCCAGGGCTAGAAGGTTGAGCGCCACATTGGCCGCTCCTCCGAGCCTGCTTTCACGGCGGTGAAGGGCAACCACCGGAACCGGCGCTTCCGGCGAAATCCTTTCCACACGGCCCCAGAGGTAGGCATCTATCATCACATCTCCCAAAACCAAAACCTTTCTGTTTCGGAAACTTTCCAGAAGTTGCCTGTAATTCATGTTTCCCATGATCCCTGTTGATGAATTTTCCGCAAAGTTATAAATTGCATGAACCCACCGAATATTCTTTTGTTATCTTTGTTGGTTGACACAATGGCAAGCTTTTGGTATTTAGCTTTATGCGAATTTATTTCCTCTCTCTGTTCATGGTCCTGCTTACTATCCTGTCGCTGAAAGGCCAGCCGACGCTTACAGGATCATCCCAGATCAATACCGTATGCAACGGATTCGGCTGTAATTACAACGGCCCCAGTATCCTGATCAATGAAGTGATGATCCGGCCCACCACCGGAAACGGATCCATTGCCGGAAACAATGCCACCCAGCGGGCTGAATGGATAGAACTCTACAATCCGGATCTCTGCAAACCGGTGGATATCAGTTGTTATTTTCTTGGAAACCGTTCCCCCGACGGAACTCCCACCCAGTATTACGGAGGCGGTTTCGAACTTCCACAGGGAACGGTTGTACCCCCGCGAGGTTTCGTCATCGTCAGAGGGGTCAATGCAGCTGCAGTTCCTGCCAATCTCCTTGTACAGAATGGCGGCAGAACGCTGGAAGTGGTGGTTACGCCAGGATCCAGCAGCGTTTGTTATGGCGGCGGTTCCCGTTTGTGGTTCCCGGATGCAGGGGGTTGGTTTGCCTTTTATGATCAAAACGGGGTCCCGCAAGATGCCATTACCTGGAACAATCCGAATGCACAGGCATTAAGCGGATCGCCCTGCAATCCTCCGGGTAATTGCCCCTTTACCGGAACACTTGCTTCTTACAATAATATTCCCGCTAACCGCAAGACACAAATTTTTAACGGCACCCCTTCCATTGGCTTGTCAATCCGCAGGTTTCCCGATGGAGGGAATTGGGCGGTAAACAGCCAGGCAGCAGCTACTTATGGTACCTGTAATACAGTATGTGCCCCTCCTCCGGTGATCACCTGCAACGGTTCTGCCACGGTAAATGTCAGCGGTGGTACACCACCATATACATATCTGTGGGACGACGGCCAGACCCAGATGACGGCCACGGCAAGCGGATTATGTGCAGGAACATATTGTGTCACGGTAACCGATGCCGGCGGTTTGTCGGCCACTACCTGTGTAACGGTGAACGACTTTGAGCCTATCGTGGAAATGTCGCCGATACCGGATATGTGTATCGATGCAGGCGCAGTCAACCTGACGCAGGGCTCTCCTCCCGGGGGTTATTACTCGGGCTCAGGTGTTTTTACCGATGTGTTTCTCCCCGCTGCTGCCGGCACTGGAACGCATACCATAAAGTATATATATTATACGGCAGATTCCTGTATGAGTCTCGATTCCACCGATATAACCGTATTTCCGGCCCCAAACGTCTTTCTCCCGCCACTCCCCAGTCTGTGTTCAGGTATCCCGCCACTTCCGCTCAATACAGGTTTCCCTGCAGGCGGTACTTATTCGGGTACAGGTGTCATCGGCAACACTTTTGATCCTTCGGTTTCAGGTAACGGCACCTTTCCGATCACATACATCCTGGCCAATGCCTATGGCTGTGATGATACGGCAGTATCCAACATTACCGTCTATCCCGCTCCGGCCGTAAACCTCCAGCCCTTTGCAGGTATTTGCGTAAATGCACCTCCTTTGCCGCTGAGTGGGGGAACACCTGCAGGAGGTACTTACTCCGGCCCGGGCGTCACAGGAAATGTTTTCAATCCTTCCGCCGTGGGCAGCGGCAGTTTCAATATCACCTATTCCTACACTGATATGTTTAACTGCCAGGGCAGCAATACACAGCCCATTCAGGTATTCAACCTGCCTTCCGTCACTTTTCTGCCTCCCGCACCTGTCTGTGTAAACAGTGCACCGGTGGTCATTTCCGGTGGCTCACCTGCCGGTGGGACTTACAGCGGACCAGGTCTCAGCGGCGGCTTATTCAACCCGGCAATTACTGGACCCGGTACCTTTACCCTGACTTATTCCTATACAGATAATAACGGTTGTACCGCGGCATCCGGTCAGAGTATTACCGTATTTCCCGTTCCTGCAGTGAATCTGGCTAACCTTGCATCACTTTGTGTAAATGCCGGGATTGTTTCGCTTACAGGCGGCAGTCCTCCCGGCGGTACCTATTCCGGAACTGCCGTGACCAATGGCAATTTCAATACGCTGATCTCCGGAACCGGAACCTTTGCCATCACATACTCCTATACCGATCCCAACGGTTGCACCAATGCGGCCACTCAGAACCTTACGGTTCACGATCTACCCCTTGTCAGCCTTGATCCGCTCGCGGATGTTTGTCTGAACGCCTCACCGCTTACGCTTTCAGGCGGCCTGCCGGCGGGCGGGACTTACAGCGGTACCGCAGTAAGCGGGTCTGAATTTGACCCTGCAAGCGCCGGCGCCGGAACGCATGTGATCTCATACACCTGGCAGGATGGCAACGGTTGCAGCAACACGGCCTTTCAGAATATCAATGTCCTGAACCTCCCCCTGGTGCAGTTCAGCCCGCTTTCCGACCTATGCCTCAACAGCGACCCGGCTGTCCTCAGCGGCGGAACACCCGTCGGAGGAACCTATGCAGGAAACGGAGTTCTTGCCGGCAGCTTTGATCCTTCCGTGACAGGTGTCGGTTCTTTTCAACTTGAATACATGTATACTGATGCAAACGGCTGTACCGACACAGCCTTGCAGACCATCACCGTCAGACCCCTGCCTGCCGTCAGCCTGCAGAATCTTCCCGACGTCTGCCTGAATGATCCACCCGTGAACCTCAGCGGCGGGAGTCCGGCCGGCGGAACCTACTCCGGACCCGGTGTCCTGGCCAACAGCTTTGATCCTGCCGTGACCGGTGCCGGTATTTTTAATCTTTTCTATACGTACACCGATGCTTACAATTGCAGCAATACAGATAGTTCCACGCTGACCGTCAATACTTTACCCGAAGTGTTTTCTGTCACCGGGGGAGGCATTGTTTGCGAAGGCAGCGGCGGGAGTCCGGTCGGACTGAGCGGATCAGAAAGCGGTGTGGAATACCGGCTGCTGATTAACGGGGTGTTTTATGGTTTTCCGTTTAGCGGTTCCGGCGACAGCCTGTCATTAGGCAAGTTTGAAACTGCTGGTTATTACACCGTAATTGCCAGCAACCTTGCTACCGGGTGTTATGCAAAAATGGGAGATTCCGTGCAGATCAGCACCATGCCCAGGCCTGCTGTGGATCTGGGTGATACCCTGTATCTTTGCGATATTCCCGAACTGCAACTGGATGCCGGCACCGGAACGGACACCCTCACTTACGAATGGCAGAACGGAAGCAGTGAACAATATTACATTGTTACTGAGCCGGGAGTCTATTGGGTTAAAGTCGGCCTGGGCAGTTGCTTTAATACCGACAGCGTGATGGTGGCTGAATGCAGCGAGCTGGAGATACCGAATGTCTTCACTCCGAACGATGATCAAAAAAATGACCGCTTCAAACCCAGGGTTAAAGGAGAGATATTGGATTACAATGTAAATATTTTCAACCGCTGGGGAAAACAGGTCTATACATCCGATGATCTGGAGGAAGGCTGGGATGGAACCCTTGAGAACAAGGGCTCACCTTGTGCCGATGGAACCTACTTCTTTGTGATCACATACAGGGCCTTTGCTTACCCGCAACCCCCCATCGACAGGAAGGTCAGCGGTACGGTCACCCTGTTGCGGTGAACCTTCCCTGCTTTCACTCGTTATGTTTAGAAAATGCGATTAAAATAATTTAATTCTTATGACTGAGAAATTATCATCATTTGTTGGTCCCGGGGTTGCAACCGGGACTGAAGTGCAGGAAATCTTCAAGTTTGCCAAAAAACACAAGTATGCGCTTCCTGCCGTGAACGTGGTGGGTACCCATTCAGCCAACGCCGTCATGGAAGCGGGAAAATCTGTGAATTCTCCGGTTATCATCCAGATATCCAATGGTGGCGCCATTTTCTTTGCAGGCAAGTCATTATCCAATGCCTCGGAACAGGCTGCCATTGCCGGTGGGATTGCCGCCGCTGTACATGTGCACCAGATTGCTGAACTGTACGGCATTCCGGTGATCCTGCATACCGACCATGCCGCAAGGAAACTCCTGCCCTGGATAGACGGACTGCTGGATGCCGGGGAAAAACATTACGAGCGTTACGGCAAACCGCTTTACAGCTCGCATATGCTCGATTTGTCGGAGGAAGAACTGATCGAAAATATCGACATCTGTAAAAGATATCTCGAAAGAATGTCGCGGATCGGCATGACCCTGGAAATTGAACTGGGTGTGACCGGTGGGGAAGAAGACGGGGTCGACAATACCGGTATCGACAGTTCGAGGTTGTATACACAGCCTGAAGATGTGGCACTGGCCTACCGCGAACTGAATAAGATCAGCACACATTTCACCATTGCAGCTTCCTTTGGTAATGTGCACGGTGTTTATAAACCGGGCAATGTCCGCCTTGAACCTGTTATCCTGCGCAATTCGCAGCAATATATTAAAGAGAAGTTAGGTACAGGTGACAACCCGGTGAATTTTGTTTTCCACGGCGGGTCAGGCAGTGAAGTGGAGAAGATCAGGGAAGCCATTTCCTACGGAGTGGTCAAGATGAATATCGATACAGATACACAATGGGCTTTCTGGGAAGGTGTACTGGGTTTTTACCGGAAAAATGAAGCCTACCTGCAGGCTCAGCTCGGCAATCCGGAAGGTGAGGATAAACCCAACAAGAAGTACTATGATCCCCGTGCCTGGATCAGAGAGGGGGAGAAGACCATGGTCGACAGGCTGAAGCAGGCTTTTGAAGATCTGAACTGCCTGAACCGTTACGAATAGCCATGAGGCGCATTGCCCGCCTGATCCTCCGCCTGTCAGGCTGGAAGATCAAAGGTGAATTCCCTTTTCAGTACAAAAAGTCAGTGGTGATTGAAGCGCCGCATACCAGTATGTGGGATTTCGTCTTCGGCTGGCTGGCTCTGCGGACGCTGGGTATACAGGTGAAGTTTCTGATCAAGAAAGAAATGTTCGTCTGGCCTTTGGGGTACCCGCTCCGTAAGCTCGGAGGCATCCCTATAGACCGGCATCGTAACAACAGGATGGTATCATATATCTCAGAACTGTTCGATAAGCATGAGTCGCTGTATATTACCATTACGCCCGAAGGAACCCGTAAAAAGGTGGAGCACTGGAAGAAAGGATTCTACTACATCGCCATGCATGCCAGGGTACCTGTGGTTTTAACCTATCTTGACTATGGAAAAAAGGAGGGCGGTGTGGGTCCCGTGTTGTGGCCTTCAGGCGATTTTCAGTCCGACTGGCAGATCATAGAGACATTTTACCGCGGGAAAAAAGCCCGGCACCCCGAAAGGTTTAACCTTTCGACGGGATGACATCCCAATTCAATTAGATTACCTTTGTGGCGGTTCACTTCCATGCAGCAAAGCATTTTGAAATTATTGCTCAGATTCCATGCAATTGCATGGATAACAATCTTTTTTGGCATCTTTAGCCCAACAACTGATGCTCAGACATTGCAACTGCGCTTTACCGGAAGGTTTTTGCACCAGTTGATTCAACAATACATCCAGTTGGACAGTATCCGTATTGAGAATCTCACCCAGGCCTGCGATACTTTGTTGTATTGGCCTGATACGGTGCTTCTCCTGCCTTTTTCCGGTATCAGTAACCAGCAGTTTACAAGCAAGGATTTTGGTTTTAGCCGGCCCTTTCCGCCACCCTTTCCGGGATGAATGTTCTTTTGATCTTCATTTGCCGGCCTCCGGGCAGGTAACGATATCTGTTTATGATCAGAATGGAAGCGCAAGCTACACCTTCACGGATTATTTGCCGGCGGGAACGCACAGTTTCCGCTTTCATTCCGGCAACGCGCTGGTATATTTTGTGCATGCTGTCTGGCGATCCCAGTCCAGGGTACTGCAGCTTGTGAGTACGGGATGGGAGAGCAAGCGGGGCAGCAGTCTTCGCTATCTGGGTCAGACCGGCAACGGCCCCTTACTTAGAAATGATGTTTCAACAAAAAGTTACTTTTATTTTTCACCTGGCGATACCTTGCTGTATCTGGGATATGCTTCCGGGTATATAGCGGGTTTTACCGGCGTGCCGACGACAGATACAATCCATACTTTTATTTTCGGAGTGGGGCATCCCTGCCTTCAAAACCCGCTGCTATCCTATGGAGGACAACTGTATCAGACTGTGCAGATTGGTACCCAGTGCTGGATGCGGGAAAACCTGAATATCGGTACCATGGTAATTTCAGCCAACACAGGATCGGCCCATTCCGATTGCAGCAACAACGGGATTATCGAAAAGTACTGTTACAACAATGAAGCCGCTAACTGTTCAGTTTACGGCGGATTATACGACTGGGATGAAATGACGGGCTATACCGGCGGTGCTGGAGTTCAGGGCATCTGTCCGCCCGGCTGGCATATTCCCACCGATGCTGAATGGTGTACTTTGACAAAATACCTGGACTTATCTGTCAATTGCAACGGCTGGAGCTGGTCCGGAACCAATGCCGGAGGAAAGATGAAAGAAAGCGGATTCGCGCATTGGCACGCACCCAATACAGCTGCCACCAACCTGAGCGGCTTCACGGCTCTTGGGGCAGGATTCCGCGATAATATTGGTTTCTTCGATGGGCTCAAATTAGATGCCTACTTCTGGTCCTCTTCCGAGTACGCGCTCACACTCAGTATTTACAGGGAGTTGTTCTGTAGCTATGCTCAGGTAAACCGCTACCACCTCAATAAAAACACCGGCTTCTCTGTTCGATGTCTCAGGGATTGAGCTTGTGCAGACCAGGCAGTGTCATGCCCTGTCTATTCTACATTTGCCTATGTGTTCCGGGAAGGTTTTCGCTGTCAGCCTCTAATAAGTGTGAGCACAGATCCTAGCGTGCGTGCACCTTAAGCGTTTCCATGAACCTCCTGTTCTCTTGCCTTACTCATGATGCCACCACAGCAGGTCGCCGCTTCTTTCTGAGGATGGCCATCGTTCCCGCATATAACAGAAGGACTCCCAGTATGGCCAACACCCATTCCTGCAGGGTTGGAATGGATGCCGGACATGCTACCGGAAAGGGGGGAGATAAATACACCTGCCCATCTGTGTCCACGATAAGTACTTCATAAATACCTGTCATTGATACCGCGTGAAAAGTGGTGTCTGCACCCTCAATGATCGAATCATTGACAAACCACTGGATGTAGTCGATATTGGTGATGGGAGATTCCGTTACGGCATACAGATCCAGTGTTTCGCCCGGACAAAAATAACCCGTACCATTGGATGCGGTAATCGTGACTTTGTTGCCCACACAAATGCAGTAGTAGGATCCTCCCACCGTAATGGAACACCAGTGCTGGCCGGCGGTGTCAGTACTGCATATTTCCGAATAAACGGAAGGAGGATTGTTGATGACAACCTGGCATTCTGCCTGATTGGGACAGGCTTTGCGGACACAGACGTGTGCGGCTGAATCCGTGCATTTGATTTTATAGTCTTTGATCAGCTTCGTTTTTGCATTCGATTGTTCGATATTCAGGATGCATTCGCTTCCGTAACAATTTGCCGAAGGAATCGTGAAAGTAAGGGCGATGCCGAAAGTCGGACCTACACAGTTATTCTGACTGAAAGTGAGAACCGGATTGAAAGATGAAGCAATAATGCCCCCGGTAATCAGCAGTAACAGGCTCCTGATGGTTTTCATAAAGCAAATCTCCTTATATTAAATTGTTGTATATATAAAGAAAAGGGATCAGGGCGTATTACTCATCTCAAATATAAGCATTCCTCCGTTCATAATGACATCGTGAGGCAATAAAAAACTTTCAAGAGGTTTGCCGTTCACAAGCACCCGTTTCACATAGATGTTTTCCCTGCTTTGATTAATGACATTGATACTAAGCGTTTTGTTGCCCTGAAGCCTGATCACCGCGTTCTTTACCGACGGACTCCCAAGGACATAATCCGGTAAACCCGGACAGACCGGGTAAAATCCCAGGCTGCTGAAAATGTACCAGGCACTCATCTGTCCGGCATCGTCATTCCCGCAGAGACCGTCGGGACCGGAACCGTACATGCTGTTGATGATCATCCTGACCCGGGCCTGGGTTTTCCAGGGATACGCGGCATAATTGTACAAATAGGGGATATGATGTCCTGGTTCGTTACCGTGAACGTAAGCACCGATGATGCCATCACGGGTAATATCCTCGTTTTTTTCAATATACCTGTCGTCGAGCCTGGTTTCGAAAATGCTGTCCAGACAGCGCGTAAAGCGTTTCCTGCCACCCATCAACCGAATCAGTTCGGGAATGTTATGAGGAACATAAAGTCCGTAGTTCCATGCATTTCCCTCAATAAATCCCTGTCCGTGCGTGTCCAGCGGATCGAAAGGGATGCGCCAGCTTCCGTCCGCCATGCGCGGCCTCATATACAGGGAAACGGGATCGAAAACATGGCGATAGTTGGCAGCACGCTGCATATAGCGTTCATATGACTTACGATCTCCCGCGATGCCGGCGATCTGAGCAATGCACCAGTCGTCATAGGCAAATTCCAGTGTTTTGGATACCGAATTCCCGCTGACGTCTTCCGGTACATATCCTTTTCGCTGATAATCCCCCAGACCGTCGAAATAAGGGACGGAAGAGGTATTGATGCAGGCTTGTAACGCCCTTTTCGTATCCACTCCGGTCAAGCCTTTTACCAGGGCATCGGCAATGACAGATACCGCATGATACCCGATCATACACCAGTTCTCATTGGCATGGTGGCTCCAGACGGGCAGCATATGGTGCACGCTCTGGTCGTGATGGGCCAGCATGGATGCAATCATGTCCCTGTTGCGGTCAGGATGGATGAGGTTGAACAGGGGATGCAGCGCCCGGTAGGTGTCCCAGAGCGAGAAGACCGTGTAATTAGTAAAGCCTTCAGAATGATGAACTTCCTGGTCGAGACCGCGATAGGTACCGTCCCTGTCCTCGAAAAGCACAGGAGCAAGCATGGTATGATACAGCGCTGTGTAG
Source organism: Bacteroidota bacterium (assembly GCA_022709385.1). GTDB lineage: Bacteria > Bacteroidota > Bacteroidia > Bacteroidales > CAIXZF01 > JAKLIX01. Next base: position 10,198 of record JAKLIX010000015.1, on the reverse strand, counting down.
AAAACAACCCGGTCATCATCCGTCAGCGTTTCCACGGAAATTCTTGCAAGCTCCCGATTCCACCGCTGCCGCGCTTCGGCTCTGACCATTTCGAAATCGCCATGCGGTATCTCAGCTTCCAGGTTGCGCAGGGCTCCCGCACTGCTTACTGACGATAAAGCCACTCTGACGCCGATCTGTTCGCCTTCAGCAGTCTGAAACCTGAACCAGGCCCGGATGTCACGCCCGGCCATCTCGGGGAAGTTCCGGCTTTCGTCGAAACGGCGGTAAAATCCTTTATAAGGAACAGTGTCGTACTTCCTGTGCCCATATTCGCTGAATGCCTTGCTGAACCGGATGGCAAAGTACAGGGTCCGTGTCCTTGCCCAGCCGCTGGTCTGCCGGTAACCGGTAATGGTGCTGTCGTTTTCTATCCTGACGAAGGTCCAGATGTTCTTGCCTTCATAGGTATAAATGTTGTAAACCAGGTCCAGCAGGATGTTGGCTGAATCGGAACGCGGAAAAGTGTAGCTGTGAAATCCCACCCTTTCGCTGGCGGTCAGCTCAGCCAGGATGCCACTGGTGGCAAGCTTCACGCGGTAATAACCGGGTTCTGCAGCTTCATCACGGTGAGAGAAAACCGAAAACGTACTGCTTCGCGTGAGGTCATTGTTCCGGAGCCAGGAGTCGACTGATCCTGTGGTTGGTAAGAGGAGGAAATCGCCCAGGTCGGAATGTCCGGTGCCACTGAAATGTGTGTGACTGAAACCGTAAATCACTGTGTCTTCGTACTGGTAACCGGAACAGTAGCGGTATACTTCCGGATTGTATTTTCCATGTATATACATCGGAAGGTAATTCGTTTCAGGGCTGAGCTGTACCATCCCAAACGGTAGGGTGGCACCCGGGTAGGTATGCCCCATGCGATGGGTGCCGATGAAAGGATTCACCCATCGGCTCAGATCATCCTCCTGTGAATAACCCGGTCCCGAAAACAGCAGCAGGACAAAGAGAAGCAAAATAAACGAGCTTGTAATTGTTTTCTGATCCATGATTGGTAAAGAATAATCCGGATTCCTGATCGCTGCAGGAAGCTCAATGTCCTGCATTTACCATCGAAAGATTCAAAAATACACCTAATTTCTCATTTCCCAGACGCAGATATTTTCTTTACACCGAAAGAACAAAGGAATGCGAAAAATGGATTTCAGCATTTATAGATTTAATGAATCTAAACGAAAATAGCTCCGCATTTTATTAAGATTCAGTGTACCTTTGCGTGAATGAGAAAGCTTCCTATATATTTAATTGTGATCTTGACCTGTTGTTGTACTTCAGTTCAGGTCTTTCCACAGCAACTGACGGCTTCTGAAATTATCCGCAGGGCCGACGAAAAATTCAACGGCGAAAAAACAAGCCAGGGGGAAATGAGTGTCCAGATAGTCAGGCCTTCGTGGGAGCGGACCATCGTCTGCAAATACTGGGCTAAAGGAAGGGACTACAGCCTTACGCTGGTCACTTCACCCGCCAGGGAAAAGGGACAGAGTTTTCTGAAGCTGAAGAATGAACTCTGGACCTGGAATCCGACCATCTCCCGCCTGATCAAGCTGCCTCCTTCCATGCTTTCACAAGGCTGGATGAACTCGGATTATTCCAACGACGACATCCTGAAGGAGTCGTCCCTGCTGTTGGATTACAGTCACCAGCTGGCCGGGGAGGGCTTGCATGACGGGACTGCCTGCTGGAAGATACTGCTGATACCGAAGGAAAATGCGGCCGTGGTCTGGGGAAAGATCATCAAATGGGTATCCAGGGATGAGTTTCTGATGCTGAAATCGGAATATTACGATGAGGACGGAGTCCTGGTGAAGACGGAATCGGCTTACGACATCAGGATGATGGACGACCGCCGCCTTCCCACCCGGATAGAGATCGTCCCTGCCAGGGAAAAGGGAAATAAAACCATCGTTCGCATGCTTTCCGTGAAATTCAACAGGGAACTCGGCGACGCCTTTTTCAGCCAGCAGAACATGAAAACGGTCAAATAAAGCTGTCAGTGATACTGATCCTTGCCTGGAGAAACATCTGGAGAAACAGGAGGCGGACGCTGATCACCATTGCCTCGGTGTTCTTTGCCCTGCTTTTTGCCCTGCTGATGCGGGCTTTGCAGGTCGGAACCTATGATCACATGCTTCGCAGCATGCTGGATGCTTACACAGGCTATATCCAGGTGTACAGTACGGATTATTATTACGACCGTTCGATTGACCACCTGTTTGAGCAGGATGAGGCTGTAATGGCGGGTATCAGCGAAATACCGGGTGTGAAGGCGGCCATTCCCCGCCTGGAGACTTTTGCCCTGGCAATAACCGCCCGGCAAACCAAAGGGGTGATGCTGCTGGGCATTGACCCGGAACGCGAAAAGCTGCTTTCCAATCCCGCCGGACGCATTACACAAGGGAGATACTACAGGGCGGGGGAGGGAGGACTGCTGCTTGCCGGACGACTGGCTGCTTATCTTGGTGTCGAACCTGGCGACACCCTTACCCTGATGGGCATGGGCTGCCAGGGTGCTTCCGCAGCAGGCCTCTTTGTGGTCAGGGGAATCCTCAAACTACCCAATCCCGATCTTGACCGGAGGCTGATCTACATCGACCTGCCCTCTGTCAGGGAATACACCGGCTGCAGCAATATGCTCAGTTCCATTGTAATCAACCTTGATGATGTAAATCAGACGGCAGCTATCAGGGACAGGATCAGCCACATGTTTAGCGATAAGACCTTCAGGGTGCTGACGTATGAGGAAAATTCCCCGGAACTGATACAGCAGATCGATTCCGACAAGGCAAGCGGGTACATTTTCCTCGGACTTTTGTACCTGATCGTGGGATTCGGAGTTTTTGGGACAGTATTGATGATGATCAGCGAACGAAGGAAGGAAACGGGGGTGATGGCGGCTATCGGGATGCAACGCTTAAAGCTGGCCCTGGTGGTAGTGACGGAAATGTTGTGGATGGGTTTGCTGGGCATTGCAAGCAGTTATGTCGTAAGTATTCCTTTGGTCTGGTACCTGCAGGAATTTCCCATCCGCTTTACCGGTGAGATGGGTGAGATCTACCTGAACTACGGACTTGAACCCATCATGCCTGCCCGGCTCGACCTGATGGTGAACCTTTGGCAGGCCCTCATCGTACTGCTGATTATCTTCATCTCTGTGATCTATCCGGTTATCAGTATTTTTAAAATGAAGGAAACAGAAGCTTTACGAAGCTGACAAAATATCAAGCCAATGATCCTGGTCATTGCATGGAAGAATATCTGGAGAAGCAAAACCCGCAGCCTGGTGGTGATGGCGGCATTCGCCCTGGGGGTGTTCAGCGTGGTGTTCGGGGCGGCGGTCATGATCGGGCTCATGGACCGCCGGATGTATAATGCCATCCATAACGAGGTTTCCCATCTGCAGGTGCATCATCCGCAATTTGCAGATAATGAAGACATTCATCTGGGAATTAGGCATTCCGATGCCGCTGCTGACAGCCTGGCCCGTCTGCGCGGCATCAAATCCGTTTCCACCAGAATTCTCGTGCAGGGTATGGCCGGAACGGCGGAGAAAACGGCCGGGGTGATGATATGCGGTATCAATCCGGAAATCGAGAAACATGTGACAGACATTCACCGGGTCATCCCGCACAAGGGCGGGGACTACCTTAGCGGAGACTGCCGCGGGGAGATCCTGATCGGGGAGAAACTCGCCAGGGAACTCAACCTGGCCTACTACAGCCTGCACGATACCCTGCCCCGGGAACTGCTTTCACTGGCGAAGGAAAAGGCATCACCTGCGCTTGACAGCCTTAAGGGAATAAGGTTTGTGTCTGACAAGGCTTTTGAGGACGCGCTGAACCAGGCCTGCGGCAGCACGCTCAGTGCAAAATCACTTTACCGTATCAAACGTCAGAGCCTGCAATACAGCCTCCGGAAGAAGGTAGTACTGACCTTTCAGTCTTACGACGGGGAACTCACGGGAGCGGCTTTCAGGGTTTGCGGAATATTCAGAACCAAGAATGCCATGGTTGACGGCGTCCGCGTCTTTGTGAACAAAGATGAAATTGCTGAACTGGCAGCCATCCCGAAGGGCTTTGCACATGAAGTGGCCGTATTGCTTGAGGACGGCACCCGGCCGGATGAGGTGAAAGCAGCGGTCAGCGGCAACTTTCCGGGCATGCTCACTGAAACATGGAAAGAACTACAGCCTGATGTGGCCTATATGAAGACCATGGTAGACAACATCATGTATATTTACCTTTCCATCATTTTGCTGGCGCTTGTTTTCGGACTGGTCAACACCATGCTGATGGCCGTGCTTGAACGGACAAGGGAACTGGGGATGCTCAGAGCCGTGGGGATGAACAATAAAAGGGTTTTCCGCATGATCATGCTGGAAACGGTTTTGCTGGCCATATCCGGTACCGTGGCAGGAATCCTGATCGCGGGTATCCTGATTGCCTGGAAAGCAAAGACCGGTATCGACCTGTCGTATCTGTACGGAGAAGGCTATGAAGCATGGGGCTTCGATACCTTTCTATATCCGGTCATCCGATGGAAGGAGATTGCTGAGGCGATGATGCTGGTGATCCTTGCCGGGGTGCTGGCTTCAGTCATGCCGGCCAGAAGGGCCTTGCGGATGAAACCGGTGGATGCACTGAAAACAGAATGAGCGAATGTTGCCGACCAAAGATTTTGAAAACATAAAAACAGGCTTATGAATGTTTTGGAAACCAGGTCCATTACCCGGATATACAAAGAAGCGGCCGGGGAGATCCGCGCCGTGGACGGCATTTCCTTGACTTTTCAGAAAGGTGAGTTTGCCGCCATCGTGGGTCCTTCCGGATCGGGAAAGACTACGCTGCTGAACCTGATGGGTGGCCTGGACAGGCCGGATACGGGGTCCATCCTGGTGGATGCGGTGGATATCTGCGGACTCAACGCCAGGCAACTGGTCGATTTTCGCCTGTATAACATCGGCTTTGTTTTCCAGGCATATAATCTGATCCCGGTACTGACGGCCGAAGAGAATGTGGAATTCATCATGCAGTTGCAGAAAAGACCCAGGGCAGAACGCAGGCAACGAACCCATGAAGTGTTGGCTGCCGTGGGCCTGGCTGACAGAATGAAAAGCCGTCCGGCCAAACTCTCCGGCGGTCAGCAACAAAGGGTGGCGGTTGCCAGGGCCCTGGCTTCAAAACCCAAATTCGTACTGGCCGATGAACCCACGGCCAACCTCGATTCCAAATCGGCGGAAAACCTGCTGGAGATCATGGAAAAACTCAATCGCGAAGAATCTATTACCTTTATCTTCTCCACCCACGATCCCCGGGTTGTGGCCAGGGCAAGAAGGGTGATTACCCTGGTGGACGGCAAAGTGATCAGGGATGAAACCGCTTAGCCATGCATACCGGCAAATCAGCCTGGTTGCCGGCATCCTTTTCCTGCTGTTTTCTCTTCCTTATCAAGCTGAGGCACAGGACAGTGCAGGAAAGTTACCTTATCAGTTATCCGGCTACCTCAGCGATATGCAGTCAGGAATGTTTTCGCACTGGCGAGACGGATGGATTACAGACCAGTTGCTGCAGAACCGCCTCAATGTTTCCTGCTCTCCCGGTTCATCCTTCACCCTTGTACTGGAAGCAAGAAACCGCCTGATGTTTGGAGAAAGCATGGATACCGACACTGCCTATGCTCAAAGAATGGGAACCGATCCCGGATATATGGAATTTCTGACCAACAACCTGGCCACGGGAGAAAGCTATGTGTTGAACAGCAGCGTCGACAGGTTTCATGTCCGCTTTGCACGGAAACATACGGAAGTGACCCTGGGCAGGCAGCGGATTAACTCGGGACAGTCATTCGTCTGGAATCCCAATGATCTTTTCAATGTCTATTCTTTTTTCGATTTTGATTATCCTGAGAGACCCGGCTGTGATGCACTCAGGCTTGAACATTATCTCTCGGCAACCTCCGGCCTGGAAGCGGTGGCAAGCCTCGACGCTGCCGGGAAGCTCACCCTGGCTTCATTATTCCGGGCGAATCGCTTTGGCTATGATATTCAGCTGCTTGCGTCTTATTTCAGAGAAGAAGATGCCGTATTTGGCCTGGGTTGGTCGGGAAATCTCGGCAAGGCCGGTTTCAATGGGGAGATCAGTCATTTCATCCCTTTCAAACGGAGTGCCGGGGAGAAAAATCTGGTACTGCTCAGTGCGGGAACCGGCTATATGTTTCCGAATGCGCTGTACCTGCAGGGCGAAGTTTTATATAGTTCTGAGTCTCCCGACCTGCAGGAGGGAGGACTGATGGAATACTACAGGGGTGATCTGAATGTAAAGAAACTGGCACTTTCTGAGTGGAATGTTTTCACCCAGGTCAGTTTTCCGCCCACACCCCTGCTGAATGTCAGCATCGCCTGGATGTGGCTGCCGGGCCTGAAAGGCTGGTACGCAGGCCCGTCAATAACCTGGGGATTAACTTCCGATCTCGATGTGTCACTTGTCGGACAGTACTTTTACCTGAAAGACGGTGTAAAAGATGTCATGTACACCGAAGACCTCAAACTCGGGCTTGCCTTTCTCCGCTTGAAATGGGTGTTTTGAGGGGGAGGAAGAGAATAACAGCTTCCATCCAGTCGATATGCTTATCCTTGAGTCAACTTTTCCTGAAGTGTATCACTGTGCTTTCGCAGACCTGGCAAATGTGCAGACAAAAATGCTGCCCCTGCAGCAACGATTGTACCCAATGCTGCCAGGGCCATGTCTTTCTGGGCGTCCCAGCGATCACCCTGCTGCCCGTTGTAGTTTTCCGCATCCCAGGGATCCATCAGGTAGATCAGCGACCATTCAAAAAGCTCATACACGGCCCCGGATGCCACAATGAAACAACATGCGGTAAAGCTGGCCTGGGACAGCCTGTAGGAAAACCGTTTCATCAGGATTTCACGGATGGGAATGAAAAGCAACAACCCATAAGCGAAATGCACCAAGCGGTCGTAATGATTTCTTTCCCAGCCGAATACCTCATTGATGCGCATTCCGCTCACCGTATGTATCCAGGATTCATAGGGGACATAGGTATAAATCCAGCGTGCACCCAGCGTATGTAACGACATAAACAGGGCGAACAGCAGAAAGGAACGGTCACTCAGCCAGGGATGAAGGATGAACCAGAGCATGATGAGCGTGGCTGCCAAAGATGCCGTATGTTGCAGCCATTGTTCGTCAGGATACACCGGGTGGATCAGGGATAGGATCAGCAAAACCCAGTAAATTCCGGTGATCAGCAGTTTTTTAGCCCTTCCGTGGAAGTTCATGATTCAGATATTGGATGTCATGACAAGGTTTCTAATTACCGCTGAAAATGTAGGAGGCATCCACATCCCCCGCACAAATGCCCCTGATCTGCTGCGTTAAGGGTATGCTGCCGTCAAGGATCACCTGTGGTTTTTCAAAGACCCAGTTACCTATGGGGAAGCTGTTAATGATCCCCACAAAACGTTTCTGGGTGGCCATGGCATCGTTGGAGTTGATAAAGTTGTTTCCGTCAACGTCGCCTGCCTTGAACCTGAGTCCGCTAAGCTGAAGCATTCCTACGAAATGCCGCATGGTGATCAGTCCGTCTATGGCATTCACACCACCCCATTGAAGGCTGCTGCTTACTTCCAGGGTATAGGTCCCGAAAGTGTAATCGCTGAAACTGTAATATCCGCTCTGATCTGTGGTGGTCGTTTGTACGATGCTGTCACCCTGCTTCAGTTTCACCAATGCATTGGGTATGGGGGTCTGATTGTTGTTGTCATAGCGCACATAACCGCCAAAGCTGCCATAACCTACCTGCAGCATCAATGTGTCACTTGCCTGGCATTGGTTGTCTGTGGAGACTGTTACAGCATACAGCCCTGTTTCTGATGCAAGGATGGTTTGAGTGGTCTGGCCGTTGTTCCACAGATAGGAAGCGAAGCCGGGCCCTGCATCAAGCAGCATGCTTTGGTTTAGACCGATAGTGGTGTCATTCCCGAGGTTGACTACCGGAAGCGCCTCGACAACCGGATTCATCGTGTTCGAAACAACCGGGTTGTTCATAACACAAAGCAGGGAGGAAGTTAGGGTGCACCAGACCATGTCTGTATCCTGGGGTTGGTAGGTGAATACCTGGCTGTTGCCGCCAACCGCTAAGCCGTTCACCATCCACTGATATGCAGGATTGCTTCCCCCATTCTGGATATTGGCAAAGAAATTCACAGCATTCCCTTCGCATATAACTCCTGAGGGATACTGCAGAATTTGAATACCGGCATTCACATATGCCTGGACATTCATTACAATGACATTGGAGGTTGCCGGGTTGTTCTGGGCACAGGCAGCATTGCTGGTCAGGACGGCATAAATCACATCATTTTGCTGGCAGCCTGATGTGCTGAAACTAATCCCGCTGGTTATGTAAGTTCCTCCCTTATACCACTGGATCAAAGGATTGCTGCCTCCGTTCTGGTAACTCGCCGTGAATGTTACAAGTTGTCCCTGACAAATCTGATTGGAAGGGCTTACCTGAACGGAAATCGAAACCGGGGCAAGGGGGGTAACGGAAATAACCAGGGTATTTGAAATGGCTGGATTGTTTGAAGTACAGCTAAGCGAGGAAGTCAGCTCACAATGCACCTGGTCCCCATCTTCTGGAATATAGGTGAGTGTAATACTGTTGGTTCCGATTTCCAGCCCATTGACTTTCCACTGATAAATTGGAGATGGACCGGGATTGACCGGCGAGGCGGTAAATGTGACACTTTGTCCCGCGCAGACCGAACCAGAAGCACTGGAGGCAATGGTAACCGATACAGCTGAAATCGAATTGACCAATCCCACAATGATGTTGGAGGTGGCGGGGTTGTTGGAAGTACAACTCAGGGAGGAGGTCAAAATACACTGTACCTGGTCGCCGTCCTGGGGAGTAAAGGTGAAAGAACTATTGTTTGTACCCGCAATGAGACCGTTCACTTTCCACTGATAGACAGGGGATTGACCGGGATTTGTAGGGGTGGCGGTATATGTGACACTTGCTCCGGCACAGACTGTTCCGGAAGGATTGGCCGCTATCGAGACTGCCACGGCTGAGATCGGAGTTACGGCCGAGACCAGGGTGTTGGAGGTGGCGGGGTTGTTGGAAGTGCAACTTAGTGAGGAGGTCAATATACACTGCACCTGGTCGCCATCCTGGGGAGTGAAAGTGAAAGTACTGCTGTTTGTTCCTGCCTCCAGACCGTTCACTTTCCACTGATAGACTGGGGATTGACCGGGGTTAGAGGGTGTGGCGGTATATGTGACACTTGCTCCGGCACAGACCGCTCCGGAAGGATTGGCCTCGATTGAGACTGCCACATCTGAGATCGGAGTCACGGCCGCACTCAGGGTGTTGGAGGTGGCGGGGTTGTTGGAAGTACAACTCAGGGAGGAGGTCAAAATACACTGTACCTGGTCGCCGTCCTGGGGAGTGAAGGTGAAGGTACTACTATTTGTTCCCGCATCAAGACCGTTCACTTTCCACTGATAAACAGGGGATTGACCGGGGTTAGAGGGTGTGGCGGTATATGTGACACTTGCTCCGGCACAGACCGCTCCGGAAGGATTGGCCTCAATGGAGACTGCCACGGCGGCAATGGGGGTCACGACTGCGTTTAGGGTATTGGAGCTTGCCGGGTTGTTTGAGGTACAGCTCAGAGAGGAAGTCAGGATACACTGCACCTGGTCGCCATCCTGGGGTGCGTAGGTGAAGGTGCTGCTGTTTGTTCCCGAGTCAAAACCGTTCACTTTCCACTGATAGACAGGGGATTGGCCCGGATTGGCAGGAGTGGCGCTGTATGTTACACTTGCTCCGGCACAGACTGCCCCGGAAGGATTGGCCGCTATGCTTACTGCAACGGCTGAGATCGGGGTCACGGTTGCGCTCAGGGTGTTGGAGGTGGCGGGGTTGTTGGAGGTACAACTCAGCGAGGAGGTTAAAATACATTGCACCTGGTCGCCATCCTGGGGAGTGTAGGTGAAGGTGCTACTATTTGTTCCCGAGTCAAAACCGTTCACTTTCCACTGATAGACAGGGGATTGGCCGGGGTTCGTGGGGTTGGCGGTGAATGTGACACTTGCTCCGGCACAGACTGCCCCGGAAGGATTGGCCTCGATAG
>JAKLIX010000014.1 GCA_022709385.1 Bacteroidota bacterium | reverse complement strand
CTCACACTCACTCATCAAACATGAGTTGGCGGAAGACAGGACGTCCACGTGTGCACGTGTGCGCAGGTGCGCGTTTGCACGTTTGTACGTGCTATTTTCGTGTGAACATTCCGCACTCTTGCATTTCCAATCTACCTTCCAATATTAATCCACTTAGAGAAGGCGAGAATGCTTTTCCCGCATTTGTTTTTGTGATTCTTGCATTTTCGCATTCTTGCATTCCGGCATTTGATTTTGTGATTCTTGCATTTTCGCATTCTTGCATTCCGGCATTTTGCCCCCGGTAAAAATGAAATATTACAACTGAATATCAGCTTGATATGTTGGAATAGTGTCAATTTTAAATTTTTGTCGGATAATAGTGAAATATTATGTACATTTATGTTCTAGAATTCATAGAGAACCACTTGAGGTTATTTATCATTAATTCCTTTCATATGAAAGTCAGAAATTTATCTTTTGTCCTGTTGTTTATTTGCTTTTCATTGCATCTCAGTGCCCAATGGCTTCAGACCAACGGACCTGCAGGCGGTGAGATCAATTGCATGAAAAAGGCAGGAAATGATATCTGGCTCGGAACACCTACGGGTATTTACAGGTCTGTCAACCAGGGCATTAGTTGGCAGAAATCGGGTTTTCTGAACGGTCTGCCGGTGGGGGATATCTATTGCTCAGGAGATACGGTCGTGGTTCAGTATGCCATACCGGGTGATTCGGCTTCAATGTATTACAATGCCGCTGATCTTTATACAGTCACAAGTTTCAACGGAGGGGCAAGCTGGTCGTCTCCATCTTTCATATTTAACGATATTGACTTTTATCCAAATTATCTGGGCAAGCTTTACCGTAGCCAGTCGGCTCTTTACTATGTCATAAACCCTTCTGCTACCTCCTACTTTGTCAGTTTCAACTGGGGCCAGACATGGGAAAAGCCGGTACTCCCATCCGGCTTATTGTTAAATAGTATCAGGGTGGACCCTCAAAGGCTTCTGATTCTTGCCTATAATTCCTCAAACGCTACCCGGATCTTTTTGATCAGCAATGATATGGGGCAGACCTGGATCACCCAATCGGTCGCAGGTCCCTTTTCCACCTGGGCCGTCATTGATTCGGTGGTCGTTTATACCTTCATGCTGACTCCTCCTTCGTTTAACCAATATGGCATCATGAGGTCTGCCGATCTGGGTGTCTCCTGGGACACTGCGTTCCTATTTCCCACAGGGCACGCAAACTTTCATTTTTATCAAAGAGGGGATACTATTTTCGCTCCTGAATATGCAGGAATGGTATTTCTCAGTCCTGACAAGGGTCTTACCTGGCAGCCTGGTTCTTTTCCACCTGACTTTTTCAAAACCTCCATTTCCCTTCAAAACGGTGACCAGCTGTTTTACCGTGATACCATGATTTACAGGTACCTGGGTAATGCTGGCATCTCGGTTCCCAGCAGCAGCGGATTTAACGGCAGGACCATAGATGCAGTCAAGAGTTGCAACAACAAACTTTATTGTTCCTCTGGTCCGGAATTATTCAGATCTGCAGACGGAGGACAAACCTGGATAAACGTGTGCAGGCTGAAAAGTTACGGTTTGTATGACCCTATCACCGATATTGTTTCGAGCCATGATACTATTGTAGCCGCAAATGCCAGGACTTTTGGCAGAAGTACCGATGACGGTCTTACCTGGGATACGCTTCCAATCCCACAGTCGAATTTCAATGCGACACTCACCTCATTGCGTTTCAAGGGAAGCAGGCTTTATCTTTCTACCAACCGATTCTGGTACACCGATAACCTGGGCCAAACCTGGGATACCCTGCAAAACCTGCCTTATATCCCGTACTATATTCCCTGCGGATACCTTGAAGTTCATAACAACCAGCTTTTCACGATTACAGAAAACCATAACATTTATAAATACGATGAGTTTGCCCAGCAATGGTACAACTGTCACTATTCCACACAGGGCAGCAATTCCTATCAGCCGCCTTTGTTACATTCGATTGACACTTTTTTAATTATGACCGGAGACCACCAGTTTAAATATTCAACAGATGGAGGACAAACCTGGGTATCACCTTCAAACCACGGCCTTCCCACTCATGACCAATTCTACACTTATTTTCCGCTCTGGGTTGAGTCTTATCAGGGTCTTTGGTTAGCATACACGTATAATGGGGAGGTATATTACACCAACGACTACGGCAATTATTGGTATTTGATGCCTTCCGGCAACAGTGATGTAAAAGCTAAGAGTCTGACAATCTGTAACAACACCTTGTTTATTGGTACATACTTTCAAAGTGTGTGGAGACGTCTTGGCAGTTTCTACAATTTCAGTGGTACAGTTTACCTTGATGGAAACAACAACTGGCAGAAGGATACTGGGGAACCCGGAGTGCCATGGGTACCGATACAATCACAGCCAACCGGATGGGCCTGTTCAACAATCAACACAGGGGATTATACGCTTTTCACTGATGCGGCGTGTGATACCATCAGACCAGTCATCCCTGTCGGGTATTACACGGTAAATCCACCATACAGGATTTCGAGCGGCGCAGACTCGGCACAGAATTTCGGCATCTGGCCCATTCCCGGTGTAAAAGACCTCAGCATTGACCTTACCAATGTCAATGTTTTCCAAACCGGCTTTCCGACGCTGGTGAATCTCAATGTACTAAATAAGGGATCGGTGGTCCAGGCCCCTTTGGCAAAATTCATCCTGCCTCCGACCCTTTTATTTCAGTCGGCGGCGCCCTCACCTGGCTCCATTAGCGGCGATACCCTGAGCTGGCAGCTGGGACCTTTAAATTTTTTTGAGAGTACGAATATCCAAATATTGGTCACTACTACAAACTGGACCCTGCCCGGAGATACAATAGTCTGCGATGCATGGGTGTACCCTGTTTGGGGCGATACACTGCCTGCGGATAATTATTATTTACTGAAGAAAGAGGTACAAGGCGCTTACGATCCCAACGATAAGGGATGCGAACAGGGAGCCTTCTTCCCGCCAATAGCAATAACCCAATCCAGGGAGATGGAATTTATTGTCCGTTTCCAGAATACAGGCACAATGCCCACTTCCTTTGTAAGAGTGATAGACACCCTGAGTCCTTTCCTCGACTGGAGCAGTTTCAGGGTGGTGGCTTCCACCCAGCCGCTTTCCTGGATCATGCACGGGCCGGGTGTCGTGCAATTCGATTTCAATCCTTTGGCACTTCAGCCGTCCTCTATAAATGAACCGGCCAGTATTGGTTTTGTGAAATACGCTGTAAAATGCAGACCCGGAACCCAGACAGGAGCAGCAATAACCAATACAGCCTATATTTATTTTGATTTTAATCCTGCAATAATTACCAATACCACTTCTACCCTGATTGCCGATACCGGTGTGGTCACCTCGGCCAGCATTACCTTACAGGGGGGTAAGTACAAAGATCTTTTCATTTATCCGAACCCGGCCTGTGATGAATTAAACCTGGTACTGGAGAAATATGCCGGGGAGCAATTATCATTAACAATCTATGAACTGTCCGGCCGGGATGTCATGCATGCCCGTATCGCAGCACGCGAAAGCAGGATCAGGGTCAGCTCCCTTCCTGCCGGTATCTATCTGGGAAGGATTCTCAGCAGGGATTCTCAATGGGCAGGGTATTTCAGGTTTGTTGTGGGGCGATAACGATACCCGCACTGAATCACGGACGGGATCAGTATAAGATCACAGTACCTGAATATTCCTGCCGGGTTTTCTGATCGTGAATCTGAATGAAGTATAAGCCTCTTTTAAGGGCGCTGACATCTAATTTGAATGTGCTTTTTCCTTTCTGAACGTTGATGAGAACGATATTTCCCAGCTCATCCGTTAACCTAATTTCATAAGCTGTAAGTGACTTATCACCCGGCTCAAGGGTAAGTACTTTACTGCAGGGATTTGGATATAGTTTGAACGGCAGGGCCCCATCAGCCTGAAAATCAGGATCATTTTCAGCGCCAGAAAACGGTAACTGTGCGTAGTAGCGGATATAATCTATTTCCATGGCGGCGGGAAAGACAGTGCTGCTGTCGGGCGCATAATCACCGCTTTGTATGGCAAGGTTCACAATGATGGTCATGGAATCTTCAGGAAAAGTTTTTTCCAGGATGTATGGGTTATTCGCATGAACACCATCACAATCAACATTTTGACCAATGATGTTATAATATCTTGTAAGACGTCTTTTTAAAGTATCATCAACATACCAGTCAATTTTGTAATCGTCCCATTTGACCATATATGTATGAAAACCCTGTGAAAAATCCGGTCCATCCCAGGAGGATGTGCACATGAGGCCGGAGTAATGGGCAGTCATGTGATGTTTGGAGGTATTGTGATCCCAGAACTAGAAAACATCAATCTCACTGCTGCCGGCGGTGTCGGCCCCGTACGTCCAGAAGGCAGGCCAGAACCCATGGCCGGAAGGTATTCTGCAACGAATCTCATAGCGGCCGTGTCTGAATTTTTGCAGTGTCCAGAGGTTTGCGGAAGTAAAATAAAATGTCCTCAGGTTGGGCAGGCTGTCGGAGAGGATGGCACTGTCGGGCAGCCAGCTTACCGCCCTGCGTAAAACGGTATCCTGCCTGGTGATGATAGAACAAATCCCTGAGGAAACGCTAACGTTGCCGAGCGTATAGTACTGCTGGTGATTGTCAGTTGTCAGCGACCCCTGTCCCCATCCCTGGATTTCCCATTTGGAGGTGTCGAGAGAGTCTCCGTCAAAATTGTCCTCAAAAACCAGGATATACGGATTGGTGTTGCAGATGCCATCCTGACCGGCTGTGATCAGCTGGGGGTGGCAGATCTGTCCGCAGGCTATCATATTCACGGTGATAAAAAGAAACAGCGATGTGATTGTTTTTGTCATCATGGATTATAAAACCCTGATATTCAATTGATATGAACTTTAATTACCCTGTGCAGATATAATCTGTAAGGTAAAAGTAAGCATTCCTTGCCTAATATTGGAGCATTTCTTCCAACACTTCCCGGTATTGTTCAGCGAGTGCTTCCTCCCTTTTGCGGTTCCTTTTCTCTGCCAGTGTCCTTCCGTTGATTTTTCCGCCCTGGTAAAAACGGATCAGTGGGTAGAGTCCGTAAACAGTGCCCGTCAGGTACATCCCGCTGCGCCAGCAAAGGAAGGCAGCTCCTGCGCAGCCTGCCTGCAACATCAAAAGAGAAGAAATACAAAAACAAAGACACAGAATCATCTCGTATAGAGGAAAAGGAGGCAGGGTATGGGGATTTGTTTGGGGAAAGCTAAAGTATTTCAAAATCAATTTATTACAAGTGAAGATTAGCAATGAATATACACTTATACCGACACGGAATGAGTTTGCGAAAAATAAACATTCCAGCGGTGTACGGCATTACTCAAACTTAACTGGTTCTTGACAGCAGTGTGAAACAGTGGTGTTTAGAACCAGTAATACCGTACACCGCTCTGAAGATCTTTTACTGAAGACCCACTATGTGTCGGTATAAACAGCTTTGCATTCGCAAACCTGTCAAGTATGAGTATACTTTGTAACGATGCCACCCTTCATCCCCTCCTTTAAAAGATTCGCGACAAAATCGGAAAAAGGTACGATGTTCTGTTCTGTACTGGCTCTTTCCAGGGCATTCATATACGTGCTTCGCTTTTCTACCGGAATTACCGTCCAGGGATAGCCGCCTGAAGCCAACATCACATTCATTAAAAACCGGGCCATGCGTCCGTTCCCATCCATATAGGGATGGATGTATACGAAAATAAAATGGCCCAGTACTGCCCTGACGGATGCTTCCTGTTCATTTTGCAGCAGGTTAAAAAGCAAAGGCATGGTATCTCTCACTGCTTCCGGATTAAGCGGAACATGCTTTGACTGACTGATATATACCTGGCTGTTCCTGTACCCGGCCAAATCGGAAGGTTTCAAAATATTTGCGGTCACACCGGGTGCAAACAATTCCCTGTACCAGGTACCATGATCTTTATCAGCTACCAGGCCGGGATTATCATTGTTCAGAATTTTAAGGATGCTTTCCCTGACACTCTGAGTCGCCTGCCAGTATCCCCTGGCAGCCATGGCATCCCTGTGTTTGCGATCCTGCTCATTTTTCGCAAGGTCCCACTCACCGCTTCTCACCCGGTCGATCAATTCCGGAGTGACTTTGTATTTCTCTATGGATAAGGAGTTATACGCATCGGTAGCATACAATTCCTCAATCCGCTTCATATAGGCAGAGTGGTCCTTCGGCAGTCCGGGAGCGGTTGGAAAAACCGCTATAACAAGCTTACGCATTTCAGACCACATCAGCCTGATTCTATTGACATAAGGGGAAACCTGCCTTGTATCAAACAGGATGGGGGAGGCTGTAACAAAGGGATCTGTTTCCCTGACATCATATCCTGCCATCTGCATGGTTTTTACAATATCATCAGCAATTTTATCATGGCCGATGTTCCGGAAAGCACCCGCTAAGCGACCTGCAATGGTACTTCTTCCTTCATCCAGCAGCAGACCTAATACCTCAGAAGAATCTTTTATCCTGGCCAGGGCTGCCCTCATATCGGTAGGGCAATTGCTATACATTACATTAGAGCAATGTACCAGTGAGGAAGGAAGGGTCAGCATCCGGATCCCTTCTACTTTGATAATCTCCGCTGCCTTTGGCAGGGTGGATTTCATAGTAAAAATGGAAGTGTTGTAAGGTAAAGCGGTTTTACCATTGGGCCCTTCCAGTGATCTGATGATCAGCTGGTGGGGAACAGTCTGGTTTCCTGCATGCATCAGCAGGGACTGATCAGCAGAAATACACCAGGAATCACCGTATCGATCGGCTAAATAGTCGGCACAAAAAGACCAGAAGGAGGTATACCAGGATGTACTGTCCCCTTGCTGTTCATCAGTAGGTACTACAATATACCATCCCTTCATTACCTCCCTGAGGAAATGATTTCTTTGTAGCCGTTCCCTGTGAACACGGCTCAGCATAGCGCTTTTAACTGCTACTATGCCTTTGTCCTGGAGTTTTTTCAGAACTTTCAGAGATTCAGCTAACTTGTCTCCCGGGCTTGCCATGGTATTCAATGTATTGTGTTAAAATTCTATTATTAAGACGTGAACAAATTCTATTAAGGTGTTGTTTGAGAATTCTGTTATTGCGCCGTGTCTAAATTCTATTATTATGCAAAGATAGGTTGTTTTTGTGTGAATAAGCAAATTCTCTTCAAATTACGATGCCGAGAAAGACCAACGGAAATATTGAATGAAAGGTGGGAATCAGATTCCAATCAGGAAGCTAAAACACTGTAAATAATTAAATTAACTGACAAGTACTGGTAATAAGGTATACTTGAAACCGTTGGTGGGATTTAGGATCGCGGTGAGGATATTGGATTAATGCTTTTCACACCGTAGTAGCCAGTAACGATCCGCCCTACCCGGACGTTGCGTGGGAACAGGAAGACATTGGTGAACGGTTGCGGGTGAAGAAAGTTTAATTTGCTGATGGGATAGTTTGCTAATGTGCTGGTTTGTCGATGATAGTCTGTTAGTTACGGATCTGGTACAAACGAACCATTCACGTCTCCATAACACAGACCTTTGATGTTTATATTATAATTACCGGACAGGTTAAGGTCGAAAAGACCGGTACCAAACAACCAGTCGCCGGCAGGAAATGTGTCAATCAATTCAACATAGCGTTTCCCTATTAAAAAGGCATCAATCGAATTGATGGTATTGTCAGCATTTACATTGGCTGATATTTGTTTTAGACCGCTAAGTAATTCTGCTTCAACAAAATGTTTCAATACTGCTAATGCATCCGTAGCGTTGATACCCCCTGTATTTTTTGTTGTCTGGTATGAAACAACATAGGTAGCAGGTGGTAGATTATTAAAGGAAAATGCACCGTTTAATCCGGAAGTTGTCTGAGCTATTATTTCATTATCCGATACTAAGCTAATCTGTATGTTACTCATCGGTGAAGCAGCAAAATTATCATAAGTAATTGTACCGGTAAGGTTGGCAAAGGGTGATGGGATTATCGAAAAATATTGTATGTCACTGGATGTAAAAGTATTGGCTTTGTCAAAGGCCTTAATATACCATGAATAATCACCCACGGGTAAGTTTAAGGTATACTCATGCACGGAATCAGGCAGTTGAATGATATCTTGGCCTGAAATAATGAGTTCATACCTGTCAATTCCGCTACCAAGGTCTGTTGCAGCTTGCCATTCAAAATGTGTATTCCCTTCCATTATGGATTCATTATTTTCCGGTGTGATCAACGAAAAAGGAAGGGGAGGCTCCCAGTCAACATAAAAGCTCCAGCTTTGATTCGACTGACGCGCATTACCAGCATTGTCAATGGCTTTTATGCACCAGTTGTGGATTCCCTGTGGCAAGATGCCACTTGGCGCGACTGTTGTCTGACCTATTGGAATGCTGTCACGATTCTTGATGTTGTTAATCCACAATTGGTACTTTCTCATACCACTTCCGTTGGCGCTGTCTGATGTTGATTGCCAGCTAAGGTTAGGCGTTGGAAGATTGACTATTTGATAGTTCGTTGGTGATGTAAGATTAAACCCCAGGGGCCTGGCATTATCAATATAAAACCTTTGAGTTTTACTCGCCTGGCAATTCCCCAGAGAATCAAATCCTTTTACATACCAATTGTGGCTGCCATAAGGGAGAATGTCACTGATGGTGAAACTGGAGTCTGATAAATTATCGGCCTTGAGTACCCCATCCACCCATAATTGGAATTTTTGGAACCCAATACCTGCATCTGTCGTTGTGCCCCAGGAAAAAGCAGGTGACTGAGAGGGAACATATTGACTGGAAGTGGGTGATTTAAGGATACAGAGGTCAGAAAGATGTGTCAAGGGACTGGTAACATAAACAGCGCCGCTCAGATTCCCGTGATGCTGTTGCACTGATCTGTCAAGAATTTGACTTCCGCTACCTTCATTAAACCTCCAATAGCCAGCCAATCCTGGTTCATTTCCACTCAGGCTGACATTCATGTAGTTGAATATTTCGCTGTCTGTCCTGGCGATGCTCCAAATCCTCACTTCATCAATAAAACCGTCGAAGTTTGGTCCGTTCCACCCATCCTTTCCAATATACACGCTTTCATCGTTATTTTTATTATATAAGTACTGATAAACTCCATATCCACCGTTAGCCACTCCATTAATATAAAATGTTGCAAAACCCCCGCTTATCACTAAAGCTACATGATTCCAGCCAGAAACATTATAATATGGTCCATAAGTATCATGTCCCTGATATAAATAATAGCAATGAAAGTATAATTGTCCTGAAGTATGAATACCAAACTGGTAGGGCATATTGTTGCAGCATCCCTTTCCTTTAGAGACTATTACACATCTGTTTGAATTTGAATTGAGATTAACCCAGGCTTCAATTGTCAAGTATTGCGGATCCTGCATATTGAAGGCTGAATAATCCCAAACGGAGGCATAACCATTACTGGTTAGCAGCGCATAATTCGTATTTAGAGAGGGGGGGTAATAATCCGTTTTTATCGTCCATGTTTCAGTCGAATTCCTTGTATTTCCCACATTATCAATAGCTTTGATATACCAACTGTGGTTTCCGTTACTCAGGGGAGTGGATGATGTTGTGAATGTTGAACCGGCCGGAATATTATCACGCTTCAATACTCCATCGATCCATAATTGGTACTTTGCCAGACCGCTTTGCGCATCAAGAGAGGCTGACCAGGTAAATGTAGGATTCAGGTTTGAATTCCATGAGTTATGCAGAGGTGAAATCAGGCTGAAAGCCGCAGGTGCATTAAGATCAACGTAGAGGCTCCAGGTTTCGTTCGAGGCTGTTGTTCCACCTCCAATCGCCTCTACATACCAGGTATGCAAACCCTGGGTCAGGGATTCTGAGGATAATAGTTGATAGGAGCTGGTGGTAATATTGTCCTTTTTAATAATCCCGTCCACAAAAAGTCGGTAATAGGTTGCTCCTGAAGAATTTTCCCAGTCAAAGTAGGGCGTAATATGGGTATATTGACCATTGGTAGGAGCAACAAGACTAAAAGAACCCTGGGCTTGCAACAGGTTTAGGCAGGCAATACCAATCCACAGAAGCATAATAAAAATCAGTTTTTTCATAATAAATTGTATAAATAGATTTGTAGTTTACCCCTTCTGAACAGACTTGCAAATTGAGTATAAATTAGCATTCAAAAATAATCAATTTGAAGATCACAGGTCATATGTGTTTTCAAATCATTTACTAGATTGAACTACTCTTCATCTGGATTGCTTTTCGGTGCTACTCCAACCAGCGGTTTTTCAGCACTTCGTCCAGTATTTCCCGGTATTGTCCTGCCAGTGCTTCCTCCCTTTTGCGGTTCCTTTTCTCTGCCAGTGTCCTTCCGTTGATTTTTCCACCCTGGTAAAAACGGATCAGTGGGTAGAGTCCGTAAACAGTGCCTGTCAGGTACATCCCGCTGCGCCAGCACAGGAAGACAGCTCCTGCGCAGCCTGCCTGCAAGATCAGACTGATGAAAGCTTTTCCGGGATACCCGGCATACACCTGTCCCAGCCCCGGGAAAAAGCCGCCAAGACGATATGCTTTCGAGGGCGACAAGCGCCTGCTTGTTACCGGCAATGCCTGAATCTGCTGAACCATTGTATTGTCCTTCTGTGCAACAGCCAGCAATGCTGCTTTGCTTTCTTCGAAACGGCCCAGGGCGATCAGGGTCAGTATTTTCAGCCGCAGCAGGGAGTCCGATTTTATGATGACGGAGTCGGGTATCCTCAGCAGTGCCGCGTAAGTCCCGTTGTAGTCCGCCTTGCGGAAACACCCGGCAGCGGTTTCGCCGGGCCCGGGATCATGGTTCAGAACCGTGGCAGTATCCTGAACCTCAGGCATAGTTTCGGCAGTTCTGTTAGTTGCAGGAATCATCTGCCTGTAATAATGATCCGATTTTCTTTTCTTTACGAGGATGGCGGTACCCCAGACATTGCCTGCGTAGAAGGTGGAAAACAGGGCAAATCCAAATACGGGCAGCAGGCTGTGAGGTTGCAGCAGCAACATTTCCGTGGCAGCTCCTCCAAGAAACAGGTTGGTGATCAGGGAGGAGGTGGCCTGGTAGGGATACCCCAGGTAATACTTTCCCGTACCGGGTACCAGGCTTGAGAGCAATACAGCAAGGGCGGGTGAACGAAAAGGAAGCTTATGGACACCCGTATCGCTCAGTTGCGCATATTGTTCGAGATAAGCTGCATCGTAAGATTGAATGCTGTCGAGCAGCCTGGCAGTCAGAGGGTTTGCAAAATATTCAGGCACCTCTCCATGGGCATTGCCATGGCAGCGGGTGAGGCGGTCGGTGGTAAGACACAGTCCTTTGAAGGGTCCAAACCGCGATAGGGCCTGGCGCGAAAAGACCGAACAACTCGGGTCAAACTCACAGGAGGAGGAAAGCTGATCGGCAATCAGGTTTTTGTAAAAGCGGTTCAGTAAAAGCAGGGGACCGCGTTGTCTTCCCGCCCGGGCGCTGTCCGGTGTACCATGAATGGCAGGCTCCCTTACAGGAATAATTCCCGCAGCATCGGATATCCCGCAAATGGAACAGAAGGTGAACAAGAACAGTAAGGTGCAGCGAAGACTTTTTCTCAGGATCACACCAAACACATACTAAAAGGGTAACCCGATGGTCCACCCGAACAGAAATGCGGGACTGTCTTTCTTTTTATCGATCCAGCTTACCGAAAGGCCGTCGTCGAACCTGGATTTGTACTGCAGGTAGTTCATGCCGAAACCCACATAGGCTTCATAGGTGAGTTCCGTTGCTAGTGCGAAGGATTGGTATCCGATAATAAACGCAAGCTCCCTGATCCGGTAGCCGATGGGCACATCAATTGCCCCGGTGGTACTGCCTTCGCTGGTGCTGATCTTGTAATTACGGTACCTGAATAAGGGTGAGATGTAAATGCCTTCCAGATCACCTTCTTTGGGATAGAACCTCAGACTTCCGCTGACCATATACCCCATGGAAACTTCCTGGTCACTAATGTCGGGGAAATCAGATTCCTGGATGTCCTGGATGGTTTCAAAGATGAAGTCGCGGTAAGTCGGACCGAGGCCAACCTCCCCCGACAGCTTATGCGTGAACATATATTCGGCAGAAAGTGCAAACACCCCCCTGAGTGCCAGGGTATAATTCCATTTGATACTGGTTTTGTCGATATGGATGTTTTCCGGATCCAGGGAGTCCGTTGCTTCAAAGGGTTTATAAACAATGATACCCGACTGCTCGGGTTGCTGGCCTCTCACCAACAGGACAGGGAGAAGTAAAAGACAGATAATGAAGGTTTTCATAAAAAGTATTCAAGCTTATTAAGATAGAATATAAATTAATTGGTTTAATACAATCAAAAGTAGATAATCCTACATTTATAGCCTCATTTTAATGCACATTACAGTAATAATTTATTGTACCCGGAAATTTTTTAAACAATTCAAGTTAATTTTCTTATTATGAAGAAATTACTTCTTTTATTATTCATTTTCTCAGGCGTGATTAGCCTTTATGCAGGAGACATCCGGCTTTCATTCAGCGCATTGCGGCCTGTAAACAAGTTTACCCAGATCATGAGCGCACATCGGATCGGCGACAGGATCTATGTGGTGCAGTCCAACCACAGGACGAATAAAGTCATGTCGCTGGTGATCTATGATGCAGGCAATCTGACCCTGATCAGTGAGAAAACCTTCAAGAACACATCGTGTAAAGAAGGAGACTGTATTGACGAACATTTCGGGTATGAGCGGACCCTGTTTTTCAAAAACAGCCTGATCCTATTCTTCAGTTCATACGAGACGAATAAAGATGAATTGATGTTGTTTGCGCAACGGGTTGATCTTGACGGCAATTTTGTCGGTAAGCTGGTGAAGGTCGATCATATCAAGGCAAAGAAAAAGTCCAATGCCGGCTCCTTTATCCTTTTTCCCAACAGGGACAGCACCAGCTTTGCCATCATCAGCAATCCTCCCTATGAAAAGTATGGAGGGGAAAAATTCGGATTTAAGCTGTATGATACGGAACTCACCAATACGTATAACATTGCCCTTGCGTTGCCCCATAAAGACAGGGATGTTTCCCTGTTTGACCAGATCCTGGGCAATGACGGTAAGATTTATATCCTCACCAAAATTGACCTTGAGAAGAAAGACAGGGAAAGGGGTTCGGCGCCGTATTATTATTCTGTATTCACGATGAATCCTGACGACAAGTCCATTCTTGAAAACAAGATCGACCTTGCAAAGAGGAACATCGAAGATTGCGCCATCAGACTGAATTATGACCGGAACGAGCTGGTTTGTGCCGGCTTTTATTCCGATCTTAAGCCAACGGCCTACACCGGGGGCGACATTGACGGCTTTTTCTACCAGACCGTGGATGTGAACACCTGGAAGACCCTGGTTACCGGAGTGAAAAAGATTGACAAAAAGATGGTTTCAGAATTGATGAACAAAAAAAAGGTAAAAGAGGGCAGGGGGATATCCGCGAATTTTGAGATCCTGAGGATAATCCCTGCTTTGGACGGTTCTTCCACCATGATCGCAGAAAACCGCTTCTGGTATGTAACAACCACTACTACAAGCTCGGCCGGCGGCGGTACCAGCACTTCCTACACCTATCATTATCACAGGAACAGCATCTTCATCATCAATATCGGCAAGGATGGCGAGGTTACCTCCCTGATGGATATTCCCAAGCTACAGCATACCATTAATGATAACGGCATGTTTTCTTCTGTGCTGATCATGGAGAAAGATGACAGAATAGTACTGCTGTACAATGACCATCCTGACAACCTGATTTCGGCGGTTAAAACGCTTAAACAGACTTCTGTGATGGGCAATGTCCGCAAGGCAGTTCTGGTAGCCGTGGAAATATTCAAAGACGGCACCTATACCAAGCGCAAACTCTCCGACAACATCACCACCAAGATTGTCCTGATGCCTGAAAGCGGGTTCAGAATATCCGGCACCGAATATTGCTTACCCAGCATGCTGATTCCGGCAGGTTGCAGTTGTGCGTGTATCGAAATTTTCAAGAAGAAAAAGTTCGGCTTGGCCAAGGCGGATTTTTAGGCTGGAGGAGCCCGGATTCTGCTTATTTTTGTTCCAAATAAAACCTGAATGAAGAAAATCATCTTTTTAAGCTTCATCCTGGCTTGTGCATTGAATCTGCAGGCCCAGGATCAGGAATCCGGGAAAAAGAGCGCCAGCAGGTTCAGTACCGGCCTGATTATCTATCATGATCTGTGGATGGGTGACGCAGCGAACATGAATCCGAGGTTCCTGAACCAGGGAGCAGCCCCATTTGTCATGTATAATATCCCTGTGGAAAAGTCGGCCCTGGTTTTTTCCGTCGGGATGGGCATAGGCACCCACAATCTCTACAGTGATGCGTTCCTGCAGCTCGACAGCGCCGGCAATTACAGCTTCGTTAATATTGATACATACAAGGATCCGGAGGGGAATGCACTTTCGTACAAAAAGAACAAATTTTCAGTTGCTTACTGGGATTTTCCTTTTCAGTTCAGGTATGAATCCCGGTCGGGCTTTAAGGGAGGCTTGGGAATGACCTTCGGGTTTCAGCTCAACAGCCTGACCAAATACAAGGGGGATGATCCGGCCGGCAGTGGCAATAACGTGAAGATCAAGACCAAGTATATCAAGAACCTGGAAAAGTGGCGTTATGGCTTTACGGCCAGCCTGGGGTACAAATGGATTGAGTTATACGGGTATTACCAGCTGATAAATGTTTTCAAGCAGGACAAGGGGCCGGAGATTTATCCTGTTTCTGTTGGTATCAGCCTGAGACCCATGTTTTTAAATTAGGAGGAAGAGCAGGAGCATCACTCCGAATCCCATGATATATCCCGAGTAAACTTCGGCCTGGGTGTGGGCGCGCAGCCTGAGCCGGCTGTAGGCCAGCAGTCCGGAGACGATGAACAGCATCATGATCAGGGGAATGATTTCCAGTTCCCAACGGATGGCCAGCCCGAGAAAAGTACCCGTCATACCGCCGATCCCGATCATATGCACGCTGACCTTGGTGTAGAAGGTCATGAAAAGGGCCATCAGGGGGAGCATGGTGGTTCCCAGGGAGAAGAGGTAAAACACAGCGGGCAGTTCCAGTTGTTTTACCATGGTTGCAACCAGGTAAAAACATCCGGCCGTGATCAGAAAGGGGAGGTAGCGTTCCTGACGGTTTTCAAGTTTCATGGACCGGATCAGGCCGCGTTTCATGAACACGAAGTTGATCAGGGAAGGCAAAACGGCTGCCAGCAGGAAGACAAAGCCGATGACTGTCCATTTGGTTTTCAGCGGGATGAGGTAGGGAAGGATGCTGTCCATGTGCAGCATCAGGATAAAGGAATAGCCGGGCAGCAGCAGGGGATGGAATACGTAAGTGAGCAGGCTTGCAATTTTTCTTTCCATAACGGGAATTAAATGGCTTTTCGCAGCCGTGCAACGGGAATGTTGAGCTGTTCGCGGTATTTGGCCACGGTTCGTCTTGCGATGTTATACCCTTTTCCTTTCAGTACATCTGTCAGTTCCTCGTCGGTCAGCGGTTTGTCCTTGGATTCGGATTCAATGCAATCCGACAGGATTTTTTTAATCTCCCTGCTCGACACTTCTTCACCGCTTTCGGTTTGAAGCGACTCTGAAAAGAAGGTTTTCAGCAGGAAGGTGCCGTAAGGGGTTTGCACATATTTGCTGTTGGCCACCCGGCTGACCGTGGAAATATCCATATTCACGATTTCGGCGATATCCTTCAGTATCATTGGCCTGAGCCGGGTTTCATCGCCGCTCAGGAAATACTCCTTCTGGTATTCCATGATGGCATTCATGGTGATATAAAGGGTATTTTGCCTTTGTTTGATCGCTTCGATAAACCAGCGGGCAGAATCGATCTTCTGCCTGATGAACTGAACGGCTTCTTTCTGCTGGTGGTTATTGCCCCTGCCACTGGCATAATCTTCCAGCATATGCATATATTTTTTATTAACCCTTAATTCGGGAGTATTCCTGCTGTTGAGCGTCAGTTCCAGTTGGGTATCGCGGGGTGTGATGATGAAATCGGGTTCGATATATTGGTTCGAGCGTTCCGTTTCATTGATGGAGGAACCGGGTTTGGGATTGAGCCTGAGGATGATCCCCATGGCTGCTTTAAGGGCTTCTTCCGATGCCCGGCTCTTTTTGAGGATTTTATCGTAATGCTTGCGGGTGAATTCGTTGAAGTGATGTTCGATGATCTCGATGGCCAGCCCGAGGGCAGGCTTTTTCTCTTCCATCCTTCGCAACTGTAACAAAAGGCATTCCTGAAGGTTACGGGCACCTATCCCGGGAGGGTCCAGCTGCTGAATGAAATGAAGCACTTCCAGAATCTCCTCTTCCGAAGCCTGAATATTCTGTGAGAATGCCAGGTCGTCGACCATCGCACTGATATCACGCTGAAGGTAACCGGCATCATCCAGATTGCCGATGATAGTGGCGGCTATGATCTCCTGGTTTGGAGAAAGCTTGTACATTCCGAGCTGGTGCAGCAGGCTGTCCTGGAAAGTGTCGGCTGATGCAAAAGGCAGGCTGGGCCTGTCGTCATCAGGCCCGGTATTCGATGCATACAGCTTGTATGCAGGTATTTCATCCTCATCCAGATAATCTTCCAGATCGAACTCATCATCCTTTGAAACCTCCTCGTTTTCTTCCTGGTTTTCCTCTTTCTGCCCTGTTTCGCTCTCATAGGCAGCTTCTGTGGGATCGGCAAGGTCTTCGAGTGCCGGGTTTTCTTCAATTTCCTGTTTAATCCTTTGTTCCAGCGATACGGAAGGGATCTGCAGCAGTTTCATCAGCAGGATTTGCTGTGGCGACAGCTTTTGTAGCAGTTTCTGTTGCAGTCTCTGGTTTAACATGGTTCCGACAGGAATTGTAAATATCAGTGGGCGTTCAGTCCGGATACTAAGGTACAAAAAATAAACGGATCAGAATTCAGCATTCTGCGGGGTGCGCGGAAAAGGGATGACATCCCGGATGTTGCCCATGCCGGTAACAAACAAGACCATTCTCTCAAAACCAAGGCCGAAACCACTGTGAGGCGCAGTACCAAACTTCCTTGTATCAAGGTACCACCACACATCTTTTTCCGGTATGTCCAACTGCTGAATGCGTTCCAGGAGTTTCTCATAAACCTCTTCGCGCTGCGATCCGCCAATGATCTCGCCGATTTTCGGGAACAAGACATCCATGGCCCTCACCGTTTTTCCGTCTTCGTTCTGTTTCATGTAGAAAGCCTTGATCTCTATGGGATAGTCGGTCAGGATCACCGGTTTGCCGAAATGCTTTTCAACCAGGTAGCGTTCGTGTTCAGCCTGTAAATCCAGGCCCCAGTCCACCGGAAACTCAAATTCCTCACCGGATTCCTTCAGGATATCAATGGCTTTTGTATAAGACAGCCTCTCGAAGTCCACATCGGTAATATGTTCGAGCCTCTCTATCAGGCCGTTATCATACATTTTGTTGAGAAATTGCAGATCATCCAGGCAGTTTTCCAGGGCATAGCGTATCAGGTATTTCAGGAATTCCTCCGCCAGATCCATGTTATCATGGATGTCATAGAAGGCCATTTCCGGTTCTATCATCCAGAATTCGGCAAGGTGACGGGGGGTATTGGAGTTTTCTGCACGGAAAGTCGGTCCGAAAGTGTAAACCCCTGAAAGCGCAAGGGCTCCCAGTTCTGCTTCCAGCTGCCCCGAGACGGTCAGTTTGGTTTCTTTCCCGAAAAAATCCCGGGCGTAATCTACTTTGCCCTCCGGAGTGAGCGGAGGTTGGATTGCATCCAGGGTACTGACCCTGAACATGGCGCCTGCTCCTTCGGCATCTGAACCGGTGATGATGGGACTGTGAATGTAATAAAACCCCTTGTCGTTAAAGAATTTATGAATAGCAAAAGACAAGGCATGACGGATGCGGAAAATGGCGCCGAAGGTATTTGTTCGTGGCCTCAGGTGAGCAATTTCACGAAGGAATTCAAGGCTGTGTCCTTTTTTCTGCAGGGGATAGGTTTCCGGGTCGGAGGTGCCGAGAATCTCTATTTGCTGTGCCTGCACTTCCACCGGTTGTTCCTGGCCGGGAGATTCCACCAGGATGCCGGTTACGGCGATGCAGGCGCCGGTGGTGACTTGTTTCAGCAAATCCTCTTCAAAATCATTCACCTGTGCCACCACCTGAATATTATGAATGATTGTGCCATCATTGACTGCAATAAAGGCAATGTTTTTATTTCCCCGTTTGGTTCTGACCCATCCCTTCAGGTGTACCCTGCTGCCCAGGTCACCGGGTTTGGTTTCCTTCAGTAATTTTCTGATAATCGATCTCTCAGGCGTTTCCATGATTCACTCCGGTGTATAATCCAAAATAAGGCGGCAAAAATAACAAAAACTGATGAACCTTTATTTATCGTACTTTTGTAAATTCATTTCCTGAAGGTTTATACTGAATCTTAGTGAAAATGCGAAGCAGTTTTCAGTTAGATTTAGTTATACTGATGACTCTGGAAACACTTTTTTCGCATTCCTGTGTTCTTACGGTATGACACGGCATGACTGAGGGGACAGGGTGAGGCCGGCGCCAGCGGAAATCCTCCTTTCCGGATGCAGGTTGTGAATGTAAATTGGGTTGAAGTATGACGCTGAAGAGTATTCCCATCAGCCGGTGGCAGGAGCAGTTGAGCGAACCCCTGCTCATAGGAGGGCCTTGCAGTGCCGAAACAGAAGAACAGCTGCTTGCCACGGCAAGGGAAATTGCATTGATCCCTCAGGTAAAGGTGTTCAGGGCAGGCATCTGGAAACCCAGGACACGTCCGGACGGCTTTGAAGGTGCCGGTGAAGCCGGCCTGAAATGGATGCAGCGTGTCAGGCAGGAAACCGGACTGCTTACCACTGTGGAGGTGGCCAACCCCCACCATATCGAGCTCGCCCTGAAATACGGCATCGATATCCTCTGGATCGGCGCCCGTACCGTGGTTAATCCATTCTCGGTGCAGGAGATCTGCGACGGCCTGGCAGGAGTCGATATCCCCGTGATGGTTAAAAATCCGGTGAATCCTGATATTAAATTATGGATAGGGGCCCTGGAAAGGCTCAACCGCAGCGGAATCGATAAACTGATTGCCATTCACAGGGGATTCTTCTATTATCAACGCGATCAATACAGGAACTCCCCCATGTGGGAAATTCCGATCGAGCTGAAAAGATTATATCCTGCGCTTCCGGTAATATGCGATCCAAGTCATATATGCGGGAAAACGGAATACCTGGCAGAAATCGCTCAAAAAGCCCTGGATCTGGAAATGCAGGGCCTGATGATTGAAACGCATATTGACCCGGCTGCAGCCCTGACCGATGCCCAGCAACAGCTTTCACCTTCCGGTCTGAAGCAATTGCTCAGCGGTCTTATCTTCCGGAATCTCAACGGTTTCCAGGAGTACCAGTCGAGGCTGGACGAACTCCGGAAAGAAATCGACAGGATAGACTGGACCCTGCTGGATATCCTGTCACGACGGATGAAGATCGTGGAGGAAATAGGTGAATACAAGAAAAAGAAAAATATCACCATCCTCCAGATCAGAAGGTGGCGCAACATCATCCATGACAGACTTGAAAACGGAAGGAAACTGGGACTGGGAAAGGATTTTCTGATGCGCTTGCTTGAACTGGTTCACAGGGAATCCATTCAGCGCCAGATGGAGATCATGCACGGCAAGAAAAAGGACCTCAGCGAATAATTGCCACTTTTCCGGTATAAGTAGGTCCGCCGGAACTGAAATACTTGAAGTAATATATGCCCGGAAGCCATGAACTGACATCCGGCGAGAACCCGGGATCGCTAACCTGGTATTGTTGAATGAGCCTTCCCTGTGCGGTATAACAGGCAAGGCTTCCCGGTATAAAATGTTGGTTGGTGAACACAAGCCTGACCAGATCGCTGGCAGGATTAGGAATGAACTGCAGCAAGGCGCCATTTTCCTGATGGCTGATGCCTGCAGGGAAAAGACCGGCGATTTCCACATCATCGAAATAAAAACCGTCCGTTTCCACACCACCGTCGGAAATCAGGGTAAACCTGATCTTAAGCTGCTGTCCGATAAAGGCTTGCAGACTGATCTGTTCCTGCACCCAATCAGTTTGTACCCCGTCGTACAGGGGCTGAAGTGCCGCCTGATTTACGCTTCCGGGATTGGTATACAGTCCGTGCAGGGGAATCCAGCTGAAACCGTTGTCGGCGCTGGCCTTCACCTGTACATAATCGAATCCGTTTTCAAGATCCCATCTTGCGTAAAAACGAAGCACCGCCATCACTGCGTTGCTGAGATCCACCGGATCCGAGAGGGTGACCGAAAGATCGGCATAACTTGAATAAGGACCGAAGGGAGAATCGGTGATGGAATAATCAGGTGAATGATATGAAGAGGAGGTGGTCGCCCAGTCACCGGTCCATGCAGCCATATTGTTGCATGAGTCCTGGAAAAAGACCTGGGGTGTGCCGGAATATTTTGTGATGGTATCGGAAAAGGTCCAGATCCCGTTGCTGATGCTGAGCAGGTACTGAATAGGCTGCCCGGGCTGATATGCCGGTGACAATTGGTAAGGGATGGAATCTGTTAAAAGTTGCAAATATCCCGGATTAGTGTGGATATTAGCCGGTCCGGTGTATTGAAATGCATTGCCAAGGGGCTGAACGCCGACGGTGAAGCTGCCTGTCTGCAGGCCGAGGTTCCGGATCTGGTACTTCAGGAATGATTGGGTGCCAATAAAAAGGGGACTGGCATCTTTCACCTCTGCAAACTGAACAGTGAGAAGGGCTGCAGCAAGGTTTTGCCACATATTGTCCTGGCAGAGCGGAATGATCAATTCGGGTGAAGGCCAGAATCCGGCAGTGCCGTCTCCGACTTCAGGAGTGAAGGACAAGACAGCCGGTTTGGACTGCTGTTCTCCGTACATCCAGTCATCCGAACCGCCGTTGGTTTGATAGATGGTTGTTGCGCCAGGTCCGTACACATAATTGTTCTGCCGTGTCATGACTTCGGCATATGCCTGAAAAGCAGCGTAATCTGCCGGAAGCTCCTGACTGGTATAGCCCCATGGGAAAAGCAGCAGGTTGGAAAAAGAGTGATAATTCAGTGCAATTTTAAATTGCTTTTCATTGCAGAAGTCTCTGATAACCTGTGTTTCAGGTTCGGAGAAGGGACCCGTTCCCCTGAATACCTCCGAATAAGGGTCGGGCGAAGAGCCGATATCGTCGAAGCCCCACATATATCCGTAATTCCGGTTCAAGTCCACCCCGAACGAACCGTCTCCGTTATCTTTCCGGTTCTTTCTCCAGTTCCCGCCCCCGAAGGGGTTCATGCTTTGATTGTAAACGTAGCCGTCAGGATTCATCACCGGGATAAAGTACAGTTCCGTGTTGTCGACAAGATACTGGATAAGGGGATCTGTCGCATAATGCTCAAGAAGGTAGTACATATAAAAGATCAGCGCCTGCATGCCGATGGGTTCCCTTGCATGATGCATCCCCGTATAGAGGATGCGGTTTTCGTTCTCGTTTTGGTTCGGATTATCGGAAATCTTCACATAGTAGAGGGGCCTTCCCTCAACGGAACTGTCGCCAGCGGCAGGGACTTTCACCGTGATCAGGGAAGGATAATTCTGTACCATGTCGTCGAGCCTGGAGGTCATTTCATCCCAGGTGTAAAAACCGCCCATGCTTCCCAGGCTAAAACCCGCAGGCACTGGCCAGTTGGCAGAGGACTTGGGTTGAAGTGGTTTATAACCAGGGCTTTTCATTTTTTTCAGGGCTGCTTCATTCCGTATTCTGTAGTATGCCCCGAGATCATCCTGTATGATTTCGGTTTGGTAGCCCAGGGCTGTGATTTTCGCGACCTCCGGCTGGTAAAGATCGCCAATGAGGGAGTGATCGGGGCCGGTAAAGCATTCTTCCACAGCGATACCGGCAGATAGCAGGGGAAGGATTTCTTTCCCCTGCATGTCAATCCGAATTCTTTGAATAACAGGAGTTTGGGCGGATAGAAGCCCGCAAAACAACACAGCGGTGAGGGATACAAAGCAAATTTTCATCGGGAGGGAATAGCGGGTTAAAAGATGATCAGACCCTTATTTGTGCCTGCGGTTGTCTGGTTCTTTTTCCCAGTGGAAACTGCCGACGAGGGTATCGATGTCTTGCTTGAGGAATGCGATTACCGGGCTGAGCGAATCATTATTGGGTTTCACATAGAAATAGAGTGCTCCCCTGATAAAATGGCGGAGGCTGTCTGTCAGGAAGAATTGAATGGGTGAAGCGGCATCACTGCCCCTGATGTCGTACACCATGCCATAAACCTTGTCTTCCGGGCGGTTGATGAGGGTTTCACCGATGGCGTCTGCTTTGGGAATATGCTTCATCACCATTGCCCGTGCATCTTCCAGGTACTCCGGCAGATTTCCCCTGACCGGTTTATACGAAAGGTGGATGGTTCCTTTAAACGAAGGAAACTGAATATTGATCCAGTAAGGCTCTGCGAGGGAGTCTGTCTTCGGCATGATCCGGGCATAGGCCGGATAACGGAAACAGTATGGATAAGTGGTGTCAAATCCGGTATATTGTTTATCCGGAAGGTCTATCCTGAAGTAACCCCAGGGCTTGGGCATATCGGCAGAGGTGCATCCTGCCGCGAAAAACACGGCCGAAATGCAACAATACGCCCAAAAAAGGCGGTGCTTATTCTTCGCTGGCATCGGTAAGGGTCACTTTTATCTCCAGAATGCGTCTCTGGTCAACGTTTTCTATCCTGAAGATAAACCGCTTGAAACTCACCTTTTCATGTACTTCAGGAATGCTGCCGGTAATTTCCAGGATCAGCCCGGCCAGGGTACCCGATTCTCCCCTGGCTTCCTCGAAAATATCAGGATCCACCCTGATGATCCTGCAAAAATCATTGACAGGAGTTTCGCCAGGGAAGATAAAGTTATGATTATCAAGTTTTTTATACCAGGATTCTTCGGAATCCGTATCGAATTCGTCATTGATTTCACCGACGATTTCTTCCAGGACATCCTCCAGGGTAATAATGCCTGAGGTGCCTCCGTATTCATCCGCTACAATGGCAAGGTGGATCTTTTTCCGTTGAAATTCCTGTAACAGGTCGATGATCTTTTTGTTTTCAGGAACAAAAAAGGCAGGTCTGATCATTTCCTGCCAGCGGAAGTCGTCCTCCCTGTCGAGATGAGGGAGCAGATCCTTGATATACAGGAGTCCGCTGACATGGTCTAAATTTTCCTTATAAACCGGGATACGGGAAAAACCCGAATCGCGGATAAGCTGAAGCAATTCCCTGAAAGTGGTGTTGAATTCTATGGCGGTAATGAAAATCCTGGGTTTCATAATGTCCCTGACATCTGTTTCGCCGAAATTTACAATGCCTTTCAGGATGGATTTTTCATCTTCCGGGGTGTTTTCATTGGTGGTAATATCGATGGCTTCGTCCAGTTCACTCATAGAAATGTTGGCATATTTCCCGGCAATCCTGCGGTCGACAAATCGGGTGGAGGAGATCAGAAGCTGGCTGAGGGGGTAACAAATCCTGATGAGCAGTTTCAGGGGAGGAGCCATCATGACGGCAAGTTTTTCGGGATACTGGCTGGCATACACCTTGGGAAGGATTTCGCCAAAGAAGAGAATCAGGACAGTTACCAGTATCACCTGGATAAAAAAGCCGGCCAGGGGATATTGTTCAAGGTTGAGGAACGACTGGCTGACCAGGGCAGACAGGATGACGATGGTCACATTTAAGAAGTTCACCAGGATCAGGATCGTGGCCAGCAGGCGTTTCGGATCGCGGAGCAGGACTGCGACCAGATCGTCGGATTCCCGTTCATTCAGCCGGATCTCCCTGAGCTGTGATGGTTTAAGCGAGAAGAATGCCACTTCGGCTGCCGAAATCATGGCCAGAGAACCCAGCAGCAGCAAGATAAGGAATGATGTGGTGATAATGGCAAATACCGGCATGCCTGCTGCAAGTTGCTGAAGCAGTATCATCGGAAGCAGGTGTAAGAAAAAACTGTCCAAATCAATGGCTCTAAAAGCGCTGCAAAGTTATGAAAAGGAATGTAATGTGAAACCATTGAAAAAGAAAGGGTTGGAATGTACCAACCCTTTCCTGCAGACACCGCTTAAAACGGAAGGTCGTTTCCCGCGTCAGGGATGTCCATGGTCACAGGATCAGAGGTTTCCTGCTGGGAACCGTTATCCTCGGCGGTCACTGTTCCGGATGGACGACCCAGCATGAGCAGGTTATCACCCAGAATTTCAGTAGTATACCGCTTATTTCCCTCCTTGTCATCCCAACTCCTGGTCCTGATCTTTCCTTCCAGGTAGATCTGATGCCCCTTTTTCAGGTAGGATTCAGCCACTTCAGCCAGACCTCTCCAAAGCACGATGTTATGCCATTCCGTGATCTGCGCCTTCGACCCGTCCTTGTTCTTGTAACTCTCTGTCGTTGCCAGCGAAAAACTGGCCTTCTTAACGCCACTCTCCAGTGTCATGATGTCCGGATCCTTTCCCAGATTCCCGATCAGGATCACCCTGTTTACTCCTGTTGCCATCTCAATGAATTTTTAATGATTAGTTGATTAACACAAATATATATGTTTTAGACGGGCCATGTTGGAAAAACGCAGGCTAAATTTTTGAACAATTTTTGCGGAATTTTTCTAACATATTGTGAATCTGTTGGTTAATTAAAAGTCGTTCGGTTAAGCGGCTGAATGGATACTTTAATAATTCATTTAACTCAATTATCTTAAAACCTTGATCTATAAGCTTCACGTCTTGAATCAATCCTGTTGAAAGTTGCAAATTGGCGAATATGGTTTGATGTGTAAGCTGATGTTTAATCACCGGACTGATCAGCAATGTTTTACCTGCGTGAAATCCGGGAATGGGTATCGGCAAAGGGTCCGGAGCGAAAGGAGTCCCTGTGTGCTCCAGCAGGGGAAACTCCCAAAGGCCTTCCCATATATCCCTGCCCGTTCGCAGTTTTATTATGGTGTACAGAATACCCTCCCTGCAGAAGACGATAAAAAAGTAGGTGAAATACCGCTCTCCGGGTTTTTTCCTGTTTTGTTTGATGGGGTAGGCATGTTGTTTTCCATGGCGGAAAGCGCCGCAATGTCCGGTAACAGGGCATCGGATGCAGGCCGGCTGATTCGGTATGCAAATCAGGGCTCCCAGTTCCATCAGTGCCTGGTTAAAACTACCGGGGTCGTCGGGGGGGATGATATCTTTCAGGTAATTGAATATCAGTTTTCTGCCTGTGGCAGATGAAGCCGGGTAAGGGATTTCGAGCCAGCGGGACACCAGCCTGTACACATTGCCATCCACCACCGGGATGGCCTGGCGGAAGGCAATGGATGCGATGGCGGCGGCAGTGTATGCTCCTATCCCTTTAATTTTCAGTAGTTCATGAAAAGATTCCGGCAGGAGGCCATGATAGTGCTGCATGACCTGACGGGCTGCAGCGTGAAGGTTCCTGGCCCGGCTGTAGTATCCAAGCCCCTGCCACTGTTTCATCACCTCATCCGGAGATGCTTCTGCAAGGCTGCGAAGGTCAGGAAAGCGGCTGCTGAAGCGCAGGTAGTAGTCCAGGCCCTGTTCGACCCTGGTTTGCTGAAGGATTACCTCCGACAGCCAGATCAGATAAGGATCTTTGGTGTCTCTCCATGGTAAGGCCCTTGCATGTTGTCTATACCATATTAATATATCATCCACAGGATACTGGTTCATAAAATTTCTCTAAATTTGCGAAAATCAAGGAGAAAAAAAAGATTTTTAGTTTGAAAGTCAAAAATATTTTATATTTGCAACCCGATAAAAAATTTATTATCAAATCTTTAAAAGTATACAGACATGACAAAAGCAGAAATTGTAGCTGAAATTGCTAACAAAACCGGAATTGAGAAGGTAGCTGTGCAAGCCACCGTGGAAGCCTTTATGGATACCGTAAAAGCCTCAATGATCGCTGGAGAGAATGTGTACCTCCGCGGCTTTGGAAGTTTCACCATCAAGAAGAGAGCCAAAAAAACGGGAAGGAATATTTCGAAGAACACGACCATCATTATCCCGGCTCACTACATTCCTGCTTTCAAACCTGCCAAGAGCTTCATGAATGAAGTGAAAACCAAAGTAAAATAACATTTTGACGGAAGGGATAGCATATGCCGAGCGGAAAAAAACGGAAAAGACACAAAATGTCAACCCATAAACGGAAAAAGCGTTTACGGAAGAACAGACACAAGAAGAAATAAACGAGTACCCACACCTGTCCAAGGAACTGTCTTTTCCCTATCTGCTGATTGAGCGGGCGATGAAACAAAGCATCCTGCTTTGAGGGGGAAAGATGCAGTTTATTGGACAGGTTCTTTTTTACCTGGTCAGCTTCAGACATCATATGGCCGTAGGGGTTACATTCAGACAATAACAACGCTGGGTTGTGAATAAAGAACTGGTGATACATGCAGGACCGGCCGGGGTTGAGATAGCCCTGCTGGAAGATAAGCTGCTCGTTGAACTTCACAAGGAAAAGACCAATAACAATTACGCAGTCGGGGATGTATACCTTGGCCGGGTTAAGAAGATCATGCCCGGACT
Organism: Bacteroidota bacterium; assembly: GCA_022709385.1. Taxonomy (GTDB): domain Bacteria; phylum Bacteroidota; class Bacteroidia; order Bacteroidales; family CAIXZF01; genus JAKLIX01. The sequence continues at coordinate 91,895 of JAKLIX010000014.1, read as the reverse complement.
CAATGCAGCCTTTATTGATGTCGGCTACGAAAAGGATGCCTTTCTTCATTACCTCGACCTGGGCCCCCAGGTCAGATCCCTGATCAAGTACATTAAAACCGCAGTCTCGGGAAAAGACGTTCCGCACCTGATGGAAAGCTTTGGGCTGGAGGATGATATAGAAAAAACAAGCAAGATTTCCTCCGTCCTCAGCCCGAATCAGCACATCCTCGTCCAGATCGCCAAAGAACCCATTTCCACCAAAGGACCAAGGGTATCTTCCGAGATCTCATTCGCAGGCAGATACCTGGTGCTGGTACCCTTTTCCAACAGGGTCAGTGTGTCTCAAAAGATTAAAAGCGCTGAGGAAAGGAACAGGCTTAAACGACTGATAAACAGCATTAAACCAAAAAACTACGGGGTCATTATCCGCACAGTCGCAGAGAACAAGCTGGTAGCCGATTTGGATAACGACCTGAAAAGCCTGGTGGTAAAATGGGAGTCGGTCGCAAAAAAACTGGCCGTTGCCAAACCTCCTCAAAAGGTTGTCAGTGAACTGGATCGTACTTCTGCATTCCTGCGCGACCTGCTCAATGAAAGTTTTAACAGCATCGTGGTGGACGATGCGGCTGTGTATGAAGATATTCATCAGTATCTCAGGCAGATTGCTCCGGACAAACTGGATATTCTCAAACACTATAAGGGTAAATCTCCTGTTTTTGAGGCATATGGAGTTGATAAACAGATAAAGGGCTCTTTCGGCAAGGTGGTTACGATCAAAAGCGGTGTATACCTGGTGATCGAACACACGGAAGCCCTGCATGTCATTGATGTCAACAGCGGCCACCGGATGAAAACCGAAAGCAGTCAGGAAATCAATGCCCTGGAGGTGAACCTGGAAGCCGCCGCCGAAGTGGCCAGGCAACTGCGCCTTCGCGATATGGGAGGGATCATCGTCATCGACTTTATCGATATGTCTGAAGGCAGCCACCGCCGCATGCTTTTTGAAAAGCTCAGATCGGAAATGAGCCGCGATCATTCCAAACATACCATCCTGCCTCCCAGTAAGTTTGGCCTGGTACAAATTACCCGCCAGCGGGTCAGACCGGAAATGAGTGTCGAAATCATCGAAAAATGCCCCGTCTGCGAAGGAACCGGCGAAGTAAGACCCAGCATCCTGTTTATCGATGAAGTGGAAAACAATATCCGCTATCTTATTCAGGAACAAAACGAAAAGAAATTCAGCATCGGATTCCATCCCTTTATCCATGCCTACCTGACCAAGGGCCTGATTTCCATCAGGATGAAATGGTTTTTCCGCTTCAACCGCTGGATCAGCATCAAAGCCTTCAAATCATACCACTTCCTGGAGTATAAGTTTTTCAACAGCAGGGGCGATGAGATCAAAATGTAAATCCGTTGCAGCCTGACCATTCACTTTTCCCGAATTCCATCACATGCAAACTGTAGTCAGCGGCATCAGACCCACCGGCAACCTTCACCTTGGCAATTATTTCGGTGCGATCCGGAATTTTGTCAGAATGCAGGAAAGCAACCATTGTTATTTCTTTATTGCTGATTATCACTCTCTTACAACACATCCCACTCCGGCCGACCTGCACGGGAATATCCGGATGGTGCTGTCGGAGTTCCTTGCTTCAGGTCTCGACCCGGAGAAGGCGACCCTCTATGTGCAGAGCGACCTGCCGGAGGTAGCCGAACTCTACCTTTTGCTCAACATGAATGCCTATCTGGGCGAGTTGATGAGGTGTACTTCCTTTAAGGAAAAAGCCAGGACACAGCCGGAAAATGTGAATGCCGGCCTGCTGACTTATCCCAGCCTCATGGCGGCCGATATCATCATACATAAGGCGCATTTTGTGCCGGTCGGCAAAGACCAGGAACAACACCTGGAAATGACACGCACTTTCGCCAAACGATTCAACCGTATGTATGGGGTTGAATACTTCCCTGAACCACAGGCATATAATTTTGGTGATGCACTGGTGAAAATTCCCGGTCTTGACGGAACGGGGAAAATGGGTAAATCAGAAGGGGAGGGCAATGCCATCTTCCTGGCCGATCCTCCTGAAGTTATCCGTAAAAAAGTGATGCGGGCGGTCACCGATGCAGGGCCTCAGGCCGGACAGGAAAAATCACAGGCTGTCGAAAACCTGTTTACCCTGCTCAAAGTGATGTCGAAACAGGAAACCGTAGATTTTTTTGAGGATCAGTACCTTAAGGGAAGCATCCGTTACGGAGATCTGAAGAAACAACTGGCGGAGGATATCATTGCCTATACGGCTCCCATCAGGGAAAAGATCCTCGCGATCGCCGGCGATGATGCCTACCTTGCCAGCGTCACCAGACTGGGGGCCGACAGGGCCAGGGAAAGCGCTTCACGCACCATCAGGGAAGTCAGGGAGATCATCGGATTTAAAGCATTCTGATCACCTTTTTTTATATATTTGACCCTTCATCCTAAATCACGAATGACTTATGGCCAGTCTGTCGACCACCTACATGGGCCTTTCCCTGAAAAGCCCGCTGATTGCCGGTAGTTCCGGCTTGACCAATACCATCGACGAACTCAGGGAGATCGCCGCCAAAGGCGCCGGAGCCGTGGTATTGAAATCCATCTTTGAAGAACAGATTCGCTTCGAAACCGAAAAAATGATCCGACAGCAGGAAGGGATCATGGATTCGATGAACAAAGGCTACCGGGACGTCCTTTCCAGCCGGCCCTATGATTTTGCCCAGGCACAGGATTATATCCACAATTTCGCAAAGGAACATACCCTGGCCGATTACCTGAAATTTATCGAAGAAGCAAAAAAAGCCGTCGCTATCCCGGTCATCGCAAGTATCAACTGTGTAAGCCCTTACGACTGGCATTATTTTGCCAGGCGTATCCAGTCCGCTGGTGCCGATGCCATCGAACTGAACATTTACGTGCTGCCGTCCAATCCGGAAAAGTCCGGCCAGGAGAATGAAAACACCTTCTTCGAGATCGTAGATGCTGTAAGGCAACAAGTTACGATCCCCCTCTCGGTCAAGGTCAGCTATTATTTTTCAGGCCTGTCACGTACCCTGCTCGATCTGTCCAAAACGGGTATCCGCGGCATGGTGCTGTTCAACCGTCCGTTTCATCCTGATCTTAACATAGATACGCTCGAAATCACGTCTTCCAACATCCTGAGCCAGCCTTCGGAGTATTCCCATACGCTGCGGTGGATCGCCATCCTGGCCGGCCGTGCCGGGTGCGACCTGGTAGCTTCCACCGGGATCCATGATTATGAATCGGTGGTCAAGCAAATCCTGGCCGGTGCCAACGCCGTTCAGCTCGCCTCGGTGCTTTACAAATACGGCTTCGACCATATCAGCCGGATCAATGCCGAGCTTGAGAAATGGATGGACAGCAAGGCTTACCGCAGCCTGGACGATTTCAGGGGAAAACTGAGCCAGGTGAATGTCGAAAATCCTGCCGTGTTTGAACGCGTGCAGTTCATGCGGCTGTATTCAAAGATCGTGTAAGCCGGTCTAAAGGGTTTTAACCGACATCTTTCCTGTTAAAATCACGGTGGCCCTGACGGAATTCAGACCCGGGGTGATTTCACCCAGCCTGATCCCGCTTAAGGTTCCTGTCAGAAAGATGTTACCGGACAGGGGAATTTCACGGACCTGTTGCTGCATCATGCTTTGGGCCAGGGCGAGGTGTGAATCCAGCGGAAACACAAGGTTTTTCTCGATCATGCCAAGGATTTTTGAGTGAAACAGCCAGTTCCCGGCTTTCACCAGGGCATTGCGGGTTCGGATATCAAAGTCCAGTTCCCTGATCCGGATGCTGTTCTCCGTACTGTCGTAAACCGGTTTGCCGCTGAAATAAAGGTCTCCCTTCAGGCTGCCGGCTACCTTTGCGTGAACGATCAGCTTATCGCCTCCGGGGTACACATCGGCCTCTTTCAGCTGAATGGTGTATTTCTCGTGTGTAAAGACTTGTCCGGCCAGATGTTGCCCGGCCAGTTCGTTGATCCAGGTATAGGGCAGATCGATCGAAAGGTTGATCAGGAAGTCTTCCCGCGGGATCTCTCCCAGGCTAAGTTTCGGAAGCGGCCTGGAATTGGCGGCAGGAGGCTTTTGCCCTATGAAGGCTTCCACCAGGGCGCTGATCCCCATGGCATGATGCAACTTCCCGGCACTGCCGCTCAATTGCGTACTGAATATCCCCTCCGGCTGTATCCGCAACCATACCTGATAGGCTTCGTTCACCATCACCGGTTCATGCACGGCATTCCAGAATTTTTCGGCCATCTGTTTCACCATCAGGTTGTCAGCCACCGCTTTATCTATTTCACGGGAGATCTTTTTCTTATTGGCGGCCAGGATCAGGTCCGCAATTTTTGTGATGGGGACCTGGACGGGGCCCACCTTTACCACCGGTGCTGAAAGCCACTCATAGCCGCCGGAGGAGGTGGAAGTGGTGAATGACCAGTCAGGATTCAGCGTGATGGCCGTACTGAAGGTCAGGGCGATGGCGGCATTCATTTCGCGGTAATCCGACAGGCTCAGGCCGAAACGTTCGATCTTCCAGCCCGCTTTGATCCAGAGCTTCAAAGGTACCCGGTAGGTAAGGACATTGCCTTTGAGGGAAATTTTGATGTCATCCTGTTTCCAGGCCTTTACCATCAGGTTATCTCCCCCGTTGTCGTCCAGGCTGTTGTCCTCATAGATCAGCCCCGTAAGCTGGCTGTTGAGCAGTTTTTCCAGCTCTCCGATATCCATGTCGAGGGGAATATACAGCAGGGAAGGCTGCAGGCTGAATTCCCCGCTGCCGGCTGTGGGAACGGGCCGGTCGGGACGGATGGTGCTGCATGACGACAGCATCACCAGCGCAAGCAGGCCGAAGCTTATCCTGTTGGTTTGCATCCAGGTACAATATGCTGCAAAGGTAAGCAAGCCCCTGAAAAATCCTGCTCTTTGACCCGGCCGTTCACCATTTGTTAAATCTGGAAAATAATCTTACCTTTGCCGCCCAATTTCCTCTCCGTAGCTCAGCTGGCAGAGCAAATGACTCTTAATCATTGGGTCGATGGTTCGAATCCATCCGGGGAGACACGCATAAAAGCAGCCGCCGCTTCCATTCAAACCGGCATACAACAGCCACCGGACTAATCCGACTTCTTAAAGAACATATACCATGCTAATTTATAGGTGCCAGGACTGCTTTCATCGCTTACCTCCCCTGTTTCTGCTTCTGCTGTCTGGTGAGGGATCAGAACATCATCACCGGGATTCCAGTTGGCCGGTGTGAAGATGTTTTCCTTATCCGTTTGCTGAATGGCAATCACCAGGCGCTTAATCTCGTCCATGTTCCTTCCTACCGACATGGGGTAAAAACTCACTGAACGCACCTTGTTTTTTGGGTCAATCACATACACACCCCTCACATTTTTAGTCGTGTAGGAGTCGTCTGGAATCATACCGTAAAGTTTGGAAACAGCCCGGGATTCATCCCCGATAAGAGGAAACCTGATCTTCTGTGTGTCACGTTGCTTGTAGCGCAGCGACTCCATGGATTTGATCCAGTCTCTGTGCATTTCAACCGATTCGGTGGAGATAACCAGCAGTTTTACGTCCAGTTTCTCAAATTCATCCTGCATCTGGCTAAGCTCCAGTATCTCTGAAGTGCAGACCGGGGTGAAGTCAGCAGGATGGCTCAGCAGTATCTTCCACTTCCCGCTGAAATCGCCTGGAAAGTTGATAACGCCTTTAGTGGTGTTGGCCGTAAACGAAGGAGCAGCGTCCCCGATATGGGGTATCCCGCTTTTTTGTGTATCCTGGGCATAAACTGATGGTAACAGGGAAAATGCAGCAAGAAGAATGATGATGTAGTTTTTCATAGTTTTGTGTTTATAATGTGTATGAATAACACACGATATCCACACAAGTTAAGCGCTGATCAAGATTTATGAAATAATTAACATATAATATATATAATAGCTTAACTTAACTGAAGTATCTTTGGCAGAAACCCTCCGGGCGATCTGGTCTAAATACAGCCGGAGGGTACAGTCCCAGCTGTTTACGACGGAAATGGGCTCCATGGCCATGTTTTACGGGATTGACCGGTTTATACCGACACGGAAAGTCCCCGGCACCTTTGTTTGTTTTGGAAAAAGTATTACTTTTGTCGTCCTTTTCATGCCCTTCCCTGCTGAGAGGTATGGATAGTCCTGATTCGGGATGTAGCGCAGTTGGCTAGCGCGCTGCGTTCGGGACGCAGAGGTCGCTGGTTCGAGTCCAGTCATCCCGACAGCCCCCTCCCCCAACCCCTCCCCCAAACAGGGGAGGGGAGCAGAAAGGGGGCATTTTGCCTCTTTAGCTCAGTTGGTAGAGCAGCTGATTCGTAATTAGCAGGTCGCCGGTTCAAGTCCGGTGAGAGGCTCGGGCTTGAATGACAGAATGCAGGAGGGCGGGAATGCAGGAATGAAATCACATCCTTGCTTTCCCGCCCTTCTGCAATGTAATGCCCCCCTTCCCTGGATCTTCAGGATCAAAAAAATAAACTCACAAGCACAATTCCCAGTATATTCTGTCGCAAATATTTACTAAATTTGCGACATGAAATAATAAAACAAATGGGTATATCCATTGAATTACAGGTACTTAATAAAATTAAAAAAGCCAGTAGGGGTACGCTTTTCTTTACTGACAACTTCCTGGCCTTTGGGAATCCCAAGGCCATCAGTAAGGCTCTTCAAAGACTGATGGACAAAGGGGAGATCATACGTGTTGCCACAGGCATTTATGTCAGGCCAAGGAAAAGCAGTCTGTTCGGATATATAACCCCTGGCTTGGAAGAAATCGCTGATGCTATCTCACGACGTGATAAAGCCAGGATTATCCCGACGGGCGAGTACGCAATCAATTTATTGGGACTTTCCACCCAGGTCGCGTTAAATGCGGTTTTCCTCACCGATGGAGCTGCACGTATTGTCAAAGTGGGCGAACGGAAGATAAAATTCAAGAAAACGGCCCCTAAAAACCTGGCCACCAGAGGAGAAATAAGCAGCCTGGTCATTCAAGGTCTTCGGTCCATTGGAAAAACAAATGTTAATGCAGCGGTTGTTGAGAAAATTACATTGGTGTTAACAAAAGAAAAGCCGGAGAACATTAAACATGATTTAAAAATGGCCCCCGAATGGATACGGCAAATATTCAGAATGGTATTATCAAAAGTCGGTGAGTGATTTTGAGTTAAACAGGTGGCTGGGGATGAAGGACTCACACAAAAGTGAGGTATTCAGTGAGCTGACCAGATATATTCCCTTACCGGCAGCGGCCGTTGAAAAGGACTGGTGGGTAACACAAACCCTCCGGCTCATTTTCCAGATGGATTGTGCACCATTTCTGGTCTTCAAGGGAGGTACTTCACTTAGTAAAGCCTGGGGATTGATTGAACGCTTTTCGGAAGATATAGATATTGCATTGGATCGGTCATTCCTTGGATTTACTGGTGAAATGACGATCTCTCAGGTTAAGAAACTCCGGAAAGAATCATTCAGCTTTTTCTCAAAGAGTTTTTTCCCTGAGGTCCGTTCCAGATTTAGGGAAGCAGGATTAGGAGAAGCTGATCTAAGGCTTGCTGAGGTCAGTGGTGCCGATCAGGATCCACTTATCATTGAGATCTATTATCCGGCCATAACTTCCTCAAATGAATACACCGACACTGAATGAGTTTGCGAAAAATATACATTCCTGCGGTGTACGGCATTACTCATTCTAAACAGCTTTGCATTCGCAAACCTGTCAAGTATGAGTATACATTAGGCCGAGAGTTCTTGTTGAGATCGGCAGCCGGTCATTAAGGGAACCGTTTACTGTAAAAGAAATCAGATCCTTCGTTGGGGAATATCTGAAGAATCAACCCTACGCCGATCCATTTGTCGGCATCCCCACGGTAAACCCTGAACGAACCTTTCTTGAAAAGATCTTCCTGCTTCATGAAGAATTTCAAAAGACACCAAATAAGGTCAGGACCGATCGCTTAAGCAGGCATCTATATGATATCGAAAAGCTGATGGATACTTCTTACGGCAAATTGGCCCTATCTGATATGAATCTCTACCGGACTATTATTGAACACCGTAGATTGCTAACACCAGTCCGGGGTATCAGTTACTCCAATCATTCTCCGGAAAGAATCAATCCCATACCACCTGATGCTTTAATGGGTCAATGGAGGAGAGATTATGAATTCATGCGGGAGGGTATGATTTACGGTCCTTCATTGAAATATAAGCAATTGATCGAACGGATTAAAGAGCTTGTCGCCAGGTTTAGAGCAATACCACAACCATGAGATACAGCATTCAACCGGATTTGAAAGGATAAGACCTGTGGCCGGGTTGTAGCTGCCTCAAAAATGAAAAGCCAGTGTGAATGTTGCAAAACCGATTGCTTTTTCAGTATCGAGTAATTTATTGTTCTCACCCGGAATGCTGAGCTTTCCCTTATTGGGATATTTGCCAAAACCGAAATAAGACATATTTACAGAGCGTTTCTCATTCAGGTAAGCACCGGCCCGGCAAAAAAGCCGATTTTTTTTTGCTGTATTTATCGTAAGGGTGGCTTTTTCAATGACTGACTGGGTAAAGATAACCAAAGTATTCACTTTTTAAGCATGCCGGCTAAGACAATGAGTAGATTGAAGAAAACTTCCGGACACGAACTTGAATGCAGGAATGCGGGAATGCCAGAATGATCAGTGATCGCTCTGGCATTTTTTGTTCGCTGATTTTTAGCGGGAACCTGCGATGATCAACTGTTTATTATCTCATCCCTTTGAAAACTGAATAAAACGAAGGACCTGAACAGTTTTGCTCTCAGCCCTCTGTGATCCCTCTGTGGTTCTCTGTGAAAATGAACATCACCCGAAGGTAGCATGCAGTTGACTGCCTCAAACCTATCAGTCTGCCATTGCGGCAATCCATTAAGGTTAATGACATAATCCCAAGCGGATAAGTTATTTCACAGAGAGCCACAGAGATATCACAGAGAACCACAGAGGTTTAAATGTATTCAGGATGAATTTGAACCGGATTACAGACAATGATATTGCTCAAAGATTTTTTTGTCTAATATCTCAAATATCGTAGGCCAAAGTTTTATGTCACGATTTTGAAAACTGAATAAAACGAAGGCCCTAAACAGTTATGCCCTCAGCCCTCTGTGATCCCTCTGTGGTTCTCTGTGAAATTGAATATCACCCGAAGGTAGCATGCAGTTGACTGCCTCAAACCTATCAGTCTGCCATTGCGGCAATCCATTAAGGTTAATAACATATCCCCAAGCGGATAAGTTATTTCACGGAGAACCACAGAGATCACACAGAGAACCACAGAGGTTTAAATTTTTACATGATGGATTTGAACCGGATGACAGACAATGATCCTGCTCAAAGATTTTTTTGTCTAATATTTTAAATATCGTAGGCCAAAGTTTTATGTCACGCTTGTGAAAACTGAATAAAACGAAGGCCCTGAACAGTTTTGCTCTCAGCCCTCTGTGATCCCTCTGTGGTTCTCTGTGAAATTGAATGTCACCCGAAGGTATCATGCAGTTGACTGCCTCGATCCTTATCTGTCTGCCATTGCGGCAATCCATTAAGGTTAATAACATATCCCCAAGCGGATAAGTTATTTCACGGAGAACCACAGAGATCACACAGAGAACCACAGAGGTTTAAATTTTTACATGATGGATTTGAACCTTATGACAGACAATGATATTGCTCAATGATTTTTTGTCTAATATCTTAAATATCGTAGGCCAAAGTTTTATGTCACGCTTGTGAAAACTGACTAAAACGAAGGCCCTGAACAGTTTTGCTCTCAGCCCTCTGTGATCCCTCTGTGGTTCTCTGTGAAATTGAATGTCACCTGAAAGCATGTTGCAGTTGACTTCCTGAAAATTCATCAGTCCGCCACTGCAGCAAACCATCAAGGTAAACATATACTGAATCTTAGCGAAAATGCGAAGCAATATTCTATTAAATTTAGTTATACCGATGACTCTGGAAACATTATTTTTGCATTCCTGTGTTTCTTTCTGTATTACAACAAGCCGATAAGTTATATCACAGAGAACCACAGAGATCACACAGAGAACCACAGAGGTTTAACTTTCTGCATGATGGACCTGAACCAAATTACAGATACAATTATTGGATGTGCCATTGAGGTACATAAGATATTAGGACCAGGCTTATTGGAATCGTCTTATGAAGCCTGCCTGTTGTTTGAGCTGAAAAAAGCGGGTCTTCAGGCCGAAAGGCAGAAACCTGTTCCGGTGGTTTACAAGGAAATCAATCTGGATTGCGGGTACAGGATAGATATTCTGGTTGAAGACACCGTGATCATTGAATTGAAAACGGTGGATGCTTTCAAGGCTGTTCATGAAGCGCAGATTCTGACTTATATGAAATTAGCCCGGAAACAGTGCGGACTTCTGATCAACTTCAATGTCACACTGCTTAAAAACGGAATAAAACGATATCGGCTTTAAGCATTGTAGCACGCTGTGAAATTGAATATCACCCGAAGGTAGCATGCAGTTGACTGCCTCAAACCTTATCGGTCTGCCATTGCGGCAATCCATTAAGGTTAATAACATATCCCCAAGCGGATAAGTTATTTCACAGAGAACCACAGAGATCACACAGAGAACACACAGAGAACCACAGGGGTTCAAATGTATGCAGGATGAATTTGAACCGGATTTCAGACAATGATCCTGCTCAGAGATTATTTTATACCGAAAGAACACAAGAATGCGAAAAAAGTGTTCTCAGAGTCATCGGTATAACTGGAATGTTTAAAATCTATATTACCTTAGACCAAATTTTATGACACGCCTGTGAAAACTGAATAAAACGAAGGCCCTGAACAGTTTTGCTCTCAGCCCTCTGTGATCCCTCTGTGGTTCTCTGTGGAATAACCTCATACTTGACGGGTTTGCGAATGCAAAGCAGCCGTGCCGGTAAAAGTTTGATCTGTGCATGTTGCGGGATCTCCCTCAAAAATGAAAGGCCAGTGTGAATGTTGCAAATCCGACTGCTTTGTCGGTTTCAAGCGATTCCGCTTCCTCGCCCGGCTCCCTGAGTTTGCCTTTGAGGGCATGTTTACCCAAACCAAAATAAGACAGGTTCAGGGAGAGCTTATCATTCAGGTAGACCCCGGCCCCGGCCAGGAAGCCGAACTTTTTTGAAGTATTCATTGAAATGGAGGCTTTTTCAGAATCAAACTCAACTGTTAAATCCGTCATTTTGAAAATATTATATGCACCGCCCAGCTTTATGAAAAGCATGGTTTTTTCATTGACGGGGAAGGAATAATTCAGGCCGGCAGTGATGGGGATGTTGAAATAGGAGGGAAAATGGATGTCAGCCTCCCCGTCGTCGATTTCTTCTGTTAATTCGTCTTTGACTTTCTTCTTCATCGCATTGTAGGTGAAATCCACCCCGGCAAATACCCCCAGGCCATCCCCGGTCAGGGGATAGATCATATGAACGCCTGCAGTCAGTCCCGGGGCTGCGCCGCAGTTTTCAGATTCTTCTTCCATATCAATCACCTTGTCGTCATTGGCAAAACCTCCCAAAGGAAGGGCCAGTCCGGCATGAAAATCAAAGGGTTTTTGCGAATGGCCCGTCATGGGAGCGATAAGCAAAACCATCAGCAAAATGGTAATGGTTTTTGTGTTCATCCTGAAGCGTTTTAAGATATGGTACATTGACTGTTATTTTAATTTTTCAAGCATTCCGAGGCCTTCTTCTTCCGCTACCTGTTCAAAAATCATTTTTGGCCGTGGAAATCCTTCTCTGGCACCGCATTTTACGTAATAGGTCTTTCCTTTTTCGACCGTCAGCGACAGTTGTTGCTTCAATCCCTGTACCCATTTGCTCAGATCGCCGGTGAAGGTGTGGTCTTTGATTTCGTTGATGACCACCTTCTGGTAGCTTCCGTTTGTCAGTGTGGCTACCGTTGTATTCTCGGCTCCGGTCCTGACCAGGAATTTGGCTGCCCAAAGGGTGTATTTCGATGGCCGGATAAAGTATATGACGGCCGGTTCCGATGATCCGGAAGGACTTGCCTGAACGGCGGCTGTTTGTTGCGGTACCGGAGGAGGGGCCGGCTGCTGTGCTTTTTTTATCTCAAAAACATCCTTGCTGCCGTTTTTGTATTTGATCATGAAAACATCTGACTTTGCGATCACGATCGTGGGACCGTCGGGATTTGACGCACGCTTGTACCGGATCTCGTCTATCCCGATCTCGGTGACTTTAGCATTGATCTCATCCCCGTTCTGAAGAATGATGATATCCTGGGCCGGCAGGGAAAAGGTGATAATGAGACATATCAGCATTCCTGTGAATAATGACTTCTTCATGGCAATAGGTTTAATGAATAAGAATACCAATCGTGGCACCATAAGTGCTGAGCCCGTTTTCTTCCACCATCCAGTCGGCTCTCAGTCCGAACGGTATGCTGACATGATTGCCCAGCCGGATTTTCAGACCGGGTGCAAGGCTAAGGCAGACTACTTCATTATCAATATCCATATTGACCCCGGTTTGAGTGTAAAACTTATCATCGCTGAATTCCAGCATCACACCCAGGTGATACCGCCATTTATTGCCCCAGTCGTAGGTGTGGTAATAACCGTTGTAACGTTCTGTTTTCCAGTAATAAAGCCTGTGTATTGAAAATTCCGGCCCCAACAGGAAACTGCGGCTTAAGCGGACCATGATCTGGAAATCAGGACCGTAGGTGAACTGGTTCCAGTCGACCAGATTACTGGATCCCCACCATTTTTTCATATCTCCGAGCGTTCCTCCTGCCAGACCCTGAGCCCTGAATTGTAATCTGCCTTTTGAAGGAGTTTTTCCGCCTGACCCCGGACCGGCTGCCGGTTCCGGATTGACCGGCTGAATGGCCGGAACAGGCGCAGGAGCTGGTGCCTGTGCCGCTGTTGCAGGAGGGTCCGCCTGCTTAAACACTTCCTTGCTGCCATCTTTATATTTGATCATAAATACCTCTGATTTGGGAATCACCACGACCGGGCCATCGGGATTTGAAAATTTCTTGTACCTGATCTCGGTCAGACCAATCTCTTTTACCACGGCCTTGATTTCATCCCCGTTTTTCAGAATAATGAAATCCTGGGCAGCAACACTGTTTGAGAACAGCCCAATCAGAAGAATCAAAATGAAATGTCTTATTCTCATAGGATCATCTTTATTAATCGTATTGGATTATATACTCATACTAAACAGGTTTGCGAATGCAAAGCTGTTTAGTATGAGTAATGCCGTACACCCCTTGATCGTAATTTTTTCGCAAACTCATTCCGTGTCGGTATAATGAACCCTTTTTCTGCTTATGCTCATGTTTGAAAGGGATGCGTTTGAAAGTTGCTTGGAATGAATCATGCCGTGCACCCTTTGTTCGCAATTTTTTCGCAAACCCATTCCGTGCCGGTATGAATGATCGCTGCACATGATTAAAGCCTGTTTTCCGTTAAGTTTATCAAAGGTATTCATCGCTGCAGCCCTGGTCAATCACATTTAAGTAGATAAACAGCGCGGGATGTCCGGGCCGGATGAGCCGTTTATCTTCCTGAAATCCGGATCACATTCACATTTTCGTGTATTTTCACTTTCCCGGAGACTTCAATTTTTAGTGAAATAGTACCGGAAAATGAAAATATGTCTCTCAAGTTATACCTTCGCAGCAGATTCACTGAAACGAGGCATCCATGAACCAGGATAGTGCAAGGCTGGAAAGCCTGCTGGAGTTTGCCAGGGAGATGCTGGCAGGGCGATCCGGCAGCCTGCATTTCAAAGAAACCAGATCCCTGACGGCCACGGTCACACCCACCGAGGTGATGTGGCTGTTCGACCGCCTGCTGATGGAGGGTTGTCCATTTGAGCAGTTGAAGGCGGCTACCGGTAAGCTGATCAATGTGTTCTTTCAGTCGCTCAACGCCTTTGTTTGGGAACGGCCTGCCCCTGACCATTTCCTCTCCCTGCTGATGGAAGAGAACAGGGCCGTGGAAGGCCTGCTTGGAAAACTGAAAGAGGTAAACCGCAAGTATTTCAACGCTGCAACCGGGAAGCAGCAGGAATACCTGTCCATGATGAAGGTCATCCTTGAAAAACTGCGGCAATATGAGGCCCATTATTTGAAGAAGGAGAACATCCTCTTTCCATATATCGAAAAGCACTATCCCGAATACCGCTGTCTCAGCCTGATGTGGTCTTTTCATGACGACTACCGGCAAAGTATCAGGACCCTGCTGTCGCTCACCAGTGGCACACCACAGGAATCCGAACTCAGCAGGTGGATGGGCAGGTTGTTTTTCGTTGTTGTTCCGGTTATCTTCAGGGAGGAACATATTGTATATCCGGTCGTTCACGGCATGATACCGCACGCTGCCTGGCATGAGATGCTTGTCCAGACCAGGGATTACGGATGGTCCTATATTAATCCGGAACTCCCGCCACTTTTAGCTGAGCTGGAAGCAGCAGGCGAAGGCGGCTTATACGGCCCGGCAAACGGAAGCCTCAGCCCTGAGCAGCTCCGGTGTTTGCTGAATACCCTGCCCTTCGACCTGACCTTCATCGACGACCGGGATGAGGTCCGGTATTTCTCCGAAGGCAGGGAACGCATCTTTCCCCGTTCCGCCGCCGTGATCGGAAGAAAAGTACAGGACTGCCATCCGCCCGCCAGTGTACATATGGTTAACAGCATCATCCAAGCTTTCAGGCAGGGCATCCGGGATCATGCCGATTTCAGGATAAACATGAACGACCGCTATATCCTCATCCGGTATTTTGCTGTCAGGGATGATAAAGGCAGCTACCTCGGCACCCTGGAAGTCAGCCAGGATATCACGGATATCAGGCAGTTGCAGGGAGAAAGGCGGCTGCTGGAATGGGATTGATCCGGTTTCAGGCGCAAGCCATGGCACGAGCCTCCATCCGGGTCCAAATCACAGAAGCGGTTTCTGTTAATCTGGCTTCTTAGGTTTTATTTTTTTCACACCGGAGACACCAAGACACGGCTTTCCTTACCATGATTAACCCATTACGTCATCCATATTCACTTAAGAAATTCAGACCATATGATACTCATTACCCTCCTTTTCGGTGAAACATCCGATCCTGTATCTGTTTCCCTTCCTTGGGCATTTTAGTTATTGGCATAATCTTTGGTGATAGTATGGATGGGTAATAAAAACCCCAGTACCATAAAAACTAAAGCCATGAAAACCAAGCTTTTAATCACTGCCCTGGCGCTGGTCTCCCTGGTGGGAACAGCGAGGGCCCAGCAGGAACCGGAACTGCTCAACCTCCCCGGCGACAACCTCAACCTCTATGCTGTGATGAAGATTTTTCAGGAATCAGAAACCCTGGAACTCTTCGAGAAGACCCTGAATGAGCAGGATAACAGGGTGAACAACCTCGACCTCAATGGCGACAACTATGTGGATTACATCCGCGTGATCGATCAGCCGGAAGGCAAGGTGCACTATATCATACTGCAGGTGGCTGTTACCGCCACCGAGAATCAGGACGTGGCTGTGTTTGTTGTGAAGCAGGACAGGGACGGCGATGTCATCATCCAGCTTATCGGCGATGAAGCCCTTTACGGCAAGTATTACATTGTAGAACCTTATTACGACACCGACGGCGGGAGTACGCCCAATCCGGGTTACTACGGAAACTACGGGAATACCGAAACCGTGGTTGTGCATCATACCACCACCCATCATGTCGCCGCCTGGCCGGTGATCCGCTTCATCTTTCTGCCCACTTACGTGGTTTGGCATTCCCCTTTCTACTGGGGATATTACCCGGTTTACTGGCGTCCCTGGTCGCCCTGGTACTGGCATCATTACTACGGATACCACTGGCACTGGCATCATCATTACTACGGCCACTACCATCATGTGAGGCATTTCCGCTACGAACCCTGGCATGAGCATTACTACGGCAAGCGCAGGTCGTTCTCCACCACGGTTCAATTCAGGAAAGAAAGGGGGGAATTCAATGCCACATACTCCAGGCCTGAGACCCTCGCCAACGGCACCGCCGACTTCAAGCGGAAAAATCCTTCGATGACGGTCAGGGAAGAGCCGGACATCAAGAAGATCAGGACGGCCGAAAGCAGTGGCAAAGCCATGCCGGTAAGGACCGGGCAAACCGAAGAAAGTAAAGTCAGAACTGCAGCACAGGAACAGAAAAAGGAAGCCGTGAAACAGGCGACAGAAAAGAATGCCAGGACCGAAGCCGCTCCCTCCAGGACGGAACAGAAGAAAGAAACGCCCGGATCGACCGCAGCACCTCAGAAGGCTTCAAACAAGGAAGCAGCCAAAACGACTGCAGCCCCGCAAAAACCAGGGAAAAGGGAAGAAGCTAAGTCCGCACCCGCTCCGAAAAAGGCAGCGAAAAAGGAAGAAGCAAAGCCCGCACCCGCTCCGAAACAGGAAGCGAAAAAGGAAGAAACCAAAAGCGCACCGAAAAAGGAGGCCGGCAAGGAGAAAAAGACTACTGGCGGAAACAGCCGGGCAGAAAACAGCAGCTCCTCCAAGGACCAGCCATCAGGCAGCCGGACAGGAAGGAAATAGCGGCTGATGCAACAGGATGAAACGAGCCGGAACAACACCATGTTCCGGCTCGTTTGTTTTTACCCGGCAAGGGCGGTAATCAGGGGGTGAAAGACCCGAAAACATCCGGCAGCAGGAAGGTTCTGCCGGAAGCCGGGTGTCCGTTGCGGGGAGGAATCTGATGGAAGCCGGGGGCAAAATCCTGGACTGACGAACAGAAACATCATCAAGGTTGAAGAGGCGGACAAGTTTGCGGTAACTGTCGAGTGCCAGGTGACTTCGACTGCGGAAGGATTGCGTGTTGATGAAGCCAGGGAACCTCAGTTATACCGATGACTCTGGGAACACTTTTTTTGCATACCTGTGTTCTTTCGGTATAAATTTATTAACGAAAATTTTTTATCAGCAAAATGATCATATTTTTACACCTGGAAATTACCATTGCCACAGCACACAGCGTTGCCTGCCAGCTGTATCATTCATCATTTTGTGGTTTATTTCTTTGATAATGAAACAACTAGATCTTAATTACTAATTTAAAACCAAATTTCATGAAGAAAATTTTCCTTATTGCACTTCTTGTTGCTTTTGCGGGTGGAGAGCTGAGTGCCAATGGCCCGGCAGCCAAAAAGAAAAAAAGAAGAGGTGCCCAGACCGAAGGTGTGCGCTTTGGTATACGTGGCGGCCTGAATATGGCAAATATGTCAATTAAAGATTCTGACCCCGGACCGAAAAGTCTGATGTCATTTCATTTTGGCGGTGTTGTAGAGTACATGCTGAGTGAAAACCTGTCTTTTGAGGCAGGGTTGCTTTACAGCGGAAAAGGTTCAAAAACTGAGTTTTATGAAAGAGTGGATATGATGGGAATGTATTATGAACTCAGCGGCGATGTGAAATTTGCTCCTTCCTATCTCGAAATACCGATAAACGCAGTTTACAAAGTTCCTGTTGGTGACAACCACCTGCTGATTTACGGTGGTCCTTACCTCGGATTTGGAATTGGCGGGAAATCGAAAGGTGATCTGGACATAAACACCAATATTCCTGGATTTGATCCGGCTACGCTTGGAATAGAAACAAGTTATGACGAGAGCATTAAGTTCGGCAGTTCAGAGGAAGATGACCTGAAAGGAATGGACTTCGGCCTTAATATTGGAGCCGGTTTTGAGTTCAGCGGTATACAGGTCAGGGCGCAGTACGGGCTCGGCCTGGCAAACCTGTCAACCTACAGTGAAGGGGATATCAAGAACAAGGTTATTGGTATATCCGTGGCATATATGTTCGGCAACTAAGAGCGTATAATTTAACTCTAAATCACAGAACCCTGGCTTTCAAACCGTAAGCCAGCCTTTTTCCAGTCCGTCAGCTTCCAGAAGTCGGCGATATAATCGGGCCGGCGGTTTTGTTTGTCGAGGTAATAGGCATGTTCCCAAACATCGCAGGTGAGCAGGGGGATGAGTCCGGAACGCAGGGGATTGCCGGCATTGCTTTCCTGGCTGATGATCAGTTTGCCGTCACGGTCTTTCGAAAGCCATGCCCAACCCGAACCGAAGAGGGTGGCGGCTGCGGTGGTAAACTGTTCGCGGAAGGCTTCGAAAGAGCCGAAGTCGCGGTTGATGGCCAGGGCCAGGGCTCCTTCCGGGGCACCGCCTCCGTTCGCCTGAAGGCAATGCCAGTAAAAAGTGTGGTTCCAGACCTGGGCCCCGTTGTTGAAGATGCCTCCGGAAGCGTTCAGGATGATTTCTTCGAGACTTGCCTGCTCAAAGGCCGTTCCCGGGACGAGTCTGTTCAGGTTGTTGACATAGGCCAGGTGGTGCCTGCCGTGGTGAAATTCCAGGGTAGATTGTGAAATCAAAGGCTCCAATGCATCCAATGCAAAGGGAAGCGGGGGTAATTCAAATGCCATGTTTTTTTCTTCAAATATACGATTACTTAGCAGCTTTTCCAATGCAAACCCATTCCGTGCCGGCATATTCATTTTTTTGAGACATTGAATGCCGGAACGGGAGTAATCAGGCCGGGCCGCTTGCAGCCATGCGGGAGCCTGCTGGATCATACCTGCATTACAATAAACTGTTGTTTTCACAGTTTGCTTTTGTCCGGGAACGGAATGGGTGGAAGCTTGTGTATGTGAAGAAGTTCCATTAGGTTTGTAACGGAAATCAACCAGAATGAAGTACTTGATTACGATTGTGATGGCGACGGCAGCGATGCTCAATGCTGTTGTGGTTCATGCCCAGGGGATCGCCCTGGGGCAGTGGCGGGATCACCTGCCATACAGCAAAGCCATCAGTGTGGCGGATGCCGGTAAAAAGGTCTACTGTGCCACCCCATACAGTGTGTTTTATTATGACAGGACCGACAATTCGGTCAGCCGGCTAACCAAGGTGAACGGGCTGTCGGATATCGGCATCTCCTCTCTTGCATACAGCGGGGAATACCGCAGCCTGGTGATCGCATACAGCAACACCAACATCGACCTGTTGCAGGGAGGCGTGGTCATCAACATCCCCGACATCAAACGCAAACCCATACTCGGGAAAAAATCCATCAACAGGGTGGTGATCCATGACCGCTATGCCTACCTCTGCTGCGGTTTCGGCATCGTGGTGTTAGACCTGATGAAGAATGAGATCAAGGATACCTATTATATCGGTCCTGAAGGCGATGCCATCGAAGTCCTCGACATCACCACAGGCAACGGGCATTTCTTTGCCGCCACCGAAAAGGGGATTTACATGGCAGACATGAACCATCCCAACCTGTCGAACTATGCCGCATGGAGCAGAGACAGCAGCCTGTGGCTGCCACAACGGAAGTTCAACACCCTGGCCTGGTTCAACGGGAAACTTTATGCCAACCAGTCGAACCCGACCTATTACACCGATACCCTGTTATACAAGGACAGCGGGGGCTGGCATTATTTCAACAAGTTTAAATCACCCAGCTGCAACAGTTTACAAGCCTTTGATTCAACGCTGATCTATGTCTGTGCGGATTATATCGACGTGATGGATACCGGGCTGATCATCAGCAACCGCATCTGGGCCTATTATCTGAACGATACCAGCTATTATCCCCAGCCCCGCCAGGCGGTGATGGATCCCGACGGTGCCGTCTGGATTGCCGACTACATGAGAGGCCTGCTGAAGAATACCAACATCTGGGCGTTTATGCAGGTGGAACCCAATGGTCCGAGCGGGGTGAATGTCTTTGCCATGACTTCAGGCCAGGGTAAGGTCAGGGTGGTACCGGGCGGGAGAAACCTCACCTGGGGGAATGAATGGACTTACGGGGCCCTGCACACTTTCGGTGATGAAAGCTGGTCGAGCGTCGACAACAGCAACCTGGCCCTGATGGACAGTCTCAGGGATTTCATTACGGTGGTGCAGGATCCGGCCGATCCTTCCCATGTGTATGCCGGCACCTGGGGTTACGGACTGGCTGAGTTCAGGAATGACAAACTGGTGGCCGTTTATGAGGGTTCCAACTCTATCCTGAAGCCTCCGGCCACCTATCCCGATTACGAGGTGAAAATCGGCGGACTGCAATACGACAGCCAGCAAAACCTGTGGATCACCAATTCCAATACTCAGAATCTGCTGGCAGTGAGAAAGCAAAACGGGGAATGGGCTTCCTTCAACCTGGGCAGCCTGGCAACAGGAGCCTCCAATATTGACATCGGGGATTTCTGTATCGACCAGTACGGCCAGAAGTGGATGCTGCTCCGTGGAAATAAACTGCTGGTCTTCAGCGATAACAATACACTGACCCAGACCAGCGACGACAAAGCCAGAATGCTGGGTGCCGGTATTGGATTCGGCAATATACCCGGGTCGCGGGTTCGCAGCATCGCCGCAGATCTGGAAGGACTGGTCTGGCTTGGCACCGATGAAGGGGTTGCCGTGTTTTATGCGCCGGAGAATGTATTCACCGCACAGAATTTCGATGCCCAGCGCATCTATGTGACCCAGGACGGGTATACCCAGTATCTTCTTGAAACGGAGGCAGTTACGGCTATTGCTGTGGATGGAAGCAATAAAAAGTGGTTTGGGACGGAAAAAGCGGGAGTCTTTCTGATGTCGGCCGACGGAACAGAGGAGATCTTCCATTTTACCGAGGAAAACAGTCCCTTGCTTTCCAATTCAATCACTTCGATCACCATTGACGATTTATCGGGTGAGGTATTTTTCGGCACTGAGAACGGCATCTGCTCCTTCAAGGGTTTTGCGACCAGGGGCGGAGAAAGCAACGAGCATGTGTATGCCTATCCCAATCCGGTGGAGCCGGGCTACGAGGGATACATAGCCGTCAGGGGGCTGGTGCGGGATGCTGTGGTGAAGTTTACGGATATTAACGGGAGACTGGTTTTCCATACCCGTGCCGAGGGCGGGCAGGCCATCTGGAACGGCAGGGATTTCGACGGCGGAAAGGTGAATACGGGAGTCTACCTGGTATATATCAGCAACGACGATGGGTCGGAAACCTTTGTCTCCAAAATCCTTTTTAAGCATTGAGTCTTTTACATACACGGGCGCTGGTGCTTCGCCAGACAAAATTTTCTGATCATTCCGTCATCCTGAAAACCTATACTGAAGAAAGAGGATTGTGTCCGGTGATGGTACGCGGGGTGATGAAAAGCAAGCCTGCTGTGAGTCCGGCCCTGCTCCAGCCCCTGACCCTGCTCGACATGGTCATTTATCACAAAGAAGGCGGCGGCATCTTTCAGCTGAAGGAAATGAAGGGGCTTATGCCATACACCAGCCTTCCCTTCGATATCCGGAAAAGTTCCGTGGCCCTGTTTATCGCCGAGTTGCTTGATAAGAGCCTGAAGGAGGAAGAGTCCAACCGCAGCCTGTTCGACTTCCTGGTGACTTCCCTGAGCATCCTCGATATCAGCAAGGAGAGTGTGGCCAATTTCCATTGCTGGTTTGCAATGCAGTTAACGCGTTTCCTCGGATTCCTTCCCAACGGAGCCCGGGAGCGGGATGCCTGCTGTTTTGACCTGCGTGAAGGCGTATTTCTCAGCCGGTTTCCCGACCATGTTCATTTCCTTGACAGCAGCCTTGCCGGCACTTTCGTAGCGTTCTCCACGCCGGGATTCAGGGAATATTACCTTACGGTCCTCGGCAAAGAGGACAAAAAGAACCTGGTCAGGGCGATCATCGCTTACTATCAGTTACATGTGACGGGTTTCGGGAAGATGCATGCGCATGAGGTGCTGGAGGAAGTGCTGGGATAAAGCGGCAAACGCGGCTGCTGATACTGTCAGGAGTTCGGGGGATGGGCGCGGCGGTATTTCCTGATTAGCGTATCTTTGCACCTCAATTTTAGGAACAAATGCAAGCACTATCTGATCAGGAACAATACAGGAGGCAGGCAGTGGAAGAACTGCGCAGCCTGGGGATAGATCCTTTTCCGGCCGAAGGATATGAGGTTGACACCATGGCTGCCGATATTCACAGGGACTTCAGGCCGGGTGAGGCGCGTTTTTCGAATGTCAGCCTTGCCGGTCGCATCATGAGCCGCCGTATTATGGGCGCCGCGTCCTTTGCGGAAATCCAGGATGCCAGCGGCCGCATTCAGCTCTATTTCAAGCGTGACGAGCTGTGTCCGGGCGAGGACAAGACACTGTACAATACTGTCTTCAAACGTTTGCTCGATATCGGCGACATCATCGGGGTGAAAGGCGATGTGTTTATCACCCAGATGGGGGAGATCACCGTGCATGTGAGGGAATTCACCCTGTTGTGCAAAGCCCTCAGGCCTTTGCCGGTGGTGAAGGAAAAAGAGGATGTGACCTTTGATGCCTTCCGCGACCCTGAATTGCGTTATCGCCAGCGTTACGTGGATTTGATCGTGAACCCTGAGGTCAGGGAAATCTTTGTGAAAAGAACCCGCCTGGTGAATGCCATGCGGCAGTTTCTCAACGACAGGGGCTACCTCGAAGTGGAAACACCCATTTTACAACCCCTTTATGGCGGGGCGGCTGCCAGGCCGTTCACGACCCATCACAATACCCTCGACATGAAGCTGTATCTCCGCATAGCCAATGAGTTGTATCTCAAACGCTTGATAGTAGGGGGCTTCGACGGCGTTTATGAGTTCAGCAAAGACTTCCGCAACGAAGGCATGTCGCGCTTCCATAATCCCGAGTTTACCCAGATGGAGCTGTATGTGGCATACCGGGACTATGAATGGATGATGAACCTGGTGGAGGAGATGGTCGAACACCTTGCCCTTGCCTTGCATGGAAACACGGTGGTACGTGTGGGAGAGCATGAGATCAATTTTGCCAGGCCATGGAAACGTTATACCATGTATGAAGTGATCAGGGAATTCAGCGGGATTGACATCAGCCGGATGACGGAGGCTGCATTGATTGATGTTGCCCGGGACCTGGGAATACAGACGGAAGCCGGGATGGGGAAAGGCAAACTGATTGATGCCATCTTCGGTGAGAAATGTGAGCCGCTGCTCATCCAGCCGACTTTTATCACCGACTATCCGGTGGAGATGTCGCCGCTTGCGAAGCGGCACCGGAGCGCCGAAGGCCTTGTGGAACGTTTTGAGGCCATCTGCAACGGCAAGGAGATCTGTAATGCCTTTTCGGAGTTGAACGATCCCATCGACCAACGCCGGCGTTTCGAGGAACAACTCGAACTGGGCCGCAGGGGTGACCTGGAATCCATGGTTCTTGACGAAGATTTTCTCCGGGCACTGGAATTTGGCATGCCGCCGACGGCCGGACTCGGCATCGGCATCGACCGCCTGACCATGATCATGACCAACCAGCCTTCCATCCAGGAAGTGCTTTTCTTTCCCCAGATGAAGCCGGAGATCATTACTCAGGAAGTGGAAGGGAATGAAGCAGCAAATCCTTTCAGCCAAATGGGAGTACCCGATGCCTGGGCTTCCATCCTGGCCAGGCTTGGTTTCAGCAATCCGGAACAACTGCGCAAAACCAATCCCAATAAGCTGTTCAATGACCTGGGAGGATTACGGAAAAAACTGAAGCTGGACATTCCCGCTTTGAAAATTGAAGAGATCCGCGCCTGGCTTGAGGGGTGAACAAGTTTTTTAATTAATTTTGTAATTACAATGTATACTCATACTTGACAGGTTTGCGAATACAAAGCTGTTTAGTATGAGGTATACCGTACACCGCTGGAACGTAATTTTTTCGCAAAACCATTCCGTGTCGGTATAATTATAAAACCGAAACGTATGCAGGTATCAGTCATTAACATCGGAAATTCAAAAGGGATCAGGTTAACAAAACACCTTCTCGAAAAATATGGTATCCGGGACAAAGTTGA
Source organism: Bacteroidota bacterium (assembly GCA_022709385.1). Taxonomy (GTDB): domain Bacteria; phylum Bacteroidota; class Bacteroidia; order Bacteroidales; family CAIXZF01; genus JAKLIX01. The sequence goes on along the minus strand of JAKLIX010000014.1, from coordinate 67,929 downwards.
GTTGATCCTTGAAAAGGGTCGGATCATTTTAATGCCCGTGTCTGAACCAAGAAAGGGCTGGGAGAAATCATTCCAGTCGATGCGCAACAACGGGCATGACAATCTGCTTATTGATGACGTCTTTCCTGATGAAAATCTTGACGAATGGAAGTAAAACAATATCAGATTATTATTGTCAATCTTGATCCAACACTTGGAAGTGAAATAAGAAAGACGAGACCTTGCCTGGTTATATCGCCTGATGAAATGAACAAACACCTCAGGACGATCGTTATTGCGCCAATTACTTCAACATCAAAAGATTATGTTACGAGAGTCAGATTTGAACTGGAAGGGAAGCTTAATTGGATTGCATTAGATCAAATCAGAACCATTGATCTCACCAGGATTATCAGAATTATCGGGACGCTTGAACAGAAAGAAATAAGGAGGGTGAAATCCATCATCAAGGAAACCTTTGTGGATTAATCAGGGCTTTTTTTTCGCACAACGGGAATTTCCTTTCCTTCCGGTAAGCGGTTTTGTTGTGCAGACGGCGGTTTCCGGAACCCGGCTTGCGTATACAGAAAAAGTGTATTTTTGAAACAAGAAAAATGCATGCCGGGCGGCAGGTAAGTATTGTTCAACTGACAGTAATACAACTAATTATAAACAAGTTAAAACACTGAATTTATGGATCCCAACATGAAAGACATTGTACTGAAGTATGTGATTGACGAGTATCTTGAAGATGACAGCGAAACCATCACCTATGACACTCCCCTGATCTCGGGCGGCATTGTGGACAGCTTTTCCATGGTATCGCTCAAGCGTTTCCTGGAGAACAAATACAACATTTCCATTCCGGATGCCGATGCCAGCCCGGAGGCCTTCGACACAGTCAACAAGATCTGTACGCTGGTAGACCGGTTTCTTGGAAAATAGTAGTGTAATCATTTACATTTCAGATCAATAGCCATGGCTTACAACGACAAGACCAGACAGATGTACCTTGATACCCTGCAGGGGATCAGGGATGCAGGATTGTTCAAACAGGAAAGGTTTATTCACTCGCCCCAGGCAGCAGACATTGAGGTTGAGTTTCCGGCAGGGGCATCCCTGAAGAAAGTAATCAACATTTGCGCCAACAACTATCTCGGGCTTTCTTCCCACCCGGAGGTCATCAAGGCTGCGCATGAAGGACTTGACTCCCGTGGTTACGGGATGTCATCCGTCCGTTTCATCTGCGGTTGCCAGGATATACACAAGGAACTGGAAGCCAGGATCACGGAATTCCTTGGTACGGAAGACACCGTATTGTTTCCGAGCTGTATGGATGCCAATGCCGGAGTGTTCGAAGCCATCCTCACCAAAGATGATGTGATGATCAGCGACCGCCTGGTCCATGCTTCCCTGATCGACGGCATCAGACTTGCCAGTGCCATCCATGACACATACAAGCACAACGACATGGAGCATCTTGAACAGAAGCTCCAGTTGCATGCCGACAAACGGCTCAAGCTGGTGATCTGTGACGGGGTATTCTCTATGGACGGGGATACGGCAAAGCTGGACGAAATGGTGGCTTTGTGCGAGAAATACAACGCCATGATCCTGGTGGATGACAGCCATTCCTCGGGGTTCATAGGGAAAACAGGCCGGGGGACCCATGAAAAATATGGTGTCGTCGGCAAGATCGACGTGATCACCACCACCTTTGGCAAGGGACTGGGAGGCGCTTCCGGCGGTTGTGTGAGCGGAAGAAGCGAACTGGTGGAGATGTGCCGTCAGAAAGCCCGTCCCTACCTTTTTTCCAACACCATGGCACCGGTCATCGTCGCCGGGGTGCTCAAGGTGATGGATCTGATCATGCACAACACCGAAAGACGGGATAAGCTCGAACGCAATACCGATTTTTGGCGGAAAGGACTTACCGAAGCCGGTTTCGTGCTGAAGGAAGGCGATACGCCCATTGTTCCGGTCATGTTGTTCAATGCCAAGCTTAGTCAGGATTTCTCCCGCGATCTTTTTGATGAGGGGGTTTACGCCATCGGTTTCTTTTTCCCGGTAGTGCCGCAGGGACAGGCCCGCATCCGCACCCAGGTTAGTGCCGGTCATGAGATGCACCACCTGGAGAAAGCGCTTGATGCCTTTATAAAGGTTGGCAAAAAGTATGAGATCCTCGGTAAGACCAAGCAGGAGATCATCGAACGTTACGGGAACTGATCGGGTCGCGCTTCATGATCAGGGTGCCGCGGTATTGTTTTTAAAAAGCGGTGACTAATGCTCTACATCAACCTCATCCTGGGCCTGCTTTTCCTGATCATCCTGGGAAGATACTTTTATTCCTTGTATTCCGAAGGGTTCTACAGGCCGGAAAGCTGGGCCAGTGCGGTGAAAGCCGGTAAAGTTAGCCGGGAACTTTACAGGGAATTCAGACGTTACAGGGACAAGATCCGTTTTTTTGCCTGGTGGTTACAGGTGGAGCGGATCCGAAAGGACAAGGCCGAAGGATGTTTTGCAGAGCTCGGCGTGTACAAGGGGGAAAGCGCCCGTATCCTGCACCTGATGGATCCACAAAGGACCTTCCACCTGTTTGATACTTTCGAAGGTTTCAGTAAAACCGATCTGAGTGGGGAGACCGGTGAAGCCGCAGGCTATACTGAAAAAAACTTTGCGGATACGAGCCTTGAAAAAGTCAGGGAATACCTGGGCGAAAGCAGGCGACTGGTATTTCATCCGGGTTTATTTCCGGGAACCGCCTCTGGTCTGGCAAACGAACGTTACGTGCTGGTCAATATCGATGCTGATCTTTATCAACCGACCAGGGCGGGACTGGAGTACTTTTATCCCAGGCTGGTTCCTGGCGGTGTGATCTTCGTGCACGACTACAACCACAAATGGGAAGGTTGCCGGCGTGCCGTGGATGAGTTTTTACGCGGCATCCCTGAAGCACCGGTTTTATTGCCCGACCAGGATGGAACGCTGATCATCAGAAAGAACAAACAGCATGAGCCTGATAAATCTCGATAAGATTTTTAACCCCCGACGGATAGCCCTTATCGGTGCTTCGGTGAACCCGAACAGCGTGAGCGGAAAAACATTGTCGAACCTGACCTCGGGGGGCTACCGCGGCGTCGTGTACCCGGTGAACCCTGCAGAGGAAGCTGTTTCCGGCATACCCTGTTTTTCTGACCTCGCCGCCCTGCCCAACAAAGCTGACATGGCCATCATATGCACTGCCGCTAAGGAAGTGCCGGATCACGTTCATCAGTGCGGACTGGCTGGGATACAGGGTATTATCATTATGTCGGCCGGTTTCCGGGAGGCGGGTCCAGAGGGAAAAGCACTTGAAGACCGGATAAGAGAGGAGAAAGAACGTTTTCCCGGAATGCGGATACTGGGTCCCAACTGCCTTGGCGTCATCGTACCTTCTGTGAGGATGAACGCCAGTTTTGCCTCAGTCATGCCTGCTCCGGGGAACATTGCTTTCATTAGTCAGTCAGGAGCGCTGTGCACTTCTGTCCTCGACTGGGCCATGGAGGGAAAAACGGGTTTCAGTTATTTCGTGTCGCTTGGGAACAGTCTGGACATTGATTTCGGGGATCTGATCGATTACTTCGGACAGGACGACAGCACAAGATCGATCATGTTATACATTGAATCGGTCGGGCAGGCAAGGAAGTTTATGACGGCTGCCCGGACGTTTGCCCGGTCTAAACCCATCATTGTTTATAAGTCCGGCCGTTTTGCCGAGTCGGCTGAGGCTGCCGCTTCCCATACCGGTGCCATGGCCTCTGAAGATGCCGTATACGATGCTGCTTTCCAGCGGACGGGCATGGCCAGGGTTTATGATATCGGCGACATTTTCGATGTGGCTGCCATGATTGGGAGAAACCGTTTCCCCCGCGGGGCCAGGCTTGGGATCGTGACCAATGCAGGCGGACCTGGGGTGATGGCTACCGACACCCTGATTGCGATGCATGGGGAGCTTGCCAGGCTGTCGGATGATACCCTGACCATGTTGAATGAGAACCTGCCGGCGTTCTGGTCACACGGAAACCCGGTGGATGTGCTGGGAGATGCACGTGCCAAAAGGGTGGCAAAAGCGGTTTCCATCGTACTGCAGGATCAGGGTGTGGATGCCGTACTTGTAATCCTCACACCCCAGGCCATGACCAATCCGCTCGCTACCGCTAAAGAAGTCGGTGCCCTCGCAGGGTCAGCCGGCAAGCCCATACTTGCTGCATGGATTGGCGGGAAAAGCATGAGGGAAGGCATACAAATCCTGACCGACGCCGGCGTTGCCGCTTATCAGACTCCCGAACAGGCCATCAGGGCATTTATGACCCTGACCTCTTATGCTCGAAATCTCGGGATTCTCTACGAGACCCCCAGGGATATTCCGTTGGAATTCAATATCGACAGGGAAAAGGCAAAAGCAGAATTTTTACGGGACTGGTCAACCGAAGGGGAAATTCTGTCGGAGGAAAGTTCCAAAAGATTCCTTGAAGCCTATGGCATTCCAGTCACCCTTCCCCGTATCGCCCACTCGGCTGAGGAGGCTGTTGCCCTGTCAACTGTCACCACCTATCCCGTGGTTATGAAGATACATGCTCCTGATATTACTCATAAGTCGGATGTGGGGGGGGTCATGCTGAACCTGGCCGATGAGAAAATGGTCAGACATGCCTGGGATCATATGATGTATAAGGTTAAGACCCTGATGCCCGGAGCAAGGATAGAAGGTGTGAGTATTCAGAAGATGGCTTCCTCGAAAGAAGGGCTGGAGCTGATCGTGGGCATAAAAAAAGATCCGGTCTTCGGGACGGTCATCATGGCCGGCATGGGAGGAACAGCTGCTGAACTTTATGCTGACAGGGCCCTGGGTTTCCCTCCGCTGAATGAGCGGCTTGCCCGGCTCATGCTCGAATCCCTGAGGATTTATCCCCTGATTACAGGCTACAGGGGGGCCAGCCATAAAAGTCCTGACAAACTGATCGAAGTGCTCATCCGGATTTCCTACCTGGCTGCCGATTATCCTGAGATTAAAGAGTTGGATATCAATCCGCTGCTGATATCTCCGGAACAGGTCCTTGCGCTGGATGCCCGAATTGTGCTTGACTCACAGCATGTCCAAACACCCATGGCATCCTTTTCACATCTGGCCCTGCATCCTTATCCCGAAAAATATGTGAGGGAGTTTAATCTGAAAGACGGAAGCAGCATCCTTTTCAGACCCATTAAACCGGAAGACGAACCGATGTGGTTTGAACTGTTGCGCAGTTGTTCCGCGGAATCCCTGTATTCGCGTTTCAGGTATTTTTTCCACTGGGAAACCCATGAAGTGGCCAGCCGTTATTGTTACATCGATTATGACAGGGAAATCGCCATTGTGGCGGAAGTCACTGAAAATGACCGGAAAAAACTGGTCGGTGTGGGCCGCCTTGTTGCCGATCCCGACCATGAAGAAGTGGAGTATGCTATCCTGATTGCAGATGCCTGGCAGAACCGCGATCTGGGTCATCATCTCACCGGATACTGCCTTGAAATCGCAGGCAAATGGAAACTGAAGCGTATGGTGGCTCAGACTACCACGGATAACAGCAGGATGATTGCATTGTTCAGGAAGCATCAGTTTGAAATGCAGACAGAGGATGAGACCGTTTTCGTGAGCAAGGCGCTTGATGATACAGGCAATTGAAATCCTCCCGGTCTGCGTTCATTTTCATGTTTGTAATGATTTTTGTCGGCGAAACCTGATAAAAGAAAAGCGTGATGAGCTTAAGCGGATCATCCCGGGTTCAGGCTGATATTAGAAAGAAATCACAAAAAGCTGCCCTCAACAGGCAGCTTTTTCTATTAGAGGAGCAGCTGTTTTTGACCGTACGCTTCAAATTTTGTATATTCGGGGCAAAAAACCCGACATGAAGACTTTATTTACCCTCGTTCTGATTGCATCATTTGCTTTCATCGCGCTGCCACCTGCCATGGCCGGGCAGGGCGGCCCCGACCAGTTTGGTTACACCTGGATCGACAACCAGCAGCCGGGCGGACCGGTGTACCAGTGGATAGATATCGTCTCCCCCGACCGGCGGATCACAGGCTTGTCTGATGACAATATCCGGGGACCTTTCTACATCACCACGACAGGGAATGATTATTTCACATACTACTGGTATCCGGTCGACAAGCTCTGGATAGGATCCAACGGCTACATCAGTTTCAGTCCTTCCAACCTGGCTTCCGTTTTCCCAATCATCCCCGATTCTCTCGACAACAAGCACAACTTCATCGCGGCCATGATGTCGGACCTGACTTTCTCCGGAGCGGGCAATCCCGCCATGTGCTACATGAAAGCCACTCCGGATTCGGTGATCATTTCTTACATCAATGTTCCGTTTTACAGCAATAATCCGCCATACTGGGTTGGTAGCAATACCTTCCAGATCATACTGGATAAAACCGACCGTTCCATCATCATCAATTACCAGAGCCAGTCGGGTACGGCCTATACCGCTACCGATGTCAGGGGAGGCATCGAAAACCTTACCGGCAGCATCGGCCTGCAGGCCTACGCAGGAACCTATCCCACAGCGGGCAAAACCATACAGTACGTCTATCCTCCCGTTTCAAACTATTTTATCACCGACGGGGCCATACGCTACAACTCAGTTCCTTATAACCGCGGTTGTTTCCTGCCATACCCCACCGTTTTCCCCCTGCAGTCATCCGTGGCCAATACCGGGAATCTTCCCATTCCTCCCGGTTTCACCACCACCTGTACGGTAAGAAACCAGTCAGGAGCAGTCTCCCTGACAGATACCTTTATTTATAACGATACTTTAAATGTACAGCAGGACAGCCTGTTGTACTTCAACAGCCAGTTTATTCCGGCGCTTCCAGGTACCTATATCTTCTCCACACAACTCACCGGTATCCCCAATGATGCCGTCGCCACCAACGATACGGCCAGCCGGGAACTGGTGGTTATTGACACTTCCCTCAATACCTATACCCTGCAGTTTTGTGACAATGTGCCCGACCTTGCCGGCATCAGCTGGGTCGACGGTACCGGAGGAGTCGGCATGTACTTTGAACCGCCAACCTATCCCGTCAGCATCAACCAGGTACACTTTTACCTGACATCCAATATCAACAATGTGGGATGTTTCATCAAGATCTACGATGATGACGGACCTAACGGGACTCCCGGGACCATGCTGGATTCGGTGCCGGTGGCTGCTCCTGTTCCCAGTGGGGCCTGGACTACTGTCAATTATACCACTCCAGTCGTCATCAACAACGGAGGTTTTTATGTGGGATGGCTGATGGACGGCCTGAACATCACCATGGGCGTTGACCGTACACCGCCTATTTCGCACAGAAGCTTTGAGATTGTGGGCGGCGCCTGGTCCGAATACCGCGATGCCCTGACCCAGGATTTCATGATTCGTTGCCAGGTTCAGAAAACGCAGTTCAAAGACATAGGAATCAGTAAGATAATGAATCCTGTAAGTGGAGACACCATGACTACTGCAACCCAGGTGCAATGCCGTATTAAGAATTACGGACAGGCTCCTGTCACGGGCTTCCAACTGTACTATAAGCTTTTCGGTCAAACAACCGTGGCAGCTTATTATAACGGAACACCTCTGAATCCGGGTGATTCTATGGTGTATACTTTCACGGTTCCCATCCAACCATCCTTTAACTTCACCGGTCCGCTATGTGTGTGGACAGACCTGCCCTATGACCTGAACAACTGGAACGACACCACCTGTGTCAACGTGACCACGGCCCTGATTATCAGCGTAGACGAAACGCTGCAACCTGCATCTTTCAGGCTTTTCCCCAATCCCTTTGCCGAATACACGGTGCTGGAAGTCTTTGACAAGGGTCCGGGCTGGGACTTTGATCTGCTTGACCTGACCGGTCGCCGGGTGATGGAAGCACGCGCCCTTCGGCAGCAGCAATACAGGATCGACAGGCACGGCCTGCAACCGGGGATCTATATGCTGCGAGTTAAGGGTAATGGCTGGCAGGGAATGCAGAAACTGGTGATCCGCTAAACCGCTGTAAGGGCTATCTCTCGATTTTTTTAGCGATCTCAGCGAGCATGACCGAAGTCATCTTCGTCAGATCATACTCATGTTTCCAGCCATTGTTGGCACGTGCATAGCTGTCGTCGATGCTTTGAGGCCATGAGTCGGCGATGGCCTGCCGGAAATCAGGTTTGTAGGTGATCTCAAACTCCGGAAGATGCTGTCTGATGGCATCGGCCACTTCTTTCGGGCAGAAGCTGATACCCGCCACATTGTAACTCGACCTGACGCTGACTTTGTCAGACGGCAGTTCCATCAGCTCGATGGTGGCACGGATGGCATCCTCCATAAACATCATCGGGAGCATGGTATCCTCTTTCAGAAAACATTCGTAGCTTCCTTTCCGGATGGCTTCATAATAGATCTCCACGGCATAATCGGTGGTTCCTCCTCCCGCTTCCGTCTTGTAAGAGATCAGCCCCGGATAACGGATGCTGCGGCAGTCGAGCCCGTAACGCCTGAAATAATACTCCAGCCAGCGTTCACCGGCCAGTTTGCTGATACCGTAAACGGTGGTGGGCTCCATCACCGTGAACTGGGGCGTGTTCACCCGCGGGGTGGTCGGTCCAAAAACAGCGATGGAGCTCGGCCAGAAAACCTTCTTCACTTTCACTTCGCGGGCAAGGTCAAGAATGTTGAGCAGGCTGCGCATGTTGATATCCCATGCCTGTATGGGGATTCTCTCCGCATTGCCTGACAATACCGCCGCAAGGTGATAAATCTGCGTGATCTTGTTCCGGATCACAAAATGTACCATCTGTTTTTCATCAAGCACATCCAGTACCTGGAAAGGCCCGCTTTCCATCACGTCCCTCGGGGCAGGCTTGATATCCGTGGCAAAAACATGTTCATTGCCATATTGTGTTCTGAGAGCCATGACCAGTTCCGATCCAATCTGACCGGAAGCGCCAATTACGAGAATATTTTCCATAAAGTATTGGTATTGAATAATTTGTTAAAGATTTTTTCATGGTAAAATTAAACAATTCCCCCAAAGAACTGCAAAAAAAGATGTTACTTTGCAGCTGAAAAGCAAGACTATGGAAGAGGAGCTCATTATTTACAATACCCTGAGCCGGAAGAAAGAGAAATTTGAACCGCTGAATCCGCCCTTTACCGGGATTTATGTCTGTGGTCCGACCGTTTACGGCGATCCCCACCTGGGACATGCCAGGCCTGCGATCACCTTCGACCTGGTGTTCAGGTACCTCAGACACCTGGGGTATAAAGTCAGGTATGTGAGGAATATTACCGATGTCGGGCATCTGGAGAACGACGCCGATGAAGGGGAGGACAAGGTGGCCAAAAAGGCCAGGCTGGAACAGCTTGAGCCGATGGAAGTGGTTCAGTACTATACCGACCGCTACCATGTCAGTATGGATGCGCTCAACGTACTCAGACCCAGCATCGAGCCACGGGCTTCGGGGCATATTATCGAGCAGATCGAAATGATCCGGCAGATTCTGGATGCGGGTTATGCTTATATTTCAGGAGGGTCGGTATATTTCGACGTGGAGAAATACAATAAGACAAATCATTATGGCAAACTGAGCGGCAGGGTGCTGGATGAGCTGATCGCCTGTTCCAGGAATCTTGAAGGACAGGAAGAAAAGCATAACAGTTGTGATTTTGCCCTCTGGAAGGAAGCCCAGCCGGAACACATCATGCGCTGGCCTTCGCCCTGGAGTGTCGGTTTTCCGGGCTGGCACATGGAATGTTCCGTGATGAGCATCAAGTATCTCGGTGAGGTGTTCGATATTCACGGCGGAGGCATGGATCTGCAATTTCCCCACCACGAATGTGAGATTGCCCAGTCGAAGGCAGCCCTCGGTCATGACACTGTCCGTTACTGGATGCACAACAACATGATCACCATCGAAGGGCAGAAAATGGCCAAGTCGCTGGGAAATTTCATCACCCTGGAACAGTTTTTCACCGGGAACCATCCCTCACTCAAACAGGCTTACACTCCGATGACCATCCGCTTCTTCATCCTTCAGGCACATTACAGGGGTACGGTGGATTTTTCAAATGAAGCCCTGCAGGCCGCAGAAAAAGGCTATAAAAAACTCATGGAAGCCGGCCGTACCCTGAAGAAGCTTATCGGGCACCAGCCCCTGCCCCCGGAGGGCATCAGTCCGGGTCAGGCCGTCGAAAACCTCCGGAAGCAGTGTTACCAGGCCCTGAATGATGACTTTAACAGTCCGGTGCTGATCTCACACCTGTTCGAGCTGGTAAGAATGGTCAATTGTGCAAACGACGGAATCGAAAACCTTAGTTCCCATGACCTGGCATCGCTTCAGCAGCTCTATCTCACTTTTGTTGACGAAATCCTTGGATTGACGGATGAAACGACCGATGGAAGCAACCAGCGGGTGGTGGCGGGACTCATGGAACTGCTGCTGAAAATAAGGCAGCAGGCCAGGATGAATAAGGACTGGGCTACTTCCGACCAGATCAGGGACAGCCTCAGCGGGATCGGGATCACCGTGAAAGACACCAAAGAAGGCGCTTCCTGGATGATAGAATAAAACCTGAATGATGAACGATTTACCCCGCTGGAAATTTAGGTTCGAAAATTATTGCCAGGCATTGGACAGCCTCACTGCATTCACTGACGATCCTGATGCCCTTACTGAACTTGAAAAGGACGGACTGATCCAGCGCTTCGAATTCACATTTGAGCTGGCCTGGAAATGCATGCAGGACTATCTTTTGTTTACTGGGTACACCGGACTCAGAGGCCCGCGTCATGTGATCCGTCAGATGGCCCGGGACATGATGATCGATGCCTATCCATGGTTCGACATGATGCAGGCCAGAAACGAACTAAGCCATATTTATGACGAAAAGAAAAGCAGGGAATATCTGCAGGAAATACTGAGGTCATATATTCCATTGATGGAGCAATTTCGCCGCACGATGGCAGCAATATATGAATGAGTCTCTGAACCAATATGGTCTCAGGGAAAGGGATATGGTCTTTCTGCAGTCGCTTTTCATTTCCATGCCGGAAATTGACAGTGTCATCCTTTACGGATCAAGGGCAAGGGGCGACTTCGAGCCGGGTTCGGATCTGGATCTGGCGGTGACAGGAGAAAAAGTGACACTTTCCACCCTGTCGGCTATTCGCCGCGCACTTGAAGAAGATAGTCCGATTCCTTTTTTCTTCGACCTGCTGCACCTCGATAGCCTGAATAATCCGAAACTGGCCGGGCGGATCAGGGAGGAAGGAAAAGTAATCTATCAGAAAAGGGATTAAAAATCAGTGGTAGCTGCCTGCGATGTGACTTCCATAATAAGGGGAAAACTGAAAGTTACACAGGCCCTCTCAAACAGGAAAAACGTATGTGTAAAATGATAAAAATCAAATCCATATTAAGGATATTTTCTTTCAGGACCACCGGTCTATTGCTCGGGCTGCTTGCATGTTTTTTCGCTCCGGTACTTTCTGCCCAGGAGGCCGACAAGGCCGCCACTAAGAATATCATCCTGATGATCAGCGACGGTTGCGGATTCAACCATATCCTTGCCACCAACTGCTATATCACCGGCAACGAGCAGGCCCAGGTGTATGAATCCTTTCCTTACCGCCTGGCGGTGAGCACCTTTCCCGCAAAAGAGTCAGACAGCGCACCCTTGATTGAACCCGGCAGGGGTTATTTACCTGACAGTGCCTGGCTGGATTTCGAATATGTGAAGAAGGGCTGGACTGATTCGGCGCCGGCCGCCACCACCCTGGCAAGCGGCGTGAAGACATACAATGGGGCAATCGGCGTGGATGTCGCGTTTCAGCCTGTCGCAACAATCGCAGAAAGAGCCAAACAATTGGGTAAAGCGGCCGGACTGGTGACTTCGGTTCCTTTGTCCCATGCAACACCGGCCGGCTTTGCCGCGCACAACAAACAGCGTAGCAATTACGAAGAGATTGCCAGGGAAATGCTGATCGACAGCCGGCTCGATGTGCTGATGGGTTGCGGTAATCCTGCCTATGACCATGACGGAAAACCGGTGAATGTGCCTGTGAATTATAAGTTTGTCGGGGGCAAAGCTGTTTGGGATAGTCTTGTGGCCGGAGCCACGGTGTTTTCCGAGGCTGCTCCCTCGGGAAACCGAACTGTGAGCGATATCGACGGTGACAATATTCCTGATCCCTGGTTCCTGATACAGAACAGGGAAGACTTTCAGCAGTTTGCATCAGGACGTCATCACAAGCGTATCCTGGGGGTACCCGGGGTTGCGGCCACTTTGCAGCAAATGAGGCAGGGCACGACGGATTCTGTGCCATTCAGCGTCCCCTTCAATCCTTCCGTTCCGGTGCTGGCAGAAATGAGTATGGCTGCCCTGCAGTGTCTTTCCGGGAACAGCAAAGGTTTTTTCCTCATGATCGAAGGCGGGGCTGTGGATTGGGCCAATCACGACCGGCATGCCGGCAGGATGATAGAAGAACAGCATGATTTCAACCTGGCAGTGGAGGCCGTGGTGAAATGGATAGAGGCCCATGGCGGATGGGATGCCAACCTGCTGATCGTTACCAGCGATCATGAATGCGGTTACCTCACCGGACCGAAACCCGGCAACAACGATCCGCGCACCAACCCGGTCCGCAATAGGGGAAGAGGAATGATGCCCTTATTGCGCTATAACAGCGACACGCATACCAACATGCTGGTTCCCTTATTTGCCAAAGGCCGGGGTGCAGAAATGTTCCTTCAGGCCGCAGACGGAAAGGATCCCGTACGAGGACCTTATCTGGATAATACCGATATCGCGAAGATCATGTTCAGGCTTTGGGAATAAGCCGGCTAACGGTCAAAAAACTGACAGGCATCCTTCAGGCATTCCCGGTTGTACTGCGAAAACTGGCAGCGGATGTCTGCGTCCAGCGGTATTTCCACATCGAAATGTTTGTTTACAAAGGGAATGGTTTCCTGTATGGCCAGGAAAGTATCTCTCTTGCAGCATCTGGGTCCTCCCGCACAGGCAATGCTGTGCAAACACCTGGAGGTGATGGTGTTGCTGAGTTTCCACTCCTGGACAGATACCGGTGTGGCACCCGAAACGAGGCTGATAAAAATGCCGGCTCCGATAGCAGCCCCGCAGGTCCCGTAAAATCCGCAAAATCCGCTGCTGACTTTCTCCGCCCTGAGCCTCGCTTCCCTGATCTTCTTTTCCTTCTCACTGATCTTTTCAGGATGCCCTTTCTTTACCAGGTAGTTGTAATATGCCGCGAGCAGGGTGGCCGGCACCAGCAAATGATGCTCCGCTCCGTGCATCTTCACGGATGAACTGTGCATCAGTTCTACCGCCATCTTCAGGGGATCAGGATACTGGGTCCGGATGCAGTACCGCTCTATCAGCACCATCGCACTGGATGAGTGACACTTGTCGCAGACAAAATGACCGGCCCGGCACTGGGAATCGGCCATAACCACGTCGCGGCAATAATAACACTGCAGCTTTTCGCGCTCAGAGAAATAAATGATCTCTTCCCCGCAGACAAAACAGTCCTGCTTATGGTCTTTTCCGGGTGCTGCCATCATGGAGGTGCTAACAGATTGCAAAAGTCTTCTTTTTTTTCGTTATCGCACGCAAATTCTTTCCCATGCAGCTATCAAACACTTTTTTCGCATTCCTGTGTACTTCCGGTATACATCAGACTGATTTTTTTCTTGACTATTCATAAGAAAGTCAGTATCTTGTCAAAAAAAAAATTATGAGAACAACTTCCGCTTCACGCTTCCTGGCCATTGCCGTAATCGTAACGGGATTATGCCTCGCAATAACCGGCAAAGCCCAGCAGATCGAGAATTCCGGTTTTGAGAACTGGTCTCAGATCACCTTTTTTGAAGAGCCTGATTCATTTTATACTTCCAATATGCAGGCCTACTTCACCACCGGTGTTCCGAATGTCAGCAAGACGACCGATGCCCACCAGGGAAATTTTGCTGCCCGAATGGAGACCATTCCTGGTGACGGAGAGAACATTCCGGGTGTCATACTTCTTGGAAACCCCGGTTCCATGGGCCTTTCAGGTGGAATTCCCTATGCAGGCCTGCCCGACAGCATCAGGGTTTGGCTGAAATATACGCCTGTACCTGGCGACTCGGCCGTGATCGGAGCCTTCTTTAAATATGAAGGTGATGTGATTGGTATGGCTTATTTAAAGATGGGCGATAGCATCGATACATACACTGCAGTTGAAAGTCAGATCGGATGGTGGTTGCCGGGAACCAATCCCGATACCCTTTTGCTTATCATGTTCTCTTCAAATCCGGATGCTTTGACACCGCCGGGCAGTGTCCTCTTGCTGGATGACATTGAACTCACCGGGACTACAGAACAGATTCCCAACAACGGTTTTGAGGACTGGACTGCCCTCGACCTTGAAGAACCTGATGATTGGTTTACCTCGAACGTGATGACCTTTTTCGGAACAGGCGTCGGGATTACCAAAGATACGGATGCCTATGACGGGATATACTCCGCCAAGATCACCAACCAGGCCAATATGGAAGGGGATGTCATGTCTTTTATCACCAACGGTGAAATCGGGGAAAGTGGCCCCGAAGGCGGCTTGGCAATCCTTGAGAACCCGGAAAAGGTCACCTTTTACTATAAATACTATCCTGTGAATACGGATACTGCCCTGGCACTCGGCATGCTCAGCCGTTACGATGCATTTACGGGCAGTACAGTGATCTGTGATTCCGTGATGGTGAAGCTGCCTCCCACTGAAAGCTGGACTTTCTTTGAAGTTTCCTTTAACTATAGCGGCATCCCTCCCGCCGATACCCTGCTTTTTGCCGCCGCCGCCGGAATGATCGATGACAGCCTGAATCCGCCCCAGGAAGGAAGCATGTTGTGGATTGATAAAGTTGCGGTCGAATATCTCGTTGCCATGCCTGATATCCGCGGCAACAATCTTTTTTCCGTTTATCCCAACCCTGCCCGTGATAAAATCTGTTTCCAAGGACCGGTACAGGCAGTCAGGCAGGTGGAAATCCTTACGGTTGACGGAAGAGCCTTGCTGAGCCGTGATTTTATTTCCCCTCCTGAACGTATCATTTTGAATATAAGCGAAATAAATTCCGGATTATACCTTTACCGGATTGTGACGGATACGCAAATTCACAGCGGGAAGTTTTCCAGACGCTGACACCGGTCCGATTAAAGACAACACACTGCCGGCGGTGCAGCATTAATCAATCCGTACAAGGTAGTAGTGCTTCTTCCCTTTCTGAACGAGTAAATACTTGTTGTTAAGCAACAAGCTGCTGTCTACCTGTCCTTCTTCGTTGAGCCTGGCCTTATTCAGCGATACCCCCCCGTCTTTCAGCATCCGCCTGGCTTCCCCCTTGGAGGAGAAGATACCTGTGTTTACAGAAAGAAAATCCACGATCTGAATGCCCTTGTCCAGAGAGGCTCTGTCGATGTGACACATCGGAACGCCCTCAAAGACAGATAATAAGGTTTCTTCCGACAGTTTTTGCAGGCTTTCGGTAGTGCCTTTGCCAAACAGGATCTGGGAAGCTTCCACGGCATTGTCGAGCTCTTCGGGAGAATGCACCCTGCATGTGATATCTCTGGCGAGGGCTTTCTGCAGGATTCTTTCATGCGGTGCTCCTGCATGCTGATTTTCAAGACTTTCAATGGCTTCCCTGCTGAAAAGCGTGAAGATCCTCAGGTACTTTCCCGCGTCTTCATCAGACACATTCAGCCAGAACTGATAAAAGGCATAAGGGGTGGTTTTCGCCGGATCGAGCCAGATGTTGCCTTTTTCAGTCTTACCGAATTTTCCTCCGTCGGCTTTGGTAATGAGCGGACAGGTAATGGCCCAGGCTTCCCCTCCGTGCTTTCTCCTGATCAGTTCAGTTCCCGTAATGATATTTCCCCACTGGTCGGAACCACCCATCTGGATTTTACAGTCGTGATGATCATAAAGATGCAGGAAGTCATATCCCTGTACCAGCTGATAGGAGAATTCCGTGAACGACAGCCCGGTTTCCAGGCGTTTCTGAACCGAATCCTTGGCCATCATGTAGTTGACTGTCAGGTGTTTTCCAACTTCCCTGAGAAAAGCAAGGAAAGAAAACTCTTTCATCCAGTCGTAGTTGTTCACGAGGATGGCGGCGTTGGGGCCGGAGTCGAAGTCCAGGAAGTGCAGCAGTTGTTTACGGATGCAGTGTTCGTTATGGCGTAAGGTTTCCTCGTCGAGCAGGTTTCTTTCCTCTGATTTTCCGGAAGGATCGCCGATCATGCCGGTGGCTCCTCCCACCAGCGCGATGGGTCTGTGTCCCGCCATCTGAAAGTGTTTCAGCATCATTACCGAGACCAGGTGCCCGATATGCAGTGAATCGGCAGTGGGATCGATTCCGACATAAGCCGTGGTCATGCCTTTGTCAAGGACGGCTTCCACGCCGGGGGTCATATCGTGGATCATCCCTCTCCATCTGAGCTCATCAATGAAATTCATTTTCGCAGGCTTGGTTGTTTCCGGTGAAATTCCCGGCAAAGATAGACAAGTTCCCCATGGTCAAAATCCGGGGCGGGTAAAATTCCTACCTTTGCAGTATGATACTGCTCACCGGCGCCACCGGTTTTCTTGGTTCTTACCTGCTGCTTGAACTGTTGCAGCGGGGATATGAAGTCAGGGCCCTCCGGCGGTCCTCTTCCGGTTTTGACCAGTTTGAGCGCGTCATGCAGACCTATGCCGACGGCAATCCCGGTTTAAAAGAAAAGGTGGATTGGGTCAAGGGCGATATCCTTGATATTTTTTCACTTGAAGATGCCATGAAGGGCTGTGATACGGTGGTCCATGCGGCAGGAATGGTTTCCTTCCACCGGAAAGACAGAAAAGCACTGATCGACATCAATGTAGAGGGAACCGCCAATGTGGTCAATGTCGCATTGAAAGAAAAGATTGGCAGATTATTGTATATTAGCTCAATAGCTGCCTTTGGCAGGGGAGGCGATGATGCCGTGATCACGGAAAAAACCATCTGGAAGACATCGCGCATGAATTCCCGCTATGCGATCTCGAAATACAATGGTGAGAAAGAAGTCTGGCGCGGACAGGAGGAAGGGCTTCCGGTAGTGGTGGTGAACCCTGCCATTATAATTGGATATGGCGATCCGGGGCAGGGGAGTAGCAGGATGTTCAGTACGGTGAAGCATGGCCTGCGGTTTTATCCTCCGGGAATCAACGGATTCGTGGATGTCAGGGATGTGGCCCGCGCCGTGGGTTTGCTGATGGATAAGAATATCACGGGGGAGAAATATATTTTATCGGCGGCCAACCTGCGCTACGGTGAGCTTTTCGCCCTGATCGCAGCCGAACTGGGTAAAAAACCGCCCTCCGTGCGGGTCAACCGTTTCATCACCTCGCTGGCCTGGCAGCTGGAAGCCCTGCGTGCCACACTGAGCGGCGAAGAGCCGCTGCTAACCAGGGAAACAGCCCAGACAGCCGCCAATACTTATTTATACGACGGAAATAAAATCTGCGGCATCGAAGGATTTCAGTATACTTCTCCTGAAGAGACCATTCACCATACAGGAGCGCTGCTGAAGAGGGATTTCGGGTGGTGAGGCCGGATGGTTTACATGCAGGAACCAAGCATGAAGCATGAAGTTTGAGGAGCAGCTGTACAAACCGCCCCGGCAGTCAGCATGCTGTCAGTTTCTGCTCCGGAAAGTGAACCTCCCGGCCAGGGTGGCCAGGATCAGCAACAGTGAGATCCAGCAACTGATCCGGCCGATATAGTCTCCGTGCTTTGTGTAAAAAGTATGCTGTTTGTTCCGGTTGACCGTTCCCCGGATGGCAGCAGGCAGCCAGTATCCGGTCTGTTGTGAGATGATGCCCCGCTGGTCGACAAAACAGCTGATACCCGTATTGGCCGATCGGGCAATGCAACGGCGGGTTTCAATGGCACGGAGCGAGGCGAAGCCAAGATGCTGCCTGTGACCGGGTGTATGACCCCACCAGCCGTCGTTGGTGATGATCAGCATCAGTTCCGCACCGTTCCTCACAAAGCGGCTGAAGAACTCCCCGTACACCGATTCGTAACATATGGCGGTTCCCAGAGCCAGCTTGCCGTTGCTGCTTCTGAATACCGTTCTTTCAGGACTGATTCCGAGGCTGCCGATGGTCCCTCCCAGGTCCAGGGCGTAGTCCTCGAGAAACTTCAGGTAACGCGGAAAAGGCATCCTCTCGACACCCACCACCAGCTTGGATTTATGATAGACTTGTATCCTGTCCGATGAATCCAGAAACAATGCCGTATTGAAAGCATCATAATAGAAATCATTGGATTTTGAATAGCGCGCCGTTTCACTGACTTTCTCCCCTGTTTCAAAACGTCTGAACGTGGAAGCACCGGTCACCACTGCCAGTTGCGGCCTGGTTCTCAGGTATTCCCGCCACCTGAGAATCGACGGCGATTGATGGAACAAGGGCTCATTCTCCCAGATATTTTCCTGTATGGCTGATTCGGGACAAACCAGAAGTTCAGTACCCGCAGGGGTTTTGCTGTCTGCCAGCTTCAGCATCCTGTCCATCACAACCTCAGGTTCAAGCGTGTATTGTTCGGTATAGGGATCGATATTGGGCTGAATCACTGTCACCTGAACGGGATCCTGCTTTTCATCGTAAGTGTGAAAACGGATCAGGGAAAAGACCAGCGGAATGAGTATAACCGAAACAAAGACCAGGCTTTTGATGATGAGCGGCCTGCGGCTTTTCCTCTGAAGCATTGCCTTCAATACGGCAATGGCCGCAATATTGCCGGCAAAAATCCAGGCCGCA
Source organism: Bacteroidota bacterium (assembly GCA_022709385.1). Lineage (GTDB taxonomy): Bacteria > Bacteroidota > Bacteroidia > Bacteroidales > CAIXZF01 > JAKLIX01. The sequence continues at coordinate 49,041 of JAKLIX010000014.1, read as the reverse complement.
CCCCCGAAGATCCCCGTGTATTCATACCATTGCACCCAGGCCGGAAAGCTTGCATAGCCATTGCCGATATTCAGCCACGACCAGGTCAGATCCCAGTGCTGGTGAAGGTATTCGAAGCTGATCCAGTAGAAAACCAGCAAAACATAGGCCTTCCCGCTTCCGGAAAACCGGCGTTTTGTCCAGTGATAAAGCAGGAATACCAGCGACATGAAAAGGCTGTTGAACAGTACGGCCATGGTGACCCCGAACAGGGTGGAGTTCACAATCCACCAGGTGGTCAGCAGATTCCAGGTGAAAAAACCGGGATAGGTGTAAAAAATAATCTGGTATGGATGATAAGTTTGTTTGTGTAAGGAAAGATGGTCTTCGATGAGCAGCAGGGGGACGAAAGCGATAAACAGCAAAGGGGGGAAACCCCCTGAAGGCCAGGCCAGGCTGAAAAGCAGTCCCGACAACAACGAGAGCAACAGCAGGTGTTTCCTTTTAAACGACAAGGCCAGATTATTCATATCCAAGTTCTTGCATACGTTTTTGGTTGTGGGGATAACGCTGGAAATATAATTTTTGTACTTCCGCCAGGATCATTTCTCTGAGGTTTTCCACATTGGTCTTTTCGGTGGCCGAAATGAAAATGGCCGGGGTGTTTATTTTACCCATCCAGCTTTGCTGTAATTCCTGAAGTGTAACATGCTTTGGTTCCTGCGGACCCAGATCCCAGGGATCTTTTTCTGTCCAGGTATATGCGTCTACTTTGTTAAATACATGAATGACAGGTTTATCAACCACTTTGATGTCGATCAGGGTTTCCCTTACGACTCTGATCTGTTCTTCGAATCCGGGATGTGAAATATCGATGACATGCAGGATGATATCGGCTTCCCTGACTTCATCGAGGGTGGATTTGAATGATTCGATGAGCATATGGGGCAGTTTCCTGATGAAGCCCACCGTATCGCTGAGCAGAAAAGGGGTTTCCCCGATCACGACTTTTCTGACCGTCGTATCCAGTGTGGCGAAGAGTTTGTTTTCTGCAAATACGTCGGATTTGCTGAGCAGGTTCATCAGGGTTGATTTACCGACATTGGTATAACCCACCAGGGCCACCCGGATCAGTTTTGAGCGGTGTTTACGCTGGGTGGCCTTTTGCCTGTCAATATCCCCGAGTTTTTCTTTCAGCAGTGCGATCTTCTGGCGGATGATCCTGCGGTCGGTTTCAATTTCTTTTTCTCCCGGCCCTTTCAGACCGATCCCCCCCTGTTGTTTCTCCAGGTGGGTCCACATGCGTGTCAGTCGCGGCAACAGGTACTGGTACTGAGCCAGTTCCACTTGGGTACGGGCGTGGGCTGTCCTGGCGCGACTGGCAAAAATGTCGAGGATGAGGTTGCTGCGGTCCAGCACTTTGCATCCCAGGGATTTTTCAAGATTGCGGAACTGGGCGGGTGTGAGTTCCTCATCGAAAATGACAATGTCGGGCCCGTAATCCCTGACGAAGGCGGCGATTTCTGCGAGTTTTCCCCTTCCCACGCAGGTTCTGGGATCGGGATATTCCAGCTTCTGGGTAAAGCGCTTTACGGTGATTCCTCCGGCTGTTTCCACCAGAAAAGCCATCTCATCCAGGTATTCCCTGATCAGATCCGCATCCTGCCGGGGCAGTATCAGTCCGACCAGTACACAACGCTCCGGCTTATTGATTTTTACTGACATTTCCGCAAATCATCAGCAGCCTTCACTGCGTCCTTTGCGCGCGGGCTGTGGTTTCACCGGTTTTTTAACCTTCGCGGGTCCGGCAACAGTGACAGATTCCGAAGCCCGGGGCGCTGCTTTCATCAGGGCAGCATAGTCATACCAAGCCTTTTCAGCTTTTTCCCTGGGGATGCTGTCTTGGTCGTTTTCCCCGGCCAGCATGCCATAGCCTCCCTCCAGTGCCATGACATTTCTCAGACCGGTTTGTACCAGCAGGTATGCCGCAGCATTCACGCTGCTTTCATCCTTGCCGGTCAGGACTACCTTCACCGAATCGGCCATCAGCCTGCGGAAGCTCCGGATGTGCGCTTTGTCAAGGAGCCTTGTCAGAGGGATATTCAGAGATCCTTTCAGATGTCCTTTCACGTATTCATAAGGATCGCGGATGTCGACGAAATAATATCCGGGATCTTCTTTACGAATGATTTGCTTTGCGTCGGCCAGTGTCAGCAGATGGGCATCACCGCTCATCACTGCCAGGCTCTCTTGCGGGCTCAGGCTGAAACTGACATAGGGTCTTTTCATCATGATAAAACCCGCGACGATCAGCAGTACAAATGCGGCAAATGCGATCACAAGCTTTCCGGGAATTTTATGGTAGAATTGCATGGGTGATAAATTGGGTTTAACATCCTTCATGTTTGCGTTTGCCCGACGGGCGTGCGATGGGTCTGACACTCCTTTGTGCGGCAGATTCACCGGCTTTCCTCATACCCGGAAGTTCTCCCTCACCGGTAAAGTACATACGGGCGGCCATACGGAAGTCGTACTGGTCAAAAACAGCTGCATCCGAGGTTGCAGCCGGTACCGGCGGCCGGAGGATGGTTTCCACCCAGTGGTTGAGTCCGCCCTGCAGTATGTAAAGCTTGCGGTGGCGCAGGCGGGAACAGAGCAACCAGGCTTTCTCCGAAAGAATATCACCGTTCGAATAGAAAACGTAATCCTTGCTTCCTTCCGCCAGCAGTGCCTGGTTTTCCTCATCAAGGATGTGGCTGAACGGAATATTTACGGCTCCGGGAAGGGAAAATGCAGCAAATGCGGCTGAGTCCCTCACATCGATCAGCAACAAAGCGGGATCACCGGCGATGATCCTGCGGGCTGCCTGGTCAGTGCTGATGTAACGGAATGGCTCATTCAGCGATAAAAGGATCTGCTCAGGGGAAAGCTCCCTGTTGTTGCGGGGCTGCGGAAGAAAGACCAGTCCTGCCCCCAGCAGGAACATGATCAGCGCCATCAGGATATAGGTCCGGTTCATCGGGTGTAAATTAAATCTCGATCTTTCTGAATTTGTCTCTGAAATAATACAGGATGCCAAACAACATCAGCATGGCACATACGAAGAAGAAGGCAAACAGGCCCGGACTGATGCCCAGCACTTCCGTGATGGTCAATCCTCCGTAATCGCCCGCATTGTAAAGCGTTTCAACCAAAGGAAAGGCTTCCGAGAAAAGCAGGATTCCCAGGAACATGCCCAGGGAAAAGACGATGGCATCGATTTTTCCGATGGCGGCACCGGCAAAGCTGGTACCCGGACAGAACCCGCCCATCAGAAATCCGATTCCCATGATAAAGCCACCCACGATGGTGGCGTTCAGAAAGAGGGGATTCACGTAAACCAGGCTCAGGTCGATCCACCCGAAATAATTGAAATACAGCAGGCCGACCATGGCAACGGCCACGGCGGTCATAAACACTTTCATCACGGTGAAATCGTAACCGTAAAACACTCCCGTGATTTTACGTGAAGATGAGAAACCCGAAGCTTCAAGAATTAGTCCGAAGCACATCCCGACCAGGAATCCAATCAGGTTGTTCCATGCGGGGTCGATGATTTGTTGTGGAATGAGCGGTCCCATAGTAGCAGGTTTTATCGTTTCAAACCCATAGTTTTCTGAAAAAACGGGCAAAAAGGTAACCCGTGCCGAAGATCATCATCATGGTCAGGATGCCGCCGGCTGCCAGTACGGCCGATCCCGTAAGGGCCGCCCCGGAAGTACACCCCCTGGCGAACTGCGAACCGATGCCGAAAAGCATGCCTCCGGCCGCAGCAAAGATCAACCTGGTTCTCCAACGGATACCGGGCTGGTGTTCCACCTTCCACTTCAGTCTCCCCGAGAGCGCCCCCGAAATGAATGCTCCCGCAAGTACCCCGATCACTTCAAATACAAGCCAGTTATTCAGTGGATTAACATCATCGCTGATGAACTGCGAATAATAGGCGTTGTGCTTGACATGGGCGGGCGAAATCTCGTTCACCGAAGCCACCACCGCATTCTTCACGGCTCCGCTCGCACCCAGCCCCCTGCCGGTGATATACACTGTGAGCAGGAGCAACAGCCCCAGCAACACTCCTCCGAGGTAAGGATTGATGTATTTCTTGCTTCTGTCGGTTGTTTCCATATGTGATGATTATGCTTATCAATATAAATACCTGGTAATTTGTCCGGCTTCTACCATGATGAAGCGGAAAAGCAGGCCCCCGTAAAGGATGAGGATGGCCGGCACTGCCACCGGGATATGATAACCCCGGATCTCCATGATCTCGAGGATGCCCGGAACAATGATACCCAGCAATACGACAAACACCCAGAACCCCAGGGTGAACTGCCCCCCGAGAAAAAGTCCGGCCGCATCAATCTGTACTGCTGTGCTGGCCAAAAAGCCCATGAAAAGATGGACGATCAAAAAAAGCTCAATGCCGATGAGCATCAGGTCGATCTTACTCATCAGCTTTCTTTCCGCAGGGTCTTTGGAGAGCCACATGATGACGGCGGCGCCGGTGGACAAGCCCGACACCAGGAAGAGCGGACCCAGGATGCTGGCATTCCACAGGGGGCGGGCATTGAAGGCCGACAACAGGATGCCGGTATAAATCCCCAAAATGACCGCTAAAACGATCATGGCCCACGACAGGCCTGGCCTGTTTTTAATGACCCAGCTTTCAAAGCTTTCCAGCCAGCGGTAGCGCCACTTCCAGGAGGGAACCGTTTCGCGCAGATAAGAAGCTGACCAGATGAATGACAGGGGAGTGACCAGCATCAGAACCCAGGCGCCCCACGACATGGGTGACTCAAAACGGATGGTGGTGTATAATTGCCAGAAAAAGGGTTTGTGTTTCAGGTCAAGGAAAAGCGATATCAGGCCGAGTACCAGAGCCGCCGGTACCAGAAAGGTCGCCCATTTTACCGTTGCCGGCATCAGGTGGGCCTTCCCCCTGATGGTGTAAAGGGCTGCAAAAAACAGGATACCTGCCGCCAGTCCGCCCAGAAATAAATACAAGGGGATCTGCCAGTGCCAGATATTCAGATAGGGGTCGATGTTCGGATTCATCCGGCCGCTTAAGAAAAGTTCTTCTTTCATAGCTGTTGGATTGCTTTTTACAACAAATAGAAAATCTGCGGACGTGTCCCGGCTTCCGGAGCCAGTACCTTCCATTTCCTGACCTTCATGATCTGGGAAATGTCGGAATACGGATTGTCGATATCCCCGAAATACATACAACTGGTCGGACAAACCGCCACACAGGCAGGTTGCTGTCCTGCTTCAACCCTGTGTGCACAGAAAGTGCATTTGTCCACATGGCCGTCGGGATGCGAATAACGGGCATCGTACGGACATGATTGAATACAGGCTCCGCAGCCGATACATTTGCGGGCTGTGACCAATACAATACCACCGTCCGCGATATGACTGGCCCCTGTCGGGCAACAGCGGACACAGGGTGCGTTGTCGCAATGATTGCAACGCTCAGAACGAATCTCGGTTTCGAGTTGCGGATAGGTGCCGTTGATGGTCTCCGTCACCCAGTCGCGGCAGTAGCCGTGGTGTACATTGTTCTCCACCTGGCACGCCACTACACAGTCGCTGCAACCCACACACTTCTTCACGTCAATGGCCATTGCATATCTCATATTTCAACCTCCTTTCCTTCTTCTTCCCTGACGAACATGACAAAATTTCCCCGCATGCCTGTCCCCCCCATGGCAGGATCCACCATCACCCTGGTGATAAGCTCCGTGGTGCTGGCGCCTCTTCCATAGGCTTTGGTCAGTTCCTTCTTGCTGTGGCCGAAACCATGAACCATATACACGGAATCCCAGCGTATTCTTTCGGTTACCCTTACACTCACGGTAAAAGAGCTCCTGATGCCGTCCTGGTTCTTCAGGTACACCCGGTCGCCGTTCTTTAAGCCTTCGATACCGGCAACTTTGGGATTGACCCAGACAGCGTTCTCGGGCATCAGGTCGATCAGGTTCTGGTTGTTGGCCGTCCGGCTGAAAGTGTGCATCGGCGCCCTTCCGTAAATCAGCCTGTAGTATCCTGCCGGAGGTTCCGGATGAGCCGTATATACCGGAAGGGGATCGAGACCGGCCGCTTCGAATGCGGCGGAGTATAACTCAATCTTCCCCGAAGGGGTGTTGAACTTGATTTCCCCTTCGAGATATACATCCTTGTTCCTGCTAAAGCGCATCACCCCTTTTTCTTTCATTTCGTCAAGGGAGGTCCCGACCTGTTTCAGCTGCCAGTCAATGACCTCTTCATAGTGATCGTAAGCAAAATAGTCGTGAAGGCCGAGCCTTTCTCCTATTTGCTTGGTGATCCACCATGCGGCCCTGGATTCGTACTTCGGCTCCGCGGCCGGCATCCGCAAGGCAATGCTGGGTTCCCGGAAAGCGGAATTGCGGATGTCGTCGTAACGTTCGAAATAGGTGCATTCCGGAAGAACCACATCGGCATAGCCCGTGATTTCCATGGGCATGGTATCGACCACCACGATGAATTCAAGGGAATCCACTGCCTTCAGGAACAGCTGCTTATCCGGAATGGCTTCCGGCATATTGGTTCCGGATACGATCCATCCCCTGATCTGGTGATGATTGTCAGCTGAAGGGATCGAAGCTTCAATGAGCGCGTTGGTAATGGATTCTTCCGCCAGGGGGTATTTCTGGAGGTGGATGTCGTGAAAATTCCAGGCCGGTTTAGGGTAGTCAGGGCAGGGGAAGTCGGGGATTGCAACTTTTTCCGGGACATAAAAGCCTCCCCGCTTGCCCCAGTTGCCTAATAGTGCGTTCAGAATGGCAATGGCCCTGGAACGCTGGGTGTCGTCGCCGTACCAGGCCACGTGCCGGCCGGGATGAACGATGGAAGCCGGAGCCGCCCGGGCCATCTCCCTGGCTGTAAGCCTGATCAGGGCGGGTTCCAGGGTGGTGATCCCGTAAGCCCATTCGGGTGTCATACTGCTGACATGCGATTTTAGCTGATCGAAGCCGGTAGTGTTCAGTTTCACAAAATCCTTGTCATACAGTTCTTCTTCAATGATCACGTGGATCCAGGCCAGCAACAAGGCCAGGTCGGTGGCCGGCTTGATGGGCAGCCAGTATTTCGACTTGCCTGCAACGGTCGAAAAGCGCGGATCCACCGTAATCAGCGTAATTCCCTGGTCAATGGCTTCGGCAAGTTCCTGTACCTGGGTGTTGTGCATGTTTTCTCCCAGGTGAGATCCGATCAGTACCATACACCGGCAATCCCTAATGTCGGTGATCTCCGGACTGCCGGGAATGGTACCGTAGGTGTGGATGTATGCCACGTCGCGGGCGCCGCGGCACTGGGCAAAGGAAGGAGCCGCATTGTTTTCGGAACCGAAGGCATGCAACAGGTGGGCGAAAAACGGACCGCTGCAGCCGTGGTTGAATAGTGCCATGGATTCCGCACCGTATTTCGCCTTGATCTCTTTCATCCTGGAAGCAATCAAATCCAGGGCTTCATCCCAGCCCGCCTCACGGTATTCCTGCTTCCCGTTTTTTTGTACCCTGATCAAAGGCGTCTTCAACCTGTCCTCGTCGTGATACATGCCAATGCCGCCTGTTCCCCGCGGACAAAGCCTGCCGTTGCATAAAGGATCGTCCTCGTTACCCAGAACCTTCAAGATCTGGTTGTCGCTGTTGGTGTAAACCCAGCTTGCACATTTCCAGAAACAAACCTCGCAGTAAGAGGGAATTCTCCTGTAAATCTCACGGCTGCTTCCCGCCGGAAGATCCAGCAATTCCTCCCTGCTCCTGCTGCCACTGAGAAATTTCAGCGGAGTCAGCCCCAGGGCCACTCCGCCCGCAGCAAGCGTGGAAATCCTGATAAAATCCCTTCTGGTATTCATATACACACGTTATGATTTTCTTAAGATGCGATTTGCAAACATACACATATTTCCGTTGCAATATTTCCGCAGTGCGTTGCATTTTGGTCAAAAACCGGACTGTCCGACAGCCATTTAGACAGCAGTGCTTTATTCAGTACAGATATAAATATATAAATTATTGATTATCAGTAATTGCCCTTTCCCTGGCACAGAACAGCTGGCATTGTGCTTATTTTTACCTTTGTCAACCACCCTGACCATGCGCCTGTTTGAAACGTAAGGAATTCATATGGTTGTTACCCGCTTTTTTTATCCTGGGAGTCGCCTGGGTCTGGAGAAAGGCGGTTCGCCGCGACAGGCTCAGCAGGGAGCGGATCCGGGTAATTCCCATTGCCGCGCGTGGAGAACCGCTGCAGATGACCCGGGATGTCATCATCGTCAGGAGCGGGGATCGGCCGAGGGCTTTCCTCGGAAGATGCACCCATCTCGGATGCCGTTTGCAACTGATGACCGGCGGACAGCTGGTTTGCCCCTGCCACGGATCGGTTTTCGGAAGCGATGGCAGGGTGGAACGCGGGCCTGCCCTGAAATCCCTCAGGGAACTGCCGGTTCATTTGAATCCTGTGACGAAACAATATTACACTGAAATCAGCGAAACATGAAGTGTGGTACCGCCGCGATGAAAGCCGCTTTCGCGGGCGTCAGTTACGGAGGGCTTGCTTCCGCCGCCTTCCTGCTTTGCCTGCTGTCGGGGGTGTTCCTCTCGCTGCATTACGATCCTGCAAATGCCCTGCTGTCGCTCAGCGGAATCCTGCTGTACAATCCCTGGGCCTCTTTCTGGAGAAACCTGCATTTCTGGTCGGCTCAGTTCATGCTGGTATTCCTGCTGATCCATCTCTGGGGATACCTGCGAAGAAAAAACTTCACTGTCCTGCGGCCGGGTGTTTGGTTCAGGCTCGGCATGGCCCTGCCCTTGGCTTTCTTTCTGATGTTCACCGGCTTTCTTCTCAAAGGGGATGCCGACAGCAGACAGGCCTCCCTGATATTCCGAAACCTGCTCAACGCCCTTGACCCCGGCGAACAATGGCTGGCCGCTTCCCTTCTCGGGCCGGGCGAAACACTGCTGATCCCCTATCTGCACCATGTGGCCACCGCCAGCATCCTCCTGCTTCTGATCGTCAGGGAACACGCCAGGAAACTCTGGCCGGGAAGCAGGACTTTTATTCTCAGCCTGCTGTTGCTCGCAATCCCTGTCCTGTGGCTGATCCCCCCCCTTCATGACGGACTGGATCCCGTACTCAAAGGCCCCTGGTATTTTGCAGGGCTGCAGGAGCTGCTCCACTGGATCACCGAGCCCATGCTGGTGTGGATCCTGGGCCTGGTGTTCATCATGCTGGTCTGGCTTTTAAGGACAGCCGGGACAAGGACCGCCAAGCTGATCAGGACAGGCCTTCTCTTATATACCCTGTCCTATGCGCTTCTCACAGTCATGGCGATTTTCTTCAGGGGAGCGCAATGGCAACTGACTGTTCCCGGGCAGGGAGAAAACCGGGGACGTTACCCCTGGGTTCAGTTTGTACTGGCAGATCATGCAAAAGGATTGACTTTCACCGACAGCCTTGCCGGTAAAGAATCCTGCCTGCACTGTCATGACCGCTTCAGGGGGTTCAGTCCGGGACATGATCCCCGGCAGATCGGATGCGCTTCCTGTCACGGAGGGAATATCTTCAGCATGGATCAGGGGATCGCGCACCGCCACATGACCACGATTCCCGGTGATCTGGCCAACGTGGGACGCAGTTGTGGTCTGGCGGCCTGTCATCCTGAAATGTTGCCGCGGATCAGGAACAGCCTGATGACCAGGCTCAGCGGACTGATTGCGGTCAACCATTGGGTTTTCGGCGAGCTTCCGTCGCCCGATTCGCTCTTCGACATCCACCGGCTTGGTCAGAGTCCGGCAGGGCTGCACCTGCGGAATCTCTGCCTGTCCTGCCATCTCGGGAACCCGAAAACCGAAAGCGGGCCCCTTGGGGAAAGCAGCAGGGGAGGCGCTTGCCTGGCCTGTCATCTGCAATACGACCGTAAGGCTGAAAAAGCTTTGCTGCAGTACAGGATGGGCAGGTTCAGGAATGAGATGCGGGAATATGATCACCCCGCTGTCAGCATCCGGACAGGCAACAGCCATTGTTTCGGCTGTCACAGCCGTTCGGGAAGGATCGCCCTGAGCTACGAGGGCTGGCACGAATGCCTTGAGGAGGATACGGCCGGCAAGGCAGGGGGAAAGTACCGGGTACTGGCCGATGGCAGGCTGCTGGAATTTGTGTCGGCGGATGTCCACCACGAAATAGGCATGCAGTGTACCGACTGTCACGATGCCATGGAGGTGATGGGTGACGGGAATCTATACCGCCACAAGGAGGAGGCAGTGAAAATCCGCTGTACCGACTGCCACAGGATCGCTCCGCCGGTGATTTTCCAGGCAGAGGATCTTGACTATGAATCGGCCAAAATCAGGCGGCTGTGGGGGATGGACAGCCTGCTTCCCTTTATTGCCGGAGATATCAGCGGCAGGCCGCTGCCGGGAGCCAGGCTCAGGGGCGACAGCATGGTATTCCGTATAAGGGGAGGCACGGCGGATCTGCCCTTGCGCCCGCCGGCTCCCGCCTGTGTCAGGGGAAAGGTCCATGAAAGCCTGAGCTGCAGTTCCTGCCACACGGCCTGGGCGCCGCGCTGTATCGGCTGTCACACGGCATTCAGTCCGGCTGAGACGGGTTGGGACCACCTGGCAAAGAAAGAAACCAAAGGACAATGGACAGAGCAGGTCGCCGCCTTTGTGCACAGCCTGCCCAGCCTGGGGGTGGATCACAGGGAAGGCAAGCGGGTGATCAGAACGGTGGTTCCCGGTATGATCATCTCCCTGGATCAGGCTTCATTCCCGGGTTCCGCGGAAAAGGACCGGTCCTTTCACAGGCTGTATGCGCCCCTTGAAGCCCATACCACCATGCGAAAGGGCCGCTCATGCAAATCCTGCCACAACGATCCGGTGGCGCTCGGTTACGGCGAAGGCAGGCTGGAATTTGTCGCAACAGGCCCGGGACTGGGAAAGTGGCAGTTTATTCCGGCTTACGAATTGTCAGGATCTGACAAGCTGCCGGCCGACGCCTGGATCCCTTTTATGGGCGAACGTAAACCGCCGCTGGCCACCAGAAGTACCCTCAGACCCTTCACCCCCGCTGAGCAGCGCCGCATCCTTGCCCCGGGTGCCTGCCTCACCTGCCACGACCAGCACAGCCCGCTGATGCTGGCTTCACTCGATAGCTTTGAACGCCTGCAGAAAAACATGAGCCCCGCCTGCCGAAAAATGGAGTGAAGCTCTCTTTTCAAAGACGGTATACAGTTATTTGTACGACTTCGTGCCGCACTTTATACTCATACACAGGGGTTAACTTATTTTTCTTCTTTAGCAAAATCAGTCTTTAAAAAGCCGAACACTTTTGCCACTTCCATAGCATTCATAGGATTTTAATCCCGCGAAGCCATCTTTTTTTGTGTCAGCAGAGCCGTGTGGAATACCATCTTTATTACTATTAACAGCAAAGTGCCATGGGCCATCATAGCGGCTGTCGGTAGAACTCCAAAAGTCGGTCTGCTCTCCAAGGTACTTGAATTTACCATTACAATCTAATAGTCCACCAAGCAAGGCATTAAAACCACTGACCCCATCTTTTATCAGTGGTTTATAAACAATTTGTGAGTATTTCCATACTGCCCTTTTACCTCCTAGGGATTTTCGAAATATTGTCCATTCTTCTTTTGAAGGCAAATGCCAACCTTCGGGGGCAATCTTCATTGCTGTTCCCCAATCGTATAGGTAGCCATATATGGCAACATTATTTGTATCATTAGCGTAAGCCCAATAGTTACCTTGATCCGGCTTATATGCAAAGTTTTCTGCCATAATCCATTGATCACCAATTTTTACAGTTTTATAGATTTTACCGTCTCGTGGGTCAGTAAAACTTCCGGTTTCCTGTGCAAAGAGATAATTTGCGCTTTCTTTGCAACTACTAACCATAATGAAACAAACCAATAAAACCAGCGTTTGCAAAATCCAGGTATTACTCTTCTTTTTCATAATTATTATGATTTAAGGTTATTGAAAACGAAAAGGTCATTAAGAGAACGTGTATTTTGTCAATGAACGCTAACGGTTACCACATATACCGGTGCGACAGCACCCTCGATCGCGAAGAGCAATCCAGCTGGATGAGCGCCGGCTATAGCGGATGTTGGCGATTCGCTGTTTTCATTTTTTTTTGGCACTGACCATTTTTATACTGAATCTTAGTGAAAATGCGAAGCAATTTTCGGTTATGCCGACACGGAATGGTTTTCCGAAAATATGGACTTCAGCGGTGTACGGCATTACTCATACTAAACAGCTTTGCCGATGCAAACCTGTCAAGTATGAGTAAAGATTCTTTATACCGATGATCCTGGAAACAAAATTTTCGCATTCCTGTGTTCTTTCGGTATAAACCATTCAATAAATCGGTTTGCTTTTTGACTGGGAAAGACTTTAACTAAGGCGATAATACCTTGGTAATCCAATACATCGGCTAAACGCTTTTTACCGTCAGGAGCAGTAAGTTTCAACTGGGTAGTAGCACTAACCACTTGACTTTTTTCGTTCTTCAGCTTGGCTTTAAGGTATTTCCAATAGTTTCGTGTTTTGGTATAGTCGCCTTGGTCAGCAAGTACAGCTACAATATCCAATACACTAAACCACCACTTGGACTTCTGTTCGTCCCAAACTGCTCTCACTTCCCGGTCATTAAAAAATCGTATGGATATTATTGTATTACTCATAATTTGCAGTCAATAGCAACTGGATCTTATTAAGCTTCAGGCAAAAGGTACATTATTTTTTGGTTTCTATTTGCTGTCTTCTTTGTTGTTTTTCAATGACCGCCAACATTCTCATACCCGCCAACATTTGACTATCTGACTTATACCCGACTTCATCAAACCTTACATTACCTGATTGCATTTTCAGTTGGTTACGATTTGCAACCAACCACTACCTTCTTCTTTTATACTCATACTTGACAGGTTTGCGAATGCAAAGCTGTTTATACTCATACTTGACAGGTTTGCGAATGCAAAGCTGTTTAGTACGAGTAATGCCGTACACCCCTGGATCGTAATTTTCTCGTAAACTCATTCCGTGTCGGTATAATCTGTTTTTCAGGACCTTATAATAATTATTGGCATTCTGGCTTTCAGTAAGTACTCTTATATTATCCACAAGTGAAAAATACTATCAGTCGCTCAACAACCTGGCATTTTAATTCACTGTGATTGTTTTTGAAAATGCAGGTGTTGATAAATTAGTTTCAAAATATTCGATTAAATATGTTCCGCCGGCGTGAAAGGATATTGACAAGTCGGAAGCTTGTTCGTTGTTTATTACTGTAAAAAATTGTTCCTGATTGGTAAAATCATAAGTGGTAATATTCCAGTTGGCAGATGTGCCATGAAGGTATCCCCATACGGATCCACTTATTAAATGAACTCTGATTTTAAATTGAATACACCTTTTTAAATTAACTTTCATGCTAAATTGTTCGCCATTGTAAATCAATTGACTTTTCGCAAGAATGTTGTCGCCATACATACCAGTCGGAGGATAAGTTATTACAGAATTTGTTATCGGGAAAGTTGTGTTATTTATAAACTGCTGTATGTAATACTCAAAATTTGAGATGGAAGGTGTAATTCCCAAGTTTAAATAGTAATTGGTAATATTATTTCGAATGGAAAATGTATCAAGTAAAATAGCATGGTCAATAATGGAGGACATAGTGGAAGTATCGTTTAATACTCCGTCAGAGCTAATATCATTGCTAATTGTTGATAATAAAGATGAAAGCTCACTTTCGGTTCTAAAGCCTTGTAATATTGAAGAAATTGCAAGCAATATTGCATTACCGTTTCCTGAATTTGAAATATCAAGATATTCTGAATTTTGAATGCCCGTTGCAGAGATATTAAAAATATTGAGTACATCTGATTGAGCCACTGTTTTGGCAGAATCGAATGCTAGCCCGGTTCCCAATAAGTATTCTACTCTTGGTTTTTCAAGATGGGTTAATGTATTTACATGTATTGCGTATGTGCTGCTGATATCTGAAATGGAATTGAGTGTAATTTGAGAAACAGAATTTGAGCCACACACTTCGTTGAAGTAAAATCCATCAGCTCGAATGGTTATGTAGCCGGATATCAGGCTTGCGTTATTAATATTGAAACTTCCTGCATTATCAGTAATTTGCGTTAAAAATGTTTTACCAGTTTGAGCGTAGTTTTGGTCTAATTCATAAACAGTGATTGAAGTCCCATGAAGAAATGGACCCTTTTGAGCCGACCCATTGATTGTTTTAGCAGGAGTCTGTATTACTTCCCTGTCTTTTTTACATCCACCCAAAATAGCAATCACAGATAAGGCTACAATTGCAGTATAATTCAATAATTTTTTCATTGTCGAAAGTTTTTATGAACGCTTGGCCTGCAGGCGAAGGGCGGGTTTTAGAGGTGGATAGTTCAAATTAACAATCATGTTTGCAAGTACTTGTAATGTTTGGTAACCGATTATCCCCGCCTTGAGCTTGCAGGCGTGTTACCACTCGTTTATTTTCAGTTTTAAATTTATTGGATCATTAATATTATCCATGTTAGTTCCAATATTAGTGTTCAGCATGCCAATTTGCACTCCAAAAATTGGCAATCATATCATTTTCAATGAATATTAGGGAATACCAATCCCATTTTTCACTATCGCTATTTAGTACTTTAATTTGGGTAGACCATATATTATTATACTTGACTATCGTATGAAGCGTAACCTTATATTTATTTTCATTATTTCTATTTCTAGCAGGAATTAATTTTGGATCAATTAAAGTACTAATACTATGTGTACCATTTTCAACAATTTCTAGTATCAGCTGATGCTGAGTTTCAGAACAAGAAAATCCATGAAAATACGTCCAATCTGTCTTTCCTTTTATTTGATTATCAATGTAATATTCGTTACGATTCTTTACAATTGAATCTTCAATAAAACGCATTACTAATTTATACTTCTCTGTTTCTGTTTGGGAAAAGCAGTACAACGGAAGAAGAATTGACATTAGAAGAAGAATCTTTTTCATTCTTGAACGAGGATTTGCATCTTGTTTTGATTTTTCAATGAGTGGTAACATCCCCATACCCGCAAACATTCGGCTATCACTCTTATATTAGACTTTCTTAAAGCTGCCATTATTTGAAACATACGAAAGTTTGACGAATGTTGCCACGCAGTTGAAATGTGTCCGGAGGAGAATACAAATATAAGGCTTTTTGATGCGTTGTCAAGGGGACAATAGAAAATTTATGTGTGAGCGGGTTGAGCTGACAGCAGGGCAGCGTGTGCGCGTGTGCACGTGTGCATTGCGCCAAGCTAAACCCGTTAAAGGGGAATAAGAAACAGTTCTTTGAAACCTTTTAAGCTTGCCATCAGGTAACCAATCCTGAACAGTAAAGGCTAACCACCAGCTGTAACCGAGTCTTGCATCGTCTGCAGAAATGCAGGCATGAAGCGTAGACAGGGAGTTCAAAAGATGTGCTATTGAGCCTCGAAATTGCAGAAATGCCGGAGCTTTTGTCGTTGCACAGGCGGGAGCAGTATCGGACAGCCGTCAGGGTGAGGCTGCGAGAACAGGCCGGGGTCGGAGAACACACCAAATGAACAACAGGCAGGCACGGGAACTTGGGAGAGCCTCGCCCTTCCTTTGCGTAATGCCGGTTAAGGAATACCGGTGGAACAACAATCCAGGTCAGTGAAGACAACATGCCATACTTACTGACGCCAAGAACCGGGGCATGTGGTAAAGGTATCGAGCTATAAGGAAACGAAATGCAAGAGAAGAGGGCAGGCAGTCTTAACATCTTCATAGTACTGATTGAAAGTTGGGAAATCCGTCCGGGAAAGCCAGCGAGTAGGGAAGGGAGATGTCTTACAACGGGCGGGCTTAAGTGAAACATTAAATGTACCAGAGACATGGAAACAATGTCAACGAAACGAGAGCTCATAGCCAAAACGGCCAGAGCACATGCAGGGGAACCGATAACCAACCTTCATCATTACATTGATGAGAGCTGGTTGGAAGAAAGCCTGAAGAAACTGAACAAGAATTCGGCAGCA
This sequence comes from Bacteroidota bacterium, assembly GCA_022709385.1. GTDB lineage: Bacteria > Bacteroidota > Bacteroidia > Bacteroidales > CAIXZF01 > JAKLIX01. The sequence continues at coordinate 32,917 of JAKLIX010000014.1, read as the reverse complement.
GGTGTAGATGGGAAAACGTATGAAGAATACGAAAGGGAATCAGGGAGAAAGTTGCCGGATTTATTGGGGAGGTTCAAAACGGGCAGCTACTATGCACCACCGGTGCGGAGAATCTACATAAATAAGGAAAACGGGAAGCGCCGCCCCATCGGGATACCAACCATTGAAGACAAGATACTGCAGGAAGCAGTAAAGATGGTTGTAGAACCGGTATATGAGCAGGACTTTTACGATACCTCTTACGGATTCCGACCGGGCAGATCACAACATCAGGCGTTGGAACGAGTATGGCAGGAAGTGATGGACAATCACGTGCTGTATATTCTGGATGCAGATATTGAGAACTATTTTGGGAGCATAGACCACGGACAACTGCGGATGCTTTTAGACCAACGGATAAAGGACGGAGTGGTAAGGAAGCAGATAGACAAGTGGCTTAAAGCGGGGGTAATGGAGGACGAGACGCTACATTACGAGAGAGAAGGGACACCCCAAGGAGGGGTAATCTCACCGCTATTGAGCAATATCTTTCTGCACACAGTATTGGATGCGTGGTACCATGAAATCAAAGTACTATTAAAGGGAAAAAGTTTTATGGTACGCTATGCAGATGATTTTGTGATGGGATTTGAAAGGAAGGAAGATGCACAGAGAGTTATGAAGGTCATTTTCAAGCGGTTTTCAAAATACGGACTCAGGCTTCACCCGGAGAAAACCCGGATGATAAGCCTGTCGAAGTACGACCAGAGTTTACCGGCCACGTTCGACTTTCATTCTTGGGTTTACCCACTACATGGGGGTAAGCCTGAACGGGAAACGGGTGCTGAAACGCAAGACCAGCAAGAAAAGTCTGAGAAAGAGTCTCAGGAGTACATTTACATGGCTCAAGGCCAACAGGCACATGAAGGTGAAACTGTTGATTGAGCAACTGAACATCAAACTCAGAGGACATTACAACTATTTTGGCATCACGGGTAACTCCAGGAGCCTGGGTTCCTATTCGCACAAGGTCAGTCGGTTCCTGTTTATTTGGCTGAATCGACGAGGAGGTACGAAGTTTAATTGGGAACAGTTTTCCAACAGGGTTCTAAAAGTCTACCCGCTACTTCCTCCCAAAATTTACCACAGCTCTTTAGCGAAACCGTTGTAGGAGGAACCGGATGCGGGAAATCCGCTCGTCCGGATCTGTGGGGGGGCGGGGAGGTAACGATCCGCCCTACCCGGACGTGTGCACAGGTGCACGGGTGTACGTTTGCACGGGTGAACATTGCCGTTCAACACAGACTCCCCGCTTGGTTTTGCTGACCGCTCAGAGTAATTTTGCTGATTTTTCAGATGAAATTATTCATATTCATTCGTTTTTTTACATAGTCTAACGTTTTGCAGCTATAGGAAGGTGGCGGATTCGAATTACTTCACTGGCAACCAAGCAGAAACTTTGATTGAAGCACAAAGCTCGATTTGACCACTGAACCGCCACTTTTGGGAAGGTGCTGTTATGTTAGGTAATTTTTCATTTCAGTAGTCAATATTTATGTCGCACCAAATTGCGTGATGGTCGCTTGCAGCGTGGTGTTCTTCTGTCAGTTCTGGATACATTTCCCATTTAGGATTGCGTTTACCTGCCCAGGCACCTTTTCTAAAAATTCCACAAGCTGTAACTCTATTGAATAGAGAAGGTGATAGAAGAATATAATCAATTTTATTGTTGTCTGAACCATTCCCAAAAGTTCCTATACCACCATTATCATTTACTACAAATGTATCGTGTTCTGAAAAATCTTTTAAGTCGGTATTATTTAATAGTGGTGATAATGGAATACTATCTGGAGTGTCGTTGAAATCCCCGCATATGATTATGAATTCATGCCCCTCATTTCTAAGTCTGTTGTATATTTCAACTGCCTTTTCCGCTTCTCCTTTTCTTTTATTTTGAGATCTTGGGTCATTACCACCAAATTTACTTTTGAAGTGAGCTGGCAATATCCAAACGACATTTCCGGCCGGTGTGATTACTTTATACTCAGGCAAGTCCCTACTAAATACTTTATTGCCTTCTATATTTGTATCAAAAATATGGGTCCTTATTAAATCTATTTGATAACCATTTTGTGTCATTATTCCCACATCAATCCCTCTTTCATCATTTCCATCAACTAGCATAACTTTCTCGAAAGGCTTTCCATTTACCTTACTTATAATAGTATCACTAAATGTTTTTAAAGTAATTCTATCTTCAGCTTCTATGACTGCGAGGACATCAGCATTTAAGTCTCTCATTACTCTGCCTGTATTGTACATAGCCACTTCATCAACAGGTTCAGTTCTTAATTCAGCCCATCCAATCCAATCTTTTCGACCATTTGCAGATATGCTGATTTCAGCCGTTCCCCTGGGTCTATGTACAATTTTTCCCCTGATTTTTCTAACGATAACATATTTTGATATATCAGTTTTTGTAAGCCCAAGTTCTTGAAAAAGGGTTAACATTCTTAATTTGTCCGTATTGCTATAAATTTCCTTTTCAAATAAAACATTAAGTTCAGCCACTTCATTAATATACTTTGTCGCTGTTCTTTGGTCTTCATTGAATGCTTTGACTCTATTGAAGAGGTTTTCTACGTTGTAGGATGCTATTTTCATATTTGTTGGTGTTTTTTGTTTATAATCTCATAAAACGCTTGCCGGCAGCCGCAGTGCGGGTTTTACTTGTTCCTGTTTTTGTTTTCCCTTAATATTTGCCGGTATGGTGAATGCCAGCCCGCGGAACCCGCCCGCATTGCTCCGCTGACGGTTTGTTGGGGGCAGGGCATTATTCTTTTATAATCTTTACGGTATGAATTTTATTTCCACATATAACCTTTGCAAAATAGATTCCTGTTGGCATTTCTCTGATGTCAATATGAGCAAAGGAGTTTGTGATAGTTTGCTGCAAAACTTCCTGACCGATTGGATTTATTATAGACAGATGACCTGGGAGTGAATTTTCTGGTAAAGAAATTGTAATTAATTCGGTCGAAGGATTGGGATAGATGATTAAATTTTTTTCTGGGATTATTTCAACATTCGTGTTAATACAAGAATAAATCTCTGCATTTGAAGAATAACTACCCCAGATGCCACCTGCAATGATAAACTGATCACCAATTGAAGCAGCGGCACGGTGTACGGTCGCTGTTATAGTAGGAATATTATCCACCGACCAGGTATTTGTTGTGAGATCATAGATGTCAATTTGGTTATAAGCAGCTTCCCAATATGGCCCATTCAAGTTCATTTTACCACCTCCGATAAAATATGCTTTCCCACAAACATTAACCACATTTTGATTATCACAAAAAGATCTCGCTATAGATAGGGTTGTATCAGTCCAAATACCTGTTGAAGCATCATAAATATCAACAACATTACTCTGGATGGCATCATGGGTGGCTCCGCCAGCTATCAGCATTTTATCACCAATCGTGGTAACGCCAACCCACGCTCTTGCAACTGAGAGTGAATCAACGCTCCACGTACCAGTAGTAAAGTTGTATATGTCAACCCTTTTAGTTACGCCTCCAGTAGAATCATATCCGCCGGGAAGGATTCCAAGATTGTTTACAACCCCACCATAGGTGAACCTTGGCACTGGCAAATATTCCACAGACCATGTGTCTGTTGCGCAATTATATATGTCAATGTTGTCAAAAGCTTGGAGCTGAGTATTTGCACCGCCTGCAAATAATACCTTGTTGCCAAAGCTCAATGCGGTTATATTGAGTCGCGCTGCCGAGAGTTGGTGTACACTCCATTGATTAGTCAGGGTATCATAAATGTCAACTGTTGCATAAACGTTTGAAGATGAAAAAAAATCAACCCCGCCGGCAAATAAGACTTTGCTACCGCAGGTTGTTGCAGTAACCAGATCACGGGCAACAGACAAGTGCTGAGTCGTATCCCATAAACCGGTTGAAAAGTCATAAATCTCAACAGTAGATTTTAAACCTGAATCATTCATCCCACCCGCAAAATAAACCTTCGATCCCAGAGATGCAACACCCATATATGCTTTGGGTGCGGATAAATTTGTGTAAGACCATTGTCCATAAGAACCTGGTCCGACACAGAAGAGCAATGGGATAATAAAAAGATAAAACTTCTTCATTTTGACTTCCTTTTTTTAGGTGTTACTTTTTGTTGCCATGCCCATAACGTCTCACTTGCAGCCGCAGCAACGACTAACCTTAGCTAAGCATTGTCAATGTTAGCTTTGTTGAGGTTGCAAGCATGTTAGGGGCAGGGCATCATTGTTTCATGAATTTTCTAACTATAGATGAGTGACCATTTTGTAATTCGATATAGTAGATACCAGTGCTCATCCTGCTAATATCAAGTTGTAAAAGATTTATAGAAATAATAATATGTTCCTGCAAAATCTGCCCTTGTGAATTAATTATTGTAACACGATCACAGGAAGTGGGTTCTGAAATCTCCAGATTTAGTAAGTCCGATGAAGGATTTGGAAAGAGTTCGAATACACTCCTTGATTGTTGAAGCTCATGGGCTGCTGTTATACCTCCATTATCTGTTTTGAGGATAGTGCCTCCCAGTCCAACTGTATACCCGGTCAATCCATCAAAAAAAACTGTTGAATTCAAATTGATTGGGAGCAATACTGATAAAGGATCAAACCAGGTTATGCCTCCATCAGTGGTTTTGAATATAGCCCCATGGTCTAAACCAATGCTATAACCAGCAATGTAGCCTGTATCTGCATTTGGAAAAAAAACCGATCTTGGGCTAAGAAAAATATCTTGACTCGTCCATGTTATTCCTCCGTCAGTTGTTTTATGAACACTTCCGCCTGCACCGGCAATAACTGATCCAACAGCGTACCCCGTCATTTCATCAATGAAATATAAGGATGTAAGTAAATCAAAACCGACCGTCTGATTTGTCCAGTTTATTCCGCCATCAACCGTTTTTCTGACTATATTGCCCCATCCGGCCCAACTATCGTCACCAACCGTATAACCGATATTTGCATCGATGAAAAATACCGATTCTGGATACCATACAGAGTCAATCTTGATCCAACTTGAACCGCCATTTGTAGTTTTAAGTAAACAATTCCATCCTGCGATATAACCAGTATCCTGCACGGGGAAGTGAACAAAGATAAGCTGAGCATTTGTTCCAGAGGTCTGAACGGCCCATGTTGCTCCTCCATCAAATGTTTTAAGAATAGTTCCGTTCCCTCCTACTGCATAACCAGTAGTTGTAGAGGGAAAAGATATTGACTTTAGATCATTCGTTGTCCCTGAAGGTATTGTTGCCCATTGATTTCCACCATCAGATGTTTTCAGTATTATTCCCGAATCGCCAACCACATAACCTATGTTTAAATCAGTGAAGTAAACAGAATTAAGATTTTTTGTGGTACCTGAATTTTGTTGCACCCATTGTGAAAATGTCACATTGACTACAAGCAATGATGCCAAGAAGATGTATATTTTTTTCATTTTGACTTCCTTTATTTTGTTTTTCCTTTTCTTTTTTTTGCCTTGCCACAAAATCCCCATACCCGCAAACATTCGGCTATCATACTTATACCAGACTTTCTTAAAGCTGCCATTATTTCAAACATACGAAAGTTTGACGAATGTTGCCATGCAATTGAAATGTGTCCGGAGCAGAATCCAAATATAAGGCTTTTTGATGCGTTGTCAAGGGGTCAATAGAAAAAAAAGAGATGAGAGCGGGGTGAGCTGACTACAGGGCAGCGTGTGCGCGTGTGCACAGGTGCACGGGTGTACCTCAGGCGACATCCAATAATTTCATTCAAGATCAAATAGAATTTTCAGGTTCTCCTTGATTGACTTTCCCAACTCGGCTGGAATATTTCCAACTTTTCTTATCAACCTTTTATTATCAATTGCCCTGACTTGATCAATCATGATATCACAACCTTCTTCTAGCTCGCAACAACCCTTCTTTAAATGAATTCTTAAGATTTCGACTTCCTTTTGAACATTTGTTGTTATTGGACAAATAATTGATGATGGGTGGTGCTTGTTTAAAAGGTCTGTTTGGATAATAATGACCGGTCTCACTTTCCCCGGCTCAGTTCCAATTGTTGGATGAAGATCTGCAATCCAAATTTCAAACTGCTTAGCGTTCATAGTCAATCATTTCAAATTCATGAAGAACACGCAATGAATCATTTTTTACAAGTTTTGATTCCTTTTCCAGCTTGGAGGCTAACAATTTCCTTTTTTGAACCTTGTTGTAATAATTCAGGGCATCATTGATATACCTGTTTCTTGATTTCTTGATATGACTGATCACATGTTCCGTCTCAGCGAAGACCGCATCATCCAATTTTAATGATAGTGTTTTCATAAGATTCCTTTGTTTGATATTACAAAGGTAAATACTAATATGGTATACTCCAAATTTTTCCTATGCCGAAAGACCACAGGAATGCAATGTGTGCATCCGGAGTCATCGGCATAAACGAAAATGAGAAGCTGGCTCTATGTATATTGCGTGCTCCCGGAGGAGAATACAAATATAAGACATTTTGATACGTTGTCATGGAGACTATGAAAAAACCGGGCTGGGAGCGTTTGAGGGCAGGCTTCGGGCGGAGATGTGGCTTGCCTGCCGGAATCAACGGAATCGCAATTGAAAATCAGGGTTATCCTTTAATATCGTGACGCTTGAAGGATAGTTTTCCACAAACCAGACCATGAAAGTGGTGGGGTCAATCTTGTCGGCCAGCAGCCGCCGGTGGCCTTCGGCGCTTGCTTCGTTTTTGGCACCGGCTGTCAGCAGTTCGAGGGCTTTTTCCACTACGCCCCGGTCGGTGGTAAAGTGCTGACAAAGTCCGTATTTCTCCTCCTGTTCCCGGCAGTATCCCACCACCAGGCTGTTGACGTAGATATTCGGGGTTCCGAGTACGGAGCATTCCGATGCCGTCGTCGAACCCTCGCCGATATACAGGGACGCAAAGGCCAGCAGGTGGTGCAGTTGCTGCGGCTGAATATTCAGTTTATATGGCTCAAATTCGGCGGGAAGCGCTCCTTCGGAGGAGATAAACACCCTGGCATGGCGGCTCAGCTCATGCACCAGCCTTTTCCGGGTTTCAGCCGACAGTCCCGACTGCCCGATGTCGTGGCTTGCCTGCCATGAAACAAAACGCAGGATCACGTAAGGATCCCCTGCTTTCAGCGAGAGTTGCTCCGGCACGGATGCGTCAGGACGGAAATAGGACGGATGCAGGTGGCACATTTCCATATAGCTCCGGAAAAAAAGCTGTTTCCGGCTGAAAGGATGCAGGAAGCAGTCGGGACTGAGGATCACATCGGTAAAAGGTTCGTACAGCCGGTGTGCGAGCCTGGCATGTTCGGTGTCGTCGAAGGTAATGTGAGGTTTTCTCACCAGGCGGGAAACGTGGGCTGCGTAGGGACTGGCAAAACTCAGGAAGAGGTCGGGTTTAAAGCGCAGGGCTTCCCGCAGGAGGATGGCATCCGCGTAAAGGATATAGGCGGCCTTCCCGCTCATGGAGGATCTGCCCTTTCCCCTGTTCACATAAGGGATGCCGTAACGTTCGAGTAACTGATGCAGCACTTCCTTGTCCCTCGCGGTAAAGAGAAAGTGATGACCCTTCTCCTGCATGATGCGGACGAAGTTCCTGAAGTAATGTACATGGGCCGGGTGACCCAGATCGATGAGTATTTTCATCTGTTAATAATTTTGATTTTAATGGTCAGATGCCTGTCCCGCTTCCTGCGGGGGAATATCCATGCTTTTGATCATTTTCGGTTGGTGTCTGCAGAACATGGATATTTCATTTCATTGCCTGTGAGGATTCTGAATCAGTGTTTTTCTGCATGGTGGTTCTTTCCTGTTTTTCTTTTTTCGTGCAGCACACCTTCGTACAGGGCTGTTAGCCTGTGAGCGATGCTTTCCAGGTCGAGCCCGAGGCTTAAAATGTGTTCACGGCCACGGGTCTCTTTGAATTCCAATGCCTTCACCAGGTTTCCGGCAAGCAGCTCCGGATCTGCGGCAGACACGAAGCAGCCTGCCGTATCTCCCGTCAGCCACCTGACGTCGCCCACGTCGGTGCTGACGATGGGCCGGCTGCAGGCCATGCCTTCCTTGATGAACTGCGGAGAACCTTCCGACAGGGAAGTCATCAGCAGGCAGTCGGCATGCATCATCAGGGCGTTCACTTCCGGGCGCGTATAAGCTTTCAGTTCAATCAGGCTGATTTTCTTCCCGGTAGCGGCTTCCGCCTTCCGGCAGACTGCGTGTGCCAGGGCGGCATTTTTCACCGGTTTTGAAAATGCGGAGGAAAAGAGGACATTGATCCTGCCGGGCACGATGGCGGGCGGTTTGGGCAGGGACTCCGCCTGCAGTTGCCCGAACACGGCAGTGTCTACGCCGCAGGGAATGATCAAAGGGTTCTGAAGTCGCGGCAAAAATTGTGTCATCCTTTGGGAAACGAAGACGGAAGCAGCCGACAAGCGCCGGGCCAGGAGGGAGAACTGTCTTGCTCTGCGGTCGGCAAGGTCGGATCCGTGAAAGGTGGTGATGACGGGGATTTCCCGCTGCAGGTTGGCAAAAAGACCGGATAAACCATAATGCGCATGGATGAGGTCCGGGCTGTATTCCCTTATCATCCTGCGGAATGCAGGCATGTTTTTCAGGTAACCCGTGATTCCTTTCCCCACAATGCCGAAGTATTCCACTGCAATGCCTGTTTTGCGGATGCTCTCCGCCTGCTCCAGGATGAAGGGGCTTACGATGCCTGCATTTTTGCTGTGTACGATAAGGATGTTCATCTGTTTCAATGTGCTTTGATGAAGGCAAGCAGTTTCTTTCCGTTGGTGAGATGGTCGAGCTTGGCCAGGGCCCAGTCGAAACCATTTTTACCGATGGCTTCAGCCCTTACAGGATCTTCCAGTACATAGAGAATGGCATCAGCCAGGGATTCCGGGTTATCGGGTTCGGCAAACACCACCTCTTTCAGGTCGGTCAGATAACGGGAAGGGTCACCTACCCTGGTCTGCACGACAGGGATGCACGTGGAAAAGTATTCTCCCAGTTTGGTCGGAAAGCCGGCATCAGCCCAGAGTCCGGTTTTCCTAGGATTTACCAGCACGGCACACGACAGCATGGCCTCCCTGGCTTGAACGCCCGGCAGCATGCCCCTGAACAGCACTTTCCCCTTGCTGCCTGCTATGCTGCTGATTTCTTTCTCTGTTTCCATACCGGTCTTGCCGGCTATCATCAGTTCCGGATCCGGCAGGCGTTCCGACACGATCCGGAAGGCGGCCGCCAGGTCGAGGATACCATTGGCCGGACTGGGCGTGCCCACATACCCGATTCTGTTTTTCACAGGCTTCGGCCCTTCCGTTGCGTCCTGCCTTTTCAGATCGATGAAATGAGGGATCAGCAGGATGTTTCCTTCCTGAAGCCCGTTCCTCAGGCAGTCCTCACGGAGGTGTTCTGACAGGACAAGCACTCCGTTGAGGAAGCGGTCGAAACAGCGTGACTGCAATCGGTAGAAGAACACCTTGGGCCGCTTCCAAAACACGGGGGCAATGGCCTGGCTTGTATAACTGTCGGTGATGACCCTGAAGCATTTCACGGCCGTGAGCCTGCAGATCAGCAGGAAGGGAAAGACGATATAGAAGTATTCCAGGCCGTAAAGGACCACCACCTGATCCCGGTGAAAGATTTTCCTGTAAATCAGTTTAAAGGGAATAAACAGGATGAGCAGGATCAGCTCGGCGAATTTCAGGATTTCATGCTGAAAAGGTTTCGGGAACAGGAAATTCCCGGCAGGCACCGTTGTGTCATTGGGATGCGGATAACGCCTTCCCCTCCAACGGATGACATTCACCCCTGCACCTGCAGCCTGCAGTCCCAGAGCCATCTGCCTGACAAAGTTCTCGGGGGCCAGCCCGTGGGGAAAATCTCCCGATGTATAGATGGTGATCCTCATGGTCTTTTCAGGACAGCTTTTTCAGGCGGGTGCTTCCAAGGATCAGCTTTACCACCCTGGCGGAGGTGTCGGTGATGGTATAGTCTTCCGGAATTTTCCGCGATTGCCGGTTTTCACGGAATTCTTCGATGACCATGGCAACCGAGGCCATCACGGCATCCGGATCGAAGCCGGTCAGAATGATGGTACCGGCATCCTGGGCTTCCGGCCTTTCCATGCTCTGTCTGAGGCTGACAGCCGGGAAGGAGAGGATGGCCGACTCTTCGCTGATGGTTCCGGAATCAGAGATCACGCAAAGGGCATGCTGTTGCAGCTTCACATAATCTAAGAATCCGAATGGCTTTAGGAAGCGGATCAGGCCGTGGTCAGACAAGAGGGAAGCATCCATTGCCGCTATTCTTTTCCTGGTGCGCGGATGCGTCGATACGATCAAAGGGAACCCATATGCAGCGGCCAGCAGATCGAGGATACCAAGGAGGTGTTTCAGGGTTGCGGGACTGTCCACGTTTTCTTCCCGGTGGATGGATACCAGGAAGTAGGCCTTTTCCGCAAGGTTCAGTTCCTGAAGGACACCGGAGCGTTCGATGCCGGGTTTGTAATAATCCAGGACTTCTTTCATGGGCGACCCGCTCAGAAAGATCCGGTTGTGGGGCAGTCCTTCCGATAAAAGGTGGCGGCGGGCATGTTCGGTATATACCAGGTTGAAGTCAGCGATATGATCGATGATCCGACGGTTGGTTTCTTCGGGCACCCTCTCGTCGAAGCAGCGGTTTCCGGCTTCCATGTGGAAGATGGGGATATGCATGCGTTTGGCCATATAGGCTGCCAGGCAGGAGTTGGTATCTCCCAGCACCAGCACCGCATCGGGTTTTTCCAGCAGCAGGACTTCCTCCGATTTCCGCAGGATATCGCCTACCGTGGCACCCAGGCTCGAGGTGTCCACTGCCAGGAAATGATCCGGTCGACGCAGTTCCAGCTCCTTCCAGAAAACCTCATTCAATTCGTAATCATAATTCTGGCCCGTGTGAATGATGACCTGTTCGGTGTAACGGTCCAACAGGGCCATGGTTCGCGACAAGCGGATGATTTCCGGCCGCGTCCCGACGAAGGTTGCTGTTTTGAGGCGTTTCATATGGTTGGAAGGGTTTAGTTGTTTAGTTGTTTAGCTGGTTTAGGGGTTTAGGGTTTAGTTTTATTGTTTAGAAGTTGATTGGTGAAGGGCGTTCAACTGACTTGTGATGTTTTCCAGCATTTCTCGTAAAGTATGCAATTGTTTGTCAGTAATGTATTTTAAATCAGCGCATAATATTAACTGACTTAGTAGTTCCACGGTACTACCATAAGCTATGTGATAAAAGTGGGATTGTTCTTTTGCAGAATTTCTTGAAGAACCTTCTGCAATGTTAGAGCTGATGGAAACCACAGATCTGCGGATTTGACTGACCAGACCGTACTCTTCAAACTTTGGGAATGAGGTTGAAACATTGTAAATTTCAGTCACCAATTGTCTGACATTTTGCCATACGATCAATTTCTCAAAACTATAAACACGCATCTTAAATAGTATTAATCAAATATAGTAAACCAACTTCTAAACTTCTAAACCAGCTAAACTCCTAAACTTAAAGCAATCCAGTCAGACATTTTCAAAGAAGGTATCGCTGTCTTCGTCCACGTAATGCTCGTTGATCCAGAACACCGTCAGGAGTTCGTCCTGTCCCGTATTGGTCAGGTTGTGGGTATGCCATACGGGCATATCGACGAAGGCGGGGCGGCTTCCGTCGAGGTGAAAGGTATGGATCTGGGCGGTACCGGTCCTGCGGATGGAAATGCTTGCCTGTCCGGCAATGACGGCAAAACGTTCCGTTTTCCGGGTGTGGAAGTGATTTCCGCGTGTAATGCCCGGACGGGTGCTGGAAAAAGACACCTGTCCGCCGCTGTTCAGCCGGATGAGTTCCGTAAAACTGCCGCGATGGTCGGAGTGGGTTTTAAGGTGAAAAGGGAAAAAGCTGCCGTGATCAATGTAACAAAGGAAGGTGTTGAAGAGATCGCGGTCGGAAACGTTTCCCAGATCGGGCATGATGCCGTGGTCGAAATACAATCCCTTGAAGTGTTCCAGTTTATTAAGCAGTGCGGAAACGGTCATGGTGGTGGTATGTGCGACACGGATGCATTCGGTGTGTCCTGAGTCCCTGTATTCCTGCACCTTCTCCAAGCGGGATATCATTTCACTGACCAGACCGGCCACATAGACGAGTTTCATTTCGCTGTCCTGATCGATGCGGGGTGTTTCGCCGTGTGTCAGCTGGTGACAGAAGGTGGCCACCACCGAATTGTAGTAAGGCTGGCCGAAAGGGCCGAAGACATTTGGGATGATAAAGGCGCTGAAACAGGCAGCATTTCTGGCTGCCCAGGCTTCAAACATTTCCCTTCCCTCTTGTTTCGACCTGCCGTAAGGATTATCGAGGCTTTCCTGGGTGGATGAGGCGAAGAGGATATGCGGCCTGCTGCCGCTGACTTCACAGGCCCGGATAAGCTTTTTCACCAGGTCCAGGTTGGTGTTGTAAATCAGATCCGGGTCGTGATGGCGGTTCAGGGCAGCCAGGTGAACCACCGCATCGCACGAAGCAACAAAGTCAGCAAGCTTCGCTTCATCCCCGAAAGTCTCATCTTCAAAAGGGATACGGTCAATGTGCGGCATGAGGCCCAGGGTGTTGAAGAGATGTGTCCCGATAAAACCTGTCTGTCCTGTGATTCCTGTTTTTATCATGGCATGTGATATTTCAGTTTGTCTGATGATTCCTGTCACACCTCATCGGTGTATTCCGGGCTTTCTCCGAGGATGTCCTTCCGTATCAGGGGCAGTTTCAGCAACAATTGTTTCATCTCCTCCACATTCAGCAGATGGGTATTATGGGAAGTGTAATCTTCCACTTCCGAAACCCTTGCCTCGCCTTCGGTGAAATATTTGCCGTAATTCAGGTCCCTGGTATCGGCGGGGATACGGTAATATGAACCCATATCTTCGGCCCTGGCCATTTCTTCCCTGTTCACCAGCGTTTCAAACAACTTCTCCCCGTGGCGGGTCCCGATCACCCTTACCGGCAGTGCGGCATTGTAAAGGTCTGTCAGTGCTTCGGCCAGAACTGCAAGGGTGGCGGCAGGCGCTTTCTGTACGAAAATATCTCCGTTGTTGCCTTTGTTGAAAGCATACCACACCAGGTCCACTGCTTCTTCCAGGGTCATCATGAAACGGGTCATATGCGGATCGGTCACCGTGATTGCTTTGCCGGCCCTGATCTGGCTGATGAACAAGGGGATGACAGAGCCGCGGGAGGCCATCACATTGCCGTATCGCGTGCCGCAAAAACAAGCAGCCCTCCCGTTCAGTTCCCGGCTTTTTGCAAGCATCACCTTCTCGCTCAATGCTTTGGATAAACCCATGGCATTCACGGGGTACACCGCTTTGTCGGTACTCAGCAGTACCAGACGCTTCACCCCGTTTTGCATGGCGCTTTCCAGCACATGTTCCGTTCCGAGTACATTGGTTCTGACGGCTTCCATCGGGAAGAACTCGCAGGAGGGTACCTGCTTGAGTGCAGCCGCATGAAAGACATAGTCCGCTCCCCGCATCGCCATGTCCACCGAATGCCGGTCCCTGACATCGCCAATGTAATATTTGAGTTTGCCGTTGCTGTATTTACGGCGCATGTCGTCCTGTTTCTTTTCATCCCTCGAGAAAATCCGGATCTCTCCGAAAACATCCCGGTTGAGAAATTCCCTCAACACGGTATTGCCGAATGAACCGGTACCACCCGTGATCAAAAGGGTGTGCGACTGACTGTTAGGTTCCATAGATTCGTTTTTTTGATAATATCATGATCATCATCACGACGATGAAATAATTGGCCAGCATAGACGAAATAGCGTCAATCTGGCTGATGAGGGCGTAAATGAACAGGCCGTAAAAAAGGATGAAGGCGGTATGTCTGAAGTCGGTGGGGGCGTAATAGTTCAGTTTGTTATGAATATAGCTGATGGCGATCCCGAAAAGGATCATACAGCACATGCCGTAAAAACCGAAATTGATGAACAATTCTCCTGTGATCCCGATTCTCAGACCTTTTGAACTTGTGGAATTCAGAAAGCCGGCCGTGATCACGGCAGAATTGTTCCGCTGTATTTCCTGCTTGTCGATCTTAAATACCGCCAGTACCGGGGCAGGGATCAGGGATACCGGGACAGACAGGAAGGTTTCCCCGTATTTCAAAGGTTCATCATAGCGGTTGATGATGATGTTCAATTGTGAATACTCGTTGAAAGTGGTATAGATAAAGTTCCGCTGGATATAATGCAGGGATGAGGCGTTTCTGACGGGGTTGGTTATTTCGCCGGTGCGGTGGTCGATAAAGAGCATGTTGGAAACAGGGTAGAGGATGGAGATGAGCAGCAGCGTCAGGGTGATCTTTCTGGCTGAACCCATCGTGAAAAGGAAGGCAACTACAGTGGAAGCCAGCAGCAGGAAGGGATAAACCCGGATGATAAAAAACAGCGAAATGACAAATGACAGTCCCCAGAAAAGCAGGTATAACTTTTTTCTGGCGTGAAATAAGTAAAGGGCTGCCGAGAAAAGACCGGAAAGCACACAGAGCGACCAGAAACGTACCGGAAGGGAACTGCCTGAAAAGCCTGTATAGCGTTCTCCGGTTCCCACACCCCCGATGAAGGGGATCAGGCCGAGACTGAAAAACGCTACGCTCACACTCAGCAGAGAAAGAATAAACAACACAATCACAAGCCGCAAGGAAAGCGGATAAACCGGTCCAGCCTGCCGCCTGCCCGCCTTTTTACCGGATTGCTGGTGCAGGATCACCCCTGCCGCAAAAAAGCCCATACAGCCAATCCAGTAAAGATTGGTTCTGGTGATATCGTTTTCGTAGCCCGGGAAAACAGAAAGCACCACATAATAGTTGAGGTTTCCGAGCAGCATCACCAGGTACATGATCACGAAAAAAGCGGAAACAAGATTGATCCTGGGGTTTAAGATGAGCGCATACTTCCTGAAGCGGCTCAGCACGATGGTGCACAGGGCGGGAGCAAGCAACAGCAGATCCCAGCGCCGGGCCAGCTCGCTCCGGTCGGGTAAAAACAGGAGCAGCAACAAGGCGGTGATACTGAACGGAAGGATGAAGTATCTGAGCAGTTTCATTTTACCCCGGGCTTGCTGTTGATGAAAAAGATATAAGCGATATATGAATTTGACACGATCACGGAAATGGACACGATCACGAATACTACCATGAAATCCGCTTTCCACAGGATAAGCGCCGTCATCAGGCCGATGGTCAGGATAAAGCGGATCATTGCCTCAAACATGCAGTGTTTTTCCCTGCCGCTTGCCATCAGGGCATAATATGCCGGAAGCAGGAGCAGTCCGGCAAGGATGGCCGGTTGCATAAGGAGAAAACCGCCATGGATCCGGCTGTTGAAATCCGGACCCAGCCACAGCTTCAGCAAAAACCCTGAGAACACGCTGAGCAGGATGAAAAAGGCTAGCGCCGGGACAGCCAGTTTCCGGGTAAGCTTCAGGACTTTCCGGTAAATCTGAAGGTTTCCTTCGGCCGCCTGAGCGTTTTTCTTCGATAAATATGCAATATCCGGCATAATGGCGAACAGGCCTTTCTCGAACAAGGTACGGAAAGCGTAGGCTGCTTTGGTGGCAAGCTCGAAGAAACCGACATATTCAAGACCGAACATCCTGGCCAACAAGATCTTAATGATAGGAAAGGAAAGCAGGTTCGATACCTGTATCCCGATAATGGATGAACCGAAGTGCAGCAATGCCTTGATCACTGAGGGTTCCGGCCTGGTAAAAGAAAAGGCTGCCAGGCCGGACTGTCGTCTGATGATCAGGGTACCGCCGGCCACCAGCAACACATTGGTGATGATCACCCCATAGATCAGGCTGAAGATGTCGGGCTTGAAGCTCAGCAACACTACCGAAAAAAGCAGCCTGGCGGCACTGCTGCCGGTCAGCAGCAGGTTCGAAAGATCCAGCCTGCCCATCCCCGTAATCACGCCCCGGATCACATCGAAAACCAGGAAAGTGAATATCCCCGCGCCGATCAGGGGGATCATGGAACGTGAGATGGAAACAAAGGCGGGCGGTATTGACAAAATCCTGATAATTTGATTGTTAAACAGCAGGATCAGGATCTGGATCACCGCAGAGGCCAGGAATACAATGTAATAGGAATTGGAAATGATCTTCCTTATCCCGGCACGGTCGTCATCGGCCATGGCATTGGCGATGTATTTTACAATGGCGTTGCTGATGCCCAGTTCACCCAGCATGGCGAAGGTGATCACAACCGAAAGCGTTACCCATAAGGAAAACTGCTCAAATCCCAGGAAGCGGATATACACAGGGTAACTCACCAGGGCGATCAGGATGTTCAGTCCGTGGGTCATGGTGCTGACGGATACATTCTTTTTCAGCTGGCTGCCGAAAAGAAGCTGTTGCAAACGTCTGAGCGGACCTGTTGTCATCTTAGCTGGTTTTATCCGTTATTGCCGGGCTCATCTGATTTCCCAGAGCAGCAGGGCTTCCGGATGCTCCTGCATATGACGGGATGCTTCTTCAGGTTCCAGGATCACAAAACGGATCTTTCTGTTGATCCTGTTTTCCACTTTCCCTATCAGATTCAGCAGGTATTGTTTGTCAATCCCATTTCCGATCAGCACCAGGTCGATCATCCGGCTGTCCAGTCCCCTGGCAAAGTTTCCCGTGAGGTATGCCCGCTGCAGGCCTCCAAGCTTGCGGATCACCCTGTCGACCACCTGGTCGAAGCCGATGGTCTTTAGAACGATGTTGTGAATGTCGCTGAATAGCGGGTGAGCGGTATTTGCCCTGAAGACTTTCTTGTTGCCGCTCGGATTGCTTTGCAACAGGCCGGCCTGTTCGAAACGGTTCAGTTCCAGCCTGATGGCATTGGTGGATTCTCCGAATTCCCCTTCCAGATCCCGCAAGTAGGAGGTGGTGTTGGCATTCAGGAAGAACTTCAGCAGGATCTTCAGTCTGGTTTTATTCGTGATCAGTGTGTGTAACATAATGATAATAAAAACATTGCCCGAAAAAATCCATTCATTCCACTATTTGGGCAATAAACATGACCTCTTTTTGAGTAACAAAAGTACTCAAAAAAACAACTTCACAAAAAGTTTAATCAAAAAACCTATATTTGACACACCACAACAGCTAACCCAAACCCCGACGGAAGTATGAAATATAAATAAACTTCTAAACTTCTAAACCACTAAACCACGGCACCATCCCCATACCCATTCACCATGACAAAAACCGCCCTCATATCAGGGATCACCGGCCAGGACGGGTCATACCTGACAGAATTATTACTGGAAAAAGGATACCAGGTTCACGGGATCATCCGCAGGTCCAGTTCTTTCAACACCTTCCGCATCGACCACCTTTACAGCAGACCGGGTTTGCTGAACCAGCGTTTGTTTTTGCACTACGGCGACCTGACGGATTCCTCCAACCTGAACCGCCTTGTGGAGCGTATCCGGCCTGATGAGATTTATAACCTGGGGGCTCAGTCGCATGTACAGGTTTCCTTTGAGGTTCCGGAGTATACGGCTGAAGTGGATGCGGTAGGAACCCTGCGGTTTCTGGACGCCATTCGTGAAACTGGCATCAACACCAGGTTTTACCAGGCTTCCAGCTCCGAGTTATACGGGAAAGCCGGGCAGGTACCACAGAACGAGAACACCCCATTTTACCCGCGTTCTCCTTACGCTGCAGCGAAGCTTTACGCTTACTGGATCGTGGTGAATTACAGGGAAGCTTACAATCTGTTTGCCTGTAACGGAATCTTGTTCAATCATGAATCGGAGCGGAGGGGAAAGACCTTTGTCACAAGAAAGATCAGCGTGGGGGTTGCCAATATCCTTAGCGGCAGGCAGGAGAGGCTGTTGCTCGGGAACCTGGATGCAAAGCGCGACTGGGGATATGCTCCGGAGTATGTGGAAGGCATGTGGCGAATTTTACAGGCCGGGCAGGCCGGAGACTATGTGCTTGCCACCAACCGGGCGCACAGTGTACGTGAATTCACGGAGGAGGCCTTCCGGGTGTTGGGTGCGGCAGTTCGCTGGGAAGGGGAAGGCGTGGATGAATGCGGCATCCTCACAGGCGCGGGTGATGCTGTCGATGAAACCGTCGCAAAAGTCCTGGAGAAAAGGAAGGGTGCCGTGGTGGTGGCCATCGACCCCAGGTATTTTCGTCCGACTGAAGTGGATTATCTTCAGGGAGATTATTCAAAAGCCAGGGAACTTCTCGGTTGGGAGCCGAAAACTGATTTCAGGCAGCTGGTCAGGATCATGGTGATGCATGATTATCAAAAACACGGAATACCCCCGCCCCCTCTCTGACATTCTTGCATTCCCGCATTCTTGCATTCCCGCATTCTTGCATTTCCGCACTGCTTGACACCCAATGGATTATTTCTTATATTTGGATGATCCAAATCACAAATTCAATGAGAGGTTTCTTCACTTTGTTCAGTATTATTCTGTGGATTCAGGCATCATATTCACAGCAGGGCCCTTATGCAAGGGTCATGATAAACCTGCAGCCTTCCGCTCATGTGATGCTGGCTGCCGCGGGTATTGCCCTTGAAGATTGCAGTGTTCAGGAGGATGGCCGGATTCTGGCCGATCTCAATGAAATTGAAACAGCCGCCCTGCGAAAAATGGGGATACCTTTCACCGTTATGGTGAGCGATGTCGGAAGCATGCTGGCAGAAAGGTATCAGCAGGAATTATCCGCTGCGGATGTAATGGCCGGGCTTTTATCGCAGAAGGTCCAGTATCAGGTACCTTCCCATTTTTATCTTGGTAGCATGGGCGGTTTCTACACCTGGGAGAATATCCTTAACCAGCTGGATTCCATGGCTTTGTTATTTCCTGAGCTGATATCTTCCAAACAAGCCATAAGCCAGACCCTGTCGCATGACGGTAATCCGGTTTATTGGCTGAGGATATCCGACAATCCTTTGCTTGATGAAGATGAGCCAGAAATCCTGTATACTGCCCTTCATCATGCACGTGAACCGCTTGGTATGCAGCAACTCTTGTATTTCATGTGGTATCTGCTTGAAAATTATGAAAATGATTCGATGGTCAGGCAACTGGTGGATCATACTGAACTGTATTTTATTCCGGTGGTGAACCCCGATGGTTATTTGTATAACCAGCAAACCAATCCGTCAGGTGGCGGAATGTGGCGAAAAAACCGCAGCGATAACGGCGATGGAAGTTTCGGAGTGGATATTAACCGCAACTATGGTTTCTTTTGGGGTTTTGATGATATCGGTTCTTCCCCCGTTCCTTCCCACGCGACTTTCAGGGGTACGGCTGCCTTCTCCGAGCCGGAGACACAAAATGTCAGGGATCTCTGCCTGAACCATGGTTTTCGTTTAGGTTTGAATTATCATACAGGTACCTGTGCTTTCCTGTTCCCCTGGGGTTATACGGCTGATTCGGCAACTGTTGACGACAGTCTGTACCGTTTTTTCAGTGCCCGCATGACTGCAGAAAGCGGCCTGGAATCCGGTACTATTTCCGAGTTACTGTATACCGGCAATGGAAGCAGTGAAGACTGGATGTACGGGGAGCAGGCAATGAAACCAAAGATCTTGTCTTTTTGTCCCGAGGTATCCGAATTCTGGCCTTCGCTTACGGCCATTGTGCCGTATTGTCACCGGTATCTTCACCAGAATATCACTGCTGCCCGGCTGGCAGGTCATACAGCCGGGCTTAAGGTATTTCCTCCGGAATACCTGAGTTCCTTCCAGGCATATCTGCATTATGAAATACAGCGGGAAGGGCTTGCTCAGCCCGCATCTTTCACTGTATCCTTGCTGCCACTGGACCCGGTCTTTGACAGTGTCGGCGGAGACCGGCAGTATAACGACCTGGCCATCATGGAAAAGCGTTGCGATTCCCTGTTCTTCAGACTGAGCAATACCGTGTCCGACGGCGATGTTGTCAGGATGTTGCTCCGGCTGGACAACGGATATTTTTCAGAATATGATACCGTTGAAATACTCCTGTATTCGGAAATCAGGGGAACAGTTACATATAAGAATCCCGGAAACCTGAGACTCGGCAATACGAAAGTCTTGCTGACCGCACAGGATGGGAGCGTGCTGGATTCCGTTCCCACGGATCGTAACGGCAAATTCTGTTTCCGCAATCTTGAGAACGGCAATTACACGATCCGGGCCGAACCTTCTGCACCCTTTGGCGGGGTGAACAGCATTGATGCCCTGCAGATACTGAACCATTTCATCCAGCTGATCAGTCTGAGCGGAATCAATTTCACGGCAGGTGATGTCAACCTTTCTGGCAACCTGAACTCCATTGATGCCCTGCTGGTACAGCGGCGTTTCGTGGAGCTCATCAGCGCATTTCCATTGCCGGACTGGGTAAGCGAAAACCATTCGATCAGTGTGGATTCATTGTCGGGCCAGAACGTGAACATCAGAGTGCTCTGTGCAGGTGACGTGAACGGAAGCTTCATTCCGCTTCCCTGTCATCCGCCGCTTTCGCAGCCCCAGGCAGGAACCGATACCCTGGATGTCGAAGGTACAAGCCTTGTCCTGGCGGCTTCAGACCTGCAATGGGGCGAAACAGGGACGTGGAAGATCGTGACCGGCTTCGATGGCAGTTTCAGTGATATCCACTATCCTGCAGCCGCCTTTCAGGGTGTTCCCGGGGAATTTTACCGCCTGCGCTGGATCAGCAGTAATGCCTGTGGGACGGACAGTTCGGAGGTTGTTGTTTCATTTGCAGATAACAGTATCCAGCCATGCCCGGATTTACAATATATCACATACCAGGGAAAACGTTACCATACAGTCCAGATCGGAGACCAGTGCTGGATGAGGGAAAATCTTGACGCAGGCCTGATGATCGCAGGAAGTCAGGAACAAAGCGACAACGGTGTGACTGAAAAATACTGTTATGACGATGATCCGTTGAATTGTGAACGTTTTGGCGCGCTGTATCAATGGGACGAACTGATGCAGTATCAGCAAAATCCGGGCAGGGGACTATGTCCGGACGGATGGCGGGTGGCAACGGACAATGACTGGTGTACCATGCTGACATTTCTCGATCCCCTTGTCGTTTGTGATTGGGGCCTTTCAGGCACAGATGCCGGAGGCAAGATTAAACTCAGCGGGAATAATTACTGGAAAGAACCCAATGCTGCAGCTACAAATATCAGCGGATTCAGCGCCAAAGGAAGTGGTTTCAGAGAAACCGTAGGGAGTTTCCGCAACCTGAAAAAAAACTGCCAGTACTGGACTTCCACCATGCAGTACACCACACATGGTATTTTCTGGCTGATTACATGGGATCAGCCTGCCATTCACCGTTTCAACGCCTGGCAGGAAGAAGGGTATTCCGCAAGGTGTATCAGGAACGATTGTGCACCAATCAGTGCTGCATATGCAGGGGAAGACCAGGTGATCACCGATGCGACTTGCACTGTTTTGGAGGCAAATGTTCCGGCAGCGGAGGAAACTGCAAGCTGGACCATCCTAAGCGGACAGGGCGGATGGCTTGAAGATCCATCCAATCCTGCTTCAGTCTTTTGCGGTGTCGACGGAGATGCATACCTGCTTGTCTGGACAATTGACAACATTTGCGGGGAAAGCGCTTCAGACACTGTGTTGCTTTCTTTCGGAGGGAATCCCTGGCAGCCCTGCAACGGCATCCTTACGGTTGACTATGACAATAAAACATATCATACTGTGGAGATCGGGAATCAGTGCTGGCTTGCGGAAAACATGGACATCGGTGTTATGATAGCAGGTGCTCAGGAACAAACCGACAATACCGTGATTGAGAAGTACTGTTATGATGATGAACCATTGAATTGTGAAATTTACGGCGGACTTTACCAATGGAGAGAAATGATGCAGTACCAGAGTGCAGCAGGAGTCCAGGGGATTTGTCCTGACGGCTGGCATGTGGCTTCCGATTCAGATTGGTGTGAACTGGCTGCCTGGCTCGATCAGGATGTCAGTTGCGACTGGGGTTTGTCGGGTACAGTCGCAGGCGGCAGTCTGAAAGAAAGCGGTTTCGATCATTGGGCACCGCCCAACGAAGGAGCAACCAACAGCTCGGGTTTTACCTGTCTGCCCTCCGGTAACCGCAACCTCGCCGGTGAATTCAGCGGCCTGACCCTTGCCGCACCCATCTGGACTTCCACAATAGAATATACCACGCATGGTATTTTCTGGCTGATGATGTTCGGAGGGGGTGCCATTGAACGATACAACTTCTGGCAGGAAGACGGTTATGCTGTCAGATG
Organism: Bacteroidota bacterium; assembly: GCA_022709385.1. Classification (GTDB taxonomy): domain Bacteria; phylum Bacteroidota; class Bacteroidia; order Bacteroidales; family CAIXZF01; genus JAKLIX01. The sequence goes on along the minus strand of JAKLIX010000014.1, from coordinate 10,520 downwards.
TATGAAGAATCAGTAGTGTTTTGAAAACGGGCAGCAGCATCCGAAGCTGGCCATGACTGCCTGCCGGTATCAGTCGCCAACGATCACCTTGCAACTTGCAATCACCTGATGGTCTCTGACTACCCGGATAAAATATAACCCGCCTTCAAGCGCCTTCAGGTTGACGATTGCCGTGTTGCCAAGGATTGGGGATATGGTTCTGACTGTCTGTCCGTAACAGTTCACTACCTGCAATACGGCGCCCGACATATCAGAGCCCAGGCTGACGAAGGCCTCGTCATTCGCGGGATTTGGGTAAACAACCGCATTTTGAACAGGGACTTCAGGCCGAACAGCCACACTGCCGTCGAGTTTGGCAAGGAAAAGATCATTCATGCCGTTCCCTGCATTGGTCAGTGTGGTGGTGCCAAAAGTGAGGTTGGTGCTGGTAAACTGTCCTCCGACATAAGCATACCCTGCACTGTTGGGGGCCACGGCGTTGGCCAGATCGTGACCTGTATTGCTCAGGGTGATTCCCCACATCGCATTGCCGTTTGACTGGTCGAACCTGGCAACAAAGATTTGCATGTTGCTGGTGGTGTTGGTCAGGACATAGGGCCCAAACGTGATCGAGGGGCTCTGAAAATGTCCGCAGGCATAAATCCCGCCGAAAGGGTCGGCTGCAACCGAAGTGATGGCGTCGCTGGTGCTGCTCCCCATTGCCTGTACTGCCCATTGTTCAAGACCTGCCGTATTGTACTTCACCAGGAAGTAATTTCCGTAAGGTGTACCGGAATTACTCAGCGTATAAGCCCCGAAAGTCACCTGGCTGCTCCTGTAATATCCTGCCACATAGATATCTCCGGAATAGTCTGTGCATACCGACAATGTATAATCATGGTGACTTCCTCCTGCTTCTCTGGCCCATTGTACATTTCCCAGGTTGTCGTATTTAACCATAAAAGCATCATTGTTTCCGGATGCACTGTTGTTGACCACGATGCTTCCGAATGTCAGGGCCGGACTGGTAAACTGTCCGCCGGCAAAGACATTGCCCGAGGCATCCGCTGCAACCGCATTACCCACATCATTGCCTGTTCCGGGTGCGGTTCCTGCCCAGATAATATTGCCCAGGCTGTCCATCTTAAACACAAGAAAATCCCTGTAATTGGCGGGTGCAGCATTCAGGGTGTCGGAATCAAGGATGATGGATGGAGCCTCAAAGTACCCGGTACCGTATAAATAACCTGCCGGATCGACAGCCAGGGAATACACTGCGTCATCGCCGGCGCAGCCTGAGGCTGACCTTGCCCATACAACATTTCCGCCGGCGTCATATTTCACGATAAACAGGTCTGCACCCGGAACAGCGGTATTGGTCAGGACATAAGATCCGAAAACAATGCTGTCGCTGGTAAAATACCCGGCAGCATAGATATTTCTTGATTTACTGATACAGACCGACATGCCATAATCGTTCCCGCTTCCGCCTGCACGTTGTGCCCAGAGTACATTGCCTGAGGCATCGAAACTGGCAATAAACATATCAGCGGTTGCGGATGCCGCATTGGTCAGGGTGAAGGATCCCAGGCTGACTGAAGCGCTCGAAAAGTACCCCGTCACATACACACTTTCAAACGCATCGCATGCAACTGACCGGATGTAATCATGCTCTGTTCCGCCTGCTCCTTTGGCCCACTGCCAGCTAAGGTTCTGGGAACTGACGAAGAAAGTCAGCAAAAGGAAAGTCAGCAGAAAGCCAAGGCGTGGCGTAGTTGTTGCCATATCAGTGATGATGAAATGTTTCTGTTACTCATGCAGGGGAGTGAGCCGGGACAAAAATACAACAAAAACATTTCGATACGAAAGCTGATTCCGGCCCTACGCGGCAATCAGCTTATTTTCTCCACCACAAGCAGATATTCCACCCTGGATCCGTAAAAGAGAAAAAAGGTTGTGACATAAGGAGTAATAGAAACAAGCTCTCCTTTTAATCCCCTCAGCAGGTTTTCCAGTTTTTCCTGCATGTTTGATTTGTTGACTTCAATGCGGTGTACCCTGTATTCCATGATGTGATCCTCCTTTATTTATTGATAAAGATAATCCCTGGAGACGCTCCTGACAAAAATTTTTGTACCAATGACACAAAATCGTCGACATCATGCGTATAAACAGCATGGGTTCCGCATGGGAAAGATTCACATTCTCACTCAGGGCAGGTGGTGCATTCCGTGCGATGGGCTCTGATAAGATTTTTACTGATCAGACGTTGCGCTGCAGCTTTCCATTTGTTTTACCATGTATGAAATCGTTCAAAAACAGCTCCGCAGGAGCGAAACAATGACATAGCAGGGTGTTCAATTTGCACTCCATACGGAATGTCATTTCAGCAGCACGATTTTACGATGCTCCCTGAAGGTACCGTGTTTCATCCCAAGCACGTAAGTGCCGGCCGGTATGCCGGCCGTACCGATCAACAGGCTTCCGTCCGCCTCATCCAGTCTGTGCGTTTCTTCCAGCATGATTTGTCCGGTGATGCTGATGAGGGACAGCTGCAGGCTGCCTCCCGTCATTCCCTTGTAATCAATCCGTAACACATCTGCCACCGGATTGGGATAGAGACTGAGATCCGGTCTGCCTTCTGTCGCGGTTTCCGGGAGTCCGAGGGCCAGTTCCACCCTGAACTGCAGGTAGATGTTGTCGCCAAAGTCGGGGTTGAAAGATTTGTATATGGTATTGTTCAGGCTGCTGATGATCCGGCAGTACCCTGTTCCCTGCGCGGTATTGGCCCAGAAGCTGAGACCGTCGTCACCGGAATCGAAAACCCTGATGGTGTAACAGTCGTCGGGCAAATCGAGGGTGTCGCGATATATCTGGTTGGCAGTGAGGTTGTTGTGATAGAGTACGGTGTCGCCGTTGCTGTTGAGCAGGATGAGATAATTTTCCCACGGCCGGTTGTTGGCTTTCAGTTCAACAACCAGGTTATTGGGCCAGGCCTGACTGGGAATGAATTTCGAACAGACAGAGTCATTGTAGGCATACTGGTCGCTGCCGCCGTTGGGATTTGTCACGTAAGCAATAAAGCAGTCGCTGTTGCTGCTGTTCCAGTCGGGCATGGGGAGTGACACTTCCTGTAATTCGTTGAAGGCGAGGTTGCCCGTCCAGTTGAAAGTCGAGAGTGTCCCGCCCTGGCGCCCGTAAACCACATCGAGTGAGGTGAGCGGGGTGCTGCCGGTATTGCGGAATCCGACAAGTGGCTGGTTGCAGAGGGGGTTCAGCCGCATGAATTCTGTCCGGTCGCTGGGTTGTTTTACATATTCCAGGCGGGCATCAAGTTCAAAGGAAGGAGGAGCGTAGCATACCAGCTGGTGGTTCACCCTGTAATTGGAAGCGCCGGGGTTCATATTGTAGGGAAGGCTGTAATCGAGGCGGATGTCCTGGCCTGGCGTCACCAGGGGAGTGAGTTCAAATTCCCTGGTATCCACCACGGCTCCGGGGCACCAGCCTGCACGTTCGTAGACCCAGGTACCGCCCTGGGGGTAGATGGGGTTGTCGGAACAGTGTTTCCAGACCTGGAAGGGAAAGTTGACAGTATCGTTAAGGGTGAGGCTGTGGGTTCGCGGTACGAACTCGCCCTGTTGTCCGTGACCGCTGATGGCCGACCTGACCTTGAACTGGTCTGCATCTCCCGGCAGCTTGATATCCCTGGCTTCGAAATACTTGTCGTTGTAAATGTCATTGTATGAAGGAGATACCCAGCTTCCACTCGGCCAGATCTGTTGCAGTGACATCACTTCCCTGACCGGGCTTCCTTCATAAAACACAAAAGTGATGTCATTGTCTTCCTGGTAGATACCGTCGGACATGGCCATAAAGCGGGGACCCTTCAGGACGGGTGCGTAGTCGGTGACATCGAAGATCCAGGTTCGGCCGGTGAGGCCGTTGAGGTTAAGGCCAAGACCGTATGGCGTGATGAAGTTGATCAGTTCCACCCGCATGGGCCTGCGCTGGTAATAGGTAAGCTGGGTAAGCTGGATGCTGTCTTCCGCCGTCACGGGTATCGAATCGAGCAGGCTTCCGTCCGGGCTGCTGATGTAAGCATATCCGGCAGGCCAGACATAGATGGTGTCGATCACAAACAGGTTGTTGGAGATGACCTCGTAGGAGATGACGGAGCTCGGCACCAGCAGGCTTGAGTCGGTCTGGGGAATCAGCAACAGGCTGGTATCGCAGACGCTGTTGACGAACACCACATCCGGCCGCCATTCCGTAGGAGTGAAGTTATGCATAAGTGCTTCGCCCCTGTATGGATGCCAGCCGGGATTGATGAGGGAGGAAGTGACGGCCAGCGGACCGGAGTCGGAGGCGATGGTGCCTGCGGCTTCATTGAAGCGGTAGAAGGCCATCAGGTGGCCGTATGCCGGATGGGTGGCTTCAACATTGCGGTACATGATCCGGGCAATACCGGCGCTGTCAAGATCGGTGTTCCAGATGCTCAGTTCGTCGAGCATGCCGTAGTAGGGGTTGCTTCCGTTCACTGATGCGCCGCAGATCCACCTGCTGAGTGTGATGGGTTTGGTTTTGCCGGTTCCGCTTGCCCAGAGCTGGGCATTCTTAAAGATCTTCATCTCCCCGCTGACGGCATTTTTGGTGAAAGTCCAGAAATTCCAGCGACCTTCGATCTCTTCCGGGCCGGCATCTTTGTCGATGCGGTCATAATTGCTGCCATCATTGCCACAGTCCCAGTAAATGCGTGAATTACCCCAGGGCAGGTGGATGTTGACCTGGCGCTTGCCCGATGCATCCACGGCTTCCATGATGCTGGTGTTGGCCGGAAGTTTGGCGGGATCTCCCTTGCACCAGAATGCGATACTGATCTTATCAGTGACCTGCGGGAAAAAAGCAGGGTTCACTTTCATCACCTGGATTCCGCCACTAAACCGGAGGCAGGCATCGGGCTCAAAATTGACAAGGCCTGCCGTGAAACCGGCATCATGGACGGACACAAGGTTGTCGGTTCCTCCTGCAGGTCCGCTAAAGCTGAATTCTGCCAGCAGGTTCGATAATCCGTCCCAGTGGAAAGGCTGATGGAAACGGAAAGTGATCCAGCCGTCGGCAGGAAAGGAAGTATTCAGGAAATAGGCTTCCGACAGGCTGTCGAGTACCGGGGCGTCGTGGTTGAGGCTATCCTGTAATAGCAGTTTCAGTTTGATCCTCAGAAAACGGGCATCACTGCCGGGATTGGTGATTTTCAGCCTGAGGGCTGAGACAGGTCCGGCGGTCATTCCTGCCGCCGAGAGTTCTGCGGCTCTCCAAAGGTATTGTGCCTTGCCGCAGGCCGCAGCGGTTGCCAGCGGATGGGGCAGGTTACCGGCAGCATTGCCGATCAGTGTTGTGTCCTGGCTGTATAATGTGTCACATGTGACCTGTTGCTGCTGATACAGCGTCCAGGAATAGACAGGCTGGGTGGTATAAGGGAAGAGCGTTCCGCTGAACGAACTGATATCGTGGGAGTTGCGTATTGTTCTAAGGGAATCAGTCTGCGTAGAATCCACCAGGTAGGTAAAACAGTTATAGTCCCACTCCCCGCAACCCTGGTTGGGATAGGTGGAATTGGACACCAGGCCGTTCTTGCACCTCATGCTGTAAAGCATCAGGATCTTCTCCCAGCTCTGGCCCGGATTATCCGGGAACTGGAAAACACCCTGCCGCATGCTGGTATCGAAACGGAAGGTTTTCACCACCACGGTATCGCCCGGGCCAGCGACCAGCATGGTGTTGAAGAAAATAATACAGGCCGGGATCAGAGAAAAGTACAGCTTGCGCAGTTTCATAGTGGAAAATTTGTTTGCAAAATAGGCATTTTTTAGAAGGATGAAATGTAGTGGAACGAAGATATAAAAAATTGCCTCAGCGGGAGATTGGATACATGATAGGGATCAGGCAATGGGGTTTAGGTGGCTTGTGCGCGTGTGCGCTTGTGCACGTTGCGTGGTGAAGTGATAAGGCGGGGAATGTTGGAAGCAATGGTTGTAAATTGATACCAGGATTAAGAATTAAATTGTTAACCTTTTTTAGGACGAGACACCCTGATCAGCCCTGCATCCCGGGATTCTTGTTTGCCCTTCCGTTCAACGTGATTTTCCCTATCTTTGCCGCCCGAAATACGCAAGGACTTATGGCAAACAACGAAGAACTGTTTAAAAAGATCATTTCGCACGCGAAAGAATACGGTTTTGTCTTCCCTTCATCCGAGATCTACGACGGGATGAGCGCTGTTTACGACTACGGGCAGTATGGGGTTGAACTGAAAAACAATATCAGGGAGTGCTGGTGGAAGGCCATGGTGCAGTACCATGAAAACATCGTCGGCCTCGATGCCGCCATCTTTATGCATCCCACGGTGTGGAAAGCTTCCGGCCATGTGGATGCCTTCAACGACCCGATGATCGACAACAAGGATTCCAAAAAGCGCTACCGTGCGGATGTCCTGGTGGAAGATTATCTGGCGAAGCTGGAGGAGAAGGTTGAGAAGGAAGTGGACAAGGCCGCCGGACGTTTCGGGGAGGCCTTCAATGAGGAGCAATACCGGAATACCAGTCCCAAAGTACTTGAATACAACGGGAAAATAAAGGATATCAAAGCAAGGTTCTACACTGCACTGGAACGTGGCGACCTTGCGGATGTCAAGGCCCTGATTGAAGAACTCGGTATCGTATGTCCCCTGTCGGGAAGCCGCAACTGGACAGAGGTGAGGCAGTTCAACCTGATGTTTTCTACCCAGCTCGGATCGGTGAGCGGGGAGGCGAACTCAGTGTATTTAAGGCCTGAGACGGCTCAGGGGATCTTTGTCAATTTCCTGAATGTACAGAAGTCGGGGCGCATGAAAATCCCTTTTGGCATCGCCCAGACCGGAAAAGCTTTCCGAAACGAGATCGTGGCAAGGCAGTTTATCTTCAGGATGCGCGAGTTTGAGCAGATGGAAATGCAGTTTTTCGTCAGGCCGGGTGAGGAGATGAAGTGGTATGAGTACTGGAAGTCGGAGCGGATGCGCTGGCATCATTCCCTGGGCATCCCGGCCGAAAAGTACCGTTTTCATGACCATGAAAAACTGGCACATTACGCCAATGCCGCCGCCGATATCGAATTTGAGTTTGCCATCGGTTTTAAGGAACTGGAAGGGATCCATTCCCGTACCGATTTCGATCTTGGCAATCACCAGCAGTATTCCGGCAAGAAACTGCAATATTTCGATCCGGAGCTGAATGAAAGTTATGTCCCTTATGTGGTTGAGACCTCCATCGGACTGGACCGCACTTTTCTTGCCATCCTGAGCCATGCATACACCGAGGAGCGGCTTGAAGACGGCTCAGAGCGCGTCGTCATGCGGATCCCACCCATGCTGGCTCCCATAAAAGCAGCGGTGCTTCCGCTTGTGAAGAAAGACGGACTGCCTGAGAAAGCCAGGGAGATCATGGACAGCCTGATGTTCGATTATCTCTGCCAGTACGACGAGAAAGACGCTATCGGCCGCCGTTACAGAAGACAGGATGCCATCGGAACCCCTTACTGCATTACCGTGGATCACCAGACCCTGACCGACAATACAGTCACCATCAGGGAGCGCGACAGCATGAAACAGGACAGGATTTCCATCGAAGAAATTGCTGACATCATTTCCAAACGATTGAAAACCAATTATAAACCTCTGCCGGCCATGTAACGAGGCATCCTGCACATCGCCTGTCGTTTTTTTTGTACATTTACTTTCACAATTAATCATTTTCAGATCATGAAGGCTTTTTTACGACTTTTTTGTATGATGGCGTTAGCAGCCTGCCTGCCATCCTTCACCAGTGCCCAGTCGAACCAGTACCTGCATTTCGACAAGGTTGACGATTTTGTCCAGTTGCCGGATGCTTCACAGTATATCCAGAATGCTTCCGGTTTTGCGATTACAGGTTGGTTTTATACCGATGCCCTGGGGTATGGGCAGGGGATGATGGGCTTTCGTTCAGGCACCCAGGGTTTTTACATGATCATCCTGAACAACGGGGTCATTGAGTGCAGGTATATCAGCTCGGCGGGTTTTCATGAATATGTAGCTCCTGCCAATACCATTGTACCCGAGATGTGGCAGCATTTTGCCTGGGTTTACGACGGGAGCAGCATCACCTTGTATGCCAATGGCATCGTGAAGGGCAGTGCAGCAGCTTCCGGACAGATCACCGTTTCCAACATGGCCTTTGCCATTGGAAAAAGCCTGCTGGGGGGATTCAATTTTGTTTACGGCGGAAGGGTGGATGAGGTGAGTGTTTGGAACAAGGCGCTGACACAGGCTGAGATCCAGGATATGATGGCCAATGAACTCACCGGCCAGGAGAGCGGTTTACAGCTTTATTACAAGTTTAACCAGGGTCTGCCGGGAGGGAACAACACCGCCATCACCAAGCTGGTGAGCGAAGTGGGCAGTCCGCAAAGGGATGCCGACCTGATGAATTTCGCGCTTACCGGCGACACTTCCAACTTCGGAGGGACGCTGAATCCCGGCTACCAGGCCATATCTTTTCCACAGATACCGGACAAACTGACAACAGATCAGCCATTTACCATCACAGCCACGGCTACTTCCGGACTGCAGGTCTTTTTCGAAGTCCTGTCCGGTCCTGCCACCGTGTCGGGGGATACCATCACCCTGACGGGAGCGGCCGGTCAGGTTGTGGTGAAAGCCACCCAACCGGGCGGAGGGCAGTATACGCCGGCAGCCCCGGTGATCAATTCCTTCCAGGTGCTCGATCCCGCCACCCACCTGCCAGAAATAGACATCCGGAGTCCGCTGGCCGGAGATTGTTATCTGCTTTCTCTCAAACAGGTACAGCTCTCAGCCATTGCCACCATCACCTATCCCGGGCTGTTTCATGTCAGCAGCCTGTCGTTCGCAGTAGACGGTGTGACCGTTCCCGCCCAGGACCATCAGAACGGGCATTACACCGCCTGGTGGATGCCCCCGGCCTATGGCACTTATACCCTCACCGTGACCGCTCACAACAATTACGGGTACGCGGGTACCGAAACGCTGGCGTTTACAGTGACAGCGGATACGCTCAGCATGGAAAAAACCGCTTTCTCCGGCATCTGGCTGAATCCTGATGTGCCCGGCATGACGGCCGATGCGGAATTGCCGTGTTTTACCGGCGCTTTCGACAGCATCTCGGCAGTCCTCCAGGTGAGCTGTCCGACGGGAGGCTGCGGGGAATGGGACAGGGTAGCCAGTGTGGATGCCCAGGGCCATGACGGACAATGGTTTGAGATCATCCGGTATATTACACCTTACGGAGTCCCCTGTTCCCATCACATCGACCTGACGGATTACATGTCGCTGCTTCACGGTAAAATCAAATTCCGGGTGAACTGCGCTACCCTTGACAATGGCTTTGTGTATCAGCTTCGCCTGAACTATCATGCAGGAATTCCGGCCCATCCCTTCAGCATGATAAAGGAAATCTGGAAAGACATTTATCCTTTCGGGGATTATGCCAATCTGCAGCCCGTACTGCCCGTCGGTTTCAGCTTTCCCTCCAATGCAGCGGCTGCCGTACTCAAGCTGGTCTCCACCGGCCACGGCTGGGGAACCCTGAATACGGGCAATGCGGCGGAGTTTTACAACGCCACCCATCATATCTGGATCAACGACCAGGAGACCTTTGAACAGCATAACTGGAAAGTCTGTAATCCCAATCCCGATGGCTGCCAGCCCCAGAACGGCACCTGGTACCACAACCGCGCCGGCTGGTGCCCGGGTTCCATCGCTCCCTGGTTCGATTATGACATGAGCTCTTTTATTTCAGGGCAGAACATCGAACTCAAATACGTTTTTTACCCGCAGTACCTCGACAACTGTCATCCGAACAATCCGAACTGTGTGACGGGGGTTACCTGTGCCGACTGCAGCGACGGATTCAATCCGACACTGGATGTTGCCTGCAACCTGGTGGTATTCGCCGACGACCCCCTCGGAGCCGGTATCGTTGACGGACTGTCCGTTTCGGCTGCCGACCTGGCCTTATACCCCAATCCGACTAGCGGGCTGATTACCCTGAGTACCTCCAGGCCGGCTGCCTTCAGCGCTTCCAGGGCAGGTTTTTACAATGCGACTGCCACCCAGATGATGGTGTTCACCTGGGATGGCAAAGAGAAAAGCCTTGATCTCAGCCGCTTTCCGAAAGGCGTGTACTTCCTGAAAGTGGATACCGGCCAGGGTAGCCTTATCAAAAAACTGGTCGTTCTCTGATACGATTCCTTTTCAGATCAACAGCTTCCTGACCCTTGCACAGCGGGAGAGAAAACGTCCACATCTGACACCGTAAACACAGCCTTCGCATACCAATAAGCGTTCAGTTTAACTTTATAACTTTTCCTGACTTCGACACCGGGACACCCTAAAAAGAATTCCAAAAGTTTTCATCGAACAAATGGGCAATCGATCTGTGTCTTTGCGTTAGAAGCATAGTCTTTGTTAATTCATTACCGCTTTTGGGGAG
>JAKLIX010000013.1 GCA_022709385.1 Bacteroidota bacterium | reverse complement strand
GGGAGAATATGGGCTTTGCCACAGGTTGGACGACAAGAGCTCCACGCTCATTTTTACCACGTATTCAATGAAATCCTTACCTTTGTTGAGCGTGGGGGTTGGAACGCCACCTACCACCGTGGAGTAGGAACTCACTAAACCTTAGACTTAAGGCCTGGTACTTTATCTTTTATACTCATACTTGACAGGTTTGCGAATGCAAAGCTGTTTAGTATGAGTAATGCCGTACACCCCTGGATCGTAATTTTCTCGCAAACTCATTCCGTGTCGGTAAAAACCTGGAATTTGTCACTTATTTCTTGACCTATTATTTCCCGGGCCTTGGATATTGATTCTTGATCTATTGAAAATTGATGCTTCGACTCAGCTCAGCATGACGGGAAATGAATATGATGATAAATGCTTCGATTCCGATAAGAATGAAAAACCCGAAGCCATGCTTCTCCACGCCCGGTCTTTAAAACCACGGATCCGCCGCGGCGGACACGGAGTTATGCACGGAGTGGCCAAAAATTATTTATTACTTTTCATGACCCCGGGTTTATTAAACTTTAGACCCCAGACCTTAGACTTTTCACTAAACTTCTAAACCTATAAACCCCTCAACCGGTCTCCAGTCTGGAAACTGATCCCAGCACGAAACGATGCTTCGACTACGCTCAGCATGACTTATCAATTAACTTTAGTTCTTCAACTGTAGACATTTAGATCAACACCAAAGACCCAAAGGCACGGCTTTTCCATTAAACTTTGAATCCTGGACTTGTATCCTGGGACTTTATCTTTTATACTCATACTTGACAGGTTTGCGAATGCAAAGCTGTTTATACCGACACATAGTGGGTCTTCAGTAAAAGGTCTTCAGAGCGGTGTACGGTATTACTGGTTCTAAACACCACTGTTTCACACTGCTGTCAAGAACCAGTTAAGTTTGAGTAATGCCGTACACTCCCGGGTCGTAATTTTCTCGCAAACTCATTCCGTGTCGGTATAAGCATGCAGCCCTTTTTTCTGTATCTTCGGTTCATGAAAACAGCGCTGATGACCGTACAGGAACAGGGCGGGGTGGAAATCAGGCAGCGGGTGAAAGTCCATGACAGTTATTCGCTCGAGATCAAACTTGGGTTGATCCCTTCATCCCTTCAGAAAAAGTCGGTATTCTCCCTGAATGCCTGGATCTTTATTCCCAGGAGCCTGGATGTAAATCAGTCAACATACACAAAATCAGATTTCTATCGTGATCTCAAGTCGAATATCCGCCTGATCACACCGGTTTTTACTCCTGAAGAAATTGGTTCGTCGGAGGATTCCCCGCTGGAAAGGCTTGGCCGTGTGGCGGCACAACTGGCTCTCAGTGAATCCCGCGCAATGTTGGACGACCTGGAGCACCATACACGGATGTTTCTGTCGATTCTCAGGAGTTCGCTGCGCGATGAGGTGAACAGGATCAGGGATTGCCATGATGAAGGGGAGATATGTGGGAAGCTGGAAGCCTATGTGGCTGCTGTCGAAACAATTACATTGAAATACAGGAATTTGCGCAATGCGCTGTCCAGGCCTTTCACCCGGCAGTTCATGCTGGATTATTACACTTACGGCGACGAGTTCATGAGCAACATCATCGAACACCGGACTTTCCGGCTGATCCGCCTGTTGGGTGAAGCAGGTTGCGGGCTGCCCGCGCATCTGACGGAGGCCTTGCACCGTATCATTCGCGTGGAGCGTGAGTATAAGCTGAGCAAGGGTTTTCCCCTGGTGTCCGCCGATTCTCCCGACCGGAACAGGAAAGTACTGGCAAGGCTGGGGGTGCTGAAGAAATTCATGGTGAGTGAATTATACCTGGATGCGCTAAGACGGAGAGACGGGGTTCTGATTGAACAGGTGTATTACAGCCTGGCGGCGGGAATCTCCATGGTCTTTGCCACTGTGGTAGCCTTTTCCTTCCAGCAGAAATACGGCAATTACACCATGCCCGTTTTTGTGGCGCTGGTGGTGAGTTATATGCTCAAAGACCGCATCAAGGAACTCATCAGGCATTTCTTTGCCCATCGTTCCGGGCAAAGGTATTTCGACCAGAAAACAAGGATACGCCTGAAAGGGGTGAAAGTCGGTACAGACCAGGAAGCCGTCGACTTTGTGACACACGATAAAGTGCCGGCGGAGGTGATCCGCTTGCGCAGCAGAACTTCTGTTTTCGATGAGTATGCCAGGCAACTGGCCGACAGCATCCTGCTTTACCGAAAGGTCATCAGGCTGAAGCGGGAAAGCCTTGACCACATCAGCCAGTACAGAGTGCCCGGGATCAATGAGATCCTCAGGCTGAACGTGCTGAACTTCAGTCACAAAATGGATGATGCCGCCATTCCCTTATATGTTCCTGAGCGGGAAAAGGGGTTTCAGATCATCAGCGGAGAAAAGGTCTATTACCTGAATCTGGTGATCCGCATCAGTCACCAGGGCAGGGATGAGTACATCCATTACAGGATCACCATGAACCGCAACGGCCTGCTGGCGGTGGAAGGTGTAGTTGACTCGCAGGCCTCTTTTGAAGTGAGAGGGTAAAAAGATGAAGTGAGATTCATTCATTTTTCTCTTCTCTCAAAAACTAAACCCCTAAACTCCTAAACCGGCCTCAGACAAGGGAACTCATTAAACCTTAAACCATAAACTTGTCCTGCAGCTGCTTCAGGGCCTCAATTACCGTCTGGTCAGTCTGGTTGTATATGAAATAGAATCCTTCATCGGAGAAAAGGTTACGGGCAAGGAAGGCTTTGATCAGCGTGCGGAGGGTTTCTCTGCCTTCCGGTTTCAGGGGTATGATGTCCTGGATTCCCTGTTTTTTCGCCTGGTCGAGAAGATGCGTGAGCATTTCATCGGGAACACTGAAATCCCTGGCAAAGTCTTTCCACGACCTGTAGGTTTCAAGGCTTTTCCGGTGGATGTCCAAATATTCAAAGGTATGCTGCTGAAGCAGGCCGCTGTTGGAAAGCCGGTGAAGCAGCCTGAAACTTTCGTCTCTTGCCGGGGGTACGGGAAAGTCGGGACTGATGCCGCCCCCTCCGTAAACCACTCTTCCGCCTGATGTGTAATACTTTACCGTGTCTGACTGCGCGATGGTGTCGGTTTGCAAGTCTCCGTCGCGCAGCAGGCGGCGCATCGGCTCCATGGCATAATCCTCCGCTTCACCATCATAGGCGCGCTGGATACATCTCCCTGAAGGAGTATAATACTTGGCTACGGTAAGGCGGACTGCCGATCCGTCCCTGAAATCGAGTTCCTCCTGCACCAGGCCTTTTCCAAACGACCTGCGGCCGATGATCAGTCCCCTGTCATTGTCCTGCACCGCACCCGCAAGGATTTCGCTGGCAGATGCCGAACCTTCGTTGATCAGGATAATCAGCTCTCCCGAGGTAAAAGTGCCATTGCCTTCGGCATAATAGGTTTTCCGGGATCTTTTCCTTCCTTCGGTATATACGATGGTTCGCTTTTTGGGCAGGAATTCTCCGGCCAGGTCGATGGCAGCCTGCAAAAAACCTCCGCTGTTGTCGCGAAGATCAACGATCAGCTTTTTCATCCCCTGCCCGTGAAGCCGTATCAGTGCCTTTCTGGCATCGGCAGCCGTGGTGGCAGAAAACCTGGATATCTTGATGTAAGCGGCATCATCTCCGATCATGAATGCTGCATCCAGGCTGCTGGTTTCAATCACGCCCCGGGATACGGTAAATGTTAAAAGCCTGCTCAATCCGCGGCGGTATACCTTCAGTACTACCTTTGAGCCGCTGGGCCCTTTCAGCAGATCGACCACTTCATCGGAGGTGATGCCACGCCCGGAGAGCTTTTTGCCGTCGGCACTGATGATGCGGTCACCTGCCTTGATACCGGCTGCTTCCGACGGACCTCCCTCAAGGGTGTGCACCACGGTAATACTGTCTCTGAAAACCCGGAACTGCACCCCGATACCCTCGAAGTTCCCGCGCAGGGGATCCATCATGGCCTGAAAGTCTGACGCCGGAATGTACTGGGAATGAGGATCAAGTTTGTTCAGAAGTCCCTCAATCGCTCCGTCATACAGTGCCTGCCTGCCGACCGTGTCCACATAGTTCTCTTCGATGTATCGGATCAGGTTGTCAACTTTTCCGCTCCCGCTCTGATCCCTGAGAATTCCGTTTCCGGTATTCCGGTTGATTTGTGTTCCAATGTAAATACCAAGCAGGATCAGGAAGGCAAAGAGGAGGGGTAAATACGTTATGTTTTTGTTACTCATTTGAAAATCAGTTCAATAAAATCGTTTCAGGCTGACTTGCCAGATCAGGTGCAAATCTATTGATAACTAATGAATTGGAGATGTGTTGAGGTCAAATTCATAAAAATTAAAAAAATGGTTTCTTTCAATTTGGGGTTCTGTTTACATAGATACTCATTCATGACAGCTTTTGCGACACTGGTCATTCTATCCCGGCTCATCAGAAAGACGTTGCATGTTTTAATCTTGATTCAATATTCGAAAAGGTATCAGGTTTTATCATAATTCACAGGGATAACCAGGATTACATTTATACTGATGACTCCGTAAACACACATCGCATTCCTGTGTTCTTTTGGTTTAATCTGAAATTTCCACGCCCGTGATCAGCAGAAAAAGTTTGTGATCGTGGAGTAGCGAAGGTGCTCTATTCCTCATCATCCCGGGCACTGATGATACGCAGGGCTGCATCACCTGCGGAGAAATAAGGGAGGATTATGACATTTTCTACAGTATATTCCTGATTTCCACCATAGATCAGGATGGAAGGAAGATTTTCCCCTGCCAGCTTGCGATAATACTTTATACCTTTCAGGTATTCTTCCTGAAATGTCCGTCCTGCCTTTATTTCGACGGGCATGAGACTGTTTCCCTCTTCAAGGATGCAATCTACCTCGTGACCTGTTTTATCTCTCCAGAATGTGAGCGAGGGTTCCAATCCCTGGTTTAGTTTTGCTTTCATGAGTTCACCCATGATCATATTCTCGAAAATATTTCCTTTCAGGTAATGCAATGAAAGCTGTTCCTTATTTTTTATCCCCAAAAGGTGACACAGCAGACCGGTGTCGGTAAAATACAGTTTGGGAGCTTTTACAAGTCTGCGTGTCATGTTTCTGTAATGAGGTTCCAACAGGAAAATGATATAGCTGGCTTCAAGCAATGAAATCCATGATTTAGCTGTTGGAACGGATATTCCGGAATCGTTGGCCAGAGAGGAAAGATTGACCAGTTGTCCGGTTCTGCCGGCACACATTTTCACGAATCGGATAAACATACTCAGATCGTTGATGTTTTTGAGCATCCGGATATCGCGTTCGACATAGGTCTGAAGATAATGAGGATAAAAATCAGAGGGTTCAATATCCCGGTCAAAAAGGCCTGGATAGAATCCTTTTAATAAGCAGGATTCATAATCTGGTTCTTTTATCTGGGCATGATGAAGTTCAGTAATTGAGAGCGGAAGCAGCTTTAATATTGCTACTCTGCCGGCCAGGCTCTGGCTGATGTTTTCCAACAGGAGGAAATTCTGGGATCCTGTGAGAATGAACCTGCCCGGTCGCCTGTTTGTATCGGCTATTCCTTGAATATAAGAGAAAAGTTGTGGCAGTCGCTGAACTTCATCAAGGATTATTCCTTTTTCAGAGCCAGACAGGAAAGACCGGGGATCTTGTTCAGCCAGCAAGCGGATGTCAGGATCTTCCAGACTGAAATACTGGTAATGGGGAAAACAGGCTTTTACCAGGGTCGTTTTCCCGCTTTGACGCGGTCCCGTGATGGATATGGCAGGAAACTTTCCTGCCATTTGAAGGATTTTTTGTGTCAGTGTACGGTGTATCACAGGACAAAGATAAGGGAAATTGTCCAAATTTAAAGTCTGAAATTAAAAATGGATATATCGAAACCAGCGCATTATGAATTGGGACACGCTTGTGACCAAATAAAATCATAATCCATAACTCATAAAAATCAAATCGATATTACAGTGTTGGGCATCATTTCCGTGTGGGTTGGAAATCTATTGATAACTAACGAATTGGAAATATGTTGAGGCCAAATTGAAAAAAAAATACAAAAAATTGGATTATTTTTTCCAAATTGGGGTTCTGTTTGCATATATATATGATGAAGGACCCGCAGGCAATGAAACACGAGCTTGGAGTTGTGTGATGCTGATGCGTGTTTATTGACAGTCTGCCATCATGACCAGACGTTTCACATTGGAATAGGTGTTATTTTTTGATTATCAGTTTTGATGTGTTGATTTACAGCGTATTAATTTAAGGTCTAGTGGATTCGAATCAGGAGGAAATAGGTTTATTGCATGAGTCTCCCGGGGAATTGATCGTGAAATATCAGCCCATTGTGCTGGTGATTGTCAGGATGTTCATGAGGTCGGGATATTTCAGGGGAGAGGAACCTCAGGAAGTGATACAGTCGGTGAACGAGAAGTTGTTGGACAGGATAGAGCGCATCCGGTCGAACTACAACGGTATTTCAAGGTTGCGGACCTATTTTTCGGCTGTTATCCGCAACCTCTGTCTGGAGAGGATCAGGAAGGGAAGGGTGGAAGAGGTATACAGGTTGATGGAGGAGCAGGAAAACAGCCTTTCGTATTCACCCGACCAGCTGAACCGCCTGATCATCAGGCAGGAACTAGAACGACTCGATACGGTGCTGAAGCTTTTATACACCCAGCGTCACAAAATTGTGCTGATACTGAAAGCCCTGCTGCGTATTCCGGCCAGGGAGGAGGAAGTCCGGCTCTTGTTGGAAGCACCGGTCAGTCAGTCCCTGGAAGAATCTGTGGCGATGTTGGTCAGGGGAGACTTCCGCAGCGACAGAGAGGCTTTTCAGCATCTGTCAAGGGTATTTAATTTTCTTGAGGGCAAGCAGAACAGTGAGGATTCCATCCGCAAATGGATATATATCAGGGAAGGTGAGATCATTCAATTGCTCAATGGTGATCCGCCCCGGGCCAATCACAACCATGAAACCTTAAGGATACTGTTCGACAGGTACTTCCACGAGATGCAGCCTCCCAGCAGGGATTTCAGAATAAAAACAGAAGCAAGTGTCAGAGATATTTAGCCTAACTCAATTACATTGACGTGAATAGTGCAACAGAATATGAAAGACTTTTTGACCAGGGCGGGCATGTGAACGAGGAGGGTGTGGCTTATTATGCGGAAGCAATCCTTGCCGGAAGGGAGGATACACTTCCGGAAGGCCTTAGGGCTCATGTGGCGCATTGCAGTCATTGTGCAGCACAATGCCTTGAAATGGTGATGATTTTGAAGGAGATTGATGCCGGTGAAGCCTCAGCAGGTGAAGGACTGACTGAGGGAGAGCAGATTCTTGGTGAATCATGCATTGAAATGACACAAAGCCAATCCGGCCGTATCCGGCTTGTCTGGCGAAGATACAGGATCGTGGCGGGCTTTCTGTTGCTTGGGTCTATCGGCTTATTTTTATTATTATGGTTATCTGAGATGAAACGTGAGGAAGATTTGGTAAAGAAGCATGACCGGGGTGTGATCCGGCAGGAACAGCGGGTTCTTGAGACCTGGGTAAGCTATTGGGCTGGGAAGAATAGCGGATTTGGCGAACGTTTTATTCTGAATCCCTCGCTGGAGAAGATGTTGGCTATGGCCTTCCGTTCAGGGGAGTTTGCAGTATTGTCGCCCGACAGCCTGGCGGTTTATCATGAGGGGGATACGGTATTTTTCAATTGGAAAGGTGCGGGTATGGCCACCCTGGTACTCAGGGTGATTGGAAATACCGGCGAGACCCTTCATCAGAGAAAACTCAGCCACCATCATGCGTATTATCTGCCTGTGAGGCCCCAGCCGGGTTTGTATTACTGGTTTGTAGAACTCGACGGCATGAAGGCTGCAGGTGGCAGGTTCATCATCAACAGGGGGGATGAGGGTATGCAGCATTGATCCGGGGCTTTGACCGGCTGGATGATCCTTCCAGGTTGTCATAGGAAAGCGCCCGATCAGGCTTAATAATCGCGGAAGTCTTTTTTCTTGTTGAGTTTAAGGTCTTGGAGTACTGATGATTTCACATTAATCGTGAAATTCCAGCTCTTGCGGAAGCCGGTAGGGATCCAGCTGAAGCGCATCTCCCAGCAGTGAAGGTCGCGGTAGAAGTCGACCGCAGTATACGACAGTTTTTTCAACTGGAAATCATAGCCCGACCGCAGGCCAACCTTCCATTTCGGGGTGATATTCAGATCGCCTGAGAAGTTGAAGGTCTGCACCACGGATTTGGTTTTTTCTCTGACAAGGTAAGGGTATTGTATGGATGTCAGGTAATTGAGCGAATAGGAAAGCTGGAGGGACCAGGGAATATTGAAATCGACCAGGTCTTCCGGGCTGGAGGCGACCTCTGCTGCTGCACCGGGTTCAGCGGCACCGGTAGGATTTCCGGACTTTGTCTTCGACCTCAGGTTCCAGTTCAGGCTCAGGTTCCAGGAAGTGTTTTTCAGCCGGAAAAGCCGGTGGTTTTCGCGGAGTTCAAAGCGGTTGAGGTTGCGCGTTCCGGTGGAATCCAGCACATAAGGATCCCATGCGCTGGAATAGCTGATGTTCAGATCTCTGAACAGGCGGGTCCGGCCGCTTACAGAGAGTGGTGACCATTGGAGGCTGTCACGGGTGAGATCGTATGCTGTGGAGAAACTGAGGTTTTCTATCAGGGCTATTTTGCGGGTCCCTGAAACGGTGTCCTTCGGGGATCTGACCTTTATTTCCAGGTTATTGCTCAGGCTAAACCCCAGCCGACCGCTGGATTCTGCCGGAGGGTAACCGTAGAGGGCTCCTTCAAAGACAGGGTGCCGCACCAGTGTGGCATTGCCGTCCACATAATAGTCGTACATCCCGAGCGATGCCTTCCCGAAACCGGGTGTATAGGAAAATGAAACGGACGGGGTCATGACATGCCGTATGCCCTTCAGAGGGCCTTTCTTAAACTGGACAAGCCCGTACAGTATCGTACTGACAGAGGAAGAAAAGCTCATATCCCTTGCCGTGAAAAAGCCGCTGATGGTGTCGGTGATCAGGGTGTCTCCCAGCGGATTCCCCAATCTGCGATAGTAGTTTTTTTCGGTTTTTGCAGAATACCACCTTTCCTTATAGGCCACTGAATTGTTCATTACAAGGTAACTGAGGATCTTGAGGGGACTGGCCAGGGTCACGGTATGCAGCATCCCGTTCTTAAAACGGGAAACGGTCTCGGGTTTAAAAAGCAGGGAATCGTAGGTGTTGATGGTGTTTTGTGCGTTGGACTGGTAGTTTACGCTGATGTTTTCGTACCATTTTGCCCGGCCTGTCCTGTCTTTTCTGCTGAAAGGGAAAAAGCGGTTTACCGAAAAGCTGATATCCGGGAGAGTCACCGAAACGCTTTTCTCAATGGTATTCTGGCTGTGGCTGAGACCGGCCGTCAGGAAGTATTTCCCGTCCCAGTTGGTCTGGTAAGTAATACCCGACTGGAAGGTGTTCGAGAGGTAGGCGTTGGTATTTACCGGATTAAACTGGTTGAACTTACTGGAGACCACATTGACATTGGCCGAAAAGCGGCTGTTGGGTCTTGCTTTCTCGCTCTGGTTATGCGTCCAGCGGATGGAGAAATCCCTGTAATTCTGGTAGTCGGTGCTTCCCGGGATGCCCAGTTTGTTGTAAGCATAATTTACATTGAAATAGCCGTTGTAGCGGTATCTGAGGGCATAACGCGATGCTGCCTTGATTGCCCAGCTGCCCAGGGTGTATATATCGCTTCGGAGTTCCAGATCGAGGTACTCGTTGATTCCCAGGTAATATCCGAAATTTTCGAAGTAAAAACCCCTTTGGGCCGACTCTCCGTAGGTGGGCAAAAGAATGCCCGAACGCTGACCCTTTTTATTCGGGAATAATCCAAAGGGAATGGCGAGCGGCGTGGGTACGTCAGAAACCGACAGATAAGCCGGACCCGTCACTATCTTATTGTTGGTCAATATCTTGGATTTGGAGAACCGGAACTCAAAATGCGGGTGTTCCAGGTTGCAGGTGGTGTATTTTCCGGTGCGAATATTGATTACGGAATCGCTCACCCGTTTGATGAGGTTGCCGTGGATATATCCTTCTCCTTCCCGGGTCACCACCTGGTGGATGATCCCTTTTTTTGTCGTGAAGTTATAAACCATTTTTTTTGCATGGAAAAGGTGTTCTCCTTCCGAGAATTCTGGAGTTTGCACCATTTGACCCGTGCTGTCGCGAATCCCTTCTGCACTTACCTGGTCGGTTTTAAAATCAATAAGGATATAACCGGCCTTCAGGGTGATCTCCTTGTATTGTATCCGGGCATTTCCATAGAGGTAGAGAAGCTTACCGGGCAGGTCGAACACGACGGAATCTTCCGCATTGTAAATGACGCTGGCATCGAGTTTCCCGCCGGGCTGCTTTTCCTCGGGGCGAATCAGCAGGGTGTCGGCGGTCAGCGGAATTGTGTCAGTTGCCTGGGACTTCAGCAATAAGGGCGCAATGAGCAGGCAGAGCAGCGTCAGGCGGTTTTTTAACAGGTATTTTGTTGATAATTCCGGCTCCAATGGCTTACTGACGCTCTTTTTTGGTATATTTTTGCAGAAACGGCGCATGTATTCAGCTTTACAACGCCTGCTTGCCGTTTTGGAGAGCCCTGTGCAGCCTGAGGCAGGTGTAAGCGGGTACAAAAGTCATCAAAATAAACGAAAAAACTGAAAGCAACGTTTTTAAGCTGCAGATTGTTTTTACGTTTATCCCGATTGTGAAGGAGATTGCAAACATGTCTGGTTTGACGGTTTACGGTAACATCCATTCTGAGTTTCTGCGCCTGGGCAAATTTGCCGGCAATCTGCGCAGTTTCCGGCCTGCGGGCATGGGCATGGTTATCATCATATGTTGCTTTCTTTTTTCCGGTCTGCCTTTTTCTTTTTCCGGGCCTTTGCCCCAGAAAAAGCCGGGAATCAGAAAGATTGTGATTGATGCGGGCCACGGCGGGCATGATCCGGGCACGGTGGGCAAGCGTTCGAAAGAAAAAGACATCGCCCTTTCGGTTTCGCTGCTGCTCGGGAAAATGATCAGGGAGCAATATCCAGAGGTGGAGGTTGTGTACACCCGCACCACCGATGTATTTGTCGAATTATACCGGCGTGCGAAAATTGCAAACGAAAGCAAAGCCGACCTTTTTATATCCATCCACTGCAACGGTACGCGAAACACAACGGCCATGGGCACCGAAACCTGGGTGATGGGGCTGCATAAAAGCCAGGAAAACCTGGAAGTGGCAAAAAAAGAGAATGCATCTATCCTGATGGAGGATTCCTACAACCAGTACGACGGATTTGATCCCAATTCACCCGAAGCGACCATCGTCTTCTCTCTTTTTCAAAATGTATATCTTGACCAGAGCCTTGATATTGCTACCCGGATACAGCATCAGTTCGGGAAAAAGCTCGGTCTGGTGGACAGGGGTGTGAAGCAGGCAGGTTTCTGGGTCTTGTATAAAACCACCATGCCGGGCATCCTCGTTGAAACCGGCTTTCTCAGCAACCCGGAAGATGAGGCTTACCTGGTGTCTGAGAAAGGACAGAAGGAGGTGGCCACCGCCATTTTCAATGCATTCGGGGAATACAGGCAGGCCATGGATGGGGTGGGTCCGCGCAATGGTGAAACAGGCCGCGCGCAGGACCTGCCTCTTGCAAAAGATGAGCCTGAAACTGAAGTGAACAGGAGCAGCGCGAATGCCGGTGGTTTGCCGGCTGTAACTCATGACAGAACCGGCGGATCAGAAGCTGACAAGGAGGGCCTGGCCTTTAAAGTTCAGATTGTTGCCTCGGATAAGAAACTGTCATCCACAGACACCAGGTTCAGGGGTGTGAAGGATATCTCCAGTTACTACCACAAAGGGGTTTACAAATATACGGTCGGCAATTTCAGGCGATTGCAGGAGGCTGTTGAACTGCAGGCTGAGATGCAAAAAAAGGGTTTCAGGGATGCCTTTGTGGTGGCTTTTTACAAGGGTGAACGGATTAGTGCGGAAGAAGCCGCCCGGATTGGGGGAAAATAGTATATCTTTGCTTTACACTTTTCAAACATGGCCTTTGCAGTGAAAATATCCCGGGAACTGAAAATCGGTCTGTTGTTCGTTGCTGCCCTTGCACTGTTTATTTACGGCTTCAATTTCCTGAAAGGCCGGGACGTATTTAAACAGGAAAGGCAGTTCCATTCGGTTTATGAGTCGGTCAGTGGTCTTGTCCCCTCCAGTCCGGTTTTTATCAACGGAATCAAAGTCGGCATTGTCAAGGAAACCGGCTTTCATCCCGACGGCAGCAACAGGATACTGGTCAGTTACGTGCTCACCAACAAAGTTCCCGTTCCTGTAAACTCCATTGCCAGGATATACAGTTCCGACCTGATGGGCTCCAAAGCCATTGATATCATTCTGGGCGACAGTGCCGTTCTGGCATCCGATGGCGACACCCTGCCTTCACAGGTGCAGGCTTCGCTCCAGGAAGAAGTCAACCGCCAGGTACTGCCGCTGAAAACCAAAGCGGAGGCCCTGATGGGATCGGTCGATTCAGCCCTGATGGTCATCCGGTATGTGTTTAATGAAAGCACCCGCGACAATCTTGAGAAGAGTTTTGCCTCCATCAAACAAACCATTGCAAACCTGGAACATACAACTTTCAATATCGATACCCTGGTGTCGAGTCAGCGTTCCCGTATGGCAGGCATCCTGGTGAATCTGGAATCCATCTCTGCCAATATCCGGAACAACAATCAGCATATTTCCAATATCCTGGCCAACTTCTCCGCCCTCAGCGACAGCATTGCCAGGGCCAATATCAGCAAGACACTCGCCCTGGTAAATCACAGCCTGCAACAGACCTCGGATATCCTGGCCAAAATTAAACAGGGAGAAGGCAGCCTCGGGCTTCTGCTGAACAACGACGGTCTCTACAGGGAACTCGAGAAATCAAGCAAGGACCTTAACCTGCTGCTTGAAGACATGCGGCTGCACCCCGACAGGTATATCCATTTCTCGGTTTTCGGGCGTAATCCTAAAAAAAATCAGTACAGTCCTCCTCCTGAAAAGTAACCATCGCCGGGCATTTCATGCTTACCAGCGGAAAACATCCCGGTTTGAAACGGGCCGCCTGGTTTCCAGCCAGATAAAGCCGGGTAAAACACGTTCTTCCGGTGGAAGTGATGTTTCAGGGTAGAGCACGGCATCGGGTCTTGACAGGTATTTGATCCGCTGTATCTTCTTCTGACTGAGGAAGATGATCATGTCCGAAGACGCTGCCACATTCACTCCGATCTGACTGCCGTCGTCCTCGCGTGCATGATAGATGGTTTTGGCATTGCCGTTTACGCTGACCCTGATAAGTTCATTTCCCGAGAAATAAGCGGTCATGTCGCGGCCTTTGATCTGGTTGAACTTACCCGTATCAGCAAGGGATATGATCATGGCCGTATTATAAAGCATCATGGAGTCGGGCTGCTTGTTGAGCATCCACAGCCGGATTGAATCCGCAGTCAGCTGGTTCTCATCCGACCACAGTACCGGACTGCCGAACATGGCCATGCTGGAATCGGTCATGGTGTAATGCAGGGAATCGCACATCCCCTGAAGGTCGCGCCGGTAATACTTCACATGCCGGTAAGCCGAGAGCGTTTTTGTATTGCCGGCCGTGTCGAAAGTGGAGCGCAGGGTGTCGGAATGCAGGTACAGGGTGTCGTCATCGCTGATGATCATGGCCATCAGGCTGTCTGTAAGCTGTGAATAGCCTTCCGCTCTTTTGTAAATCCCCTGTTGTCCGTGGATGACGATATTCCTGACCGAGTCGGTCACACTCACATTCCTCACGGCTTTGCCGTAACCGCCCGCATGCTCGTAATACAGACTGTCGCCGCGAAGCAATTGCCCTTTGTTCTTGATGAAAGCATGTCTGCTGAACCTTGCCATGTCGCTGATGGTATTATACCAGCCGTTTTCGCAGTAGATGAAGTTCTCGCGGCTCGTGATCCGGGTCGGACCGTAGAAAAAGGCAATCCGGCTTACAGTGTGGTACAGCAGGGTGTCGGACCGGATGGTGTATCGCGGATTGACCAGTACCACACTGTCCCTGAAAAAGAATTCCTTGCGGGCCGTAAAATAATAGCCTTTCCTGCTGCTCAGTTTGTTTTCGTTTCCCGTGATGGTCCCGCCTGTTACATAAGATGCGATTTCCGTATTCCTGTCATACAGCAGGCGGTCGGTCAGCAGGGTGGTCTGCCGGTCGACCATGCGCACCTTGCCCGTGATGCGCGCACTTCGCGAATTACCGTCGTAAAGCAGCTGATCGCCGAAAATATTCAGCGTATCCGATACCCTGATCCGGATATTGCCGAAAGCCTCGATGTTGTTTTGTTCTTCGTAAAAGTAAGCACTGTCACAGTAGAGATGAGCCCCCTCGTGTTCAAAAACAACGTCCCCGATCAGCCTGCGGAGATCGGCCCCGGCCTGCTTGTTGTACAACATGCTTCCTGCCGAAACCAGGTTCACCTTTACCGCTTTCTGTGCGGTCAGCAGCCAGGGCAGCATGATCAGCGGGATCAGCAGGATAAGGGTTCTGATCCTGAAAAGCATATGGGATAAGATTTCCCCTGTTTATTCGGGGGGATTTTCCATGAAACGGCCTGCCTTGTCGAAAAACAGGTAAGCCTCCGGCGGATTGGCATTCCGTTTTTTACTGTAAATCTCAACGTAAAAGAAGTTTTTACGGTCTTTACGGACGATTTTCTCGGCATACCTCACCTTGTAACCGGGAAAATTGTCGTCGAGGTAGCGCTGTACCGGCCCGAAAAGATTGCGGGGATCCATTTCCGTGCGGGTGGCCTGGATAATTCCGCCGGGACTCATCTCCAGGATGTTCTTGATACCGTTCAGGTAGAACTCCACGGCAAATGTGCTGTCATCTGTTTTCCAGAGGACTTCCTCAGCCCGCGGGTACCGCCGCGAAAAATTCTTCTTCACGACATCCGGTATATCGCTGTCGCTGACCTCATACGACTCGCGGATGTCTTCTTCGTTGGCTTCCGTTTCTTCCGCTTCCTCCAATACCACCTCTTCCGGGTCGTCATAGACCTGTTTGTCCTCAACAACAGGCTTCTCCTCCTTTGCCTGCTTTACAGGCCTTGTCTGGATTTCCTTTTTAGGCGGCGGATTCACTTCTTTCAGCAGTTTCCCGTAATCGGAAAAGTAGAGGTCGGAGGTCACCTGCCTGACGCCTTCTTTGGAGATCACAACCCTGTAGGCATTGCCAACGTCTTCGTAATCAGAGAAATAGGCCTCCCGGATCACGAGATCCGGGTAGTTGGTTTTCACGTAGTTAAGGATGGTGCTGGGAAGTTCTTTCGGATTGACTTTGAGGGTGGCGATGGCCTCATCGTTTTGTTGCTTCTTTTTCGGTTCCTTGTCGAGTCTGGCTTCAAAGGCATCAACCTCCTCCTCATCCTGCCTGATTTCTTCTGTAGTATCCTCAGTTTCCTCAACCACAGCGGGCTCTTCCGTCCGCAACAGCCTGCCGCCCTTGTCGAAGAAAAGTTTGGTGATCTGCGGCGTTTCGTTTTTTCTCACCTTCGGATGAACTTCTGCATAATAGGAATTATTCCTGTCCCTGGTGGTGATCTGCTGGGAAAGCTTCACGGTATAGTCGGGATAATTCTGTTCAAGGTAGAGTTCAACGGGTCTGAAACCCGGCCCTGCTTCGAGGGAGACTGTGCTTTTCAGCCAGTCGCCCTGAGGGTTGAATTCGGCATGAACACTGTCTTCGCCTAAAAAGAAATATGCGTTGTATACATTATCGAGGGTATCCCACCGGGTTTCTTCGGCGTTCGCAAATTTTTTCCTGAAATTATCCCTGATTCTTGCCGGCAGGTCATTTTCGCCGACCGATCTGTCTACGGCCAGTTGGGCAGCCCGCCTGGCCTGGTATTCGGCCTTTTCCCTTTCTTCCCTTTCTTTTCTGGCGATTTCCTGGGTGGCGCTGGTGGATATAGCCTGGTCGAGAGGAATGAACTCGTTCTTTTTCTGGAAGTTACCCGACACATCGAAAAAACATTCAAGGTCGATTTCCTGGCTCGACCTTGGTTTTTTCAACTGGACATAATAATAGGCTCCCTGGGTTTTATCTTCCCGGTACTGGGCAAGCACGATCCTGCTTCCGGCATATTGCTGGTCGATCCAGGATGTGATGCGGCCCGGCATCTCTTTCTCGCTGATCTCATAGATTGTTTCTATCCAGCTTCCGTCAGGTAAAAAAATGGCCCGGGCGTTTTGTCCGTCGATTTTTGTATTGGCTGCCAATCGTTCATTGATGATTTCCCAGCTTTTGACTTTGGCGTCGGGGTACTCAGTTTCGAATGCCTTTTGCACGGCCTGTGGCACAGCTTCTGTCTCAATCTGCTGGGCTGCAACTGATCCGCTGAGGATCATCAGGATTAAAAGAGCTTTGAGTCGCATGGTGATGAATTATCTTGTTGAAGCGGTTGAATCTTATTTGTAGCTGACGGACTTCAGGATATGCAACACCCTTATTCCCTGTCGCGCATCAGGGTCTGGTTCCTTTCTGCCCCCAAAGATAGCACACTTATTTTACGATCGACAGCCTTTTCGATAAAGGACACATAGCTTTTAAATGCGTCAGGCTGGCTGTCGAAGGGAAGGGCGGGATCTGGTTCCGATTGCCAGCCCGGCAGGGCGATACATGCTGCCTCGAAAACGGAAGCACTTTCCCGGGCTTCGGGGAAATCAGACAGCCGGTCATCGATGCGGTATTGGGTGCAAACCCCGATTTCAGGGAGGTGGTTCAGCACATCGGCTTTCATCATGATGAGCCTGCTTACCCCGTTGATCATGATGGCGTAGCGTAATGCGGGCAGGTCGAGCCATCCGCAGCGGCGCGGTCTTCCCGTGGTAGATCCGTATTCATGTCCGAGATCTCTGAGGAGTTGGCCGGTTTCATCATTCAGTTCGGTGGGGAAGGGGCCGTTACCCACCCGGGTGCAATAAGCTTTAAAAACACCGTAAACCTCACCGATGCGTGAAGGCGGTATGCCCAGTCCGGTGGAAACACCTCCTGCCGTTGTGCTGGAGGAAGTCACATAAGGATAGGATCCGAAATCGACATCCAGCAGGGTTCCCTGGGCTCCTTCGGCAAGCACTTTCATTCCCCGCTCAAGCGACCGGTTCAGGAAAAGCGCGTTGTCGACCATTTTAAATGCCAGCAGGACTTCCAGAGATTCGAACCAGGCTTTTTCGTATGCATCCAGCGACAGTCCGTCGATCAGGATGTCATTGGAGGAGATGCCGGCAGCAGCAGCAAGCTGAAGATGATGCTTTTTCAGCAATTCATAACGGGTTCTGAAATCCCTGTCCGTGAGATCGCCTGTCCGCAGGCCGATACGGGCAGTCTTATCGGTATAGGCCGGGCCGATTCCTTTCAGCGTCGAGCCGATCTTCTTTTCTGCTTTCGATTGTTCGTAACAGGCATCCAGCAGGCGGTGGGTCGGAAGGATCAGGTGAGCCCGGTCCGAGATTAACAGGGTTTCGGCCGGGTGTATCCCCGTTTCCTTCAATCCTTCAGTTTCCTGCCGGAAGATGACCGGATCGATAATCACCCCGTTGCCGATCAGGTTTTGAATGCCGGGATGAAAGATACCCGACGGGATCAGGTGAAGAATGTGTTTCCTGCCGCCGATCTCAATGGTGTGTCCGGCATTGGGCCCTCCCTGGAAACGGGCGATAATGTCATAGGAAGGGGCCAGCAGGTCGACGATCTTGCCTTTCCCTTCATCGCCCCACTGTAATCCCAGGATTACATCTGCCTTCATCAGTTTTTTCCGGATTTTTGTTTCTGCCCTGCGGGTGTGTTTCTTTCCCTGAACCTGCCGTAAAATACCAGGGAGTGTGAAGAGATCTCCACCCCGAGCTGTTCCTCAACCGCAGCCTGGATCTCCTGAAGCCGGGGATCACAAAACTCTATCACCTTGCCGTTGTCGAGGTTGATGAAATGGTCGTGCTGCCGGAATTTGAAGGATTTTTCGAATTGTGCACAATTGTTGCCGAACTGGTGCTTGGTCACCAGGTTGCACTGCAGCAGCAATTCGATGGTATTGTAAAGCGTGGCACGACTGACCCTGTATTTGTGGTTTTTCATCCGTATATAAAGGGTCTCGATGTCGAAATGGCCGTCGGTGGAATAGATCTCCTGCAGAATGGTGTATCGCTCCGGAGTTTTCCGGTGACCATGAGATTCAAGATATTGGGTGAAGATTTCCTTCACTGCTTCAAAACTGGAATTCCCCTCTTTCGGCGGCGGTTTGACGGATTGTTTCTGGCTGTTCATGCGCTGTGGCTCCTTATTGAAATCAGGGCTTAAAAGTAGTAATAAAAATTATATCTATTTGGTATAAATAAAAATAAAAACTTTTTGAGAAGTTAAGTGGCTGTTAATTAGGTAAATGAATTTAAGTGAATACACCGGCAGGAACGGACCCAACAGAAGATCATCCCAGCGGGTTGGTGTTTTCGATCTGGGAGACTCTTTTTGCCAGGATGACTCCCTGAATTTTCCTGAGCCTGTCGATCAGTTCGTTGAGGTTTTTGCTGTCGTGGACGTAAACCATGATGAGCCCTTTGGAGATATCGCCCGACACTTCCATCAGAAATGAACGCATGTTCAGGTTGAAGTCGTCGGAAATGATCCGGGTGATATCTGAAACCAGTCCCTTCCTTTCCACGGCATTGATACGGATACCGGTAAGAAAACCGATGTCTTTCCCCACCTTCCATTTGGCCTTGATAATCCTGTCGCCGAATTTCGACATGAAATCGACGGCTTCGGGGCAATTGGTGCGGTGGATTTCGATGGATTGCTGATTAATATGCAGCCCGATCACATCATCTCCGGGTATGGGATGGCAGCAGGATGCAATCCGGTTTTCGACCTGTTCGTCCATGCTTTCCGGCAGCAGCAGGGTGCTGGGATTGGTTTTCAGTGTTTTGTAAATCTGCCGCATAATGGCGTTGTGGCCGTTCCCTCTGATCCGGGCGAGCGGCCGCAGCAGGAAATCGAAGAGGGATTCTTTGCCTTTCAACAGGGCTTTGATGTCATCCTGTCCCACCGTACCGGAGCCGATCTGAAAAAGCAGTTCGTTTACCTGCTCCGGGCCTTTTAATTTAAACAGGGCCTGGATTTGTCCCTGGCTTGGTTCAAGCTGTGCTTCAGCAAAGATCAATTCCAGAATTTCTCTTCCCTGCCTGACGACATCCTGCTTTTCCATTTTCAGCGCTTCCCTGATCTGGGCTTTGGCACGGGACGAAACGGTATATTCGAGCCATTCTGTTTTGGGTCTTTGTTTTACGGAACGCAACACTTCTACCTGGTCTCCGTTTTTCAGTTTCTGGCCGATCTGTGCAAGCTGGTGGTTGATTTTTGCTCCGATGCACTGATTGCCTAAGTCGGAGTGGATGCTGTAGGCGAAATCCAGGATACAGGCGCCGGCCGGCAGCCTGACCTCTTCTCCTTTCGGCGTAAAAACCACGATCTGCTCGTTAAGCAGGTCGCATCTGAAGTCATCCAGCAGTTCTTCCGCACTGGAATCGAGCTTCCCTTCCAGCAGATCCTTGGCTTTCCTGATCCATTCCTCCACCGCATTTTCGAGTTTGCCGCCCTGCCTGTATTTATACATGGCCGCATAACCTTTTTCGGCAATATCTTCCATCCGGGCAGTGTAAATCTGGATTTCCACCCATTTGCCGTTGATCCCCATCACGGTGATGTGCAGTGCCTGGTAACCATTGGTTTTGGGCACGGAAATCCAGTCCCTGAGTGTCCCTGCCTTGGGAGTATAATGTTTGGTCAGTATGGAATACACCCGCCAGCATTCGAGTTTTTCCTTTTCCGGGTCGTGCGGGGTGTCAATCACAAAACGGACCACGTAGGAATCAAAAATTTCCTCCAGGCTGGCTTCCTTGTTGTGGGTTTTATCCCAGATCGAATGGACGGAATGAACGCGGGGTTTGACGGAACAATGAAGGTTGTTCCGCAGGAGGTCTTTTTTGACCGGATAAATGAATTTGGTGAAGTAGCGGTTGCGTTCCTGTTCAGTTTCCCTGATTTTATTCTCCACCAGATAATAGAATTCCGGCTCCATCTGTTTGAGTGCCAAGTCTTCCATCTCTGTTTTTATGGTGAAAAGACCCATGCGGTGGGCCAGGGGAGCAAAGAAATACTTGGTCTCGGATGCTATTTTCAGTCTTTTTTCATCTTTCAGGAAGTCCAGCGTCCTCATGTTATGCAGCCGGTCGGCCAGTTTGATGAGAATAACCCTGACATCGCTCGAAAGCGTGAGCAGAATCTTCATGAAGTTCTCAGCCTGGAGCGAGTGGGAGCGGGTATTTACAAAGGCCGACATTTTGGTGAGCCCGTCAATGATTCTGGCGACTTTTTCCCCGAACATGACTTCGATGTCTTTCAGGGTGTAGTCCGTATCTTCGACTACATCGTGCAGGAGGGCGGATACAATAGAGGTGGTGCCCAGCCCGATTTCCTGAACACAAATCCTGGCAACCTCGAGGGGGTGGTACACATAGGGTTCCCCGGATTTCCGCCTCATATCCTTATGGGCCTCCACGGCAAAATGAAAAGCCTTGCGTACCAGGCGTTTATCCTTTTCTGATTTCACTTTCCAGGCAGAAAGCAGGCTGCGGTAACGTCGCAGGATCTCTTTCTTTTCCTGTGCTTCATCAATGACGTACATGGGGTGAGGGGCCGGATGGGGATAGCTACTGCAAAGGTAATAAATACTGCGTTCGGGCTGTCATTCATATCTATTTTCTTCCTGCTGCACTGAAAATCAAAGTGAGAAGGCAGAAAATGGAAGGCAGAAGTGAAGAAAAAACTTGTACCTAACTCCCTGAAGAGCTCCGCTGTGTCACTTGCTTTACGGTCATACTAATGTACTTTTTATCAATGATATAATCAGGAGATCATTATCAATTATCAGTAATACTGTGTATGGAAGGTTGCTCAGGAACCTTTGTAAGAACCAATGTGTCACATGGAAACTACCATGTGTCACATCAGGTCATCACTCCCTGCAATCATCTCAATATCTTCCAGGTTAGCGTTTTATCCTTCCAGCGTGCTGCCATGACATAAACTCCCGGGCTCAGCCATTTCAGGTTGTAATTCAGTTTTTCATTCAACACCTGGCCTTCGTACAGTCGCAATATTTTGCGTCCGTTTATATCAAACAGACCGCATTGGATATCAGTCGGCTCTACAAATGAAAACCTGATATCCAGCCTGGTCTCACCCGGCAGGTACCTGATCCGGATGGGACTAACCTCGGCTTGATCGGGAGGGACATCATTTGTTCCGGATACTTTCACCCTGATTAAACGCCGGTGTAAGGTAAGTGCCCAGGCAAGGGGATTGGTAATGTCGCAGGTATATATTCCGGAATCACTGTACTGTATGTTTGATAACAACAGTTGCGGATTCTGTACCGGCAGGGGTGTGAGATAAGTCCCGTTTTTCTTCCAGCGGTAACGGTTCCCCTGACAGGTATCCACCCAGGCATCGAGCACGAGGTCGGAACCGATGAGCACCGTGGTATCTGTCTCCTGAAGCACACTGTCCTGTGGGGAATAGTGAAATGAATTGTAAGGTGGATTCAGTGCATGCGGAATAATATGTTGAAAAGTCAGCTTATTTGTATCTACCCATAATCCAGAAAGTAAAACGCCCACTCTTGGTGTTATGGATGTGAATTGATTGTTAGACAAACGAAGACCTGTCAAATATTGTTTATTCATTACACTATCCGGAAATTCACCTTCGAAGTGGTTGCCACGTACATTTAAGGTTTGTAAAACAGTTTGTGCAAGGGAGGTTGGAATGGTGCCATTTAGATTGTTGTAGTCAAGGCTAATTTGAGTGAGAAAATTACAATATCCTAAACAGGGTGGAATCTGACCGGTCAAATTATTTCCTTCAAGGAAAATGCCTCCGAGTTTCTCAAGCTGACACAAGAGCGGGCTGATCACCCCGTTCAGGTTATTGTTTGGAAGACCAATGCCAACCACACGTGTTTTTGTAGCATCAAGGTATATTCCGTGCCAATATCTGACTCCCGTTTGCAGCCAGTTGGTGTTGTTGTACCAGGTGGGACCGTTTGCGGCATTGTAAAATTCCACCAGTACAAGAGAGTCCATCACATTGACCTGGCTGTACGAGGTCATGGGTATCAACAGGAAGACAACCAGCTTCGCTGCAATCAGTTTGACTATTCTCATATCCTGACGAATTTAAGGACTTGTGCTTTGCTTCCTGTGAGTATGTGAATACAATAGAGACCGGGAGGAAATGACCGGAGATCAAAGCAGTTGTAACCGGGTTGTTCAGAAACAAGCTGTGCATCCATGGGTTTTCCATTTGCAGCGTAAAATGATATAGAACACGGAATATTTGATAATTCATCTTTGACAACCGTAATCATTTCTCTGCATGGATTCGGGAACAATGAAAACTGATGACTGCCCCCGTTGAAAGATAAATTACCAAAGGGTTCCTTTTTAATAATCGGATCTGAACCGGTTTCTATCAGCCTGGCGATATAACAGCCGGTTACGCTTTGGTTACTGATATTGAGCCCGACGGCGGGCGGAGTCTGCAGGTTTTCTACATAGGATCCTGTGAAGAAAAGTTTATAGCCATTGTCGGAAGCCATGGCCATAAAGGGAGGTTCATCAGAATATAAGCTGAAGATCCCTGAGTTGGATACCGCCCAGCATCCCCACTCAATGTCATTAAACAAGCCGGGAACATATGAAAACCTGTTTATAAAAAAATCATTGGAAATTGGGGTTGTTTGCGGATAATAGATGGGATTTGGCATGCCAGAATTAAGAAGGGGATGCCAGCCTGCTTCATTGATACAACCTGCCATATATAAGGCGAAATTGCTTATATTCATGGTGACATCGGTTGAGAAATTATTTGTGTAAGCTGATGGATTAACGAATTCATACAAGCCATCCACCTGCACCCAGCCGGGAGGTACGGGCCACGGATAGATGTGTGCTGTTGCCAGAAAGGGATGCTCCACGACGCTCCAGCCCCCCCAGTATGTTTTCCATCCTGAAACAGCACAAGCAGGTGCTGCCTGTAACAATTTTCCTGTAGAAAACAACAACACACACATATATAGAATCAGTGATGTGTGTGTGTGTGATTTCGGAGTGTTTTCATATTGAATAAGGATTAATTGGTGAATATAGTGCAATATAAGACAGTTTTGACCGGATGTCAAGAGGTGTTAAGAAAAAGATAAGAGAGGGAAATACCGGCATTCAAATATACTCATGCTTGACAGGTTTGCGAATGCAAAGCTGTTTAGAATGAGTAATGCCGTACACCGCTGGAATGTAAATTTTTCGCAAACCCATTCCGTGTCGGTATAAACAAATTGCAGCGCATGGTCCTGATCCGGCGACCGGGTTATCCGAGCAAGATTGCTGACGGATTCAGGTATAATCCGAATGTAATCCTTATGGGAGCAAGGCAGGGTCGTCCGGGTTTCCGGCTCTGAGAACCACTTTCCCTTACTTCCCGACTTTTCCGCTGTAGCTGAGCCGGTCGGAGGCAACGGCATAGGAAGAGGTTTTGCCGTCTTCGTCGAGTTCTCTCATCAGCCTGAGGTTGCTGTTGGTGATGTAATTGATGCCTTTCAGGCCGGCTTCTGCAAGCGCCCAGAGTTCGTTGTCGCGCGTCACGCCTTTGGGATCGTATTCCACGGGGCCAAACAGGCTTTCCCGTGCCGTGCTCACAGCTCTGACGATCCACGGCCTTTCCTGGCGGGCCGCCTGGTATTCGGCGTACTCACGCTGTTCCCTCATCTGCAGGAAGCCGTATAATTCCGTGTAATAAGTTCTGTATGCCGCCGGTATGCTTTGATGCCTGCCGGTGGATGTTTCCAGTTCCGGGCCCGGCTTGCTGTTCATTGGCTGCAGGCTTGCAAGTTCCGCTGAAGCCGGTTTGATTGACGGAATGGGTGTATAGCCTGAATTTTCAGCGGCCGGGTTTTCTGCAGGTAAACTGCCGGGGAAACTGAATACGCCGGATATGCCCGAGTGCCGTGCCTGACGCTCCGGAAGATCATTGCCGGCAAAGCTTTCATTTGTACTGGCTGAAGGACTGCTGCCCCCCGGTACAAACCGGATTCCGGCAAAATTGCTGTAAAGTCCGATCAGCAGGGCAATCCCGGCGGCGGCGGCAAGGCTGGTATAGCGCCATCCCGTGGCGGCCGGCCGGAGCACTCCCATGGATCCGCGCTTCAGCGACTGCTTGTCTTCAAACACAATTCCGGCATCGGGCTGCAGCACCGTAAGCCCGAACATACGGTATTCCTTTTCCAGATGAGGGTTTAGCCCGATAAAGATCTTCAGGTCTTCCTCCTCCGAAGCACTGAGTTCTCCGTCGATGGATGCAACAAAGGCTGCTTCATAGTTTTCTGCCGTCAGCAAAGCATAAGGTCTGATCTCATTTTTTTTAAGACTTTCCTTGTCAGGGAAGACGATACTGGCATCCTTCTGAATGGTAAACATCTGAAAATTATCCAGGTCTGTTTCAAACTCAGGATGGGCCTGCATAAAAACCATCAGTTCGGCCACCTGTTCCGGCTGCAGCTTCCCCTCGAAATAGTCGAGCAGGTATGCTTCGTAATTATCCCTGTTGATTCCCATGGCCTAGATTACCTTGTCCAGGCTTCCGATGTACTGTTTCAGGAAATTTCTGGCCCTGAAAATGTACACTTTCACCTGGGATTCGTTTAAACTCGTGATCCTTCCGATCTCTTCATAGGAATAACCTTCATAATCCCTGAGCAGCAGCACTGATTTCTGGATGGGCGGCAGTTTCTCCACCGCTTCGTTCAGTATCTCCTTCAGGTCGTTATATTGGTTTTCCGTTGTCATCTCTCTGAATGGTGCTTCTTCAAAAGCCGTCAGCCTGCTTTCGCGCCTGAAAGTGTCTATCATGTTGTGATAGGCTGCGGTAAAGAGGTATGATTTGGCTTTTTCATAACTGATATCATTCACTTTTTCCCACATCCGGGTGAAGGACTCCTGCACGATGTCTTTCGCTTTATCCGTGTCCTTCACGGTTTTCAGTATAAAGCGGTAGACGCCGTCGGAGTGCTGGTCCACACAATCGTTAAACTCTCGTACAGTCATTCCGGTGTTGGGGTGCTTTTGGGAATATGACGTGCAAGTTACAAAAAAGTTACAGCATGCGGCAAGAAAGTAAGGGCGTATGGCCATACGCCCTTACAGTCAGGGTCACTCATCGAGCTTGAGCACGGCCAGGAAGGCCGACTGGGGAACCTCCACGTTGGCGATCTGCCGCATGCGCTTTTTCCCTTTCTTCTGTTTTTCCAGCAGTTTCCTTTTGCGGGTAATGTCGCCGCCGTAACATTTGGCTGTGACGTCTTTCCGGAATGCCTTGATGGTTTCCCTGGCGATGATCTTGGCCCCGATGCTGGCCTGTATCACGATGTCGTACTGTTGGCGAGGAATGAGTTTGCGGAGTTTCTCGCAGATCTTCCTGCCGAATTCATAGGAGTTGCTTCTGTGGATCAGCGCCGACAGCGCATCCACAGATTCGCTGTTCAGCAGGATGTCGAGTTTAACCAGGTCGGCCGGTTTGTAACCGGAAGTGTGGTAATCAAAAGACGCATATCCCCTCGAAACCGATTTGAGCCTGTCGTAGAAGTCAAACACGATTTCGGCAAGCGGCATTTCGAAAGTCAGCTCAACCCTGTCGGATGTCAGGTAAACCTGGTTGCGGATAACGCCTCTTTTGTCGATGCATAGCTTGAGAATGGCCCCGATATATTCCGACTTGGTGATGATCTGGGCGATAATGAAAGGTTCTTCAATGGTGTCGATCAGATTGACAGCCGGCAGTTCGGAAGGATTGTTGACAATCAGCAGGCTGCCTTTGGTGGTTCTGATATGATAGGAAACGTTGGGTACGGTGGTGATCACCGTCATATCAAACTCCCTTTCAAGCCTTTCCTGGATGATTTCCATGTGAAGCATGCCAAGAAAACCGCAGCGGAAACCGAAGCCCAGGGCGGCCGAGCTCTCGGGTTCGTAAACCAGGGAGGCATCGTTCAGGTGAAGTTTTTCAATGGAAGTTCTTAATTCTTCGAAATCATCGGTATCCACCGGATAAATTCCGGCATAAACCATGGGTTTTACATCTTCAAATCCCTTGATTGCTTCCGAACAGGGCCTTTCGGTATGGGTGATGGTGTCTCCCACCTTCACTTCCCTGGCTTCTTTGATCCCTGATATGATATATCCCACGTTCCCGGCTGCGATTTTATCACGGGGGGCTTTTTCGAGTTTCAGTACGCCGACTTCTTCCGCGATATATTCCTTGCCGGTGGCTACGAATTTCACCTTGTCACCCTTCCTTACGGCCCCGTTAAATACCCTGAAATATGCGATCACACCGCGGTAGGAGTTGAATACTGAATCGAAGATCAGTGCCTGCAGGGGAGCTTCCTCCTCACCGCTGGGCGGCGGAATGCGTTCCACAATGGCGTCCAGGATCAGGTCAATGCCGTAACCTGTTTTACCGCTGGCGTGGATGATCTCCTCCCGCCGGCAGGTGGTCAGATCCACAATCTGATCGGATACCTCCTCCGGCATGGCGCTGGCCAGATCCATCTTGTTCAGCACCGGGATGATCACCAGGTCGTGATCAAGCGCAAGGTAAAGGTTGGAAATCGTCTGGGCTTCAATCCCCTGCGAAGCATCCACGATCAGCAATGCCCCGTCGCAGGAAGCAATACTCCTGGATACTTCATACGAAAAATCGACATGCCCGGGAGTGTCGATCAGGTTCAGGGTGTATACATCACCCTCATGCTCGTATTCCATCTGGATGGCATGAGACTTAATGGTGATCCCCCTTTCCCTTTCCAGATCCATGTCGTCGAGTACCTGTTCCTGCATCTGCCTGCCGGTAAGGGTGCCGGTAAACTCAAGCAAACGGTCGGCCAGGGTGCTCTTCCCATGGTCTATATGTGCGATGATGCAGAAGTTGCGGATATGCTTCATAGGCCGCAAAGGTATAAAGTTTATCCATTCTTTTCTCACGGACAACCAAGACCCTGCCAGTACAGTCTATGTTGAAAAATAGGGTTGATACCGAAAGAACACAGGAATGCGAAAAAAGTGTTCCCAGAGTCATCGGTATAATTTACTTCTGCAGACGGGAAAATCTCATCATGCAGATAATTTTTATTGTATATTTGTAGATTAATCAGGAAAGATACACGATATGAATAGGCTTCTTATTGGAAAACAGGGTGTTGTGATGTTAATGCTTTGCTTTTCGGCAAGCATCGCCATGGCACAGCAGGAAATTAAACCGGACCCGAGATTGTTTGAATGCTTTAGCAGGGATTATGTGGAAAGTCTGCAGGAACAGCCCCGCCTCTTACTGTATTACAATTTTTTCCTCGATCATGCATACTTTGTGTCCGATGCCGGCGGTAAAGCACCCCAGGGAACGGATATCCGCGAGATTTCCTTCAGGGAACCCGATGAAAATGGTAATTTCAGACTTTTCGATGAAGATCTTTCCACCTTCAATCCTGCAACATTCAATGCGCTGAAATATGACTTCCGGATCAGGAAAGACGTATACACCCACTATAAACTGGGGGATACCGGAAAAGTGCTGGTTTTCCTGCCTCAGGAGCAGTTTACGGCAAAATACAACGAATACCTCAGGACTTTCAATCTGAACCCAACAAATTAACAACGATATGAAAAGAATTCTACCCCTTTTCGTGATATTGTTCCTTACCTTCCAGGCTGTCTCCCAGACTTATCTGATCAATAATTACAATGGTCAGACCATTACCACCTGTACAGGGAGGTTGTACGACAGCGGCGGGGCCGGCGGGAACTACGGGAACAGCCAGAATTTCACCGTTACCATTTGTTCGGGAAGTCCCACCAATACGCATGTGAAGCTGTATTTCTGGAATTTCGCCATCGATGTGTCAGATACCCTCTATATTTACGACGGCAACAGTACCGCGGCACCACTGATCGGGAAATACAACAACAACAATACGCTTTTCCTTTTCCCGGTTCAATCCACTGCCGCCAATGCCAGCGGTTGCCTTACGGTTCAGTTTGTTTCCAACGGAAGTGCAACGGGAGCCGGATTCGAGGCCGAGATCTCCTGCCAGATCGCCTGCCAGACGGTCATTTCCAGCATCGACAGCATCATGACCATTCCTCATCCGGCCGACTCCAATTACATCGATATCTGTTACGGTGACACCATCACCTTCGTAGCCAAAGGCGTTTACCCCCAGAACGGATTTATTTACCCCCAGAGCGATGCCACCTCCACCTTTATCTGGAACCTGGGCGACGGCACCATTGTCACCGGCCAGTCGGTTACGCATGTGTACAATATGATCAGGGGTTACAACGTGGAACTCGTGATCACCGATGTCCAGGGATGCGTGAGCATGAATGCGCTCGGCACCCGGGTCAGGGTATCTGACGACCCTATCGGACACGTGGGAACCCTGCCGGATATCTGTTCGGGTACCGACCTTAATATCACGGTGGGGTATTCAAGCCTCAACAATATTAATGTGACGGTTCCTTCCTACTACCAATCGGCCAGCCTGAAATACGACAGCGCCACCTTCATTCCTGACGGAGGCGCGCTCGGCGGACAGTGCTTTAATACTTTCGTTACGTTTAACTGCTTCAATCCAGGACAAACGGTCAGCAGTGCAAGCGATGTGGTGGCCATTCACGCCAATATGGAACACAGCTTTGTCGGAGACCTTGAAATGAAACTGATATGTCCGAACGGCCAGTCAGTGATCCTGAAGGAGTATATCCAGTCAGGCGGAGCCTACCTGGGTGTGCCGCTGGGAGGGGTCAACCATACCAATTTCGACTGTGCCGCACCGCCTTCCTGTATTACCGACCCGGCACAAAATCCCCCGGGAACCGGCTGGACCTATACCTTTACCTTCAACAGCCCGCAGTACAACACCATGCAGTCCTATGCCAATACAGGCAACGCTACACCACCACCTCCGGGCGGAAACCAGCAGATCGACAGCAGTTCCTATACGCCCTATGAGCCCTGGACAGGCTTGATCGGCTGCCCGCTCAACGGGACGTGGAATTTCCAGGTGTGCGACTACTGGGGCATCGACAATGGCTGGGTGTTCTGGTGGGAACTCGAACTGGATCCCAATATCCTCCCGGTCAACTGGGGTTACAGCGTTCCGATCGATTATATCCTCTGGAATGGACCCTTTATCACCCAAAACACGGGAACAACGCTTACCATTCACCCCGATACCGGCGGTGTGTTTAATTACCAGGTCTTCATCACGGATAAATTCGGCTGCACCTACGATACCCTTGTTCCGGTGAATGTGGTGACCACACCCGAAATTGACCTGGGCAGCGATACCAGTACCTGCGAAGGAAACCAGATCATGCTTACCGCACCGGATTATCCAAACGCTACCTATTACTGGCTTCCGAACGGTGATACCACCAAGACCGTAACAGCAACCACAAGCGGGGATTATGTTGCCATCATACAGACCGGAAACGGGAATGTCATGTGTCTCGGGCAGGATACCATCCATGTGGGTTATTTCCCTGCTCCCCTCATTAATTTCCAGATCGATACCATGACCGGTTGCGAACCGGTGACGGTTCACTTTGAGAACGGTTCCCTGCCCAAGTCGGCGCAATTCCAGTGGACCCTGGGCGACGGCAATTACTCCACGGATTACTCTCCAACCCATACATACAATGCCGGTACTTACAGCGTGAAGCTGAAAGTCATTTCCGGCGAGGGCTGCGAAGATTCGTACACCCTCAACGACATCATCCAGGTTTACCAGCAACCGGTAGCCGATTTCGTCATGTTCCCCGAGATGGTCAACGTAAATGCTCCGGTGGTTACCTTCACCAACCTGTCGACGGGTGGGGTGAATCCGCTGTGGAAGTTCGGCGACGGGGAGACCTCCACAGAAGAAAACCCCGAGCATGCTTTCCCCTCCATCGGCGTATTCGATGTTTGGCTCGTGTATGAAACCGAACATGGCTGCGTGGATTCCCTGATGAAAAGTGTGAACGTCATCGATGATTCCATTACCATCCCCAATATAATCACAC
Organism: Bacteroidota bacterium; assembly: GCA_022709385.1. GTDB lineage: Bacteria > Bacteroidota > Bacteroidia > Bacteroidales > CAIXZF01 > JAKLIX01. The sequence goes on along the minus strand of JAKLIX010000013.1, from coordinate 92,315 downwards.
CCAACGGTGACGGGAAAAACGATAATTTCGTGGTGGAGAACATCGAGGCCTTCCTGACCAATGAGTTCATTGTTTACGACCGCTGGGGAAAAAAGGTGTATGAGCAGTTTAATTACCGCAACGACTGGAACGGAGGGGGCCTGCCCGACGGCACCTATTACATCATTCTGCGCGGGCATGGTTTGCTCCGCAATGTGGAGTACACCGGTGTGCTCACCATTCTGAGCCAATAACAGACTTTACAAGGCAAGCATCTGCAAACAGTCCCTCCCGAAGCGGGTGGGACTGTTTTTTTTGCCCCTGCGAAAATGCACGGATGAAGAATCTGCCACAACATTATCAGGGTTTTTGAGCGAAAACGCGAAAATTTCCGGGAAACGATAACTTTATGCCATCAGATTTGTTTTTCACTCGAAAACAATTGCACTGCTATGGGAAAAATCAAATTAGGCCTGATGGGTTTCGGAGAGATAGGCCGGAACCTGTACAATTACTGTCTTGGAGACGAGCGGTTTGAGGTCGCTGTGATCAGCGACATCGGTCGCCCGGAGATTCTTCATTATCTGTTGAAAGCACACGCCAGAACTGCCACTGATGTGAGGCTTGAGAATAATTACCTGGTTTCTTCCACCGGGAAAGCCAGGATTGTTCACGGGATTGCTCCCGGTCATGTTCCCTGGGACGCTTTTGGCGTGGATGTAGTGATCGATGCCACCGGGAAATACCTTTCACGGGCCGATATGGAAGCCCACCTTGCCTCGGGTGCCAGGCGGGTGTTCCTGTCCTTCCTTCCTTCAGAAGAGATAGACAACCTGATCGTTATGGGTGTGAATGACAAGCAGATGAAAGCAAGCGACCGCATGATATCCCCCGGTTCTGCCACTACCAATGCAGTAGCACTCCTGCTCAAAGCCTTCGATGATGCTTTCGGCGTTGATTATGCCACCTGGACTGCCATTCACGAGTACACGGCCGATCAGCCCCTCCGCGATGTGGCAGGCCGCGATTTCCGCCGCAGCCGCTCCGCTGCACAGAACATCATTCCCAATGTCTCTCCCTCGGTGAAGTGGATACCATATATTATTCCGGGTCTCAGAGACAGGGTGGAGGGAACCGCCCTCAACGTGCCTGTCCCCTCGGGAACCCTGCTCGACCTGAACACCTTCATCAGAAAAGATGACGTGAGCCTCGATGACATGCATGCAGCTTTGATGGCCATGGCGGAACGGATTCCGCATATCGTCAGGATAGAACATGATCCCATCGTTTCATCCGATGTGATCGGCGACCAGCATTCGGTGGTGTATGATATACAGGCTGCCATGAAGTCCAGCGGCAAAATCTTTAAGACCATGTCCTGGTTTCACAGTGCAGCCAGCATACCCGCCCGTATCAAAGAGTTAATACTTGCTTATGAAGAACTGGATAAGAAAGGAGGTGCCCAATGAAAGTAGCCATTAATGGATTCGGAAGAATTGGCCGTTCGGTGTTCCGTATTCTGAACAGCCGCGAAGATATTGATGTGGTGGCGATCAACGACCTTTTCGAGAATGATGTCCTGGCATACCTGCTTAAATATGACACCATTATGAAAGGCTTTGGACAGGATATCCGCCTGGAAGGAGACTGTCTGATCACACCCTATGAAAATGTGAAGATGCTTGCCTGCAAAGATCCCAATGAGCTTCCCTGGAAGGAACTCGGCGTGGATGTAGTGGTGGAAGCCACTGGAATCTTCCGCTCCCGCGAGAAACTGATGCCTCATCTCCATGCAGGAGCCAAAAAGGTGATTCTGACTGTCCCCGCCAAAGACGAGATCGATTATACCGTGGTCATGGGTGTGAACGAAGACGGACTGAAACCGGAACACAGCATCATCTCCAATGCCAGTTGTACCACCAACTGCCTGGCTCCCATTGCCAAGGTGTTGAACGATCATTTCGGTATCGTGGAAGGACTGATGACCACCACCCATGCTTATACCAACGACCAGCGCCTGGCCGATGTGCCACATAAGGACTGGAGACGCGGCCGGGCGGCAGCCGAAAATATTATCCCCACTACCACAGGCGCTGCACGTGCCGTGGGCAAGGTGATCCCCGCACTGAAAGGAAAACTCGACGGAACAGCTGCCCGTGTGCCCGTTCCCGATGGATCGGTGGTCGACCTGGTGGTCAGGGTATCGAAGGATGTGACGGTGGAAGAGGTGAACCGGGCCATGAAAGAAGCATCCGAAAGTCCCCGCATGAAAGGTATCCTGTATTATGCCGACATGCCCATCGTGTCATCCGATATCGTGGGAAATCCCTATTCTTCCATCTACGACAGCGAATTTACCAGGGTGATCGATAAACGTATCGTGAAAACCCTGAGCTGGTACGATAACGAATGGGGTTATTCCATGCGTGTGGTCGACCTGATCACCATGCTGATGAAAATGGATGGCTATTTGTCCTCCAGGTAAAGCTTCAGCAGCCGGGCAATATATTTCCCGATCACGTCAAACTCCAGGTTTACCACGCTTCCTTCCCTGAACTGGTGGAAGTTGGTGACTTCATATGTGTACGGGATGATGGCCACGCTGAAAAAATCGCTGCCTGAATCCACTACCGTCAGGCTTACCCCGTTGACGGAAATCGAGCCCTTCTCCACCGTGATGTTCCCGACAGTCGGATCGTAACTGAAGGTAAATTTCCAGCTTCCTTCCAGATCTTCAACCTTTGTACACACTGCGGTCTGATCCACGTGACCCTGTACGATGTGCCCGTCGAAACGCCCGTCCATCTTCATGCTGCGCTCCAGATTCACTTCTGTGCCGGCTTCCCAGGTCTTCAGATTCGAACGGTCCAGCGTTTCCTGAACGGCCGTAACCTTATACCTGCCGTTTTCCCTGTCGGCTTCCACCACGGTCAGACATACCCCGTCGTGACACAGGCTCTGGTCCACATGCAACTTTTTTGCCACCGGGCTTTCCAGGGTGAAGTGAATGTTGGACTGCTCGCGTTCCACTTTGACTACCCTCGCCAGGGCTTCTACGATTCCTGTAAACATATGCTTGTTGGTTTATTGACCGCTGATCAGGTGGATCACACCGCTCAGTTTCCTGGAAGACAATCCTTTAAGTCGTAATTCGTACACATCGCAGGCATAAAAATACACCCCGTCTGCACATAACTGACCGGTGTTTTTATCTTTACCATCCCAGTTGATATACGGCTCGGTCGTCTCGAATACCAGCACACCCCAGCGGTTGTATATGCTGATGTCTATCCTTTCGACCGAATGCCAGGGGAAGGGACGGAAATAGTCGTTTTTGCCGTCATTGTTGGGAGTGAATACATTGGGGAGTTGGTAAGCCGGGCAACTGTCGATGTCGATACATACGATATTGCTGAACAGGCTTTCATTTCCGGTCGAATCAACCGCCGTCACGGCATAGCAGCCGGCAATACTGGCCATGCCCTGGTGTAAATAAACGGTATCGGTGGCCGGACTCCGGGTCGCGATCAGGCTGAAATCGGCCTGTTGCTGAGAGGCATAATAAATATTGTATAAGGCGGCATCATCGGCACAGGACCGGTTTGGGTTGGTCCACCGCAGTATATTGGTAAGCTGTTCGCATTCGACCGTGATAGCCAGAACAGGAGGGCAGGGCGCTACATTGTCAAGCGGCACGGCACAGGCCTGCTGGCTAAAGTTCAACAGGGGTGCGGGGAGTTCGGGATCGGAATAGGCTCCCCTGGATTTGATCATGTAACAGTAGGTTTCCCCGTTTTTCAGCCCGGTATCCTGGTAGGTCCGCAGGTGGGTAATGGCAATGGAATCAAAGAACAATGTGAGCGGATTCCTGCGATAGACCACAAAAGAGTCATTCTCCCAGGGTACGCTGAAGTCCCAGCTCAGAATGATCTTTTCATCTGTAGGCTGCAACCTGAGGAAGACAGAGGTGGCTGCCTGGCTGTAACCCACCAGGAAGCGCATCCCCGGCGTATTGTTCAGCAGGCCGATGCTGTATGTGAAACCGCCGGCAACGGTATTAAGCAGGGTATCCACATAGCTCGTGTCGTTCAAGCCGTCGAGGGAATCAATCAGGGTGAGCGGACCACTGGTTTGTATGGCTCTGTATATGAAATATTTAAATGGCCCGGGTGTTTGTGTGGAGTCCAGTTCGGTGGGTTTGACCCAGCCGACAAAGACGGAACCGTTGACAGCGTCGGTGTTGCGGATGCTGTTGTGGGTAATGATGGGAAGATCGCGCACCAGGGTGGCGCACACCTCTTCGGAGGCGATACTCTGAGCCCCGTCGGGGTATAAGGCAATGATGATGTAGCAGTAGTCCTGGCCGTGAATCAGTCCGCTGCCCTTGTTGTCGTCGGTGAAGGTGGTATCGGTCAGGTTTTCAAAGGTCTGAATGCGCTGGTAACCCGTATAGGCGGGGACTCCGGTTTCGCAATAGCCCGGCACCCATCCGGCAAAGCCGTTTCTGCGGTACAGGGCATAACCTGTGGCATTGCCGCAGGGGCTCCTGTTCCAGGATATCAGCATGTTGTTGCCTGCAGGAACCGCGGTCAGGCCGGGTACAGGCGGACCGATCACGCTGATGTTGACCGTCATCAGGTCGATCAGATTGACCGGGAAAGAATTATCCTGGACTTTGAAGTAGACCTGGTAGGGATTGAGCCGGACATGATTGCAGACGGTCTGCCAGTGAAAATGGGAACTGACACTGCCCGGTCCGACCACGGGCTGCTGAAATACGGCCGGACTTTCGGTTATGACCACAGGACCTCCTGTTCCGGTGAGGGTGAGCACATTGCCGTTGGGATCGCTGGCAGTGACGTCAAAATCCACCACACCCCCGGCCACCACACAAGTGTCGGGCACAGGAACAAACTCCGGGGGCAAATTGCTGCATCCCTGCACAATGATCTGCATATCCCTGGTAACATACCCGATCCGTAAACCGTTTCTCCATTCTTCTATCAGAATGGCGATGTTGTATTCTCCCTGCATCTTCGGGCTGTCCCATAAAAAATCACCGGTAAAAGCGTTCAGGCTGATGATCGAACCGACATTGGAACCTACTGTATTGGGAAGGGTGTAACCCGGAATGTCAAATCCCCCGGCACCCCTGCAGGTGACCAGGCGGTAAGAAAGGCTGTCGCCGTCCAGATCATAGGCTCCCGGATTGTGGATGTAAGGGATGAAAGTACAGCCGTAATCGATGGGTTCGAGCAGCAGGATGGGCGAATTATTCGGGGTGAAGAAAGGGCTGATTACCAGCAGGGATTCGATGAAAAAGGGGATGTTCACCGAATTGGGTATGTTCAGGATGCCGTAATTCCGGTTGGGATCCTCCACACTGATCAGGTATTCGCCAAGGCCGGGATAGGTGTGCTGGCCAACATACACATTCCGGCGGATGTCGTTGGGCAGATCTTCCTTGATCGTGCGCGGCAGTTCGCTGCTGGTGCCGTCGCCCCAGAGGATCTCCAGCTTGGGCCGGTCGGCCGGACTCGGTGCAAAAGTGAAAGTAAGGATGGTGACCTCGTATGTCAAACCGCCGATATGCCGGTAGGTGATCTCGCCGGCCCGCTGATGGGTGGCCAGTACCAGGCCGGATGACAATAACAATACAAGGACCAGGAGGAGCTTTCTCATCACAGATACAAAGGTAATAAGAATATACGGCAGTCTGAACAATAACTCACTTCCGGGGGATTTGTTGTCATGACCTTGATCACAGATTCCTTTTGTTTGTAGGGTCATGCCATGGCATGACCCTACAAACCGTCCTGATCCTACAAACCGTCCTGCCCCTGTGAACCGTCCTGACCCTGCAGATGCGCTTTCCTGAGAAATTTTTTCGGGTTCAGTTGTAACAATGCCCATATCATCTCCGTCATACAGCAAAACAATAAACACGCATTAACACCAAATACTATGAAAACTAGGATTTTAATCAGCGGATCCTGCCTGGCAATGTGTTTCCTGATGACGGGGATCAGCAGTCTGATCGCGCAGGAAACCTCCAATTACTCTGAAGTGATGATCGAACAGCCATTCGTTTCCATCGAAGCCGGCAGTGTGTATAAGGTGATCCTCACCCAGGGTGAAGCACAGAAGGTGAGGTTTGAGTCGCCGGAAGATCTTGAAGGCAAAGTGTACGCCGAAGTGGAAGGGACCACCCTCAGCTTCGGGGCTAAGGGCATCAACCCCAAAAAACTTACCATTACCGTTTCTTATGTCAATCTTGAAAGGATAGAGGTGACGGGTGCAGCCACCGTGGAGGGGCAGTCGGTGATCCGGGGCGATAAGTTTGAACTGGAAGCCAGCGGGGCAGCCAAGCTTACCCTGCAGCTCGAGGTGAAGAACCTGATCAGTGAAGTGGACGGGGCAGCCGAAGTGAAACTGAGCGGGAGTGCCGCATATCACCGCACAGAGGTATCGGGCGCAGCCAACCTCAAGGCCTGGGAACTGGAGACAGCCAAAGCCAATGTGGAAGTGAGCGGTGCTGCCTCTGCCAGGCTGAACGTGAAGGAAGAGATCAAGGGCGAATCTTCCGGTGTGGGTAAGATCATCCTGAAAGGAGAACCGGTCATAAAGAACATTGAAAAAAGCGGTGTATCAAAGGTATATACCGGCGAAGAACCGGAGGACAGCGATGAAGTGACCCGCATCGAGCTCGACGGAAACCGCATCATGACCATCGACGAAAAGGGTATCGTGATCGAATCCGACAGCGGGGACGTGGAACCCCTGGTGATCGATGATCAGGGCGTCCGTGTTGTGATTAAGGAAAAGTCCAAAGACGGCACAAAAGAAACCAAGGTACTCGTCATCAATGATGACGGGGTAAAGATCGAAAAAAAGGAAAAAAAAGACGGCGGATTTCACATCGGGAGTAAGAAAGGACACAAATTCGACGGTCACTGGGCCGGCTTCGACCTGGGAGTGAACGGCCTTCTCAATGCCGACGGCAATATGGACATGCCCAAGGGCTACGACTTTCTTGATCTCCGGATGGAAAAATCCATCAATGTAAAGGTGAACTTCTTTGAACAGAACGTGAACCTGATCAACAACCATTTCGGACTGGTTACCGGGCTTGGACTGGAGTATTGCAACTATCGTTTCGACAACAATGTGCGCATTGGTACGGAAGACGGGATGCTGGTGGGCGGCTATGACACCGATCCCGACCGGAATTACCGGAAAAGCAAATTGGTGGTCAACTACCTCAACCTGCCCCTCCTGCTCGAATACCAGACCAACAACAAGAACAAGATCAACAGCTTTCACCTGACTGCCGGCATGACAGCCGGGCTCCGCATCGGATCCCATACCAAGGTGGTGTACACCAACGGCGAGGATAACAAGGATAAGGACAGAGATGATTTTTACCTCAATCCCTTTAAATGGGATGCCACCGCCCGTGTCGGCTGGGGCGTGCTCAATCTCACCGCCAACTACTCCCTGGCAGCCTTGTTTAAGGACAATAAGGGTCCTGAGCTCTATCCCTTCAGCCTCGGCATTACCCTGACGGATTTCTGACATTTCAGCTCCATCATATCCCCCTGCTTTTTCCGGAACGCCTCCCCAGGAGGCGTTTTTGGTTTTATACCGATGATTCTGGAACCACTTTTTTCGCATTCCTGTGTTCTTTCGGTATAACGTCATGACAGATACACATCATGGTGGCTTGTGCTTTCGCAAATCCTAAAAATTGAGTATATTTGTCGGGATGTGTTAATCTCAGAAACATTCTCATGCTCCACAGAGATCAAATAATAACTTTACTGCAAACTGAGAAGTCGTATTTCCGGGAACAGTTTGGTGTTGTTAAAATCGGCTTGTTCGGATCGTATGTCAGGAATTCAGGGAAACATATGCCGGAGTGGCATGGAATAAAGTCTGCGCCTTCAGGAATTTCATTGCCCATGATTATACTCATACTTGACAGTTACCGGTAATTTGTAAGGAATTCTACAAAAAACCAGTATTATTCATAAATTTGTAGTAAAGAATTGAAAATGATTACAAAAGAACAAATTTTGAAAACAATAACAAGTACCAAACCTGAACTGCAAAGGTATGGTATTAAGGATATTGGTCTTTTTGGTTCATATGTCAGAGATGAACAAATAAAATCAAGTGATATTGATATTTTGATCGATTTCGACCCCGATAAGGAAAATTATGATAATTACATGGCCGTATATGATATCATCGAACGGCTTTTTTTAAATGAAAGGGTTGAAATCGTAACAAAAAATGGATTAAGTCCTTATATCGGCCCAATAATTTTAAAGGAAGTATTATATGTCTAAAGAGCCACTCGAATACCTCAAGCATATTCACGATGAATGTGTGTACATAATTTCTGTCATTACGCCGGAAATGACAAAGGATGATTTTCTTAAAGATGAAACATTGAAAAGGGCAATTGTCAGGAGTTTAGAGATTATTGGGGAGGCTACAAAACAAATTCCTATAGATTTTAAAATTAAATGGGAATCAATTAATTGGAAAAGCATGGCAGGAATGAGAGATCGGTTAATCCACGACTATTTGGGAATAAATTATTCGATCGTATGGGATGTTGCCAAGAATAAAATACCTGAATTAAACAATCAAATAATCAGGGCTTTAGAAAAAAAATAAAATATACTCATACTTGACAGGTTTGCGAAGGCAAAGCTGTTTAGTAGGAGTAATGCCGTACACCCCTGGATCGAAATTTTCTCGAAAACTCATTCCGTGTCGGTATAAATAATACTGGTAACATGCCGCTAAAACACAACAAAACAGGCAGTTACGGTTCTCGTCAACCCTACTGCCTTTGCTGTGTTTAGCGGCCGCACGTTACCATCATCAACCCATTGGATCAGACATTTTCACCAGGATTCTGTATATATCACCCCATCGGGGTTTCATGGCCTCGTGGGTTCCGTCCGGATATCATCCTGTCATCCATTCGGGATTGTCACGCATCAAACAGCAATGTATGTGTATTTTTTACCGGATCATCGTGCATGAAGGTAAAAAACTCTCGTTTTACAATCTTCTTTGATGAAATAGACAGGAACCCATCACCCAAAAATCCCGTAGGGATGACAAGATTATAGAAAACAGGATAACCCGGGCAAATCCAAACCCCGGAGGGGTGAAACAGATATACAAGCATGCATCACCCAAAAATCCCGAAGGGATGACAAGATTATAGAAAACAGGATAACCCGGGCAAATCCAAACCCCGGAGGGGTGAAACAGATACTGCAAAGAATTAGTATCTTTACGGAAACATTTCAGAATAATCTGACAGTGCAGATGGAAAGAATCATAGATATTCATATTCAACGGCTTCCAGAGGGTTTGTACCTTGCCACTTCGGAAAGTGTTCAGGGCCTGGTCGCCCAGGGAAGAACCCTCAATGAAACATTGGAAATTGCCAGGGATGTTGCCAAAAAACTGATTGAAGCTCAGGAGACCGAAGGCATAGAAAAGAAATGGAAGCAGATAGGCAACAGCTTTCACTATCCATTAGTGGTCGGCATTTAGCATGGGTTCCCTGTCTGGTTACAAGTATCGTGAGGTTGTTGCAATCTTGAAATTGTTTGGGTTTTCTTTTTATCGCCAGGCAGCCGGTAGTCATGAGATCTGGTACAATCCGCAAACAAGACGGTTCACAACCATACCCAACCATCCAGGAGACATCCCTGAAGGAACGCTGAAAGCGATTCTGAAGCAGGCAGATATATCGCTGAGCGAGTTTGTAAAGGCAAAAAGAACCTGATTATTTCACCCCTCCGGGGTTTCATGGACTTGTGGTATCCGTCCGGCTATCATCCTGTCATCCCTTCGGGATTGTAAAGCATCAAACGGCAAAGAATGTGTATCGTTACCGGATAATCGTGCATTAAGAAAAAAAATCCTCGTTTTACGCCCTTTGTTAATGAAAGAGACAGGAACCCTAGGGTTCAATATGAATAGCCTCGGATGCAATCCGGGGGAAAGGAAGCCGCCCGCACCTTCAACAACCCCGAAGTGGGTTGAATATAAAACGATTTCCATTGCGGCAGATGGTTGTGTTGTGTGCTTATAAAACAACGAATTAAGATTTGGCCCCTATGCACGGAATGAGCAGCAGGCAGACAGTGATGTGGATATCTCTTGGCTGCCGGGAACCACCGTACCTTTGCCGTCCGCAATGAACAGGAATTCAAAAAAATAATACCTTTGCACTTCCGGCTGGGTGCATTCCGGTCCGTTCCGGCTTGTGCCACAATAGCTTGCCACTAAACTTACCTTCTTATGTCAGGACACAATAAATGGTCAACCATCAAGCGGAAGAAAGGTGCGCTGGATGCCAAGCGTTCCAAGGCTTTCTCCAAAATTCTAAAAGAGATTTCCGTTGCCGTGCGTGAGAGCGGGGCCGATCCCGACGGCAATCCGCGCCTGCGACTGGCCATGGCCAACGCCAAAGGCTGCAACATGCCCAAGGATACCCTGCAGCGGGCCATCAGCAAGGCCTCCGAAAAAGACGCCGCCGCCCTTGCCGAAACCACCTACGAGGGCTATGCGCCCCACGGGATTGCGGTCTTTATCGAAGCCACCACCGATAACCTGCAGCGCACCGTTTCCAATGTGCGCGCCATCTTCAATAAATACAACGGCAACCTGGGTACCAATGGGTCGCTCAGTTTTATCTTCGACCGCAAAGGCGTGTTCACCATCCCCCAGGGCAGCCTCAATGCCGAAGATCTGGAACTTGAACTCATCGATGCCGGCGCCGAAGACATCAGCGTGGAAGAAGGCTATATTACGGTGACAACTGCCATGGAAGACTTTGGCCCTATGATGAAAAAGCTGGAAGAACTGAAAATCGAGCCCGAAAACGCCCAGTTACAGCGCATCCCAAAAACACTGGAATCTATTGATGTGGAGTCAGGTAAAAAGGTGATGAAACTCATCGAAGCCTTCGAAGACGACGACGACGTTCAGAATGTGTACCATAACATGGACATCTCAGACGAACTCGCCGCCGAACTTTAAGCCTAAGTGATTTACTGTCACCCGGTCACAATATCATACGTATCCTGCGCAATCACAAGTTCCTCATTGGTCGGTACGATCAGGACTTTCACCTTTGATCCTTCCCTGGTAAGCACGGCTTCTGTGGCCCGGAGACCTTCATTCTTTTCAAAGTCGAAGTCGATTCCGAGGTATTCCATATTGGTCATCACGTTCTTCCGGGTTTCCACGTCGTTTTCTCCTACGCCTCCCGTAAAGATGATCAGGTCGACACCGCCCATGCCGGCTGCATAGGCACCGATGTATTTCTTTACCCTGTAGGCATACATTTTCAGGGCGGTTTCGGCTCTCTTATTGCCTTCATGGGCTGCCTTCTCGATGTCGCGCATGTCGGACGAGATGCCGGAGATGCCCAGCATGCCGCTGTGTTTGTTGATCAGGATGTTACCGGTCGAGATATCCACTTCCTCCTTGTTGAGGATATGCATAAAAGCCCCGGTGTCGAGGTCGCCGCAGCGGGTACCCATGATCAGTCCTTCGATGGGCGTCATGCCCATGGAGGTGTCGAAGGATTTCCCGTCGCGGATGGCGGCAATGCTGGCGCCGTTGCCCAGGTGGCAGGTGATCATTTTGGTGTTGTTGTAGTCGAGTCCCAGCATCTCGCATGCCCGGTGCGACACGTACTTATGGCTGGATCCATGGAATCCGTAACGGCGTATCCTGTATTTGTCGTAAAGCGAGTAGGGGATGCCGTAGAGGTACACATAGTCTTCCATGGTCTGGTGAAAAGCCGTATCGAACACTCCTGCCTGGGGGATGCCGGGCAGCAGGTTGGTGGCGGCATAAATGCCTTCCAGGTTGGGAGGATTGTGCAGGGGTGCCAGGTCGATACACTCCTCGAGGGCTTCCACCACCTCGGGGGTGATGGCCACGCTGCTGGCGAACTTCTCGCCGGCATGCACCACCCGGTGACCGATGGCGTCGATCTCCCTGATGTCTTTGATGCTGCCGTATTTTTCGCTTACCAGGATGCCGAGGAAATACTCGATGCCGGTGAGGTGGTCCAGGATTTCCCCTTCAAGTTTCATTTCGGTGCCGTCGCTTCGCCAGTGTTTGATCATGCTGCCCTTCAGGCCGATCTTGTCGACCAGTCCTTTGGCAAGCACTTCGCGTGAGGGCATTTCGAACAATTGGTATTTTATGGAGGAACTGCCGCAGTTCAGTACTATGATCTTCATGATTCAGAGGTTTTTGTGTTTAATGATCAGGCACGGCCAAGGTTGCGGATGGAGCCTGGTTTTGCAATTTTCTTGTCGTCGGCATATTTGTAAAAGCCTTCGCCAACCCTTTTACCGACCAGGTTGGCCCTCACCATGCGTTTGATCAGGGGCGAGGGTTTGTATTTCAGTTCCCCGAACTCATCATAAAGGTTGTCCATCCACTTGAGCACCTTGTCGAGCCCGATCCGGTCTGCCATTTCGAAGGGACCGAACTGCAGGCCATAGCCTTCGCGCATGGCCAGATCCACGTCGGATACCGTGGCTACGCCTTCCATGATCAGTTCGCAGGCTTCGTTAATGATCGGGACGATCATGCGGGTGGTTACATTGCCGGGTGATTCGCCGCAGTTGATCGGGGTTTTGCCGATAAGCTGGGCAAACTTGAGCACACAGTTAATGGTGGCCTCAGAAGTATTGAAAGTCCTGACAATTTCCACAATCTTCACCTTGCGCACGGGCGAGATAAAATGCATACCCATGGCCCTTTCCGGGTGTTTCAGAACGGCTGCGATATCGGAGATCATCAGGGTAGCCGTATTCGAGAGGATCACGGCTTCGGGATGAACCGCCTGCTCTATCTTTTTAAACACTTCCTTGCGCAGGTCCAGGTTGGTACCCCGCTTCTTGGTGTTGATGGTCTCGATGATGACGTTGCAATCGAAGATGTCGTGGTAGTCGACGGATCCCCTGATGCGGCTCAGGATCAGCTTCTTCTCATTCTGTGTCATGCCCCACTTGCTGATGATCTCATCGAGAAGCCTGCCCAGGCGGGCGTTGATCTCCCCGATCCGCTCCTCGCTGATGTCGATGTACACCACATCCAGCCCTGCCTGGCTCACAACCAGGGCAATCTCCTGTCCCATGGCTCCGGCCCCCACGATACCCACCTTGTGAAGGCTGCCGCGGGTCTTGACTTTCCTGCTGAGACTGAAGTCTTCTAATCTTTCTGTCATAAACGTGTTGGTTTGGAGTGTTATGAGTATTGCAAAAAAACTTAGCTAATGTTCAGAATATCAATATAATACACAGATACTCCGGGTTCAGGGCACAAAAATACTGATAATTCTGTCTGATCATATGGATATGTGTATTATTTATAATCGTTTTAAGTAAGCTGAGGCACAGCGGGTTTTTGAATATTTTTTGTGAAAGGTGTTTTTCTTGTTGCATGAGATGTTAAAATCCATTAGTTTCGCCCCCTAAAGTTTAACCTTTAACCTTCATCTATGAAAAAATTACTGTTGTTATTCGGGCTGCTGGTACTTTTCAGTGCTGCCGGCATGGCCAATGCTGACCAGTACAGGGTCAACGACGATCAGATCGAAGCGCTGTTTGCACAGGCGCAGGTTGTTGATCTTAATGTTACCGGTGATTTTAACGGCTTCGCCGGAATGCCGGCCACCTTGCCCACCACGGTAAGGTCTTCCGACAAAAATGCTGCCGTGGCTTTCATCCTGGCTTTCTTCCTCGGAAATTTGGGTATTCACAGGATTTACCTGGGTACCAAAACGATGACCTGGGTCGGATATATTCTGACCTGCGGCGGTATCTTCGGTATTGTTCCTTTTGTTGACTGGATTGTGCTGTTGGTGGGGCTTATTGAAAGCGACATCAGCAAGTATGTGGATAATCCCGCATTCTTTATGTGGCTGTAGTATCTGCCAGAAAAGAAAAAAGCTGTCCTCCGGGGCAGCTTTTTTTTTTGAAGAGGCTTATTCCCTTTTGTAGATATCCATGGCCAGGGCCCGGGCTTTCCGGTTGAATGCGGCCGTCCTTCCGGCATTTCCCTGTCCGGCCAGGAAGGCAGTTCGTTTCAGTCCGCCAAAGTACAGCTTTTGCAGCATACCGGCTCCCACAATATAACCGGTGAAATAGTAAGCCTGCAGGATTCCATATGCGCCCGCTCCCAGGGCCAGGGCATGCAGGAAAAAATTCGCGGCTCCCTCTGCAGGGTAACCGGCCACAGCCTGTCCGCTGCCCGGAATAAAACGTGACAGCATGACTGCCCTTTCTGGTTTGACGATCCGGGGCCGGTGTTTTATTTCGTAAAGACTTGAAATTATCCTTAACAGGCTGTCCCGTTCCGGCGGCTGCATTTCTTTTTGCTGCAGCAATGCGATGGAGCTTTCCCTTGCAAGATCGTAATCGTATGACTCAAGGGCCAGGAGGATCTCCGTAAGAAGCACGTCTTTGCCTTTCTTACCCGCATCGTAAAACAGCAGTTGCTGCAGTAATGATCTGGCGTGGTCGAAATCTCCGGCAAGGTAATGGTTGGCCACCCTTTCAAGCAGCAGGATATGCCTCAGGCTGTCATTCAGCTGCATCACAGGCACTTCATCCAGGTCGTGAACGGCTTCGTGGTATTCGCCGAGCCGGCGGTGGCAGTTCGACCGTCCGATCCGTGCTTCAAGCCGGATGCGGGGATCTTCGGTAAGATAATACACCCGCTCGTATTCAATGGCAGCTTCCCGGTACAGGCCTGCACCGAAGAGGCTGTCCGGCAATCCTCCTGCAAGCAGTCCTGCCTTACTGAAAAATATTGCGCAGAGGAAGATGCAGGTCGAGTAAAATGTGCTGGTCCACAGCCTGGTAGAATGCTTCATTGTGTCGGTGGGCGGCAAAGACGCTGCCCCAGATGTTACCAATATAATATATGGAGAAGATACCGCCTCCCAGCAGTGTCTTCCAGTTTGTCAGTCCGTCTTTCAGGTAGTTTTCACGGGTGATCAGCCCGAGCGCCCCGACCACCAGCAGGGCGGCAATCCCTTCCCCGGTTTTTCCGGAATAGATTTTCCCCGAGCCCGGCAACATGGCCGACAGCAGTCCGGCCTTCCACAGCTTCTTTTTTCTGAATCCGGCCAGGTGTTGGCGGTGTAAGTCCAGTTTTGCCTCTTCCGGAGCCAGGTAATAGAACTGTCTTCCAAAAGTGCCTGACAATGAGTCATATCCATTGTAATCCCGCTGCAGCAGGCGTGCACCGGCCAGTTCAAATGCGAGCAGTTCCTTCGACCAGTCCTGATCCTCCCCCTTGGAGGGCAAGGCATGCGCAAGTCCGTGAAGAATGGCTTCCCCTTCTGCCGTGCTGCCCTGGTACATCATGTTCCATGCGGAAAAGAAGCGTGACTTCAGGTAAGCGGAAGAGGCCGGGCTCACTTTCAACCAGGATTGGCTTGCGCTGTCGAGTGCCTTCAGCGAGTAATAATTCCAGCCGAGCAGATCATACAGACTGTCCAGCATGACCACGTCCAGTCCCGGCTTTCCGGCGAGTCTGTGCAGCAGGAAGATGGCATCCCGGTGTGCCCCCCTGCCCTGGAGATATTGGATGAAATCCAGTTCGCCGGCGCAGTGTTCGCTGAGCGCATCATGATCCCGGGTCTGAACCGTATCGGGCACATTCTGGGCATAGGCTGCCATGCATGCCAGCAGGAGGGAAAAAAGCGGGATCGTCCTGAGTAAGCTCATTTCAGGCGGTAAATGCCGGTGCTTTCATGCACTTTATGATCATGCCGGTCGAAAATGGAAGCGGGAATATCCACGGCGGCCACCCTGTTGCAGCGCATTACCCTGTCGGCCGAAAGGAAAACCCCTTTTACCAGCCCCAGATCATCAATCAGCCGGCGGCTGAAATTCGAACAGGAGGGTTGGTACAGGCAATTGGCGGAAAAGTGTCGTGAAATAAAGCGCTGATAAACAAACATCAGGCTTCCGAAGCCCAGGCTTAAAGGGTTGTACCGCAATACCGGATTCGAAGAGGCCACCCACATGAACGGGGCTTTGCCGTGCTGCGGCAGTTCCGTATCGAATGAACGGCTTTCCATGGCCTGCAGCGTCAGGGTGAAAGGATCCTGGGCATGCAGGTACCCGGCACAGCAACAAAGGAAAACAAGGATGCTACTGTTTAACCTTCGCATTCACCGGGATCTTGAAGTTGAAGTAACTGCTTTTTGCCTGATCGCCTGTTTTGATGTCGGAATAGGTGATCTTGTTGATGATGGAATCCCCCTTCGGCAGGTAGTTGTATTCCACAACTTTGGAAGGCAGGGTGAATTGAGGGAAAGAGGTGTATTCGTAGTAGAAGATTTTCTTGAGTATTTTGCCTTTGCCGTCGAAGTATGCTGCATAAATGGGCCGGTAGTTTTCATGGACGAGTTCCACCTTGCTGTACTGGTCAAGGACTTCGGCCGGGGGGAACCAGGTGGTGACGACCAGTTTGTCGTCAAAGCGGGTGTCGGTGATTTTAAAGCCCATGTCTTTCAGTCCGAGATCTGCCAGTTTATTGGAAAGGAAGAAATACAGCATGCTCTTTTCGGGGTCGAAGGCGGCGCTTTGTTTGGTATAGACCTCGTTGGTGGCGGGGTAGTAGATTTTTGCCTCTCCTTTCTGGTTGGTGATAAAAAGGTAGTCGAGGGGTGGCAGGTAGCGGGTCACCATATGGCCCTGGTCGAACTGGTAATAGATCTCCGCCTTCACGATCACCGCTTTGCCCTGCACGAGGCTCTTGGCCTCCATTTTCATGCTTATGCGGCCGGGGCCGGTAAGTGAAAGGCTGAAAAAGGCTGCTGCCAGCAGGAAAATGGCGGTGAGAAATGGGTGTCGGGTCATTTGACAGGGATTGAAGCGGCAAAGTTAGGAAGGATTTTCGATCATGAGACATTTGAATTACTTTTGCCGCCTCTGCGTTACCTGTCATTCCAAACCCGTGGTTCCTTGAGAAAACTGTCGATATTGTCTGTGTTTTTAATATGGTGCGGAAGTGTCACTTCCCAGTCCCCTGTGAAGCACCTGATCGGTGTAACGGAGATCAGGCAGGAGTTTTATGAGGGTCTGGGGAGGATGTATGATTTTGATTTTTCCGGGGCCGCTGCCCGTGCGGATTACCTTGGCAGCCACTGGCCTGCTTCGCCCTGGTCTTATATCCTGCAGGCCAATGTCTGCTGGTGGAAAATGATCACCGGGGAAGACAATGCAACAGAAAGAAAACGCTTTCAACAGGCCCTGAAAACAGCCGGTGAAAAACTGACCGCCGCCAATACAGACGAAAACCTGTTCTGCCGTATCGTCATTCAAAGCCTGCAGGCCAGGTACGAACTGCTGCAAAGGAATTATCCGGCAGCCTTGTTGATACTGAAACGCTCGGATAACCTTCCTGCCCTGGCCGAAGGCAAACAGGACGAATATGAACCCTTCCTGCTGACCCAGGGACTGTTCCAGTACTTTCTTGCAGCCGCAAAGGAGAAATCCGGCCTGCTGTCGTTCCTCATACGGCAGGATGCTGATAAGCAAAAGGGACTGGAATGCCTGCTGCAGTTAAGCCGTTCCGAAGACCTGGTGCTGCGTACCGAAGGAAATTATTTCCTGATGAAGATCTTTCTTGAAATGGAAGACAATCCCCGAAAGGCGCAAACCTTCAGCCATTATCTTGTAAATCAGCATCCGGATAATCTCATCTTCCGTTATTACGACTGCCTGATCAGCAGGCAGTTGCAGCAGCTTGCGGGAGAGCCGCCATCGGGCTGCGGAGGCATCCCTGCAGATCAGGTAAAATTAAGCGTCAGACAGAGAATGTATTTAAATGCTTTGCTGGAACAAAACAATTGAGTAACTTTCACCCCAAATTTGAGCATATGCGTTACAGCAACTTTTTCACCCTGCTGTTGATCAGCCTGTCAGTCAGCGTAACTGTCTCATCTCAGGATATTTACACTCAGGATCAGGGATGGGGGAGTGGACCATCCGCTTTATTGTCAGCCAGTACAATGAAACAAAGTACCCTTGAGGAAACGGTTCCGGGCACTGAGATCAGGGCGGGTCTCGGCTTTTTTACCGGTTTTCCGCTGGGATTTTTCAACCATGACACCTATACGGGTTACGGGGTCAATGCCGACGGAGAATACTTCGTGATGCCGCAGCTTTCGGTCGGATTAAATGCAGGCTATTACAGCTTCAGGCATGATGAGATCCATGTCGGCAAGGGAAATTATTCGATGATTCCCGTGATGCTGCGGGGGACATGGTATTTCTTTGATGATGATTTTCAGCCGTTTGGCGGACTGAATGTCGGATATTACATGAACCGGACAAAATACGATTCGGTGATCGAGCCCAGGAGTTACCTCGATCCGGTGAGCGGCCTTTTCATTCACAAGCCCGGTTCCATCAAGCCGATCAACCTGAAATCAGGCTCGCTGGCAGTCGTCCCGATGGCCGGTTGTGTATACCGGGCCTTCGATAAAGTGCGGCTGAATTTCCACCTTCGCTACAACATGATCTTTGAAGAGAAAAAGACGATCAATGTGATCGGTATTCATTTTGGAGTTATTTATTCCTTTGATATTTAGTTTCTTGTGAATTTTTAATCAACGATGATATGAGAAAATTATTGATTCTGATGCTGATCGGGGTTTTTGCCCTGGATGCAGATGCCCAGGAATGCTTCGACATGAGCCTGGTGAGCAGCGCCGCCACCACTGTTTCTGCAGACGATGCGTTTTCGATGATGTTGAAAAAGCGGAAGAAAAAACGCCGCAAGAGCAAGAGAAGAGGCAAAGGCAGAGGCAGCGACGTGACCATGATGGCGGGCGGCGGGCTTTACCTGGGTTTACCCATGGGTGAGTTCGGGAAATCCACCAAGATGGGTATGGGACTGAACCTCGACGCAGATTATTTCGTGATGCCTGAACTGGCGCTTGGTGTAAGCACCGGGCTTCACAGTTTCAAGTATAAGACCGACTTTGCCGATGACGGCAGTTTCAGGATGATCCCTTTCATGCTGAAAGGAAGTTATTATTTCATGGAGGATCAGATCAGGCCTTATGTGGGTTTGGGACTGGGACTGAATTTCGACCAGTCGAAATTTGAATACACCATGCCCCATTATTTTATCAATCCCGTGACCAGCCAGATGGATACGGTGATGCTGAAAACCAAGGTGGTGGATAAAACCACCGATTTCGGCCTCACTCCCATGGCCGGGGTGGTCATCGGGGTGTCCGACAACCTGAACCTGCATTTCAATGCGAAATACGAGATGTTTTTCATGAAGAACGAGATAGAGGACAAATCGGAAACCCAGGGGGCCATCGGCCTGAACCTGGGACTGTTGTTCTCCTTTTAGGATACAATAAACGGAAGCATTGCTTATGGGAAGGCTCAGTGTGTTCATCGCGGTTTTTTTCCTGCTGCCGGTCATCCTGCCCGCACAGCCGGGGAGCAGGCAATCGAAAGCGGGAGTGGAAAAGACCGATAAGAAAAAGAAAAAAGCCGTTCAGCAAAAAGCCGGGGATACTGACTGGACCTGGCAGTTTTACGGGGGTGGGGATGTTTCTTTCGGATTCCCGGTCGGGCATCTGAGGGATACTGTCAACAACGGCAGTGGTTTTACCCTTACAGGTGAATATGTCTTTATGCCAAACTTGCACCTGGGGCTCAGCACGGGATTCAAGAGTTATAAATACGATAAAGTCATCGTAGGCAAGGGCCATCTGACTTACATTCCCGTGAAACTGACCGCTACCTGGTATTTCATGGAGGATGATTTCAGGCCTTATGCCAAACTCGGTTTCGGTGCCTTTTTAGTGAAATATAAATATGATGCCGAGTTCTGGACCTGGGTGCGCAATCCCCAGACAAACCACCTGGACACCCTTTACGAAATCAAACACATGGATAAGGGCCAGACCTGCTTCGGTCTGACCCCTGCCATTGGTGTGCTCTACAGGGTAAAAGACCGCTATTTTGCCAACGTGGCGCTGAGCCACGACCTGGTTTTCACCGAAGGCAAACCTTCCAATTTTATCGGTCTTAATTTTGGTCTGATATACCGGTTTGGATTCTGACAGTGTACAGGCAGCGTAGGATCGGTGCGAAAAAAGATTGGAAAAAAGATTGGCTGCTTTTTGCAGCCAGTCTTTTTTTATTTGCCTGTTTTCCCCTGCTGTTGTCTGCAGGCCTTAATCCCTTTCAGCCTGCTAAACCGGATACGGTGCAAGAGGTGGCAGTGCCCTACAGGGTGCAGCCGCAGAAGGAGGACATCCCGGCGGGTTTACCCGGGAATGCTTCCGTGTCGCTGCCCGCTTTTACCCAGCCTTCTCTTTTACGCGGGGAAGATGAGGCAGAGGGAAAGATATACAACCCTTTTCTTACTGATTCACTGTTCAATACACTGATCATTCAGGACACCAGCCTGATCCGGCAGCAGTTCTTTCCCGGGCATCTTTTACAGCCGGATGCCGGCCAGAGCGGGGAGCGGAGATCTGTAGGGCAGGATTGGATCTTTGTGGTGCTTGTCATTGCCTTTCTGTTGCTGGCTGCGGTTCAATACCAGTATCCCCGGCGTTTCAGCCAGGTGATCCGGGCTTTCTCCACGGCCAGGTATGTGAATCAACTGTCGCGGGGCGGCGACTTTTACCGTGAACGCATCACCTACAATCTTTTCCTGATATTCCTCCTGACATTTCCTCTCCTGCTATACGTGATCAATCAGTTTTACGGACTATACCCCCTCTCGCGGCGTCCTTTCACCGAATTTCTCTTTTACCTCGAGCTTTTCATGTTGAACCTGGTGCTCTATGCCGGCAAGATCATCGCCATCCGCAGCGCGGGCAGCCTGTTCAAGACAGGGGACATCAGCAGCGAATATCAGCTTACACACTTCGTTTTCAGCCTGGTACAAGGTGTTTTTCTTCTTTTCCTGCTGAGCCTGGTGGTATATACCAGGGCATTGTGGGTGCTGCAGGCAGGCCTGGGACTCTTTGCTTTGATCTATGCGTTCCAGCTTTTCAGGGGTGTTATCATCGGCATGGGGAGCAAGGGATATCCCTTGTTCTATCTCTTGATTTATTTTTTCACCCTCGAGCTCCTGCCCCTGCTCGTGCTTTATAAACTCATAAGCCTCGCGGCGTCCTGAGAGCTCATAAAACTTTGGACCTTAGATCATTAACGATTAACTAAACTTCTATACCGATAAACTCCTAAACCGCCTTCCAGCCGGTAAACTGATCCCAGCACAAAACGGTGCTTCGAGTTCGCCTTCGCAAATAAGTCCGCATGCATTGCTGATCCAAAGAAAAAACTTTATACCTTTGCAGGCCAAAAATCGGCCTGATGAAGCTGAAATCTATCCTGGTATCCCAGCCCCAACCCGCCGACGGAGAAAAGTCGCCCTATATTGAGCTTGGGAAAAAGCACAACATTAAAGTAGACTTCTTCAAATTTATTAAAATTGAAGGAGTTGACTCCAAGGAGTTCCGGCGTGAACGCATCCATCTGGAAGATTATACTGCCCTGATCCTTACCAGCAGGAATGCAGTGGATCATTACTTCAGGATCGCCAGGGAACTGCGGTTTGAGGTTCCCGAAAACATGAAGTACTTCTGCCTGACGGAATCCACAGCCTTCTATCTTCAGAAATATGTACAATACCGCAAGCGGAAGATCTTTCACGGTAAGCAGGAGTTCGTGGAACTGATCGAAGTGATCAAGAAACACAAGAATGAACGTTTCCTGCTTCCCTGCAGCGACATCACCAAGAATGACATCCCGAAACTGCTTGAGAAACATGCTATTGAGCACAAAAGGGTGACGATCTACTGCACAGTGCCTGCCGATCTTTCCGAAATCAATGTCTCCACTTATGATATGATTATCCTCTTCAGCCCTGTGGGTGTGCAATCCCTGTTCAGGAACTTTCCGGATTTCAAACAGGATCATATTCTGATCGGTACAGTCGGACCAGCTACCACGAAAGCGGCAAAAGACGCCGGCCTTACGGTAAACCTTTCAGCTCCCACCAAAACGGCCCCTTCCATGACCATGGCCCTGGAAGAATTCATTCAAAAAAACTCCAAAAAGAAATAAATTCCCCAAACGGGCCATCCTTACCATCCATGGCGCTTCAAGGACACGGCTTCAGCAAAGCGGAGCGCCTCTGCGGGGAAAGTAACATTACCCCGCTCTTTAGAAAGGGACGAACGCTCTACGAACATCCGTTCAAAGTTTTTTTTCTGGTGGAGAAAGACCATGCCTCCGTCCCGCCTGCCATCCTGATCAGTATCCCCAAAAAGCAGATTAAGACAGCCGTTACGCGGAATCTGCTAAAAAGAAGGATCAGGGAAGCATACCGCCTGAATAAAACCATCCTTCCGCATTTTCAGGGCGCTACATCCGGAAGAATGCAGATCGCCCTGGTGTACCTTTCACCCAAAGTGCTGCCGTTTCAGGAGATCCGGCGAAAAATAATACTAATTTTGCAGCGTTTATCTGCCTATGAAAACTCTCCTGGCTAAGTGGATGATCCTGTTGATCCGGTTTTACCAGGCCGCCATTTCTCCTTACCTGATGCCTTCCTGCCGTTTTACCCCTTCATGTTCGGCCTATGGCATCGAAGCCCTCAAAAAATACGGTCCCTGGAAAGGAGGCTGGCTTACCATCAAACGCTTCCTCTCCTGCGGACCCTGGGGAGGCAGCGGCTATGACCCCGTACCATGATAACTTACAGATTTATGAAATACAGACTCCTTCTTATCAGCTGTCTCATTTGCCTGGTGCTGAGTACCCGGGCACAGCAGTCTCAAAACATGTTCGAAATATCCAAAAACCTGGATATTTTTACCACCTTGTATAAACAATTGGACATCAATTATGTAGAAGAACTGAAGCCCGGTGAACTGATGAAAACCGGTATCGATGCCATGCTCGCCACCCTCGACCCATACACCAATTACATTCCGGAGTCTGATATCGAAGATTATAAGTTTATGACCACCGGACAATATGGCGGCATTGGTGCCCTGGTGGTGAAAAAAGGAGACCAGATGATGATCGCAGAGCCTTACAAGGGATACAATGCCGATAAAGCAGGCCTGATAGCCGGTGATCTGATCCTCGAGATCAACGGATATTCGACAACAGGCCGTTCGCTCGACGATGTCAGTGCCATCCTCAGGGGTCAGCCGGGTACCAATCTGAACCTGAAGATTCAACGCAACAGCGACAAACCATTCGAACTCAGCATTGCCAGGGAAGTGATCCAGATCGAAAATATCCCCTATTTCGGCATGCTCGACGAACAGACCGGCTATATCAAACTCAACGGCTTCACCCAGAATGCCGGCAAGGAGGTCAGGGACGCTTTCAGCAAACTCAGGGAGAATAAAAGCCTTAAAGGACTGGTGTTCGACCTCAGGGGTAACGGCGGAGGATTGCTCCACGAAGCGGTAAATATTGCCAACCTGTTCGTTGACAAGGACTTATTAATTGTCAGTACCAAAGGCAGGCTTCCGGGAAGCAACAATACCTATAAAACCGCATTCGCTCCCGTGGATACGGATATCAAACTGGCTTTTATCGTGGACAAGAACAGTGCATCCGCATCCGAAATCCTGGCCGGAGCCATGCAGGACCTCGACAGGGCTGTGGTCATCGGTCAGCGATCATATGGAAAAGGACTGGTGCAGAATGTGTTGCCCTTAAGCTACAATGCACAGGTAAAGGTAACCGTTGCCAAATATTATATCCCGAGCGGCCGCTGCATCCAGGCCATCGATTATTCGCACAAGGACAGTGAAGGAAACTTCGGGAAAATACCTGATTCATTGATCAATACCTTCAAAACCAGGAATGGGAGACCGGTTTATGACGGTGGCGGGATCGTTCCTGATGTATCATTACCACCCGTGAAATACAGCGGACTTGCCAATATCCTGCTTTCGAAATACCTGATCTTTGACTTCGCTACTGAATACAAGAAAAGCGTGCCACAGATCAGTGAAGCGGCATCCTTTCGCATTACAGATGGGATTTACAAGGAATTTATTGATTTTCTGAAGGATAAGGATTATGATGATTATACCAACCAGGCGGAGAAAAGCCTGGATGAGTTGAAAAAGCAAGCCGAGAAAGAACAGTTTTTTGCGTCTATTTCAACGGAATACCAGGCTTTGCGCAACAAGGTACTCCATAATAAGACCCAAGATCTCGAACGCTTCCGCGATGAGATCTCCACCCTGCTCAGGGATGAGATTGTTACCCGTTATTATTATCAGAAAGGGCGTATCGAATCCTCCCTTGCCGGTGATCCTGAAATCCTGAAGGCCAGGGAGATCCTTAGAGACGAGAAGACATACACAGGCATCCTGAACGGCAGCCTGACTTTTGCCGATCCTGCGGATAACAAATAACGCATGCCCCTCCTGAAGCAGGAATACCACCGTGCATGCTACTTGGGTGGACTATGTCTTCTTGCTGCAAGCATACCCTTATCGAGATACCTGATGAGCATTGCCCAGTGGGTGTTGCTTATCAATTTCCTGCTCGAAGGAGACTTATGGGGTAAGTTCCGGCGATTTACAGGCAACAGGGCGGCCCTGCTGTTCTCTTCCATTTACCTGCTCCACCTGACCGGTCTGTTTTTTACCACCGATTTTGATTATGCGATGAAGGATCTGAGAACCAAGATCCCCCTGGCACTGCTTCCGCTGGTGATCAGCGGTTCGGCCGGGCTCACGGGCAAATGGTTTACAAGGATATTGTGGTGCTTTGTCGCGGCAGTACTGGCCGGAACCCTGACGGGTTTCTATATCTGGCTGTCACAGCCTGTCAGTGATACCAGGGATCTGTCCCCCTTTATTTCTCACATCAGGTTCAGCCTGAGCCTTTGTATGGCTATCGTGATCCTGATCTGGCTGCTGTTTGTCAACAGTGACGGCAAGCGTCAATGGCAGCAGCTCGCCGGATGGAGTTTGCTGCTCTGCTTCCTGGTGTATCTGTATGTCTCAGCCTATTTTACAGCCTATTACATCCTTAGCGGACTTTTCCTTGTCTGGCTTGTGGTGCAAACTGCCAGGGTACGGAAAACATGGCTGAAGTTTGCCTTCATTATGTGTTTGCTGCTGTTGCCCGTCCTGACATTTCTATACCTGAGAGGCGAATACAGGGGATTCTTTCATTCACCGATGCCGGCGGAGGAGTCGTTTGAGTGGTTTACTCCGAATGGTAAACCTTACCTGCATGATACTGCCAGAAAAGAGGTGATCAGCGGTAACAGGCTTTTCTACTATTATTGTAAAGAGGAGTTGGCAGCCGGATGGGAGAAGCGAAGCAACATTCCATTCGACAGTGCCGGCCGTACCGGTCTGAAGATTTCGGATGTGCTGGTCAGATATCTGACTTCTAAGGGTCTGAGAAAGGATTCTGCCGGCATGGCAGCACTGGATCAGCAGGAGATCCGCCTGATAGAGAACGGAACAGCCGACGTGGAGGAGACCAGGGGTTCGCCGGTTCACAAACGACTGAGAAAGATCTTCTGGGAGTACCAGAATTATATGATCAGCGGTGATCCGTCCGGTCATTCGGTAATGATGCGGCTGGAATACTGGAAGGCTTCCCTGGCGATATTCAGTGAAAACCTTTGGACGGGTGTCGGCACCGGTGACATGAACCTGGTATTTGATCAGTATTACGAGCAGGTCAACTCCAGGCTGAAACCGGAATGGCGGCGGCGTTCCCATAACCAGTTTCTTTCCGTCGCTGTCGGGTTCGGAATCGCCGGACTGATCTGGTTTCTGGCTGCCTTGTTCCTTCCGGCGATCTGGCGTGGTGGCTTCCGTGATTACCTGTTCACCGCTTTTTTTGTGGTCATGATGCTTTCTTTTCTGCCGGAGGATACCATTGAGTCCCAGGACGGTGTCACCTTTACCGCCTTTTTTTACAGCCTGTTTCTTTTTGGCAGGCTGAGAAAATCTGCGTATATTTGATGATCTGATCATTGCTTATGCAACACAGAACCCTTACGCTGAATTATCTTGAATTGGATTCCCCGTCCGATCTGCCTGCACAGGATCTGGAATTGCTGCATTCGGCCAGGAACGCGGCTATCGATGCATATGCCCCGTATTCCGGATTCAGGGTCGGAGCTGCCGTCCTGCTCGATGACGGAACCGTGGTGAAGGGGAACAACCAGGAGAATGCCGCATTTCCTTCCGGGCTTTGCGCGGAGCGTGTGGCGCTTTTTGCGGCGGCAGCGCAATACCCCGCACAAAAGGTGGTCGCCATTGCCATTACAGCCATCAGCAGGGAGGGAGAGATCAATGAACCCATACCCCCCTGTGGCGCCTGCCGGCAGGTGATGCAGGAAACTGAATCCAGAACAGGTCAGTCCCTCCGGGTCATCATGGCAGGGAATGCTGGCAAAGTCATCATACTCGACAGTGCCGCGAACCTGCTCCCATTCGCTTTTACCTTTAAAATTTCACCAAATGAATCGTAAATACTTACAGAACAATGTGTTATTACTTGTCCTCCTCCTGGCATTCACTGCCATGAAGGGAGATAAACCTGCCTACAGGCTGTTCAAAGCATCCGGAAAGGAAACCTCCTATAAGGACCTGCTGAAGCAGTCGCTCGAAGCCGATGTGGTGTTTTTCGGTGAACAGCACCATAACCCTATCTGCCATTGGCTTCAACTGGAACTGGCCGGTGACTTGCATAAGGAGAAAGGATCCGCTTTCCTGTTCGGAGCCGAAATGTTTGAATCGGATAACCAGTTGCTGCTCAATGAATATATCAGTAATACCATCAAAACCAGGAATTTCGAGGATGAGGCCAAACTCTGGCCCAACTATGCCACAGACTATAAGCCCCTGGTGGAGTTTGCCCGTAAAAATAACATCCCTTTCGTTGCCACCAATATTCCCAGACGCTATGCCGCCCTGGTGAACAAAGGCGGTTTTGAAGCCCTCGACAGTCTTGACAGTGCGGCAAAAACGCTGTTCCCGCCCCTGCCCTTAGCCTTTGACCCGGAACTGAAAGGATATAAGGAACTGATGTCCATGGATATGGGAGGAACCCACGTTTCAGCCAACTTTCCCAAGGCCCAGGCCGTTAAAGATGCCACCATGGCCTGGTTTATCAATAAAAACCTCGGCCTGGGCTCAATCATGCTGCACCTGAACGGCAGCTATCATTCCGAAAATTATGTGGGCATTATCTGGTATCTGAAAAAACTGAATCCTTCCCTGAAGATCCTGAGCATTGCTACGGTAGAACAGGAAAATGCCGGCGAACTGGATTCGGCAAACACCGGACTGGCGGATTACATCCTTTGCGTTCCGGCCAATATGACCAGAACTAAGTAACTTCAATTTTCTACCCTGTCACTTTAAAAACCGCATCCGGATTCTTTGGGGGTTGAGTAAATGTTTCATGTTTAATGAGCCGCTGAGCATACGCTCATTTAAAGGTAAAGAAAGCGTTGGCGAGGAAATTCCAGACAGTAACCACCGCGATGGCAAACACTTTCGACAGGTAAAAATTCATCTTCCCCTTACTCACCAGCATGTAAAGAATCAGGGTGTTAATCCCCAGCCCGATCAGCGAAATCAGAAGAAACTCCGTGTATTCCACCGCGATACGGGGATTTGTGCTTTCAAAGGTCCAGATGCGGTTCAGGTAATAATTGCTGGAGGCAGCCAGGGTAAAGCCGATGGCATTGGAGATATACTTCTGAATGCGGAAAACCTCTTTGCACAAGGCGGTAAACCCAAAGTCCACGATCAGGCCGGATGCACCGACAGCGCCGAACTTCAGAAATTTAGTCAGAAAATCAATGCTCCAGATATCACTCATTCGCTGGGTCCGCTAGGCTGCAAAAGTCAGCTAAATTTCACTAAATGCCAATAAAATTTTTCAGGGCCGTATCCAGAAGTGACACATCTTCTGAACGGAAGCCCGGAAAGCAATCCATGGAGCGGGGGATGTCACGGGCCAGCCTGAGCCTTGACTGGGAAACGGAATAAAAATTCCCCTGTTCACGGTGGTATCCCGCCAGGTATTGCTGCTCGCTCTGGGCAGGCGTGGGTATCAGCAGCGCCCGTTTCTGAAGCCTGAACAGATCCATCACCGAGGAATAACCCGAGCGGCAGATGACAAGGTCAGTTTCTTGTAATATTGAATGTAAATTGCTATAGGATAGATAATTATAACATTTTACCTTTCCGTTCGCAGGCAGGTTATCCACAGTACTAGGCCTGCCTCTGATAAAGCTGACCGGAAGACCGAGTTCCCTGCATTGCGGCAGCAGGATAGCCTCCAGCCGGCTTCGCTGGGGTTCCGGACCGGAAAGCAGCACGGTGATTGTTTTAGCTGTATTGTCCGGTGAAGCCCTGCCCGGTCTGAATCTGCTCAGCGGACCGATATAATGATAGTTTTCCGGAAGCGGGAAACCATGCGACAGCGCTCCCGAGAGGTTTAAGCTGCCGGGGAAGTCGGGGATCCAGCATTGGTCGAAACGGGAGATCAGGCCGGCATGGAGCTTACGGATCAGCCCTTTAAACAAAGGATGGCCCAGCGGTGAACGGATCTCAAGCTGATGGGTCATCAACACAGACGGGATCCCGGGATGGTAAACCCCGTAGCGATTGTCGGAGATGATCGCATCGATCCGGTGATCCCTGACGATATCCCTTGTAATTTCATTTTCCCGTTTCAGCTGTTGAGCCAGCCGGGGCAGCTGCAACAGCAGGGCCGGGTAAGTAAGCAGGCGGGAAGAATAGCGTATGTTGCTGTCTGGAAGGGAGATACAGTACAGATCGGGAAATTCTGACAGCAGCATCGTCAGGGCATCTCCGGAGCTGGCAAGAATCACCTCGCAGGAAAATGCCTGCAGTTTCCTGATCAGCGGAATACAGCGGCTTGCATGTCCGAGACCCCAGTCGAGGGGTGATATCAGCACCTTTTTCAACATTTTTCTAAAAATATCGAGGCAATTTTTTCCGGTTTACGAAAAAAATGCATCAAAATAAACAGGAGGTAAAGATGCTAAAATATCTGCTTGCTTTAAAAATGGTTCCGGGAATCGGGGACATAACCGCCCGCAGGTTGATTGCCTATTGCGGTAATGCGGAAGCGGTGTTTCATGAAAAAAGGGGCACTTTGCAAAAGATTCCGGGTATTGGTGATTGTCTGGCAAACCGTGTTGCCCGCCAGCAAATGCTGGAAGCTGCGGAGCGGGAATTGGCCTATGCCGCAAAGGCGGGGATACGTGTAATGACTTATGAGAGTGAGTGTTATCCATTCAGGTTGAAGCAATGCGCAGATGCGCCCCTGGTGTTGTTTTGCCGGGGTGAAGTGAACCTGGATACTGCCGTGGTTGTGGCGGTGGTCGGGACGCGCAGAGCGACGGACTACGGGATCAGATCCTGCCAGGCGCTGGTAGAGGGGATCAGGGAGCATCGTCCCCTGATTGTCAGCGGCCTGGCTTACGGTATTGATACGGTTTCGCACCGGTCGGCGCTGACCGCTGGTTTACCAACAGCAGGGGTACTGGCGCACGGGCTCGACAGGATTTATCCTCCTGCAAATAAACAGCTTGCAATCAAGATGATAGAATCCGGCGGTGCCCTGCTGAGTGATTATTTCACCGGCACCAATCCCGACAAGGAGAACTTCCCGAAAAGAAACAGGATCATCGCAGGCTTGTCGGATTGTGTGATCGTGGTGGAAGCAGCCCGGGGTGGAGGCGCGCTGATCACGGCCGGTCTGGCCAATTCATACAACCGCGATGTGTTTGTCGTTCCCGGCCGCTGGGGCGATCCCATGTCGGATGGCTGCCATTATCTTGTCTCCTCGAACCGTGCCGCCCTGCTTCCCGCTCCCGAAGCCCTTCCCGAACTGATGAACTGGGTGAAGCAGAATAAAATCATGCGCCCCGTACAAACCGAATTGCTCTTAAACCTGGGCCAGGATGAGGAATACGTGGTGAAAATCCTGCAGGAAAACGGGGAATCGGGAATCGATCTGCTGTGTATGGTCAGTGGCTACACCATCTCGAAAATGTCGGCGGTGCTGCTGGAACTCGAGATGAAAAACCTGGTCAGCGCCCTGCCGGGCAAACGCTTTACCCTGAAAAACTGAAGGCTGTATTTTCCGCTGGTAAGGTTTTTTTAAATATGTTTGTCCCTGCTGGGGGAGATTCCCTGGTAATGGGTTCAATTAATTCTGATCAGATCATGGGAAAAATTAAAGTTGAAAAACTGAGCGAAGCAGAAATCACCGAAAAAGGTATCCGCAACTGGCCTGTATGGACAAAGGAGGTGTCTGAATTTCCTTACACTTATGATGAGACGGAGGTTTGTCTTTTCCTGGAAGGCGAAGTGGTGGTGAAAACCGGCGATGGCGAAGTTCGTATAGGTCCCGGGGATTATGTGACCTTCCCGGAAGGCCTGAGTTGCACCTGGTGTATCCTGAAAGACGTGAAGAAGCATTATCAATTCGGGTAAAACCAGCAGGGAATTGGAAGGGATTGTCATTAAAACCACCGGCAGTCAGGTGCTGGTAAGGACGTCTGACGGAACCCGCGTGGATTGCAGGCTGAAGGGGCAGTTCAAGATTCACGGGAAAAAGGCCACCAATCCTGTGGCTGTTGGTGACCGGGTGAGTTTTCTTCAGAACACGGTCAGTGATCCCGGACTGATCAATGAAATTCACCCCCGACATAATTATATCATCCGGAAAGCCACCCGGATGTCGAAAGTCTATCATGTGATTGCCGCCAATCTTGACCAGGCTTTCCTTATCGTGACGGCTGCATTTCCACGGACCCCGCAGGGCTTTATCGACCGTTTCCTGACCACTTCGGAAGCATATCATATTCCGGCCGGACTCGTGTTTAACAAGACCGACCTTTACGGGGAAACCAAAGCGGCAGCGTATTACCATTACCTCCTTGGTGTTTATACCGGGGTGGGTTATCCGTGCATCCCGGTTTCAGCCCTTACCGGTGACAGTATCCCGCTGCTGAAAGAACACCTGGACGGGAAAGTCACACTTTTCTCAGGCCCCTCGGGCGTAGGCAAATCAGCGCTAATCAATGCCATATTTCCGGGCATCAGCCTGAAAACAGGAGAACTCTCGGCCTATCACCAGAAGGGAAAACATACCACGACTTTTGCAGAAATGATTGAACTGCCCGGCGATACCTTTATCATTGACACTCCCGGTATCAGGGAATTCGGACTCACAGACTTCAGAAAGGAAGAGGTTGCCGAGCGATTTCCTGAATTCAGGGAACTGCAGCACCGTTGCCGGTTTCACAATTGCCTCCATTTGCAGGAGCCTGCCTGTGCGGTCAAGGAAGCCCTGCAGGAGGGAAAGATCCATCCCTCAAGGTATCGCAGCTACCTGGCCATCGTGAACGACGAGGACCTTGAGGAGAATGACTGGGAGTAAACCCAATAATTTACTTGAAAATAAATGAGTTAAGATGAGAGCTGTAATCCAGAGAGTGCGTCAGGCGGAAGTCAGTATCGACGGAGGAACGCTTGCGGCTATCGGAAAGGGTTTGCTGATCCTGCTCGGAATAGAGGAAGCAGATGGGGAGGAAGATGCCGAATGGCTTGCCGCCAGGATCTCAAAGCTCAGGATTTTTCCTGATCAGTTCGGGGTCATGAACCTCAGCCTGATCGAGACCGGAGGAGACGCCCTGATCGTCAGCCAGTTTACCCTCCATGCCAGTACCAGGAAAGGGAACAGACCGTCCTACATCCGGGCAGCCGCTTCCGCTAAGGCGGTCCCGCTGTATGAATATTTCATCCGCAGCTTTGAAGCAGCCCTCGGGAAAAAAGTAAGTACCGGACGTTTCGGTGCCATGATGGATGTGTCACTCGTGAACAGTGGCCCGGTTACCATTCTGATCGACACTAAAAACAAGGAATAAGCCATGGAGATCACCCTGAAAGAAGCCCAGCAAATGGTCGATCAATGGATCGGACAACATGGTGTCAGGTATTTCAACGAACTTACCAACCTGGCCTTGCTGGTGGAGGAGGTCGGAGAAACAGCACGCATCATCGCCAGGCAATACGGTGAACAAAGCAGCAAGCCGGGAGAGGAGCAAGCCGGCCTTGCCGATGAATTCGCCGATGTGCTGTTCGTATTGATATGTCTGGCCAACCAGACCGGGATTGATCTTACGGAGGCTTTTACCCGTAACCTGGAGAAAAAAACAGGCAGGGATGCCGCCCGGCATTTCAATAATCCCAAACTAAGCCGCCAACCTTAGGCTTATTTCCTGAACAGCGTTTTACTTACAAGGAACAGCGATGCCAGGTATAAATGCGTATTGCGCTCTTTCAGCTCCCTGTGCAGATCGCGGTAGATGGCAGATTCCTTCACTTCCCTGCCGGAACCCTTCCGGAATGTTTTGAAATAGTCCAGCGACACCTCGGTGTCGTTCCAGCTTCCCAGGCGCTCTTCCAGCCTGTGAAGCGCAGCCGAACCAAGCTGCATGTCCTTCGTCCTGATATTCTTTATGGCTCTGAATTTCATCAGGAAATAGGCTTGTTTGACCTTCCTCCGGATTTCGTGCAATGCTTTTGCTTCGTAGCCGGTATCAAAAATCCCGGCAGCATCTCTCAGCAGGCCGGTGGCGCGCCATTTGAAAATCTGACGGATTTCCGCTTCATCATAGCGGCTGTCGAAGGTAACGGCAATATAGTCGCTGAGCATGGTGAAAACCTGGTCCCCGGTCTTGCGGAGTTTCTTCCTGAGCTGTGTAAATTGTTGTTTTTCAAGTTGATCCAGGAAGCTGATCAGACTTGTGTACTTCTTCTGTTTTAACTTGCCAATGTCATGAAAAATTCCCTTCTGCACCTGAAGATCGCGTAAAGCGGATGAATACCGGAATACCTGGCGGATCTCCCCCAGATGGGCGGAAGTCGAAAAACGTTCCGGTGCGATGCTTTCCATCAGGTCAAAGAGCGCCCTCATTTTTTTGACGCTCAGCCTGAGTTGATGTACGGAGATTTCGTCCTGCGACCTGAGCAGGATGTCGCGGTGATGGCAATAACTGAGGCCCAGGCGTGTGAAATCATCTGCAATACCCATGTCGTCTTTAGAAAAAGCAAATATAAAGTACTAATTTACAAAGAATAAGTTAAGTTTACGTTAAGATCGTATATATTTGCCGTCGTTTTTTGCAAGATGCCTTTGCCGAGATCCCTTTTAATTGTGATATTACTGGTATTTTGTGCCAGGTATGTTGGGGCACAGGATTACCGGGTATATGGCCGGATAACTGACGAGGAAAGCGGAGAACCCCTGGCTTTTGTGAGCCTGGTGTTTGCAGACGGTCGCTTTGGCGGATATAGTGATATTGACGGGAAATACCAGCTCCGCTCCGCGACTCCCTTTCCTGCATTGAAGGCCTCCTATGTAGGATATAAGGCCCGTGAAATCAGGGTCGGTAAAAGCGGCCGCCTTGATTTCACCATGCAGAAGACTACCATTGAACTGCCCGAAGTCGTAATCCAGCCGAAAGAGAATCCGGCACACCGGCTGATATTGAAGGCTCTGGAAATGCGCGACCGGAACAATCCGTTTAAACTCAGTTCGTTTTCATATACTGCCTACGAGAAACTGGTGTTTACCTCCGACCTTGACTCCATTGCCCGTGCTGATACTTCCGGCCAGGACAGCAGCATGATGGAGGCCAGGAAATTCTTTGATAATCAATATTTTGCATTAATCGAGAATGTGGTGGAGCGCTCGTTCAAAGCGCCGGCAAAAAGTTTCCAGAAGGTCATCGCCACCAAGATCTCCGGCCTGAAAGACCCGATCTTTGTTTTTCTTCTTTCACAGTTGCAGCCGGTTTCCTTTTATGATGAGATCATCCCTATCGGGAACCTCAAGCTGATTAATCCGCTCAGCAAGGGAAGCGTCAATAAATATTTTTTTCTGATCAGCGACACGATCATCAATGAAGATCAGCATGACACCACCTATGTGATCTATTTCAGGCCTTACAAGGGAACGAATTTCGAAGGACTGAGCGGATTGCTCTATATCACCTCCGACGGCTGGGCCATCCGCAATGTCATTGCAGAACCCAAGCGGGAAGAAGGCGGACTTGGGATTAAAATCCAGCAGATGTACGAAAAGGTGGACGGCGAACACTGGTTTCCCGTGCAGCTGAATACGGATTTAACATTCAGGGGTGTGGAACTCATTGTAGGACAGGATTCTGCCAGACGCTACCATGTGATCGGAAAAGGACGCAGTTACCTTCGGGATATCGTAATCAACGGGCAGGTTCAGAAGAAATTCAATCAGGTGGAGATTTTCATCGACCCGGACGCTTCCCGCAGGGAGGAAGCATACTGGAACAGTTTCAGGACGGACTCCCTTACACTCAGGGAGCAGCGTACCTATGCCTTTATGGACAGTTTGGGCGAGGCCGAGAAATTTGATGCCAAAGCCAGAAATCTCGAAACGATGATGACCGGACGCATTCCCATCGGTTATTTTGATGTGGAAATGAATAAGTTGTTCAGGTACAACGACTTTGAGAAAACCTATCTCGGTCTTGGACTGGTAACCAACCGCCGCTGGTCGGAATGGTGGAATATCAGCGGTTATTGGGGATACGGATTCCGCGACAAGAAATCGAAGTACGGCGGCAGCCTGAGCGTGTTTCCCTGGCCTGCTGCAGAATTGGAATGGCGTCTGAGCTATACAAAGGATGTGAGGGAAAGCGGGGGCGTCAATCTTTTTGATGAGAAAGGTGTTGCCATGTATGAGCGCTTCAGGTACTATCTGATCAGAAATATGGACTATGTGGAGAATCGCCAGGCATCGCTGTCGTTCAGAACACTGCAATATCTGAAGCTGTTCACGGCCATCAACCAGACGGTGAAAACCACCGGGCAGGAGTATTTCTTTTCAGGGTATAAATCCGACACCTATACCCTTCACCCCAGCTTTCATTTTACCGAGGTCCTCACAGGGCTGCGTTTTGCCTACAGGGAAAAATTCCTTAAAAATGCACGCACCCAGATTTCTCTGGGCACCAATTATCCCATTGTGATTTTTCAGATCTCCAGGGGGCTCGATAAGGTTCTGGGCAGTGATTTTGAATACCACAAAATGGATCTGAAAATCACTAAGTCGTTTTATTTGAAATACTTAGGGAAGACCTCGGTTTGTCTGAACATGGGACTTGCCGAAGGGAGCCTGCCTTATACAGAATTGTACAACGGGAATGGCAGTTACCGGCAGTTCACCATTTACACGCCCAATAGTTTTGCCACCATGCGCATGAACGAATTCCTGTCGGATCGGTACGTGGCCGTTTATCTTACTCACAATTTCAGCAGACTGCTCTTCAGAACAAAATACTTTCAGCCAGAGGTAGCCATTGCCACCAACCTGGCATTCGGCTCCCTTGCCGACAAGGAGGTTCACCACCTGGTCGCCTTCAGGACGATGGAGAAAGGCTATTTTGAATCAGGCCTGTTGTTAAACAACCTGTTGAATATTCAGTTCACAGGGATAGGCGTCGGGGCATATTACCGATATGGCAGCTATGCCTTCCGGCGCTGGCAGGATAATCTGTCGCTCAAGTTTTCACTGATGCTTCCGTTTTAACTGACATGATCTCTCATCCCATCGCAGGAATGTTATCGAAACTGACCGTCAGACGGGCGATCAACCTTCTGAAGTTGACGCTGTCGTATCGTCACAGCCTGTTTTACCGTAAGGTATGGATGTGGGGCATGCCATGGGCCGTGTCTTTAGAGCCGAACAACACCTGCAACCTGCGCTGCAGCGAATGCCCCACTGGTACAAATGAACTGCAAAGGGAAAAAGGGCTGATGTCCCCGGATTTATTCGGAAAGATACTGGCTGGATTGCCTGCCGAAACCTTCTATCTGAACCTGTATTTCATGGGGGAACCTTTCCTTCATCCGGGACTTTTTGAGATGATTGGCCGGGCCCGGTCACGCAAAATCTACATTAATCTGGCAACCAACGGACATTTCCTGACGGAATCCGCAGCCGAAGCTACAGTAAGGTCTGGACTCGACAGGATCGTCATTGGCCTTGACGGAAGCAACCAGGAGGATTATGCATCTTACAGAAAGGGTGGTGACTATGAACTGGTGGTCAATGGTATTAAAAATCTTGTAAAGGCAAAGCGCAGCCTGCATTCCCGGAGGCCTTTCATCGTATTGCAGGTGCTGCTGCTCAGCACTACCGAGAACCGGATGTCAGGGATGCGGGATCTCGGCCGCAGCCTTGGAGCCGACAGGGTTGTATTCAAGAAAGCGCAATTCTATCACTTGGACATGGAGAAATCCCTGATGCCGGAGGATCCGCGCAAACGCCGCTACAGCGGTGAAGACCGGACTGAATGGAAATTCCGGGGCAAGCAGAAAAATGCCTGTTTCCGGATGTGGCACAGTGCTGTCGTAAGCTGGGAAGGGAAAGTGCTGCCGTGTTGTTTCGACAAGGATGCCAGGCATGTGATGGGCGATCTGAAAGAGGAAGGCTTCCGGAAGATCTGGAAGGGACGGGATTACATTGATTTCCGTAAAAAAATCCTGCACGACAGGGGGGCGATTGCCATGTGCAGCAATTGCACCGAAGGGGCCAGATTCCTTATACGGTCATGATGTCTTTTTCCTTGACCTCCAGAATTTTTTCTATTCTTGCGATATAGGCGTCGGTTTGATTCTGGATTTCTTTTTCCAGGATCTTGATCTCATCTTCGGGTACATTCATCTTATCCAGCTTTTTGGCTGTTTCATTGGCCGAACGGCGGATGTTGCGGATGACGACCCTGGCATTTTCGGCTTCCACCTTTGCTTTCTTCACCATCTCTTTCCGTCTCTCCTCGGTGAGGGCAGGAACGTTGATCCTCAGCACTTCCCCGTTGTTCTGGGGATTGAAGCCAAGATTGGCATTCATGATGGCTTTGTCGATGGTGTTTAAAAGACTCTTATCCCATGGTTGCACGATGATCTGCCGGGCATCCGGTGTGTTGATATTGGCTACCTGGTCGAGTGCGGTCAGGGTTCCGTAATAGTCTATCTTAATTCCCTCCAGCATCTGGGGGCTGGCTTTACCGGTCCTGACCTTAGCAAGTTCATGCTCCAGATGAGTGACGGCGGACTGCATATCGTTTTTGGCCTGTTCAATGACCTGAATGCTGAGTGGATTCATGCGCTTGTCTGTTTGATTGGCAATGCAAAAATAGGGAAATATCAGATATGCACCAATGTGCCTGTCTTATGGCCCTCGACGATGCGTTTCAGGTTCCCCTTGCTGTGCATGTTGAATACCAGCAGGGGCATGCGGTTTTCTTCACACAGGGTAAAGGCTGTCAGATCCATGATTTTGAGTTTCTTTTCGTAAGCTTCTTTAAATGAAATGCTTTCGTAAAGCTTTGCATGGTGGTCTTTTTCAGGATCAGCATCAAAGATCCCGTCGACCCGGGTGCCTTTCAGCAGGATATCCGCTTTAATCTCCACCGCTCTGAGCACGGCGGCTGAATCGGTTGTGAAGTAGGGATTGCCCGTGCCCCCGCTGAACAATACCACTTTTCCTTCGTCCAGGGCCCTTATCGCCCTTGTAGCGCTGGTTTTTTCACATAAGGGATCGATGCCGAATGCCGACAGATGACATACTTCAATCCCCATCGCCCTGAGGGTGCTTTCCATGGCCATACAGTTGATCACCGTTGCCATCATGCCCATATAATCGCCCTGAACCCGGTCAAAACCCCTTCCCTCCGATGCCAGTCCCCGGAAGATGTTGCCGCCTCCCATCACAATGGCAAGCTGGCAGCCGCTTCCCGCCACACCCTCAATTTCTTCGGCATAGGATTTCAGACGTTCCGGATCCAGCCCGCAGGAGGTGCTGCCACCTAAACTTTCACCGCTGAGCTTTAGTAAGATACGTTTGTATTGCATGGCATTATTTTACGGTAAAAATAGCAAATTTCACCCGATGCCAACGAATAATTTTAACGTGTGACACGATACATCGTGTCTCTGCCGATTACAAATTGCACAGCCTTTAAACCAATAAACCTCTAAACCGATCTCCAGCTGGAAAATTGATTCCAGCAGGAAACGATGCTTCGACTACGCTCAGCATGACGGGAAATGAATATGATGATAAATGCTTCGCAAGCACATTAAACATTAAACTTCAAACCATAAACAAAAAAGAGGCCACCCCACCCGGGGCAGCCTCTTTTGTTGGGTTTGGAATGCTTAAGCTCCGAGCATCCTTCTGAAGAAGCCGGTTACTTTCAGGTCTTTATCGTGCCGGGCAATATATTCTCTTACCGTCAGCTTGTTATCCCTGACGAATTCCTGGTTCAGCAGGGTACTTTCCTTGTAGAATTTGTTGAGTTTGCCTACGGCGATCTTCTCAAGCATATCTTCCGGCTTGCCTTCCTGCCTGGCTTGTTCCTTGCCGATCTCAATCTCCCTTTCGATGACAGCAGGATCGATATCGTCCTTGTCGAGAGCGATGGCGGCCATGGCAGCCACCTGCATGTTCAGTTCGTGACCGAGCTGGTCGAACTGATCGCCGCCTTTGTTAAGGCCCAGGATGGAGGCCAGCTTGTTGCCCAGGTGGTTATAGGCAAAAGCCCTGGGAGCTTCAATGAAGTCGTAATGTGCCAGTTCCATCTTTTCTCCGGTTTTTCCCACCATGTTCATGATGTGATCAGCAACGGAGAAGCCATTGAATGTCATTGATTTGAGCGCGTCCAGATTGGCGGGTTTGTTTTCGAGGGCCAGCTTGAGAATGCTTTTGGCCATATCCGAAAACTCGGAATTCTTGGCTACGAAATCAGTTTCACAACTCAGCATGATCAATGCGGCATAAGCCTTATCTTCAGTAGTAGATGCAATTACCACACCCTCGCTGGCTTCGCGGTCGGCACGTTTATTGGCCACTTTCTGCCCTTTTTTCCTGAGGATGTCGATAGCCAGTTCGTAATCACCGTTGGCTTCCACCAGTGCATTTTTACAGTCCATCATGCCTGAACCGGTGATCTGTCTGAGTTTGTTCACTTCCGCTGCAGTTATATTTGCCATATTTTCTTTATTTTTCTGTAAAACAATGGATTGATATTTATTTTCTGGGGCCGGGTTTTCTAACGGCACCTGCC
Source organism: Bacteroidota bacterium (assembly GCA_022709385.1). GTDB lineage: Bacteria > Bacteroidota > Bacteroidia > Bacteroidales > CAIXZF01 > JAKLIX01. Next base: position 53,045 of record JAKLIX010000013.1, on the reverse strand, counting down.
TTCACAATGGGTTTCCTGGGACGTTTGGCCGGAGCGCTGCCTTTCTCTTCGGTTTCAGATATCTCTTTCACCTTCTTGAGCTTGGGCTCTTCGGTGTCAGTCGATTCGGTAAGTTCGGCCACGATTTCGACCTCTTCCTCATCAAATTCGACTCCTTCCATGAGAACCTCTTCGCCTTCATCGGCTTCCTCTTCAGCCGTCCTCCGGTCTTTATCGAACTTTCTTTCCACAAGACCTTCCTCGATGGCGTCCACCATCAGCCGGGTAATCAATGCAATGGATTTGGAGGCATCATCATTGCCGGGAATGGGGAAGTCCACCAGGTTGGGATCGGAATTGGTATCGGTGATGGCGAAAGTGGGGATATTGAGTTTTCTGGCTTCAGCCACGGCGATCTTTTCTTTGAGGATATCCACGATAAAGATGGCGGCAGGCAGGCGGTTCAGGTCGGCGATACTGCCGAGGTTCTTTTCAAGTTTGGCTCTTTCGCGGGTGATCTGCAGGCGTTCGCGTTTGGAGATGTTTTTAAAAGAGGGGCTGGTCATCAGTTTGTCCAGCGACGACATCTTTTTCACGGCTTTCCGGATGGTGGCGAAGTTGGTGAGCATACCGCCGGGCCAGCGCTCGGTTACGTAAGGCATATTCACTTTTTTCACCTGTTCGGCCACGATTTCCTTGGCTTGTTTTTTTGTTGCCACGAAAAGGATCTTCTTTCCCGATTTGGATATCTGCCGCAGGGCGGAGGCTGCTTCCTCAGCTTTGGCAATGGTTTTGTAAAGGTCGATGATATGGATTCCGTTCCTTTCCATGAAGATGTAAGGAGCCATATTGGGATTCCATTTCCTTTTCAAATGCCCGAAATGTACTCCGGCATCGAGTAATTCTTCGAAAGTGACTTTTGACATGATGTTGGTTTTAATGGTTTACCTTCTGTTGATGCAATCCCCCGGTAGCGACACCCGGCCGGTCCGGAGAATTTAGATACTAAACGCTCTTTTGAGAAATGCCCAGTGATTAACGTTTGGAGAATTGGAAGCGTTTGCGGGCTTTCTTCTGCCCGGGTTTCTTCCTTTCAACCATCCTGGGATCCCTCATCAGCAAGCCTTTGCTTTTAAGCGGAGGACGGTGTTCTGCGTCAATCTTCACCAGGGCGCGCGAAATGGCAAGGCTCAGCGCTTCGGCCTGTCCCTTGAATCCGCCGCCGTCGATGATGGCATAAATATCATATTTACCGGCTGCATTTACCGTTTCAAGCGGTTGATTCACCGTAAACTGCAGCAGCGGTGTTGGGAAGTATAATTTGTAATCCCGGCCATTGACAATCATATGGCTGTTGCCTTCATTGCTCTCTTTCAGGTAGATCCTTGCTACGGATGTCTTCCTTCTGCCAATCGTGTTGATGACTTCCATCTTTATTCGTTGATAGTGTTTAGATCAATGGGTTTGGGTTGCTGTGCCTGGTGGGGATGCTCCGCTCCGGTGTAAACATTCAGGTTGCGGAATAACTCCCGGCCCAGACGGTTCTTTGGAAGCATGCCTTTTACAGCCTTCTCGACAATGAATTCCGGCTTCTTGGCCATCATCTGCCTGGGTGAAAAACTGCGCTGACCTCCGGGATAGCCCGTGTGACGCACATATTCCTTGTCTTCAAATTTGTTTCCCGTCAGCAGGACTTTCTCTGCATTGATCACAATCACGTTGTCACCGCAATCCACATGGGGGGTGAAATTGGTTTTGTGTTTGCCCCTGAGCAGGTAGGCCACTTTGGAGGCCAGACGGCCAACAGGTTGGTTTTCAGCGTCAATAAGCAGCCATTCCTTCACAACGGTCTCCTTGTTCGCACTGATGGTCTTGTAACTAAGCGTATTCATCTGGTCAATATTACAATCCCTTCTCTCGCTGAAAAGGGGGTGCAAAGATACCAATTAATTTTATTTTACCAATATCCCGGGAGATTTTCTTTTCACCATGTTCTGAAAATTGCGGGTCATTCCCGGCTGTTTTTCCTTCATGCCCATGCCGCCGTTTTTCAGTCATCGCTGCCGCCCCTTGCCGGAACACTGCTGCCAGTTCCGGACTGCTTGCCGTGAGCGGCTTCCCTACAACCTGGTAAAGCGTTTCAGATAGGTCCTTCCCCCGATCATTACCCTCAGCGAATAAACCCCCGGGGGAATTCCATCCAGCTCCAGGCTGAAGCGGTTCAATCCTTCATCACCATGATAATGTGAAGGTGAAATCACGCGCTGCCCGAGCGCATTGATCACCGAAAACTGCAGCTCGGCTTCATCTGTCAGCACCAGGTCGATGGACAGCAGATCAGCGGCCGGATTCGGGTAAGGGTCGGGGAAGGTGAATGTGCTGTTGATGGCTTCACATTGCAGGTTGTTGCCAGGATCGGCATCGGAAAGGATACCCGGGATCTCTGCCTCGATACAATAATAATGTGGTGACCAGCCCGGTCGAAAAGGGATGCCACCTTTGAACAGGTAACGGAAGCCGCTGTCGGGTGGCATGCTGCCCGTCCATTGCTCCACCAGGGAAGGAAGTCCGTTGATGCTCACCTGCAATGCGACTTCTCCTATGTACCGTGTTCCCGCATTGTACAGATCGGCTGCAAAACGGTACTGCGCTCCGTCGATTTCATGGACAATTCCCTTTAATACCAGATCGTTACGGGGTGAAAGCAGCTGCAGGACAAGGAATGCGGTATCGCTGCATGCATGGACGTTGGTTACAATGAGCATCACCTGGTACCGGCCACTGTCGGCATAGGCATGGAAAGGATTTTCCAGTTCAGAGGTGTTTCCGTCGCCGAAATGCCATTGCCAGAGGATGACATCCTGGGAAGCATGACTGAAAAATTCAACCTGGTATTGGTTATTCCATTCATTGACAATGGCTTCTATGTTAGCGTGGGGAGGGTCAAACACTTCGATTTCAACACCGAGGCTGTCACTGCGGCACCCTTTGTCCGACACCACCGTCAGGCTCACCGGGTAGATACCGCTTGACGGGAACACCACGACCGGATCCTGCAGGCTGTCTGTCCCGAGAACACCGAAATTCCACTGCCATTGATTGATGGAACCGAGGCTGATGCTGCTTTGGTCAGTGAAATGGCAGGGCGCGGAAACACACCAGTCTGCTGCCTGGAAGGCGGCAAGCGGCCGGGGATCTGCATTTACCTGCTTCACCTTTTTCACGGTACAGCGGAAGGTTTGCATGGTCATGCTGACAGTATAGCTGCCCCATTGTGCATAGGTATGGACCGGGTGCTGCTGACTGCTTGCCGGGCTGCCGTCGCCAAAGTCCCACTCCCAGCCGATGACAGGGTGCCAGGGCGGCAACTCGCTGATGTCGGTAAACTGGATGGCCTGGCCCTCGCAGGCCTGGCTGTGGAGGAAGTCTGCACCGGGCGCTTCGAAAATTTCCACCGCATGCAGCACGGTGTCACGGCAGCCGGCCATGGTGGTCACGATCAGGCTTACCTGGTAAAGTCCGGGAACTGAATAAACATGTTCGGGCGACTGCAGCGAGGAAATATTCAGGTTACCCGATGCCGGATCCCCGAAGTTCCATTCCCACGCAACGCCCTCATCTATTGGGTAATACGAATGATCGTCGAAAGGGACCGGGATGCCTGTACAACCGCTGGCGGTGAGAAATGCCGCCCGGGGCAGGGGATACACAAACACCGTCTTCACAGTTTCGCGCATGCAGCCTGCATCGGTTTCCACATGAAGCTTCACCTGATGATCTCCGGGCGATTGAAAAAGATAAAGCGGATGTTGCGATGTGCTCGTGTTTCCGTTGCCGAAATCCCAATACCATATTATAATACTGGCACTCGTATCCTGGGGATCGGGTTGCGAAAGGTCGAAAAACTGCATGGGTTCACCCAGGCACACCGAATCTGTCATGTTGAATTCGGCCCACGGCAGCATTCCCTTCAGCTCCACCCAGGTGGAATCCACTGCGCTGCATCCCAGGATATTATGCACAGTCACGCTGTAATTTCCCGCCGCCTGGATTGGCATCTCTGCCTGTGTGCTGCCGTCGTGCCACAGGTACTGAGCGGCTTCCGGTCCACCCGCCGCAAGCACCAGGCTTTCTCCCTGGCAGCGTTGCATCGTATCGGGTCCGAGGGTGGCGAGCAGGGGGAAGGAGTCGACCATAATTATTACTGAGTCAGTAAGGCTGCAACCTGAGCTGTCGGTGAGGGTCAGCCAGTAAATTCCTGCCTGCCAAACCTTTAGCGTGGTGTCGGTGGAGATGCTGTCATTGGTGCCTGAGGACCAAAGATGCTGGTATTGCTGACGGACACGTGCTGAGAGTGTGATTGTATCACCATAGCAGATCGTGGTGTCGATGAGGGGTGTGTTGGGATAGCGCACATAGATGCTATCACAGGAGGATACTCCAAAAGGATCGGTCACGGTCACGGATACCCATCCATGCTTGTGAATCACGATCGATTGAGTGGTGTCACCTGTTGACCACTGGTAGGATGAATATCCACAACCCAGATCGATTTGGTAGGGACATAATGAATAATCATTAAGGATATCCTTTCTGATATAGGCCTTTGGTGAAGCGTATTTGCTGAGGAAATACATTTTTGTTAGGTCAAGGAGTGAATCCTCAAGCTTATGATCAAAAATCATGATCTCGGCCAAATCAAAATTCATATTATCAACGTGATTTGAGTTGTTCCATCTTGACCCAATCACCGCCATATTCGTGTTAAAAGTACCTTGGGTTGGCATACTTCCCGTATACAGTCCATCAATATATGAAAATATCTCAGTTCCATCACATGTGAAGTAGTATAAGTGCCATTTTTTCAAATAGTTATTAGTAAACTTGTTGGTCGATATTCTTTGGCAATCTATTCTATCGGCTGCACCATTTAAATAAGAGCATACCATAGATCCGTAATTATCATAGTCATTCGGAATCGATGTATTGTAAATGGAAAGAGAACCTTTCCACAAAAATGGAGACAAAACTTGCTGGAAAATGAATACACTAATTTCAGACCCGAGATGTATAAATGAAGAGGTTAAGTTGTCATTTGTCCCGTCAAAGGTCAACACAGGTTTACAATTAAGGATGTTTTCTCTAAAGACAGGTGCTTTTGAAGGGTTGTTTTGTTTTGCATGATTGCTCATCGTGCTTTTATCTTTCCAGAATGTAATTTGACTGTTGTTCGAGGTATCAATATTATCAGAACAAAGCCACAGATTAAGTCCGCTCAGGTTATCAGGATTATATCTCAATACTCTTCTTGATTTTGAGATTGTTGAATCTCCACAATAGTTTAGGGCGATGACTCTCCAATAATATGCACTGTTTTCTGGCAGAAGGATAGAAGTGAAATTAGATTCTAATTTCCATTCAACATTATTTTGTTGACTGAATATACTATCAGTTGACAATTGGAATAAATATTCGAACACATTGCCCATATTTTCCCAGCAACAATAAACGATTGAGTCTGTGGTTACAAAAACTTCAACAGGAGAGATCAATGAGAATGGCTCTGGTGGAGGTTTGCCCGGAATTATCTTTACAGGCTTGCTATATAAAGATTGGCATCCATAATTGGTTGTGACTGTCAAAGTAGCAAAAAAAATACCGGAGGCTGTGTATTGATGATTGGGTTCATACTGGTTACTAATTGTACCATCACCAAAATCCCAAAACCAGGATGAAATGGAGTCTGAACCTGCAATTGTTGTTAAATTCCTGAAATGGATGACAGAATTTACACAAGCAGAATCGATTTCAAAGTAAGGAAGCGGTAATGACTGAATATGAACAGTTTCTGTAAATGAATTCCTGCAGTTTTTTTCTGTAATTACAGAAAGTTCAATCTGATAATCCCCACTGTTTTGAAAGATATGAGTAGGCATCTTATCATGAGAAACACTACCATCTCCAAATGACCATGCATAGTTAACGATGCTGTCAACTGAGGTAGTCAGATTTGTAAAATATATACTATCACCTTCACAAGCTTCAGTATGAGAAAAATAAACAGACGGTGCAATGTTTATTGTTGAGATGAAAACGGTATCAATGGCAACACAACCACCAATATCAGTTACGGTAACAGAGTATTCTCCTGGATAAAGAATTGTGATACAGCTGTCTGTGCTTCCTGTCGACCAATAATAAGTCTGTATTGGATGGTTGTCATTTAAAAGACATAGCAGATTATTAATGCACAGGTTTGAACTTGTGTCAAGTTTTGCGGTTGAAGAAAAATAATCTAATTCAATAGTTATTGTATCCGATACTTTTGAACAACCGTAACTATCAGTAACTGTGAGCCAGTATTTCCCGGGTTCTGATACGACTATTGTATTACCAGACGCACCAGTAGACCACAGTAAATTGAAATTTCCTTGATTTAATACTTTCAGTTCAATAGCAGAATCATTGCAAAGGAGGATTTCATTCGTATTTGAAAATAAAATATCATTAATTTTCACATATATACTGTCTGTTGACTGCTTGCCGAAAACATCTGTGACAGTCACGCTATAAATACCTGTTTCCGTTGCCTGGATGGATTGAGTGGATTGTCCGTCTGACCACTGATAAGAATTGTAGTTTTCTCCTGCATCAAGAGTAATATTGCAAAAAGAATCAGTAATGTCCAATCCAAGCTCAACATGGGGTGAATACTTTTGTAAAAGATAGTGCTCTATTATAGCTCTAAGAGAGTCTGTTACACTTTCCCCAACTATTATTGTCTCAAGAAAATCATGGCTCATATAGTCTTGATATTGACTATTAATCCACCTTGAACCCAAGATATAATTAGTTGTGTTCAATATATCCTGGGTGCTTAATTGATTTGAATACAGGCCATTGTGATACGTTTTCAGGGTGTTATCCTGAAGGATCAGTTCGCATAAATTCCATGTATTTAAGAAGGCGGAGGTGTAACTGCAACTGTTGATTCTTTGACAGCTTAAATTGTTGTTCGAGCCGTTAAGGTAACTACATACCATTGCTGAATTATTATTCCAGTCATTTGGTACAGCATTGTTGTAAATAGACATCGAACCTTTCCAGATGGCGCTGGATAATACTCTCTGCAGAATGAAAACACTCATTGAATCACCAGAGTAGACCAGATTCCCTTTCATGTTGTCATCTGAGCCATCAAATCTGACTGCTGGTTTTCCTCCCAGTATATTGGTCATAAAAGTAGGAGCTTTGGAACTATTATTCTGTAATGCATGATTTTGTGAAGAACTCAGGTCAGTCAGTTTCTTTATTTTACTCCCATGAAGGGTATCAATCATGTCAGTTCTTATCCATAATAATAGGTCAGGAAGATTACGTGGGGAAAAAATGGTGACTTTACGGGTTGTTGACCATTCCGTTACGCTGTCTGTCAATATCGCTTTTACATGCCAATATATCAATCGGTTTGAGGAAAAGCAAATAATGGTGTCACTGGTCGTGATTATATTAACAAGTTGTATGTTGGCAGAAAAATCGGGTGTCGATGAAGTTTCAAGTTCATAGGAAAGTGCATCTGGATATTTGTTCCAGACAAACGACACGCAGCTGTCTTCAGTTACAAAGTTATGGCATGGAGATGTGAGAGAAAGTGGTTGTGAATCAGCGTTGTATGTAAAAGCAACAATGAGAGGAAAAATAATAAAATGGTAAATGAAACGCGGCATCACAATACTGGATAATTGGTCAAATTTATAAAAATTGGTTAAATTATCATACTATTTTGCGAATGAATTATAATCAATAGTAAGATGAGAACATACATATGTTTGCTCTTGAATTATTATACTAAGGTAACTTTACGTACCTTTGATCAGAAAAAATGACAAGATTGGCAATTCATTCTCATAATTAAAGAATTGGGAAAGGACCTTTTATCCTTATTGTATGATTACTAATGTTTTATGTATAGAAGGTGTTTCAAAGTACTATAAACTTGGTATGATCGGAGCAGGGAACATCACAGAGGATTTATACCTTTTCATGCAGAAATTCAAAGGTAAAAGTACAAACGGACATCATAGCTCTGCACAAGTTTCCACCTCTAATTCATCGGTAAGCCGGGGTATCCTGGCACTGAATAACGTTACCTTTTCAATTAAAAAGGGTGAATCGATCGGAATCATCGGGAAAAATGGTGCCGGAAAATCGACCCTGTTAAAAATCTTGTCAAGAATTACAGCTCCTACAAGGGGTAAGATTAGGGTGATGGGTAAAATTGCTAGTTTGCTCGAAGTGGGAACTGGATTCCATCCTGAACTCACAGGCAGGGAGAATATATATCTTAATGCAGCCATTATTGGTATGAGACGAGCTGAGGTGAAAGCGAAGTTTGATGAGATCGTTTCTTTTTCGGGAATAGAGACTTTTATTGATACACCTGTAAAACGTTATTCTTCAGGTATGTATGTCAGGCTTGCTTTTGCTGTATCAGCTCATCTTGAGACGGACATACTGCTGGTAGATGAGGTGCTTGCAGTCGGTGATTATGAATTTCAACGTAAATGTTTGGGCAAGATGGGTGATATTGCCAGGGAAGGGAGAACTGTTTTGTTTGTCAGTCATAATTTGCAAGCAGTCAGAACTTTAACAGAGAGAACCTTATGGCTCAAGGAAGGTGTCTTATTTGACGAAGGAAGGACAAACGACATTCTGAAAAATTACATCGCACAAGGTTACCGTAATCAACTTGTCTGGTCATGTGATGAATTAAACAATAAGCCACTTCAAATTACTCATGCTGAGGTAAGTTCAATCGATGGATTTCTTGATATTCAGAATGAAATATCCTTCAAGATAACATATACCGTAAGAGAAAAAATCTCTGGAGCGGTAGTTTCAATAATAATACATGCTCCAGATGGATCGCCTATTCTCAGTTCTGAAGATATTGACTGTGAACCTGAATTACTTGCTCCAAGAGTGCCTGGTTCCTATCTCTGCGAGGTAAAAATTCCACCGAACTTATTAAGCTCAGGCAAATATTTATTGAGGCTGCATTCTGGGGTTGTTTTTCAGGAAATATTCGATGATATAGAAGCATTGTATTTTGAAATTATAGAGACTGGTAATCCAAAAATCAGGCAGCACAAGCAAGCATATATATTGCCATATCTTTCCTGGGCAAGGCATCCCTTATCATGAATAATTGTATCAGCTTCTGAGAATGAGAATTGGTTTCTATATGAAATGGCCCAGAGGGATGTTTGGGAATCTTTCCTGGAATGTAATTGGAGATGAGTTGTTTTGTGAATCAATGATTAAAGGGTTAAAACTGGAGCCGGGTATTGATGAAGTTGACTTATTTGCCCCTAATCATCTGCCGGACAGTAAGCTTGATGTTATGATTTACCTTAATGATACTGTACCTGAGCCTAAATTTGCAAATAAGCATATTGCGTATATTCAGAATGTTTATAATGAGAATATTAATGCAATATTGAACCGTTTTCATTCCTGTGGATATGATGGGTATGTCTTTATTTCAAGAAAAATGCTTGAACAGCATATAAACGCTGGATTCACGGGTAAGTACATTCCTTTTGGTGTGGATACTTCGAACTTCTGTCCAAGACCATATTGTAGCAAATATGCTTTCGATGTCGCTTACGTCGGTAATGATATCAAAGGTGAAGAAAGGAGTACTAAGTATATTTTACCCGCTGCTGAGTTCAATTTTGGTTTATACGGAAAATGGGATGATATACCACTGAGCCCCAGGTTCCAGCTACGATTTAAGCTTTGGAAGAATTTATCCGCCTACTTTAACTATAGACGTGAGCTTCATAATGTGCCAACATATAAACGTGTGCTGAATAAGGTTAGTCGGGGGAGAATACCACAGGAAGATATTCCCATGCTGTATTCAAATGCAAAAATTAATATTAATTGTAGTATTGCAGCTTGTTATGAACTTGATATTATTACACTCCGTACATATGAAGTTTTAGCTTGTGGCGGTTTTCTGATTTCAGACCGCATCCCCCTTGCAGAAGAAGAACTTTCTGATTGTATTGTTTTTACTGATGGAGGAGATGATCTTAAAGATAAAATAAAATATTACTTGAAGCATGAGGATGAAAGAAAGTTCTATGCAATGAAGGGATTGCAATATGTAAGGCAGCATGCAACATTGAAAACGAGAATGAATTCTTTGCTACAGTACATTAAGGAGTTGCTATGAAAGTGCTGCTACTAAATCCGCCTTTTGTCAGATATAAAAGTAAGAATCCCCAGTATGATCTTAACTATAAACTATTTGTACTCAAAAATTCCTGGAGTAATACACCATGTTTAAGAAGAATAAGCAGGTTGTTGCCTGAATTAAAAGGTATTCGTTATGGAGTAAGGGCAGGATCACGATGGCCCTGGACAAGTGAAAAGCCCATCTTCCCTCTTCACTTTCCGTTTATGCTTGCATATACTGCTGCATTTCTCAGAGACAAGGGTGCTGATGTTAATCTTATTGATGCTATTGCCGCACAAAGTTACTCTTATGATTCATTTGTTGAAGCAGTTAAAAATGAAAATGCTGATATTGCCATTATAGAATGCTCAACACCCACTATTGATATCGACGTCTGGATAGCCAAACGTATTTCACGTTTTACAAAAGTTGCACTTGCCGGATCTCACTTAAATCTGCATGCAGCTGAGATGCTTGATAAACACCCTTACATTACTTGGATGTTGCCGGGTGAGTTTATCAAAAGTAGTTTCAGAATGATGCAATCCCTTCGTCCTGGAATTTATCATGCTGAAGTTGTTGAGGATCTCGATAGTATTCCCTTCCCATACAGGGATTTTAAATATGCTGATCAGTTTTTTGACCCTTCCATGCCAACACCTAAACCCCAATTGCAAATATATGGCAGTAAAGGGTGTCCTTTCAAATGCACTTTTTGTTTATGGCCACAAGCAATGTATGATGGAATCGTTGCTTTGCGTAAACCTGAGTCCATTCTTGAAGAAATTAAATTTTGTCTGAAACAATCTGATTATAAAAGTATCTTTTTCGATGATGATACCTTTAATTTGGGAACTGAAAGAATAAGCAAGCTTTGTGACTTACTTAAAAATACTGGATTGCCCTGGACGATGATGGGCCGTATTGATATTTCTCCTTCATGGTTGTTTCAAAAAATGGTGGACTCTGGTTGCGTTGGTATGCGCTTTGGTGTTGAAACATTTGATAAAGAGGTGCTTAAGAATATACGAAAAGGAATTGAACGAACTGATTTTCTTGACACCCTGAAACAATTGAGCAAACAGTATCCAAATTTGATGATACATCTTACTATGATGAAGGATCTTCCCGGACAAACCGAAGATATTCATCAAAATGATGTAAACATCCTCAGGGATATTGGATTCTCTGCGGACGGAAATCTTAGAAATTATCAGCTGTCTTCATGTGCACCATTTCCTGGAACAGATCTTTATAATGAATTGTGTGAATTGCATGGTAGTGATTGTATGAACGAATATTCACTTTTTGACGGAGGACAGGATACTATCATGCGAAAGCTAAAGAAAAGAAATGAATGAACAAAGAAATTATTATAATCGGTGCTGATAGCTTTATCGGAGGCCATTTATTTCCATATTTGTTAACGGAATATTCTTGCTCTCAGATTAGTGGTACATGGTTTCATAATCAATTTATACCCGCTCTTTCTTTCCTCGATATTACGGATGATAAATCGCTTGAAAGCTTTATCACTGAACATCCTGAAAGTATATTTATTATACTCAGCGGCAATAAGGATGTGAGGTTTTGTGAAATGAATCCAGAGGCCGCCTATAGTTTAAACACCAAACCTATTGAAACGATAGTTAGTGTGATTCAAAAGAATGATTTTCCTGCTAAAGTGTTGTTTATGTCATCAGATTATGTTTTTGATGGAACAGAAGGGAATTACTCCGAAGCACATTTGCCAAATCCAATGACAGTTTACGGAAAGACAAAGTATTCAGCTGAAAAAATATTACTGAATTCTTCAATACAATTCAAGATTATCAGGTCATCTGCAGTAATGGGTTACGGAGGTGTTTTTTTTGATTGGCTTATGAGAGAATTGCTAACTAAAGAGGGAGCCGTTAGTTTATTTAGCAATACGTACTTTTCGCCAACCCCTCTAGAACTATTGTGTAAAGGACTAAATATTGTTATTCAACATTTTTCTTCAATTGAGAAGAAAATATTACATTTATGTGGTAGTTCTAGAATGAGCAGGTATGAGTTTGGTTGCATTGCCGCTGATTACTTTAAGATTAATAAAGATAGGTTGTTGCCAGTGGAGGCGGATTTCATAGGATCTACTTTTCAAAATGATCTTTCCATGAAGCCAGGTGATTTATTTGCAGTGATTGAGGAAATCGGGCCCATGGACTATTTTGCAGGTTTGTTTAAGGAGGCTCAATCACAGTATGCTTTATGATATATGAATATAAGAATTGGTAAAAGAGGCCATGTTCCCCACCCCCATCCTTTTTCTTGTTTTTAACCGTCCTGAAACCACTCGCCGGGTTTTTGAGGTGATACGGCAAAGGGAGCCGGCATATCTGTTTATCGCAGCCGACGGCCCGAGAGCAGGGAATGAGGCAGATGATGCTGATTGCAGGCAGGTGAAAGAGGTTGTTAGCCGGATCGACTGGCCATGCGATGTAAAGTATTTGTACAGAGCGCAGAACCTTGGTTGTAAATTGGCAGTCAGTTCCGCTATTACCTGGTTTTTTGAGCATGTGGAGGAGGGTATTATCCTTGAAGATGACTGCCTTCCGGATCCGGGTTTCTTCGACTTCTGTCAGACACTTCTTGAATATTACAGAGAGAACCCTGCAGTCATGCATATCAGCGGCGACAATTTCCAGTTTGGAAAACAAAGGGGGGCTGCATCGTATTATTTCTCCAGCCTCGTGCATGTGTGGGGCTGGGCAAGCTGGCGAAGGGCATGGCATTCCTATGATGTTAACATGTCCGACTGGCCCCGCTTCAAAAACTCGGATCGTTTTGGCGACTTATTTGGCCATAGGGAAACTGTCATTCAATACTGGAAGCATATTCTGGATAAGGTGTACGAGGGTAAAATAGATACCTGGGACTACCAATGGCAGTACCATGTCTGGAATCAGGGAGGCTTTGCCGTCATCCCCAATGTGAACCTCGTTTCAAATATCGGATTTGGAAGCCAGGCTACCCATACCCGCGACATGAACTGTTTTGCCGCTTTACCTGTCGGTAGTATTCCGCGAATCAAGCACCCTCCGGCCATTCATCCTGATCGCAGCGCTGATGATTTCTTTTTCCGTGGTCTCGGGCTCCTCCCAGGCAGAAAGGAAAAGATTCAGGACTTCATCAAACGGGGTAAATATAAACTGATGAGGATGATGAAACGAACTCCTGTTATTTGATATGGAATGCAATATCTGTCATAACCAGCTGAAGACACTGTTTTCAACAGCCATTCTCGGACGGTATACCATCGCTTACTACCAATGTGATGTGTGTGGTTTTGTCCAAACGGAAGCCCCTTACTGGCTGGAAGAAGCATATTTGAACCCTGTGAACCTCACAGATGTGGGCTTGCTTTCGAGAAACCTGTATTTCGCTGATTATCTTGAAAAATTTATCACACACAATCTTTATCCTGACGAAAGATTCCTTGACTTTGGCGGCGGATATGGAATCCTTGTCCGCCTGCTGCGGGATAAAGGCTTTGATTTCTGGCTCGAAGAACGTTATTGCGAGAATTTGTTCGCTCAGTATTTTTCAGTCGACGCGAATGAATGCACTGACCGCTTTGGCTTGGTTACAGCCATTGAAGTGTTCGAGCATCTCCCCGACCCACTTTCCGTTTTCAGCCTTTTATTCTCAAAATCAGACAATTTGTTCTTTAGTACCATGCTTACTCCTGAAGATGGAGTGGCTTCAGACTGGTGGTATCTTGGATTGGAACACGGGCAGCACATCAGTTTTTTTAGCCTGAAAACCCTTGCATATATCTCGGATCAGCTTGGTTGTCAATTGTATACCAATAAGACCAACCTTCATTTTCTTACACGTAACAGGACTAAAACCTTCCTCATGGACTTTAAGGAAAAAAAGAGGGGATTGTGGGGCAGTATCAGTAGAAGGATGCTCGCAGTGTTACATGCTAACAAGAGTATTGGACAAATCCGCAACAGCCTGGTATCCCGTGATATCGAGTTATATAAGCAAATCCTTAAGAAGCAGCACTGATTAACCCAAGGCAGGCATGAATTCAGTAAAAGTATACGGACTTGGATGGCACGAAAAATTCAGCAGTTCTGTCATGGACTTTCTGATTGAACCGCTCAGGGGAAAACTGAAGATGGCGTTCATTACCTGGGATGGAACAACGGATTTTTCATTGTCCGATCACTCACCCGTTGTTTTTTGTCAATTTCTGCCTCCTGCTTCTGTGCTGGCTGAACCTGAACTAAATATCACCTGGATACCGATGTGGGACAATGTGGCACTTTACCCCCCGGATTGGTGGTTCCGGATTCCCAGCCATTTAAAGATAGTATCTTTTTCTGCCAGGATTGATGCACTTGCTGCTAAAAGCGGACATCGCAATATATCCCTGAGGTTTTATAAAAATCCGGATCATTTTACCACAAGCGACTGGTCGAAACACCTGCATCTCTTCTATTGGAACAGGATCGATATGATCAGCCCCGGCTATTTATTCAGATTTTGCAATAAATTGAAAATTAGAGAAATAACTTTGATTAACCGGCCTGATCCCGGATGTCGTCCTTTTTCCACCGAAGATGTGGCCTTTTTACGGCGTCGTTTTAAAGTGAATGTCATCACCCACTTCCTGGATCATTCGGAGTATTTCCGGCTGCTGAGCCTGGCAAACCTCTTTCTGGCACCAAGGTGGAATGAGGGTATCGGCATGTCGTTTATTGAAGCCATGTGTGCCGGGCAATGCGTGTTTGCGGTGGATAATCCCACCATGAACGAGTATATTACTCACAAAAGCAACGGAGTGCTTCTTGAGAATAAGTTGTTCAGCCCGTCATTGAAGCTGCGCGTTGTAAATAAAGTAAGAAGACTTGCAGGATGGTACATTCCCGATTATTCCGAAAACTGGCCGTCATTGTCAGGGGATCAGGATTTAGCAGGGCTGAAAAGACCTGAACTGGAGTCAATGGCCCTTTCGGCAAGGGAAACGATGCAAACAGGATTTCAGAGATGGTCTGCTTCCCTTGATCAGTTTGCATCCTTTATCGAAACCCGCTAAGACAGTGCCCTTTTTTATGTAACTACATATTTATCAATAAGATAATATAGCATGGATTTATAATGTGATGAAGACAAATCTGCCTAAAATATCTGTCATTACTCCCACTTTAAACCAGGGTCAATATCTGGAGGAAACCATCTTGTCCGTTATAAACCAGAATTACCCTGATTTAGAATATATTGTGATCGATGGGGGAAGTACTGACAATACAAAAAAAATCCTTGAGAGATATGCGAATCGTATTACAAGCTGGATCAGTGAACCGGACTCGGGCCAGGGACATGCTATCAACAAGGGACTGAGCCTCGCTACGGGAAAAGTTTTTAACTGGCTGAATTCAGATGATGTGATGCCCCCCGGAACTTTAGCGGAGGTCGGAAAAATGTTTTCAGAAGATGATTGTAAACTTGTATGCGGTTTCACAACTTTTTTTAATGATTCTCTCGAAATTGAAATGTCGTCTTACAGGCTCTGGATTGCTGATTCAACTGAAGAAACCTTTACAAATAATGTCTATAATCAACCAGGAACCTTCTTCTTATTGGACAGGCTCATTGAGCTCGGAGGTGTTAATCAAAGGATGCATTTTGCCTTTGATCTGGAACTCTGGCTTAGGTACCTGGCGCGGTTCGGAATACAGGGAATCAGGCTGAGCGACAGTTGTTTTTGTAAATTCAGGATGCATGACCAATCCAAAACAGTGCAACAAACTGATTTTTTCAATGTGGAGATCAATGGATTACGACTGTTTCTTGCACATACCCTGCATGCACCTGAATTTTACAAAACTTACCTTATGGGTAGGATTCAAAAGACATCGGTCCACCAACCATCCATCTGGTTTTTCAATCCTTCCTTTTCCAGAAGGGCGCTGTGGACTCACACCCTGACCAAACATTTATACGAGGCGTATTATGGTAAGCGCAGAAGACAATGCAGAATCGAATTGGTAAAAAGTATTTCAGGCGGGTATGTCAGGCTTACCTGGCCACTATTGAAACTTCTTGTTAAACTATTTTTTTTACCCATCAGTTTTAAGAAACACCGAAGAAATAAGTATATCTGAAATAGTTACCATATGTCTAACCCCCTTATCAGCGTCATCATACCCTGTTACAATCACGGAGCATTCCTTGAGGAAGCGATCCTGAGTGTGAAGGCTCAGTCCTATCAGCACTTCGAAATCATCGTGGTGGACGACGGTTCATCAGACGCAGCGACACAACACATCATCCGGGATCTTGAAAAACAGCTTGGATTTAAACTGGTCCGCCAAAAAAACAAAGGTCTTCCCGCCGCAAGAAATGCCGGAATCGGCAGGGCTGATGGTGAACTCATCCTTCCCCTGGATGCCGATGATACCTTCCATCCGGATTTCATGGCCCGGGCATTGGAAGTCATTATGCAGGATGAGAATATTAAAGCTGTTTCTTCTTATGCAGGAAAATTCGGGTATTCTGAGGGTGTGATCGCGTTGAAAGGAGGGGATATCAGAGACTTTGTCCTCGACAGCGCCGTAATGCCCGCGTCTTTGTTCAGGAAAGCGGACTGGGAGAGGATCGGTGGTTATGATGAGCGCATGGTAAAAGGCTATGAGGACTGGGAATTCTGGATCAGGATGCTGAAGGACGGAGGCCGGATTCACGTGATACCAGAAGTGCTGTTTAATTACAGGACACATTTCACATCTCTCGCCGTAACCGCCGGTCAACAACGGTACGAGATCATGGAATACATGGTAAGAAAGAATATCGACGTCTATCAGAAATACCCGCTCGAGGCGGTCTTGTGCAGCGAACGCCTGCTTGCAGAGACCAAACAGAAATATGAAAAAATGCTGCACAGTGTTTACCGTTCCAGGTCCTACAGGCTTGGATACGCCCTGCTGCATCCTGCCGCATGGATAAAATCTTTGTTCACGGGAAGATATACTCATACCTGACAGCTTTGCGAATGCAGGCCTTGTCACCCGGCCGAATTGCTTATCTTTGTCCACCCTGCCTCAAAGCATGCAAACCATATTATTTATTACGGGCGGTTCGCTGTCGGGATCGGAACACTGTCTGTTCAGGCTTCTGTCTGTATTTGACAAGGATAAGACTAAGCTCATCCTGCTGACACATTATCAGGACTATTTGCTCGAATATCCGGTCAATGTTCATACAAGCTACTGCACAGAATCCTATCTAAAGCAAAGGGGATTACTGGAAAAAGCCGGACGCTACCTCCTGCCCGCTTCATCAGATTCCGTCTGTCATGCCTTTTTCAGAAAGATTTTAACAAAGCATCGCCCTGATTTGATCTACATCAACAGCCTCACCTTGTCCGGAGATTACAATGTTTTCTACGCATCGGACATTCCGGTGATCCTACATGCCCACCCCCTCCAGGCTTTTTTATACGCTTTCGATCATGATATGCTGGTTTCCAGGCTGAAGGCAGCGAAGCTTGTGGTGTCAAGTTCCCTTGCCCAGGCAGAAGTGCTCGGATGGCTGGTTGCCGGCATCCGGCCTGAGGTGGTGTATCCTCCCATCCTGATGAGGGAATTGGACCCGCAAAGCGGTTCACGCACTGAAATACGTGCCGCATCTGGCATCCCGGCGCATGCATTTGTCTGGACCATGGCTTCGGTTTACTTCAATTATAATAAGGATCCTGTACGCTTTGTCGAAACCGGCCTCATGATCCTCGAACGGACAAACATTCCGGTTCATTTTCTGTGGATCGGCGGCGACCCTCGCGGGACCGCGGTGCAAATGGCCATGAACCTGGCCGGGAAACATGGAATGGCCGGTCATTTCACCTTTACCGGCATGGCGGGCCGGGAAAAATACATCGCCCTCCTCGGTGCTTCGGATGCCTGCATGCTGGTTTCTTTTGAGGAGTCTTTTTCCATCGTGAGCGCCGAAGCGATTGCACTCGGAAAACCGGTACTTGCATTTGATTGCGGAGGAGTCAGAGAGATCATACGCAAGGATAATGGTTTGCTCGTCTCTGCCTTTTCAACAGAAGAATATGTGAAAAGTGCCCTTTGGATGAAGGAAAACCACTACCACTATGACTCCGGGACCATGAGGGAATCTGTCCGTGCCTTTGACCTGGACGTACAGGGAAGCAAGTGGCAAAACCTCCTGGAAACCATCTGATCTCCCTGATTATGAATATATTGTTATCAATTCACAACATGGGTCTCGGTGGTGTCAGCACTTATCTGGCACATCTGGCCAATGGCCTTGCAGAGAGACACAGGGTGATACTCTTTGATCAATATCCATATGTGTCTGATTATAAAGCTGTTTCTTTTTTATCCACCAAGGTAGTCAGGGAAAGCGTGTTGAACCGTCCGTGGTGCGACAGGATCAACTGGGCTGTGGCAGGTGCGCTTTCAAAATCAGGAATATCTGTTCATCATTGGGAGAACAGCAGAAAAAGGTATTTCCTGAAGGTGTTGCGTAAGTATCATGTGGATGTGATCACCAGTTTCGATAAATATTCTGATAAACTGGTACTGGAGGCCGTGGGTGGCAGCATCCCGCTTGTACTCTCCCTGCACGGGTCTTATGATATCAGCGAATATGCGAAACTGACTGATGAAGAGATCAAATTATATGAACCGCTTTTCCGGCAGGTTAAGGCCGTTGTGTATAAATCTGCTTGCAATATCCGGGTTCTGGATCATTATCAGGATCTTCATAACATATTGACAGTGAAAAGGATCTTTCACGGGTTCACGGCAGTCCCGCCTAAGGGAGATCCTGCTGCATACAGGAAGCAGCTTGGTATACCGCAGGATGCTTTTGTGTTCGTGATGGTGGCAAGAGGCGTGCCTGAAAAAGGCTGGAAGGAAGCCATGGATGCATTTCTTAGTGCCGCAGCGACATCCGGCCTGAATACGCATTTTGTGGCTATCGGAGGCAGTGAGCACCTGAATGAACTGAAACAGGCCTATGCCGGTGAAGACCGTATCCATTTTACCGGATTTGTCGAGCATCCCCTGGAATGGATCAACGCCTGCGATGCAGGGGTGCTGCCGACATACGCCCGGACAGAAAACTTCACTTTCAGTGTGGTGGAATACCTTTTTTGCGGTAAGCCGGCCATTGCGTCCGATCATGGTGAAATTTCCACCACACTGGATGCCGGGGAGGGAAAAGCCGGCATCCTGGTGCCCAACAAGGACGGGAAACCGGATGTGGCCGGATTCACCGCTGCCATGATGGCTTATTTGACCGACCCTGTGCTGTACCGGCAGCATCGGTCACTTACAGGCAAGGCTTTCGGCAAGTTCGACAGTAAAAGGGCTGTGGAAGCCTATGAAGCGGTCTTCCGGATGGTTACAGCCGGCGGTAAAGCTGGGGATTAAGGGCTTAATTAATTATATGCCCCTTACATTCAAGATTTTACGAAGAAAGCATCGCATTGAAGGAAACTTCCGTCATGCAGGGATTGTGAGGCGTTCTCAATGCCTGCCAGGCTGAAATGATGTGCCCTGAGAAAGTGGTAGACTTCATCGAAGAGCGGACATTGTTCATAGGTTTCAGCAAAATTCAGCTCTACAAGGATCACTTTCATCTTATCGAGCCAGGCACCTGCGCCCTTCAGTATGCTCAGTTCTGTTCCCTGTGTGTCCAGTTTCAGCATGATCTCCGCATCAGGCGTGGTGTTGTTCAGGAATTCATCAAGCCTGATCGTTTGTATGACCACACTTTCCGATTCCCCCGACCCGGGATATGCATTGGTATGAATATCAGTCATTTTCAAAAAAGAGCTTGAGCCCGGATTCTTATGTACGTGAAATTCAAAAGAACCTGCCTGCTCACCGAGCGCAAGCTTATGCAGACTGATATGGGGATCATCCTTAAAATATGACTGAATCTCCTGAAAACAAGCATCAATGGGTTCAAAACAGATCAATGATGCCGAGGAGAAGGTGTTCCGGATTCTTCTGGCAAATTGACCGGTACCTGCTCCCGCGTCAATGACGGTTTGGATATTGTATTTCAGCAGCCAATGGTCCCTGACGGCTTCGAGAGATTCGTAATAATCAATATGATAATAATTTACGGGGACCATCCTGTACCCAAAACGCCTGAACAGTTTCTTTATTTGTGTTTTGATCATGTCTGCCGGCTCATCATCAGCTATCCGATTGCATTGCAAACTTAAGCTAAAATACTGATCTTTGCGGGTAGGTAAAAAGCATGAATGCCGTGAGTGAAGACAAATGGGATTTGGTTATCAGTCCGAACAGGCGGTTTCTGGACTTTAAGTTCAGGGAGCTCTGGGAATACCGCGACTTGGTGCTGATGTTTGTGCGGCGCGATTTCGTGGCCGTATACAAGCAAACCATCCTCGGTCCGCTCTGGTATATTCTGCAACCCCTGCTCACCACCCTGGTGTACGTGGTGATCTTCGGGAATGTGGCCCGTTTGTCGACCGACGGCCTTCCGCAAATCCTTTTTTACCTTTCCGGTGTGATCCTCTGGAGCTATTTCGCCGCCTGCCTGAATAAAACCTCCTCCACTTTTATTGACAATGCGGGACTTTTCGGCAAGGTTTATTTTCCGCGTATGGCGGTGCCCGTGGCCATCGTGATCTCCAATTTCAATACCTTCCTGGTGCAGTTTCTGCTTTTCCTGGGTTTCTTTTTTTATTACCATTTCAGCACAGACCTGATTCATCCCAATGCATATCTCCTTCTCCTGCCGCTGCTGATCCTGATCATGGCGCTGATGGGACTGGGAGCCGGCCTGCTGATCTCCTCGCTTACCACCAAATACCGCGACCTGCGTTTCCTGGTGGTATTCGGCGTACAATTGCTGATGTTCGCCACCCCGGTCATCTACCCCCTGTCTTCCGTTCCTCCTGCCTACAGGAATCTCCTGCTCTGGAATCCCATGACACCGGTAATAGAAACATTCCGTTTCGCCTTCCTCGGCTCAGGAAGCTTCCGCTGGGACCTGCTGCTTTATGCCACAGCCTTTGCCCTGTTGTTGTTTTTATCCGGAGGCCTGGTCTTTAACAGGGTGGAAAGGAATTTTATGGATACGGTGTAGGTTGCCATAATGATGATGCCGGTCATAAGATATCCGCATACAGGAAGTGTCCGGATATCTTTAAGGGAGCGGGGCTGCAGATATTTTCAAAGGGGAAGGGTTGTAGAGATACAATGCATTAATCCACAAAGACTTAGTTATGAACAGAGATGAAATACTGTCGGATCTCCGGATGATCATGGAGGATGTATTCGACTGCACTGATTTTGATTTAAGTGAACAGACCACCGCTGCCGAAATAGAAGCGTGGGATTCTCTGTCCCATATACGGCTTGTTGTGGCGATAGAAAGGCATTTTCAAATTAAGTTTTCTTCTATGGATTTCAGGTACTGGAATAAGGTTGGCGACATCGTGACATCCGTGGTTGAAAAAGGTACTAAGGCAGGATAGGAATTATTATGTTGTTTTACAGCCCTTCCTTTCTCTGGTTTTTCCTGGGCGTTTATGCCCTGTTTCATATGGTTCCCGGCCGTTGGCGATGGATGGTGCTGCTGGCTGCCAGTTTGTTATTTTATATGTTTGATTCGCCTTTCATGGTCCTGATCCCCTTGGTACTGATCCTCACTGCCTGGTTTGGTGCCAGCCTGATCGCCCGTGAAAGAAAACCCGGATTGAAAAAGATGGTTTTTTTTCTGGGTGCGGGTATTATCCTTGGCGTACTGGTTTTCTATAAATACCTTTATGTAATCCTGTTAAGCTGTTCACACCTGTGTTCAGCCCTGAATCTGCAGTCTCAGGGGAGTGGGACTGAGCCTTTTCCCTGGCTTCAAGAGCTGATGATCCCTTTGGGCCTTTCCTATATCACATTTCAGTCACTTGCTTATCTGATTGAAGTGTACCGAGGCACCAACCCTGCTTTGCCGCATCTGGGGTATTTTGCCACTTTCCTGCTGTTCTTTCCAAAGATCTTTGCCGGGCCTGTCGAAAGAGCCCATCTTTTCATTCCGCAATTGGCTGCCGTCTATCAATTCGATTATCAGCGCAGCACACAAGGGATCCGGAGATTCTGCTGGGGTTTTTTCAAAAAAACGGTCGTGTCGGCTCAACTGTTGCCACTTACAGATGCTTTTTTCAATCATCCGGAAGATTTTTCCGGTATCTACCTCATGGCTGCGGCTTTTCTTTTTCTGTTGCAGTTATACGCCGATTTTTCAGGTTACACGGATATGGCTATCGGTCTGGCGCAACTGTTTGGCCTGAAACTGACCGAGAACTTCAGGCTACCATACCGGGCAACCACCACAACGGAATTGTGGCGAAGATGGCATATTTCCTTGTCAACCTGGTTTTTCGAATACGTTTTCAATCCCCTGGCCTTATCGGCTAGAAAACTTGGTAAGTGGGCTGTAGTTCTTTCGGTTTTTGTCACCTTCCTTTTACTGGGGCTATGGCATGGCGCAAACCTGACTTTCATTGTGTTCGGATTGCTTCAGGCTGTCTTCCTCTCCATTGAGTTTCTGTCTCAGAAAATAAGACGCCGCCTTGCCAGACGATTACCTCCGTTGTTGACGAAAGTGACAGGGTTTTTATATGTGACGGTGTTTTTTAGTGTTTCCCTGGTGTTTTTCAGAGCCGCTTCGTTTGAAGACGCAATGGCGATGCTACAAAGGATGTTTTACGGAATTCCGGCTTCTTTTAATGATCTGATCGGGCTTGAGCCGGTTTCCCATTACGAAGGAGACAGATATAATGTTTTGCTGATCGTTTTTTTTATTGTTCTCATGATCTTTGGGGATGAGTTTTTTAATCATGACAACAGAATCAAAGACTTCCTTGCCAGGCCTCTCATCTTCCGCTGGATGGTATATTGCTTTTTTTTAGTCCTCATTGCATGGTTTGGTGTATTCGGGACAGAGGCATTTATCTATTTCAGGTTTTGAAGTTCTTTTTTATACCGAAAGAACACAGGAATGCAAAAAAAAGTGTTCACAGAGGTATCGGTATAATGAATCTAAGCGAAAATTGCTTCGCATTTTCACTAAGATTCAGTATATTGTGCTCGTGATAGCTGAACGGATGGTTGATATATATATGAAGTTACTACTGGCTAAATTGTTCGTCTTCATTGCCTTGGTATCATTGGTATATCTTGGATTGCTCCTGCTGCTTGCCACACGTTATCCGGGATATATTCAGTCTTATTCCTGTGTTGTGACGGATCACCGTGGTTCTGCCATTTTCGGAAGTTCAAGAAGCCTTACGGGCATTGAACCCGCTGTTTTAAACAAAACGCTGGGAGCATACCTGCCATTCTTTAATTATTCAGGCAATATTTACGCTACACCCTACGGCCCGGTTTACCATTCCTTTATTCAAAGAAAGACCCGGGATTGGGAATTTCGTGACAACAGGCTTTTTGTCCTGAATGTTGATCCGTGGACTGTCAGTTGCGAAAAAAAGAAGGATGCAGCAAACTTTTTCAATGAAAGGCATTCATTCTATCACCGGCTGCGGGATGTTAAGTCCGGCTTCAATGCCGAATTTCTGATTTTCTATGCTGACCGTCCTTTAAAGTCCATTTTAACAGAGCTGATATTCAGGAGTTCCGGAGGGATCAATGAGGGTGGCAGATTTGTCTATCCCATCAGCAGGGAAGAATGCGTTCAAGGCTTTACGAAAAGGTTTGCCCTTGCACAGCAAAGGCATAGAAATCACAGGTATTACATTAACGGACAATTATCGAAAATCAGGTTGTTGTATCTTCACCGGACATTACAGTATTTATCCGGAATTGGAAGGGTCATCCTGGTACGCATGCCGCTTACCAGGGAAATGCTTGCGATGGAGAATGAGATGGATGCATTGTTCTCGCTCAGGATGAAGGCCCTCTCCGCTGCTGAGGGGGTGGCTTTTATTGATTATTCAAGGGAGCAGGACACTTACTTGTTTGTTGACGATAATCACCTGTATAATACATCTGCTGAGGCATTTACTGCAAAACTGGCGAAGGATGTCAGAAACTACCTGAAAGCTCAGGATGTGAATACGTTGAATAAATAATGCAAACTGGCATTCAGTCTTTTAAGATATAAACTCATGGACCTCAAAGAAAATGCGACTTCCGTCTCCGACAGCCGCCGCCATCCCTGGGAAAGGGCGAGGGCGGCGCTGCTGTGGAAGATGCTGAAAAAGGAGGTGATGCAAGCTTCCTCATATCCTTTTCGCGTCCTTGACATCGGCAGCGGAGACCTCTACCAGGCAAGGATGCTTGTATCCAAAAGCGGAGAAATCGCTGTGACGGCCCTGGATGAAGCCTATACCGAGGCTGTCCGCCACCGCCTGAAGCACGACATCGCCGGCATGAATATCCGAATGATCCGCTCCCCGGAAGAGATCCCCGGAGGAATCACCTTCCAGGCCGTGCTGATGATGGATGTGATTGAACACGTGGCGGATGACAAGGCATTCCTGAAGCAGTGGGTCGCAAACCCTTCCACGGGAAGGGAAACGGTCTTCGTGATCACGGTCCCGGCATACCAATACCTTTTTTCTTACCACGACCGTTTTCTGGGGCACTTCCGAAGGTACAACAGGAAGCAGCTCGTTTCCCTTTGCAGGGAAGCGGGACTGGGGGTGAAACAGTCGGGCTATCTCTTTTTTCCGCTCTTTCTTGCGCGTAACCTGCAGTTCCTTGTTCATAAGATCCTCCGGATCCAGAAGGAACCCGGATCAGACCTGGGCGAATGGAAAGGACCCGCATGGGTCGCCAGACTGATCAAAAAAGTGCTTGTTGTCAGCTCATGCAGGGCGATGAAGCTCAGCAGACGGGGAATAATTGTTCCCGGACTGTCGGCGTGGGCAGTGGCGGCGAGGAATGAATGAGGTCGGGAAATGCGATGAATCGCTGACCGAGATTCCGGGCTGATGATTCAATATTCAAGAGGTCAATGTTCAATATATTAAGAACCAATATATTAAGGTCCAGGAAACAAAGACGACAAGAAGTAAGTGACAAATTCCAGGTTTAAAAGATAAAGTGGTAAGAGTTAAAGGCCAGGGAATTGATATGTCGAGACGCCATATACCAATACCCGCTAAGAAGCGACTTGGGAATTAGGCATAAACATAAACGCCAACTCAAAATTTCCAGTAAAAAAATTCATTTTCTTTTCCGTTTTTAAAATTCCATGCATATATATTATTAAAAAAGCATGGAAAAAAGAGATCTTGAGGATCGGATTACGCGCTTTGCCGTGGGTGTTGCCTCGATATTGCATGATTTAAAAGGTGATTCAATGATCACTGTGGTGAAGAACCAGTTATTCAGGTCTTCAACATCCGTTGGGGCCAACTATCACGAGGCCCAGGGCGGTCTGTCATTGGCCGACTTCCGGTGTAAGATCCATTTATCACTGAAAGAATTACGAGAGACCTGGTACTGGCTTGTCATACTCAGAGCCCTGACAAACCAAAATATCCACATTGTAGATGCACTTATTAATGAGGCTGAACAACTTAAGAAAATTCTCGGGTCCATTGTCGCCAGGACAAGGATGAAGTGAATCCGCTTTGCCAAAGGGATTTTTTCCCTTCATCTCCTGTATTCATTCACAAATTGTTCTTATCCTCTTTCTTCCTGATCTTTGAAATATTGATTCCTTACTTTTTAAAAACTGGTACTTTATCTTTTAAACCTGGAATTTGTCACTTACTTCTTGTCGTCTTTGTTTCCTGGACCTTGAAGTATTGAATCTTGATCTCTTTAGTCTTGATTTCTTGAGTCTTGATTATTTCACTCCTGAATCTTAAGTTTCCCGGGGTAGGCCGGATCAAGGTATACCCAGAACATAGGCATGTATCCCCTGAGGCTCCCGTCTTCGTTAAAGACTTCGAGTATGGGTGCGATTCCGATCACTTTCTTTTCGAACTGCAGGCTCTTTTCATCCATCCACCATTCCTCCAGGAACCGGACTTTGGTAATTCTTTGCAGATCAAGCGATTGTTTAACCTCCATAAGGGTGTCGTTATAGGGTGGTACCGGGCTGGTGGTGAGGATGGTGTCGGTTCTGTTTCCGATGGCTATCACTTCCTCCGGACTCATGGGTGTGTGAAAGATGTCAAAGGCTTTCAGCTTGCCGCTGTATGCCGCATTGAGTATCGATTTCACAAAATTCTCCCTCCTGCTGCCTTCAATGTTTTGCACCCACCAGTCAAATTCAGGGTCGGGCGACTTGATGCTGACATCATACTGTATGCGTTCGGTGACGAGTGGCTTTTCCTGTTTCTGGGCACAGGAAGCAAGGATCACCGCAAGAAGGAAAATACCTGTTCTCATATGGATGGTGTTGAATTTCAAAACAAAAATAATAGAAATTGCGGGTTTTATGTTTTTTTAACAATGCTGTTCTCCGTAGGGATGATCCCATACACGCATTATCGGTAATTTTATAGGCAGAAAACAAGCTAATGGAAAACTGGCAGGAACAGATACTGGAGCACATGAGCCTTGCCCCTTATATTCAGAAGGCCATGGCTTTGATCGGCATTAAAAGGAGGGTGGGGGGCAACCAATTCCGCCATGCCATGGACACCATGTCCATCCTCATTGATTACAAATACCTGAACCCGGTGGTGCTGAAAGCGGCGGTGATCCACGACCTGCTGGAAGATGTGCCGGGCACTGATCCGGAATCCATCCGTTGTCTGGAAGACGGGCCAAGGGTGTACGAACTGGTACTGGAGGTAACACGACCTGTCAGCCAGCCGAAGACAGAATACCTTGAGCAGCTGCGCCTGCACGGCAGCTATGAAGCCAGGATACTCAAGCTCGCCGACCGTATCAGCAATATCACCGATCTGCATCTTGGAATCGACAGTAAGAGGCGGATCGCTGATTACGTCAGTCAGACAAGGCAGTACGTAATACCCATAGCGGAAGACCTTGCGGGCGATCCCCTGGCCGATAATATGGGAAAGGAACTGAAAGACCTCCTGCTGCTGAAGGATAAACTCGTCAAGACCTACCTTGAAAAGGTGGAGCAAAAGGAGAAACTGCGTTGTGAAATCCTCAATGAGAAAGCCGGTTCAGGTTTTTTTTTAGGCTGAAAAAGTGGCTATCCGGCAGGAGATGAGGTTTTTAGTACCACTCCCCTGTTTTTCTTTCCGTCAATCTTAACGACTACCGGCCGGTCGAAACGTACATGCCGGATGTATTCATCCTCATAAGCGGCAGGCTGCGAAGCCAGGTATTCAAGATCGTAAAATCCGTCCTTTGAGAAGGGATTGATGGTGAAGTAACCTACCCGGAAACTTGTAAGGTTCTGGAAAAAATGCGTGCCCTGGCTGGGATCGATGCGGTAGTGGTCGAGTCCTGATTCTACGATGAGCCGTGCCGCAGAGATCTGGGGCCATTTCACCGGAATGCCCAGCCAGGGGTCTGATGAGCCCCAGCGACCCGGACCGATCAGGATGTAGTTCTTCTTATCATTGATCATCCTGCCGTTGATCTCATCAACCTTTTGGGCGATGGTCTTGGTTTCTGCCGGATTAAAGGATTCTGGTTTCACATACACCAGGTCGAAGATGGTGTTGATGATGCCATTACCCAGGGCTGCATTGGAAGTGATGATGGTGTCCTTTTCCTCAATCCCGTTCAGGTTGACCTGAAGCCGTTCATCGGCTTCCACAATAGGACGGATCTGCAGGAGATAAAAGACTTTGGGTTCATCCTTCGGACGGTCTAAATCTACCGCAAATTCAATTTCTATCGGCTTGTTCATCTCGAGTTGCCCGATCTCCAGTACCGTCTGGAGGATTTGTGCGAGAGGAAATGTGTTGTGGTTCAGGATGTTGGAAAAGGTGATCAGCTTTCTGCCGCCGGGATAAAGTCCGTCGCGTAGCATGTTGTTTTCCAGATCGAAGGTGGAAGCGGCATAGCGGAAGCCGGGATCGGTTTCCGCTTCCGCCACTTTTAATCGCAGCAGGTTGATGCTGTCGTCGGTGGACGGATGAAAATGGCCGGGATCCATATCCAGGGCATAAAACACTTTCTGGGTTTCCCGCAGTGCCATTTCAGGGGAGGTGAGCTGCAGCACTTTCTTCGGGAATTTCGGGCTGAACCGCAGGGTGTTGCCGCCGTCAACAATATATTTCCCGAGTCCGAATGCGATATTTGCGATGCCGTCCTCAGGCTTTTCCGGAGGGATGGGATAAAAATTGATCGAGCGGGTGACCCCGGAAAGCGTGGGATAAAAACGGTTTCCGTATGAATTGCCGCAAACTTCCTGCAGTACGATGGCCATCTTCTCTTCGTCGATCACATTGGAGGTCGCTGTCATATATGCCTTGCTGTCTTTGAAGAAAGCGGATGCATATACACTCTTGATGGCATTGCTCAGGTTCTCGATCATCAACCTTTCATCCCTTTTGTCGTTCGGAATCATATACGTGGCATATATTCCTGCAAATGGTTGATAATGAGAGTCCTCGAGCAGACTTGATGACCTTACTGCGATGGGGTTGTTTATCACTGAAAGGAAGGTGTAGAGATCTTCATGGATCAGGAAGGGCAGGCGTGCATTGATAAAGTGCTGCAGGATTTCTTCGTCGGGGATATCCGAAAGGGCGACCTTATACAACTGGTTCTCCTCCATGAACTCATCGAATACATCCGCACAGATCACCACAGTGCGAGGGATGGTGATGATCACATCCTTCACCTTGTCGAAAAGCCTGTTTCTTTTGATCAGGGAGTCGAGAAAAGCGAGTCCGCGTGCTTTGCCGCCGATAGAGCCTTTTCCGATCCTGGCAAAGGTGAGGTATTCGTCGAATCTTTCCCTGTAAAACTCTGCAATGATGCCTCTTGCTTTATTCATTCTGAAAGTGGCGATGGCATCGAAAATAAAATGCCGGACCTCATCCAGGTTGCTGAATGATTCGGGCCGGAGCAGTTTAAAGAGTTCGGCAATCGGGAATAGGGCTCTGGCCCTAAGCCATTTAGAGAAGTGATTCCGGGTGATGTGGTACTCCAGGCAGTCATCGGGTATGTCGAATACCCGCTGCTGCAGGGATTTCAGATCGGGTGCCCGCGTGATCTCTTTTCCGGAGGCCGGGTCGATAAAAACGAAATCACCGAAGGCGAAATACTCCATGATGAATTGCTTCAGTTCATGGGAGAGGGTTTTGGATCGTTTGTAAATAAACCCTGCCCTCATGTCTTTGGCGATAGCTTCGTTCTCCAGGTCCGACGACTGCAGCAGGATGGGCATCAGGGGATCGTCGTTCTTGATGATCTGAGTGAGTTTCAGCCCTGCCTGTTTGTCCAGTTCCCCGCCACGCGGAAAACTGATGTCGGAGATGACACCCAGCATGTTGTTTTTGTATTTTTCATACAGGCCGACGGCTTCGTCGAAGTTGGTGGCCAGCAGGATCTTTGGCCTTCCCCGCATGCGCAGCATCTGCTGGTGTTCGTTCAAGCCTTCTGTCATGAAGTCCAGCGATTGTTTGAAGATCAGTTTGTAGATATTCGGCAGATAGCTGGAGTAAAACCGGATGGAGTCTTCCACCAGCAGGATCACCTGAACCCCGATTTCATGCACATCCAGTTCCGCATTCATCTTATCTTCAATCAGTTTGATGATAGCCAGCAGCAGATCTGCATTTCCCAGCCAGCAAAAAACATAATCGATGGCGCTCAGGTCTTCCTGCGACAACTGTATGGAAATTTCCCTGGAGAAGGGCGTCAGCACCACAATGGGCTTGGCGGGGTAGCGTTCCTTGATTTTAAAGGGGAGTTCGAAGCAGCTGGATTTTTCGGCGCTGAACATGGTGATTACCAGGTCGATATTGGTTTCGGCAAGGATACTGAAAGCTTCTTCTTCCGAAGATGCCTGTATGAACTGGGGCGGATACCGCAGGTTAAGCGAAGTATATTCGTTAAAGATCTGTTCATCGATACGTCCGTCCTCTTCCAGGATAAAAGCATCGTATTTACTGGAGATGAGCAACACCTGGTAGATCCTTTTTTTCATCAGGTTGTTGAAGGAAGTCTCGCTGGTGAGGAACTGCCGTGCCAGCAGGGTGGTGGTATCTGTCATACTGCGCTGAGAATATGGAACGAAATTAATGGAAATTTATCGTCTGGTCAACTCCTTTGCCGGATCCCAGAAGTAGCTGCTGAAGTCGGTGATTTGATCGTCAATGATAGTAAGACCTTCATTTTCAAGAAGCTGTTTCATGGTATCGGCTCCTCCGAAATGGTGTTTTCCGCTCAACAGTCCGGTCCGGTTCACCACCCTGTGGGCAGGGATGTCATCCGTGGCGTGGTGCGACTGGTTCATTGCCCATCCCACCATGCGGGCGGCGCGCCCCGTGCCAAGGTAGTGGGCGATGGCACCGTAGGTACTGACCCTGCCGAACGGGATCTCCCTCACAACCTGGTAAACCTGCTGAAAAAACGAATCAGGGTCTTTCATCGGTTATCGGTGCATAAGACCTGCCTTCTGCAAGCCTGAAAGCCAGGTAACAAATGGGTTTTCCTTCTTCCAGGAACATTTTCTCGTAAAAGGTCTGAATTGAAATGGCCGGTTCCGGTGCGGCCGCCTCGCTGTAAAGGTCATGGGTGGCGAATACCGGCAGGTGCCGGTGTTCCCTGATCACTTCAAGGGAGTAATCGTACAGGTCACGGTTATCGGTTTTCAGGTGAATCAGTCCCCCTTCTTTCAGCA
Organism: Bacteroidota bacterium; assembly: GCA_022709385.1. GTDB lineage: Bacteria > Bacteroidota > Bacteroidia > Bacteroidales > CAIXZF01 > JAKLIX01. The sequence goes on along the minus strand of JAKLIX010000013.1, from coordinate 22,006 downwards.
GGTATCCATAGAGGCTGAGGAATCGGGGTGCGGTTAGCCGCCGTTTCTCGCGCGATTGCCTCGGTTGCGGATCGGGAAAGGTGATCCAGATCTCCGAAACCTCAGCCCGCTGAAGGAAATGATGCAGCAATTGTACGTGGGTCCTGATAAAGGCCACATTGGTGAGTCCCAGATCGTTGGATGTCTTGCAGCCCCGCCACATCCGGGCACCTTTGATGTCGACTCCGATGTAGTTTTTACCGGGATTGCGGATAGCCTGGTTGACCGTATATTCCCCTTTGCCGCATCCCACTTCTAGTACGATCGGGTGGTCATTGCCGAAAAAATCCCGCCATCGGCCTTTGAACGCGAAGCCTTGCTGCAAGTCTTCCCAACGGGGCTGGAACATATTGCGGAATTCGCGGTTTTCGGCAAATCGTTCCAGCTTGTTTTTGGTCATTTGTTTTCTTGTTTTGGGAACTGCCGGCCCGGCTCACTGTCGGATCAGCCATGCGTTGGGATCTTTGGCAGTCCTGATCTGATGAAGGGTCTTCAGCGCATCCGCTTTTACTGTGTAAGAATCGTAGCAAACCATGTGAAGTCCCTGTGAATTCCGGGCAAAGATCCGCGCAGGATAACCTTCTTTCACCAGTTTTTCCACTGTTTTTGTTGCGCCTTCCTCAAGCCTGAAACAACCTGCAACAATGTAGTATTGCGGCAGGGTGGAAGGATTTTCCTCCGGATTGATTGCAGGTGGCGGCAAATCATGGACTGAGGTCGTGTCATTACCGGTAAAAGCGGTATCGTGTAATAAAACAGCAGTGTCCGGCATGGTTAAAGAAGGGTCCGAAGGTGTCGGAGCGGTTTCGGACTGTTGTGCTGGTGTTTCTTTCCCGGGGAAGGATAATCGTTGGCGCAGGAACGAGGCAATGCTGGCTGCGTAAAAGCCGGCGAATACCAAAGCCCCCGCCATCAGGATGACCATGATGATTTTCGCGGTCCTGTAGCCGGAGGATTTCTTAATGGGATGAAGCCCCACTGACTGCAGTCCATAGTAATCCCCGGAAGTTTCCAGGCCGGGGTCGGCTTCGAAGCAGATCTTACCCTGCGGGTCGTTGAACAACAGGCCGACGCCGGGTATTTCAAGTCTTTTGCCTTTGTTGATCACGAAATGGCAGCCGTCGACATATTCTTCGATTTCCTTGATGGCCAGAGAGAGGGGAAGGTTCTCCCGGGCAGAGCAGTGTTTTGCCAGTGTATCGGCAGGAGCAGGGCCAGCCTCGAACGCATATTGTATGCCGGGCGGGTGGAGCAGTGTCTTCAGGCTGTCAGGGGTGGCTGCCCTGCTTGTTCCGGTAAAACGGCCCAGGCCTGGAACGGAGACTTCTCCCTTTTCAGTAAGCAGTTCGTGTATATATTTTGAGACATCCATATCAGGGAAGATGCTTGGGTAGTTTTTCCAGGTCGTCGGGGACATCCACGGCATAGCTGTCGTGCTGTGTAAGGCTGACGTAAATATCATGGCCGTGCTCCATCCATCGCAGTTGTTCAAGCGACTCCGACGTTTCGAGCAGGGTTGGCGGCAGGGTCACCAGTTCCATCAGGGTACCGGCACGGTAGGCATAAATGCCGATATGTTTCAGGTAAGGAAAAGCGATATGCCACTGGTCAGTTTGCCTGCCGCGCTGAAAAGGGATCACCGAACGACTGAAAAGCAGGGCGCGGTGGCGAAGGTCCATCACCACCTTGACGGTATGCGGGCTGTTTAATTCCTCCGGATCCCTGATGATACGGGCGAGGGTGGCGATGTTGGTGTCCGGATGATCGAAACAGGAGGCTACCAGGCTGATCTGATCGGGATGAATATAAGGTTCATCTCCCTGGATATTGATGATGATATCCGGAAGTGCCATGTTCGCTTCCGATCTGAGGCGGCCGCAGACTTCGGCACAACGTTCCGTCCCGCTGCGGTGATGCGGTGAAGTCATCATGACGCTGCCTCCGAAGCTTTTCACATGGTCGAAAATCCTCTGATCGTCAGTCGCCACCAGGATTTTCCGCAACACATCTGATGCCGCACATCGCTCGTAAACCCGCCTGATCATGGATTTGCCGTTAATCATGCTAAGGGCTTTGCCCGGGAACCGGGCAGATGCATAACGGGCAGGGATGATACCAAGACAGTCCACGATGCTGTTTTATTTGAATAATCCGTGAAGTTCGGCATTGACTTTCTCGATCACCATGCCGAGATCTTCCGGTACATCGGGGAAGTTCACATTGTCCACGTCGATGATCAGCAGTTTGCCAAGGGTATAGGAACTGATCCAGCTTTCGTACCGTTCGTTGAGTTTTTTCAGGTAATCCAGCCGGATGGCGGCCTCGTAATCCCTTCCTCTTTTCTGGATTTGCCTCACAAGGGTTGGGACACTGGCACGAAGGTATATCAGCAGGTCGGGAGGCTGAATAAAACTGCTCATCAGCTCGAAGAGGGACCGGTAGTTGTCGAAGTCACGTGTGGTCATCAGGTTCATGGCGTGGAGGTTGGGAGCGAAGATGTTGGCATCCTCATAGATGGTCCTGTCCTGTACCACTGTCTTCTCACCTTTTCTGATCGCTACGATCTGCCTGAACCTGCTGTTCAGAAAATACACCTGGAGGTTGAACGACCATCGTTGCATGTCTTCGTAAAAGCTGTTCAGGTATGGATTGGTATCCACATCTTCATAATGGGGTTCCCAGGCGAAATGCTTTGACAGCAAGCGGCATAAAGTAGTTTTGCCGGCCCCGATGTTCCCGGCGATGGCAATATGCATGGTATTTTGTTTTATCCTGCTAAAATAAGAAAGATTGGGATATCACCCATATGCTGTTGAAAGTTCGGTGACTCAGGGCCGCGGACTGCCATGATGCAGGTCCTTTAAAATATCTTCCACGTATTTCCTGCTGTTGCTTAGTCTGGGGACTTTATGTTGTCCGCCCAGTTTGCCCTGGCGCTTCATCCACTGATAAAAGGTGTTGGACGGGACCCGGTGAATGATGGGCATATCAAGGATCATGTTGTGGTAACGTTTCGCCTCATAGTCGGAGTTCAGCGATTTCAGCGCATTATCAAGCATTTCCGCAAAATACTCTATGTTATCGGGAGCGCGATCGAATTCGATGACCCACTCGTGGGCTGCATGGGTTTTGTTTTTGTAAAAATGAGGGGCTGCGGTGTACTCATGAACCCTTGCATCTGTCTTTTCACAAGCAATCCGGATGGCTTTTTCCGCATTATCGATGATCAGTTCCTCTCCGAATGCGTTGATGAAACTTTTTGTACGTCCGGTGATATGGATGCGGTAAGGGCTTACGGATGTGAACATCACAGTATCCCCTATCATATAGCGCCAAAGTCCGGCATTCGTCGAAATGATCATGGCGTAATTTACTCCGGGTACGACTTCTTCCAGGCCAAGGGTTTGAGGATCATTGCTGTTCAACTGGTCGAGGGTCATGAACTCATAGAATATGCCGTAATCAAGCATCAGCAGCATATCCCCGGCATTTCTGCGGTCCTGTATCCCGAAAAAACCTTCGGATGCATTGTAGGTTTCCATATAATGCAGGTTATCCGGCATGATCTGCTTAAACTGTTCGTGGTAAGGCTGAAAACTGACCCCGCCGTGAACGAACATTTCCAGTTTCGGCCAGACTTCAGCAAGGTTTTGACGTCCTGTTATTTCTAAAACCCTCCTGCATAGCAGCAGGGTCCAGGAAGGAACGCCGGAAATGCCTGTAACATTATGCCCGCTGGTGATACGTGCCATCTTTTCGATTTTCTGTTCCCATTCATCCATCAGGGCGATGGAGATGGAAGGGGTACGCATCAGTTCAACCCAGAAAGGCAGGTTTTGCATCAGGATGGCGGAAACATCCCCGTAATAGCTCTCCGGGTTCTCTCCGTCATAAGCCCACGATCCTCCCATTCCGAGTAACTTTCCGTCGAACAGTTCCGTGTCCGGATTGAGATCGCAATAAATCGATAAGAGGTCTTTCCCCCCCTTGTAATGGCATTCTTCCAGTGCTTCCTTGCTGACGGGGATGAACTTGCTTTTACCCGCACTTGTCCCTGAACTCTTGGCAAACCAGTTGATGTCCGTCGGCCAGAGCACATTTTGCTGGCCCTTCCGGATTTTACTGATCAGGGGGTGCAGATCCTCGTAAGTACTCACCGGAACGCGCCGGCGGTATTCCTCGGGACCTGTAATGGACGCGTAATCATATTTCTTTCCCCATTCGGTATTGCGTGCCGTGTTCAGTAATTTTCTCAGCCACTCCTGCTGTACGTCATGCGGATACTTCATAAACAGCGCGATCTGATGCAGCCGCTTCTTCATGAGCCAGGAGAAAACCGAACTGATAAAGGCCATATTGATACCTTTTCCGCAAATATAGCGCTTTTGACCGGGATGTCATCCTAACGTTGATTTAAATCAACGTTAGGATGACATCCCGATTCCCTATCTTTGACTCGTGATCCTTTTCCCCCAGGCAAAAATTAATCTCGGACTGCATGTGCTTCGGTGCAGACAGGACGGGTATCATGACATCGACAGCGTGTTTTATCCTGTCAACTGGAGAGATATCCTGGAAATTGTGCCTTCACCCGACGGGAAATGTTCCTTTTTCCCTTCCGGACTGCAGATTCCCGGACAGCCTGAACAAAACCTTGTGGTCAGGGCGTGGCGGATCATGGAGCAGATGTATCACTTGCCGCCGGTACATCTGTACTTACATAAAACCATCCCTCCGGGTTCCGGACTGGGTGGAGGCAGCAGCGATGCGGCCGGCACCCTGGTCCTCTTAAACCGCTTGTTCGATCTTGGACTCGATACGACCACCCTTAGAAATATCGCGGCAGGAATCGGCAGCGACTGTGCTTTTTTTGTGGAACCCGCTCCTGCCTGTGTAAGCGGCAGGGGAGAAGTGATTGCCCCATATAGCCTGAGTTTACCTTCGATTGTCATCGTGGTGCCGCCTGTCAGTGTCTTCACTGCCGACGCCTATGCAGCCATCCGGCCCAGTGAAAGGGATCAGGCAGTGGCATCGCTCCTCCGCAAGCCCATTTCTTTGTGGAAAGACCTGCTGATAAATGATTTCGAAGAGGTCGTCGGGAAGCAGCTTCCCCTCATCCAATCAATCAAAGCATTGCTTTACAGTAAAGGAGCCTCATACGCCTCGATGAGCGGAAGCGGCAGTGCAGTGTACGGGATTTTTGAAAATGACATTCCCGATACGGAGCGGCTGAGGACTGAAAGCGGGGGGCTGGTTTTCGTGAGCAGTTGCAGGAGTTGACACAACGAAACACTTACTCTACCATCATTTTGCCAGCCCTCATGCCACGTGAGTTTTTTCCCTCAAATTCAAGCATATACACATACATTCCGGAACTGAGTGTGGCCGCATCCATGGTGATTTGATGCCATCCGGCTGTCATCTGTTCCCTGACCAGGTATTTTAGCGTTTGTCCGCTGCTTGTCTTCAGGCTGATTTTTACCAGGCCTTCTTCCGGCAGGTAAAAGTTGATCAGACTTGTCGTGCTGACCGGATTCGGCCTGTTCTGTTCAAGGACAAGCTCTGGTGAGCCGGTCTTTACAGCAGGCATGCCCAATACAAGGGGTGTGACTGAGTGACCCGTGAGATCGGCAACAGAGGAATTTTCGTGCAACAGCCAGGGATCGTTCTCTGCAGGCTCGCCTTCAATTCTGAGCCGGAGCAGCGCAGTACCTTTCTGCACCTGCAGGGGATTCAGGCTGTACCATGCGATCAGCAGGCGCCTGCCGGAGACGTTCCAGATCACGGGTTCGGCTTCATCTTCAAATGAAGCGGCCCGTGCCGTCCGGACAGCCGTAACCGAAAGTCCTTCAGGGATCTGTAATTCAAGGGACAGTGCTCCGACCTCAAGGGTCCTGTCAGCATATAACGGCAATTCAAAGGATTCATCATTGCATACTGTCAGAAGACCTTCAGTCTGCAGTTCAATTTCATGTGACAGCTTCGCAGCAGGCACATAGGACCCGTTAACATCGCCGAATACGATGCCTTCCAGGTTTTCGGTGATGCTGCCGCTGCCGGAAGCATTCACCGCTTTTATTTCTGAAAGCCAGTCGCCGGCTGGGAATGTGGAGATGATCTCGGCATACCTGCGGGCGATCAGCAGTGCATCGATGGCATTGATGTTGCCGGTAGCGTTGACATCGGCAGCCTGCAGCCGAAGCCCGTACAGGAAAACGATGGAAGTGAAATGCTGCAATACCAGCAGGGCATCCGTTGCATTGACGCCACCCCAGGTTTTGGATGATGTGGCCGACAGGGAGTACGTACCTGCCGTGATCCCCTGCATAACGAAGTTACCGCCGTCTCCGGTGGTGGCGGAAGCGATCAGTTCACTCCCCTGTTTCAGCATCACGGTGGCATCGTTCAGCGGTGTCATCAGGGCGTTGTTGTAAGTAAAGCTTCCTTCAACCTGGGTTCCGGGAGGCAAACCCACGTAAATGGTGACCTGGTCACTGCCCTGACAGCCGTAGGCATCAGTCACATGAAGCGTAAAGACGGTGGTTTCATTGACGAAGGCCGTGGCATTGGGGATGTAGGGATTGTCCAGATGAACCCAGGGGTTCCAGTAATATGTGTAAGGTTCTGTGCCTCCCGTCACCACCGGGGCCATGATGGCAGAGTCGTTGAAAGGGATGTTCTGGTCGGGACCTGCATCCACCACGGGCAGTGGCCTGATATTGACTAAAACGGACGAAGGATCACCCGTACCGCAGGCATTGACCGGAGTGACGGTAATTGTGCCGGATTGGATCACATTGCTTAAATCGAGCAGGATGCCGTTCTGGTTGGCATTGCTGTGAAGCACGGCTCCGGAAGGATAAGTCCATTGATATGTCGTTGCGTTCAGCACCGGGTTGATCCAGTACCAGTTGTTTCCCGATCCCATACAGAGGTTCTCGCTTCCGGAAATGTTCCCGGCGGCCTGGGGCAGGGGATAGACTTCATATTCAATGGGAATACCGGTGTATAGCCCTGTGTAGTACACATCCTGAACCTGCAGGATACGGGCGGTATGGGTCCCGTGCCAGGTGGGGGCCACATCGAAAAGATAGGGACTGTTCATGATTTCCTGGACAGTGATGGTATCTTCCCCGTTGAAATACTCCAGGTTCCAGGGAGGCGAACCAGTCAGGAGCACCTCAAACTGTCCGGAGGCATTGATGCAGATACCCTGCGGACCGCTGAGGGAGGCCGTTGGCAGGGAGTCGAGGTAATAAAAGATGGTATCTCTGGCGTGGAGGCTCCATTTGCCATATTCATCTTTTGTCCGGACATACAACATATGTTGGCCATAACTGATACCTCCAAGGTTGAGGCTCCAGGCCAGAAAGGGAATATGTGCTGTTGGACTGAAGGGAACTGTTAAACCGTTTCCTTCACCCGGATCGGTGTCGAAGAAATATTCCACTTCAACCAACTCAGGAAGGCTGTCGTGGATAAACTGTTTATACAGGGGCTGAAACTGCACCAGACTCCATTTACCGCGGCTGTCTTTAGCCCGGATGAACAATTTATGGAAACCCTGGCTCAGGCTTTCGATGTCAATTGAAAAGGCCAGGTCGAGGTTGTTCGTGTCATTCACAAAAGACACATCATTGCCCATTCCGAAACCGGGGTCATGATCAATGAAATATTCAACCTTCACGATGTCAGGAACCTGGACAGGGATGAGCTGTTTAAAGAAGGGCATGTGCTGCGTGAGACTCCACCGCCTGGCGGAATCCTGTACTCTCATGAAGAGGTTGTGGAAACCCTGGTTCAGGGAGGCGATGGAAGCGATCCAACTGATGGTTTTATCGATGCCGGGGGTGAAACTGATTGGTGTGGCATTACCCTGTCCGGGATCATCATCAATGAAGTATTCGGCATTGGTGAGTTTGGGAAGGACCGCTTGAAAGGTCTGCTTGAAGAAGGGCAGGCTTTGGACGGTGCTCCATCTGCCGGCAGCATCCATGGCCCGGGTACGAATGAAATGGAAGCCGTTGGACAGGCCGTTGACATTCGCTGCAAAGCTGACATCGTTCAGAGCGGGGGCCGGGTTGAACAGAATGGGGATTCCCAGGCCAAATCCGGGATCGCTGTCGAAGAAATACTCAAGGGCGCCTATGTCCGGTGGAATTGCGTTCACGGTGTTTTTGAAAAAGGGAATGTGCTGAACTGTGCTCCAGCGGCCACTGTCATCAACAGCGCGAAAAGACAAACGGTGAAAACCCTGGGACAATCCGTCAAGGGAGATACTCGCGCTGAGGTTCGTGATGAGCGGAGCCGGGGTCACGGGCAACGGCGTTCCCAGGCCAAATCCCGGATCGGTATCGAAAAAGTATTCGATGCCCGTAATATTCTGGCATTGTCCGGAGATTTGCCAGGCCGGTAACAGCAAATGCAATCCGAATAACAGGCAAAGCGCATTCCACGGTTTTAGTAAAGTAGAAACAAAGGTCGTTTTCATTATCATCAGGCTTAAATGATCTTTATTCATCCGGCAGGATGCTTAGTTATGCGATTTGGCCTTGATGCTGACATTGATAGTATTGGAAGGAATGGCAGGCGCATTCAGGTAATAAATGGAAGGAATGTTAGGCATGCCTGACAGGACATAGGGGAGTGCGCCACCGTACATGCCGCAGTCTGCACCGCCTTCGCCTGCTCCAATGGCCGGGGAACCGGGCTTGAGTTGCCATTGCCCGTCTGTACTGTTTCCAGTCGATCCCAGGAATACATTGCTCATATTCACATTGGACTGGTTACCATTCTGGTTGCCGAAATCATTGTTATAGCCCAGGTTAAAGGAAATAGAACAGTTATTGTTCGTGAAACTGCCGGCAGTATGGATGTTGTTTTTAATGATGGCATTATGGCAGTTGATGCTTCCTGAAACCACATTGTTGGTGATCACCGCACTGAAACTGCCCGTGGACGAAATACCCCCGAATAAATAGTTGTTGGAAATCAGGATGTTGTTGGCCGGATAAGGAAAATTAATGGAGGTATTCCAATAAGCCCCGGTATGGAAATAATTCTGGGTGATGATGATGTTTCCAATGGGGGAGCCCGTAGCTTGATATATTGCATTGTTGCCTGTCAGGTAGTTTCTGTTGATCAGGATATCGCTGGTATACAGGTAGATCTGTCCAATACTCAGGCCGGTCACACTGGAACCCGCACTGCTTGCATTGAATTGAATAAACGGGATATAGGCCGAGGCCGGGGATGCCTGGGTCTGGGGGTTTTGTCCGAGGAAGTAGCCTGAACCAATGATGGTCAGGGATTTGGTGCAGTCAAGGTTGCCATAACTGACGGCCGAACACTCGAGATAGAGTGTGTCGCCGGAAGACGCGGCATTGTGGGCTGCCTGTACGGAGGAATAAGCTGCGGCGCTGCCGGGAGCTGAATTGACCCTGTGTACGGTGGCAGTTGTCTTGAAAACCAAGCCTGCCAGAACAAGGGTCATTAAGGAAGAAAGCGTTAAAATTTTCATTTTGGGTCTTTTTTTTTGTTCAACATCATTGAAGTTGCAAAACAAATATGAAAACATGGATATATTGATGTGTTATGTAATTAACAATGCTGTTTAACAGATATTTAACTATAAATATTTGCTCATCTCCTGCCGATATAAAACAGGTCGTCCACAGAGCCGGAAATCCGCCCCTGCGGATATTTTTCTACCTTTGTGTCTTATTGAACCTGCATGAAAACCAAGAAGGACATCGTGGAGAACTGGCTGCCCCGCTACACCGGTCAGGAGCTTGGTCAGTTCGGAAAATATATCCTGCTGACCAATTTCACCCAGTATCTCGATTTGTTCTGCAGCCAGAAAAAAGTGTCACTTTGCGGGCAAGGCCGGCCCATGCCGAGTGCCACCTGGGAGAACATCACCATCATTGATTTTGGGATGGGAAGTGCCAATGCCGCTACGGTGATGGATCTGCTCAGTGCCGTGGAGCCGCGGGCTGTGCTTTTCCTCGGCAAGTGCGGCGGGCTGAAGAAGAAAAACAAAGTGGGTGACCTGATCCTTCCCATCGCAGCGATCAGGGGTGAAGGAACCTCCAACGATTATTTTCCGCCCTATGTGCCGGCATTACCAGCCTTCAGTCTTCAGAAGGCCATTTCCACCACCATCAGGGAACATGAAAAAGACTACTGGACGGGTACGGTTTATACCACAAACCGAAGGGTCTGGGAATATGATGAGCAGTTTAAGCAACTGTTGCGGGAAACACGGTGTATGGCGATTGATATGGAAACAGCCACTATCTTCATCGTAGGTTTTGCCAATCATATCCCGACCGGAGCCCTCCTGCTGGTTTCCGACCAGCCCATGATCTCGGAGGGTGTGAAGACTACCGCCAGCGATAAAAAAGTGAGTGCGAAGTTCGTCAGGATGCATCTGGAATTCGGGATTGAATCTTTGATGCAGCTTATAGATAACAGGTTGACAGTCAAACATTTACGTTTTTAAGGATGTCGGTTGCAGAATTTCAAAAAGTTGCAGCCGATATCGGCAGAAAGAAGTTTGCCCCGCTGTACTTCCTTACCGGGGATGAACCCTATTACATTGATCAGTTGTCGGATCTCATCGAAAACAGTGTATTGATCCCCGATGAAAGGGCTTTCAATCAGTCTGTCGTTTATGGTGCGGATGTCACTGTCCCGGATCTGATCAGCATGGCCCGCAGGTATCCGGCCTTTGCCGCTTACCAGGTAGTCATCGTGAGGGAGGCCCAACAGATCGACAATATTGAGACCCTGGTGAAATATGCCGAGAACCCGGTTCCTACCACTGTCCTCGTGCTCTGTTACAAATACCAGAAACTCGACAAACGAACCACATTCGCGAAACACCTTCAGAGCAAGGGCGTGTTTTTTGAATCAAAAAAACTTTACGAGGATAAGATTCCTGACTGGATTACAGCGTACATGAAGGAGAAGGGATACAGGATTGATCAGAAGGCTGCATTGCTGCTGGCAGAATACACTGGAAACGAGCTCGGCAACCTCAGCCATGAGATTCAGAAACTCATGATCAATCTGCCGCCGGAAACGCTGGTCACATCAGACCATATAGCCGCCTATACAGGGATCAGTAAAGAATTCAATGTGTTCGAGCTTCAGAAAGCGCTTGGGGAAAGGAATGTATTCAGGGTGAACCAGGTAGCATTTTACATGGCTGCCAATCCGAAGGAAAATCCCATACTGAAGATCATCCCGGTATTGTTTTCTTTTTTTTCGAAATTATTGCTGTATCACGCGCTGGTAGCAGAAAGCCGCAGGCCGGGAGGAGCCCCCTTCGACGGACAGAATACCGCACAGGTGGCAAAGGCGCTTGGTGTGCATCCTTTTTTTGCCAGTGACTATGTTAAGGCTGCAAAAAATTATTCGTTTGCCCGGCTTTCAGGCATCGTTTCCCAGCTAAGGATCTACGACATGAGAGCAAAAGGCGTTGATAACGACAGTACCGAAGACAGCGAACTGATCAGGGAAATGCTTTACAGAATCATGCACTGACAGCCTTAGCTGAAAAGGCTTTCGATTTGTTCGCGGTATTTTTCCATGATCAGCTTACGCCTGAGTTTCAATGATGGCGTAAGCTCGCCATCCTGTATGGTCCATTCCCGGCCAAGGATCTCGAATTTCCTGATTTGTTCACTCTTCCCGAGGGCATTATTTAACTGATTGATTTCCCGTGCGATACGGTTGATGATCACACTTTCCTTCACCATTTCCTGATCCGTGGTAAAAGGGATTTTCTTGATATGGCACCAGGAGCGAAGGTGATCAAAATTGGGCACGATCAGGGCGCCGGGGTATTTCTGGTTTTCGCCCACCACCATGATGTTGTCGATAAAGGAGCTTTCCTTCATCCTGCTCTCGATCACCTGGGGAGCGATATATTTCCCAAAAGAGGTCTTGAACATTTCCTTCTTGCGTCCGATCAGCCTGAGATGGCCGTTGGGCTCTATTCTTCCGAGATCCCCGGTATGGAACCAGCCTTCGGGATCAATCGCTTCGGCGGTAAGGGCGGGATCCTTGTAGTAACCGCTCATCACATTGGGACCTTTGCACAGAACTTCTCCGTCATCGGCAATCCTGACCTGGACGTCTTTTAGTACAGGCCCGACGCAACCGAAGCTGAAGCCGCCTTTTTCTCTTGTGCTTACGGCAATAACCGGAGAAGTTTCCGTAAGGCCATAACCTTCCAGCACCTCGAAGCCGGCTGCCCGGAATATCCTGGCAAGCCTGGGTTGCAGTGCAGCCCCACCGCTTACGATGATCCGGAGTTTCGATCCCAGTGCCGCACGCCATTTCCTGAATACCAGGCGGTCGGCCAATGAGAGCTTACAGTGGTAAAACCACCCGTTGGCGCGGTCAAGCGCATAACGTTCAGCAAGATGCAGTGCCCGGAAAAAGATCCCCTTTTTTATCCCGGGCAGTTTGCGTCCGGTCGTTACAATCTTCTCAAACACTTTTTCCAGGAACCTGGGAACGGCGCACATGATCTCAGGCTGGATTTCCCGGGCATTCTCCGTAATGGTGGCCATGTTCTCCACATAATAAATCCTGTACCCAAGGTATTGGTATGTATAGTTGATCATGCGTTCATACACATGCGACAAGGGCAGAAAACTCAGGCATTTCGCCCCGGGAGGAAGCTGCGGAATATGAGAAACTCCTTTGAAATTGCTGATCAGGTTGGCGTGTGTCAGCATCACCCCCTTGGGATTGCCGGTGGTACCGCTGGTATAGATCAGGGTTACCAGATCGCTGGTGGAGAGGCTGTCCTTTATCTGTTTCAATTGCCCGTGTTGCGGCGCTTGCCTTCCCAGTTCCAACAGATCCTGCAGGGATTTCCTTCCGTTGACCTGACCTAAAGAATATGCCCTTTCAGCAAGCCGGCCGACCGTTTGCAAACGGTCGAGCTTACGGAACAATTCCTCCCCGGTCAGGAAAATGGCCTTCACCTCCCCATGCTCCAGAATGTACTGGAAATCAGCATCACTGACAGTAGGATAAACCGGTACGTGAACCGCTCCTATCTGCATGATCCCGATGTCGAGCAGGTTCCATTCCGGTCTGTTGTTGGTCACGGTAGCTACCGCATCTCCTTTCCCGATGCCGATGCTCAGCAAACCAAAGCTGACCAGATCGGATAATTCCTGGTATTGGTCAATGCTGTATGTATACCACTTTCCGTTTTCTTTGCCCCCCAGCACCACTTCACCGGGAGGGAAGTGTTTTTTATAATAGGGAAGAAGGTCGAAAATTCGGGTAATCTCCATTTAATTAATGAATTATCATAAGAGAAGCAAACCTAAACAGAATTCCGCATTTTTCCAAACGGCTCTGATCAACAGCTTCTTTTGGTTTGCGGAAAACAGTTTTCCGGATTCCGGACGCAAACCTGCTGCCTGGATTGCTGATATGGATCAATACGGCAAAAAGCAGGGGTAAACTCAGGATGCGGTAACGCTGGATGGCGCCGGTAGACGGACTGATCCATCCGATCACGATAAAATCAAACACAACAATCAAAATACAGAATATCAGTGTGTTATCAAATAGGATGGGTGATCTGGCCCGAAACAGCAGATACACCATCAGCAGCCACAGGACAAGGTTTTCCAAAGCTGCTGCCGCCGTGTAAATATTCAGAAAAGGGTAGAAAAAGGGTGCAAAAAGGCTATGAAAAAAAGCGAGGGGGGATTTCAGCAGCAATACCCAGAGGCTTTCTGAACGGATCAGCATGAAAAGGGGATTCACAGCGGAGTTGTCCTTCATCATGTGGTAGAAATTCTGCTGTTTCTGCAGCAACCAACTGCCGGGCTCCGCGGCAGGGACAAAAAGCTGTAAGACCAGCATGACCAACAGGCAGATGCCGGTGATAAACAGGTAAGTGCGAATTCCGGCCGGTTTTTTTGTGAAAGCGTTAATAAACCAGGCAACGGACAAGGGAAAGATCAATAACAGGAAATATGGTTTGACCTGGGTCATCAGCAGGATTCCAGCCATCGTACTGATGATCATCGCTGCGGTCCGGTTCCGCTTTCCGGCCAGGCTCATTCCCTGTGCCAGCATGCCGAATCCGAAGATGGCCAGGCTTTCCTTGGAGAGGATGGATCCCCAGAATACGGCCGAGGGTATGAGAAAGACAACGAAGAAAAGGATGCGGAGCCTGTATCCCTCGAGTGACCGTGATGTCAGTCGGTAAATTCCGCACAGCCCGCTCAGGGACAGGATGTTGCCGAAAAGCAGGTGGATATGGTAGTTCCCTCCCGACAAAAAACAGAAAAGTGCATTGAGTCGTACCAGTGTTCTGTTGTCGTTCCATATGCCTTCCACATAGCTCCGGTTCCAGGAAACCATATGCGCAATGTATTCCCCTGTAGCCATAGAGGAGTCTCCTGCGCCTGTCATCAAACTGATGAAACTTCCCGGATGTTCCGGCAGGCTTCCGCGGAGTACCACGCCGTCGCTGAAATACCTGAAAGCATCGCTGCTACCTGCAAACCATGGACTGTAGGTGAAGATCAGCCAGGACAATTCCCCGCATGCCACCCTGGCCATAAACACCACGACCAGCCAGTGCCAGGGGATTCCGTTCAGCCGGAACAGCCGCGATCTGGCAATAAGCCACAGCAATGGTAAAAAATACAGGATATATAAGAAGCTTGCGACCATTTTTATTGCTTGGTATCATTGAACCCTTGTTTCCTGAACAGCCTGCCGGCAGGTAACGGCCTGTTTGTCCAAAGGCTGCAGAGGGAGATGATCAGGAATGGCAGGGCTGGTGTTTTATACTTGACGATGGCTCCAGTCACGGGCGAAATGAGACCGGTGACCGCAAATACCGAAAAAACGAAAAGCACCGACAGGAGAAACAAGGGGATGGAGGCGGGTTTGCCTGCTCTGAACAGGACAAGCAGCGTGATGCTCCAAATCAGCAGGTTCTCAATACCCGCCACGATGATCAGGGGATTGGCAGATTCCCAGCAGGCCGGACGGAAGAAGGTGGTGAGGAAGCCGGGAAGCAAACCTTTCAGCATATTCCGGAAACCGGGTTCAAGTGTTTCAGTGCTGATGAGGCTCCCCGCTCCGGCTTCACGGGCAATCCGCAGAAAATCCTGTTGTTTACGTGCCATAATTTCACTGATGTCGTACACGGGATTGAACGCTCCTGCCAGCAGACCCAGACCGGCAAACAGAAGAATTACTGCAGGGAAAATAAACCGGGCCCGGTGAGTTTTCGTACGCATGCTTATACCATAAGCCATCAACAGGGGCAATAGCAGGATAAATACATAAAACTTGCTGTATCTGAGGATGATAAGAGAAAGCAGCAGGAGGACGACGGAAATAATTGTGATCTTGTTTCGGGCGATTTTATCTGTGAGATACAAGGCCAGTCCCGATGAGAACAAGATCAGGCCTTCTTTTAGCACACCGCTGGTCCAGAATAGCAGGGATGGTGTAAGGAAAAGCAGCAGGAAAAAGGCTTTTCGCAGTGAAGGAAAGGCGGGGAGCGCGGTTTTATAAATGGCCAGTATCCCTGTGAAACTGAGAAAACACATTACCAGGGCATGGATATGGTAATTGTGCAGGGAAACGAGGCTGAGCAGGGCATTGAACCTGATAAGGATGTGGCCGTCACCATAGATATTGGATGGATAGATTCCGCACCAGTTGTTCATCCTGTGGTAATATTGGTTGAAATGCGGGTGATCGTTGCCAATGCCGCTGAGCATGCTGAAGAAGTCGGCCGGACTGCTGAAAAAGGCATCGGCCAACACTTTACCGTCGTCGAAGTATTTGAAGATGTCGGCCGTGCTCCGGTCAGTGTAAACCATGGTATAGACAAGGTATAAAAGTAAGGCTGCTGGTATTTTCACCAGGAAGGCTCCGTATGTCCATGATTCCGGGATTCCTTCAAGGCGGAAGAACCTAATCCGCTTCAGCAGGAACAAGATGATGAACAGGTAAACGAGGTACAGAAAAGCCTGTAAGACTGTATGCCATGCATCAGATCCAAGCGATTCGGGAGCTTGTTCAGCGAAGGTGCCAACCGCCTGTTGCCAATCGCCGCCTGTCATCCGGTATTGATTTTAGGTCTGTTGCAGTATCCATTCCCTGGCATTGATGAACGCATCAATCCAGGGAGAGACCTCATCAGATTTTCTTTCGCAGGGGTATGCTGCCCATTGCCAGGGGAAAACAGCCCTTTCGAGATGCGGCATCATGGCAAGATGACGTCCGTCGGCGGAAGTAATGGCCGCAATGGCATCATCAGAGCCGTTCGGGTTGCCGGGGTAGGCTTGATAAGAGTACCTGGCTGCCACCTGGGCAGCAATGTGGTGATCGGGCATCACGATTCTTCCTTCGCCATGGGCCACCCACACCCCGAGCCTTGAACCGCCAAGCGGGCCGAACATCACGCTTTGGTTTTCCGGGATATCCACATTCAGGAAGTGGGATTCGAACTTACCCGACAGGTTGGGTTGCATCAACGGTTTATCTTTTTTACCGGGCGTCAGCAATCCAAGTTCCATCATCAGCTGGCAGCCGTTGCAGATGCCCAGGCTGAGGGTGTCCTGCCTGGAGTAGAACTTGTCAAGGGCTCTTTTGGCTTTTTCATTATAAAGGAAGGCGCCAGCCCAGCCTTTGCCCGAACCCAGGACATCGGAGTTTGAGAAGCCTCCCACAAACACGATCATGTTTACATCACTCAGATCCTCCCGGCCCGAGATCAGGTCGGTCATGTGAATGTCCTTCACTTCGAAGCCCGCGTGAAACAAGGAATAAGCCATTTCCCTGTCACCGTTTACACCTTTCTCACGGATGATGGCTGCCCTGGCAGGTTTTGCGTGCGTGGCGCTTTTCCGGAGTTTCCCGTTGAATGCATCGGGGAAACGGAATTGAAGGGGCTGGATTTTATAATTGACGTAACGCAGGTTCGCGTGTTCCTCACCGCTCTGCAGGCGGTCCAGAAGGTAAGAGGTCTGGTACCAATGATCCCGAAGGTCAGGGATATTAAGTTGATATACAATGTCTTTCCCTTTTAGGTACAGGGAATTCCCGCTGATCACCCTGCCAAGTGGGAACCAGCTGAGTTTTGCTGCATCAAGGATTTGTTTCACTTTTTCCTGTTCAGTGACTTGTATCAGTACGGCCGGATTTTCTGAGAAAAGTAAACGAAGGTGATCCGGTTCAAGCGACTGAAGCGCATGCAGGTCGATGTCCAGGCCGGTGTCTGTGCAGGGGAAGCACATTTCCAGCAGGGCAGTCATCAGTCCGCCGGCCGAAATGTCGTGACCGGCATGCACAAGTTCCTGATTGACAAGTTTCTGGATAGCCTCAAAGGCGCTGGCGAAGCTTGCCGGATCGGCAATATCCGGTGTGAGGTCACCGGTCTGACCCAAGGTCTGGGCGAAGCTGCTGCCGCCCAGGTGGAAGGGCCCGTTGGAAAAGCTGACATAGAAGATGGCTGAATCAGGCAGGTTTTGCAGGGGAACACGAATGGCTTTCCTGATGTCGCTGACTTCGCACACCGCGGTGATGATCACCGTACCGGGAGCGATCACCTGGCTGCCGTCGGGATATTTCTGCGTCATGGAAAGGGAGTCCTTGCCCGTGGGCACGTTGATTCCCAAACTGATACTGAATTCACTGACGGCCTTCACTGCCCTGTACAACCTGTCATCTTCCCCTTCCTGTTTTGACGGCCACATCCAGTTTGCACTGAGGGAAACGCCGCCAAGACCAACCTCTGCCGGTGCCCAGACCAGATTGGTCAATGCTTCTGCAATGGAGAGCCTTGACCCGGCTTCCGGACTGATCAGTCCGACCGCCGGAGCATGGCCAAGGGAAGTGCCCGCCCCTTTGATCCCGTCGTAGTCAAGACATACGATCCCGAGGTTGTTGACCGGCAGCTGTATGCTGCCGGCAGTCTGCTGCATCGCAATCCTGCCAGTAACCGAACGGTCCACCTTATTGGTCAGCCAGTCCTTGCAGGCAACTGCCTCCATTTGCAGCACCCGTAACAGATGGCCGTGAAAGTCATGTTGGTCGTATTGCAGGGGCTGACAGGAACGGTCCACCCTTTTATCACGGATTATTGTACGGGGTGGTTTTCCAAACAGGTCTGACAGCTTAAGATCAATGGATATTGTGTTCTTTTTTTCGTTGAGAAAGCGAAGTTGCTGATCATCAGTAACCTCTCCGACATCGTAAAAAGGGGCCCGTTCTCTTTCACAAATGTTGCCCAGCAGCACCATGTCTTCACCGCAAAGCACTAAACCCATCCTTTCCTGCGATTCGTTGCCGATGATTTCCTTATCTGAGAGGGAAGGATCGCCGACAGGAAGTTTATCGATGTGGATTGTTCCACCGCAATGTTCCACCAGTTCCGAAAGGGAATTTAAATGTCCTCCCGCCCCGTGGTCATGGATGGCTGTGATGGGATTATGATCGCTTTCACAAAGGGCACGGATGGCATTATACACCCGTTTCTGCATCTCAGGGTTTGAACGCTGTACTGCATTCAGCTCGATCTGGTTGTTGTATTCCCCTGTTGCCACGGAGGATACGGCTCCTCCACCCATTCCGATCCGGTAATTATCGCCTCCGAGCACAACAATCTTTTCCCCTTTGCCCGGTTTTCCCTTGATGCTGTCTGTTTCACAGGCATAGCCGACTCCGCCTGCAAGCATGATCACTTTGTCATAGCCGTAGATTCTGTTCCATGTTTCAAGTTCGAAAGTGAGAAGGCTGCCACAGATCAGGGGCTGTCCGAATTTGTTTCCGAAGTCGCTTGCCCCGTTGGACGCTTTGATCAGGATTTCTGCCGGCGGGTGATACAGCCATTTTCTGGGATTCGCTGATTCCCGGGAGTTTTTGCCGGAGAGGCGCGGATAGGAGGTCATATAGACTGCAGTCCCTGCAAGGGGAAAACTTCCTTTGCCGCCTGCCATCCTGTCCCTGATTTCTCCGCCGCTGCCGGTGGCTGCACCGTTGAAAGGTTCCACCGTGGTGGGGAAATTGTGTGTCTCAGCCTTCATGGAAATCACGGCCGGAACCTCGCGAAGGAAAAACCAGTCGGCAATATCCTGTCTTCGCGGTGCGAACTGACGGATGACGGGACCGCGGATAAAGGCCACATTGTCGGTGTAGGCGGAAACCAGTCTGTTTTTATGGGTCAGGGAGGTTTTTTTGATCAGTTGGAAAAGCGTTTCGGGCATTTCGATGTCGTCGATCACGAACTGACCGTTAAAGATCTTATGCCTGCAATGTTCAGAATTCACCTGCGAGAAGCCGAAGACTTCACTGTCGGTAAGCCTTCTGCCCAGGCGTTGGCTCAGATCTTCCAGGTATGCCACTTCCTCTTCGTTCAGGGCGAGGCCTTCATCACGGTTGTAAGCAGCAATATCATCAATTTCCCGCAGCGGTTCGGGTGTAATGTCATTGTAAAACAGGCCCTGATCCAGCCTGGGGTAAAGACTTTGAAGCATTTTATCGAACACCTGCCCCGGTGTAAAAGGGGTATAGGCTTCTATCCTGCTGATCTCTTCCAGTCCCATGTTTTGGGTTATTTCAACGGCATTGGTGCTCCAGGGTGTGATCATCTCTTTTCTGGGACCGACAAAGGAGCCTTCAATGCTGAGTTCCCTCAGGTAAGTTGCCCCTCCGAACAACCACCTGAGCCTTCCCTTTTCCGTGGGACAAAGCGCGTCGGGGTGTTCGAGGGCGTAGATATGGTGTTGCGGGGACTGGAAGAAGTGGATCATGGCAGGAAATTCAGAACCAAAAGTACTTTTTTTACAGGAATGCTTGTTGAGGGTTTAATTGGATACTTGAGACCGGCTAATACTCAGATCTTCTTTTTCTTGCTGAAGAAAATCTTGAAAGCGGGAGTGGAAGCCAAAAGAATAAACCCCAGCATCACATATAATTTATACTGGATCAAACCGGGAAACAGGTGTCCTACCAGGTATCCGAAAGCAGTCAAAGAACCGGTCCAGATTACCGAGCCGAGCAGTGCGATGGCCGCGAATCTCTTTTTCCCAAATGTAGAGGCCCCGGCAAGCATAGGGATAATCGCACGGATGATAGGTAAGAATTTCCCGGTAATAAAAGCCACCAGACCATACTTAACATAGAAATCATGGGATCTGTGAAGATAGGACGGTTTAAAGAACCTGGATTCTTCTTTGTTAAATAACTTTGGACCCAGCCACATTCCCTGCAGGTAACCGGTGATGTCTCCCAGAAATGCAGCCAGAGCCAGCAATGGGAAGAGAATAAAATAATGAACATCGAGTATCAGGGATCCACAGAGAAATCCTGCAGTGAAAAGCGTATAGTCACCACCTGGCAGGAACATTCCAATCAGGAAACCGGTTTCTATATAAATAATTACCAGCAACAGCAGCAATCCTCCAATTCTGATCAGGTGTGCCGGATCTGAAACGAATTCCTGGTAATCTGAAAGAAAAGAAAGCAGCAGCAAGGGAATGAATGATATAACATTTATAATGGACAACCTCTTAAACAGATGAAAGGAAGCGTTCAGCCTCAATGGCTGCCATACAACCGGAACCTGCTGCCGTTACTGCCTGACGGTAGTAATGATCCTGGCAGTCACCGGCTGCAAAGACTCCTTCCACATTGGTGCGGGTTGATCCGGGAATGGTCTCAATGTATCCATTCTCAGCCATGTGGACCTGTCCCTGGAAAATCTCGGTATTGGGCGTATGCCCGATTGCAATAAATAATCCATGTACCGTGATTTCCTTTTCTTCTCCGGACTTAAAGTTGCTGACCCGGATCCCCGTAACGCCTTTATCATCACCCAGCACCTCCGCAACCCCGGAATTCCAAACCATTTCAATATTGGCAGTATTGAGCACTTTATGCTGCATGGCTTTGGATGCCCTGAGTTCATCACGTCTGTGTATCATGTACACTTTTGAACACAGTTTGGCAAGATAGGTGGCTTCCTCGGCAGCTGTGTCTCCTCCTCCGACGATCGCCACATCCTTTCCTCGGTAGAAGAAACCGTCACAGGTTGCACAGGCGGAAACGCCGAAACCCTGGTATTTCTTTTCAGAGTCAATCCCCAGCCATTTGGCTGAAGCGCCTGTTGCGATAATAACAGCCTCAGCTTCAATTATTTTTCCATCATCGGCTTCACAAATAAAAGGGCGTTTTGAGAAATCAACCCTGGTAATGATACCCCAGCGGACATCTGTGCCAAAGCGCTCAGCCTGCTTTTTAAAATCTTCCATCATTTCCGGTCCCTGGATTCCCTCGGGATAACCGGGAAAATTTTCGACTTCGGTGGTGGTGGTTAGCTGCCCGCCAGGTTGCAAACCCATGTACATCATGGGTTTAAGATCGGCTCTCCCTGCGTAGATGGCGGCAGTGTATCCTGCAGGACCGGATCCGATGATCAATACCCTTGTTTTTTCTATGTTTTCCATTGTGTCGTTTTTTTCAGGCGACAAAGATAGTAAAATATATCTTCATCATTGTTAAAGTAATCATCTGTTTAACAATACGATACAAACTTTTCGTGATTTCTTGCAGCATCATTTGAATTTAAGAGAAAATTGTTCTAATTTTGCACCTCCTTTATCGGGGTGTGGCGCAGTTGGCTAGCGTATCCCGACCCAACAGGGTCGGGAGGGTCGGAAGTGGAGGAAGCTGCTCCTTGATGTAAATAGTTCTTTTAGTATTTTCGGGGCGTGGCGCAGTTGGCTAGCGTATCCCGACCCAACAGGGTCGGGAGGGTCGGAAGTGGAGGAAGCTGCTCCTTGATGTAAATAGTTCTTTTAGTATTTTCGGGGCGTGGCGCAGTTGGCTAGCGTACCCCGACCCAACAGGGTCGGGAGGGTCGGAAGTGGAGGAAGCTGCTCCTTGATGTAAATAGTTC
>JAKLIX010000012.1 GCA_022709385.1 Bacteroidota bacterium | reverse complement strand
TTCATTTGGAAAAAACTTTGAAAGCCTGGAAAAGTCCAAAAAAGGTCAGAGCCTGGATTAATACTCAAGTTCAATCAGTTGGCTAGCGTATCCCGACCCAACAGGGTCGGGAGGGTCGGAAGTTCGAGTCTTCTCGCCCCGACATTTTTCAAAAGGTGATTCTTTTCAGGGTCACCTTTTGTGTCTCTAGCGAGATTAGACATGAAACAATTCTATGTTTATATTCTTGAGTCGGAAACGAATGGTATGATTTACATCGGACAAACCTCTGATCCGGATAAAAGACTGGCTGATCATAATCGCGGAGCAAGTCCATTCACCAGAAACAAAGGACCCTGGCATAGAATATTTCTGGCATCGTTTCAATCTCGTGCTCAGGCGATTCATTTGGAAAAAACTTTGAAAGCCTGGAAAAGTCCAAAAAAGGTCAGAGCCTGGATTAATACTCAAGTTCAATCAGTTGGCTAGCGTATCCCGACCCAACAGGGTCGGGAGGGTCGGAAGTTCGATGAACTGTCCGGTGTTCGTGTCTCCTTTTACCACCCACTAATTCGTTTTAGTGTTTAGAACCCGGGACTACTCCCTTCCGGCACCATCTATGTGCCCGTCTCCTATTTTTCCGTTCTTGTCTGTTAGTGTCAGATTTACTGATGATTTAAAGATATAATACCGATAAATGAAGTGGAATCCAATCCAGCATTATTTCTTGTATTTTTTAATGAGTCTATCTATTTCCTTGACCGGAAGGCTTGTGTTTGTTAGCTTTAGCCTCTCAAATAGTTGACATCCATAGTCTCGATGTATGATGCCTGACCCAATAAGTTGTTCTACAACCCAAAGGCTTGCATGTACTTCGATGTTTAGGTCCTCAGCTTCCCGTTTTAGCTTCTTGTCGCCGGTAAGAATCATGCATTTAAGTTGGTGGGCCATCCATAGAACTGTTTTGTCTGTCAAGCCTTTAAATTGCCGTATTGTTGTGAATTTGGTCACTTCCTCAACCTCCTCGGAGGTTAAACTGAAGACATAGAGCTTCTTAGCCCTGATAAATGATTCAATTAACTCACGTTGGTCGGACTGTTCAATCTCATGGTAAACAAAATCTGTGGTTCTGATGTCGTAATCGAGTGCGAAAAACTCGGGTAAAGCACCAATTTTAATGATGTCAAAGAACACATTAGAATCGGTGATGATAAGTTTCATAGAAAAGGTTGCATTTGTTCCCTAAACCTCCACACCGAAACCCCAGAAAAGTAGGCTGCCTCATTAACACTGATTATCTCTTTTGCTAATGCTAAATATATTAAGCGGTTGAACCGGACCGGCACTTCATTGCTTCGGAACCTGCCGGGCTCTTTACCTGGTTCATGAAGTTTCCGTGCTTTATAGCCGATGATAAACTTTTTATAGACATAATCATTTATAATTCCAAGTGTTAAGGCCCTGGAGAAAAGTGCCGCAATGGAAATCCCCCACCTTTCCTTAATATATACCAACTCGTTCTGGTAAAAATGAAAGCGGTCCCTATGCAGTTCTTTATGTGCCATCTCCTCAGGATAAAGAACTGCGCAGGCAAACGCATGGCAGAGTCTTTCCTTTTTCTTTTCTTCTATGTCATCCGGGAAAGTTAGCGAATGATGGGCCAATTCATGAAGGGCGGTGAATCTTTTTCGTACGATGTCTTCCCCTTCCCGGGATTTTCGTAAAACGATTACTTTTTGTCCGTTAGATTCAGCCTTTAGGCCATTAAAAGCTGGGGGAGCATCAATTTCTGCGACTTTATATCCTTTATCCTCAAGCATTTCAACCACATCAGGTATAGGGTCGTATCCAAGCTCCCAATCTATACGAAGTGATTTTGCGGCATCCTCAGCATCTTGGATTGTGCAAATTGGTCTGGAATAAGTAAAAAACGAGGGCTGTTCATTCAGATTTAATATATTCTCCAATTCAAAATATCTTTCGAAAACTTCTTTAGCCTTTTCCTGCAATCCGACTTGTCCTGATTTGGTCAACTTGGACCTAAACTCTCTGAATTCCACGTTTACTAAATTAACCGCAACTGCCGGCTCTGAGTAGAAATAATCAACCGATACACCTAATACCTGCGCTAGTGAAATAAGAACAGCACTATCAGGTTTCATTTTACCTTGCTCATACTTATTAAGCGATTGTTTTGAAATGATGTTGTCCAGTTTATCCGCTACAGCTTGTAGCGACAATCCAGCCATTTTTCGTGCTGAGATAAGTCGATTTGCGAAACCGGTTTCCATAAGATGAATGTAAATTATGTTGACAAATATACGATAATATTTTTTATTGTCAACAAAAAACCTTGATCACCGAAATTTTTTGTAAACATAAGGAGGTTGAATAATCATGATCCGATTATTTCCCCGGGCTTGGTGAAAGTTTACTTAAACACAATCTTGTTAAGATAAAACACCTCCCGCTTCCCGTCGTTCCGCCTTACATTCTTGATCTCCTGATATCCGTAGGCAAGTAGATAGTTGTCGTACCATCGGGTCAGGTTCCCTTCCTTGTTGCTGACCACCCGGTCAAACGAATCCGGCAGTTCGATGCTGACATACTCGATGCCGTCCAGGGTCTGATCCCGGGAAATGACTTTGCTGCCGATTTTCCCGTCGGTCAGATAAGCCAGAATGATTTCTTTTTCGTCGAAAATCAGGTTGATTCGCTTCTTCAACGACATGGTTAGAATGTTGCTGATCTCCATGCTGTTATCCCAAAGCATCCGGCCGCTGGTGTCGAATGCACAGATAAATACATTGTTGTAGCGGTAACCATCAAAGACGGTATAATAGTGCGGAACCATATGACCGTAATAGTCGTAAGTCCAGTTTGTTACGGTATGGTATTCCGGGTAATAGGCTTCGGCCACCAGGATGAATTCCTGATCTTTCCTGATCACATCATGGATCAGCAGGCGGTAGTCAGAGGATAACTCCTGGTCTTTGCGGATGTTCCGGCTGTCGAAAATGGCCTGATTACCACGCATCTTGTTGAAGAAATTCTTGAAATCCAGAAAATTGTAAAAGCGTGCCTCCTTTAGTTGCTGCCCTTCCATCAGGCTGCTGAAAAAACCGGTGGATTCTCCCGCCTTGTTCTCTGTCTCGGTAAAGGTCCGGGATGCCTGGTTGGAATATGCACCAAGCAGCAGGATTTGCTTTTCTCCGAGTGGTACCGGTACAAGCTCGTTCAGCAGGTACTGGGGGTTCCCGATGTCGATGGCGGTCTTGTGAATTTCGGTGCCGTTGATGTTGTATCTGGCAAGCTTGAATACAGAGTGTTTTTTTGAGGTGAATGTTTCGAAGACGATTGTAAACTCCCCGCGCTGTTCCGAAGGAATGATGCTGTGAATGAAAGTTTTAACACCGGGTTCCGGGATGAGTTCCCTGGCAGATGGCTCACCAAATGTATTTATCAGGATGCCGGAGATGTCGTCTTTCGTTTTGTAGGAAAGTAGAATACCGTCCGGCAGCAGGCATCCGTCCACCAGGTTGCCTTTTTCGGCAAGCACGGCTTCAAAGGATCGAATCACGCCCTGGTTTATTTCAAGCAGGAGGGTAGTGATCTTTTTCTGGCTGCCTTTTTTACCGCTGTCCTGGAAACCAAGCAGCAAGGTGTCGCTTCCAGAACGCCTGAAAACGAACTCGTATTCTTCCCCCAGGGGAAACTCACGGGTGTAAACCTCCCGGAGATTCTGATCAAAGAGCTTGAATGTCCAGTAGGTAGTTTTATTTTCCGGTTCTTTTCTGACCGGATAAAACAACAAAACTCCCTTATTCCCGCAGCTTATTACCTGGTAAGGCTGACTGTCGTCGTAGACCGGGAACTCCAGCCTCAGTGGCGGGTCAGCCTGGGCAGACACCTGCTTTTCACCACTGATGATCAGTGTGATAAGAAAGATCAGGGAAAGTGTCCTCGACATGGTCTCACACGCTTATGATGGTGGGTTTAAACACAGACCCTGCCAGGTTCGGGGGATGCTGACAGGGTCTGTGTGTAACGCCGGAAACCGGCAGATCGTATCCAATTAGTGTATGGGAGTGAAAGAAGCATTGACATCACCCGCACACAGTACCTTCAGATTCACTGTATATGTGCTGGTATTGTCAACGGTCAGCTGGGGTTTTTCTGTTACCCAGTCGCCCACCGGGTAGGAGCTGATCATCTGAACAAAACGTTGCTGCACCATCAGGGCGTCCACCGAGTTGATCACGGGAACAGCACCACCGCTAACGTCTCCTGCCGTGAAGTAAATGCCGTCAAGGGTGATCATGCCCACAAAATGCCTGAGAATGTTCAACGCATCAATGGCATTTCCTCCTCCGGCCAGTTTTTGCGGTGAGGCCGAAATGGTATATTGTCCGTTGGGCACACCGTTGAATGTGTAAACACCGTTGGTGTCAGTGACGGCAGTCATCACCAGGTTGTTGGCGGCATCATGCAGGTGAACCTCGGTGGAGTCCATTTCAGTGGCTGCCGTGTTGGCATAGGTAATCGTACCGGTAATGGTGGCGCTCATGGGAATGTCACCCATGCTCAGGTGAACAACCTCTCTTCTCATGGCGGTGGCTGCATTGGCGCCACTCGGCCAGATCCCGTCATCATCGGTCTGAAAAGCTAAAATACTGTTGTCCGGATTCCTGATTTCCACCCTTTTAACCCCGTCAGTATTGTTTGCTCCAATGGGAATGACGCCGGCAAATTCACCCTGTATCCCGGCCGGGAGTTCTCTCCAGCTGGAGTCGATTTCCCCGGGTAATTCAGTATTCGCAAAGGTAGAATAAGCTGTCAGTGTCCTTACCTGATAACAGTAAAGCGGATCGGTAGTTCCCTGGGTTTCATTGTAAATGGCAAAGATCTTCCCCGAGAAGGCCGCTGAGGTGGCACCTTTGATAAAAGCACCGTCGTCGTCTGTGGTTGTGGTTCTGGGTGTGACAGGGATATCAAGGGCTGTGAGCGTTTTTGATCCGACAAACATCGGGGTGGTCGGCATCTGTGTGCCGTTGGGAACCACGGCTGCCCGGATGTTGTGCACCTGGCCGGCATCAAAACGGGTAGCATTGCCTGTGGGCTGGATAAAGAACCAGAGAATACCGGTGTTTCCGTTGTCGTCTGTCGTAAAGGCATTGGCAACATTGGTTCCTGAAAAAGTCGTGCCATTCCAGATATTGCCTGCACCGAAGCTTGTAACAGGTTCTGTAATCAGTCCCAGGTTCAGCCTTATGTCATAACTGGTATTCGGCATGAGGTTCGTGAAATTCACACAGATGGCAAAAGGTGTCCGGCAGTTGTTGGAGGAATTGGCATGTTTGGAACCGAAATACTGAGGAACAAGCTGTTCGTGAAAGCCGGGTCCTGCCAGGATGCTGATTTCCGGCGATAAGGTCACCAGGCCTCCGGGACCGGCTGCCTGAAGGATATAGGTTCCGGGGGAGTCAAACTGCAAATCGTTAAAGACTGCTTTCCCAAACTGTACAGACCGGGTCGCCGTACCCGTCAAAGTGCCGGGGCCGCTGAAAACGGTGAGACTGATATCTCCGGTAAAATTTGAGTCAGGTACATTGTCGGGCCGCCGGGCTTCCACTTCAAAGGTTGGTACAAAGGAGATAAAGTTGTTCCCGCTTTGGGCCGTTGCAGGGAAGTTGGTGAATTCCAGGTGATTGGCTGCCGGGAAGAAACTGACGGGACCGATATTGGCTGCCGTTAGGCCGGAAGCGCTTGCCTGCATGGTGACACCGCTTTCCACGATATCATAGAACAAATCATTGAAAGCCACAGTGTGGGTTCCGCTGAGGATGGTTCCCTGCAGGGTCCCGCTCAGGGTTCCGCTTCCGTTGGTCAGGGTGATATTGACGGGGAGATCGGCAGTAACGGGCGTCGGTCCCCCGCTGGCGTTCTGGGACTGGATACTCAGGCTGAATGCTTCATTCACTGATGGGGTGACACCGTTATTGAAATTGAGCAGGCCAAGTTGCACGGGGGTGGGGGCTCCGCCTCCGGTGGCATTGATCTGGATGTCGTCCAGCCAGAACTCATCGCGTGACCCGCTGCCGCCATGATCGGCAAACACCCAGCGCAGAAAGAACTCCTGCCCGTTCACGATGCTTACCCCGTTGAGGTTGATCTGGGGATTGGCATACTCCCATGAGGAGGTTGATGCAAGGGAGGAATAAAAGCTTGCATCGGGGACTTTGAAATAGTCCGCATTATCGAAAGAATAGAAGAACAATACCTTGTTCGAACGGGGCTGGTCGTTGTAGGCACCCACCTGGTACTGGATAAAGAGGTTGTCGATCAGGGCACCGCTGTTGTTCACAATTTTCAGTGTCAGGTGTCCGGCAGGCGTGGACCAGGATCCTGAGGGCAGCATGGCCAGGGCATGATCACCGCTGAGGTTCCATGCACCCCAGCCTGTACTGCTGACACCCTGTGTTGTCAGGGTATTGAAGGCGGCATTGCCGGTAGCGGGAAATACTGCGGCATTCATGGTTGCAGTGTCTGCATTGTCCAGAACGACACTCCAGCCTGATTCATCGAGCGAACCTGCTGCCGCTGCGCCTGAAAACAAGGCTTGCTGGCTGGCGGATTCAAAAGCCTGGGTATTGACCCCCAGCAGGCTGTTGTCGAAATCGATGGTATATGTCGTTCCGAGATTCTGAATCTGTAACTGGGCCATCAGGCCGTACGACATTAGCATTCCCAATGATAAGATAATCAGTTTCTTCATGATACAATAATATTGGTTGAACCTTAAGTTTGAAACCATAAAGGTACAAAATTTCGTAAAAAGGTAAGAAAAAAACGGAAAGGAAGTGAAGCTCCCCTTTATTTGGAGTCCTTCACTTCCTCAAAGTCCACATCGGTGACCTCCTCGGAGGAACCGGCGGAAGCCGTGTTGTCGGAAGGTCCCTGTTGTGCTTCCTGCTGCTGGCTTTGTTGTTGGGAAGCCTTGTACATTTCTTCACTGGCGGCCTGCCAGGCGGTATTCAGATTATTCAGGGCAGCGTCGATGGCTGCAAGGTTTCTGTCTTTGTGAGCTTCCTTCAATGCTGAAAGGGCGCTTTCGATAGGTCCTTTCTTATCTGCAGGAAGCTTATCGCCAAACTCTTTCAGTTGCTTTTCGGTCTGGAAGATCATGCTGTCGGCGCTGTTGATCTTATCGGCTTCTTCCTTCAGCTTCCGGTCGGCATCGGCATTGGCTTCGGCTTCGGCTTTCATCTTTTTGATCTCTGCATCGGTCAGCCCGGTGGAAGCTTCTATCCTGATGTGTTGCGATTTGCCCGTGGCTTTGTCTTTGGCCGTAACATGAAGGATACCGTTGGAGTCGATGTCGAAGACGACTTCGATCTGCGGGATTCCCCTGGGGGCAGGTGGAATGCCATCGAGGAAGAATCGTCCGATACTTTTGTTATCCCTGGCCATCGGTCTTTCGCCCTGGAGTACGTGGATTTCCACACTGGTCTGGCTGTCGGCAGCCGTGGAAAAGACCTCCGACTTACGTGTGGGGATGGTGGTATTGGATTCGATCAGGCGGGTCATCACGCCTCCCAGGGTTTCAATTCCCAGTGAAAGCGGCGTGACGTCGAGCAGGAGTACGTCCTTTACCTCTCCGGTAAGCACACCGCCCTGGATGGCAGCGCCGACGGCAACCACCTCATCGGGATTGACCCCTTTTGACGGGACTTTCCCGAAGAAATCCTGCACAACCTGTTGAATTACCGGGATACGGGTCGATCCTCCGACGAGGATGACCTCGTCGATATCGGAAGGCTTCATGTTGGCATCGGCCAATGCCTTGCGGCAAGGTTCGATGGTGGCTTTCACATAGGTGTCGATCAGTTGTTCAAACTTTGCCCTGCTCAGGGTTTTCACCAGGTGCCTGGGAATGCCGTCAACCGGCATAATATAGGGAAGGTTGATCTCCGTGGAGGTGGAACTTGAAAGTTCGATTTTGGCTTTTTCGGCGGCTTCCTTCAGGCGTTGCAAAGCCATCGGGTCTTTTCTCAGGTCAATGCCTTCTTCCTGTTTAAATTCCTCTGCCAGCCAGTCGATGACGGTCTGGTCGAAGTCATCGCCGCCCAGGTGGGTGTCCCCGTTGGTCGATTTCACCTCGAAAACCCCGTCGCCCAGTTCAAGGATGGAGATGTCGAAGGTGCCCCCGCCCAGGTCGAACACCGCAACCTTCAGATCTTTGTGCTTCTTGTCCAGCCCGTATGCCAGCGCGGCTGCAGTCGGTTCGTTGATGATCCTGCGGACCGTAAGTCCCGCGATTTCCCCAGCTTCCTTGGTTGCCTGCCGCTGGGAGTCGCTGAAATATGCCGGTACGGTAATCACTGCTTCTGTAATTTCCTGGCCAAGATAGTCCTCGGCCGTCTTCTTCATTTTTTGAAGGACCATGGCCGATATCTCCTGGGGAGAGTAAAGCCTGTCGCCGATCTTAACCCTCGGGGTGTTGTTGTCGCCCTTGTCAACCTTATACGGAACCCTGGCGATCTCGCGGCTTACCCTGTCATAGGTCTCTCCCATGAAACGCTTGATGGAGAATATCGTACGGGTCGGATTGGTGATGGCCTGACGTTTGGCGGGATCTCCGACTTTACGCTCTCCGTTGTCGGTGAAAGCCACGATGCTCGGTGTGGTTCTCCGGCCTTCGCTGTTTGGAATCACAACCGGTTCGTTGCCTTCCATGACGGCAACACAGGAGTTGGTTGTTCCTAAATCGATACCGATGATTTTACCCATATTGTGTAATTGTTTGATATGTTTTTAATTCCGTGAAAGCATGACATTGGTCAATCAGCATGCCAAAACGGTGTTCCCGGTACAACAGGAAAAATTGACACAAGCCGCAGGATGCAGCTCATGGAATCACTGACAGTTTGAATGACAAAACGACAGCTTTTCAGAATCCCAGGTTGAGGGACTGGATCTTTTGTTTGGTAAGATCGCCGAGTTTGAACTTTCGGATGACCTGGTAGCGGCTCGAAAAAATGCCAAGCACTTCGGCACTTCCCTCGGGAATACTGCTGAGGTTGGTGAACTGGGGCTTTTCCTGGATAATGCCGGTGGAAGGTTCAAAGACATCGAGATAGGTGCTGAATTCATCGGAAGCAACCGAGAAAAAGAACTCAACCACCCAGGAGTCGTTTTCTCCGTATCCTTTTTTTCCGAAGAAGCGCCTGAGTTGCGGGTCGGCCGGAATCCGCGCCTTTACCAGGTCATAGAAGAAGGGATTGGAATAACTCAGGTTCATTTCTTCATTCCCGTTCAGGGTAGTGGATTTATAGGCCGGGAAAAGCCAGTCCATGCTTTTGAAAACGGTGTCTGTTCCCCCGCTGAGCGGCAATTCCTTGTAATTGAAGCGGATCATTAACTGGTAGCGGCGTCCGTTTTTGCCTGTCCGCCATTCGACCGCCGTGCTTCCTTCCTCCGAGAAATCGATGATGGATTGCGTCGGTTTGGGTTTGTCCACGGTGAAAGGATATACCAGTCCTGTTTCAGCCATAAACGACTCGCCGGTTACGGGATTGTCGATCAGTAATTTATAAGTTCTTTCCTGGTTGAGCTGGTTGAGGGTATTGGCGGCGTAAATGGTCTGTACCGGATAATAAAACGGGCCTTCGGCTTTGTCAGCCACCCGCATGGTGTCGAAAGGAAAGGTCTTCACAAGCTGGCCGTTGGCCCATTCCTGGATCCTGACATCCAGCTTGTAGGGGTATTCGTTGCTGTCCCGGTTCATGGCCATCTGCAGCGCATCGCCTTCCCCGAGGAAGGCCTTGTTGATCTTGATCCTGCTGAGGCTGTCGTTTTGGTTGATGATGCCGTAAACGATGGTGATCGGCTTCCAGGTGCCGTTCACTTCAAAGTCTGTGGTGCAGGACTGGGTCAGAAGCAGCAGGAGCGCTGCCAGGCAGGTCAGTTTTTTCATAGGGCAAAGATAAGATGAAATATCCATGTTTTACAGACATCAACCGAAAATGATAATACACCTGGACATTCTCCCGCATGAAGCGGGACAGGCATCTAACCGTTAAAATCAAAATTATTTACACATAAAATTCATGTCCGGCAAACATCAAAAGAAAATGATAATATACCTCATCACCCATAAAGCCTGTTTATATTTTTCGCAATTTCCTCTTGACAATGAACATTTTTTTCGTATATTTGTGTAATATATAAAATTATGTTATATGAAAAATTTATCCTCAGTTCCAGCCCCCCCCCTCCCCGCACCGCGGATAATCCTTTTGCATCGTTTTTGTAACTGTATCCGTTTCATCATTCTGATAACGGCAGCTACTATGGTTTTTGAACTTCCGGCACAAAATCTGACATGCGGTGCATATCTGTACGGCAACCCCTATAGGATTTGCCAGTATGCGGATCTGAACCTATACGCAATTGGGAATGACCCAAATGGTACGTATCAGTGGTCCGGCCCCAACTTTTTATCCTCCCTCCAATATCCAACCATCAGCAATGTGAGTCTTGCGGCTGAAGGCACGTATTATGT
Source organism: Bacteroidota bacterium (assembly GCA_022709385.1). Lineage (GTDB taxonomy): Bacteria > Bacteroidota > Bacteroidia > Bacteroidales > CAIXZF01 > JAKLIX01. The sequence continues at coordinate 143,316 of JAKLIX010000012.1, read as the reverse complement.
CACCTTCACCGATAGCCAGCAATCGTATTATTGTAACTTCGATGTTGAAGTGGATTCTTGCTGTTTCGGTTCAGGTACTGCATCTTCATACCTTACCGGGAATATCTCTGATATCCTTTTATCAGGTATTCCGATTGAAAAACATGTGGCAGCCGATGACCTGATCATCGATATTGATTTTGATGATTTTGCACCTGAATACCAGCAAGATGGTTATGAAATTGTTCTGTTGAATAATATCAGCAACCAAAGTATTACAGTTCAGTCTGGAGCATCCCTGGAAATTGCATGGGGGAACATCCATAGCTGTAATGATCTTGTTGAATACGGGATCACTGTCGGGGAAGACGCCCTCCTTACATTAAATTACTGCTACTTAAGGGATGGAGCGTATATGATCATGGCCATGGAAAATTCAGGTCTTTCGATTAATCGTTGTCATTTCCATGCAAACGATGTTTCAATTTATTTTCCAATACCCAATGATCCGGAATCCTTTTACACCATTGACCCTTTTAAGTTTAACGCGAATGAATTCGACTGCGAGAACGAAAACGTCTATGGCCTCGGGCACAAATCCTATTGTGGAATACTGGCATATAATCTTGAATACCTGAATATTGATCCGATTGATAGCTGCACCTTCCACGACATGATGAACGGGATAGTGATGTGGGACAGTTACCTCAGCGTGCGGAATTGCACCTTCGAAGATATCCAGACATACGGTTATGTTGCTAAACCGACAGGGAACGGTATATACAGCGGCAAGCACCTTGAAACGGGCCCTGGCACGCTCAGACAGGAGGGACTGGGCAACGGCATCGGCAGCACGAATACTTTCACTGCATGCAAGACAGGCATTCACACGGCAAATACCACACTGGAAACGCAGAAAAACAGGATGGAATACGTCGAAACGGGCGTGTTGTGTGAAACATCAGATTATCAAAACAATGATATAAAAGATAATTATATTCTTGCCACAGCCAACGGAATCCACCTGTATTACAATGACCTGGCCAGTAACATGAATGTAAGCGGTAATGACATCAACATGGATGATCCGGGTGGGGCCTTTAACAACAGCGCCGGGATCAAAATTGTGGAGGATCTGGGTGACCACAGCAACAAGCCCACAATCCATGACAACAGGATATATGTTGACGACGGCTACCACGGCATATACCTGAATTCCATATCCGACTACGAAGTCTACGACAACTGGATCTATCTGCGCGACCCTGATGTCAATTTCGGCGGGATCAGCATTTACAACTGCTATAACAACAACATTTACTGCAACCTGGTCTTTGGTATGGGCGACGATCTGTACAACGGGAGTTATATCCCCAGGGGGATCACCCTTGCCAGTTCCACATACAATGGTATCAAGTGTAATTCGATGTCGGAGGTGTACTGCGGCATCAGCATGGAAGAAAGCTGTTACGGTTCGGAATTCAAAGGGAATGAGTTTTTTGAACATACTTACGGCTTCCGGGCGAATCCCCAGGGGAATCTTTATCACCAGGTTGATAACGGCAACAGGTGGAATGATTGCTATATCACTGAAGGCGCAAGAAATGAGAATTCTTTTACAAATTGGAAATTTGAATGTGAACTGGATTGTCCCTTTGAACCAGATGTTTGGTATGCATCCTATCAATGGTTTTATATCTCTAATGAAGATCCATTTGAATGCCTTGATTCCTTCCCTGATTGCATTTTGTTCTCTCCTGAAAGCATGGGGCAGCTTATCCTGAATGAATCCGACAGCCTCATTGCTCTTGGACTTATGCAGTTTGAAGCTTTTCAGGAAGAGATGTCATGGTCAAACGCGAGATACCTCTACCAGAAGCTTACAGGTCATCCGGGAGCTGAACTGACCCAATCTTTTCAGAGCTTCTACGATTCTGTTTCATCATCAAGTGCGGGCTTGTTCCAGGAACTTGATTTCCAGATCAGAGCCTTACTGAGAACAGATGCTGCCACTGCCTGTTTTATTGAAAACATTCATTTACTTTACCAGTCGACAGCAGACTCATTAAGGTTGCTCGACAGTTTATTCAGGAATGCAGATAACCCTGCTGACAGCAACCTATACCTGAATGCATTTCTTGAAACGCTTGACCATCTTCGCACCTACAGAGCAATGAAGGATGAATTGCTGTTAAGTTACATTGATACAAGACAGAATGTAATTGAAACCCTTGTTGCCGAAAATGAATCCCTGCCGGAAGGGGAAGTATTCGAGAGCAATGAAAAAACTGTCAATGCCATCTATTTGCAAAGCATTGCTGCCGGCATTGACTCCCTTACTTTTGACCAGTTAAGCACCCTGGCCACCATTGCAAATCAGTGTCCCGTAAGCGGAGGGAAAGATGCTGTATATAAATCCAGGGCAATGCTTTCGAGGTATTTTGACTTTTATTATGATGATGTCCAACTTTGTCTGCAGGACGGCATTGTTAAAAACAAAACAGTTGACAATTTTGAAAACCTGCCTGTCTCATTCGCAATAGCGCCAAATCCTGCAGTGAGTACGGTCATGATCAGTTGGACACAAACATTAGACGAATCATGTTCATTCACTTTGTATAATTCACTTGGCATGAAATCGCAAGAGGGGTATTTTTCCCTTCAGGATGGTTTCTTTGAAATTGACCTTACCTCAATACCGGCAGGAACATATTTTCTCCGGTTGCAACCACCCAAAGACTCAGGTAATACATTTAAGATTGTTGTTGTAAAGTAAGGAGGGATAAGTGATGAAAACTGCATTTTCCTTCCTGAACCTTCTGCTCATTGTCACCCAGGTTTTTTCCCAGAACAATCAGGATGCCAAAAGAGATCACCAATGGGTGATGGGTGTGCCAAACAATCAAACAAATAACCCCCCAGGGGCGATATTATGGGACTTTAACAACATCTCACCACCAGCAATCCTTCCGTTTAGTTACGATGACCATTATTTGGGGCAATCAAATGCATGTATATCAGACACACTCGGAGAATTGATATTATTCAGCGGAGGATTTGATGTTAAGAATAAAAATGGCTCAACAATCCTTAATGGTGATAGCCTGAGTTTCGGATCCACTTACATTGCTTATCCGCTAAACCTTGATATTTACCATGGTGTTGCGATTTTACCCTTGCCAGGTACTCCTAATACATATTATGTTTTCCATCAAAGAAGGGAACTCATATATCAAATAGGTGGTTTTATTTACTCAAATGAGTTATTATACTCAACAGTGACTCTAAATGAAATTACTGGAGAATATGAAGTGATCACGAAAAACAACAGGATCATCCTTGACACCCTGGCTTTCGGGTTTGAAATCACCCGCCATGCCAATGGCCGGGACTGGTGGCTGGTCCAACCCTGTCTCGATGAAAGCAGGTTTTACAAGGTTTTATTCACTCCGGCGGGAATTTATTCCGTGAACATGCAAATGATCACACCTCAATTTGGAAATCTGTACAATGATTATTTTCCACACACAGAACAGAATCCATCTACGATTGCCCCTGACGGCAGCTTTTTTGTTAAAGCGTCCTTTGAAGGAATCTCTCCTGTTTTCCATACTCCGGGATATGTCATTATACGTGTTTATGATTTCGACAGATGCACCGGAATACTATCCAATCAAAGGGCTGTCATCACCGACACCCTGCCTCCCTGCCATCCATGGATAAAACTTTGCATTTCACCGAACTCGAGATATCTTTACATGTCCTATTGTCTGAATAACCAGAATCCTGAGAGGGAATCAATGATCTATCAATATGATCTGTCCGTGCCGGACTTTGGGCAGACGAAACAATTGGTAGCCCAGTATGACGGTTTTTATGATTCAACTTGCGCGGAATATCCTCTGTTTCATACCATGCAGAACGGTCCTGATAATAAAATTTATGTGGATGGGAAAAGTTCCGGTTGGATACATGCAATTGAATTTCCTGATAATCAAGGCTTATCATGTAGTTTTATCCAGCGAAAGTTCTATTTGGGTTTTGGAATGACATCCTTTTTACCCCACCTCCCCAATTACCGCCTCGGTCCTATATCCGGCAGCGTTTGTGATTCGCTTACCGCGGGTATTGCAGACTTGAAACCAAACATGCCGGTATTTTCTGTTTACCCCAATCCTGCAGCAGATCATGTGCAGGTATCCTGGGATAAGCCTTCGGGAGGTCAGTGCGGGTATTCTCTTTTTAATACCATGGGCGCTGTCATCCGGTCAGGCAGTTTCCCGCTGTCGGGGCTGAAATACACCATCAGCCTTAGTGAAGTGCCGGAGGGAATGTATTTTCTTTCCATACAATCACAGGACGGGTTGGGAAACATAAATAAGATTATCGTTTTATACTGAATCTTAGTGAAAATGCGAAGCAATTTCCGGTTAGATTCGGTGATACCGATGACTCGGGATGCACATTTTTCGCATTCCTGTGTTCTTTCGGTATAAGGTAAGTGGATTGGATAAAGTTGGAATTGCTTACGCTATCTTATTATATTTCTCATTTCTCTTTGTCATATCCGCTGCCTCATATCTCTTCATTCGCGACTGGATGACAACAACCAGCATGCACTATTTCGGTGCCCGCCTGATCAGGTAAATTCCGAGCAGCCCGAAAAGCAGGTTGGGAATCCAGGAAGCCACAAGTGGCGAAAGGTTCCCGTAGATGGCGAAAGTGGTGGATACCTGCATGAAAAGGATAAAAGCGAAACTGATGGCGATGCCGCTGCCGAGGTGCAGCCCGATGCCTCCCCTTACCTTCCGCGATGACAGGGAAACCCCGATGAAGGTCAGCACAATAGTGGCGAAGGGAAAGGCTATGCGTTTGTGCTTTTCCACCTCAAATTCAAGGACATTTTCGGTACCGCGCATTTTTTCCTGTTCAATGAAACGGCGTAATTGTCTGAACTTCATAGTTTTTGCGTTCTCGACCGAGACTTTGATATCCGCCGGGGTAAAATTCAGCATTGTATCCAGTTTGGCGCCCCTTGTCAGGGTTTCGTGCAGGCCGTCGATGTGCCTGATATGGTAAGTGTTTAATTCCCAGTTGCTTTTCTCTTTGTTCCACTTGATGACCTCCGCCGTCAGTTTGTAATACAGCCCGCTTTCGTTGATCTTTTCAAGTGTAAAGCGGTAGCCGGCGTCTTCACGCTTGTTGTAGCCTTCGATATAAACAAACACACCCGGGCTGAGCTGCATGTGCATGTCGATGGAGGTACCCTGTTTGGGGTTCTTGACATAACGGTTCTCGAAGTTCAGCATCTTTACGTTGGTGTAGGGGATCAGGAAGTTGGCCAGGCCGAACGACAGGATGGCAAGGATCAGGGAAGAGATCAGGTAAGGTCTGAGGAAGCGGTTGAAGCTGATACCGCTGCTGAGGATGGCCACGATTTCGGTGTGGGTGGCCATCTTGGCCGTAAAGAAAATCACGGCGATAAAGGTGAACAGCGGGCTGAACAGGTTGACGAAATAGGGGATGAAATTCAGGTAGTAATCAAAGAGGATGGCTTTCAGCGGGGCCTGATGGTCAATAAAATCGTCCACCTTTTCAGAGAAATCGAAGATGATCACGATGACGATGATCAGGCTGATGGCATAAAAGAAGGTTCCGAGGAACTTCCGGATGATATACTGGTCGAGGGTTTTTAGGGCATCTCGCTGTTTCATCAGATGCGTTGTTCGAGTTGCGGAACCATGTGGTCTTTCCAGGCTTTGAAGTCCCCGTTGAGGATATGTTCGCGGGCTTCGGCCATCAGGCTGAAATAAAACGCGATGTTGTGCAGGGAAGCGATCATGGGGCCCAGCATTTCACCGCTGGTAAAGAGATGGCGGATGAATGACCTGGAATAGGCCGTGTCTGCGAAGCAGTTTTCGTCTTCATCCAGGGGACTGTGATCCGATTTCCACTTTTCGTTTTTCATGTTCATGATACCCTTGCGGGTGAAGATCATACCGTTTCTGCCGTTACGGGTGGGCATCACGCAGTCGAACATGTCGATGCCGGCCGAAATACACTCCAGCAGGTTGGCCGGTGTGCCCACACCCATCAGGTAACGGGCTTTGTCCTGCGGTAGTATGGAACACAGCAGTCCGGTGATCTCGTACATCATTGCCGCGGGTTCACCGACCGAGAGTCCCCCGATCGCATACCCGTCAGCAGGGCAGTTCATCACAGCTTCGGCCGAGCGTATCCTCAGGTCGGGGAAAACGCCGCCCTGTATGATGGGGAAGAGGCTCTGGCTGTGACCGTAGAGCGGGGGACTGTTGTTGAAATGATTCCGGCAGCGGTCGAGCCAGCGCAGAGTCAGGTCGAGGGAGCGGGAGACATAACTTTTTTCAGCCGGGTAGGGGGGACATTCGTCGAGGGCCATGATGATGTCGGCCCCGATAATCCGCTGGATGTCGATGGTGCTTTCAGGAGTGAAGAGGTGGCGCGATCCGTCGATATGCGACTGGAAACGGACCCCTTCCTCGGTGATCTTTCTGCGGTGGGCCAGCGAGAAAACCTGGTATCCCCCGCTGTCGGTCAGCATGGGTCTTTTCCAGTTGCTGAAACGATGCAGGCCGCCGGCAGAGGCGATCACCCCTGTTCCCGGCCGCAGGTAGAGGTGGTAAGTGTTGGCGAGGATGATCTTCGCATCCAGGCTTATTTCCATATCACGCAGGTGAATGCCCTTGACAGCACCCGTCGTTCCCACGGGCATAAACACCGGCGTCGGGATGATCCCGTGTTCGCAACGGATCTCTCCGAGGCGTGCCCTGCTTGCTTTGTCGGTCGCTTTCAGCCTGTATTCAATACCCATCTGCCTTCGCTGCGGTTCATTAAAAATTTGCCAAAGATACCGCTTATTGACGAATCCCCAAGCCGGCAGTGACCCTCATTGCGGGCTGCTTACCTTCTGTTCCGGACTGTACCCGGATATTTTATGTTACCGCTTCAAAGTTGGCAGAGTTTCGTATTTTTGTCGCCCTTCAACCGACAGCGGATGATATGACGCCTGATTTTTTGTCCCCCTTTACTTTTGAGTTCTGCCTCCTTACGCTCTTTGCCCTGTCGGCCCTGATACAGCTGCTGTATTTCTGGATTATCTTCAGCAGACTCGCATTCTACAAACGAAAGCCCCTGCCTTCGCAAAGGAGGCCGGTGTCGGTGGTGGTATGTGCCCGGAACGAATACCGCAACCTGAAAAAGAACCTGCCAACTTTACTCGATCAGATCTATGATGATTTTGAGGTTGTGGTGGTGAACGATTCTTCGGGCGATGATACGGATTACCTGCTGAAATCCTTCGCCGATCAGTATCCGCGCCTGAAAGTGGTTCATTTCAGGCAACATCTGAATTTCTTTTCGGGTAAGAAATTCCCCCTGTCCATCGGGATCAAATCGGCAACCCATGAGCACCTGCTGCTGACCGATGCCGACTGCCGCCCGAATTCCCCTTACTGGATTCGTGAAATGCAGTCCTGTTTCCGCGAAGGTACCGACCTGGTGCTTGGCTACGGCCGCTATGAGGCCGGTAAAGGGATGCTGAACCGCCTGATCCGTTTCGATACGGTATACGTGGCCATGCAATACCTGTCGTATGCCATGGCCGGCCTGCCTTACATGGGAGTTGGACGTAACATTGCCTATAAAAAATCACTCTTCTATAAGGCCGGTGGTTTTGTTTCCCATTACAGGATCCCTTCGGGCGATGACGACCTCTTTGTGAACCAGGTGGCTAAAAAAAGCAATACCCGGGTATCTTTCATTCCGGAAAGTCATACGGTTTCCACGGCTAAAAATACCCTCACCGGATGGTTTTATCAGAAAAGAAGGCATTTTGGCACCGGACGCTATTACAAGAAAAAGCACAAGTTTTTACTTTCATTTTACTACCTGAGCCTGCTGCTGTTTTATGCCCTGTTTATTGTTTTGATTTTCAGTCAATACAATATTTACCTCCTGCTTTCCATTTTCCTTATCAGGATGTTCTCTGCCCTTTTCCTGTTTAAAAAGTGCATGTTACGTCTTGAAGAGCGGAATTTATTAGTATATTTGCCTGTATTTGAACTGTTCTTCCTGTTTTTCAACCCTCTGGTCTCATTATCAGCATATATCTTTAAAGAGCAGCGATGGAAGTGATTTCCCACCTTACTGAAAAAGCAATCCGCGATTACAAACTGGTGCAACTGGCATTGAACAACGGAGATCAGGGCGCTTATGCGGAGCTGATGCATCATTACAGGGATTCACTCTATTTCATGCTGTTGAAAATGACCAATGATCCCACCGATGCCGATGATCTGACCATCGAAGCCTTCGGCAAGGCCTTCAAGAACCTGCATCAGTATACACCCGAGTTCGCCTTCAGTACCTGGCTGTTCAAGATCGCTTCCAACAACTGCATCGATTTCATCAGGAAAAGGAAAAAGAATACCTTTTCGCTCGACCAGTCCCTGAACTATGAAGATGACGGGGAGGACATGGCCAGCAAGCTGCCTTCCTCTGTGCCCGATCCTGAGGAAAGTATTATTAAAAAACAGAAGATCAAGCTGATGCGGCAAGTGGTTGAAAAACTGAAGCCACATTACCGTAAACTGGTGGAAATGAGATATTTTCAGGAGCTTTCCTATGAGGAGATTGCCACCGAACTCAACCTGCCGCTTGGAACAGTAAAAGCCCAGCTTTTCAGGGCGAGGGAATTCCTTTACCAGATACTGAAAAATTCCCAGGAAAAAATTTAAACATAATGTATTGCATATGAAAACCAGGCACTTCACTATCATCATGGCATTCCTGCTTGCTTTCGGCTGGGGATGCAAGCAAAAGGAGATTGAGGGTTTGCAGGAGGACAACAAACGCCTTGCGGCTGAAACCCTGAAGAAGGATTCAACCATCCAGTTACTTTTTCAGGCCTTCAACGAGATTGAGGACAACCTCGACCTGATCAAAGCCAAGCAGGCAGTGATCTCGCAGAATGCGAAAGACAATCCCGAAATGGGCAGCAATGCCAGGGACAGGATCAACGAGGACATCCAGGTGATCAATGAACTCATGATCAAGAACAAGCGGACCATTGCCCTGCTGAACAAGAAACTCAAGGAAGCCAACCTGAGGATTGCTGAGTTTGAGAAAGTGGTTGACCGCATGACCCGGCAGATCGAAGAAAAGGAAATTGAGATCAACGGATTGAAAGAGGAATTGGTGAAGATGAATTTTAAGGTGGAGGAACTCAATGCGAGGGTCGATACCCTGACGGAGGAAGGACGCATCAAGGATGAGATCATACAGGCCAGGGTATCTGAACTGAACACGGCTTGGTATGTTTACGGCAGCTCAAAGGAACTGAGGGAGAAAGGCATTATCACCAAGACGGGAGGATTTATCGGTATCGGCAAGGACAAGAAACTGGGTGCCGATTTCGATCATTCTTACCTGACGAAGATCGACATCACAAAGTTTTCGGAACTTCCGCTAAACTGCAAAAAGGCCAAAATGATCACCTCCCATCCGGGCGACAGTTACCGCTTCGAAGGGGGGCCCAAAAAGGTGGACAAGCTCGTGATCACCAATGCTGCAAAATTCTGGGAAACTTCCAAGATCCTGGTGATAGAGACCGAATAACAGTCGCAGGGCAAGGGGAAATACAGACAGCTTTCTCCTTCAGGTAATACAGCGGTGCACAGTGAGGAAGTCCTGCCGGAATTCCCATAGATACCCTTGCTTTGCCGGAGTAAACAATTGACAAAAGATGAGCTTAAACGATTTTCAACAGGCTGTTCTGGCAGGGATTCCCCTATCCCTGCCAGAAAAGAAGGCCTGGGATGATACGGTGAATCATGCACCAAAACGGAAAGACATTCTCAGCATGGAAGAGAAGAAGCTGGCGGTACGCAATGCGCTGCGTTACTTCCATCCGCGTCATCATGCCCAGCTGGCTCCGGAGTTCCTGCAGGAGTTGCATGATTACGGCAGGATATACATGTACCGTTTCCGGCCCGATTATCCCATTTATGCCCGGCCCATCAGCGAGTATCCGCATCGTTCCGTACAGGCGGCGGCCATCATGCTGATGCTTTCGAACAACCTCGATCCCCGGGTTGCCCAGCATCCGAACGAACTGATCACATACGGAGGCAACGGTGCGGTCTTTCAGAACTGGGCCCAGTACCTGCTGAGCATGCAATACCTTGCGGAGATGACAGATGAGCAGACCCTGGTGATGTATTCCGGGCATCCGCTCGGTTTGTTCCCTTCTCACCCCGAGGCACCGCGCGTTGTGGTAACCAACGGAATGATGATTCCGAATTATTCCAAACCCGACGACTGGGAGCGTTATAATGCCTTGGGTGTGACCCAGTACGGCCAGATGACGGCCGGGTCTTATATGTATATTGGTCCCCAGGGTATCGTGCACGGCACCACCATCACGGTGCTGAATGCCGGCCGTTTACACGGAGACGGAAAGCTGGCGGGTAAGGTGTTCGTCACTTCCGGACTGGGCGGTATGAGTGGTGCCCAGGCAAAGGCTACTGTCATTGCAGGAGCCATCGGCGTAATCGCGGAGATCAATCCGCGCGTGATCCGTACCCGGCACAGCCAGGGTTGGGTGGATGAAGTGTTTGACGATCTGGATGCTTTAATGCAGCGGATTGAAACTGCCAGACTGGCAGAGGAAGCCGTTTCGCTTGCTTACCAGGGCAATATCGTCGACCTCTGGGAAAAGCTCGCCGCGGAAAATGTAAAAGTGGAACTGGGTTCCGACCAGACTTCCCTGCACAATCCCTGGGCCGGGGGCTATTACCCCGCAGGGCTCAGCTTCGGGGAGTCGAACCGGATGATGGTGTCCGATCCTGAAGGCTTCAGGCAGCAGGTGAAATCATCGCTGATCCGCCAGGTGAATGCCATCAAAACCATGACGGCGCGCGGCATGTATTTCTGGGATTACGGCAATGCTTTTTTACTCGAGGCAGGCAGGGCCGGAGCAGATATATTCAAAGCAGACGGCAGCTTTATTTACCCTTCCTACGTGGAAGACATCATGGGTCCGATGTGCTTCGATTATGGCTTTGGCCCCTTCCGGTGGGTGTGTACCTCCGGAAGGCCGGAGGACCTCGAAACCACTGATCGTATTGCCGCAGAAACCCTGCAACAAATGAGCATGCAGGCTCCTCCTGAGATCAGGCAGCAGTTGGACGACAACCTGCAGTGGATCAGGGCAGCCGGTGAAAACAAGCTGGTGGTGGGTTCCCAGGCAAGGATACTGTATGCCGACAGTGAGGGAAGGATACGGATAGCGGAAGCATTCAACCGTGCCATTGCAGCGGGAAGAATCTCAGCCCCCGTAGTGCTTGGCCGCGACCATCACGATGTTTCCGGCACGGATTCCCCTTACCGTGAAACGGCAAACATCTATGACGGATCACGTTTTACAGCTGACATGGCTGTTCAGAATGTGATCGGAGATGCCTTCCGCGGCGCTACCTGGGTATCGCTGCATAATGGGGGCGGCGTCGGCTGGGGTGAAGTGATCAACGGAGGCTTCGGAATGCTGCTCGACGGCAGCCCGGAAGCTTCCAGACGCCTGCACAACATGCTTTTCTGGGATGTCAACAACGGGATCGCCCGCAGAAGCTGGGCAAGAAACCCGAATGCGGACTTCGCCATCCGCAAAGCCATGGAAAAGGAGCCCCTGCTGAAAGTGACACTTCCCGCAAGTGTGAATGACGAAGTGATCGAAGGATTGTTCTAAGCGTCCCGGCCTCTTTAGCGCCTGATCTTGACGATCTTGCTCCTGTGGTCATTCCCTGCTTCAAGGATATAAACTCCGGGGCTCAGCATCGCGGTGGAAATTTCCAGTTCATGCGTGCCGGGTAACATTCCCGTGTAGGTCTTGTCAAATACCTCCATGCCGGCCGGGGTGAGGATGCGCACCCGGAACCCGCTGGTGGCGGACTTTGTGAACCTCAGACTCAGGACATCCCCGAATGGATTGGGGAATACCTCCAGTCCGCTGACTGGATCAGTTTCTTCCAGACCGGCCGCGCTGTGAATGCGGAAAGCATGTGTCACATGGTTGCCGAACTGGTCGCCTTCGCCTATCAGGGCGCCGGTGGAATCCAGCAGCTGGTAATAGCCGTATCCCTGCGTGCAGCAGAGTCCGTTGCCGCCTGCATCAAAGACAGTGAAAGTATAGCATCCGCCCGTGGGAATCTGGATCGGAAAAGTGAGCAGGGTGTTGGCCTGGGTGATGACACCTGAAGAAGTGAGCAGTCCGCCTGTCTCATCCCTGATCTCCCAGGTGGTTTCCTGGGGGTTGTTGTCGGTCCTGAGGCTGAGCTGCATTTTACGGTACACGGTCGGCGCTTTTGGGAAATTCACCGTAACACTGTTGTTCTTAACATACTCATCGGCCTGGCCGTTGGGATCTTCGGCCGTAACCACCAGGGAATTCTGGTCTGCCAGGGCGAACATGAATTCAGGAATGGTGATCCTGGTTTTTTCCCAGGATGCAAGATTGCCTGTCCAGGCATAGGTCTGAGCCGGTTCACCGTTCACGGAATACCTGATATTGAGGCTTGTGAGGGGCTGGCTGCCGTTGTTGCGTATGGTGACCGCGGGGCTCAGTTTCATGGAGCAGGCATTCAGCGGAACTTCTTCCACCCTGAGGATGGCGGCATCCCTTGAATAAACAGGGATCAGGGGTGTGGAGGAACTGTTGACTGCCTGGCGGACATTTTTATCGGAATTATTCTGCACGAAGGCTACAGCTGCAACCTCGACAGGATTATACACATTGGCGAAAGCCCAGGCATAATCAAGCACGACATAATCGCCTGCGGTCCATGAAGCCGGCAGGACGGTTCCGTTTTTACCCGGAAGCAGTTTCTTCATTACATTGTAGAAGTCTTTTTCTCCGTTGCCTCCCGGCGCTGAATTAAAATGAATGTGTTTTTCGATCACGGCCAGATGGGCTACCAGGCTGCCTGCATCGGGATCGGTGGCATGGATCAGCAGGCTCAGGTAAACGCTGTCGTTTGAAGGGGGAATGTACTGGTACAGTTGCATTTCGTAAGGGGATGGCACAGCCCAGGCAGCATCTATCTTAGCCTGGGTAAGATTGGAAGGTGCTCCGGAATAAGCGGATCCGTTTACCACGGCGCCGTCCATCCTGCAATAAGGAACCCCTGAAACCTGGTAATAGGTGACCCTGGCAGCTGCATCCTGCGGATTTTGGGCATTCATGGGATCGGTACCCGGCCAGTTCGTATGGTATTTAATGGATGTGATCTTAGTGGCATTGGCTGCCAGCAAGGCATCAAATGCCGGGTTTTGCGACGCACAGGGACCACAGCTGGCATTGGTGAATTCTTCTGCCAGCACCAGACGCTGGGATTCCTGCTGGGCATGGATTGCGGTAAAACCAAAGAACCAGGTAATGAAGGACAGAAACAGATACTTCATGACATATACGTATTTAGATTTGACATAAAACAGACGTTCACAAAGACATAAACTACGGGAAAATGTTGCCCTGCTGTGCTGAAAGTGAAGTCAGGGGAATTACTTGGTAAGACTGAGTTTCTTGGTAAGCAGGGTGTTACCGGTGAACAACTTGATAAAATAGATGCCCGGGGTCCAGGTTTCGCCGTTCAGGTCGATGGTATGGCTTCCGGCCGTAAAGAGGACTTTATCCATAAAATAAACCGTCTGGCCCACTTCATTCAGTACACGAAGTGTAATGTTTTGATCTGTAGGAAGGTACAAGCTGATGGTGGCTGTATTGTCGAAGGGATTGGGAAAGACCTGGAAGTCGCCGATGCTTTCCTGTTCTTTGGTTCCGAGACTCATATCTACTTTCACGGGAACCATGACTTCATTTTCAAAAGTTCCGCCTTCCCAGAAGACTTGTTTGTTCTGGTCTTTGATCCGGACATATCCCTTGCCGTATTTTCCGTGGACACCGTCGCCGGCCGCATCGTAGAAGACCAGGTCGTAGCATCCTTCATCAGGAAGGGTGATGTCGTGGGAGTAAAGCGTATGGGCGCCGGCGTAGGGACCACCCTGGGCGATGATACCTCCGGCACTGCTGATGATTTTCCATGTGGTTTCACCCGGGTATGCATCGGTGAGCAGGTCGATCGTAATTTGGGGGCCGACGGTGAAACCGGCATCGAAATGCATCACCATGGCATCATCTTCCGGCACGGCGTCTGCCTGATCGTTGGGTTGCCCGCACCAGACGCTAAGGGTATTTCTGGTGGAATGCAGGTCGAACTTCACTTTTGGAAGGCTAATGGAGGTGCTTTCAAGGAAAGCGAGGGAACCGTTCCAGGAATAGGAGCGGGTCGGGCTTCCGTTGACGGAATAGTAAATATTCAGCGATCTGAGCGGGACACCGCCCAGGTTAGCGATGCGTACTTCCGGGCCGAGGTGATTGTCGCAGTGTTGTTTTCCGGGTTTGTTGATTTGAAGGATGGCGGCGTTCAGCAGGTCGGGACCTTTCGGAGGGCTGAAGGCGGCCTGGTGGATTATTTTGCTTTGCCTGTCCTGCACCCAGGCCACCACGCAGAGCTGGCGCAGATCGTTCATGCCACGGGGCGTCCAGGTAAAATCGTATGCGATATTCTCTTCAGGGTTCAGGACGCGGGGCAGGGACAAACCTTCAGGATCCGGAAGCAATTTTTTCAGGACATGACTGAATCTTTTTTCACCGTTGGTACCCGGAGGAAGTTCGTATTCCACTGACTTTTCGACTACGGCCACGAAAACAGCCGGGTCTCCTTGCATTGCTTCCAGTGCCCTGATATTCACATGGATAAGGATGCTGTCACCACTTGCCGTTTGTTGGTGATCAAGGGTGATTTGAAGAGGCGAAGGCAGGTCCAGGGTTTTTTCTATGGCTTCGGCTTTCAGATTCACCGGGGCACCCTGGTAATGGTCACCGGTGAGGGATGATCCATTCATTTCACAGTAGGGAATGCCTGTAATCCGGTAAAACTGCGCCCTGGCATTCACATCAGAGGCGCTGTGGCTGTAAAAGGGATCCCCTGCGGGCCAGCCCACGTGATAATTCACGCTGACAACCCGGCCGGGATATTCCGACAACAGGCTGTGCAGGCCAGGATTCTGTACGGCACACGAAAGACAGGAAGCATTGGTGAAGGTTTCCACCAACAAAACCCTGCCAGACTGCGCCAATACACAGAACTGCAGGGAACAGATCAAACAGGCCGCAATCAGGCTTCGTTTCATAGCCGGCAGTTTATCAGTTTCCCGGAAAGCAAATGTAAAACAATTTTCGAAAGTACAAGCATTTTGCACGTTTTCAACCAGCCTTGCATGATAAGTTATGAAAAGCAGCTTGTTGATAAAAGAAAATATCAATACTTTTGTATGCTCAATACTTCATATTTATGAAAAAATTACTCTTACTGATCAGTGTATTCTTAATCAGTGCCTTCAGTCTCTCATCGCAGAGTCTCAGTCTGTCCAATGCCAGCGGAAGCATCACCAATGGTCAGACCATCATGGTTTCCGGCGATGCCAACCTCGTGCTGACAGCCTATGTGTATGTCACCAACAATACATCTGCCGATCTGGATGTCATGGTGAAAAAGATCGTGCTGTATGAGGTGCCCAATACCATCAACTACTTTTGCTGGATACAGTGTTATCCGCCAGATGTTTTTGTTTCACCGTCTCCCCTGACCATTCCGGCCAATTCAACTGACTTCACCCACTTCAGCGGTGATTACGACGCCTTGGGAGCACACGGGATTACCAAAATCATGTATGTGTTCTTCGACAGTCAGAATGCCAACGATTCTATTGCGGTGGAAATCTGGTTCAATGCCGGTACGGTTGGTGTCTCCAGTCCGGCGGAAGCAGAAGGCAGACAGTTTAAGGTATACCCGAATCCTGCCTATGGTCAGGTATTTGTTGATATGAACGGTATCGAAACCGGGGAAGCGATGCCTTTCCGCCTGTTCGACCTGAACGGAAGGATGGTGCAAGAGACCCTGATCAAGCCAGAAGAAACACAATCAATTGACGTTCAACATCTTGATGCAGGAATCTATCTGTACGAAGCAGGCCGTGAAGGGAATGAACTGCAAAGGGGACGATTGGTGATCCGTTGATTTTCATCAGTGTGTCAGTTGTTCCATGACACCTTGACGCGGCACTGAAAAAAAAGAGGCTGCCTCGCTTTTGAGACAGCCTCTTTTTTCGTGCTTTGGGATCAGATTCCGAATTCTTTTTTCAGGATATCGACATAATCGGTTTTTTCCCAGGCGAAGAATTCGACTTGTTTCAAATATTTGACGCGGCCGTTATCGTTGATCTTAGCAGCTCCTTTAACCGGATAGTATACAGCCACTTCTTCGGTATAGGGATCTCTTCCGAAATGTCCGTAGCTTGCCGTAGGGAGGAAAATAGGGTTTTTAAGGCCGAAGCGCTGGATAATGGCATAGGGGCGAAGGTCGAAGATGCGGTTGATCTTTTCGGAGATGGCTCCGTCTGTCATGGTTTTTCCTTTCTTGTCTTTTAGCTTGCAACTGCCGAAGGTGTTGACATAGAGTCCGACCGGTTCTGCAACGCCGATGGCGTAAGCAACCTGTACGAGCACTTCGGATGCAATGCCTGCAGCGACAAGGTTTTTGGCGATATGTCTCATGGCATAGGCAGCAGAACGATCCACTTTGGATGCGTCCTTCCCGGAGAATGCCCCGCCTCCGTGAGCCCCTCTTCCTCCGTAGGTGTCCACGATGATCTTTCTGCCTGTGAGACCGGTATCTCCGTGTGGTCCGCCGATCACGAATTTCCCTGTGGGATTCACCAGCAGGCGCATTGTATCGGTGAAGAGTTTCTGTTGTTCTTTCTTCAGTCCTTTTTTTACCCTGGGAAGGAGGTATTTGTTGATGTCTTCGCGTATGGTGTCCTGCATCTGTTGTTCGGCGGCTTTCAGGTCCCTGGGGGTTTTTCCGCCGGCCGGCACGAAATCGTCATGCTGGGTGCTCACCACGATGGTGTCGATACATTCGGCCTTCCCTTCATCGCTGTATCTGATGGTGACCTGGGATTTGGAATCCGGGCGCAGGTATTTCATCACTTTTCCTTCGTGCCTGATCGCGGCAAGTTCCTGCATCAGGCGGTGGGCGATTTCGACGGGAAGGGGTGCAAAGTTGGCCATTTCGTTGTGCGCGTAGCCGAACATCATTCCCTGGTCGCCGGCACCCTGCATCTGCGGCTTTTCGCGCTCGACCCCCTGGTTGATATCCCTGGATTGTTCGTGAATCGTGGAGATCACTCCGCAGGATTCGGCCTCGAACTGGTATTCGGCCCTGGTATAGCCAATTTTCCGCAGGGTACGGCGGACGATGTCCTGGATATCGACCCATCCTTCGGTTTTAACTTCTCCGCTGCATACCACAAGACCCGTGGTTACAAGGGTTTCGCAGGCAACCTTGCTGTCGGGATCCCAGCGCAGGAATTCATCCAGCAGGGCGTCGGATATCTGGTCGGCCACCTTGTCGGGATGGCCTTCTGAAACACTTTCGGAAGTGAAATAATATGCCATTGTAAATAAGTTTGTAGGTTAAAAAATAAGCTGCAAAGGTAGAGAAAATCCGGAAGTCCAAATCAATCGGCAGGCGTATTCCCGGTCAGGCGGCGGAAGACTTCCTCAAGGCTGTGGGCTTCACGGCTGAGCGACAGTATGGTAAGGCCGTTTGAAACGGCAAAGGCGAAGAGCTCAGGCCTGATATCGGCCGGGGTGCCGGATTCCAGTTTCCACTTCATATCTCCTAAAGCTTCCACCCGGCTGATCCCCGGAATCGCTGACAGTTGATCTGCCTGAACCTCCTGGTCGAGTTCCAGCAGGATCACCTGGCGGTTGAACGACATCCTTCCCAGTTCGGACGTGGCGGCATCGGCTACGATTTTTCCCCTGTCGATGATGATGACCCTGTCGCAGACGGCTTCCACCTCCTGCATGATGTGGGTACTGAGCATTACTGTTTTTTCCCTGCCAACGGCCGAGATCAGGTTGCGGATCTCAAGCAGTTGGTTGGGATCCAGTCCGGAAGTCGGCTCGTCCAGGATAAGTACTTCAGGATCATGTAACAACACCTGGGCAAGCCCGGTTCTTTGCCGGTACCCTTTTGATAAAGCACCGATTTTCTTGTGTTGTTCCTTTCCCAGTCCTGTCAGCCCGATCACCGCTTCGATCCTTTGCCTGTGATTGTCGAGTTTATGGATTCCGGCGACAAAGCCAAGGTATTCCCTGACATACATTTCGGGGTACAGGGGATTGGTTTCCGGAAGGTATCCTATCCTTTTCCGGACTTCCATGCTTTGCTCCATGACATCGAAACCGAGCACGGATGCCCTTCCTGATCCCGGTGGCATAAAGCAGGTAAGAATTTTCATCATGGTGGTTTTTCCGGCACCGTTGGGGCCGAGGAAACCAACCACTTCTCCGCCGGAAATGCTGAAGCTCACTTCATCGAGCGCTTTCTGCAGGCCGAAACTTTTGGAAACTGACTGTACTTCAATCGACATAGGCAGGGATCGGGGTGCAAAGCTATGGATTTCTTCCGAAACCTGGCATGTTCCCGGTGTTTATCCTCCGCAGTCCTTTCTGCCGGTCTTAACTTTCATCTATCCTCCTGAGTGAAAATATTTGTAGGTTTGCGGACATGGATGCAACGGAAGAAAGCAGTTTTTACTGTTTATCGAACGGTTTACGAATGGTACACCGCCGGGTTCCTGGTTTGGTGAGCCACCTGGGGGTCATGATTGCCGCAGGAACCAGGCATGAGATGAAACAGGAGCACGGTTTGGCGCATTTTACCGAACACGGGATATTCAAGGGAACCCATAAACGTAAAGCCTTCCACATTAACGCAAGACTTGAAGATGTCGGAGGCGACCTGAATGCATACACCGCCAGGGAAGAAACATGTATTTACGCTTCTTTCCTTCATCCATATTATGGCAGGGCACTCGAATTGTTTGCCGACATCCTCTTCAATCCTTCTTTCCCTGAAAAGGAAATCAGGAAAGAACAAAGCATTGTGGTCGACGAGATCAACGCATACCGGGACAATCCCTATGAGATGATATACGAGGAATTTGAATCAATGCTTTTCCCGGGGCATCCGCTTGGCAGGAACATCCTGGGTACCAGGAAATCTGTCATGTCATTCGGGCCGGATAAAATACGGCAGTTTGTCAATCGCCTTTACATCCCTGCCAATATGGTGATCAGTTCCGTGGGTAATATTGCAGGCAGGGATTTGTGGATGCTTGCAGAAAGGTATTTTGCTTCTGTACCTGACCAGGCAGAAAGAACATTTCCTGCCCGGCAGCAGGATTTCCTGGCCTCATCGTACCGGACGTTTCATAAATCACTGAAAAAAAGGGCTTTCCAGACACACTATATTTGCGGGAATCTTGCATACAGTCAAAATGATGACAGGCGCCTGGCCTTCTCCCTGCTGGTAAACCTGCTCGGGGGACCTGCCATGTCGTCGCGTCTGAATATGGCTATCCGCGAAAGATACGGACATGCCTACCAGGTGGAGGCCGGATACGCTCCTTTTCGTGAAACGGGTGCGTTTATGGTGTACATCGGAACCGATCATGAGTATCTGGAGCCCTGTCTGGATATTATGCATCTCGAATTCAAGAAGTTACGCGAAAAGAAAATCGGACCGCTGCAATTTCACAAGGCCAGGGAACAGTTCAAAGGCCAGATTGCCATTGCCATGGACTCCAGTCTTAACCAGATGATCAGTACCGGGAAGACATATCTGGTGTACGACAGGGTTGACACCGCCGCGGAACTGATCGGGAAGATAGATCGTATTACTCCGGAAAACCTGATGGAGGTGGCAGTCGAGGTGCTTGATCCGGACCGGATGTCATCCCTTACCTACCGGGCGCGCTGACAAAGTCGTTGCGGGGTGTGGTGTACCAGCGTTTATAGAAATACTTTTGAATAATGAATATGGAAAACGCGACGGAAGCATATTGTGAGGCCTTTTCCACCCCCGAAGATCCGGTGTTGAGGGCAATATACAGAGATACGCAACTGCACCAGCCTTTCCCCCGCATGATTTCCGGACACCTTCAGGGCATGCTGCTGCAGATGATCTCCCGGATGCTCCGGCCGGAACGTGTGCTTGAACTGGGTTGTTTTACGGCCTATTCGGCCATATGCCTGGCCATTGGACTGAAGGAGGGTGGTTTGCTTGATACTGTGGAGGTGAATGCCGAACTGGAGGATGTGATCCGGGCTAACATCCGGGTTGCCGGCATGGAGGACCGCATCCTGCTTCACACCGGAGATGCCAGGGAGCTGATCAGGCAGGGAAGGCTGCAGGGTCCGTATGATCTGGTCTTCATCGATGGCGATAAAGAGCAGTATCCTGAATACTACACCCTGGTGTTTGATCTGGTAAGAACCGGAGGTTATATCTTGGCCGACAATGTTTTATGGGGAGGAAAGGTGTTGGAAGAGGTAAAAACTTCGGACAAGGAAACCGGCGGCATTCATCTTTTCAACACGATGGTGAGGCAGGATGCAAGGGTAGTGCAGTTGTTGCTTCCTGTAAGGGATGGCCTGATGATCATCCGGAAGCTTGATCAGCCTACCCTGAAGGGGTAACGGGCTTTCCCGCTGAGTTCCTCGTTGGCCTGGATGATTTTCTTTCTGAGCCCTTCTTTAAAAGCGATCAGTTTGCTGTAAATGGCTTCATCGCCGGTCCCGAGCATCTGCAGGGCAAGGATGGCCGCATTTCGGGCGGCATCCACACCTACGGTGGCCACGGGGATACCGGGCGGCATCTGGAGGATGGAAAGCAGTGAGTCCCATCCGTCGATGCTGTTGGATGAATTGATGGGTACCCCGATCACCGGGAGTGCGGTCATGCTGGCGATCACCCCCGGCAGGTGTGCGGCCCCGCCGGCGCCTGCGATGATCACGCGTATGCCTCTGTCATAAGCCCCGCTGGCAAAAGCGGCCACCTTCTCCGGTGTCCTGTGTGCCGAAAGGGCGTTGATCTCAAACGGGATCTCCAGTTCGTTGAGAAGCTTGGCGGCCTCTTCCATCACACCCAGGTCGGAAGTGCTGCCCATGATGATGCTGACGACAGGTTTCATAAGGATGTTTGCATTATTCGGAGCGAAGATAGAATTTTTCCGCCTTTTGGGGGATGTGTATTCCCCGTCAGGGAAAAATATTCCTGCCGTATTATGCAAATCTGTCCGAATTTTAATATGTTTGCAGAAATAAGGTTTATCATGGATATGATCAGGGTGTGCGATAAGGAGTTTAAACCCTATCTGGGAGCAGCGGAGATCGCAAAGGCCGTCGACACGATGGCTGCACGGATCGAAGGTGATTTCCGTGACAAAAACCCGGTTTTCCTGGTGATCTTGAACGGGGCTTTCATGTTTGCCGCAGATTTGTTTAAGAGGATGAACTTCCCCTGCGAAATATCTTTTGTGAAGCTGGCATCTTATGTGGGGACCACGACTTCTTCCCAGGTACATCACCTGATCGGCCTGAAGGAAGACCTCAGGGGGCGAAATGTGATCATCGTCGAGGATATCGTGGATACCGGTCTTACGCTGGCCAGGCTGAGGGAACAGATACTGGAACAGGTTCCCGCGGATCTCAGAATTGCGGCCCTCCTTTTTAAACCTTTAGCTTTCCGTGAACGTTATAAACTGGATTATACAGGCTTTGAGATCCCGAATGATTTTATCATCGGATACGGCCTGGACTACAATGGATATGGAAGGAACCTCCCTGATATTTATCAGATTGGTTCAGAATAATTTATTTTATGTTTAATTTAGTCATGTTCGGCCCTCCCGGGGCAGGTAAGGGAACCCAGTCACTGAGAATTGCACAGCGATTCCAGCTGAAGCACATCTCCACAGGAGATATTCTCAGGGAGGAGGTCAGGAGGGAAAGTCTCTGCGGAAAACTGGCAAGAGATTACATGGACAAGGGGATGCTGGTACCGGATGAAATCCTGGTGAATATCCTCCGTCAGGTGGTGGAAGAGAACCGCTATGTGAACGGTTTTGTGTTTGACGGTTTTCCCAGGACCCTGGTACAGGCTGAAGAACTGGACCAGATGCTGGAAAGGGAAAAACTGATGATCAAGCTGGTACTGGAACTCGAGGTGAATGAGGATGAGCTCGTGAACCGCCTGGTAAAACGGGCCACAGACCAGGGACGCAGCGACGATAAACCGGAAGTGATCCGCAGAAGGCTGGAAACCTATCACAACCAGACTGAACCCCTGTTGCATTACTTCAGGAACCAGGGAAAACTGGTCACCGTCCATGGGGTGGGTACCATCGATCATATTTCTGACATGTTGTACAGGGAGATTGAGAAGTTTCACCCCTGATTACCATCATGGCTTCTTCAAATTTTGTTGACTATATCAGGGTTTTTTGTCGTTCCGGGAAAGGAGGGGCAGGTTCGGTGCATTTTGCCCGGACCAGGGCCAATCCCAAAGGTGGTCCTGACGGTGGCAACGGCGGACGCGGCGGGCATATCATCCTGAAAGGGAATGCCCAGCGCTGGACTTTACTGCATCTGCGCTACACCAAACACCTGCTGGCTGGCGACGGCATTCCCGGAGGAGGGAACCTGATGACGGGTGCCGATGGCAGGGATGTGGTCGTGGAGGTACCGCCCGGAACAATCGCCAGGAATGCTGAAAGCGGGGAGATTGAATGTGAGGTCACCGCTGATGGCGAAAGCCGGATCTGGATACCCGGTGGCCGTGGTGGCATGGGAAACGACCATTTCAAGTCGGCTACCATGCAGACACCGCGTTTTGCACAACCCGGAGAACCCGGGCAGGAAGGATGGAAGATTCTGGAACTGAAGATACTGGCCGATGTGGGCCTCGTGGGTTTTCCGAACGCGGGCAAGTCAACCCTGCTGTCGGTTGTTTCAGCTGCAAAACCACAGATTGCAGACTATCCCTTCACTACACTGCGCCCAAACCTCGGTATTGTTGCATACAGAGACGACAGATCTTTTGTGATGGCAGATATTCCGGGTATTATCGAAGGTGCCCATGAAGGAAGGGGCCTGGGTTTACGCTTCCTCAGGCATATTGAACGCAATGCCGCCCTTCTCTTCATGATCCCGGCCGATACAGCCAGTATCCGTAAGGAATTTGCTATCCTTTTAAACGAATTGAAAGCCTACAATCCTGAATTGTTGGACAAGGCCAGGGTGCTTGCCGTAACCAAGGCCGACCTGCTGGATGCCGAACTGATGCAGGAAATGAAAAAGGAACTGCCCTCCCGCATCCCGGCCGTGTTTATTTCGTCCCATACCGGCAAAGGCCTGACAGAATTGAAAGACCTGCTGTGGAAAGCACTTAACCAGGCACTGCCGGAATGATCCGGAACTGACCCCATGCCGCAGATATTGCAATACCTGAAAGAAATTGATACTGAAGTGCTGCTTGGAATCAACGGCCTTCACAACCAGGGCTGTGATTTCATCATGTACTGGTTCAGCAATAAACCGGTGTGGATCCCACTCTACCTGCTGCTGATCTTCCTGGTTTATAGAAAGTATGGGAATAAAACCTGGTGGATACTGCTGGGAGCCGCCCTGATGATCACCCTCGGAGACCAGCTGTCAGTGCATTTGTTCAAGAACCAGGTGCAACGCCTCAGGCCCTGTCACGAACCAGCCCTCCAACCCCTGCTTCACCTTGTGAACGGGGAATGCGGAGGGAAATACGGTTTCGTTTCTTCACATGCCACCAATACATTCAGCCTCGCCGTATTCCTGTTTGGTTTCTATATCAGACATTACCGCTGGCTGGCATGGGGCTTGCTTGTTTGGGCGGCAAGCGTTTCTTATTCAAGGATTTATCTCGGAGTGCATTATCCTGCAGACGTGGTGGCAGGGATGCTGTTCGGCAGCCTGACGGGCTATCTCCTGAGGAAGCTGACACTTTGGTTTATCAATAACCGTAAGCCCTTCCGCTTACCTGGCGGGGAAGCAGCCTGAAAACGCACACTTCACGAATGGCCGGCATGTTGTACGGGAAATCCAGACCCGTGTAATGCTGCATAATAATGTTCATGGCAGCGATCTTCTCATCCGGGTCTTCTATCCATTCAACGGTTCCGGTCATCAGCAGGCTGCGGTATTTCATACTGTAACTGCATGCGACTTCCGGATGCTGGTGCCTGAGAAGATAATCGGTACTGAATCCGATGCAAACCTGCGGATTGTTCCGCAGAATGTCAATCTTTCTGCCTTCGGCCGATGAATGCAGATAGACCGCCCCTTCCCTGTAACCGAAGTTCATCGGCAACAGGTATGGCAAACCGTCAGGATCCACCATGGCCATGTGACACACTTCACATTTCCTGATGATGTCTTCTATTTCTTCTTTGCTGCTGATGCTTCTTGCTTTCATTTTTCAGAAGGTGAATTTTTCGTTTAATTTATCAAGCAACCCGGTGACCAGCGACAGGATGATGCTGAAGGCAAGCGCCCACCAGAAGCCGTCGACCGTGAAACCCGGGACCAGCCTGGTTACCAGGTAGATCATAAAGACGTTGATTACCAGCAGGAAGAGCCCCAGGGTGAAAAAGGTGATGGGGATGGTGAGCAGCACCACCACCGGTTTCAGGAAAATGTTCAACAAGGCCAGGACGGCAGCCACGATGATGGCTGTCAGCGGGCCGTCGATATGCACCCCCGGTAACAGGTAAGAGGTGATAATGACGGCCAGGGAAGAAACGATCAGCCGGATAAGGAAATTCATACGCAACGGGTTTCCGGGTACAAACCTACACAAGCTTTCCCTCTTAAGCAAATCTGCCGTCCCTGCATCCACCGGGTACTCAGTAGGAGGTCAGATCAATCGTGTAAATGAATGCTGTGGAAAAATTTCTCTCCGGATGGCTGTAGTAAGCGCGTATGCCGAGTTTCAGGGGGGCGAAGAAGCGGAACAGATGCAGGTCGAAGAGCAGGTCGGCGACCGCAGCAATAAAGGGATTGTCTTGACCCCCAGTGTCAAAGGTCCGGAGGTAATGGCCTGATACGGCAGTGCTTACCCGTTTCAGGTACAGCAGTCCGGGCAGGCTGTAATCAGGGCACCAGAGTGGAAGGGCATAGGTGAGGGAGGCAGTGCCGGTTTTTGCCCCGCTGCGGCCGCTAAATCCGGGAACAGTCACCAGGTCGGCAAAACGGTAGGTTTTCGCGTCTTCGCGCAACTGGAATCCGGCCGCAGCACGTAAGTGATGGTATCTGTAAATACCTGGGAAATAGATATTTGCCTTAAGCGCAAGGATGGATGATGGATCTGTTTCTCCCGGAAAACTTTGTCTGTAATGGAAAACCAAAGACTGACCCAGCCTGGGCCCCATGTCTCTTGCACTGTACCTGAGGAGACGCCAGGCGGAAAAGGAGTACTCCAGGCTCTTCTGTCCGCTCAGGATCAAGCCGTGCGGGCTGTCGCCCGAAGGTTTCAAGTTTGTCTGAATGCTTCTGACGGATGGCCTGATCCCACTCAGAAATTTGCCTCTTGTCAGGTTGAGGGGAAGACTCAGCCCGGCAGTGAGTTCCCTTTCCCTGTATGTAAATGGAAGAATATTTCCCTGAACCCTGTAATATCCTGTTCTGTTCCCTTCTTCCCATCCGGCATCCAGTACGGGGTATAATCCCCTGTAACTGGCTTTGGAAATCGCCCTGCCATGACCTTCCCCCGGATCATAGCGATAACCCGCAGATAAAAACAGGGTATTCAGCAGGTTCTGGGAGAAAAGGCTGAAACCGGGGTAGAGGCCTGTATTGTCAATATCTGCGAACAGGGGCGACCAGCTGTGGAATTTAATCAGCTGCCTCCATTTTCTGTATTTCACAGCCTGAGGTTCAGGTGGTTGGTCCGGAAAATCGACAGGCTGCAACAAGCCTGCCTGTTGCAGCCGGCCAATAAGGTAAGGCTGTCTGATGCGATCTTTCCTGTCCACTGCCACCCCTTCCGGCCTATTGAGTACGACAGGACGGTATCCGTTGGATCCGTATTCGGAAAATATCAGTTTGCCACCTGGGGCAGGGGAGGGGTCGGTGACGCCGTAACGGCCTGCCACCAACAGTCTCAGTAGTTTATTACCGCTGTCGAGGCAATACAGTTTATTTATTGCATCATAGGCTGCGATAAAACATATCCTCTCATCGATATAACAGGGGTAATCGAGTTCTGAATATTCAAAACCGGTTAGATAACTTATTGTTCCGGTGTTTGTTTCGATTTCTGCCAGTGCTTTGCCTTTACCGGAGAGAACGATAGCAAGCAGTCTGTTACCTGCATCATGGAGGTATGGTTTGATAAAGGTACAGCCGCCTGGTGCCGGAATACGTTTGATCACCTGAAAATCAACAGTCTGGACTATCAGAATGGAGGAGGCTGAGGATTCACTGCTTTCCACCACTGCCACTTTGGTTCCGTCGCGGCTCAGCGAGGGTGCATACCACCTGTTTTTTCCTTTCGATCTGCGCAGCTTACCTGTTTGCAGGTCAAGGAGGCACAGTGCGGTGTAGGATCTGTTTTCCCACCTGGGGTCAGGGATCAGTTCTACCCAGCAGACCAGGCCGCCGCCATGGGAGATCCTGTCGGCGATAACCTGCCCGGGTGTATGGACCACCTTTTCCTTTCCGGTGGGTTCGATGCTGACCAGGCGCGGGATATCCCCGGGACCTGTCCGGTAGGCAATGACCGTTCCCTCGGCGTTCAATTCCGGGAAACGGTAATGATAGTAGGTTCCCCGGGGGCTTTGTGCTGGCCGGAGCGTTTGTTCCATCCGCCATGCACTGTCAAGTTCCTGCATGGCGCTTGTATACAGGCCACCGAAGCCGCTCCCCGAGAGTCGCTTTAACTTCCGGTTAAACGGATTTGGAATGAAAGGAAGGTGACTGACGGCAGCGAGGCTTTCGCGCCAAAGTGTCATTCCCTGTCTTGCCGTATGAACTCCGGTGATGTGATAGCCAAGACAGTATTTGTCCGGCACAAAGTCGCGGTAGGAACCGAAAACGGCTTTATCATAGGACCAGGGGCCTGTTTCGAGGAGTTGGGCCCTGAGTTCCATCTCAAAAGCGGGTGATCTTCCGCGTCCGCTCCTGCTGAACCGGGTTTCGGCCAGAACAGCGTCTCCTTCCAAGAACCAGGCCGGGACATACAGTCCGGTGGCGGCTGCAATGACCTGGTCACCGAAAATGCGGCTCAGCATGCCCAGCCTGCTCCTCCGTAAAAAATCCAGCTGAACGGAGTGTCTTAACTCATGAAGGGCCAGCTGCTCCAGCCAGTCCTGGGCATACACATCCTGTGGACTGACGGGGTAAATCTCCATTCTCCGGGGCGCCAGGCTGACCAGTCCGTTGGAAATGGCAGCACTGCCGTGAACGATCACCGGAAGGGCTTTGATGCGCCCGGGCTCAAAATCCCTGCTGATCAGCGGAAGGCTGTGATGCAGCAATGCGGCCAGCCTTCCGGCCTGGCTGAAATCATGGCTGTAAATCAGGTCGAAAGTGTCGGAGGGGATGTGTTCCCATTTGACGGAAGCCGGATCCTGCCCCGTATCGAAAAACTGCGCCCAGGCCTTTGCCTGAACAAGGAATCCAAGGAGGAACAGCAGGATGATATGACAGGGTAAAGCGGGCTTCATCAGACATGGAAACAAGCAGGGCGGCTTTTTGTCGGAACTGACAATGATAAAAGCATACCTTTGCGAAAAAAAAATATGTCTTCAAAGTTATTGCCTGCCAAAGTTACGACACATGTCATCATGGCAATGAAACAGCGTGGCGAGAAAATTGCCATGCTTACCGCCTACGACTATTCTTTTGCAGTTTTACTTGATGAAACCGGCATAGAGGTGATCCTGGTGGGTGACTCGGCATCCAATGTGATGGCCGGGCACCGTACCACGCTTCCCATTACCCTGAACGAGATGATTTACCATGCTTCTTCGGTGGTAAGGGGAGTGAAACGGGCGCTGGTGGTGGTCGATCTTCCTTTCGGGACCTACCAGGGCAATTCGAAGGAAGCCCTGAATTCCGCCATCCGTATCATGAAAGAATCGGGGGCAGATGCGGTGAAACTGGAAGGAGGAAGCGAAGTACTTGAGTCGGTTGACCGGATACTGTCGGCAGGGATCCCCGTCATGGGGCATCTCGGGCTTACGCCCCAGTCCATCCATAAATTCGGAACCTATGTGGTGAGGGCCACCACCGAGCAGGAAGCCCAGAAGCTGATGGCTGATGCCCGCCTTCTCGAAAAAGCGGGTTGCTTTGCCATCGTCCTCGAGAAAATACCTGCCCAGTTGGGAGCGGCCGTGGCCAGGGATGTCAGGATTCCCATCATCGGTATCGGTGCAGGCAGCGAAGTGGACGGTCAGGTGCTGGTTTTGCATGACATGCTGGGGATGAACACGGCTTTTTCTCCCCGTTTCCTCAGGAGATACCACAACCTGAGTGAAGAGATCAAAGGTTCGGTCGTTCAATACATCAAAGACGTCAAATCGCTTGATTTCCCGAATGAAAGGGAACAATACTGATATCAGTCGCAGAATCCTTTACGAGGACAATCACCTGCTCATCGTCAACAAACTGCCTTCAGAGATTGTACAGGGCGATCAGACCGGTGACCGCCCCATGAGCGAGGATCTGAAAGATTACCTGAAGGAGAAATACCATAAGCCGGGTGAGGTATTCCTGGGTGTTGTTCACCGGCTCGACCGGCCTGTGAGCGGGGTGGTGGTCTTTGCCCGCACCAGCAAGGGACTGGCACGTATGAATGCGCTGGTCAGAGACAGGCAGATGAAGAAGATCTATTGGGCTGTGGTTGGTAAATGCCCTGACCCTGCGAGCGGAAGCCTTTCGCACCACCTGTACAGGAACCAGGAACAAAACC
Organism: Bacteroidota bacterium; assembly: GCA_022709385.1. GTDB lineage: Bacteria > Bacteroidota > Bacteroidia > Bacteroidales > CAIXZF01 > JAKLIX01. Next base: position 114,328 of record JAKLIX010000012.1, on the reverse strand, counting down.
GTTCGTATGTTTATGAACATGCGGTGAAGGACAGCCGGCCGGCGCTGCTTGAGTACAGCTTGATGTTTCAATCAGACAGATATTTCCTTCTGGAGATCAACCTTATCACCGGGCGTCACCACCAGATCAGGGCGCAGCTTGCTGCGACCGGCTCACCTGTCAGGGGCGATCTCAAGTACGGATACCCAAGGAGCAATCCCGATGGATCCATCCACCTGCATGCCCGCTCTGTAAGCTTCGATCATCCGGTGAGCCACAAAGAAATCCTTGTAGAAGCCGCTCCTCCTGAGGATGCGTTGTGGGATCACTTCTATCATCTATATCATGAGAGCCATGAACAACAGAGAAAATCTCATCACTGAATTTATCAGCCTGCCTGCCGTGGCGTTTGCCGGCGTTTCTTCAAATCCCAAACGTTTCGGGGCCGTGGCTTACCGTTCACTCAGGAAAAAGGGCTGGACCCTTTACCCTGTGAATCCGAAAATGCAAACTTTCGACGGTGAAGTTTGTTATAAAAGTATCAGTGAAATTCCTTTTCCTGTCAGGGGAGTGCTTTCCATGGTACCCGCTGCGGAAACGCTTACCATTGCAAAGGAATGCAAACAGCGAGGCATCGAATACCTCTGGATACAGCAGCAGTCTGAGAGCATTGAAGCACTGGATTTCTGCAATGAACAGCAGATCAAGGTGATCGCACATGAGTGCATCCTGATGCACTATCCCCCGGTCACTTCCATTCATGCCTTTCACCGCTGGCTGAAACGCATTTTTGGCAGGAAACACTAAATGACGGAATGATGGTGTTGAAATTGATTAAAGAAAGAATCGCGTATCCGCTCACTGAAATGTTCCGGGAATTTGTTTCCGGGCAAAGTGCGTTGGGTTTTATCCTCATTGTTTGTGCCGTCATCAGCATGGCCATCGCCAATTCTCCCTGGCAGGAAGGGATGTTTAATATCCTGAACTTTCCACTGCACCTCGGCCTGTCCGGGTTTCATCTGAAGTTATCCGTGCTGGGCTGGATCAACGACGGACTGATGAGTGTGTTTTTCTTTTTAATCGGGCTCGAAATAAAACGGGAGCTGACCAAGGGCGAGCTTTCATCTTTTGACAGGGCCATCCTCCCGGCTATCGCTGCCCTGGGAGGGATGCTGATCCCTGCCTTGACTTTTTTCTCCGTGAATGCGGGAAAACCGGCCTTGGCAGGATGGGGGATCCCGATGGCCACTGATATTGCCTTTTCCCTGGGATTGCTGTCATTACTCGGGAAGCGGGTTCCCTTATCGCTGAAGGTGTTGCTGACGGCCATCGCCGTGATCGATGATCTGGGGGCCATCCTGGTAATCGCTGTTTTTTATACGGCCGATCTGCATCTTAGCTGGATCTGGATCTCCCTGGGCCTGGTGATCATGCTGTTTGGATTTAACTATTTTAAGGTCAGGTACATGGCACCATATATTTTAGTCGGTTTGCTGTTGTGGTTTGCCGTACACGAATCGGGAATACATGCCACCATTGCCGGTGTACTGCTTGCCCTGAGTATTCCCTGCAACTTGCCTGGCCGCAAGCATTCCCCGGTGGAGAGGCTGGAACACCTCCTGCACAAACCTGTCAATTTTTTCATCATGCCCCTGTTTGCGCTGGCGAATACTGCCATTATCCTGGAAGGAGGCATTGATGAACTCAGGGAAAGTACCCTTGGGATTGGGATCATCCTCGGTTTATTGTTTGGAAAGCCTGCGGGGATTTTGCTGTTCTCTCTGTTTACCGTGAGAAGCGGTCTGGCTTCACTGCCGGAGGGTATCACCTGGAGAGATATCACCGGCATGGGTTTTATGGCCGGTATCGGATTCACCATGTCCATTTTTATCAGCTTTCTTGCTTTCAGCGACCCCCTGTTTGTAAACCAGTCCAAAATGGCGATCGTAACGGCCAGTGTGCTGGCCGCCGCTACCGGACTCTTCATCCTCGGATACAGGCGAAAAGCGCCGGGATAATCTTCTTTTGAGGGACACCGGCTCCTGTAGACGCTGGAAAGCACATTGCGTTCCTGTGTTTTTTCGGACTGCATAAAAAAAATCATTAGGTTTGGCTGATAAAATCCCGGGCCATGATGATGTTCATTTTTATACTGTACCTGGCTGTGGTCATTGGTTTGGCTGTCTGGTCAGCTATGCGTTCAAAAACCAACGATGATTTTATACTCGGGGGAAGAAAACTCTCGGGAACTGCACTTGCCTTATCGGAACGTTCGACCGGTGAGTCGGCCTGGTTGTTGCTCGGCCTCACCGGCGAAGCCTACCTGATCGGGATGGAGAGCATCTGGGTGGCGATCGGGTGTGTGGCAGGCATCCTGTTTATCTGGATAGTGATGTCGGGAAGGTTACGGTCAGAGTCGGCACGGACAGGCGCCCTGACCATCCCCAGCCTGCTTTCGAGGCGTTTTCCCGGGACAGCCAGACCGATAGGGATACTCTCGGCAGTCATTGTCATTTTCTTTTTTCTCTTTTACATCGCTGCCCAGTTCAAAGGGGCCGGGGCCGTGTTTGAAAAGACCTTCGGACTCAGTCCGGTCTGGGGGATGATCATCGGCTCTCTCGTCGTGATCATTTATACTTCTTTCGGCGGTTTCATGGCCGTGGTTGCCACCGACGTTTTCCAGTCCGTGCTGATGATCTTTACGCTGATCATCCTGCCCGTGCTGCTGCTTTTTTTTATGGCATCCCATCACATTGACTTCGTGGGGGGCATGAACGCCATTGGCGATGGATACGGATCCGTCACCCATGCCATGGCCGGAGGAACCCTTGGGCTGGCCATCATCAACGGCCTTTGCTGGGCTTTCGGTTATACGGGACAACCCCAGCTTCTTTCCCGGATGATGGCGCTCAGGAACCAGGCTGATGTGAAAAGAGCCATCTGGGTGGCAGCCGTCTGGACAGTGGTGGCCTATTGCGGCGCCATCCTGATCGGCATTGCCGGTCGTGTGATCGTTCATTCGGGACAGATCCCCGCGCTCTCTGAGAGTATGAAAGATGCGGAACAGATACTGCCGGCGCTCACCATGGTGCTGGTCAATCCCCTCCTGGCAGGGATCTTATTGTCGGGCGTGGTGTCCGCCATGATGTCCACCGCTTCATCCGAACTGATCATCTGCTCATCCGCCATGAGTGAGGACATCTATCGCCCCCTGAGCAGCAAGGTAAAAGCCGACAGGAAAATGATCCGGATCAATAAAATCCTGACCCTCGGAGTGGGCCTGCTGGCCTTCATCCTGGTCTTTCTGATGCCCGATACCATTTTCCGCCTGGTATCTTACTCCTGGGCAGGAATAGGCGCTGCCTTCGGTCCGGCCTTGTTGCTGATGCTCTTCTGGAAACGCTTTTCCAGGGCCGGGGTCTTTGCTTCCCTGATAGCCGGCTCCCTGGGGGCCGTTCTCTGGAAGGAATTCGTTTATCCGTCCACCCGCATATCAGAAATATTCGGCAGCTTTCTCATTTCATTTGTCATGGCAGTGCTGTTCTCACTCCTGTTACCGGAAAAAAAACATGCCGACATCTGATGCTTCTGAACCATACGGACTCCCGCAGCTGAATTTCCCTCCGGCGGCATTCCGCTTCGGCAGCAGCGGCGATGTCCCGACTATTTTTGATCCCTTCCGGAAAAAATATGTGGCACTTAGCCGGGAAGAATGGGTCCGCCAGCATATTCTCGCTTACCTGACAGATCACCTGCATTACCCTGCAGGCCTGATCTGTGTGGAAAAAAGCCTGATACTGAACAGGATGGCCAAAAGGGCCGATATCCTGGTCTATAACAGGCTGCACCGTCCCGCCATGCTGGTGGAATGTAAAGCCCCTGAAGTCGCTTTAACCCGGCCGGTATTTGAACAGATCGCCAGGTACAACCTGGTGTTCAGGGTATCCTTTTTACTGGTGACCAACGGTCTGGATCATTATGTATTCCACGTCAGTTTTGAAACCGGAGCATTGGCAGTTGCTCCGGAAATCCCTCCCTTTGAAGCACTTGGGTAGCGGATAGCATTCATCATAAGGACAACATGCCGGCCAACCGCCTGCAGCCTTAATCCTTCATCATCCGATAGATTCTTTGTGCAAAATCCCGCTTGATTTTATACCTTCGCTCCATTCTACGCAGCAATGAAGAATCTGCTTTTATCCTTCCTCACCGCCCTGATGCTGCTTTGTTTTCCGCTGGCCCGGCAGGCACTGGCACAGGAGGAAGGCAGAGAAAGGAATATTCCTGGCAGAAGCCTGGTACTCAAAGTCAAAGAATCCCACGCTTCCATGCTTGACATGCTCAGCGGAAAGGGGAAGGGCCTGGCTCAACTGGTCCCATCCACGACGGATATGCCCTTCACAAGGATCTTCCCTCATCATAAGCCTCCCTCTGAAGCGGATCTGAAGCGACAGCCCCGCCTGGTCGATCTCAGCCGCCTGTACCGCCTGGAAGTGCAAACTGAAACATCTTTGCCATTACTGATCAACAGGCTGATGTTCACAAACTTGTTCGAATATGTCGAAATCGCTCCGGTACCTCAGGCCCTGTTCATCCCAGACGATGAAAAACTCGGATCCCAATACTACCTTGGCAGGATCAGGGCTTTTGAAGCATGGGACCTTTGTGAGGGAGACAGTGGTGTGATTGTCGGTATCGTGGATTCAGGGACTGATCTTGATCATGAAGACCTGCAGGACAACCTGGCCTACAATTACAACGATCCTGTCGATGGGTTCGACAACGACAATGACGGCTTCACGGACAATTTTTACGGATGGGATCTGGGTGAAATGGATCCTGATCCCCAGGTGCTTCCCGGTGGAAGCAATGTGTCACATGGGGTACACATGTGCGGTATTGCGGCGGCAACCACCAACAATGCCACCGGCGTGGCCGGAACATCATTCCGCTGCCGTTTCCTGCCTGTCAGGGTGAATGATGCAAATGATTACTGGATAAAAGCGTATGAAGGGATCGTGTACGCCGCCGACCATGGTTGCAAGGTAATCAACTGTTCCTGGGGCGATCCGTTCACCAGGGGCAAATATGGGCAGGACATCGTGGACTACGCCACCTTCAACCGGGATGCACTGGTGGTGGCTGCATGCGGGAATTCCAACAGTGATGTGCCCTTCTACCCGGCTTCCTATGAAAATGTGCTCAGTGTCGGCGCAAGCGGTCCGGCCGATGAAAGAATGTACCTCTCCCCGTCTTATGCCAGCAGTTACGGCATTCACCTCGATGTCTGCGCTCCCGGAAAAGACATTTTCAATACCTGGGATTACCCCTATTTTTATAAGTCCCTGTCGGGAACTTCCATGGCCGCTGCTGTTACCAGCGGTGCCGCTGCCCTGCTACGTGCATACCACCCGCAATACTCAGCTTTACAAACAGCTGAATTGCTGAGGGTTACCGCCGATGTGATCGATACTGTCGCGGCAAATGCAGGTTTTGAAGGGATGCTCGGATCCGGCAGGATCAATCTTCTCAGCGCCTTGTCCGATACTTCCAGTCCTTCTGTCAGGGCCCTCGATCCGGTCTTCAGCGATATGAACGATTCGGTCTTTACGGCAGGCGATACCATCATCCTGTCTGCCCTGTTTTATAATTATCTTCATGCGGCAGACAGTATTACCGTTACATGCAGGGCTTTGTCCCCGCATGCGGTGATGCTCGATTCCATCCTGTTTATCCCTTCCCTGCCTTCCCTCACAGGCTTTGATAATCAGGGAAATCCCTTCCGCTTCCTGCTGTTGTCAACTGTTCCCCTGAACACTGTCCTGGTATTTAGGCTCGAAGTCCTGTCTGATGATTACCATGCCGTCCAGTATCTTGAATTGCCGGTCAATAAAGATTACCTTGATATTTCCACGGAGCAGATCCTGACCAGCATCACCAGCCGGGGGCGTCTGGGTTATCAGGACAACTATCATGCGCAGGGGAAGGGGTTCTGTTATCTGAATGATTTGTCTGTATTGTTCTCCGGGACTTTCATGATCGGAAACGCTTACACAAGGGTGTCGGATGCAGGCATCAATGCCACTGCCTCAGGATTTGACTCCGATTTTCAATCCCTCCTGCCTCAGGCTTCCTTGCCTTTTCCGGCGCAGGCAGATCGGGAATGGCAATGCGTTTTCAATGATGACCCGGCTGGCCTGAACAGCCTGAATGTGGAGGTGGAACAAAGGACGCTGTTGTGGGAAGGCGCGTCGAATGCCGGTTATGTGATATATGAATACCTGATACAGAACCGGGGGGCGCAGGATTTGTCAAACCTCTTTGCCGGGCTGTTCGCAGATTGGGATTTAGAACCGTTTTCCGGCTCCTGGGACAGGGTGCTTTGGGATACTGCCGGTAACATGAGTGTGACCTGTTCGCTGAAGAACGGGCTGTTTGCCGGGATTGCCGCGCTGAGTCCGGAAGCGGTGAAACATTATGCTTTTGATATGGACGGACAGGATGGGAGTATTTGCGTGATGGATGGTTTTTCCAGTCAGGAGAAATATAACGCTCTAAAAACCAATAGGTTTCTTGCCGGTTCTGCCCAACAGGGTAACAATGTGGCAGCCATGGTGAGTTACGGACCCTTCTACCTCCAGGCCGGGGACTCCCTGAAGCTTGCATTTGCGATGCTGGCTGCCCCGCACCGGCCGGGTCTTGCAGCAACCCTCCAACAGGCCAGGGACAAATACCTGACGGTACCGGGGATCTCCCCGCAACCTTCAGAGAACAGCAAGGCCTTCATGCTGGTACCCAATCCCGCGGATCGCATTTCACTATTAATCCCCCTCACGGATTGCCCGGGAAAGGTCAGCCTCGACATCTGTGATATGCATGGACAAGTCCTGCAGACAATGGAACTGAACGGGCTGATCAGAGGTACGCCATGTTGCATCCTCGATGGAATGAGATTTTCACCAGGGATTTATTTTGTAAGAATCTCGGCAGAAGGAAAGCTTTCACGGCTGAAATGGGTCTGCAGCCGATAAAATGCTCATGCTGCCAGGTGTTCCACCAGGATCTTCAGCCCGATCAGGATGAGGATGACCCCGCCTGCTATTTCCATGCTGTGTCCGAAGGTTCTTCCTGTCTTTTTACCGAACAATATCCCGATCATGCTTACCAGAAAGGTCAGAATGCCTATCATGGCGGATGCGGTTACGATGTGCACATCCAGGGTTCCAAAGCTGACACCCACCACCAGGGCATCAATGCTGGTGGCCACGGCAAGCATGAGTTGCACCCTGAGATCAAGTGGATCGGTAGTTCTTTTCTGTCCGGGCTGTTTCATTCCTTCAAGGATCATTTTCATTCCTAAAAGGAACAGCAGACCGAAAGCCACCCAGTGGTCGGCTTCATGAATGAGGATGGCGATTTCCCTGCCGATCAGCCAGCCAAGTACCGGCATCAGCGCCTGGAACATGGCAAACAACAGGGATATCCTCAGGGCCTGCCTGAAAGTGATGGAAGTACGCGCAATCCCGCTGCCGACCGATACTGCAAATGTATCGAAACACAATCCCAGTGAGATAAGAAACAGCGTGTACAGCTCCATAGCAATTTTAAGGGCAAAAATAAAAGATTGACGAACCCTGACCTGCCATTTGTTTTATTTTTGTCTGGTGTTCCGGACTGCAATAATTTTTTTCTTGCTCTTGCATGCCGGGACCGGTTGGATTTAAAATACTGAAAACCCGCCGGAATGGATTTTAAACAAAGTGTGAATCTTCAGGTCAAAACGCTTGGGACCCTGGTGCCTGATCCTGCCCAGCACCGGCTTGCCGTGCATTTTTCACCCTATGGCATGGGCATGTTATGGATGGGAAAGGAAGACAGGGAAGCTTTGGCTTTCCAGGTGTCGGAGTCTTCACAAATACTGGATTACGGCAACGATGAGGTGATCAGGGACATCGTTCGCTATCTGCAGTCATCGCATCCCTGGTTTACCAATGCAGCCGTTCCGGTCACGGCACTGGTACCCGGAAGCAGCTTTAGTCTGGTCCCCGAATCACTGTACGACAGTTTCAGGCGTGAGAAACTCATTGCTCCGGGACTGATTCCCGCTAATGGAGAAGGAACAGCCTCTGAGAAAATGACCCATGTGCCTGTTTATGCTGTTTTTACACTGTTCTGGAACTGGAATCAGCAGTTCCGCACGCATTTTCTCGATCATACCCTCGTACATGAGGATTTTCCCTGGGTAAATGCCATGCTTGGTGAAGGAAAATCGATTCTTGCAAAGGGTGACAGAGGAGTCCTTCTCCGGTGCACCGACCGGGTAAAGCTATTGCTGATGCGGGATGGGAAACCCGCTGCATTTAATACTTACACTGCAAAGACTCCGGAAGACTGCCTGTACTGGATTCTTTTGCTGACTGAACAGGCCGGGATGAAGCCTTCAGCCATGGCATTGGAGGTACTTTGCCCCGGAGAGGACGAAACCGCCCTGCTTTCATTACTGCGGGATTATTATTCTGTCGTAAATCATGCCGACAGGATATTTGCACACAGCAGGAACAGGCTGTTAAGGGGCATCCGGATTGCAGACGCTTTCCAACTGCTAAGCCTCACATTATGAGAATTATCCTTGGATCGCACCGCGGAAAAAGGCTGTATCCACCTGCAGGCCTTCCTGTCAGGCCCACTACGGATATGGCCAAGGAAAGCCTTTTTAATATTCTGTGGAATTACATTGATTTTGAAACGGTTCGTGTTCTGGACCTGTTCGCGGGAACCGGGAATATCGCTCTGGAATTTGCCTCCCGGGGTGCAAAGGAAGTGGTTACAGTGGAGTCACATGCAAGATGTCATCAGTATATACGTGAAACGGCGGCAGAACTCGGCTTTTCAAACCTCAGGGCTGTCAGGGCCGATGTGTTTGCATTCCTCAAACACGCCGGCTTTCCGTTTGATATCATTTTTGCCGACCCGCCATATGAGATGAAGGAGATCAGCCTGTTGCCGGAACTTATTCTCAGGGGTGGATGGCTTACCCAGGGTGGATTCCTGATACTGGAGCACGGAAAGAAAGTTGATTTTTCTGCCATCCCGGGCTTTTTCGATACCCGGAGATATGGGAAGGTGCACTTCACCTTTTTCAGGCAGGATGCTCAGTGATTCAGAATGTCGTCGAATACTGAAGTGATCCTGCTTCCTGCCTGCAGGGCAGGGTATTGGTATATATTCCCTTCCGGATCGATCAGTACATACAGGGGATAACTGTAAACCTGGTATTCGTGGATGATTTCAAAGGAATCATTGAGGAACATCACAGGCCAGCGGATGAATTTGTGCGTACGGATAAAATGGTGGTAAACGGCTTCGTTTTCATCGCAGCATACGTTCAGCATCACGAGTTTCTCCCCGTATTTGTCGAGGTAATGACTGCCGGCTTTCAATTCTGCCAGGCAGGATTCGCACCAGGTGGTAAAGAAACCGAGGTAAACCCATTTGCCCCGGTAGTCGGTCAGGTTGATCTCCCTGCCGGTCTGGTCGCTGAGTGAAAAGACAGGAGCGGCAGTGCCCTTGGCCAGATGCTCCAGTTTACTGATCATGTTGAAGGCCATCACGCGGTGCCCGGGAAACTTACTTTGATGGCAGATACGGTCAAGCAGGTAGCGGACGTTTTCACGTTTGTATTCCGGATTGTGGTATAACTCTCCCAATCCCATGATAAGAACCATTTCCCTGATCCGCTCATTTCTGAGAAGGCTGTCTTTACCGAGGCTGTCGGTCAGTGCGGAAAGGTCTTTTAAATCATTGACCGGTACAAGAAGATCCCGGGCCTGCAGGCTGCCCGATTTGCTGCTTAGGTAAGCCGTAAAAAAACCGGTGAAGAATTCCATGTATGCCGGGTTGTAGTAGAGTACCGGTTTGTTCTTCAAATATTTATCATAAATCACCGCGTCCGGCCAGCGATGTACCATCCCTTCAAGCCCCGCCATGATGTAATACAGGTATTGCGTGGTGAAATCTTCGCGGTTTGCCTGATACACGCCTGCTGTCAGCCCGGTAAGACTGTCGTAAAGATCCCTGGCCCTTGAGCTGAGGAGTGTCGCACTGTGTTTTGCCAGGAAACCGCTGTAAATGCTGTCGAAGGAAAGAATGATGCGGTTGGGGTCCGTATCCGGCAGCCTGGTGAAGCTGATATCGAGTGTCTGAGCCGTAGTGGGAAGGATGGATTCGTCCGGGTTGATGCTGTCGTTCCCCGCCAGGCAGTGATAGCGCATGCCGGGGATGCCGATGAAGTAAAACTTCCGCAGGCCGATCGACAGGCAGAGTTGCTGGGTGTCGCGCAGCCCGGCTTGCATGCTGAAGAAGCCGTTTTCGTCGATGAGGGCTGCGGCCAGTGTCACTTCCCGGCGGGTCAGCAGGTCTTCGTATGCACTCAGCCTGATGATCCTCTTGCGGAATACATTGGAACTGCCTTCAATGAATATGGTCTGTGCCATGGATCCGGCAACCGCCGGAAGCAGCAGGATCAGCACTGACAGTTTTCTGATCAGGTTTCTTGGGATGATCATACAATACCCCGGATTATTCAAGTGTAAGACCTTCAGGAATAAACAAAGAAGCATCACCCCCGTTCCTGATGATCTCCCTTACAAGGGTGGCGTTAATGGCAATGTGTTCCGGTGCAGCCAGAAAAAACACTGTTTCGACGGATGGTTGCAGTATCCGGTTGGTCAGACCGATATGCTTCTCATATTCGAAATCCAGGGCAGAACGCAATCCCCTGATGATAAATGAGGCTCCCCTTGCCAGGCAGTAATCAACGGTCAGCCCTGCATAGGTCTCTACCTGTACTGCCGGACTGTCGCTGAATACCTGCTTCAGCCACTGCAGCCTTTTTTCCAGGGGAAAGGCAGCAGATTTGGTGCTGTTCTCCCCGATGGCAACCACTACCTGGTCGAATAACAACAGCGCTTTTCTCACGATGGCCTCATGTCCCCTGGTCACCGGGTCGAAAGTGCCCGGAAATACGGCTATTTTGTTCATGTTCCGCGATTTTTAAACTGAATCTTATTGAAAATGCGAGCTATGTTCGCTTAGATTCTTTATACCGATGACTCAGGAAAAACGTTTTTCGCATTCCTGTGTTCTTTCGGTATACAAAAATACTGAATAATCGGTTATTTTTACCCGCGCTATGCGGGTTATCAAGCATGCGGCACTTTTATGGCATCTGCTTTTCACCGTTTACAGGCTAAACTCTGCTACCTGTGCTTTATTGTCCTGCTGAATATCAGCTTTGCCATTACTGCTATGCTGCATTTGATCGTGCCATTGCTGATCCGGTGCAGGAAGAAGAAAGACCTGATTCTTTTTCCTTACGCTTTTAAGGGTTCAGACGGGTACATCAGGAGGTTTGAGGAATATATCCCATACCTGGAGCGGGAAGGCAGAACTTTCAGGATCTGCACGACTTATTCTGATGAATATGCAAGGAAGATGCTGGCAGCGGGGGAACGCAAAAGGTATCTGTTTTATCTCCGTTTGTACTGGAAACGCATTCCACAGGTGCTGGCTGCCGCAGGATACAGGGCGGTGTTTATTCAAAGAGGTTTGTTCCCGGTGTATTTCGACCTTCAATACCCTCACCTGGAAGCTTTACTGAGAAAACTGAACCCCCATATCACCATTGATTACTGGGATGCAGTCTTCGACCGTCAGGAAGGCCTGGTGACAAGAACCATCCGTTTTGCAGACCAGCTGTCTCTTTCAAATGAATATATAGCCTCCTGGTTTTCCCGTTTCACGGGCAGGAGGGTTTTATGGAAAATCGCCGTAAATACGGAACGGTATCGTCTGAAGGAGGATTATACCTTGCATGACCCGGCACGCCTGGTTTGGACCGGTCTGCCGCATAACCTGAAAAACCTGGCCTCCTTCCTGCCGGTGCTTGCCGGGATTGCGGAAAGCCGTCCTTTAATCCTGGTGATCATCAGTCAGCAGGCAGTCAGCTGCGAAGGGCTCACCATCGAACATCATCCATGGCAGGCAGACACTTTCTTTCAGTTGCTGCAATCGGCCGACATCGGGCTTTACCCCGAAAACAACACCGTGGTGGCCAAAGGAAAATCGACCATGAAAGTCATGGATTACCTCGCTACCGGCCTGCCCATGATCGGCGTCCCTTTCGGATTGCCTCCTGAAGTCAGCGGCGGCAGGGAGTTGCTGATTGCGGAAGAGCCTGCGACATGGCGAGTGCAACTGCTGAAGCTGCTCGATGACCGGGAACTCAGGGAACAACTGGGGCGCAACGGAAGAAAAATGATCGAAGAGAACTATTCCCTGGATGCCTCGTATGAAGTATTCAGGACATTCGCCTTTAATAACGATACACCGGCATGTGCGGAATAGCGGGAATCATTGGTAGTGACGGGCAGGCCATGCTGAAGAGCCGTCTGGAGAGGATGACAGGAGTTCTTGCCCACAGGGGTCCCGACGGGGAAGGACACTGGTACAGCGATGATCAACGTGTGGCCCTTGGGCACAGAAGGCTGGCCGTGATTGATCTTTCTGAAGCCGCAGCCCAGCCCATGCATTTGCTTGACCGCTTTACCATAACCCTCAACGGCGAAATCTACAATTATCCCGAACTCCGCGATAAGCTTGAAAAAAAAGGCTTCCACTTTCGCACAGCTTCGGATACCGAAGTGCTCCTGGCCATGTATGCCGCTTATGGCGAAGCCTGTCTTTCCCACCTCGACGGCATGTTTGCCTTTGCCATTTACGACAGAGCGGAAAAAAGGCTCTTTTGTGCAAGGGACAGGTTTGGCGAGAAACCTTTCTTTTATTGCCTTCCTGAAGCCGGCGCTTTGATGTTTGCTTCCGAGGTCAAAGCCCTGTTTGCAGCCGGTCAGCCCTTCCGGGAGAATATGCGTCTGGTGTTCTATTACCTGGCCTACGGAGTGGTGGAAAATCCTTTCGATAAATCGGAAACCTTTTTCGAAGGTGTGTTTTCCCTGCCTCCTGCCCACTGCCTGAGTTTTGACAGCAATGGCATTTTATCTGTGAAACCATGGTGGCGGCTGGAATGCCATCAGCCTGATCCTGACATCACGCCGGAAGCCGCCGCTTCACGGATCAGGGAGCTCCTGACCCTGTCTGTGAAAAGAAGGCTCAGAGCGGATGTGCCCGTGGGCTCAAGCCTGTCGGGAGGCATCGATTCCTCCGCCATCGTGAGCGTGATCGATGCCCACCTCGGAAAAGGATCGGAAAGGCAGTCAAGTTTCTCGGCACGCTTCGACGATCCGGCCAGGGATGAAGGCCGGTACATCTCCCTGCTGACAAAAAAGCTCGGAATCAAATCATACGATACCTGGGTGAATGTTGATTGCTTCACCAGGGACCTCGATAAAATGGTGTGGTACCAGGAAGAACCCATGGGTGGTCCCAGTCCTGTCGCTCAGTGGGAAGTGATGAAACTCGCGGCCTCTCAAAAGGTCACCGTATTGCTCGACGGCCAGGGCGCGGATGAGGTGTTTGCCGGCTATCTTCATTATTTCAGGCCTTTTCTGACGGAATGTTACCGCCGCGATAAGCGACAGTACAGGGAAGAGAAAAAAGAATTTCTCATTCACCACCCTGATGTTTTCCAACCCGGAATGAAATTTTTACTTGAAGCTGAAATCCCCGGGCTGCTGCGGTCGTTTGGCCGGATCAGGCGCAGGTTGACCACACCCGACTACCTTCGGGATCTTCATCCGGATTTTGCAAAGACTTATGGAGAACTCCTGCCGCCCTTCGCTTCGTTTCATACCCTGAACGAAACCCTGCATTATGCCACCACGGTATACGGGCTCGGGAAGCTGCTCAAGCTGGCCGACCGCAATGCCATGGCTTTTGCAAGGGAAGTGCGCCTGCCCTTCCTTTTTCACGAACTGGTTGAGTATGTGTTTACCCTGCCTGCCAGCTTCAAATTACACCAGGGCTGGTCGAAATGGATATTGCGCCGTGCCACGGAAGAGATCCTCCCTCCGGAAATCTGCTGGCGGCCTGACAAACTCGGATATGAACCTCCGTCTGAAAAATGGCTCGCCAGCCCACAGGTAAGGGACATGATCAGCGATGCCTGCAGGGGACTGGAAGGGATGCATATCCTCAAAAAACCTGATGCACGGAAAGACTGGCATTACTGGAATCTTTATATCTTTCTGACCGTATTTAAAAACCAAATACATGCAATTCAATGATGGAAGCTGAATCAAAAAATATCCTGGTACTGGCGCCGCACACCGACGACGGTGAATTCGGATGCGGCGCTTCCATGGCCAAATGGATAGAACAGGGATACCGCCTGATTTATGTCGCGTTCTCAGCCTGCCGTACCGTGGTCCCTGAAAGTTTACCGCCCGATACCCTGGTCAGGGAAGTCAGACAGGCTACCAGCATCATGGGAATTGAAGATTTGCTGTTGTTCGACTACGAGGTGAGGGTTTTTTCGTCGAAACGGCAGGAAATCCTGGATGATATGGTGAAACTGGCCAGGGAGTACAAACCGTCCCTGGTACTGACCCCTGCTTCGACCGATATTCATCAGGACCATGGCGTCATTCATGCGGAAAGCCAGAGAGCCTTCAAATACAACCGCCTGCTGGGGTATGAACTGCCCTGGAATACCACGGTGATGACCACCTCATGTTTCAGCGCCGTGGAGGAAAAACATATCCTGAAAAAAACAGAAGCGATTCTGTCTTACCGCTCACAGGCCTTCCGGCATTATTACTCAGCCGAATTTATCCGGTCACTTGCCTATACCCGCGGTACACAGGCCGGAACTCAGTTTGCGGAAGCCTTTGAGGTGATCCGCTGGTTGCTTTAACATAGCTGCACATGACAGTTGCCGTTTTGCTCGATAACCCTTTTACCAACGACCGCAGGGTGCTCAGGGAAGTGGAGACCCTGGCGGAGGAAGGCATGGATGTGAGCGTTTACTGTGTCAGGGACAGCCGTTTACCCTTAGTGGAAAATAAGGAAAACTACCGCATTGTCAGGATTTTTGAACATGATATTTATGATATTAAAAAAAACCGGCGACTGAAACGCTATTGCCCTGTGATTCTCGAAAACCGGCCGTCCGTAATCCATTGTCACGACCAGCATATGCTCCAGCTCGGAAAAATGCTGAAGAAAAGAAGTCCGGACCTGATCCTGGTGTATGATTCGCACGAACTGTTCCATGCATGGCCCTTAAACCTCAGTCGCTTCAATGATCCCCTGTTGTTTGTTAAATCCTGGGTGGTCAGGAAACTTCAGGTCATAAGGGAAAAAAGAAATGCGCGCCATGCCGATGCTTTCATCACCGTGAATGGCAGCATTGCAGCTGTTTTATACCGTTATTTCGGGAAACGGCATCACCCCGTGGTTATCCGCAATATACCCGCCTTGGCGGACTTTACGCCGCAGCCGGCGTATTTCAGGTCTATGTACGGTCTGAAATCTGATTGCCGGATTCTCGTATTTATCGGCTCCGCCGTCTATCTGAAAACCCTGAACCTGGAACAGGTGATCCGTGAAACGGCCGGTATGGAGCACATCGCCCTGCTCATCATTGCCGGGGAGCAGGGAGGCAAAGCCGCCCTGAGGCAGTGGGTCAGGGCACAAGGTTACAGCCATGTGTATTTTCACGACAAACTGGAACCTGCCGCGATCGGAAATGCCCTGGCATCCTGCGATGTGGGCCTGGTGCCGACCTGGAACAAACAAGACCTGTCTTACTGGTATGCACTGGATAATAAACTTTTCGAATATATCATGTCGGGGATACCCGTGCTTGCCACGGCTCAGCCTGAGTATAAGGCAGTTGTGGAAACATACGGGCTTGGGGTTTGTGTGGATCCCGACAAGCCCGGGGATTATGCCCGGGGCCTCAACCAAATCCTGGATCAATATGAACAGTATGCAGCGCCCCTTCACCGGGCCAGACAAGTCCTGAACTGGGAGCAGGAAAAGGAAAAACTGACGGGATTATACCGGCAATTCCATACACGATGATCACCCTGGCCATCCATCAGCCCAATTACCTCCCCTGGCTCGGTTATTTCCACAAGATATGCCATTGCGACTGCTTTGTACTGCTCGATGATGTGCCTTTCCAGCAGGGTAATGCCGCTTCCCTCACCAGCAGGGCCTGGATTGCCGGCCCCAACGGGCCTTTCCGGATCACTGTGCCGGTAAAACACAGCGGAATACAGCTTCCGGTTTGCGAGACCATGATCGCTGACGATCACAGGTGGAAAAAGAAACACCTTCGCGCGCTGGAACATTCTTACGCAAAAGCGCCGTATTTCAAGGAGGTTTACACCCTTCTTGAGTCGATACTCGCAAAGGAGGAACAATCGCTCTCAGCAATGAATACCGCACTCATCAGCGGTATCTGCGAATGGCTTGAAATCACTTCCCCCCTTGTTCTCTCTTCATCCCTCGGATTGAAGGAATACCAGCGGAATGACAGGATCATCGCCATCTGTCGCGAACTTGGGGCCGCCACCTACCTGTCGGGCGAAGGTGCCCGGAAATACCAGAATGAATCCCTGTTCCTTGAGGCCGGAATAACTTTGCGGTACATGGATTTCAACCACCCGCTCTACAACAGGGCCGGACAAAAGTTTTTTCCCGGTCTCAGTATCGCGGATGCGCTTTTCTATTGCGGAAAAGAGGTGAAACCCCTTATCAGTTGCATCCAATGAACGGAGGATACATATTTCATGAAAGCCCGGGTCGTCCGACGGATTCTGCTGCCTGGAACGACCAATGCAGTTGCTGCTCTAACCTGCATCAGACTACCTTCTTCGACGAGGTGCAGGCCTTTTTTGGGCAGCGTCCCGTCTACCTTGAAGTATGGAACGGAAATGTCCTGCTGGGCGGAGTGAAATTGTATGTCTATCAGCCGAAACGCTGTCGCTTCCTGCTGAAGCCCTTCGGCGGGTACGTGTTGCAGGCCGGTGAAGCAATCAGTTGCGGCGGAGGATTGAAAGACGATGTGATCGCGGCCCTGAACAATAACACTGAAGCCTTGCTCCGTAAACTCAGACCCATGTTTTTCAGGGCATATGGCTATTACGACCATCCCGGCCTGCTGATGGCCCCTGCCAGATCAAAAACGGCTGACACTTTTGAATTTGGGAATGCCTGGATAGACCTGAACAGGGACGAAGCTTCCCTGTGGGACGGGATTCATGAACATCACCGGCGGCAGATCAGGAAGGCGGAAAATGCCGGGCTGGCTCTCACGGATGATGGGGATGATGCCAGCCTGAACCGGCTGCTTGCAGAAACATACGGACTGAACCCGCAGCAACAACCAAATCCTGCCTTCGTGTCTCATTTTTTCCGGTGTATGGCTGCCGTGAGGATGGCAAGAATTTTTGTGGTCTCTGAAGGCACGAAGCCTTTGTCGGCTGCCTGTGTGACTACGTTCGGCACTTCGGCCGCTTATGCTTTCGGGGGAAATACCAGAAACAATGCGGGTGCTTCCCACTACCTGCATTGGAAAGTGGCCTGTATCCTCAGAAAGGAAGGTTTCATGAGGTATTACCTGGGGCAGGTGTCGGTCAATGCTGCCGAAAATGACAAATTCGGAGCGGGTATCAGCCCTTTTAAAAGAAGGTTTGGCGTGTGCGAGACGGTCAATTACAGGAAAACCTATATCTTTAAGCCCGTTTCAGCCGGCATATGGAATCAACTGACCAGATTGACAGGCAAAAGGTAATCGCTGAATTCGACAGGAGGGCGTCGGTTCACGGGAATATGAATGCTGTCCTTGATGCAGGCACCACTGAGGAGATCAGCCGCTTAAACATCCTGCGGGATGAGATGACCCGCCGCTCGCTGATGAAACTCCTGAAGCCTTGTAAAGAAGACGATATCCTCGATTTCGGCTGCGGTGTGGGACGACTGTCTCATCAGGCCGCCAAAAAAGCCCGTTCCGTCTCGGGATTCGATCCAAGCAGCGAAATGATCAGGATTGCGGGAGAAACTTACGGGGCGCAGAACAACCTGAACTTCAGTGCCTCCCTCCCGGAAAAACCTGCTTCCTTCAGTAAAATATTCACGGTCTGGGTGCTGCAGCACATCGGCGACCAGGAGCTCGAAACGCTGCTGAAGGATTTCGCCAGGCTCATTAAGCCCGGTGGGAAAGTTGTCATCCTGGAACAAACCAGGCAGTGGCGACGCATCTTGTCCGATATCCACATTCACCGGACCAGGGAGGAGTATATCGCCCTGTTCAGGGCCGCGGGGTTTCGCTGCGTGAAGTCCGGGCAGGTGATGCGCATCCCTTCGTATGCAAACTGGATCTACGGTAAACTCGGGTGTACCTGCAAAATCTGCCTGAAGTTGATGTGCTTCATAGAAAAAATAAGCATGCCCTACCGCACAGACCGGATACAATACCACACCAGCGGAATGATCTTTGTACATGACAGTAAATCAGACCAGTATGACTGATTCCTGCCTCTTATCGGATTGCTGCAATTATCGCCGTGAATCAGTCAGAATACTGTCGGTATTCACCGTAGAATCAGAAACAGACGGTAAGGTGACTTTACTGCCTGCTGATAATCACGCTGCTGCTTATCCCCTGGCATTTGAAATGAATACCGGGATAATAAGCCACGGAAAACTGAATTTCTTTAACAGGATTTTATTTGACGGAATTAATAACATCCAGGATCCCGCATCAGGTGAAATTCTTTGGAAACCTCATCAGAGAATGCATTCCGCATGTATCATCATAAACCTTCTGGATCATTGTTACGGACATGCCCTGCTGAAATTATTCAACCTGCAGGCATTTTGGAAAAAATACGGTGAACATTACGATCTCTGCGTAATTACCAATCCTTCCCTCTCTGTGTTTATTCCGGATGATAAATTTGCCGTTATTGAGATTAAAAAAAGTTTTTCTGAATTGCAGCAGCTTTGGAATCTTGAATCAATATTATCCTTGCTGGGCCAGCAATACAGGCAGGTGGAAATTGCCGTGCTGAATACGTATTTTCAGCATCATTCAAAATTGGAATTAAGCAGTTTTTTTAATCTTGATAAATATATAAAAAGGCCGGGAGACAGACATTACGTCACATTTGTCTACCGGCGTGATCCATACAGGAAATGGGGAGGAAAATTGCAGAAAAGAAATATTATCCGTTATTTTAAGTTTATTTCGGAATATTTTTCCAAAGAAGTTGAATATACATTAATAGGGGAAAAAGACCGGATTATTTTTCCGAAGTGGATTAACGACAGACGATGCACGGAATATACCGCCGCCACGGAGTATGAATATGCAGAAATATTGGGGAGCAGCATCATTACGGCCGGGGTTCACGGTTCCCATCTGATCATGGCATCGCTGCTTTCCACCATGCTGGTGCATCTGGTTCCGCCCTGGAAGATTCATAATACCGGCGAAGATTCTGTAAATACCGTGGAATCAACTTATATTAACCGGCAATCGGAATTTAATCTCAATCCCGGCATTACCGGTTTTTATGCCGGATCGCGGAAAGCGGCGCTAAGCACACTGTTCCGCTTCGCCGGTCTGTGGGAAAAGCAATATAAGGTTAGTGTCTTCGATACACCCGTTGGTAGCCCGGTGATCTCACAGGATGAGTTTATCGGAAAACAAATTCCCGTCTTCAGATACGGGCTGTTCCGGGATTTCAGAATCAGACGGGAGAGAAATCGGCTCAGGCTGGTGAAACTGTTGCGTATTTTCCGGCTGACATGAAAACGGTCCTGATCCTTGCATATGATTTTCCACCGCTGCGATCGGCGGGAGCACAGCGGCCTGCCTCCTGGTACCGCCACCTGCATGTTTCCGGTTGGTATCCCGCAGTAGTTACGCGTCATTGGGATCCCGGGTCGGAAAAGCCGGAAAACTTTGTCAAATCAAGTAATTCGAAAATACTGACAAAGGAATGCACGCCTTCTGGAAGCTTGATCAGGGTGCCTTACAAAGCCAATTTCCGCGACAGGATGATTCTGAAGTACGGCCTGACGAAATTCAGGTTTATCAGGCGTATGCTGAGTTTTATTATTTCCGTGCTGAGGTTTTATCTGCCCTGCGCTGATCCTTCCCGTGCGATTTACCGCTCCGCCGCTGCATACCTGGATGAGAATCCTGCCGACCTGATTATTGCCACGGGTGAACCCTTTATTCTGTTTAAATATGCATTTCTGCTCTCGCGGAAATATAAAATCCCTTATCTGCTGGATTACAGGGATGCCTGGAATACCGGTGACAGGCCGGACGGAAGCCTGGCCGGTAAAATCATTCATTTTCCACTTTTGTTTTTCCTTGAACGGAAATATTTCCGGCACGCAATACATGTGACCACCCCGGCCCGTTGTTATGCGGAAAAGCTGCGGAGAATACATGGCGGAACAGAGGTTTCCGTGATTATGAACGGTTTTCAGGCTGAAGCGCTTCCGCCTGAGTCGCCTGCCGCCACGGACAACTTTACGGTCATTTATTCCGGGAAACTGTATCCCTGGCAGCCGCTTGAAGTTTTCCTTTCCATACTCGACTCCTGGCTGGAGGAGCATCACATCAGGGATTTCAGCATGCTGTTCATCGGGACGGACACGGATGGATCCGTCCTCAGGCGCTTCAGTCAGAGTAAGGCTTTTGGCAGTGACCGGATACAATTTACGGGAAGGCTGGATTATTATGCTTACATCAGATTGTTGCACAGTGCACACCTCCTGCTGCTGCTTTCCAAACCGGGCCATGCCTGGCTCAATGCCAAGCTTTTTGATTACCTGGCTGCCGGTAGGCCTGTGCTGATGTTTCAGGGCCGGGAAGGTGAAATGGAAACGATCATCAGGTCAGCGAATGCGGGAGTCGTGGCCGGAGAAAAGGATGAAGCGGTGCGTGTCCTCGATGCATGTTACCGGGAATATCGCGCGAACGGGAACATCGCGACTAAACCCATAGATATTGACCAGTACAGCAGGGAAAGGCAATGTGCCCTTCTTGCGGAAATCCTTGACAGATGTGTGGTATAGCGGGATATATCGATCACGTGAGCAATATCGGCCGGGAAAGGTTCCGGCAGGCAGTGACCTTGCTTTCACACCGCGGCCCCGATGCTGAAGGATTTCATTTCGGCCATACCTATGGTCTGGGCCATCGCCGGCTTAGTATCATTGATCTGACCGAAGCCGCAAACCAGCCGATGGTTTCCCGCTCGGGAATGTCGGCCGTGGTCTTTAACGGGGAAATATACAACTTCAGGGAGATCGCAGCCGGAGATGCCGGAAAGTACCGTACCCGTTCGGATACGGAGGTCCTGCTCGAAGTATTTGAGCAATCGGGACCGGAAGCCATCAGCCGCCTGAATGGGATGTTTGCCGCCGCCGTGGCGGATACCCGCAAAGGTGAGATGACGCTTTTCCGCGACAGGCTGGGGATTAAACCCTTGTACTATTATTTTTCGGGCGGATTGTTTGTTTTCGCATCCGAACTGAAAACCATGTTCAGTCTTTTGGCTGATCATACGCTGCATCTCGACAGGATGGCTGTCAATGCTTACCTGCGGATGGGTTTTATTCCTGAACCGATGACGATTTGCAGTGAAATCAGGCAGCTCAGAGCCGGTCATTTCCTTTGGACCGACGGCTTTATGATGCAGGAGACGCCCTATTGGGATCCGGGAAAGACGCTCAGCGCACAGACCCTTGATGACCCTGTGGAGGCAGGGCATCAGCTGCATGAACTGCTGAAGGATTCCATCCGTTACCGTCTGATCGCTGATGTGCCTTTCGGCACTTTCCTGAGCGGCGGTATCGACTCCAGCCTGGTAACAGCCATTGCCGCAGGGATTTCACCCGGACTGAAGACTTTTACCATCGGGTTCACCGACCCTGTGAAAGATGAAAGCCACTACGCGCGTGAAGTCGCCTCCATCCTTGGAAGCCGGCACACAGAGATCATGATCAGCGAACAGGATGCCCTGGACTCCATGGAAAAAGCCATGGATTTGTTCGATCAGCCTTACGCAGATTCATCCGCCCTTCCGACCCTGCTGGTTTCAAGACTGGCAGCAGATCACGTAAAAATGGTCCTCAGCGGCGACGGCGGTGACGAGTTGTTCCATGGCTATGGCGCCTATAAATGGGCTGAAAGACTCCAACATCCCTTGTGGCGGCATCTCGGGCCACGCCTGTCACCGCTGCTGAGCCTTGGCAACGCAAGATACAGGCGTGCCGGCAAAATGCTGTCCATGACACGGCCCGATGGCAGGCAGCTCCATATCTTCTCCCAGGAGCAATACCTGTTCACCGGAAAAGAACTCCAGACCCTATTGCTGCCCGGATTCAGGACGAAACAGGAGTATTTGCCTGTAATGGCAGACCTCCCCAGATCTCTCACCCCCTCTGAAATCCAGGCATTATGGGATATACGCTATTATCTGAAGGACGACCTGCTGGTGAAAACCGACAGGACCAGCATGTCCGCATCCCTGGAATGCCGCTTGCCCCTGCTCGATCACCGCATTGTAAGCTGGGCACTGAACCTTCATCCCTCACTCAAAACCCGCGAAGGACAAACGAAAAGCATCCTGCGCTCGATTCTGGCACAATACCTGCCGGAGAGGCTGTTCTACAGACCGAAACAAGGTTTCTCCGTTCCGCTTTCTGCCTGGCTCAAAGGCCCCCTGCATTACCTGCTGGATGAATATCTGGATGAGCAAAGGGTGAGAAAGGAAAATATCCTTAATTTTGAGCAGGTGACTTCACTCAGGAAACAATACGAAAACAAAGCCTGCAACGATTTCTTATACAACAGGCTATGGGCATTGATCATTTTACGCAAACACCTTGTAAAACTTAATCTGAACCCATGAGTCCGTCTTCAGTGAAAATCGTTTGGGTAGTTACGCCCGTCTTCAACGACTGGGATTCCTTTTCTTATTTATTGAAGGACCTGATGCGGATGGCTGACGGAATTCCGGGCTACCGCTTCTTCTACCTGGCGGTCGACGA
This sequence comes from Bacteroidota bacterium, assembly GCA_022709385.1. GTDB lineage: Bacteria > Bacteroidota > Bacteroidia > Bacteroidales > CAIXZF01 > JAKLIX01. Next base: position 91,309 of record JAKLIX010000012.1, on the reverse strand, counting down.
TGCCTCCAGCATACCGCCACCCCGGGAAGGGCTTTCATGCCCGTTCACCCTGCTGAAACTGAGGCGAAACCTGGGACACCAGCGGGCTATCAGCGTGGGATTATCCTGGCTTCATGAATACCATAAAGAGGCTGATTGTACCATCGTCATGGATGCGGACGGGGAAGATGATCCTGCCGCTATCCCCGCCATTCTTGCCGAATACGAAAAGAACGGAAAACAGATCGTATTTGCATCCAGGAAAAAAAGAATGGAATCCGCTGCTTTCAGGATGGCCTATTTCTGGTATAAACTGTTTTTCAGGGTGCTGACCGGTCACAGGATTTCATTCGGGAATTACAGCCTGGTTCCCGCTTCACTGCTGTCCGCCGTGGTGAATGTGTCAGAAATCTGGAACCATTATTCCGGCGGGATCATGAAAGCGGGCCTGCCGTTGGCTACCGTGCCCTTCGACAGAAAGCAGCGGTATAGCGGCAAGTCGCGCATGAATACGCAATCGCTGGTGCTGCACGGCCTCCGCTCCGTTTCCGTTTACCTCGACCGGGTGGCAGCCCGGCTCATCCTCTTCTTCCTGGCCCTGGCTGCCCTGTTTGGCCTGGGTATCCTCGCAGTGCTGTACTTCAGGTATTTCACCGATCTGGCCATTCCCGGCTGGGCCACCACCGCGCTTTCGGGCCTGCTGATCCTCCTCTTCCAGGCCCTGATCGGAACCCTATTCCTGACTTTCGTCGTGCTTGCCCAGAATACACAACGGCTGGTAATCCCGGCCATTCACTATAAAGATTACCTGGATGCCGTTGAAAACCTTCCTTCAGAAACAACTTCGCAATCCTGACAGCGTCATCCTGTTGCTGGCCGCAGGATTCCTGATACGGCTCCTTTTCATGTGCTTCCTGGCGGAACCGTATTTCGGACGGAAGGACATTCATGTCGACGGAGATACCTTTGCCTTCGCCTGGTCTTTCCAGAACCTGATTGAAACCGGGGAGTATACTGTCAATCCTTCAAAGGAATACGGGTATTTCGGACGGATGCCGGGCTATCCCTTTTTTATCGGTCTTTTTTACCTGCTGAGCGGTCAGGATTGGAACTCTGCATTCCGGATCATCGCCTGGGTGCAGCTTTTTCTCGATCTGTGCACCGGATGGCTTCTCTACCTGACGGCAATGAAGCTCTGGAAACATAAACCTGCGGCTTTGATTGTCCTGCTGCTCTATATGTGCTATCCCTTCGCCATCGTGTGGACTCCGGTGGTATATGCCGAATCCCTGGGGATTTTCCTTACGGTGCTGGCTTTCTATTTTTATGTCCGGCTGGAAAGACCGTATCATCCGGTTTGGTGCGGACTTACGCTCGGACTGGGTATCCTTGTCCGTCCTCAGGCATTCCTGCTGCTGGCTGCGTTCATCCTCATGCTGCCGTTTGCAAAAAGCCTGCATCCCTGGCACTGGTTGAAAAAAGCCCTGCTGATCCTGCTGCCTGCCCTCCTGCTGTATGCTGCCTGGCCGCTGAGAAACTGGATTAACCATGGAAAGCCAGTGCTGACACAGGATCTGAGAGCTTTCTACAATTGGGATATTGATGTGCTGGCCTTTATGCAGTATATGTTTTCCGTGAAAAGCGGATGGGAACCCCAGTATTCAGCCCTGATCAGGAATGAAAAGGTGACTTTTCCCCCGGAAAGTTATCGCAACCGTGAGGATTCCCTGATGCTCGAAAAAGCTGTAAGCCTTGCCAGGGAATGCGGCAGCGGTTTCAGCCATAAAAAGGGGTACTGGAAGGCTCCCTTTGATGAACCTAACTGCAACCGTGAAGTCAAAGCGCTTTTTGATACACTCCGGCAAAACCAGATCCGGTACAACCCCTGGAATTTCTATGTAAAGGTTCCTCTCAAAAACCTGCAAAAAGCCCTGTTCAAAACGAGCCTGACCGATAATGCTGGTTTTATCCGCAAACTTGCATCCCTGTTGTTTATTTACAGGACCGTGCTTATCCTGGCCGGACTGATGGCTTTGTTTATCATCTGGTTCAGGAAAAAATTGCGCCAGGGTCCTGCACTTGCCATCCTGGTTTATGCCGTGCTGCTTTACCTGCTGTTGTGTGCCGGGACTGCAGAGCAAATGCGGAATATTGAAATGCGGTATTTTGTTCCGGCCGACGTGCTGTTACTGCTGCCTGCTGCTTTCCTTCTTGGCTTCCCAAAGGATCGCCAGTATGCTCGCAAAGAAGGGAATGCCGGGGATACGGTAGCGGACCAGGGCTCCGAAATTGGCGGTTGACAAGCCGACCGAGAACGCAAAAATGAGGCTGAAGACCAGGGCAAAAAGCAGATAGGGCTCTGATGCGAAATACGCAATCGTTTGTTTTGGTCTGACCGACAGCAGCACATAGAGTGTAAGCAATATCAGGATGGTGTTTTCCAGGCCGGAGATCATCATCACGGCATTGCCGGCTTCCCAGAGGAAAGGTCTGAACAGCCCGGCGATCACTGCCTGTGGGGCTTTTGAAAGCATCCCCGGTATGGATGCATCGAACGGACCGATGTCAAAGCTGTGGGTTCCATATTGCTCACTTCGGATCAGATCCTGCTGGTTGATCTGTGCCTTGGCGAGTGCACCCTCTAAGGAGGAATAGGTTCCCATCCTTGACCCAAAGAGCGAAAGCAGGGAGATTCCGCCGAAAATGCCCGCGATGATCAGGGCAGGGGCAAAAAACAGACCAAGCAGCCTGTTGCCTATCCTGAGTGCATGCTGATGGGCCACGGCAAGGGCCAGGCAGGGTATCAGGGCCACGGCTATGTATGGTTTCAGCGAAACCAGGACGTACAGGTTTAACACCAGCATGGCCAGGTTGCCGATGATTTTCCGTCGGAAGAGAAAAACGGAAAAAATATTTTTTGCCGCCCACAAGGCGGCCGTCAGTGTAAAAGTGTCTTTCATGATACCGGATCCCCAGAACAACAGGGACGGGATGAAGAGGACCGCGATGGCCAGCTTTCTGTGATAGGCAGGGTAAAATCCGCAAACCATTCTGAAAAACCGCCATATACCAATAAACGAAAAGACATCCAGCAGGATGGTCGCCAGAAGCATGTGGTTCAGACCCAGCAGGCTGAAAGGAACCATGAACCTTGCCACGGCAAAACTTTCCCCACCCTTCAAAAACATGGTCTTGGTGGGAAAACCCGTGCTATGGTCGAAAAACGACCGGTTCTCGGGGGTGGTGTTCCCCGCGAGTATTGAAAAAAATGGTTCCGGATGCTTGAACCCCAGGTTTACCAGTACTTTGGAATTCCAGAAATAGGCATGACAGTCACCACCGGGGTAATAGAAGGTATATACAGCCGTGAACAGCAGTCCGCCTGCAATTTTCAGAAAAAGGGCCGGTACAAAGTAGCGGTAGAGCGGATCCGATTCCTTTTTTCTCGATGCTATCATGGTGGCGGCCAGCAATATCACCATCAGATAAGCCGGAACCAGGATGATGTCCGATAAAAAATAGAAATCTTTCCAGGCACTCATACTCAGATGTTGTGATATGGCTCCCTTTTCAGGATGGTAAAAGCCCTGTACAGCTGCTCCATGAGGATCAGCCTGCTCATCTGGTGGGTAAAGGTCATCGGAGAAAGCGACAGCACATCCCGGCAGCTTTCCCTGACTTCATTTGTGACACCATAAGCACCGCCGATAAGGAAACCGAGGTCCCTGATACCCTGGTTCATCCTTGCCTGCAGGAATTCAGCGAAGGCGACCGAGGACATCAGGCGTCCCGTTTCGTCCAGCAGTACCAGGTAAGCGGATTTCTCCAGTTGCGATAACAGGAAGCGGCCTTCTGCTTTTTTAATCTGTTCGGCATTCCCTGCGGCCGCCTGACGGGGGGGAGTCAGTTCCCTGACCTCAACAGGGATGTAATGCTGCAGCCGCCTCAAATACATGGCCAGGCCTTCCTTCAGGTAGGCCTCCTCCGTTTTGCCCGTGAAGATCAGATGCAGTTTCATAAACCCGCTGGCCAGGAGCTTGCATGGATGCCCCGCTGCCTTATACGGAACGAAAGTAGCAAAGTTTATCCAGGCCGGAAAATCTGTCCCTGCAGAAAAATAATTACCTTTGAGCTGTCACCGGCCTGGTTTTCTGGCCTGGTTTTTGAAATACCAAACCTATGTCCATGATGTCCAAATCCGTTTTCAAAGCATGGCCGGTCCTGGCCCTTCTCCTGCTGGCGGCCCTGATGCCCCGGGCACAAAGTCAGGGCACTGATATGCAGAAAGATATCGCCGGCCATATCCGCTCCGGTGATGTGACGGCACTGTCGGCTTTTTTCGGCCAGTCAGTCGATCTCAATGTGCCCGGCAACGAAAATACGTATTCAAAAGCGCAGGCAGAACTCATCCTGAAGGATTTTTTCGGCAAAAACCCGCCCGCATCCTTTAAAATAAACCACCAGGGAACCTCCAAAGACGGTTCAAGATTCTTTATAGGCACTTACGCCGCAGTGAACGGAAAGAATTTCCGGACTTACTGTCTGATGAAAAAGACGGGTGATCGCTTCCTGTTGCAACAACTTCAATTTGAACCCGACTGATAAGGCCATGACGCAGCATGAACTCATCCTGGCCGCCATCCGTGAAGACCTGGGTGACGGAGACCATACCTCACTGGCCACCATACCGGCAGACTGCCGGGGAAAGATGAAACTGCTGGTGAAACAGGCGGGAGTCATCGCCGGAGTGGAAGTAGCCGTGGAGGTCTTCCGCCTGGTTGATGCAAGCATCCGGACGGAGATCCTGATAGCAGACGGCAGCGCCGTTATGCCAGGCGATGTTGTCTTTCTGGTCGAAGGCCCCGTTATCCGCCTGCTCCAGGCCGAAAGGCTGGTGCTGAACTATATGCAGCGGATGAGCGGAATTGCCACCCACACCCGGCAGTTTGTGGATGCATTGGACGGCCTGCCCGCCAGGGTGCTCGATACCCGCAAAACCACCCCCAACATGAGGCTGCTCGAAAAGGAAGCCGTCCGTCTCGGCGGAGGAGCCAACCACCGCCACGGCCTTTACGACATGATCCTGATCAAGGACAACCACGTGGACTTCGCCGGCGGCATCGCCGCTGCCGTGGCAAGGGTGCATGAATACCTCAGGCGTAAGGGTATAAATCTGAAAATCGAAATAGAAGCCAGAAACATGCAGGAAGTGGAAGAGATCATGGCTTGCGGTGGCGTTCACCGTATCATGCTCGACAACTTCAGCCTGCCTGCCCTCAAGGAGGCAGTGGACAGAATCGCCGGACGTTTTGAAACGGAAGCATCAGGCGGAATAAGCCTCAGCAATGTACGTGATGTGGCCCGCTGCGGAGTCGACTTCATCTCTGTCGGCGCACTCACCCATCAGATCCACAGCCTCGATCTGAGCCTGAAAGCCATCACCTGAAAACCTCAAGGATGAAAACGGACTGGAACCGGCGTTTCTTAAGCCTTCCACCTGTGGTGCTTGTGCTGAAACTATCCCAAAAACTCGTCATCCCGGGATTTGACGGCCTTAGTATTTATGAGGTTGCCGCTTTCTTCCTCCGGGGAATCAGAAAGGTTTCCGTAACATCCAGGGCGTCTTCCATCGCATTTAACTTCTTCCTGGCCACTTTCCCCGCCATCCTGTTTTTCTTTACCATCATTCCCTACGTCCCGGTATCCGATTCCTATGCCAGGGTCATGGAACTGCTCGGGGAGCTGATTCCGCAACATGCCTTTATTACCATCGAATCAACCATCACCGATATACTCACCCGACCCAGGAAAGGCCTGCTGTCTATCGGTTTCCTGATGGCCCTCTATTTCTCCACCAACGGCATCAACAGTATCATCGATGCCTTCAATATGACGATCCATGTGAAGGAAAGCCGTACCGTCTTCAGGCAAAGGCTGATCTCGGTCTTCCTGGTGATCCTGCTGGCATTCCTTACCATCCTGGCTGTCAGCCTGATCACTACCGGCACCTGGGTGCTGAATTTCCTTTCCGACAATATTCACCTGATCGGGAAAAGTTATCTTTTCCTGCTCCAAACCGGGAAATGGCTCGTGATCATCGCCCTGCTCTTCTTTACTTTCTCATTTTTGTACTATTTCGGACCGGTGAAGAAAAGCAGGTACCGCTTCTTTTCTGCAGGCTCCACCCTCGCAACCCTGCTCACCCTGGCCACTTCCCTGGGATTTGATTTCTATATCAGTAACTTTTCCAGCTATAACGCCCTTTATGGTTCCATCGGTACGCTGATCATCCTGCTGCTTTGGATGTATTTCAACAGTATTATCCTGCTGCTGGGATTTGAACTGAATGCCAGTATCCTGAGTGCAAGTGAGCAGAAAAACCTGTCCTTTAACCGTGACCAGCATCCGTCAGAACCGTGAACAGCAGCCCGGTGTTTTGCTTAAAAGAATGAATATCAGTTATATAACTATGAGACTGTCATCCTGCTGAGCAATGCTGCCAGCTGCCGTGTCAGGTTTTTTCTCGAATAGATTCCGGTTTCCCCAGAGCCGGTCTGAAGCGTTCCGCCAAGCCACAGCCTGTAGAAATTGAAAACAATCATTTTCATGGCATCTATGTCGTGATAATCCGCCGTATGACCGGCATGGCTGTGTTGCAGTACTGCCGCGGCATCACCGTCGGGCGGACCGATGCAGAGGACGGGCCGGCCGGCTGCCAGGTATTCGAAGAATTTACCGGTAAGGATGGATTTGGCGTTGGGCGTGTCGTTGATGAGCAGCAGCAGGACGGAAGCGGATTGCTGCAATGCAACCGCCTGCTCATGCGGAAGATAGTCTGTCTTTATCAGCCTGTCGGAAAGGCCGGCCTCCCGGATGCTGCTGATCACCGAATGGTCAACCTGTCCTGCCAGCCTGATTACCAGGTGTTCCCTGAAGCCCGGTACTTCGCCGGCCAGGGAAGCCAGGGCTGTCCATAGCCCTTTCGGATTCCGTGAAGGAACCAGGCTGCCCACATGCGTCAGGCTGAAGGTCTCTTCTGCCGGTGAGGCTGCCGGAGCGGGAAAATCATCGGGATCGTAACCGTTGGTGATCACGTGGTAGTTCCGGTCGTAAATATTCCTGAACATGACGGCCTGGGAGGGACTGATCATAATGACCTCATCAGCATACTGCAGTACCTTCTTTTCCAGTCTTTTATGTTTTGCATCCGCATAGCGCGTCAACCTGAGGTCCCTGTAAAAGTCTATGCCTGTCCAGGGATCCCTGAAATCGGCCAGCCAGGGGAGTCCGCTTGCCTTTTTCAGCCCGAGTGCGATCAGGTGGCAGGAGTGGGGCGGCCCGGTGGAAATGATGACGTCGGGCGGATTTGATTTCACATAGCGGGTCAGGTATCTGACAGAGGGTCTGATCCAGAATCTCCGTGCGTCCGGAATGAAAAGATTGCCTCTGATCCAGACGGCGACAGATTCTGCAAGTCCCGGCTTCTTCTTTTCGCTGAGGAATCCGGCAGCAATTTTTTCATCCCTGTTACGTCCGATAAATCTTTTATAGGCACGGTACGGCTCCTTGATCCTGGTTTTCAGCACGGTAATGCCGGGCGGGATGTCTTTGCCGAGGCCCGGGTCGAGCTCCGGGTATTCGGGGTTAGAAACGGTATAAACAATTGGTTCCCAGCCGAATGAAGGAAGGTATTTTACAAATTTCAGCCAGCGTTGCACGCCGGCGCCCCCGCTCGGCGGCCAGTAATAGGTGATGATCAGTACTTTTTTCATGCGGGACTTCAGGATGTGGCATCCTTCCTGAAGAATTGCCTGTAAAGGCTGCCTGCCAGCAGGCCGGCAACCAGCAGGATCAGCAGCAGGGACGAAGCCAGGGAGATCTTTTCTCCCGTGAAATACGACTTCGGATGGAAGCGGAATTCGATGGTATGTTTGCCTGCCGGTATTACCATGGCCCTCAGCACGTAATTGCACCTGAAATGAGGCGCGGGTTTTCCGTCAATGGTCGCTTCCCAGCCTTTTTCATAATAGATTTCCGAAAACACCGCCAGGCCCGTGACGGAAGCATCCGATTCATAGACAAGGTGGTTGGGCAGGTAGCTTTTCAGGCTGATGACGGCATTGCTGTCGTATGCTCCGGTAAAGGTCTTCAACTGGTTCTCGAAGCGTTTGTCAACGATGGCAGTTTGGGCCGGATCGAAACTGCCCAGTGCCACCATCTCGGAGTCGGCATTGGCAACGAGTTGGTAAGCTTTCACAAACCAGGCATTCCCGAGGGCCTGCATATTGGGTTGGGCAGCCGGCTGACCGTCGCTTCCTTTCAGGATGAAATACTTGGTATTGAGCATGTTCAGTACCGCCTGGTTGTTTTTACTGATTTGATTTTCAATCAGTTCCTGGTATCTCCTGAGTTTGGCGCCATGGTAACCTCCCACGGATTTATGATAATAGGAAGTGCTGGCATCATTGAAAGTGTTTACCGTGACGTTGAGCACCCTGAAATTGGGATCCCTGTCTTTAAGAATGAACTCATCGGCCTGGGAGGGAGAGTAAGGATACTGCATCTGGCTCTTTCTGACGAAATTATCGTTGTTGATATAGCGGCGGTTCACTGCCCAGAGGTCCACCAGCACCAGCAATCCGATCCCCAGAATTACATAAACGGGTTTCAGTTTATTTTTAATCATGCCCCAGAGGAGGAGGCCGGCCAGCAGGATGAAGGCAAAAGAGCGGAAGGCATCGTTGCGGAGCATATGCTGGCGGTCGGCCACCAGGGTGTTGACGAACCAGTCGGGATAGCCCGATGCTTTCAACTGTGCATCCTCGGCCGAAGTGAAATCGAAGAACCACCCGGGGAAGAGGGCGAAGAAAAGGCTGATACCGCCTGCGACGATAAACGCGATTTTCAGGGCCTGCCAGGCTTTGCGGGTATCGGTTTCACCCCTGATCAGTTTGTCTAGGACAAGGATAGCGAGCAGGGGAATGGTCAGTTCGGCAATGACCAGCGTCATGGATACCGCCCTGAACTTGTTGTACATCGGGATATAGTGAAGGAAGAAGTCGGTGAGGGCTGCAAAGTGATGCCCCCATGAAAGGAACAGTGACAGCAGGGTAGCGGCCAGGAGCACCCATTTCATATAGCCTTTTACCAGGATCAGTCCCAGGATGAAGAGAAACACAAGGACAGCCCCGATATACACCGGGCCGGAAGTGAAAGGTTGCGGCCCCCAGTAGGTGGGCAGCCCTTTGATGATCTGGTCGGCGTTCGGCACATTGTTGCTCTGGAGCACCTGATACATTTCCGATTTTTTCGACAGTTCGCTGTTGGAGCTGCCACCTTTGAAATTGGGGATCAGCAGGGTAAGGCTTTCGCTGATGCCATAGCTCCAGGCCGTTGCATAGTCCTTGTCGAGCCCGCTGGTTTTGTTCTCCTGGTTGGAGGTGAGCTCCGATTTGCCGCGGATGGAGTACTGACTGTATTCGTAGGTAGTCCAGAGATTGGACACATTCGGGCCGATGGAAATGACTGCTGCGGTCAGCAGGATGGCGGAGGCTTTCAGGAAGGAGGGAAGGGTTTTTTCGCGCCAGGATTGCACCAGGATACCGGCGGCCAGCAGCAGGATGATCATCATCAGGTAATAGGTGATCTGCAGGTGGTTGGCGCTGATCTGCAGGGCAAGAAAGAGACAGGTCAGGATGCCCCCTGCCAGGTATTTCCCGCGGTAGGTGAGGATGACACCGGCGATGACCGGTGCCATGTAACCGATGGCGTGGGCTTTTGAGTTATGCCCCGCTTCGAGGATGATAAAGAAGTAACTGGAGAAGGCGAATCCCAACGATCCGGCGACAGCAAGCCAGGGATTGATTCTGAGCACCATCAGCAGGATAAAGAACCCCAGGGCATAGAGGAATACCAGGTTGGCAGGGTGGGGGAGACTGAGTGTCAGTATTTTATCGGCAAAGCGTGTGAGGTTCCCCGGATAAAGGGTGGATGTCTGGAAGGAGGGCATGCCGCCGAACATGGCGTTGGTCCAGAGGGGTTCCTTCCCGTATTTTTCCCTGAAGTCGGCAATCTCTTTTGAAACACCCTTGTGGCGGATGATATCGTCCTGGCTGAGGCGTTTGCCTTCGAGCACCGGGCTGAAGTAAACCAAAGAAACGACCATGAAGATGACGATGGCGGCCACCCAGGGGATCAGGGCTTTGAATGCGGGACTTTTCATTTGTTAATCGTATTGATTTTAAGGGGGATTTGAGCGGCTAAATTACACCAAAGCGGGGAATAAAAAAAAAGAGGGCCTGAGCCCTCCTTTTGTGAGAAAAAGTTAATAACTAACAGATTTCCAAGATGATGGATAATCTGTCAGGCAGTATACTCGTCGGATACGGTCAGTTTTTTTCTTCCTTTAGCCCTTCTTGCGGCCAGGACTTTCCTGCCGTTGGCTGTGGACATTCTTTCGCGGAAGCCGTGTTTGTTCTTCCTTTTGCGGTTCGACGGCTGAAAGGTGCGCTTACTCATGGTTCAGTCATTTGAGGGGTGCAAAGATAGAAAAAAATGAAGATACGCAAACAGTTTTTGATAATTATTTTTTTTCGGGGATGTTTTCGAGGGTTTTGACCAGGAAGTCCCAGAATTTTGCCACCGAAGGGATGTGGACTTTTTCATCGGGGGAGTGGGGGTAACGGATGGTGGGACCGAAGGAGATCATGTCCCAGTGGGGGTAAACCCCGCCAAGCAGTCCGCACTCCAGGCCGGCGTGAATGGCCTTGATCTCCGGCACGCGTCCGAAGTGTTTGCCGTAAACCTCTTTCATCACATTGAGGATGGGGGATGCCGGGTTTGGTTTCCAGCCGGGATAGCTGCCGTCGAAAGTTACATCGGCACCGGCCAGGCTGAATGCACTGTGGATCATTTCGCCGAGATCTTCCCTGGCGGAATCCACCGAGCTTCTCATCAGGCACTGTATGGCCACTTTCCCGTCACTGATCTTTACAATGGAGAGGTTTGTGGAGGTTTCCACCAGTCCGGGCATGGTGTCCGACATACGGATCACCCCGTTGGGACAGGCGATGATGGCATGGGTGATGGCTTTCTGGGCGGTGGCCTCCATCATATATTCCGGTCTGGCGGCGGGTTCAATGCCAAAATACAGCTCGGGTTCCGTAACGGAGAGTTCAGATTGATAGACAGAGGCAAATTTTTCCACGCACTTTTGCAAGGCTTCGGCCTGGGCAGCGGCAACGACTACCAGGGCAAAGGCTTCCCTGGGTATGGCATTCCGGAGGTTTCCTCCTTCATAGGATGCGATCCGAAGGCCATGCTCCCTGGCGGCATGTTTGAGGTAGCGGAAAACGAGCTTATTGGCATTCCCCCGGCCCAGGTGAATGTCCAGCCCTGAATGCCCGCCCTTCAATCCTTTGATAATGAGGTTGAATGCCTGATAATCAGCAGGTACTGCTTCCTGTCCGTATGCCATGGCGATGTTTGCATTGGTTCCGCCGGCACAGCCCACATACAGCTCTCCCTCGTCTTCCGAATCCAGGTTCATCAGGATGTCGCCTTCAAGTAATCCCGGCTTCAGGTTAAAGGCACCGGTCATACCGCTTTCCTCATCCACGGTAAAGAGCCCTTCCACCGGGCCGTGACGCAGGCTGCCGGAAGCAAGCACCGCCATGGCCGCGGCCACACCCATGCCATTGTCGGCTCCCAGGGTGGTATCGGTGGCTTTGACCCATTCCCCGTCGATCCGGGCCCGGATGGGATCGGTGTCAAATTGATGCGGGATGCCGCTGTTTTTCTGGGGAACCATATCAAGGTGACCCTGAAGGACAACGCCCATGCGGTTCTCCATTCCCGGGGTCGCAGGTTTGCGAATGATGACATTCCCTACCTCGTCAACAATGGTATGCAGGCCAAGTGATTCACCGAATGCCCGGACGAATTCTGTCACTTTCCCTTCCTTTCCGGAGGGCCTGGGAATGCCCAGCAGCTCCCTGAATTGTGCCCACACTGCTGCAGGCTGCAGGTTTAAGATTTCTTCGTTCATGATCTTGTGTTTAAGAATATGGTGCGCTGCAAAAGTAGCAATCTTAAGTTATTAACAATAAGTTATTAATATTTTTCCCCGTCCTATTGATTAATGCCTTTAATTTGTCGTAATTTCACAGGCAAAATGAAGGAGTCTGTCAGGAAACAGACATGCCGTGAAATGGTGGATCGTTCTTTGTCAGGCATTTAACTAAAATTAACATTTTGCAGGGTGGGTGATGAAAAAAACACTTTACTTTTGGCGATAATATCTTATATTTGTTGATTCGTGTCGCCGGAGAAAGGAAGCAATGCAGGGGGCCGGGTGTAACCCTCGGCCGGGTTTGCAAGTATAATGAGCACTAAGCCATAATAACAACACAACGATATCATATATAAAATAATTTAAAAGTACTGATTAACAACAATTTAAGATTTTGACATACCAGATTTTTCATGTTGATTGGTAGAGAATGAGAAAGCACCGGAACCCCGATTGCGGAAAACATAAGGGTAGCGGGATACTTTTTTATGATTTTTTTTGTAAAATCGTTGTTTATGTTTTTATTTTGCAGGTTAAATAACAATATAACGTCCCTACGAGTAAATAAAGTATCTGAAAATTAAGAACTTAACTATGGAAACACAAAAGTTTACCATCCCTTCCTTCATTGATGGCTCCGGGCGGGCCTCCTTTCTTGAAAGCTTAAGATTGAATCAATTAATAATTATCAAAAATCCAAGTTTTATGAAAAAAGTAATTACGCTTTTAATTCCGCTCTTGGTTTTGAGCGGGTTTGCGCTTAAAGCTCAAACCACGGTAACTGTCGGTAACGGGACCACCGCCCAGGGCTGGCCCTATTACACTTTCTACATGGACTCCCGTACACAGATGTTGTACACCCCTGCAGAAATGTTTTCCGGCGGTGCCTGTGCCGGAACCATCAACCAGATCGGTTTCAATGTGGGCACAGCTTATTCGCAGGTGATGAACGGCTTCAATGTCCGCCTGCAGAACACCTCGCAGAGTTCCTTCACCGGATCCTTCATTGAATCAGGCTGGACCACCGTGCTCAGCGGTACCTATTCCGTACCCGGAACGGGCTGGCAGTACCTCACCCTGACCACCCCCTTCTACTGGAACGGAACAGACAACCTGGCACTGGAGATCTGTTTCAACAACACCTCCTACACTTCGAGCACTACTGTTTATTGTCACTCCGCACCGGCCTATGTCGCACACAATCACAGCGACCTTTCCTCGGGCGACGGTTGTACCCAGATTACGGCCCCCGGTTCAACCTATACCGACCGTCCGAACACCCGTTTTATCATGGACATCCCCGCTTCCCTGCCGCTGCCCACCAATTTTACGCTTACTGCCGTAGATCCTTATACGGCTTCTGTTAACCTTACTCCCGCTCCCGGTACCAATGCCGTGGTAGTATATAATGGTAGTGGTGTGTTCTCCGCACCCACCGGTGTACCTCCCGCTCCCGGCTCATCCTTTGCCGGCGGTACCTTAGTTTACAACGGCACTGCCTTCCCGCAGAATATCACCGGCCTCAGCCCCGCCACCACCTACTATGTGGCTGTATGGTCATGGGACGGAATCGAGTATTCATGTAATTTCCTCGGCGGTTCTTTCTCCACACCCTGTGTCGGATTCCCCATTCCATATTTTGAGGGATTTGAAGGCATTACCACCACACAACCCCTCCCCCTATGTATGGCAGCCACCAATTTCGGGGCCGCTACCAACCCCGGCTTCCGAACCAGTATCCAGTCTACAAGCTATGGGGCAGCCCGCACCGGTTCCCGCTGGGGATTGTGGTACAGTGTTGCCTATACCGACCAGGGCAGCTGGCTGTGGACAGCCCCGCTGAATCTTGTTGCCGGTCAGGAATATGAAATCGGTGCCTGGATCAGGAAGTATTCCTATTATACCTGGACGGAATTCAAAATGGTTGTCGGCATGGAACAGACCGTCGCCGGGATGAATGCCGGTACGGTCATCCTCAGGGATACGAATATCTGCCAGACTGCACTGAATAACGTATATCATCAGAAGAAAGCCGTTTTCAAACCGACAGTCAGCGGGACCTATTTTGTCGGCTTCTATGCCGATGCCAAAAGATATTACGGTTACGGACTGGCTATCGACGATATTTCGGTGGATGCTGTTTCCACTGCCCCGACCTGTGCCCTCAATATGGTGCCGGCCAACCTGGCTACCGGTATTCCCCAGGATAAGCTCGTGCAATGGGATCGCGTCGGCAATGCTTCCAGTTATGATGTGTACTGGGGCACCACCAACCCCCCGCCCTTCGTCGCCAACGTGACCACAAACTATTACAAGCCCACCGGAACGGCAGGGGGTACCACTTATTATTATAAGATCGTACCCAAGAATGCCATCGGTTCAGCCAGTGGTTGTGCCATCAATTCATACACCACCTGTACTCCTTCCACTGCTCCCTATCTCGAAAATTTTGAATCCATCACGGCAGCCAACCAGTTCCCCAACTGCATGACGGCTTCTTACCCGGGCATTTTCTGCCAGACTTTCATTGCCAGTACCTCATATACAAGTGCCTATTCAGGAACCAAGTACGGTGCCTTCTACCAGAACAGTTCCACCCTCGGCTACGGCGGTATCAATGAGTGGTTCTACACCGGAGGTATTTACCTGAACCCGGGTATGTACAAAATCAGGGTGTATTACCGCACTTATTCCACCTACCTGTGGGCTAAGCTCCAGCTCAGGCTCGGCACCTCGCCCTCGGAGCCCGGAATGAAAGCCGGCATGCCTGTGGCCATACGCGAGAATTTCAGCAGTCAGACCGCTTATACCAACCTGAACGGATCGGTGGCCATTGCCACACCCGGAGTCTACTATGTTGGTATCAATGCCTTGTCCGGTCCGACTGTCGGATTGTCCTATGGCTTGAGTATCGATGACATCAGTGTTGTCGAACTCACGGCTCCCAACTGTGTTACGCTGGTCAGCCCGCTCGATGGTGCCACCGGTGTTGCCAGGAACCCGAGTTTCACGTGGACTTCTGACCCGGTAGCCGACAGTTATGATATTTACCTGGGTACCACCAACCCGCCCACCACCCTGGCCGGCAATACCACCAGTACCACCTTTGCTCCGGGCGGACTCCTGCCCAATACCATGTATTACTGGCAGGTGGTTCCCAAGAACCTCATCGGTCCGGCCGTCGGATGTCCGGTTTGGTCGTTTACCACAGGCAACAATTTCATCTACTGCACCTCATCAGCAACTTCCTCTTCGTATGAAATGATTGCCCAGGTGAACTTCAACACCATTAATAATAACAGTAACGGCCAGTACCCGATGTATACGGATTATACCTCCATCTCAACAGATGTGTATACCGGTAATTCCTATCCCATTACCGTGTGGGGCGGAAGTTACAGTACTTATCCTTATGGTTCCTGTGTCAGGGCATTTGTTGACTGGAACCAGGACGGAACATTCGACGTGAACACCGAAGTGGTGTTATCTGCCGGTCCGTTCTCGGTCAGCCAATCTCCCCTGGTTGCTTTCAGCGGTACGGTGAATGTTCCTGTAACCGCGGTTGCCGGTACCACAAGAATGAGAATAGTCCTGGTGGAAACCTCCTCTCCGACCAGTGTACTGCCCTGCGGTACCTACACCTGGGGTGAGACAGAAGACTATACCGTCAATGTGATTCCGTATGACAAAGATCTTACCCTTCTTTCATGGAATGCTCCGGAAGACGGTTGTGACCTGACTTCTGCCGAAAATGTAACTGTTACGTATAAGAACCTTGGTCTGCAACCTCAGAACAATTATACCCTGTCATACTTTGACGGTACTTCCTGGACAAATGAAACGGTAACCACCCTCATCAATCCGGGTCAGACCCTGAGCTATACCTTTACCACCCCGGCCAACTTCGGCGCTCCCGGAGAATACCTCTGCAAAGCCAAGGTAACCCTGGCAGGCGATGTGATCCCGGCCAACGATGAAATTAGTGTAACCCTCAGGAATTATCCCACCATCCTGATCACCGATCCGGATGTGCAGCCGGTACCCGGAGCGTATTTCACGAACTTCGATTCCGGAGACGCTTTCTGGTATCCTTATGGAACCAATAACTGCTGGGAATTCGGAACCCCTGCCAAGACCTTTATCGACGGTCCTGCCAGTATGCCCAATGCATGGGTTACCCAGCTAACGGGCGATTATCCCGCCAACAGCTTCTGCTGGGTGGAGAGCCCCTGCTTCGACCTGAGCCAGGTACTCAACCCCATGTTCTCCATGGATGTGAAATATGAGATCGAATATGACTGGGACGGAGCCCTCCTGATGTACACCACCGACAATACCAACTGGTACCTGGTGGGGAACATCTATGAAAATACCAACTGGTATAATTATTACGCATTCAACGGCCTGCCTGTATGGAGCGGCACCACTCCCGGTACTGCTTACCAGAATGTGATCCATCAGTTGAACGGTCTCGGCGGCCAGCCTTACGTAAAACTGGGTATCCTCTTTATTTCAGATCAGTTAATTGAATATGAAGGTTTTGCCTTCGACAACCTGAAGGTGTATGAAAGCACGGTGCTGTTTGCTTCCGTGGATGATATCAACATTGAAGGCGCTGTGGGCGATGTCCTCGATCTCAAGATCAAGGGCGGCCAGCCTCCGTATTCGGTTGAGTGGGCACCTGCTGATTACCTCTCCTGTAATCCTGCATTTTGCCCGGCACCCTGTGTCCCGGCCAACTGCCAGAAACCGATTGCCACTCCTCCTGTAACCACCACTTACACAGCCAAGGTATGGGACAGCTATGTACCTGCCGATACAGTGTATGTTTCCGCTACAGTTAATGTTTTCCCGGAACTGGTGGTCGATGCCCAGTGGGATGCAGAAGTCTGCGACACGGCCTACACCCAGCTTTATGCCCAGACCATCGGCGGTGTGCCGCCTTATACTTACCTGTGGGACAATGTAGCCACCCTGAGCAACGGTACCATTTACAATCCGGTTGCCACCCCGACCACTACTACCACTTATTCGGTAACTGTAACTGACTTCCTCGGATTCAGCGATGTGGATCAGGTAACGCTTACCGTTAATTCCGGATGGCCTGTATGTGACATTCATCCTCAGGGCCCCATCGGCGTTTGCCAGGGTGATGCCATCCAGCTCACTGCCACCGGTGGTCTTACCTACTCCTGGAGTGTCTATCCTCCGGGCGGCGCTACCATCAGCAACCCCTATATCGCAAATCCATGGATTACCCCGCTTGTGAACGGTGTGAAGCTTACATGCGTCATCCAGTCACCCTGCGGCAGTTGCTCCGACTTTATCATTCTGAACATCCTGCCCAGGCCGAATGTGACCCTGGCCAGCTTCAGTCCTCCGGGATATTGCGTGGACTATGGCCCTGTTACCCTTACCGGCGGTTCACCGGCAGGCGGAACCTACAGCGGAAACGGTGTGATCAATGGCGTCTTCTATCCGAATATCGCAGGTGTTGGTATTCACAACATCACCTATACCTATGTGGACTATTCAGTAAATACCTGTACCGGGTCTGCAACCAAACCGCTGACGGTTTACCCGCTCCCGGCCATGAATTTCATCCTTGCTGATGATGAGGTTTGTATCAACGAGCCTGCCTTCATGCTCACGGGTGGTATTCCTTCCGGTGGTACTTACAGCGGTACCGGCGTTTCCGGCGGTTATTTCGATCCTGCCGTTGCCGGCGTGGGTGATCATGTGATCACGTATAGGGTTGTCAATATCCAGGGATGCGATGATACCAGGACTGCCGTCATGCATGTGTATCCGTTGCCGGATGTAACATTTGGCCCGCTGGATGATGTCTGTGTGAATGCTGCTCCTTTTGATCTTACCCAGGGAACACCCGGAGGCGGATATTATGTGGGACCCGGTATCCTTATCAGTCCGCAGTTTAATCCCGCAATCGCCGGCGTGGGTACCCATACCATATATTATTATTATACCGACGGAAACGGCTGTGTCAACTTTGCCACCTCCGACATTGTGGTTATGCCCTTACCGTATGTGATTTCAGCTCCTGGCAATGATACCATTTGCGAAGGTGAAACAGTAAGCCTTACACTCGAATTGGCCGGAACCGCACCCTGGACACTGACCTGGATGGAAGGTTCCACCGTTCATACGGATGTCATTCCGTTCAGTCCTGTCACCATCGATCTGACTCCCACCCAGACCACCGTCTACACGCTGATGGAAATTTCCGATGCTACGGGTTGTGTCAATGACTTTACCGACATGAGCCTGGAGATCGTCGTGAATGTACTGCCCTTGCCTTATTATGTGGTGATGAACGACCCGAACGGACATTATTGTGTCAATACCGGCGGTATTGCTGTCGGTCTGTCCGGCTCCGAAATCGGTGTCACGTATTACCTCGACAAGGACGGTGTGTACACAGGACTCAGCTTTGCCGGTCCCGGCTCTGCATTCTGGTTCTACCCGAATGTGACACTTGACGGTACCTACACGGTACGTGCCGTTTCTGATCTTGCACCTACCTTCTGCGAGGCTGATATGACCGGTTCCGTGACCGTAGTTACCGATTACCTCGATGTCAATCTCTTTACCGAATTTGACGAGATCTGCCTCGGTGGTACTTCCATCCTGACAGCCTACCTCGTAAATCCGAATATTTCTACAGGACCATACAGCTTTAACTGGGCCGGACCGAACATGTCGCCCAATGGCTTTGCCTCAGTGCTTGTTAACCCGGTGGCTTCCACCTGGTACTATGTGACAGCTTCTGATCCTACCGGATGTACTGCCATTGATTCGGTTTATATCGTTGTAAACGATCTTCCGACTGTCAGCATCACCCCGAGCCTTCCGAACCCGGTTTGTGCCGGAACGGGCGTTACCCTGCAGACCAGTGTCGTTCAGGGCAGTGGCACCAGTGTGGTGAGTTACGCATGGAACCCGACTTCCGGTCTCGATCTTACTGATCCTTCAGCTCCGGTTGCCACACCGAGCCTCAATACCACCTACCACGTGATGGTGGTGGATGACAATGGCTGCGAAGGAACGGCTTCCATCGATGTTACGCTGATTCCTTCACCGAATGTGGTGTTTGGCGGTCCTACCACCGTGAACATCTGTCCGGGCGGATCTGTTATCATCCCGCTGCTTACACCGACCATCGGAAGCGGATCTTACAGCTACCTCTGGACACCTGCTGACGGACTCAGTGATCCCAATATCCAGAATCCGGTTGCAAGTCCGGCTGCCACCACCACCTACAATGTGCAAATCACCGACCTGGTGAGCAATTGTGTTGTGTACGGTACGTATACGGTTGTGGTGAATGCACCCATCGTGGTTGAGCTTGGAAACAGCTTCAATATCTGCAACGGCACTCCCGCCAATCTCTTTGCCGAGATCGTAAGCGGCGGCTTTGCACCCTTCGGATTCAGCTGGTCAGCCAATCCTTTTGTACCGGTATCACCCACACAGAATCCGAGTGTCATCCCGACCCCGAATACCACCACTGTATTTACAGTCACTGTGACCGATTTCTACGGATGTACTGCCACCGATAATATTGCCATTACTTCCGATATCTATCCGGTAGCCCATGCCGGTGCCAATGACACCATCTGTGAAGGCGAATGCACCACGCTGATCGGATCGGGCGGAACTTCCTACCAGTGGTTTGTCAACGATCTTCCCATCACGGGCGTCGTCGTAAACCCGACCCTGGTCGTTTGTCCGACTGCCACCACCACTTACGAACTGAGGGTTGTCAGCCCATGCGGCGCTGCCATCAGCTTTGTGACGGTTGTGGTGAACCCGATGACCCCGGTTGACATGTGGATCCCGCAGACAACCTTCTGCCAGAATGATGCTTCCGTGCTGATCGTGGGTTCACCCATGGATGCCAATGGTGTGTTTACCGGCGACGGTATCACTGACAATGGTGACGGAACTGCTACCTTCGATCCTACGATTGTGGGAACCTACGACATTACCTATACCTATACCAACAGCTTCGGCTGCGAATACAGTGATGTGGAAAGCGTGACCGTACTGCCGCTTCCGACTGTGACACTTGATCCGATCGCACCGCTCTGCCTCAATACCACTCCGTTTACCCTGACCGGCGGTCTGCCGCTCGGTGGTGTTTACGGTGGCCCCGGCGTATCGGCAGGGATGTTCAATCCTTCTGTTGCAGGAGTGGGCACACATACCATTACCTATCAATATACGGATGGTAACAACTGTATCAATATCGCCAGTATCGATGTCGTTGTAAACGAACTGCCCCTGGTATTCGACCTCAGCGTGGACAACAACGGACATTACTGTGCATACCCGACACCCTACGGAGTACATATCTACCTGAGCGGTTCACAGCCCTTTGGCGAAGGTGTAACCTACAAGCTCATCCTCAATGGTACCTTCACGGGTATTTCCTATGCAGGAACCGGCAGTGCCATCGACTTTGGTCCTCAGACCTCAACCGGTGTCTACACCGTGATTGCTGAATACAACGCCACCGGTTGCAGCCAGTTGATGAACGGTTCGGCTACCGTGGTTATTGACCCGCTGCCCCTTGTCTACAATGTGACGGGAGGCGGAAGCTATTGCGCAGGCGGAACCGGCGTTGGCGTTGGTCTTGACAACTCCAATTATGGCATTACCTATTATCTGTATCGTAACGGATCCAACACCGGAGTGACTCACCCGGGTGTGAACGGACCCTTCTTCTTTGCCGATCAGACACTGGCCGGAACCTATACGGTTGTTGCTGTGGATGATGTTACCGGATGTCAGCGCACCATGGCCGGATCGACCACGATCACCATCCTGCCGCTGCCCTTCCCCTACTTCGTCTATACCGGTTCAACCGGAGCCCAGTCTATCACGGCATGTCCCGGTACCAGCATCACCATCAGGCAGAATGCCAATGAGTGCGGTGTACTCTACGAACTGTATCATAACGGACAGCCTACCGGCCTGACCAGGACCTGCGTAAACGGCGCTTCATTCACCTGGGTTGCCAATGACTGGGAACCGGGCGTGTATACGGTGGTCGGCGTACGTCAGAACCCGCCCTACTACTGTACAAACACCATGAACGGAAGTGTGACCATTTCCTACTACGAACTCGCAGCCGTGGCTCAGAATCCTGTGAATGCCTTCATTGATGAAGGTCAGAGCGCTTCCTTCACGGTCATCCCGGCCGGAGATCTGACCAGTGTAAGCTGGGCAGTTTCCACAGACGAAGGAGCTACCTGGACCACCATCGTTGACGGTGGCGTTTACAGTGGAGCCAGCAGCAATACCCTGTATGTGAACAATGCACCTTACAGCATGACCCGTTACCAGTACAGGGCCAAGATCATGGGTCCGTGCAATGACGTGTTGTCGGCTGTAGCTACACTGTATATTGATCCGGTTATCAATGTGTTTGCACAGAATGTTACGGCTTGTGCCAGCAACGCGATCAATGTACCTATCGTGTTCACCAATGCTGACTCTATCAACGCCATCTCACTGACGATTTACTTCGAGAATACCAACTTCACCTACACTGGTTACACCAACCTGAATCCCCTGCTGATCCCCGGACAGTTGTCCGTGTTCTCCGCACCGGGAAGCAACTGGGTGAAGATCTCCTACTTTGATGTTATCAATACCATCAATACCAATCATGGCAGCTTCCCCTTCCTCGACCTTGTGTTCAATGGCGAAAATGCCGGCGGAAGCATGCATTTTATGGATTTCGACCTGGTAACCCAGGGTGCCTGCGAATTAAGCAAGATCAGCGGAGAACTGTTAACAGCCAACTTCTACAACGGAACAGTGGAAGTGGTTGAACTGCCTACCATTGTGTCTGTGACGGCAGTTCCTGATGAACTTTGTCAGCATGGCACGGTGCAGTTAGATGTGAATGCCTACCACCCGGAAGGTGTGAGCTATGCCTGGAGCGGACCCGACGGTTTCACATCCAACATCGCCAATCCTGTACTGAACGATGTATCACCCGCCAATGCCGGAACATATTATGTAACGGTAACCAGCCTTGAAAACGGCTGCGTGCGTGTGGGTTCCGTTGACCTGGTGGTTTATCCCGAGCCTGAGCTCTACACTGTAATCCTGCCCAATGGCGACAATGCATGTGCTGGAAGTGGCGTGGAAGTGGCCATGGATGATTCAGAACTGGGTGTTACCTACGAACTCTTCCTGGAGCCCAACAATGTCACTCCTGTGGCCATTGCTGTGGGTACCGGAAATGCCATTACCTTCGGACCTCAGCCGGTGACCGGTAACTATGTGGTGAAAGCCACCACAGTGCACGGTTGCAGCCGCTGGATGAACGGAAGTGTCCATGTACAGATCAACCCGCTGCCGCTGTGGTTCTTCCTCCAGGGAGGCGGACATTACTGTGCCGGTGGCCCCGGACGCGAACTGCACCTGAACGGTTCACAGATCGGCGTACAATACACACTGCTGTTGAATGCATGTTGCTGCCAGTGGGATGAAATCGTGATGACTGTCATGGGAACCGGTTCCCCGATCTCCTTCGGTTATATCACCACTCCTGGTTACTACAGTGTTGTGGCCATGAATCCCAATACCGGTTGCGGCAACAACATGATCGGTTGTATTCCCATCGTGATCGATCCGTTGCCCACCGCAGTCATTGCCGGTGCACCCGCGGTTTGTTACGGCGAATGTGCCGACATAACCCTCACCATGACCGGTACACCTCCTTACACCGTGGTGCTGAATGATGGCAACAGTGACTTTACGGTTACTGCTTACTCATCACCCTGGCCTGTTACGGTGTGCCCGAACACCACCACCACTTACACCATTGTGAGTGTGACTGACTTCAACAACTGCACCAACACAGGTACAGGCTCAGCCACCGTTACCATCTGGCCGCTTCCGGAAGTGGATGCTACAAATAGCACACCGGTATGTATCGGCGGACCGATCAACCTCTACGCTGCCGTAAACGGTTTTGCACCCTTCACTTTCAGCTGGAGCGGTCCCAACGGATTCGGAACGGCTGATCAGAACCCGATCATCCCGGTAAGCACCCTGGATAACAATGGTACTTACGTAGTGGAAGTAACTGACGGACATGGTTGTGTCAATTCCGACGAAACGCTGGTCGTGGTGAACCCGCTGCCTGAAACTGTTCTCAGTGCCAACACACCTTGCGTAGGTGGCGAACTCATGATCTCCGGAAGCAATCCGGATGTCAGTTACAGCTGGACAGGCCCGAATGGCTTCACCGCCAACGGTAGTCCCGTGATCATTGCTCCTGCCGCTCTTACCGATGCCGGTATCTATACGGCTACCATCGTGGATGTGAACGGGTGTGTGAATACCTTCGACATTGAAGTGTTCATCAATCCGCTGCCTGTCGTTACATGTGGCTCCAACAGCCCGGTATGTGTAGGACAGACCATCAATCTCACTGCCGAAGCCACCGGTAACGGACCATTCTCTTACTACTGGACTGGACCTGAAGGATTCACCTCCATGGATCAGAATCCCTATATCATGGATGCCCAGTTGGTGAATGCCGGTGATTACATTGTAATGGTGTACGATGCCAACCAGTGTATGAGCTCATGTACCACCACTGTGGTTGTGAACCCGCTGCCGGAAATTTGCCCGGTTACTGTGACAGAACCCAATGTATTCTGCTTCGGTTGTATTCCTCCGCAGATCATGCTGGGCTGCTCACAGATCGGTGTGAACTATGAACTTTACCGCGGTGGAGTTGCCACAGGCATCATTCTGCCTGGTACAGGTACCGAACTCAACTTCGGTTACATTGAAATCCCGGGATGGTACACTGTGTATGCAGTGAATGCCACCACCGGTTGTTCCCGCTGGATGTACGGTGAAGTCGAGATCATTGAACAGGCTCCTCCTTCAGCTGTGATCACAGGCGATGTGATCTGCTTCGGCGAGACCGCTGAAATGCAGATTGCACTGACTGGTGATACCTACTGGGATGTTATTATCACAGACGGTGTCAACAAGGATACCATCCATATCACCAGCACGCCATATACTTATATCCCGGGCAACGGACCGCATATCCTTGCACCTACGGTTACCACCACCTACACCATCCTGCTGGTGTCTGACAGGGTATGTTACAATATCGGCAATTCCGCTGTTGTAACCGTGAACCCGCTGCCCAACAAGTATACGGTGACCGGCGGCGGTTACTACTGCAGCGGTATCGGTGTTTACATCGGACTCAACGGCTCTCAGCTCGGTATCGAGTATACCCTGCACCAGAACGGCTTCCAGTTGAACACTGTGGTGGGTACCGGTGGTTCGATCACCTTTGGTCCTCAGGCCGCAGGTGTTTACTGGGTACAGGCTGTGAATCCTGCTACCGGTTGTACCAGTACCATGAACGGCCAGGCCATCGTACTGCCTGATCCCGGTCTGGAGGGTTATGAAGTATCCGGTGGCGGTTCATACTGCCAGGGTGGCGAAGGACTGTGTGTGTACCTGAGCGGTTCACAGCTTGGCAAGGAATACAAACTGCTGCTTGGCGGCCTGTATACCGGTACCACAATCATTGGCACAGGTTCACCGCTTGCCTTCTGCAACCTGCTTACTCCGGGAACCTACAGCATCCTTGTTTTCGATCCTGTGACCACTTGTACCAGGACAATGAACGGATATGCCCAGATCAGCGTACAGCCCCTGCCCACTGCCACCATCGGCGTGGATGCCACCATCTGCTACGGTGACGCTGCCAATATCCATGTGGATCTGACAGGTACCGCTCCCTGGACCTTCATCATCAGCGACGGCATCAACTCTGTTGCCCATACCAGCTATGTGGCTGCCTTCGACAGCCTTGTGAACCCGACGTCAACCCGCACTTACATTGTAACGAGTGTGGTTGATGCATACTGCCAGAACAGTGGCAGCGGCAGCGCCCTGATCACTGTCAACTCACCCGTACCCTACGTGGTAACCGGTGGCGGTGCCTTCTGTGAAGGCGGTAGCGGTGTTGTGGTTGGTCTCAGCGGTTCACAGGTCGGTGTGATCTATACCCTCTTTGTGAACGGCGTGAATGTCGGACAGTTCAACGGTACCGGTAATCCGCTCAGCTTCGGTCCCCAGACCGTGGCCGGAAATTACACGGTAGTCGCCACCAACCAGGTGGATGGCTGCTCCAGGACCATGAACGGCGTGGCGATCATCACGATCAACCCGCTGCCCAATTCCTTCAATGTAACCGGCGGTGGTGCCTGCTGCATCGGCTGTACCCATGTGTTCGTCTGCCTCGACGGTTCACAGGTTGGTATCCGTTACGAACTCTATATCAACAACCTGCCCAGTGGTATTTACAGGAATGGCACAGGCCAGCCCTTCTGCTATGACTATGCCACCGTGGCCGGTACCTATACCATCAAGGCTGTGAATATCAGCACAGGCTGCTGGAGGTGGATGAACGGAAGCGCTGAAGTGGTACTCTACCCGACAGCACAGGCCAACATCAGCGGTAACGCTTCCATTTGTGCCGGCGGTACGGCTGATCTGACGATCACCTTCACCGAAGGTACGGCTCCCTTCAGCTTCGGTCTGACGGCTAATGGTAATACTGTTACCTATGACAACATTACTGCTAATCCGTATATCTTAACAGTAAGTCCGACTGTTACCAGTGTCTATACCCTTGCATGGGTAAGCGACGTATATGGTTGCTACAACAACCTGACTACTGGTTCTGCTGTGATTACCGTTACCCAGCTGCCTGGTGTTGAAGTTGGACCCTTCGATCCTGTTTGTATCGATGTTCCTGCCTTCGAACTGACCGGCGGTATGCCTTCGGGCGGTGTTTACAGCGGTGTTGGTGTGGACAATGGCTGGTTCGATCCTGCCGTTGCCGGACCGGGAAGCCATGTAATCACCTACACTTACACGGATATCTTCGGATGCCAGGGTTATGCCAGTGCTCCCATCGTGGTGAACCCGCTGCCCGATGTCAGCTTCAGCGGACTCGAAGGCGGATACTGCGTGGATGCTCAGTCTGCATTGCTCGTGGGTAATCAGGCACCTTACGGATACTTCGTGGGCCCGGGAATCACCGACCTCGGTGATGGCACAGCCCTGTTCAATCCTGCTGCTGCCGGAATCGGCGGACCTTACACCATTACCTATGTGTACACTGATCCCAACGGATGTACCAATGCTACCAGCCAAACCACCAATGTGATCGCACTTCCGGATGTATACTTCACCGGTCTTGCTTCTGCATACTGTGTGAATAATCCGGATGTCCAGCTCGTAGGTTATCCTGCAGGCGGCGTATTCAGCGGTCACGGTGTTACCGGAAACGTGTTCTCACCGGCTGCTGCAGGTGTGGGCGGACCCTATACCATTACTTACAGCTACACCAGCGGAAGCTTCTGTACCAACAGCTACTCACTTGATGTAACGGTGCTCCCGCTGCCTCAGGTTTGTGAACTGATAGGCGGAGATACCTGCTGCATCGGATGTTCGGTAACGGCATTGCTGATGTGTTCTGAGCAGGGTGTCAGCTATCAGCTGGTACGCAACGGCAATCTGTTTGTGGGTGCTCCGAAGATGGGAACAGGCCTGGCCCTGAGCTGGGAGATCTTCCTCGGCGGCAACTACACTGTGATTGCTACCAACCTCAGCACCGGATGTACTGTCCAGATGAACGGTACGGTGGTGGTTACCATTATCCCGCAGCCTTCTGCAGTGATCACTGGCACTACTTCTATCTGTGAAGGCCAATGTGCACCCATTAATGTATCACTGACCGGTACACCACCCTTCGAAATCTGGTTCTCCAATGGTCCGGATACGGTAGTGGTGCACAGCATCACCGCCTTCAACTGGGATACCCTGGTATGCCCGACCGCTACCACCACCTATGCTGTTGTCAGCCTCTTCGACGCCTATTGTGGTGCCTTTGGAACCGGCCAGGCCGTGGTTACCGTGAATCCTGCTCCCGCAGTATTTGATGTAACCGGTGGCGGAAGCCTCTGCGAAGGCGGTGCCGGAGTACCTGTCGGACTCAATGGCTCACAGAACGGTGTATATTATCAGCTCTACCTCGATGGAATCTCTACCGGTATTGTGATGCTTGGAAACGGTAACCCGATCAGCTTCGGTCTGTTCAATGTTGCCGGTGAGTACACTGTTGTATCAGAGAGTGCACTGACCTGTACCTTTGATATGAATGGCAGTGCTATTGTTACGGTAGTGCCGCTGCCCACAGTTACCCTCGAGCCGTTTGCCGGTGTTTGCGAAGGCGAACCTGCATTCATGCTCACGGGCGGATTACCGCTTGGCGGCATGTATTATGTGGATGGCATCCAGGTGGATTACTTTGATGCCGGACAGGTTGGCGTGGGTATGCATGAAATCATGTACACCTATACTGATGGCAACGGTTGCGAAGCCTATGCAGTTCAGAGCATCATGGTATATGCCAATCCTGCTGTTTCTCTCCAACCCTTCGCTTCTGTCTGCTTCGACGTTCCCGAGTTTGTGCTCGGCGGCGGTGCCCCTGCCGGAGGTGATTACTATGTGAACGGTGTAATGGCTGTTAGTTTCGATCCTGGCATGTACGGAGCCGGAACATATACCATCACTTACATGTACACCGACGGTAACGGATGTACCGGTTCGGCTGATCAGAGCCTCACAGTGTATGCACTGCCTTCTGTGACCCTTGCACAGTTTGCTCCTGCATGCCTTGGCGGCGACCCGATTGTTCTGACCGGTGGCCTGCCCCTTGGTGGTGAGTATAGTGGCATGTATGTAACAAACGGTGTATTCGACCCGGTTGCTTCCGGTATCTACACGATTACCTACACCTATACCAACCAGTACGGATGTACTGCCTACGCCATGCAGGACATTGAAGTGGCTCCGTGCCCCGTGTATTCGATCGGCGGTCAGGTGACCTATGATAACAATGCCGGCACTGTCATGAACAATGTAACCGTGAACCTGAAGCAGAATAATGTGGTGATCGCCACCACTGTTACGGATGTGAACGGTTATTACCTCTTCGAAAACTATGGTCCGGGAACCTACCAGGTAGCTGCCGCTTCCTCCAAGCCTTGGGGCGGTGTGAACTCCAACGACGCACTTATGATCATGAAGCACTTTGCCGCCATCGCTCCGCTCACCGGACTGAGGGTTGCTGCTGCCAATGTGAATGGTGACGGTGTTGTGAACTCCATCGACGCCCTGATGGTTGCCAAGAGGTTCGTGAACCAGATCAGCTCCTTCCCGGTTGGTGACTGGGTCTTCCAGGTCAATACCGTTGTCATTACCAGCGTGAATATGACAAATGACTTTGTCGCACTCTGCTACGGCGATGTGAACGGTTCTTACACCCCGCCTTACGTGAAGACTCCTCCCACCGTAAATCTCAACACCCTCGGTGTTAAGAATATCAAGTCAAATGAATCTTTCGAGCTGCCGATCCATGTCAGTGGAACGCTGAAGATTGGTGCCGTCTCCCTCATTCTCAGCTATCCTGAGGACCTGGTAGATGTGGAAGGTGTCGTGATCAACGCTCCTTCGGCCAACTTCCTCTACACTGCCGTGAACGGTGAACTGAGAATCTCATGGTACGCAATGAAGGAAGTGGTACTGAACGACAAGGACGTACTGCTGACCCTGCAACTCAAGAGCAGGAGCATCTCTGGTGCAACCAGCGATGAACTTGCCCTGGTGCTGGATGGTGTCAGTGAACTTGGCGACAGGAACGCTGCCGTGATTCAGAACGTAAACCTGACCTATCCGAAACTGGCCGTGGCCGTCGAAAGCTACAGCATCAGCAATTACCCGAACCCGTTCAAGGATGTGACGGAAATCGTCTACAACCTGCCGGAAGACGGTACTGTTACACTGAAGGTGTACAACCTCCTCGGAGATGTTGTGGCTACCCTGGTGAACAATGTTGAGCAGGCTGCCAACACCTATCAGGTGACCTTCGACGGATCCAATCTTGTCCCCGGTATCTATACCTACAAGATTGAAGTGAAGGGTCAGTCTTCAGATTACCTGAAGTCAGGCATGATGGTGATCTCCAGGTAAGATTCATCTGGTTGAAACAGAAAGGGCGTCCCGATGCGGGGCGCCCTTTTTGTTTTAATGACCGGAACCAATTGCCGGTCAGGCGAAAAATGCTGCATGGGAAAGGTCTTATGTTTTGCCAGCCTGAAAGAGTCAATGACCCATGACAGTTCAGGTGAACTTGCGGCTGATGTATCCGGAGGAAGTGTGGGTGCCTATTGTTACCGGCCGGAAGTTGCTTCTTGCCGGTCGAACTCCTTAAAACCGATATACTTTTCAGTGTAAAGTTTTGTCAGAAAACGGGTTACTCTGTCCTCCACGAAATTCATATTTAAACCGGGCTGTTCTGAGAGAGCGCTGCAGATATCTGAGACCGTGCTGTTTCCGTCGATGCGTTTCCAGGTTTCGGAGCCGTGCAAATCCAACCGGATACGGATATGTTTGTGATTGGTCGCCCTCATCAATACTTTCTGAAGGAAAGGAGAGCTAAACCTAGGGATCAGGAGTTCCACCATGTTTTCCTGGTTCATTCTGTGGCCTACCCTGGCATAAGGAGTCAGGGTTAGGTAATTGATCTCCGGGGATTGTTTGCGCTTTACAGGGGCTTTAAACGGCTTCATTTCGGGATAGAATGGGTAAAGATAAAAAAAAACAGGGCGTCCCTTTGGGAGACGCCCTGAAAGATTGTCAAGAAAACGATTACATGCTTGCTAAGGGAGGAGCGGGATCATCGGGTTTTCCCGCGTTACGGACGGGGATCCAGATGAGGATGGCCGCGATAATGGTAAGGATAATGATACTTACGATAAAGGAAGGACTTGAGAAAATAGCGGGCAGGGGAATACCGATGAAGTAGAACAGTGCGAAAACGAGTCCCATCAAAGCTTCACCTGCGATGAATCCTGAGGCGAGGAGTACACCGGTATTTTCGACGCGTGCTTTTTGTGCTTCATTGTGTTTACGTGAGGTATTGAACATTTCGACCACACCTTTCACCAGTCCGCCGAGGAAAATAGCAAAGGTTGTTTCCAGCGGCAGGTACATCCCGACACTGACGAGCATGGGGCTTTTCACCTGCATCAGGATAAAACCGAATCCCATCAGCATACCGACGATGATCAGGGGCCAGGCCATCTGGCCTTCCACGATACCTTTGGATAGCATGGCCATCAGGCTTGCCTGGGGAGCACTGAGGTTACGGCTGCCGAAACCTCCTTCATAGCCTTCTTTCAGGCCCTGGGCGATGTCACCCTGGTTGAGGATGACCAGGACGCCGAACATGACCGAACCGGCAAGAACGACACCGATGATATCACCGATCTGCATTTTCCACGGGGTACCGCCCAGGATATGTCCTGCTTTTAAATCCTGCAGCATTTCACCTGCAACTGCCGCAGAAACACATACTACTGCCGCAACGCCCAGCACGGTACCAACGTCGGCATTGCCTGAAGCTCCCAATGCTACCAGGATCAGCGCCGTAACCACCAGTGCCGTGAGGGTAAGTCCGGAAATCGGATTGTTGCTTGATCCCATGATCCCGACCAGGTAACCGGACACTGCAGCAAAGAAAAAGGCCAGGATAATGAGCAGGGTGGCTGCGACAATGGCCACCAGGAGGGTGGACTGGAAGATGAAGAAAGCAATAGTAAAGGTTAGGACTGCCACTGCCAGGATGCCGATAATGATCCAGTTAAAGGGAAGGTCCTTTTCCGTACGCACGGTATCGGTTGATTTACCTGCTGCTGCTTTACGCACATCGTTGATAGATCTTCTTACGCCCTCGATCAGGCTGTTCCTCATTTTAAAGAGGGTGAAACCTGCTCCCATAAGCATCCCGCCGATGGCTATGGGTCTTACGATATACCGCCAGATCTGGGTGATCTGGAAGCTGGGATCGCCAGCCTTCTGCAGGGCTGCGTCCAGCTGGAGGGCAGGATCTTTGCTCATCAGGTAGGCAGCCCATTCACCTATGTTGAGGTTGGGGCCGAGGAAGTACAGGATGATGGGGGACAGCAGTCCCCAGGCAATGATGCCTCCGCTGAAGTTCAAAGCACCCAGTTTGGGCCCGATAATATAGCCGACGCCCATGTAAGCAGGACTGATACCCGGCGAGCTGAGCAGCATGCCCCCCTTGCCGGAAAGCGCTGTACCCGTGATTTTTTGCTGGGAAAAGGTGACGAATTTCTCCCAGGTAGCGGCAAAAAATTTCAGTTCGCCTAAAGTCTTGATCAGTCCGCCACCCAACATGGCTCCGAAGAGGAATTTCGAACCGCCACCGCCACCGCGTCCTGCTTTATGGATCTCTGCGGCAGCAACGGATTCGGGGAAGGGAAGATCGACATCATCAACCATAACCCTGCGTAAGAGGGCTACGAACATGATACCCAGAATACCTCCGGCGATCAGGATCAGGGAGGAAGTAATGTAATTTCCGGGAGTGAAGAAGTCTTTCCATAAACCGGCAATAAAGAATGCAGGCAGGGTAAAGATGGCGCCTGCCGCAACCGATTCGCCGATAGAGCCCACGGTACGGGCCATGTTTTCTTCAAGAATGGAACCCCTGACAACCTTGAGGAGTGCCATCCCGATAACCGCGGCAGGGTAAGTCGCCGCAATGGTCATGCCCGCCTTCAGACCCAGATAGGCATTGGCCGCTCCGAGAATCACCGACATGACAAGTCCGATAATCACCGCTCTTGCGGTGAACTCGGCCATGTTGGTCTCCGGAAGGACAAAGGGGACAAATTTTCGTTTTTCTGTCATGATACCTCCGTTTTAATAAATGAATAATAATGCTGTGTATTAATTGGATCTCTTTTGCGTTTTATTATTAATATTATTGAATGTCAATGCTTTGTAGTTAATATAAACCAGCTTCTTTGTTTCAAAGTAAGGTTCTTCAAATTCGGATGACAGGCTGAATTCCCGGATATGTCCGGTTTTAATGCCGGGAACGTGCATCTCACCGCCGCCGAGATAAAGATAACCGTTTGCGGCGGGAGCATGTTTTCCTGTAATGAGCAAGTGTTTTGTCTGACTGATAAAAAGGGGAAGGGAACTTACCGCCCTTCCCAGGATATAGTCATAGGATGCCCGGTGCCGTTCAGCCCTCATGCAAAGGGTGGTGATGTTGGTAAGCCCGAGCAGGCTGACGATGCGCTCCACAGCCAGGATCTTCTTGCAAACGGAATCCAGCAGGACAAAACTGCATTCGGGGAAGATGATCGCCAGGGGGAGCCCCGGAAAACCTCCACCTGTGCCCACATCAATGATCCTGCTACCAGGCCGGAAAGGAATCAGCCTGGCCACTGCCAGTGAAAACAGCAGGTGCCTTTCTTCAAAATGGATCATGTCTCTCCTGGAAATGAGGTTTATCCGGCTGTTCCATTCTTCATAATGGCCTTTCAGTGAATGAAGTAGCTGAATCTGAGCAGCAGGAAGTCCCGAGAAATATTTATCAAGGATGGACACGGAAGATTTTGTTCAGCCCGTTAAATTACATATTTAACAGGCAGGTGTTCACAAAATTTCTGTCAGGCTTACGAAAATCTCATGACTGATATGTTTCTTTGTGAAATTACAGATTGATTATCAATGAGTCACAGAAAGAGATGGCACTTTTTATGGCTGTTGTTTTTTTATTGCGGTGTTTTTGGGCAACAGGTCCCGGAAACGATCACCGTGGCCGAGTACGTGACAAGGTATAAGGACGTTGCAAGAAGGAAGATGCTGGAGCATGGGATTCCGGCCAGCATCACCCTGGCACAGGGAATCCTGGAATCGGCAAACGGAAACAGCGAGCTCGCAAGATTGGCCAATAACCATTTCGGGATAAAGTGTCATCAGGATTGGAAAGGGGAAACATATACAAAAGATGATGATGCACGAAACGAGTGTTTCAGGAAGTATCCTACAGCATCCCAGTCGTTCGAGGATCATTCGGTTTTCCTCAGGACCCGGTCCCGTTATGCGTTTCTGTTCGACCTGGATCCGTCGGATTACAGAGCCTGGGCGTACGGGCTGAAAAAAGCGGGATATGCGACCAATCCGAAGTATCCTGAACTGCTGATCCGCATCATTGAAGAGCACCGGCTGAATGAATTCGACGCTGAAGGGTCCGGTGTGTCACATGTTGCCGTTGCGGATTTTGCGGATGACCTGCAGTTTCATGCTAAGGAAACTGATGGAGGAAGCATCTCACCTGGCCTTGCAGGGGGACGAAAAGTGTTGGTTAACAATGGAATAAAGTGCATTGTGGCATTAAAGGGAGATAGTCCGGAAAGCCTTGCACGTGAAGCTGCAGTGATGTTGTGGCAGATATACAGGTATAATGATCTGGCCAGGGGAGAAAGGATCAGGGCGGGGCAGCTTGTTTACCTTCAACCCAAGAAGCGGAAAGCGGCCATCTCTTACCACATGGTTAAGGAGCATGAGCGCATGCCGGATATTTCGCAGCAATACGGGATAAAACTGAAGCATCTGTACCGTAAAAACAGGATGGAGCCGGGCAGCCAACCGGCAGTGGGGCAGAAGCTCTGGTTGAGGAAGAAAAAGCCGGCAACCGGGGAGTAATGCCGTGCTCCCCGGGATCTGTCTTTCAGGATTTCAATGTTGCTTTCCCGGCTAAGCCCGCTTTTCAGAAGGGAAAGATAACAAGCCCTGGAAGGCAGGGTGAAAGCTCAGGCGGTGATGCGGGCTTGGACCTTTGCTGAGCAGTGCTTCCAGGTGTTCACGGGTGGGGTAGCCTTTGTTTTTATGCCACCGATAGGCTGGGAACTCGCGGGCGAGGACGGTCATATATTCGTCGCGTGCGGTTTTTGCGAGGATAGAGGCAGCCGATATGGCCGGTACAAGGCTGTCGCCTTTGATGATACAACGAAAGGGGAGGTTTTTGTATGGAATAAAGCGGTTTCCGTCCACCAGGATGTATTCCGGTGGAGGACTGAGCTGATCCAACGCCCGGTGCATAGCTGTGATTGAGGCTTTCAGGATATTCAGCATATCGATTTCGGCGGGTTCAATGGCCTGAACCGACCAGGCGACAGCAACTTCCAGGACGATCTCACGGGCTTTCATCCTTTTGGCATGTGTGAGCGATTTTGAATCTTTAATCAGCGGATGGGAGAAGCCCTGTGGCAGAATAACAGCGGCTGCGAGTACCGGTCCTGCCAGGCAACCCCGCCCGGCTTCATCGCAGCCGGCAACCAGAAGGCCCGGCGGGATTACAAAATTATGCATGGTCGCAACTTTTCAATATCCGGATGAATTCTTTTGTCCAGCCTGCTGTGGAATATGAAGTCTCGACGGTCAGGCGGCCGGCTTCTCCCAATCGCTTACGCAGGCCCGGATCATTGATCAACAGGCTGAGTTTTTCCTCCCACACTGAGAGATCATCTGCCAAAAATCCATTCTCCCCGTCGCGTATGATTTCCCGGTTTACTCCGACGGGGGACATGACTACCGGAACACCCGTCGCCATGCACAATAATCCTTTAAACCCGCATTTTCCCCTGGTCCAGGCATTGTCCGGAAGGGGCATGATGCCAATGTCAAAGGAGGCCAACCGGTTCTTTTCCTCTTCCAGCGACCATGATAATTCCTTAATATCCAGTCTTTTATTTGTGTAATTGCTGCTTCCCACCAGTTTAAAGGCCAGCTTGTCGCCGAAGCGGTCTTTCAGTGTTTCCAGAACCGGTTCAAGCTGACGGAAATGATCGATGGTTGTCAGGCTGCCGGTCCAGCCGATCACGACGGGCTCGTCACCGGATTTAAGTTTTTCAGCAGGGAAATACTGCCTGGTGTCGACGGTAGTCGGGATCACATCCACTGCAGGGTTGAATTGAAGCGCGTAATCTGCCAGGTAGCGGTTTCCGGCGGTCACGCGGTCGGCCATGGCAATGATGGCGGCCGTTTTGGAAGGCCTTTTCAGCAGGGAGAAAAAGCGGTTGTATTTCGACAGGTTGGGCAACCAGATGGAATCGTCGAAATCATAGATCAGGCAGTTTGTCCTATTCCTGATTTGTCGTTCGAAGAAAAGCGAGCGGGTCATCAGGGCTTCCCGGGCGATGATTACCACATCGGAACGGGATACCAATTCCAGGCACTGCCATCTTCTGCGCGGACAGCTCAGGTAGAGGAAACGGGCTTTTCTGAGCCAGTTTCCCGGACTGTAAATAAAACGGTCTTCCTTCTCAGTGATCAGGTAGGAAATTTGTGCCCTGAAGCCGTTTTGTTCCATTGCCGGCAAAAACTGCTCGAATCGGAATCGCTGGTTTGGCGCTCTTCCTGGTCTGTGGGAAGCGATGTAGAGGACACTTTTTTGGGCGAGTCTGTGGTACAGATTGCGGTAAGCAGCGGCTGCATTGGGGAGATCAAAAACCGGTGCGGCTGCAGCCCGGATCTTTTGATGATCCCGGAAAACGCTTTGATCCATATGCCCGACTGCATCGCGGAAAGTTGTTTCGGTATAATCCCTCACCATCAGAAAACCGGGAATCTGGCCGGAAAGCCTGTCGATATCTCCCACACCGGAGTTCACGATGATTGGTATTCCGCAGGCCAGGTATTCCCCCCATTTCACCGGGGACGAAGCAGTTTTTGAGAAACCTGGTCTGATGAAGGCAATACCCCAGTCGGACAGGGATAGCAATGCCGGAATTTCCTGATGTGTGGCACTGCGGACATAGATGTTCTCTTGTGGAAGTCCCAGCCGGAGGGCCCTGGATCTGATATAATCCTCTTTATCAGGACTTATGAATAAAAAAATGGCGTTTTGTTCCTTTTCCCTGAGTACTTTGTAAAAAAGGAGCATCTCATCAAGCATATACCAGGTGCCCAGGGAACCGAGATAAGAAAGGATCCTCCCTTCCTCCGGAAGCCCGGCTGTTTGCCTGGCTGCCTGGTCATTAAGGGGATTTTTTATAGGGAATCGGGTAAAATCGCTTGCGCAGGGGATAACCGTGATATCCTTACCGGCAAGAACAGGGAGAAAACGATGGCGAATATAATCAGCGGCCTGATGGCTGAGGGTAACCACCGCATCTGATTGCCGGAACATTTTCTTTTCCTGCCTCCTGAGCCAAGCAATCATGATCATTATCAGTGGGTTACGGGGATTCCATATGTTTCCCTCCAACCTTTCATCTATCCAGAATCCCCTGATATCGAAGATCCAGGGAATCCGCTTTTTTTTATTGATAAGGGTGGCGGCAAGTCCTGCCGGATAACTCCTGCAATGCAGGATGCCGGGTTTGTATGTTTCCGTAAGTTCCCGCGTCTTCACCAGGTATTTTCTGAAAAACAGGAAGTAGCCGATGGGATTTCTGAAGACAGGATAATCCAGAAAATGCCAGGTGATGCCGAACTGCATGCATCGTTCCTGTGTGTGTTTGTGGTGAAGCCGGTAATTACCTTTCTTTTCGCAGGCAAGGATTGCAATCTGATGTCCTTCGCCTGCAAGTGCAACCAGGTAGGGTAGAACCTGCGATTGTCCCAGGGGATCGGTCAGTCCGTCGTATGACAGGTATAACACTTTCATAGGGCGGGAAAGATCCTGATCCAGATCATATAACAAAGCAGCAGGGAAAAGATGACTTCCCACCAGAACAGTCTTTTAAGCCTTACAAAGAAATAGGAGAGGATGGCCGTAGCAGGTATCATGCTTACAGATCCCTGTATCCATCTCAGATCCCCTGAAAACAGGAAGACAGGAACGCTGAGCAGCAGATACCAGATCATGAAGAGGAATTTTTTACGGATGCTGATCACCCTTTCCTGAAGCATGGCCGCCAGGCTGAGGGTAGCTGCGAGGCAGAAGAAACCAAGGATGACAAGGGCTATCCACGTGATCACAGGGATGTCGGTGTTGATCCATTCAAGGCTGGTAAAGGAAGTCTGAAACCTGCCGGCTGTCTGAATCCAGTTGTCGTACCAGAAGTGGTATATGAAGAGGTACAGATAGGGAAGGCAGAAACCAAGCAGGTTGATGATCCAGATTCTCCATGAGAATAACCTGTATATCATGAATCCCGCCCAGGTCAGCAGCAGGAATATAAAGGCGGTGATATCCAGGAAGGTGGCAATGGACAGGCAGAGGGAAGATCCGAAAACTTCTTTGAATGGATCTGGTTTTTCGTAGAGGTTCAGGAACAGCAGCAGAAACAGCAGCATCAGCAGGTTGTGAAGGATCACGGGGTGCAGGCATAGCAGGTCGGGATGCCAGCTCATCAACAAAACAAAGACAAGTGCCGGGAGGGCATTGTTCCTGGGGAACAATTCATGTCTGGAGAGCAGCAGGGTAAGGAGGATGCCTTCTGCCATCACCAGCAACATGGCAAGGATCGTATTGAGGATACCCTGGTTTCCGGTAAGCGACAGGATGAAGTTGTAATAAGGAAGGGGGGAGTGGGAGGGAGGGGAGGGCAGGGGATGGATAAGGGCAGGAAGCCACAGCAGCAATGTGCTGATTAACAGC
The DNA here is from genome assembly GCA_022709385.1 of Bacteroidota bacterium. Taxonomy (GTDB): domain Bacteria; phylum Bacteroidota; class Bacteroidia; order Bacteroidales; family CAIXZF01; genus JAKLIX01. Next base: position 53,687 of record JAKLIX010000012.1, on the reverse strand, counting down.
ATGATGAACTGCAGGTTGGATTCTGTCCGGTAGATTCTGATCAGCATCGTCCGGATTTAAAAATTGTACAGGATGCTGTACAGCACGGCCAGCAGTATCATGGCAATGAGTGAAACAGCGGTGAGGTATTTGGCCCCGGTACTCCCCTTAAAGGATTTTTTTTTCGCATTTCCGGTATTTTGCCAGACCAGTCCGGCGACAAAACCAGCGAGGGAGAGCCCGATAAAGAAAAGGATGAGTGTTTCGGTTGACATGGGATATTCATATTAGGATGTCGTTTCCGAGGTCGGTACGGTAGTACTTACCATCGTACCCGATAGACTCACATGCCCGGTAAACCTTTTCAAGGGCCTTGCGGTGGTTTTCTGCAACAGCCGTGATCCCCAGGATGCGTCCGCCATTGCTGAGCAGCCTGCCGGATTCGTCGCGTCTGGTTCCGGCATGGAAGGGGAATACGTCTGTTACCGTGTCGAGTCCTGAAATGGGAAGGTCTTTCGGGTAATCACCGGGGTAACCCGGCGCCACCATCATTACACAGCATGATGCATCGGGGGAAATATTCAGCGTTTTGGATGCCAATTCATTCCGGCTCACGGCCAGCAGCATGTCGAGCAGATCGGACTGTATCCGGGGCATGATGCTTTCTGTTTCCGGATCACCGAGGCGGACATTGTATTCAATAACATAAGGTTCATCACCGCATTTCATCAGACCGAAGAAGATAAATCCGTTGTATGGGATTCCTTCAGCCTGCAATCCGCGGATGGTAGGGCGGATAATCTTTTCTTCAATCCTGTGAATGAATTCGTTATCTGCGAAAGGTACAGGTGAAATTGCACCCATGCCTCCCGTATTGGGTCCCTGGTCATTTTCGCCTATCCTTTTGTAGTCTTTTGCTTCGGGAAGCAGTATCCAGTGATTGCCGTCGGTAAGGACAAATGCAGACAGTTCCACACCTGAGAGGAAGGATTCTATCACTATGGTATCACCTGCGCTACCGAACTGGTGTTTTTCCAGCATGGCATGCACTGCTGCTTCTGCTTCGGCGGATTCCATGCAGATCAACACGCCTTTTCCGGCAGCCAGGCCATCGGCTTTGATGACATAGGGCGGTGAGAGGGTCTGAAGAAAATCAAGGGCCTCCTGTTTCTGGCCTATGTGGAATGCCCGGTAAGGAGCAGTGGGGATATGGTATTTTTGCATGAAGTTTTTGGCAAAATGCTTGCTTCCTTCCAGCATGGCAGCTTTGGCGGATGGGCCAATAAGCGGGATGGAGGAAAGTTGCGGATCTTCGCTGAAAAAGTCTGAAATTCCCTTCACCAGGGGTGCTTCCGGTCCAACGACAACGAGGTCGATATGATACTGCAAAACAGCCTGACGGATGCCTTCAAAATCGGTTTCCTTCACAGGAAGATTGCATCCATGTGTCGCAGTACCTGCATTGCCGGGAGCTGTATACAGCTTGCTGAGCAGGGGACTCTGGCTGATTTTCCATGCCAGTGCATGCTCCCTGCCACCGCTGCCAAGGATCAGGACATTAAGCTGTTTGTTGTTTCGGTCCATCATCAGGATGCTTAATGGTTTTTATCATGGAATCCCATAGCAGGGATGCTGTTCGTTCCCAGCTGAAACTGGCCAGGCGGGATGTTCCCTTTGCGATCAATTGTTCACGGATATGTTCATTATCAGTGATTTGATGCATGGCCGTGGCAATATCGGCTTCGTTGAACGGATCGACTAAAATGGCTGCGTCCCCGGCAATTTCGGGCAGGGAGGTAATATTTGAAGCGATCACGGGAACCTTGCAGGCAAATGCCTCGAGCAGGGGTATTCCAAAACCTTCAAAATAGGAAATGTAAACCAGTGCGAGAGAAGCCCCCAGTACCCGGTTCAGTTCCGAAACACTGAGACGACCGGTAAAAATCACGTCATCACGGTGTTGCATTTGCTGGTAAGTGTGTTGTATGTCGCGGGTCCACCATTTTTTCGCTCCGGCGATCACCAGGCAAACACGGCTGTTGCTGGTATTCCTGAAATGGTCGAAAGCCCTGAATAACATTGCAAGGTTCTTGCGGGGATGCAGCGATCCGATGAACACAAAAAAAGGATCTCCCTGGCACAACTGCTCCCTGATCTGGGTGCATTCATCCTGAGTAAGTGGCTTAAGTGCTTCATTTACACCATCGTAAACCACGTCAATTTTTTCGGGTGCAATATGGTAATGTTGCCTGATATCGGATTTAGAGTATTCTGAAACAGTGGCTATGCGTGTGGCTTTTGCTGCAAACTTCGGGAAAAAATACCGGTAATACCTTCTGACCAGGCAAGGCAGGTCATCGGGATGATGTTCAAAGTTCAGGTCATGGATCACTATCAGGGATTTTCCTTTGTAAGGCAGGGCATTGTAGCCGTCGGGAGAAAGGAAAAGGTCGGGTTTGATTTTTCTGAGCAGTTGTGGCAGTGAGAGATTAAACCATAGATAAAAGAGGAAAGGATGACGGGCCTGGGGCGGTATGATTCTGGCAGAGACATTGGGGGCGAAGAGGAAGGAAGCATCAGGCCTGCGGTCGAAAATGAAAATGAACTCCGCTTCAGGATGGGCTGTCACGATCCGTTTCAGACTTTCATAAGTGAACCAGCCAATCCCTTCCAGCTTGTTTTTCAGCAGCAGTCTGGTGTTAACGGCGATGCGGAGTTTGCTCACGAGCGAAGGATTGAAAGGGTTTTATAAACAGGACAATAAAGTTTACATTTGCGGCAAATATCCTAATTTTTACTCATTCTCACCTACACATCAGGATAAACTCCTTACCCGGAACCCATGCAGCGGAAGTTTTTAACCAACCTGGGACTGCTACTGACCCTGAATATCCTGATCAAACCATTTTGGATACTGGGTATTGACCTTACTGTACAGAATGTGACGGGGGCAGTGGATTACGGGACCTATTTCGTAATTTTCAACTTCAGTTTTCTGTTCAATATCATTCTTGATTTCGGTATCACCAATTTCAACAACAGGAATATTGCACAGAGCAGCCACCTGCTGAAGAAGCATTTCAGCAGTATCATCCTGTTGAAGTTAATGCTGGCGGTGTTGTATTTCATCGTGATCTTTCTTATGGCCCTGATTCTTGGGTATAACGTATTGCAGATCAGGTATCTGGCTTTTTTTGGGCTGAATCAGTTTTTAATTTCGCTGATTCTATACCTGAGGTCGAATATTTCGGGATTACTGATGTTTAAAACCGACAGCCTCATTTCGGTACTTGACCGTGTGCTGATGATTGCCATTTGCAGTGTGTTGCTGTGGGGCAGGGTTACCAGCCAGGCATTCCGGATTGAATGGTTTATTTACAGCCAGACCTTCGCCTATGTTATTACGGCACTGACTGCCCTGGTCATCGTGATCAGGAAATCGGCCTTTACGCGTATGCACTGGAACTGGCCGTTTTCGGTGATGATTATCAGGCGGAGTTTTCCCTTTGCCATCCTTGTGTTGCTGATGACATTCTACAACAGGCTGGATGCCGTGATGCTGGAACGGATGCTGAGCGGGATCACGGGCAAGGCCCAGGCGGGGATATACGCTTCGGCATACAGGCTCCTGGATGCCACCAATATGATCGCCTACCTTTTCGCGGTGTTGTTGCTGCCTTTGTTTTCCAGGATGCTGAAGGAAAAGCAGGGCGTGAAGGAGCTGGTCAGGTTATCTACCTCCCTGCTGCTAACGGTATCGGTGATTGTTGCCGTGTTGTCGCATTTTTACGGATTCGATCTGATGGGTTTGCTTTACGTGGCGCATGTGAGCGAGAGCGCCGCCGTATTTCGCTGGCTGATGACGGGTTTTATTCCGATTTCACTGACGTATGTTTTCGGCACCTTGCTGACAGCTAATGGTAATCTACGGGAAATGAACCTGTTGGCTTCAATGGGCGTATTGATCAATTTTTTTCTGAACCTGGTTTTAATACCTGAATACCAGGCTTTGGGATCATCCTGGTCGAGCCTGATCACCCAGTGTTTTATCGCGCTGGTGCAGATTGTAATCGCATCCAGGGTTTTCCGCTGGGGTATCGACAGATCTTATGCCTTGAAAGTGATCCTTTTCGCAGCTGGCGTGTTGTTGTTTTCGTGGGTTAGCCGTCTGCCGGCATTTCGCTGGGAGATAGGCATTGTATCTGCTTTTCTCCTTTCGGCAGGATGGGCCTTCATGCTCAGGCTGGTGCATATATCAGCTATCATAAAGATACTGAGGAAAGAATGAGTTTTTTCAAAAGGGGGTTCCTCATCAAATATTTTTCTATATTTACCGGCCGGATTTAAAAATCAGCCAGGCTGAAAGGATGAAACCAGCGTACCGATTTGATTTCAATTCATCGAACTTTTTCCTGTTTCTTTATAAATGGAGGAAGGCGCTGATATTGATTTCCTGTGTCGCTGTGCTGGCATCACTTTTCTTTTCATCACCGCTGTTTATCACGCCGAAATATAAATCGGTGGTGATCATGTTCCCCACCAGCACCAACTCCATCTCCAAGGCCTTGTTAGCAGAAAGCTTCGGAATGAAGCAGGATATCCTGGAAATCGGGGAGGAAGAGCAGGCGGAACAGTTGCTTCAGATATTGAATTCCAATGAGATCCGCTCGAAAGTGATCAATTGGTTCAGTCTGATGACGCATTACGGGATAGATAGCAGCGACAGGTACCGGAATACAAGGCTCTTCCGGGAATACGAGAAGAATATCACTTTCAAGAGGACGGAGTATATGGCTGTTCAGATTACTGTTCTGGACAAAGACCCCCAGCTTTCCGCCGATATTGCCAATGCCATTGCCAACCTTGTGGATACGGTAAAAAACCATATGATCAGGGAAAGAGCGATGCAGGGATTCAGGATAGTGGAATCTGAATACCTGGCACTCAGCATGGACGTGCAACGCAAGGAAGATTCGATGACCGTTCTCAGGAAGCTGGGAGTTCATGATTATGAAACCCAGTCGGAAATGATCAACCAGCAACTGGCCATCGAGATAGCCAAAGGCAATACACGCGGGGTTAAAGCACTTGAAGAAAAACTGGCGGTTTTGGCTGACTATGGCGGTGCTTATGTGTCGCTCCGGGACGATCTGTTGCATGAAAAGAAACAGCTGAGCGAGCTGAAAGCGAAATATACCCAGGCCAAAGTGGATGCAGAGCAGGTTTTGCCTCAGAAGTTTATTGTGAACAATGCCTACAAAGCAGAAAGAAAATCCTATCCGGTCCGATGGCTGATTATGGTTGTCAGTTTGTTTTCATCTCTCATCCTTGCCATCCTTGCTATTATCAGCATTGAGAATCTTGGATTTGCAGCAGAAACCGGCCCTGGCGTAAAAAAAAAAGCCCGGCCGGAATCCGGTTGAAGATTCCTCCGGGCAAACCCTGGCTGAATATTGAAATCCCATATATAGATGTGAATAATTTTTTTAACCATATGAACCTGCTCAAACTGATCAACCGATGGAAAATGCACCTGCTGGTGATCTGTATCGCTGCCGCGGTGCTCGCTGCATTTTTCTCCAGTTCGCTGTTTGTCACGCCCTTGTATAAGTCATTTGCCGTTGTTTATCCTTCCAATATTCAGCCATATTCTGATGAGAGTGAAACCGAGCAGATGATTCAACTGCTCAACGCCAGTGATATCCGCGATACCCTGATCGAAAGCTACAATCTTGGCAGCCATTACGGTCTCGATCCAAATGACAAGCATTATTACTCGACCTTGCTGTATATGTTTGGTAAACGGGTGAAGGTCAAGAAGACGGAATTTGAGTCGGTGATGATAGAGGTCGTTGATCAGTCTCCCGCCACTGCCTGCGACATGGTGAACACCATCCTGCAAGTGTATGATTCCAAGGTCCGTTCACTTCACAAGATGAAATTCATGGAAGTGGTCAGAAATTATGATCAGGTGCTGGCAGTCAAGCAACTGATGTTTGATTCCATTCAGAACCGGATCAATGAATACGGGGTTAAATACGGTTTGATGGATTATTCGGCCCAGAGCAGGGAACTGCTGCGGGGGATGCTGGGTACGGTCGACGGATCCGGAGCAAGGATCAACAGGCAGGAGGTGGAAACCATGAGATCCGCTCTCCTTGCAAAAGGTGGCGAGTTGGTGCTGCTGCTCAAGCTTGCCGAATCAGAGGCAGAGGCATACAGCGAATTCAAACAAAAATATGATGAAGCTTTGCTGGCCGCAAACAGGGAGTACACCTATTCCAATCTTGTAGTTAAACCCTATGTTTCTGATAATAAGTTTTTTCCAAAGATCTGGATGGTTGTCATCCTGAGTATTCTGGCCTCTTTCTTTCTGAGCCTGATGATCATTTCCTGGCTGGAAAACCAGCGGCAGGTCGAAAAGCCTGATCAATCCTGATTGACACTGAAGGTGGAACTTATAGAGAAAAATAAGCTTCGCTGGGTCTATGTTCTCAGTGCTCTTTTTATCGCTTTGAACGCCTATCTGGTTGTAAAGGAACATTATTGGGGATTCCTGCTGCCGGTAGTGCTTGCATTGCTCCTGCTTTACGTGTATTCACTTGACAAAGTGCTGCTTATCATCACCTTCCTTACACCTCTTGCGATCAATGTCAGGGACTTCGAGTACAATCTTGGAATCAGCCTTCCGACGGAACCACTGCTTTTTGGGGTTTTACTCTTTTTCCTTTTCCGGGTTTTATATGAGAACGATTTTGATAAAAGGGCAAGCCGGCATCCCGTGAGCCTTGCGATCTATATCTATCTCGCATGGATGCTGATCACCACCTTTACAAGTGAACTGCCCTGGGTATCAGTGAAGTTTTTTGTTGCCAGGCTCTGGTTTGTGATACCCTTCTTCTTTATTGCAACACAGTTGTTTAAGAACCCGGCAAATGTAAAACGCTTTATCTGGCTGTATACAATTCCTCTCTCAGGGGTTGTTATTTATACACTCTACAAACATTCGCTGTGGGGGTTTGCTGAAGATCCGGGTCACTGGGTCATGAGCCCGTTTTTCAATGACCATACGGCATATGGAGCCGTACTGGCCATGTATATTCCCGTGCTTTTCGGGATGATGTTCAGCAAGCATTACACCAGGACCCTCCACCTTTTCTGTTTTCTGTTTTTTGTGATCCTGGGAGTGGGGATCTTTTTCAGTTTCAGCAGGGCCGCCTGGTTGAGCCTCGCATTTGGAGCAGCTATCCTGATCATTATCCTGCTCAAAATCAGGTTTCGCACCCTGGCGCTTGTTTTTCTTGGTGTTGTTGTGGTTTTTAGTGTTTTTCAGGATCAGATTTTTCAGCGTCTGGAAAAAAACAAGCAGGATTCATCCAGCAACCTGGTGGAGCATGTGCAGTCGATTGCCAATATCACTACGGATGCATCCAACCTGGAACGGATCAACCGTTGGAAATCGGCCATCCGGATGTTTTCCGAAAGGCCAGTGCTTGGTTGGGGCCCAGGGACATATCAGTTTCTGTACGCCCCTTTCCAGAATTCTCAGGAACGCACCATCATCAGTACCAATGCGGGCGACAGGGGAAATGCCCACAGTGAGTATATCGGGCCGCTGTCGGAATCGGGATTTCCCGGCATGCTGAGTTTCATCGCGGTGGTGGTGCTGATTATTTACACCGGGCTGAAAGTTTGGCAGCGCGCCGCAGACAAAGACATCCGGCTGATGAGCCTGCTGATCGTCCTTGGGTTGTTCACCTACCTGGTTCACGGCTTCCTGAACAACTTTCTCGATTCGGATAAAGCTTCTGTCCCTTTCTGGGGCTTTGCCGCCGTTCTGGTTTCCTTCGACCTTTATGCAGCCAGGAGGGAGATCCCGGCCAGAAAGACCTCATCGCCCGGTAAATGATAACACTTGATGTGACACATCGTCAATGTGTCACATGCTACAGGATGTCTGATGTCCTGAATCCATGGAAATAAACAAAGCACGCATGGAAAGCATCAAGCCTTTCTGAATACCCAAACATCCTGCTGCGGCCTGCCTGAAGCCTCACCCTTACGGAGTGAAACCAGGCTGAAACCGGCAAACAATTCCATGATGTAACTTTCGGGCTGAAAAGCCGACCAGATCCGGTGTCCCTCCTTCACTTTTCCCCTGACCACAAGCCTGCCTTCCCTGAAACTTTGCTGCTCTTTTCCGGTGAGTTTCTGGAGAAAGGCTTCGCCCTGGGTGGTAAGCAGGCAGATGCCTTCCGGAGCCAGCAGACGGTGGAGCTCAGCCGCCCAGGCCCGGTGCATGGGTTCGGAAAGATGGGTGAAAATGGAAATCCCGTAAATGATATGAAAAAACTGATCGTTGAAGTCGAGGGGAGGATCCATGCTGTTTTGACTGAACTGTACACCCGGGATATTATGACGGCACCAAGCGATCGTCCTTGGATTACAGTCTGTTCCGTAAATAAAACAGGGAGCGCCGGCCAGATCCGGTAAATGCCTGATGATCCTTCCGGGCCCGCATCCCCAATCGAGGATATTGGCATTGTAAAGATGGGCATGGGTTTTAAAAATCCCGGTCAGCCACCTGGCAGTTTCGATGCTGTCGGTATAATATTTCCGGTAATCAAGCTGGAAAGACTCATATACCAGGTAGTCGGGCGGCAGGACAATACCCGGGTTGGCCTTTTTAAACGACTGGTTTTTCTTGTAATTTCTGACCTTTTGAAGCCAAAACATCATGTAATCAGTAAGATACAATAATCCTGCCTGCCTGAGAAGATTTGAAAGCCAACGTTTGAACCCTGGTCCGGCCATGTGTCACATTGTTATTAACAGCCTGCAAATTACAATAATTCCGGGTAACTGTTCCATCTTGGGTTGCAGTCCTTACCTTTGGGGAAAGATATCTGTTTGATGGCATATAAGAATTTAAGACAGTATATTGATTTTCTTGAGACAAAGGGTGAACTGAGCAGGGTAAAGGCTTTTGTATCACCGCTGCTGGAAATGGCAGAGATTGCCGACCGGCTTGTGAAAAGCGGAGGTAGGGCCGTTTTATTTGAAAACAACGGCAGTGAATTTCCGGTGCTGATGAATGCTTTTGGTACGGAAAGGCGCATGTGCATGGCCTTGGGGGTTAGCAGGCTGGATGATGTGGCGGACGATATCGCTGCCCTGATGCAAAAGTTGTCGAAGCCGCGGCAGGGGTTGTTTGACAAGCTCAGGATGTTGCCTTCGCTTGCACAGATGTCGGCCTGGTTTCCGGTTCAGCTTAAGGGAAGGGGCGCTTGCCAGGAAATCGTGATGGATCCTCCCGACCTGGGCAAGCTGCCTGTGTTGCAGTGCTGGCCCCATGACGGGGGGCGTTTTATTACGCTTCCGCTTGTTCATACCCGTGATCCCGAAAGTGGTACGCGCAACACCGGTATGTACCGCATGCAGGTGTATGACGGACTGAGTACGGGTATGCACTGGCACCTTCACAAAAATTCGGCGCGGCATTTCCATGCATACAGGCGGCTAAGCAGGAGGATGCCGGTAGCCGTCACCCTGGGAGGAGATCCTGTATACACTTATGTGGCTACCGCTCCCATGCCGGATCAGGTGGATGAATACCTGCTGGCAGGTTTTTTAAGAAAACGGAAGGTGGAAATGGTGAAATGCCTGACCGTGGATCTTGAAGTTCCTGCTGATGCAGATTTTGTAATTGAAGGATATGTTGATCCGGGGGAAACGCTTCGAAGCGAAGGCCCTTTCGGAGATCATACCGGTTTTTATTCGTTACCCGATCTTTATCCCGTTTTTCATGTCACCTGCATCACGCACCGCAGAGATGCAATTTATCCGGCGACTGTGGTGGGGATTCCGCCTCAGGAGGACTTATTCCTCGGTCTGGCTACGGAAAGAATCTTTCTAAATCCCATCAGGATGACCATTGTTCCCGAGTTGCTGGATATGCATATGCCGGCAGCCGGGGTGTTTCATAACCTGGTGATTAGCTGCATCAGGCCTGAGTATCCCGGACAGGCTGTCAAGGTGATGAATGCCCTGTGGGGTGCGGGTCAGATGATGCTGAACAAAGTGATGGTAGTGCTGGGTCAGCATGAAACCGGGATGGACGCTTCCACCCCTCCCAGCCTTTCTGATTACCGGACGATCCTTGATGGAGCCGCTGAGGGTTTTGATCCCGGCCGTGATGTCCATTTTTCTCGTGGTCCGCTGGATGTCCTGGATCATGCCGGTAAAACTTTTGCCTATGGTGGAAAGATGGGGATTGACCTGAGCGCTTTCCCCCTGAAACGGAATGTTCAAAAGGACCTATGGAAACATTTTGTACGTATCATCCCAATCAAAAAGACAAAATCGGGTGAAGTCAGGCAGGAGGCCGACAGGATGAGCAGGCAGGGAGAACTGGAAGACCTGAAAATCCTCGTTTTCATTGAAGAATTTCTCGACCCGGAGGATCATTTCTCTGTGGTCTGGCGGGTACTGAATAATATTGACCCGGCTTATGATTGCTTCCTTATCCCCGCATCGACGCTTTCTTCCTCCCGCATGGTGCTTGTGATCGATGGCACGCGAAAATACCCCGACCTGGACGGATTCAATCGTCCCTGGCCCAATTGTACTGTCAGCAGTGTTCATACTATCCGGGCTGTGGATGAAAAGTGGATGCAACTGGGACTGGGGCCTTTGACCGACTCCCCTTCCTTACGGTTTCAGCATCAGTGCTATCCGGGAGGTGCGGAGGCTGAGTAGCAGGTGCCGGTATCCTGCTTTTTTTTGTGAAACGGATGGTGTCCTCACCGGAGATTTGTTTTGTCCGGAAATGAAAATTTTATAACTGAAGATGAATATTGTCGTAAAATAAACGACAAATATCGTATATTTAAAAAAAAATCAGAGATGGCAAGTGAAGTGAATGAAGCAATGATCAGCTATCAATCTACCGATGACAGGGATGTTTTTTCCCTGATATCAGCCGTTCGCCGGGGGATATCATATTTTTTCTTCAGGAAGCTTGCAGGGAACAGCCCGTTCAGCATGAGTGAATGGACTCACTATCTTCATCTTTCGGAAAGGACGATGCAGCGGTATAAGAAGCAGGAAAAGCAGTTTGATCCGTTGGCTTCTGAACGTATCCTTGAACTTACCATGCTATATAAATATGGTATGGAGGTTTTTGGGTCGAAGGACAAACTTTCGGTTTGGTTGTCCTCTTCCAGTGTGGTGCTCGGAGGGAATACACCCAAGTCGTTTCTGGATAATTCCTTTGGGATTCAATTGGTCAGGGATGAGTTAGGACGCATTGAGCAAGGGGTACTGGCATGATGGTCTACAGGCTTACGGCTGCCAGATATGCCGGTGATCTTAGCGGGGAGGGAGCGGCCAGGCACGGGGGCAGGTGGAACAGCAGGGGAGTGCGCATGATTTACACCAGTTCCTCGATGGCATTGAGCATGTGTGAACTGGCGGTACATCTGCCCTTGGGGATTCTTCCCGGAGATTTTGTCATGACGGGTATCATGCTGCCGGACGATGCAGGGATCATGGAGTTGAATGTGAATGAGTTGTCTGAAAACTGGTCTCAGCTCCCTTTTCATCATGCAACCCAAAAAATCGGGGATGGCTTTATAAGTAAGATGCATTGGGTGGCGATGAAGGTTCCTTCAGTGCTGGTGAAAAATGAGTTCAATTACCTGTTGAACCCGCTTCATCCGCGTTTCAGCAGGATCGGGATGATATCGACTGAAGCATATACCTTTGATCCCCGTGTATTCATCAGGGAATGACACCCTTACGATTTGATGAACTGCAACAGAAATGCAAGGCACCGTAAACCTGTTCCTTTACGGATTTCTGACATCAGGGAAAGGGAATGGAATTTGCCGGGACAGAAAATCTGTCTACCTTTGTTACCACAATAACAAACACTTTAAACTCAGGATTTATGTTCGAAAAGATTACATCGCAGCAGGCGATTGAACTGGAAGACAAGTATGGAGCACACAATTACCATCCCTTACCTGTGGTGCTGAGCAGGGGAGACGGCCCTTTTGTATGGGATGCGGAGGGGAAACGCTATTATGATTTCCTGTCGGCTTACTCTGCAGTAAACCAAGGGCACTGCCATCCAAAGATCGTGCGGACCATGGTGGATCAGGCCAACACCCTCACCCTTACTTCGAGGGCATTTTATAATGATGCACTGGGCGTGTATGAGAAATATATTACAGAGTACTTTGGGTTTGACCGTGTATTGCCGATGAATACCGGGGTTGAAGCGGTTGAAACGGCACTGAAGCTTGCCAGGCGCTGGGGTTATGAGAAAAAGGGCATCCCGGCCGGTGAAGCAAAAATCATTGTTTGCGAGCAGAATTTTCATGGAAGAACCACGACGGTCATTTCATTTTCGACCGATCCTGAAGCCCGCGTCAATTATGGTCCTTATACGCCCGGTTTTGTCACCATACCATATAATGATACCGAGGCTTTATCGGTGGCTCTGGAGGATCCCACGGTGGCGGGATTTCTGGTGGAACCTATCCAGGGAGAGGCAGGGGTGAACGTACCTGCCGATGGGTATTTGAAGGCCTGCCAGGAACTTTGCCGGGAAAAAAATGTGCTCTTCATTGCAGATGAGGTGCAGACGGGGATAGCCCGGACAGGTAAGTTGCTTTGCTGCGATCATGAAGCGGTGAGGCCTGACGTGCTGATCCTTGGCAAGGCGCTTTCGGGAGGTGTTTACCCTGTATCTGCAGTGCTTGCCGATGATGATATCATGATGCTGATCAAACCCGGACAGCATGGATCGACTTTCGGGGGAAACCCGGTGGCTGCCAGGGTCGCGGTTACTGCCCTGGAGGTTGTAAAAGATGAAAATCTGGCCGATAATGCAGCGCAAATGGGCCAGATTTTCAGAAAAGAGATGCGCTCAATTCAGAGCGATATGGTGGAGCTGGTTCGTGGTAAAGGATTGCTTAACGCAGTGATCATCAGACCAAAAAACGGCAAGGAGGCCTGGGATGTGTGTATGAAGATGGCCGAAAACGGTTTGCTTGCTAAACCTACCCACCGTCATATCATTCGTTTTGCACCACCCCTGGTGATCAATGAAGCCCAGGTGATGGAGGCGGCTGATATTATCCGGAGATCTATTCTGTCGTTTTAACAGCGGCTTTGTAACGCTGCTCCACCACTTGCCAGTTGATCACCTTCCACCAGGCCTCCACGTAGTCGGGCCGGCGGTTCTGGTATTTCAGGTAATAGGCATGTTCCCAGACATCGATTCCTAACACCGGTGTCCCTTTTTTATCTGCCAGATCCATCAGGGGATTATCCTGGTTGGGTGTCGACGAAATAAAAAGCTCCCCTTTGTCATCCACACTAAGCCATGCCCAACCGCTGCCAAACCTGGTTTTCGCAGCATCTCCAAATTGCTTTCTGAATTCGTCCATGGAGCCGAATCTTGCAGTCAGGATCTTCTCAAATGCAGGACTGATGGAGGAGGAACCGGCAGGAGACATGTTCTGCCAGAAAAATACGTGGTTGTAAAAACCGCCGCCATTGTTCCTGACTGCTGCCGGAAACTTACTGATCTGACGGAAAATGTCACCGATAGTCATTTTTTCCATTTCCGTTCCCTGGGTTGCCTTCAGAAAGTTATCATAATATGCTTTGTGATGCTTGCTGTAGTGGATCTCCATGGTCATCTTGTCTACATAGGGTTCCAGCGCATCGTACGGATACGGCAGTTCGGGGAATTGTGCCTGAGCGGCAGTTGTTTTCAGCAGGGGATCTTCTCCTGCAAAAGCCTGTCCAGCCACGACAGAGGATAATACGATTAGGCTGAAATACTTGGTATTCATTGTTTTGTGTTTTTGTTTAGATTCATTATAAATAATAAACAACCAACACTCCTGAAAGTTCAGATGATGTGACACATCGAAATTCGATGTGTCACATGGTGTCACCATGTGACACATGGAAAAGACAGGAACAAAGATTATTGTTTCCTGATATGAATGTAAAGCAGCAGGGTGTTGAAGAAGCTGTAGAACACCACACCTGCCTGACGTTCAAGCATGGATTCGCCCAGAAAATTGATTCCTACCAGTAAAAGGAAGAGGAGATACAGCAGGTTGTTTTTTCGAATGGCGCTGATGGCCGGAAGCAATAGCATCAGGCTCAGGATGAGCAGTCCAATCAATCCAAGCGCCACCAGGGTTTGCAGGTACTGGTTGTGCGCGTTGAGGCGCTTTGTCATGGCTGCAAGGATCTGGTTCTCCCTGTATTTTTCCATCAGCACGTCCTTTACATCGCCGGTTCCCACGCCACATACCGGGTGCTCTCTGAAAACTTCGACCGAAGACCTCCAGACCAGAATGCGGTCATTGGTACCGTCTCCGCTGTCGAGATTGAGCGGTGTGTGCCCGTCCAGGTAGTTCTTTGCTATCGTTAAGCGGTAAAATGATGACGGAAAAAGATAATAGGCGCCAACAAAGGCGAAGGGTACAAGCAATACAAAAATCAACCCGATGACATATTCCTTCTTATACAGAATCAATGAGGCCAGACTAACAAGCAAGAGGATCAGAAGGCTGATGATCCCGGCTTTGGAAGCCAATAATATAACCATGGTGAAAAAATACGGGATCAGGATGATCAGAAAGGTCCTGAACCCTCTCGCCAGGCTGGTCCACATGCGTATCAGCAGGATAATGATCAGCGAAATGGCGAAATTGAGATTCATGGAAAAATAGCTGGGATGCTGAAAGTCGGATAAATTATCGTAATAATATTCTATAAAGGTGTGACTGTAAAGGTAATTCTGCGTTGCCAGCACCAGGGCGATGAGGGTAATGATTATACAACTGAAGATGAATGAGTACGAAATATGCAGTATCTGTTTCTGGCTGAGGAAACCTTCGGGGCTGGTGGCCAGGAAAAGCGGAAAAATCAGCAACGACAACTTCACCTGCATATCGAACAGCCCATATTCCAGGTTGCCGGAGTAAATTAGTCCGAGGGCATAAACAATATATAATATGCTGAATGAAAGTATGATACGGCGTTCCTTCTCCTGCCAGGCCCTCCTGAATCTCTCTTTAAACCTGCCTTCGGCTACCCACAGGATGAACAGCAGTATGATCATAAGAACCACCAGCCGGTCGTAAAGCGGAATTGCAAAAGCCAGGGCCAGGTAAAGGTAATAGTACCACTTGCGGAATAAAAGCGTTCTTCGATCCATGACCTCTGTAACAGACTTTCAAGGTGGCGTAAAATTAAATAAAAAGTAGATTGCCGGATCATCCGGCCTTTGCTGCACTGGTTTAACGGCTGGGTTCAGCATGACGTGGCTCTTTTATAGAACCGCTGATGTATGCTGTCCCGTAACTCAGGTGTATCAGCAGAAAGAGCAAGGGCATCAGAAGGAGCAGTCCCGGTTTGCGGTGTTTCATGATTGCGCCTGCACTGAAGAAAATTCCGCAGAGAAGATGCAATGCCAGGATTAAGCCTGTGATAACCAAAAAGATACTGTTTATCAGCGATAAGACCAGGCCGGCTGCAAGGCTCAGTACCAGCGCAGGCGGGATAAACTGCCTGAGGGTGGCGGGTCGTTTCAGTTTCTTGTTAACCAGTGGTTTGAACAATCCGTACTGGTAAAACATCTTCAGGGTCTTTGCGATCGTATCCCTGGCAAAATAAGTGATCCGGATTGCGGGGACAAGAAATATCCTTCCCCCGTTTTGGATGAGCCTGGCGTTGAATTCATCGTCCTGGTTCCTGATCAGGGCCTCATCGAAGTACCCGATACGCTCAAAAATCTCTTTTCTGTAGCAGCCAAATGGCACGGTATCAACCTGCATAACGTCCCTGGCAGGCAGCCGGTACATGGCATTGCCCATGCCGAATACTGAAGACATCACCGATGCAATGGCCAGGGGGACCAGTCCGGGACCCGCTGGCGTGGTCACCCAACATCCTCCTACATTGTCTGCTTTCAGTTCCTCTAAGGATTTGACGAGAAGCGAGATATAATCATGCGGGTAACGTGCATGCGCATCCATCCGGATGATGATTTCACCCCCGGCTTCTCTGATACCCTTGTTCAGGGCGAACGGAACAAACCTTGCAGGATTGTTAAGCAGCCTGAAATGCGGGTATATGCTGCTGCTTTGCAAAATTATTTCCACGGTCTTATCCCTGCTCATGCCATCAACAAAGATGACTTCCATTTTTTCTGAAGGATAATCCTGGCCGGCGATATCAGATATCAAACCGGGCAGGAATTTCTCCTCATTGAAACAAGGAATGATGATGCTGACGCTCGGTTTCATGTAAAGCCTATTTGGTTTTGGTTTGCTCCGGGCTGGTTCCTGCATAAAACCGTCTGAATAAATATGTATATGATTCGTGCAGCTTCTTTACTTGTCCCCGATTCTTAAACAGTCCCGTTGTTGCATGTTCCCTGTGATATATGCGGATTCCCGGAGTGTAACATACCTTCATGGATTGCAGCCGGGCCATCTCTCCGAGGAAAATCTCCTCTCCGTAAAGCAAGGACCCGTAATCGAGATGTCCTTTTTTCTGAAAGAAACCGGAAGTAAAAATCAAAAAAGAACCATGCAGGGAATAATAGGTTCCTGCTTCCAGAGGCGACATCCTGGCGGTGCATCCCCGGCGCATCAGGCTGACCAGATAGTAACATAACAGAAATGCATTGTACAGTAAGAAGTTACGTGTTACTTCTTGGAAAAACCGCAATTTCCGGGCGGGGATTCTCCGGGGGATATAAGGATTCTGATGGACCCCCCGTCTGCTGGAAATGATACAGGGACCAAGGATATCCGGCTTCATGGCTTGAATGCTGTGTTGAAGTCTTTCAGGAAAATCGACTCCGTCGAAGGAAATGTCTGTATTGCAGAGGATTACAATTTCAGGCAGGCTTGTATGGCCCATTTCCAGGTAGTATTGGATACCTGCCCAGGCACCTCCAAAATACCCGAGGTTCATCCCGGGTTTACACAGAAAGGCCCCGCTTCCGGCTGTGAGTGCCTCCAGCAGTTCAGGCCGGGTGGAACCGTTGTCGACAATCACATATTCAAAGGATTGCCGCTGAAAAATTCCCAGCTGTTCCCTGACAAAAGCTGCCACTTCATGCTCATTGTGGTAACACACCATAATGAAGAGGATGGTCGGATTCATCGCGTGCCGGTTTTTGGTCTTGTTTCGGTAATCAGGAGGGTCAGGCCCATAAACAATGCCAACGCAAGGATATTCGTGTTATACGTAAGGAATGAAGCAATAAACGACCACATCAGCAGTGCATAAACGATGCAAAGCAATGGAATGAACAGCCAGCGGCCGCTGACTACACGCCTGTAAAAGGCTGCTGAGAGTAAGCCGGAAAGGAAGAAAATCAGTGGAATGCCAAAGAGGGTGAAATCATCGATCAGCAAACGGTATAAGGTATAAATATTGGTGTGGTCATCATTCGGACTGATACTAACCTGTACATCATATAAGCCGGGGATGCGTGTACTGAGCCCCAGGAGTTCGTAAATACCACCAATTGAGTAACTTCCCCATGCTGGTGCATGGATTCCGCTGCCCTGGTCGAACCATACTGAAAATCCTGAAACATTCCCGAAAAACCAGCTTCTAAGATGTACGAAGGTCGAGCTAAGTTGTTCCCTGTTGAAACCGGCGTCCATTCTGGTCATCTGGGTAATCATAAACAGGCTGATGACCAGTCCGGCTCCGAATAAAACCAGGGTGACAAACCGCGGCGTGAATAGGCGCGGAGCTTTGTCAGCGAGCGCAAGTCTGGTGACAATCAAGGAGGAAAGGAACAGTACGAGTTGATATAGCAGGGGTGCGCGTGCAGTGTATATCAGCGTGAAAATCAGTACTGGAATAAAAGGTAAAAGACTGACTGCTTTTGTGAACAGCTTTCTGCCGAAACCGAAAACAAATCCTCCGGTCAGGCTGCCGCAATAAGCGATGGCTAGCAACAACATGACGGATCTGGGCAGTGCCAGTCCACCGTAACGCTCATCCGTCATCAGGCCTGATAACTGCCTGATTTCATCCATTCCGGAGGGCAAGCCCTTAATCCCGTAAAAACGAAGCAGAAGGTAAACTGAACCGAAGCCGGCAAGCAATGCAACAGGGGTAAACCAGAGAAAACTGCGTTCAAGTCGGGCGGCCATGGTTTTTTTTTCTGAGAGATGTGCCTGATAATGACACTTTTCCGGGCAAAGACAGATAAAACCTGTGTAAAAAATCAGGATACAACCCAGAATAAAGAGGAGGGCAGGAGCGGAAAAGTAAAAATCGGGAGCCAATAAAACCGACAAGCCGCAAAGCATGGTCCAGAACAATGCAAAAAATGCCGGCGGGGAAAACCAGCTGCGCTGCCGGATGCGTATCAGAACGCTGACCGGCACATACAAGGCCAGAACAAGGTATACATTGAAAGGCTCAGGCATGGGTAAAATTTCTTCGCAAAAATGTTTTCGACCACACAGCCACCAGGATAAGGTATACGATCACTCCGATCAGTGTCGACCAGGCTGCTGCTTTGTATCCGAAAGCAGGGATCAGGAACAGGTTTCCCAGGGTATTGACCCCCAATGCAATGAGAAGCGCAATGATCATTTTTTTCAGTTTCAGCATGAGCTCAAGGCCTTTTTGAAGTAACAAGCCTGCCTGCCACAGGAAGGCAGCAAGGATGAGGGCAAACGAGGCCGGACCAAGCCCGGGCTCATCCAGCTGAAGGACTTGGTCGTAGAACCATGGCCGGAAACTCATAAAGACAATGAGAACCGCTACAAAGATCACGGCTTCCAGCCCCAGGGCCCTGCCGACTTCACGCCTGGCTTCACTTTCATTCCCCTCATTCCAGAAGGCGGTAATCCTGGGGTGGTAAGTGAGCAATACCGGCATGCAGGCAAAGCCTGAAATTTTAAATATGATATCATAGACGGATGAAAAAATCCCCACAGCCTCATAATTTGTAAACTCCTTGATAAAGAATCTGTTAGCGATGTTTAGCATATAAGAAATGGATAGCCAGACTGAAAGCATGATCCCGTATGAAAACATCTTCCGGGTGAAATCCCGCCGGTAAAATGCCTTAGACCAGGTCAGTGCCGGCAGAACCTGCCCGGCCATGCCCGGCACCAGGCAGCTTGCGGTGATCAGCCCTGCAAGCATGGCAATGAATAATACCAGGTAGTCGCTTCGTTTGTATAAGACAACAAGGAAAACAAAGCAGGCTAGCATCAGGATATTGTATAAACCCTCCGTGAAGACATACTGCAGGGGTTTGAACTGTGCCTGGCTGACTGTCATCCTGAACAGCAATAGGTTATAAAAGATCAGGGTGAACATTAGCACCAGGGTGTCACTAAGGGGCAGATGAAAATACAGCAGCCCGATCAGGGCAATGGCCAGGGTTCCGATGGCGGAGCTCAGCAGGGTAAGCAGCAGGAAGCGCATGACGGCTAGTCCGACATGCAGCTGGTACTGACTAAGGAAACGCAGGATGCTTTGCTGCAGCCAGCCGAAGGTGAAGGTGGAAACCAGGATCACCATATAGTATATGAGGGAATATTGTCCGTAGGTTTCTTTCCCCAACCATCTTAAAGCCAGAATGATAAGCAGGAGGTTTACCAAAGCGGGGATGGTCTTCCCCGTGAAATAGGTGAGGATGTCCTTTTTAAGAAGCAGGGTAAGGACAGTTTTAATCATTGCGCGGGAACATAATGCCTGCAAGGAAAGCGATCAATAAAGACAGGATACTTCCCCAGACGAGGGCAAGGATCATTTGACGAAGGAGCGACATATTTGCCGGCTGGCTGACGGGGGCAGGGGGAACCGACACTTCGAATCCTGCAAATTTATCGAGCCTTGCCAGGATACCCTCCCTTTTTTCGAGCAGGTTAATAAAGGTTTCCGGATGTTGCAGGAGCCTGCCTTCGTCCGACAACGCCCTGAGTTGTTTGTCGATCTCATCGGCGAGCAGTTGATAGCGCTTTCTTTCTTTTTCGAGTTTCACGCTAAGGAAGCTGTTCCGGTTGAGGTAGCCGAGAAAAGCGGTGATGATTTCCCGGGCCTGCGCAGTATCGTACACCTCTAAAACCACTTCGCTGGCGTTGTTCTCTTTTACTGTTCTTATCGTGTTGACAGTAAGGTTTTTAAGTCCGGAGAACTGGGTCGCGGAAGCAAGCTGGAAATTCCCGGCAAGGGCTTTCATTTCAGCCTGGCTGAATGTTACCTCCGTGATACTCTTGAGTT
Source organism: Bacteroidota bacterium (assembly GCA_022709385.1). GTDB lineage: Bacteria > Bacteroidota > Bacteroidia > Bacteroidales > CAIXZF01 > JAKLIX01. The sequence continues at coordinate 33,404 of JAKLIX010000012.1, read as the reverse complement.
TGTCTCCGGCAAGTCGTACATCATCCACCAGCGGAAGTTCGCATGTGATAAAGAATGTAAAGCGGTAATACTTTTTTGACCGCAATCCTTTCACCAGGGTGAAGGCCAGCACCAGCAACAGGAGGGATAATGCCAGTAGGCGGTATTGCCTGATCGGCTTCATAAACTCCCGGATGTCAGTGGATATGCTGCTTTTTTCCATAATTTGTTGTATTGTGGGACCAAAGCCCGGTGAAAAAAATCCGAAGCAATTATCGCCTTGTCGCCGGAATCTTCAGGAAATCATCCACAGGTCTGAGTATATTATCGAAAACAAAGAATTGCACCAGGACGAAATCCATGCCATCGTTCACCAGGGCATACATCCTGTCCCGGTCCCAGGGTCCTGTGGTTCCTTCCGTTTCAGGGTCGTCACCGGGGTTCTCCCTGTGAAATGTCTTAACAATGAATGTTTTACCGCGTATATCCGTGAGTGTGACGGTATGAAAAGGTCTGGAGGACGTAATGGAGTCCCTTCTTTCCTTGCTTGCTCCTGTAACCAGGGTCTCAAATCGGATATCGCTGAAGGTGGCCAGTACATGCAGCAACAGGCCGGTGTCATAATCCGGCACGAAAGCCCGGGTGTATGTACTTTCCAGCGAAAAGCTCCTTTCACCGGAGCGGATAGCCCTCCAGGAATGGCCGGGTACTTCGTTGAAATCTACTGAAACAGATTGAATATCTGATATTTGTGTGTTGAAAATGAAATGGGTCCGCCAGTCGGCCAGGCGCGGACTATAGCGTACGGCCACAAATCCCCTGAAACCGGGCAGGTAAGTGATGAACGGAGTTTCTGAACCTTCCATGATCATATAGGTTCCGTGGTTATCGGGGGTATTGCTGCCCACATAATAGACCCTGGTTTTTTTCACGGCCGGAAACAACCTGATGCCATTGAAGATATTGATGCGATGGACCTTCTGGTAGATTTCCACTTTTATGCCGGTGGAGGCCAGTTGTTTGATAATGAGGTTTCTGCTTGTTTTGGATACGGGTTCAACCACCGCCAGGTTCTGCATGGTTTTCAGCAGGATGTTGATCCCGTCAGGTCTGGCCGGATATTCCCGGTTCACGGTCCAAACGCCCGAATCTGAACGCATCAGGTCCACTTGCTCCCCAGTCTTGTCTGCCATAAAGATGCGCACAACACTGGCGGTATCATGTATCGCGAAGTCCTTTTCACTGCTCCTCAGGGTGGTTTTCGAACGGTTGAGGAATAGCCATATGGTGACAATGGCCAGTACCAGGGTGATAATGAGGATAATGGTGTTTTTTTTCATGGTGCAGGATGAACTGGCTTTCGTTTGGGCCTGGCATACTTCCGGTTTCTCCTGCCGATTTGCCACCAGGCAAAGCCCAGCACGAGGATAACCGGAAGGAGGGTGTTGGCCAGCTGTATGCTGAGTTTATCGTTGTGAATACGGGTATGGTCCAGGGGTCTGAGCCTGACTTCTCTGGACCGGACGCTGATCAGGCCGGAATCATCGCAAAGATAATCAATGGCATTTAAGATAAACTCCTTGTTGCCAAATGTTTCACGGGTATACCTGTCGTAGCCGAGCGGATAAGGCACCCCGCGCTGATGGTCAGTCTGATTCCTGATCACGTCTCCGTCGGCTACCACAATCATCCTGGTGGGTTCCCCTGATTCAAGAAAACCAATCCCTTTGTTTTCAGCGATTTCTGGCGGAATCCTCCTTGAATACAGCGATTGGAACGGGCCTTCCAACAGGACGGCTAAAGGACGTCCGGGCCCCCGGTACTGTTTCTCATCGGGCTGTTCCCTGAGGATCTGAAGGCTGATCAGGGTGGGTGTATTCACAGTCCTGCTGTAGGGAGATGAAGTCAGCAGGATTTGTTTCTTCACACCTTCGGCAGCCACGGTATCAAGGGTGGAGGCGAATTCAAGGCGAATGGCATTCAGGCTGTTGACAACCGGATGGACAGGCTGGGGTATCACCATCGGGAAGAAGTACCAGGGGTAGAATTCAAAGCGTGGTTGATTGCCGATCTGCCCTGTTTTCACCGGGATGGGACAGGCTGACAAATCCATCACCAGGTTGGTGTTGAGCCTGACTCCGTAGCGGAATAACTGGTCTTCGAGATTGAGCTGCAGGCTGATACCTATTGTTTCTTCTGAAGCCTGGAGGCTGTCCATGCTTGCAAAAACCGGGTCAATCAGCCATAAGACCCTTCCGCCGCGCATAATAAACTGGTCGATCAGGAATTTGTCCTTTTCATCGAAAGCCGAATCGGGCTTGGCGATTATCAGTGCCCGGTATTTGTTTTTGATGATGACCTTGTTCGTGTCGCTTAAATCCCGCTCGGTCAGGCTGTTCAAGCGGGCATTCAGGTTTACGCGTTCCGGAATGTAGGCATCCCCGAGTGACTGAAAGATATCTGCAGTTTCAGCTTCCCCGAGTTCACCCTGTCCCTGGATGAAAGCGACCTTATGTTTGCCGGGATTGTGTAATTTCCGTACGGCATTTGCCAGGTTATACTCAAGATTCTGAACGCTCAGGTTCAGGATTTCTTCAGGCGGAGTATTTATTTGATTTAAAAGAAGTTGTATCGGTGCTTCCTTTTCTTTATGCCTGGCAAGGGCTCCCGGAAAGATGATCTGCTGGCTGGTTCCGTCGTCTTGCCTGACCTGCAGGTTGGTTGGCGCCAGCCCTTTTTCGATCAGTTGCCTGTAGAGATCATTCCGGTCTTTATTGTTTTTGGCAGCTGATGGGTTGATAAATTCGTACTGGATATTGTCGGAATAGGCGCGAAATTCATCCAGCATCTCCCTTGTTTCATTTCGCAGCCGTTTGAATCCTGCGGGAAATTCTCCGTCGAGGTAAACCCTGAAAAAAACCACATCGTCCAGTTCCCTCAGCAGTTGCCTGGTCGCAGGGCTCAGGGTAAAACGTTTCTCTGCCGTAAGGTCGATGCGCGTAAAAATGAAAGAGGAGATCAGGTTCAGTAAAATGAGTAACGCGCTAAGCAGCAGCAGTTGCATGACGGCTTGCCTGCGCAGGTTTTTTTTCTGGCTGTTTTTTGTGCCAGTCTGGGCAAGTCCTATGATCCGGCCTATTTTTCCCATTTTCTTTTTTCCAGTGAAATTTTGGTGATAAGCAGGAAAAAACTGATCAGGCTGAGGAAATACACCACGTCACGCGTGTCGATCACCCCCCTGCTCATGGATGTGTAATGGGCATTGATTCCGAGCGAGCGAATAAACAGGTCGATCTTTCCAAAGATGTCCAGTGAATAGACAAACTCAAATCCCAGATACATGATCATGCATAGAAAAACGGCCACGATAAAGGCAACGATCTGGTTATCGGTGAGCGAGGATGCGAACAGGCCGATTGCCGTGAAAGCAGCTCCGAGACAGAACAAACCGAGATAGGATCCCCAGGTGGCTCCCATATCAATGTTCCCAGCGGGGAAGCCGTACTGATATACGGTAATGAGGTATATCAGGCTTGGGATAAGAGAGAAGAGTAAAAGGACGACACCGGCAAGGTATTTGGCGAGGATGATCTCCAGATCGCTAACCGGTTGGGTGAACAACAACTCCATGGTCCCATTCCGGCGTTCTTCTGCAAAAGATCGCATGGTAATGGCAGGGACAAGGAAAAGAAACACGAAGGGAGCAAGCATGAACAAACCGTTCAGGTTGGCGAAACCGCTTTGTAAGACATTGTATTCCAACGGGAAAACCCAAAGAAACAAGCCTGTGGTCACAAGAAAGACAACAATCACCGTGTAGCCGGTAAGAGAAGTGAGGAAGAGTCTCAGTTCTTTCTTGAGAAGGGTAAGCATGTTTGGAGATAAGGCGGGACAAAAGTACAATTAATCCCGGAATTCTATCCTGACACTGTCATCAGCGCGGAGCCCGAGCAGGCTGGCGGCATTGCCCCTGTTCATGGCTATTTCCAGCAGACCGCCTGAGGAGAAGATGGCCAGGATTTCACCTTCGGTAACGTCTTTATATGACTTGCTGATTTTCTGGATAGCGAAGTCGAGGGTTTTGAAGTATATGGTAAATGGCCTTCCTCTGCCTACTTCTTCAAATAGTCCTGATGTAATGTTAAGAAACACATTCTCATAGGAATCAATGAAGATGACTTTCGCTCTGATGATGTTGTGATCCACGGCAGGTGCGAACGAAATCCGCGTGTCGAGATCGGGTTTTTCCTTTCCCAGTTCGTTGCACGCAATGCCGTTGGCAAGCTTGCATGCTGCCGGTGCAAACAGCTCACTGGCGATAAAGGTGCTGTTTTCCAGTGCCGGATCAACGGCAAGGGTAATAATCCGGTCGGGTTTTGTGTCGAAAACCAGCGAAAACATGCCATTGTCGGGGGCAATGAAAAACTGCCTGTCTTTTTCAACTATCAGGTAGGAAGTGGTTTTTGGTGTGTCTGAATTGATGTCGATGATATGAATGGTCGAGGGAGGATATTGATGATAGACGTTCCTGATGATAAAGGCCGCAAAGATCAGATTGAACGGCGGTATCTGGTGGGTGATGTCCACGATGACGGCCTGGGGCATCAGCTTCAATATTGCTCCCTTTACCATGGCGGTATAATGATCCCTGGTTCCCCAATCACTGCACAATGTAATGATAGCCATATGGATGCCGCTTGTTGATTTCAGTAGCCCAAATTGGATTACCTTTGCCACACCAAAAGTAATAATAAACCATTTCAATCCGTATCCGTGTCCGAAACGGTCATCACTTTAAGTCCTTATGATCCTGTGGATATCTTTGGTGTTCACGATGCCGGTCTTGACCTGATCCGCTCCTTTTTCCCCCGTTTAAAAATCATCGTTAGAGGAGACATGCTGAAACTGATTGGTGAACCATCCCTGATCCGGCAGTTTGAGGAGAAATTCCATCTGCTGCTGATGCATTTCGACCGCTTTGGTAAACTGGGCATTGCAGATATCCGGCTGATCATGGGAAGTACGGGCGATGATTATCCTCCGCCTGACTTTAGCGGTGGCGAAGATATCCTTGTCCACGGCAGGGATGGAGCCCTGATCAGGGCAAGAACCCTTAACCAGCAACGCATGGTGGAGAGCTGTAAAAATCATGATATGGTGATCGCCGTGGGTCCTGCCGGTACCGGAAAGACATACACCGCCGTGGCCCTTGCTGTCAGAGCTTTGAAGAATAAGGAAGTGAAACGGATCATTCTGACCCGGCCTGCCGTGGAAGCCGGTGAAAACCTGGGCTTTTTGCCGGGCGACCTGCGTGATAAACTGGATCCTTACCTCCAGCCGCTCTACGATGCGCTCAGGGATATGCTTCCCCATCAGAAACTGCTGAATTATTTCGAGGACGGAACTATCGAGATCGCACCACTCGCCTTTATGCGGGGCAGAACCCTCGACAATGCCTTCGTAATCCTCGACGAAGCGCAGAATGCTACGCGGGGCCAGCTGAAAATGTTCCTGACACGTATGGGAAAATCCGCCAAATTCATGGTTACAGGCGATATCACCCAAATCGACCTGCCCAAAAACCAAAGCTCCGGGTTGGTCCATGCAATGAAAATCCTGAAAAATATCCACGGTATTAAAATCATTATCCTTGATGAAAGCGACGTAATCCGCCACCAGCTCGTCACCAGAATACTGAAGGCCTATGGAGATGAAATATCCATCCCGGTTCAGTCTATACCAATTGAAAATGACAGTCATGAAAATGAGGCCACATGACACCGGGCAGGTATTTGACCGTCGAAAACGAAAAAACATTTGTAATACCCTTTAAATCAATAAAATAATATGAGTAATGCCATCGTGTCAACCGCATTTCAACTCCCCGGGCTGAAAGATCTGTATGTTGGTAAGGTTAGGGATGTTTACAACATTGATGACCGTTTCCTGGTAATGGTCACCACCGACCGGATTTCGGCCTTTGATGTGGTCCTGCCACGCGGCATCCCGTATAAAGGACAGGTCCTCAATCAGATAGCAGCAAAATTCCTGGATATGACCGCCAATGTCTGTCCCAACTGGAAAATTGCAACACCAGATCCTATGGTTACCATCGGGCACCGCTGTGAACCCTTCAAGGTGGAAATGGTGATCAGGGGCTACCTCAGCGGGCATGCCTGGCGTGAATATAAATCCGGCAAAAGGTCTTTGTGCGGAGTCCCGATGCCTGACGGGATGAAGGAGAATGACCGTTTCCCCCGGCCAATCATCACACCTACTACCAAAGCGCTGATCGGTCATGATGAGGATATTTCCCGCGATGAAATCATCGCCACCGGGCTGGTCGCTGAAAAGGATTACCTGGTGCTGGAGAAATACACCCGCGAGCTGTTCGACAGGGGTAGCAGGATTGCCTCATCCATGGGACTGATCCTTGTAGACACCAAATACGAGTTCGGCAAAAAGCCGGATGGTACCATCACCCTGATCGATGAAATCCATACACCGGACTCCTCCCGTTATTTCTACCTGCAGGGTTACGGGGAAAGGCAGCAAAAGGGCGAAGCCCAGCGGCAGCTGTCCAAGGAATTTGTCAGGGAATGGCTGATGGATAAAGGTTTCCAGGGAAAAGACGGACAGCAGGTCCCGGAAATGTCTGATGATTTCGTAAAACAGGTGTCGGAACGCTACATTGAACTGTTTGAGCGTATCACCGGCGACCGCTTTCAGCATGCCGACCTCACGGACGTATTGTCACGGGTTGAAAATAATATTCTCGGCTACCTGGCGCATCACTGAAGCATCATCACATGTCAGGTCTGTAAATGATCAGGTAATATATTCAACACCGGTTCTCATTCATGAAAGTCCCCTTTTCCCCGCCCCGTATCGATGAAAAGATTATCAGAGCAGTCAAGGAGGCGCTGCATTCAGGCTGGATTACCACAGGGCCCAGGGTCCGGAGGTTTGAACAAATGCTTACTGCCTATGGAGGCCAAAAGGCCACCCTCTGCGTGAACTCTGCGTCTGCAGGACTTGAGCTGATGCTTCGCTGGTTTGGTGTGGGTCCCGGAGATGAAGTGATCGTGCCGGCTTATACCTATGCGGCAACTGCCAATGTAGTGGTGCATTGCGGTGCCAGGCCCGTATTCGTCGACAGCGGGGATGATTTCAATGTCACGGCCGAAACTGTGGCCCGGGCGATCACCGGACGTACCAAGGTGATCATGCCCGTGGATATAGCCGGATGGCCCTGCGATTACGATGCTTTGAACAATGTGGTGAATGCGGAGGAGTATGTCAGGATGTTTCATCCGGAAACACCTGAACAACAGATGCTTGGCAGAATACTCCTGCTTTCCGATGCAGCCCATTCCATCGGTGCCGTTTACAAGGGCAAGCGAACAGGCAGCCTGACCGATATCAGTGTTTATTCCTTTCATGCGGTTAAAAACCTCACCACCGCGGAGGGAGGCGCGGTTTGTTTGAATCTTCCTCCGCCGTTTGATAACCAATCTGTGTATAAAACATTATCCATCAAAGCTTTGCATGGACAGACCAAAGATGCCATGACCAAGTTCGAAGGTGGAAACTGGCGTTATGATATCGTGGAACCCGGGTACAAGTATAATATGACCGATATCCAGGCTGCTATGGGCATTGCAGAACTGGAACGTTACGAGGAGGATATGCTGGTGAAAAGGAAGTATATATTTCAAAGATATACAGAAGCGTTTTCTGCCTGCTCCTGGGCGAGGGTGCCACCTTATGAAAACAGCGAGAGGATTTCATCCTGTCATGCTTATCTGTTAAGGGTTTCAGGCTTGTCTGAACAAAGCCGGGATGTCATCCTGCGATTGATCTATATCAACGAAGTGGCCGTAAATGTCCATTTTGTACCCCTGCCGATGTTTACATATTATAAAAATGCCGGGTACAATATCGCCGATTACCCGCTTGCCTATTCCAGTTATGCCTGCGAAATCAGCCTGCCGGTATTTTATGATCTTACCGATCAAATGATTGAACTGGTGATAGATACGGTCAAACACGCCGTAGAGAAAGTGCGATCCGGCCATGCTTAAGCGTTGTTTTGATGTGGTGTTCTCCCTGGGAATGCTTCTGCTGCTTTCCCCATTGTTTCTTTTAATTATGCTGTTGCTGTTGTTCGCATCAGGGTGGAGAATTTTTTTCTCACAGATCAGGGTCGGATTAGACGGGAAAACATTCAGACTGCTGAAATTCAGGACTATGAAAGAAGGTTCTGAAGCTGCGGGACAATTGACCGTGGGCGGCCGGGATCCCCGGATTACCTTAGCGGGTAGTTTGCTGAGGAAATACAAACTTGACGAGTTGCCGCAACTGGTCAATGTGTTGAAGGGTGAGATGAGCCTTGTCGGACCGCGTCCTGAGGTTCCGAAATATGTGGCACTTTATACTGACGAGCAGCGTAACGTATTGCAGATCAGACCAGGTATAACAGATTTTGCTTCCCTGGAGTACATTGATGAGAGTGAGATCCTGGGCAGGGCCGGCGATCCGGAAACGCTGTACTGCCGGGAGATCATGCCTGCAAAACTTGCAATGAACCTGAAATATCTTGAAAACCAATGTTTCCTGCTCGACCTGCGAATCATTATGCTGACGCTATGGCGCGTTTTTTTCAGACGATAAAGTTGCCGGATTTCTCAGAATAACTCTGAAAGTGCTTCAACCTCAAGGGCCTTTATATCCAGCTTGAATTCACGGTAAGTCCTGGCAAGATCGGTAATCAGGGTTTTTACGATTTCGGTGACAGTGGCCGGTAGATAATATTCATCGCTGGCTTCGAGCTTCAGATGGAAAAGGTATTCGTCAATTTCGCCGGCGCCAAATACTGTTCCTTTGCGAAAAGGGTTGATGTAAAACAGGACTTTCGCAGATTCTGTTCTGGAATAGCGGCCTGAGCCGTGGATGTCGTCCAGCCAGCAGAGGATAAAATGTTCGGGAAGCCTGATGCCGTAAACAGGTAAGTCGAGTTTCGATGCAAGTACCAGGTAAAGCAATCCGAGCGAAAGGGGGTTGCCGCGTTTGCTTTCCAGCAGGTTGTTGATGAAGATGTGCTGCAGCCTGTTTGCCTGTTGTTTGTCAGGACCGAAACGCTGCGTTGAAAACAACACATGGTTGAGTACCCGGATCGTTTCCAGTGCGGTGAGATTGTCGTTAAGTTCCAGCCAGATATCCCATTTTATCTGTTCAATGTTTGCCGTGATGGCAGCCCTGTCGAGTTCGGGGTACTGATAAAGACAGATCAGCAGTATCCCGTCCAGAAGGTCGGGCTGTTCCTGTGAACCCCATGCCGCAAGCGCGGATTTCAGTTCATTGTACTGTATCAGGTGGATAATCTCCTCCAGTCGGTGCTGGATCACCGGGTTGAGGGTTTTTTCCCAGGCCGCTTCAAGCATGGGTATGACACTATTCCCCAAGCTTGTGATCTTATCGGAAAGCATGTGGTATACCTCCGCATCGGGTTCATCAAGCAGCCTGATCAGGGCGATGGTTTCTTTCTGGTCTGGGGTTTCCAAGCGAATTATTTGAAATACGAAAGTAAGCTTAGCCGCTTTTATGCCGTGAGCCGCCCGAGTAAAAGAATGATCAATTTATCAACAGCAGCCCGGTAGTCTTTTGAGAATTCATTTTTCGGACGGTTCGCAACGGCCACGCAAACTGAAATAGCCTCATGACCAAGCATTCTTGAAAGCCCGTAAAGTGCCGAGGTTTCCATTTCAAAGTTCACGATCCGCATACCCTGGTATTCGAATTCCGTGAGTTTATCGATAAATCCGCTGTCGAAAGGGGTCAGCCGGAGCGAACGACCCTGAGGACCATAAAAGCCTGGTGCCGTGGCCGTAATCCCGTGGTAAAGGTCTTTGCCGATGACCTGCATCAACAGCTCAGATCCTTTCACAAAATAGGGACGCGACAACTCCGCCGGCCACTTCATGAAACGGATGAATGCCTCCGACATCGGAATGTCTTCCACTTTTTTTCCCGCTTCGTAAAAATGAATGAGGGAGTCAAATCCCAATCCCCACCCGGAAACCACAAATGAATCCACTGGTATTCCGGCCTGTAGCCCGCCGCTCGTGCCAAGCCTGATAATGTGCAACTTCCTTTTTTCTGCTTTCGGAGTCCTTTGCAATAAATCAATGTTGACAACGGCATCCAGTTCGTTTATTACGATGTCAATGTTGTCCGCACCGATACCGGTCGAAAGCACTGTGATCCTTTTTCCCTTGTACCAACCCGTATGTGTCAGAAAATCACGATTTTGCCTTTCTGTGTCCAGCTTTTCAAAATGCTTTGAAATATTTCTCACACGCCCCACATCTCCCACTACGATGACAGTATCCGCAACGTCTTCCGCTCTGAGATGCAAATGGTAGATACTGCCGTCAGGATTCAGGATCAGTTCGGCACCTCCAATAGGATTTAACATAATATAAGTGTTTTAAACAACCCGCAGCTGTATTTGTTATGCTCTTCATATGCCACGCAGAATTGAAAAGGAAAATATTTAACAATGCCTTTGCAGAACTGCTTTCTCATGCTGCAGGCTTATCCGGTTTCGGTATATATTTGCAGTCAATAATCCCCCAAAATTAATCAAAGATGAGTGAACTGACCAATAACATTCTGATCCCCGTCGATTTTAACGACCTTTCACTGATTGCTATGGAACAGTCCTACAACCTTGGCAGGCTGATCGGGCTCGACCTGGTTTTATTGTATGTTTACGAGGAACCCGGTTTACTGAGAGGTCTTTTCTCAGAGGACGATTTTCTCAAGAGAAAGGCTAAAATAGAAGAAAGCCTTGGTACAATCGCCGAAAAAGCAAGGAAGGACAGTGGTTTGGATGTGAGTATCATGGTGCGCGAAGGAAAAGTACACACCGAGATCATCAGGGTTGCCGATATCCTCCAATCCCGCTTCATCATGATGGGCACCAGGAGCCAGGATGAAGACAGTATCGGTGGCCGTACTCCCATAGGGGCGAATACCTCCCGTGTGATCAGATCGGCACCCTGCCCGGTGATCACCATCAACAATCCTCATCTTTACAAAGGTTGCAGAAGCATCCTGCTCCCACTGGACCTTACCCAGGAAACACGTCAGAAAGTCAATAAGGCCATTGAAATCGCGAAGCATTTTAATGCCACCGTAAAAGTGATGTCGGCGCTCTGGTCGAAAAATAACGAAGCGGTGGTTTACCAGTTGAATGTGCAACTTAAACAGGTTAAGGACTTTATCGAAGCTGCCGGGGTGAAATGCCAGGCTGAGCTTGTGGAGGCAGGCGGAAAAGAGAAAAGCCTGGTGCCTATCATCCTTCGCTATGCCAAAGAACAGGGCGATATCGATCTGATCATCATCATGACCCAGCAGGAGCTCAGTCTCATTGAGTTTTTTGTCAGTTCCAGTGCCCAGGAAATCATCCGCATCTCAGATATTCCGGTAATGTCTATCATCCCCAGGGATTTGGGCTTTACCTCCATGATGTCATGAGGTAAGCAGCGGCTTTCTGAAGCCATGGTACGTATCGTTTGGCGTTTGAAATGTAGAAGTTTAGCTGAACCTTTAACTTTAGACAAAAAAGTCATCAATGACAAGGGTGAGTTTAATTCTAGTTGTCAATATTATTTTGGATTCATAATATGCCATACGCAGAAATTATCAGCATCGGAGATGAATTACTGATTGGACAGGTGATTAACACCAATGCAGCCTGGATAGGGCAGCAGCTTTCTGATGCAGGGATCACTGTGAGGCAGCACACTGTGATATCCGACAATGAGAAGCAGATACTTGAAACACTGCGAAAGGCTGCTCCCAGTGCCGCTTTAATCGTTATCACCGGAGGACTCGGCCCCACCAGGGATGACATTACCAAAGCAGCATTGTGTAAGTATTTCGATACCAAACTGGTCCTTCATGAAGCTTCCCTGGAGAACATCATGCACCTTTACCAGGTCCGCGGATACCCGATGAGCAAACTGAACAGGGAGCAGGCTGAAATTCCGGAATCCTGTACCGCTTTCCGGAATTTACATGGAACGGCGCCCGGGATGTGGTTCGAGAAAGCAGGTGTGATCTATGTGTCACTTCCCGGCGTTCCCTTCGAAATGAAACCCATCCTCACGGATCATGTGCTTCCCCGGCTCAGGGAAAGGTTCGGCGGTCATGCGATTATTCATAAAACCGTGCTTACCCAGGGTGTGGGAGAGTCCTTTATTGCCGAAAAGATCCGCGACTGGGAGGACAGGCTTCCCGCTCACATCAAACTGGCTTATCTTCCGCAGCCGGGTATCGTCAGACTGCGCTTATCGGGCTATGGCAGTGACAAAGGAGCACTGCATGCAGAGATGCAAGAGCAGCTGAAGCGTCTCAGAACGCTTCTTTCCGACCTGGTTTTTGGCTACGATGAAGATACCCTTGAAGATGTCACCGGCCGCATGTTGCTGAAGCTGGGCAAAACCCTGGTTACAGCTGAAAGTTGCACCGGGGGATATCTCAGTCACAGGATCACTGCTGTGCCGGGAAGTTCCGCCTATTATCGCGGAAGTATCATCGCGTATTCCAATGAAGTGAAGATCAATATACTCGGCGTAAACGCTGACCTCATTGAGGCTCACGGGGCGGTCAGCGAACAGGTAGTCAGCAATATGGCATTGAATGTCAGGAAGCTGCTGAATGCCGACTTCGCCCTGGCTGTTTCCGGAATTGCCGGACCGGCAGGTGGCAGTGAACAAAAACCGGTTGGCACTACCTGGATTGCGTTAGCATCTGAAAAAGAAGTCGTTGCGGAAGTGTTCCATTTGGGAGAGGACCGCGGCAGGAACATACACAAAGCCGCACTCTCGGCACTCAACATCTTGCGTAAAGCCCTTCTGAAAGAACTCCCACCGATGTGACACATGGCCCACCGATGTGTCACATGGCATCCCCATGTGCCACATTAAAAAATATAATTCCGGAAATCCTTGGAAGTTATCGGAAAACTACCGACCTTTGCACTCCTTTTTAAAAGAGACCATTTAAACCTTTTTGCGCCATGGCCAGAATTTGTCAAATAACCGGAAAAAAAGCCATCGTCGGGAACCATGTCTCCCATTCCAATATCAAGACTAAAAGGAAATTTAACGTAAACCTGCAGACAAAACGCTTCTACATCCCCGAGGAAGACAGGTGGGTTACCCTGAAAGTCTCTGCCGCCGGTATCAAAAACATCAATAAAAAGGGAATCTCCCTCGCCATCCGTGAAGCAAAGGAGAAAGGATTCATCCTCTGATCCACTCCCGGTGTACCGGCTTGGCTGCCAGCGGTATTTGAATGGCCCAGCACACTTCAAACTCCTGAGTTATCCTGCTGTTTTCTCTTTTACCCAAGCCAGGCCTGGTAAGGTTGGACATCTCTTGTTCAAGCTTTTTTTCCGCCCGGCAGCAATGCTTATAATAATCATCAGCCGGATTCGTTTACTCCCTTTACCCGCATGAACCCTGTCCTGTCACTCCGGCTGATTCCTTTATTACTCCTGATGTCCGTCGGCCTCTCGCAGGCTCAACCTGCCAGGGATCCGGATCTGGTGCAGTTCTCCGGCGTGATCGTCACATCCGACAGCTTGCAAACAGTGCCTTTCTGCGATATTATCATCCGCAATGCCAACAGAGGAACCACTTCCGATTATAACGGCTATTTTTCCTTCGTTGCAAAAAAGAAGGATGTGATTGTGTTCACTGCCATGGGTTTTAAACAATCCGCCTTCACCATCCCCGATACCCTCACCAATAACAGGTATTCCCTGATCCAGGCCCTGACATCCGATACCATCTTTCTCAGCGAATCGGTAATCTACCCCTGGCCCAGCGTTGAACAGTTCAAGCAGGCCTTCGTTCACCTTGATATCCCCGACGATGACTATGAACTCGCCCGGAAAAACCTGGCCAGAATGGAAATCCGCGAAAGAGCCAGACATGTTGCCATGGATGGTACAATGAATTACCGGAATTATATTGACAGGCAAACCAGCAAGCTCTATTATGTGGGTCAGCTTCCCCCCAATAACCTGCTGAATCCTTTTGCCTGGGCGCAGTTCATCAAAATGTGGCGGGAAGGGAAATTTAAATCCGGACAATGATCAGGCGCATGAATATCAGAACCTTAATACTGCTGATGTTGCTGCTGCCGGCCTTCCGGACCATGGCACAGGAACATGCCATTATCCATGGAAGGGTGAGCGATCCGGCAGGTAAACCCATGCAACTGGTCAATGTCAGCATCCTGGGTACGCAACAGGGAACAACCACCAGCCAGCAGGGCACTTATTCGCTCAAAATACCGGTCGGCCAGGAAGTTACGGTGGTCTTTTCTTTTCTCGGATACCAGTCCGTCAGGGAAAAATTTCTTTTTCAAACTGCTGTAAATAAGGAGGTTAATAAAACACTCCAGCCCGTAATCACCGAGATCGACGGTTTTGAGGTGAAGGACGATAAGGTGAACCGAAGCTCCAACCTGATCCGCATCAATCCGAAGACCGCAACCATTATCCCGAGTGCTTCGGGCAGCGGTGTCGAGTCCCTGATCAAAACCATGCCGGGAGTCGCTTCCAATAATGAACTCAGCTCGCAGTATTCTGTCAGGGGCGGAAACTACGACGAAAACCTCGTGTACGTCAATGATATAGAGATATACAGACCCTTCCTGGTAAGGAGCGGACAACAGGAAGGACTCAGTTTCCTGAATTCTGACCTGGTCTCCAATATCCAGTTCTCCGCGGGCGGATTCGATGCAAAATACGGGGAGAAAATGTCGTCGGTGCTTGATATTCAATACAAGAAGCCGGTCGACTTCGCCGGCTCGGTCAGCATGAGCCTGCTTGGAGCCGCATTCCACCTGGAAGGAGCTGCCGCCCGGAAAAAACTGAATTACCTGCTTGGTATCAGGCAGAAATCCAATCAGTATGTCCTTAACAGCCTGCAAACCAAAGGGGAGTACAAACCATCCTTTACAGATGTCCAGGCATTTCTGAATTTCCATATTAATAAGAAACTGGAATTGTCTTTCCTTGGGAATTATGCCAGGAATCTTTTCAGACTCGTTCCCCAGGACCGTGAAACCGCATTTGGCACCCTGGTGGAGGCCTACCAGTTTAAAGTGTATTTCGAAGGACAGGAAAAAGATCGTTTCGAAAACTACCTTGGAGCTTTGAGCCTGAACTACAGACCCCGTTCCAGAACCAGCCTCAAATTCATTGCAAGTGCCTTCCGTACCCTTGAAACCGAGCGCTTCGACATCCTCGGGCAATACTACCTGAGCCGGCTGGAAACAGACTGGGGCAGTGATGAGTTCGGCAAGGCGATCGAGCCGATAGGGGTGGGAAGTTATCTGAACCATGCACGTAATGAATTGGATGCCAGAGTATTTAATATTGAACAAAGAGGGACTGTGGAGCGTGACCACCGCTTCTTTCAGTGGGGTGTAAAATACCAGCGCGAAGAGGTGTATGATAAACTTAGGGAATGGACCCTGCTCGACTCTGCAGGATACGCCCTGCCTCATCAGGCCGACTCGGTGGGATATGTGATCCCGGGGATTCAGCCATATGATTCATTATTACTCCAGAACGTCATCCGGTCTAAAAACGAAATCAGTTCCAACCGTTATACCTGCTTTATCCAGAACACCTGGTCGTGGCTTACCGACAGCACCCGCCTCACACTGACCGCCGGGATCAGGTGCAGTTACTGGGATCTGAATGATCAGTTCCTTGCCGCACCCAGAGTGTCGCTCTCTTATAAACCTGCATGGGAGAAAGACGTCGTTTTCCGCCTGTCGGGCGGCGCTTACCATCAACCGCCCTTTTACCGGGAACTTCGCGACAGGAGCGGGAATATCAATGAGAAACTGAAAGCACAGTCCTCTTACCAGCTGGTTGCCGGTAGCGACTGGGATTTTCGTGCCTGGCAGCGGCCTTTCAAATTCGTAACCGAAGTCTATTACAAATACCTTGATAAGCTGGTTCCCTACGAAGTTGATAATGTAAGGATCAGGTATTCGGCCAGGAATAACGCCAGGGGTTATGCCGTGGGGATTGACTTCAGGGTGAACGGCGAATTCGTCAAAGGGACGGAGTCCTGGGCAAGTCTCTCTGTCATGCAAACCAGGGAAGATATCCTCGATGATTATTATTATACGGATGATGGCGTGAAGGTGGAACCCGGTTTTATACCCAGACCCACCGATCAGCGGGTCAATTTCAACCTCTTCTTCCAGGATTACCTGCCTCAGAACCCGACCTATAAAATGTATCTGAACCTGGTCTTCGGCTCCACGCTCCGCTTTGGACCACCCGACTCGCCCAGGTACCTGCATACATACAAAATACCGCCCTATAAAAGAGTGGATATCGGGTTCTCCAAACAAATCAAAGGGGAAACATCCCTCGTATCGCAGAAAAGCCTGCTGCGCCATTTCAAATCGATGTGGATCAGCCTGGAAATTTTCAATCTCCTGCAGATCAGTAATACCGTTTCCTATTTCTGGGTGGCGGACATCACCAATCGCCAATATGCGATTCCTAACTACCTTACACCACGGCAGCTGAATCTGAAGCTATATGCACAGTTTTAATGTAAGCAGCACTTTTAAAGCGGTACAGGCACCACCTCAACCCGGATGTCAATCCTGTCAGGGAAATGGTCCGCTGATCCTGCTCAGGTATTTCTGCACCACCCCCGGCGCACAGCTGCATTCTATCACAGGATGGTTGTATACTGAATCGTAGTGAAAAATGCGAAGCGATTTTCGCCTATGCCGACACAGAATGGTTTTCCGAAAATATAGACTACAGCGGTGTACGGCAATACTCTTACTAAACATCTTTGCAGATGCAAACCCGTTAAGTATGAGTGAAGATTCTTTATACCGATGACTATGGGAACACTTTTTTCGCATTCCTGTGTTCTTTCGGTATAATTAATTGTAAACGCACGCCTCGTGGCGCAGCGAATTAACACGGATTATCCTCGCAAAAGTCATTTGGATTTTAGGCTTGGTTCCCCGCAAGGGATTAATATGAATAACCCCGGGTGTAACCCGAAGGGTCAAACCCGGGGAAGGAGACGCGTTGTAGAATCCCAGCCCCGAAGCGGGCTGAACCCTATTATCTATGGAAAATAGCGCTTGTCAATCAAAACACCTGCTTCTTCAAGCAAGTTCTTATATTCTTCCTCAAAAGAAATCAGTTGATGGTGCGATTGCTGGTTCTTAATATAATTTAATATCATATCTTTATCTCTGTATGCATAGGTCAATACCGCATACCCTTCTGCCCAGCCTTCAAATGCGGTAAAATATCTGCTTTGCTTGAGCCACAAAGATGTTGAAACTTTCAACTCCCTCATGAAATCAGCAATTGCCATCGACGGATGGATTTCACAAAGTAAATGGATATGGTTTTCGGTTCCGTTGATACGGTACAGGTGGCATTTCTTTTTCCGGAAATACCCGTTGATGTACGAATACAAGTCCCTGATATTGTCTTGGGACAGGGTGTTTTCACCGTTTTTTGTTCTGAAAACAATGTGATAGAGGATCTGGCGGTAGCTTGTCATCATGGTGATCTTTGTTCAGCCACTGTGTGGCTGAGGGTTTGTCTGGGTTGCCTTAACCACGGGTTTTACCCTTACGGGTTACACCCGTGGTTATTCATGTTTTGCCCTTGCAGGGCAGTTTGGTTGATTACATTCTCTTGATGATCTTATTCAACACAAGTACACCATCGGTTATTTATGTTTTACCCTTGCAGGGCAGTTTGGTTAATTACGTTCTCTTGATGATCTTATTCAACCCAATTACACCATCGGTTATTCATGTTTTACCCTTGCAGGGCATTCATGGATTATAGACTTCCCCAAGTCCCCTTGTCCAGGCTGCGGTACTGGATCGCTTCTGCCAGGTGCTCCACCCTGATATCCGGAGCAGCCTCCAGGTCGGCAATGGTGCGGGAGACTTTCAGGATCCGGTCGTACGCTCTTGCTGATAGATTCAGCCGCTCCATGGCATGCTTCAACAGCATATTCCCCTCCTCACTCAGGCGGCAGACCTTTCTGATCTCTTTCGACGGGATCTGCGCATTGCAATAGACTCCTTCATTATTCAAATACCTTTCCTCCTGTATCTTCCTGGCCGCCATCACCCTTTCCCTGATTACCTGAGATTTCTCGGATGATCCCAATACAGAAAGCTCCTTAAAGGGAACCGGCACCACTTCCACCTGTATGTCTATCCTGTCGAGCAATGGTCCGCTGATCCTGCTCAGGTACTTTTGCACCACCCCCGGCCCGCAGCTGCAGTCCTTCTCCGGATGGTTATAAAAGCCGCAGGGACAGGGATTCATTGCCGTTACAAGCATGAAGCTTGCCGGATAATCCACCGAAAGGCGGGCCCGTGAAATCGTCACAACCCTGTCTTCCAGCGGTTGACGGAGCACTTCCAGAACGGTACGTTTAAATTCCGGCAATTCATCCAGAAAAAGAACCCCGTTATGTGCCAGGGAAATCTCCCCAGGTTGCGGATAACTTCCGCCTCCCACCAGCGCCACATCACTGATGGTATGATGCGGTGAACGGAAAGGTCTGAGCGCAATCAACGACTTATTGCGTGCAAGTTTACCGGCCACGGAGTGAATCTTGGTTGTTTCAAGTGCCTCCTGAAGGTTCAATGGCGGCAGGATGGAAGGCAGCCTTTTGGCCAGCATCGTCTTGCCGGCTCCGGGCGGACCGATCAGGATAAGGTTGTGTCCCCCTGCAGCCGCCACCTCCAGTGACCGTTTAATGTTTTCCTGCCCCCTGACATCCGCGAAGTCGAACTCGTAGCCATTCAAATTGGAGGTGAAGTCCTTCCTTACATCAACAATCACTCGCTCCATCGACTGCTCTCCGTTGAAAAACCCGATGACCTCACGGATGTTCCGGGCACCATACACTTCCAGCTCACTCACAATAGCGGCTTCCTTTGCGTTGGCCTCAGGGAGAATGAACCCCTTAAATCCCTTGCGCCTGGCTTCAATCGCGATCGGTAAGGCTCCGGTCACAGGCAATAAGCCCCCGTCCAGCGACAATTCACCCATCAGCAAGTACTCCCCGACTTTCAACGCATTGATCTGCTCTGAAGCTGCCAGTATCCCCACGGCAATCGGCAGGTCATATGCGCTGCCTTCCTTTCTCAGGTCGGCCGGCGCCATGTTGATGACGATCTTCTTGCCCGGAATCCGGTAGTTGTTGTTCTTCAAAGCCGCCTCTATCCTCTGGTGACTTTCTTTGACGGCACTGTCGGGCAAACCCACCATAAAGAAGTTGATCCCCTGGTCTATGTTCACCTCCACGGTTACCGTCAGCGCATGAATACCCAGCAGGGTACAGGAATAGGTCTTGATAAGCATCTTACAGGTCGTGTTCTGTACCTATATATGCTTTTCAGGGGGCAAAACGGAAAAAAAATCGAAACTTTTTTGAAAAAAATGGAGAAAAATCGATTAACATACTGTTAATCAATAAGTAAACCCGTAAACAAATCTATCTTGCCGGCTTATACGCGGAGAGATTCAGGATTTGCCTGGCGTCGGCCTGATCAAACAAGGCTTTCATGCTGACATCCCTGTTCTTTTCCATATATTTCCTTACAATCTGCCAGCCGATCCACCAGCCCGTCCGCCCCGGAGATTCTTTCGGCAGGCCTTTCGTGAAGGGGGCTTCCGCCATGAAACGGGTAATATCCCTGCTGTCTGTGGTATACAGTAATTTGTTGGCAATGAGAAATGCCCAGGTTTTTGCCTCGTTTTCCCTGACCCAGTCGTACTGCTCCGGACTATAAGTAATTTTAACATAATCAGGTGTCGAAGGCAACACCTGGTCGAGATAATACAACACTTTACCCTGAAGCACCATCCAGTCGAGAAGCGTCCTTTCGTGTCTTTCCCCCCTGAGATGACGGTAGGCCATCTGTTTCATACAGTCAGGCACCAGGTTAACCGGATCAAAGGCCTGACAGCGGTATTCGGGCAGGCCCAGCTGCCGGTATACCGGACTGTCTTTCCCGAGATACATATCCAGCGCGATGATCATCACGCTGTCGACCAGCCTGACAGGGGCTTCGTAGTCAAGACCGGAAATATAAGTAAAGACCCTGGGTGCGGAATCAGCGGGAAAATGCTTGCTGTGGCGCTGCATCGCCTCACTCAGTGCTATTTCCACTGAATCCATCCGCGGAAAAAGCCGCTGGGTCTCGCGAAAGAGCAAGCTGGTCAGGGAATCCTCCAGGTAAGTTCTCATCCTCATCAAACTGGCGGTATCCGGGGATTCATATCCCAGGAAAAAACCATATTCAGGCATCAGTCCCGTCAAACCATCCCGAAGATGCAGCAAATCCAAACCGAATAAAGCCTGTTCGTACCTGTGTATCTTCAATCCCTGAACTGGCGCTTCAGTCTGATTCTCCCGCCGGTCTCCTTCTCTTTGCTGGCGGCAGGATAACAGCATAAAAATCAGCAATATGCTAATAGGCCAGGATAAATACCTCATAATCATATGCAATGACTTTTTTCTCCTGGGTGCCCAGGCTGAGTTCCCAGTCAACCCTGCTGAAAGGATTGAGGGCATCACCCGTTTTCAGACGGGTGATCTTCCCGTTGTCTCCGGCCTCTGTAATCAGGCCGTTGACAGTTTTTTCCACATTTACCGTCACCCTTTCCGGCATCGTATTATGGATCTCGACCATGCCGTGGATGAGTACCCTTGTGTACCCATGCTTGTCAATGGTTTTTGCTCTTTCTTCCCTGTTTTTCTCCTCCTCGGTGTTTGTAACAACAATATCAGGAGATTGAGCCAGGTTAACCGAAACAGTCGTATTAACAGGAGTGTAAGCGATCTCATCCTGGGCGAGCGGACGCAATTCCTCATCCATGATAAACACGGGTGCATGTGTAAAAGGATCCTTTGTCTGGTTGGTAAGCTTCAGGGAGTGGAAAACAGGAAATTTCCTTTCAGGATCGTTCACAATCTGCCTGGAAATTAAAAAGTTATTTATATCGCCGAGGGTAACCCTGAAAACATCCCTATAGGGCACCTTATGGGAGAATACCGGAAAGGCCGCTTTGCTGAATTTCGGAATGCTGACCTTGCCAAGGTCGTACATGTAGAGGTCGCCTGTCTTATCTCCTTCGGTCTGATAGGTTTGATAATTGTTGTACTGATCATTCTTGGCAGTATACATCACAGCGGCATCCACCGATTCGGCGGCCGTATTCTGCCACATGTAGGCAGCGTAAGGGTTATAGGCAGCCCCCTGGGTCTGTGTCAGGAAGGGATTGGCGAACTGCTCCTGGGTTCTTCCATATTTGTAACTGGGATCACCAACGGTCAGGGTCAGACCGGTTTCTTCCAGAGTCTCGGCGAAGTTCTCCACCAATGCGCGCAATTCAAGTTGCAGCTCCTTGTCGTTCAGTATTTTAATGTTATAGGAAGGGAACCATTGGATGCCTGCTTGCATATAGACCATTTTAATACGCGTATCCGTCGGATTTCTGTTGAATTCCAGCCTGGCCACGTAGGCAACGGAGTCAGTTTTCAAACTTTCTGAAGGAGATTCCTCCACCATAAGCTGCCTGACGTCTGCAAGCGGGAAATACAGCGTCCTGCCTTCATTTCCTTTGATTTTCACCAATTGGGAGGCAGGAAAAAAATCCTGAAGCAAACCGCTGATCTCCTGATAGTTTTTTTCATCCATCCGCACGCTCAGTTTCACCTTCTTTCCCTTGTTGGAAATGAGGAGATCAGGCATGGTCCTGGCATTCCTGCTGGTTTTGATGGTATCCATGATGAAGATAAGCCTGCTGATGGCGATGTCTTTCGGGGTGGTAAGCCAGAAGGTCCCAAGCAGCGGTGCCGAAGGAATCAACAGGCTTCCTTTGCCGCTGGTAAGCGGAATGCTTCCTTCCTTCACCACGAAATAGGTACCATTTTTAAAAACATTCACATGGGTAGCCTTCAGATTCTGTTGGGTGAAGGCATTCAGTGAAACGCCCGTGATCAGCGTGAGCATCCACAGGCCGCGAACCGGTCGTCCTAAAATAATTTTCATCAATCTGGGGTATGATTGTGAACCACTATAACAACTTGATTGCCAGGCTCACATTAAACATTTCATGTTTCCACTGCACCGTTTTCCGGCCCGGTTCATTCTTATATAGATTATCCCAGGCGAATTCATAGCGGATGTCAAAGCTGAAGGCAAGGATATCCAGTCCCAGTCCCATGGTGGCACCCAGGTAGGTATCCTTGATATTGTTTTCCGTAAAAGGTTGCAGAAGCGAATCACCGCTGAGGTTGATGTTTTTCTGAACGATAAAACTGCCTACCGGTCCGCCGTGCAGTCTGAAGTTCAGCTCGGGAGGACCCAGTATGAACCCGATGATCAGCGGCATGTCGATGGACTGAAGGTCGATATCCTGTTTGAACTGGCCACTTTCTTCGTTGAAGATGCCTCCTTTGGTCACATACATCACTTCCGGCTGAAAATAAAAATAATCTCCGTACACACGCATAAACATCCCTCCCTGGAAACCATGGCGGAACTCATCCATCAGGCTGTCCTGGTCGGATATCAGGTGAGAAGTGGTAAAGCCGACTTTCGGACCGAAGGTGACATCCTGACTGCAGACAGTGCCGGCAGCCAGAAGAAGCATGAACACAGGAAACAGGCGATGTTTCATCAATCGACTGGTTTGTACCAGATAAAGAACAAAGATACAATCTTTAACCACATACTATCTCATGCACCGGAGAATAGCTTTCAAACGTCATTTGTTGATAAGTGGTATGCAAAATCATTATTTTTGCATCAAAACTGGATAAGCGAAGGAAACTTATCATATTCAGACAGGTTTATGGTTTTTAAGTGATTCGCATTACTTTTGATTATCAGTGACAACAAGCAGGAACCTATTTCAGTTAACACTTTAAGCTTGATCAGGATGAAAAGAAAGCTGTCAATTATGCTGTTGCTGCCGTTGCTCCTTATGGGGAGCCTGAAGGCACAGAAAGGAGAATTCCAGTTCGGGTTCAAAGCCGCACCGAATATCGGCTGGATCAAACCCATTTCCGAAGGTTATGAAGGAGATGGTATCACCACCGGGTTTTCATGGGGTTTTGTGGCGGAGTATAACTTCTCTCCCAATTACGGACTGAGCACCGGTTTTACGGTGACCTCCAACAACGGCAAACTGAAATATCCTTATGCAGAAGATACACTTATGGGTACCATGTACCGAAAATACCACATCAAAAGCATCGAACTACCCTTGATATTAAAAATGAAAACCAAGGAGATCGGCTATTTCGTTTACTACGGGCTGATCGGTCTCGGCACCTCATTCAACCTGAGCGCCAAGGCAACGGATGATTTCCATGTGCAGTCACCCGCGAGTTTCAATGTCACCCATGAGCCGGATATCAAATCAAGGATCAATTTTTTCAGGGAATCGCTCATCATCGGGATTGGAGCACAATATAACATCAGTTCCACTACCCACTTCTTCGGCGGAATTACCTTCAATAACGGTTTTACCAATATCCTCAAAGGGAAAAACACTGTGAATAAGGCGATCTCAGAAAAGGCCATCTCGAACTACCTCGAGCTGAATGTCGGGATACTGTTTTAAATGAGGCCGAAGTGAAAATTGCCCTTGCCCAGCTGAACTACCATATCGGTAACTTCAGGGACAACATCCAAAAGGTGAAGGCCGCCATCAGGCAGGCTAAGGATGCCGGAGCCGGACTGGCAGTGTTTGCCGAGCTTGCCGTTACGGGGTATCCTCCGAGGGATTTTCTTGATTATGAGGATTTTATTAGGCAATCGGAGGAAGCGGTGGCTGAAATAGCCTCGGAAACAAAAGAGATTGCGGTTATCATCGGTGCTCCTTCACGAAACAACGATACCCGCGGGAAGGCATTGTTTAATTCCGCTTATTTTCTCGCTGACGGAAAGATCCGGGACATCCGTCATAAAAGCCTGTTACCCACCTATGATATTTTCGACGAATACCGCTACTTCGAGCCTAACCGGCATTTCAGGCTGCTTGAGTGGAAGGGAGTAAAGATCGCCCTTACCATTTGCGAAGATCTGTGGATGGAGGGGGTGCATCCGCTTTATACACTCAATCCCATGCAGGAGCTGAGCAGGGAAAATCCGGGGCTCATCATCAACATCGCCGCGTCTCCATTTCATTATTCCCAGGCTGCCATGCGGCGACGGGTGCTTCGCGCCAATGTGGCACATTATAAAATCCCGGTGATTTATGTCAACCATGTGGGTGCGCAAACTGAACTGCTGTTCGACGGGGGTTCCATGGCTGTGGACAGTGATGGAGGCATTGCACTGGCAATGAAGTATTTTGAAGAGGATTTCGGTCTTGTGGAATGGAAAGACGGCAGGCTGCTCCCGGGGCAGGACGGCGATGTGACACATCGGGACCCCGATGTGTCACATTGTAAACTGATCCACGACGGACTGGTGACGGGGATCCGTGATTACTTCATGAAACTGGGCTTCCGGAAGGCGGTACTGGGATTGTCGGGGGGGATTGATTCCGCCGTGGTCCTGGTGCTTGCAGCCAGGGCGCTGGGAGCTGAGAATGTACTGGGTGTCCTGATGCCCTCGCAGTTCTCCTCGGAACACTCTGTTGCCGATGCCATTGCCCTGTCGGAGAATCTGGGTACTGCCTACCGGATCATCCCGATCAATGAGGGTTACGACAGTATGATAACCAGCCTGAAGCCTGTTTTCGGGGAGCTTCCGTTCGATGTGACGGAGGAAAACATCCAGGCACGGCTGCGTGCGGTCATCCTGATGGCACTGGCCAACAAGCAGGGGTATATTCTGCTGAACACTTCCAACAAGAGTGAAGCCGCCGTGGGCTACGGGACCTTGTACGGAGATATGTGCGGGGCTATATCGGTTCTGGGAGACCTTTATAAGACACAGGTCTACGAACTGGCAAATCACATCAACAGCATTGAAGCGGTCATCCCGGAGAGCATCATCCGGAAACCGCCCTCGGCAGAGCTCAGACCCGGGCAGAAAGACAGCGATTCACTTCCGGATTACGCCATCCTCGACCGTATCCTCAGGATGTACATCGAAGAAAAACAAAGCGAAAGTGCGATCGTCAAGGCAGGATTCCCTGAAGAGCTCGTGAAAAGGGTGCTGAAGATGGTCAACACCAGTGAACACAAAAGATATCAGTCACCACCCATTCTCAGAGTATCCGCCAAAGCCTTCGGAAGCGGCAGAAGAATGCCGATTGTGGGGAAGTATTTCTAAGTCCCTGCAGCCCGATTGTCCCGGGAAACCAGGATAGCAGATCAGACTGCTTCCACCGACCTGATCTCGGGCAGGGCACGCTTCACGGCAGCCTCAACGCCATTCTTGAGCGTCATCCGGCTGTATGGACAGGAACCGCATGAACCCTGCAGTTCCACATTCACTACCATATCATCGGTAAGACTTACGAAGGCAATATCGCCTCCGTCGGCCTGGAGATAGGGACGGATCTGGGTGATCACGTTCTGTACCTTCTGTATTAGTTCATTTTGCTGGTTGTCGGACATATGTTTATTGTTAGGTTCTTACATCAATTGACCTTGGGCAGAGAACCGTGGCATCTTGTCTCGAGTGACGAGACGCGTGGCATCTTGCCTCGCTTGACGAGACGCGATGAATCGCGTCTTTACGGGGGATGGGGTCATGTAGCATGATGGTGCATGGCATCCATAAAGGCATTGCGGATGGAGAGCTGCTGGGCGATGTTTTCTGCCAGGGCAAGGAAGGCCTTCCCAACGGGGGATTGCTCGTCCATCACCACCGGAATCCCCGTATCGCCGGATTCGCAGACTGACTGTACCAGTGGAATCTCACCCAGGAAGGGAACCTTCTCCTGCGCCGCCAGCTTTTTCCCTCCTTCTTTTCCGAATATATAGTATTTATTTTCAGGAAGTTCAGCAGGTGTGAAGTAGGACATATTCTCGATGAGACCGAGGATGGGAATCCGGATCGCTTCGGTATTGAACATGTTGAGCGCTTTGCGGGCATCTGCCAGGGCCACCTCCTGGGGCGTGGTCACAATGGCGATACCGCTGACCGGTACCTGCTGTGCAAGGGTCAGGTGAATATCACCGGTTCCGGGCGGCAGATCGATCACCATATAGTCCAGTTCGCCCCATTCCGAATCATTGAACAGCTGCAGCAGCGCATTGGATGCCATCGGTCCCCGCCAGATCAGGGCCTTGTCCGGATCAATGAAGAAACCGATGGAAAGCAGGCTGATCCCGTATTGTTCCACCGGGATGATCAGGCTTTTACCATCCTTTTCCATGACAAAAGGTTTCTTATCCATTACATTGAACATCAATGGGATAGATGGTCCGTAAATATCCGCATCGATGAGACCCACCCTGGAGCCAAGCCTGGCCAGGGCCACCGCAAGATTGGCAGCTACGGTGCTCTTCCCGACCCCTCCCTTTCCGGAGGCGATGGCGATGATATTTTTTACGCCGGCCAGCATGGCAGCATCCAGGCCGCGACGGGTGGTCACCCGGCTGCTGAGTGTCACATCCACCTCCCAATCGTTACCAATATGCTGATGGATGGCATCAATACAATCCTGTTTAATCTTGCCTTTCAAGGGACAGGCCGGTGTGGTGAGCACCAGGGTGAAGGAGATTTTTCGGTCACCAACCGTCACATTATCGATCATATTCAGACTGACCAGATCTTTCTTCAGATCCGGGTCGTCCACGTGGCCCAAGGCTTTCAGTACATCTTCCCTGCTTACGTTCATACCTTTAAATATGTTTATTTAGAATCGGTAAAGATAGGTGTTTTTTCAATACCAAAAGACAAAGCCCTCATTTCTCCGGATAAAAATCGAAACAGATGTCATTTATACCGACACGGAATGGGTTTGCGAAAAAGGGACGAAAGTATCGTGTACGGCATAACTGGTTCTCAGCAGCATTGCTTTGCAAAGCTGCTGAGAACCAGTATACTTGATCCGCTGATAAAAAGGTGGTCATCAAGGACAAAATAATATGAGAAATGCTTGACATCGAGAACTGCAATTGTATATTCTTGAACAGCCATAAGTTAAATGTCTCGCAAAATCATTCAGCTTTGGTATATCTACCGGCTCAATTTATCGTCACATAAACGTCAATTAGACCATAGTATTGATAACAAGCAGATTCTCCATAGCACAATTCATTCCCACTCAAAAAAACTGAAAATTATTGAGTTACACTAAAAGTCATACTACAACTTTAAAAATCTCAATGTAGTTCTCTTTGGATTAGTCATCTTTATAAAGTAGATACCTCTTGGTAAGAATGAGACATCGATCTGAAGCCAGGATTTGTTCTCTACAGATCCTGAGACAACTGATCTTCCGCTTATATCTGTGATTAAGTAATCTCCCTTGCTAAAAGCATCATGTAAAACAAGATTAAAATAATCTGAAGCCGGGTTAGGAAAAAGAGAGATTTCTGCTTCTTGTTCCTGATGTATCCTAATTGAGGTGATTAAATCAGAAAGTGGACGTCTCCAAATACATCTGTTTGCTGCTCCTGCGAAAATATAATCTGAATTGGTTGAAAGAGTTGTTATCCAATTGTCTGTCAAACCCTCATTAAATTCGTACCAGTTGTTGCCATAATCATGTGAATAAAACACCCCACTGTCTGTCCCAACAAAAAGAATTGTATCAGAAATCGCAAATGTTTTGGGTTGAATCATTGGATTGCAAAGGTTACAGGTAATCCAGGTTGTTCCATAGTCAACACTTTTGTAAATACCTGAAGGAATAGCAGCATATAGATTTTGCCCTTGAAATATAAAATCCCAACATCTGGTTGGTAGAGTAAGTATTCCTGTGATAGTTGGGCTCCAGGATACATTATCTGTTGTTGATCTGTAAACCGGAGTGCTAAGATCACTACAGAAGATATAAGGCCCAATATCCGAGATAGTCCAGTTGTACATCGTTGGCAGGCCATTATTTGTTGGAGTCCAATTATCACCATTATCTATTGAGCGGCATATGCCACCAGCGTTTGTTGCACAAAACATCAGACTCCCCTTTTTCTTTATTTTCTTTATAAATAAATCGGGTAATCCGTTATTAACCTGACTCCATGAAGATCCACAATTAGTAGAACGAAATATCCCATTATAACGACTCCCGGCAAAAAGAACACTATCTTTCGCATTTACACAATAAATAGATTTATCTGTTAACCCGTTATTTACAGGGTACCAGTAATTTCCATTATTGATTGACATATATACACCTTTAAAGGCAGAACCTGAATATACTTTTCCACTGTTGCAAATAATACTTGAAGGAGAAACATTAGTCAATCCGTTATTAACTATTGACCAGGTTAATCCATCATTTTGTGATTGGTAAACCCCCTCACCAAAGGATGCAGCATAGATATTATTGTTGTGACTCGCAATTGCACAAATTCTTTCATCTATTATTCCCTGATTGGAAGCAATCCAGGATAAATTGATAGTATCAAGCCAATAGAGCCCCGAGTGAGCTGTTCCGGCAAATAACTTATTACCTGCAACATGCAAACAAAATATGTATTTATCTATTAATCCCGTGCTTACATTTATCCATGTATTACCAGAATCGTAAGATATAAAAATACCATTACCATGGGTGCCTGCATAAATTATGGTGCCAGAGATTATAAGGGAATAGAATCCCATACTAATACTATCTGAAAAAATTTCTGTCCAGTTTGCGCCATTATTATCTGAACGGTATATCCTACCATCCTGACTGCCGGCAAGCACATAATCATCATTCATAGCCAATGAACGGATGTCATTGACCACAAAGCCATTGTCAACTGAGACCCAGGAGTTTCCCCCATCGTCTGAAAAATGAACACCCCACTGACTTCCCCTAAAAATTCTATTCCCATTTTTGGCTAAGGCTTGAATAAGTAATTGTACGGAGAACCCATTATTTAAAGCTACCCAGGTCTGACCGTAATCAACAGAACGGTGTAAACCGGCACCTGATCCCACATAAAGTGTATCTTCGCATACAATAAAAGAGTATATTCTATTGCTGCCATATGGTATCCCATTGTTACAACCAAGCCATGTTTGCTGAACAGTGTCGTAGGTATACAAGAACCCATTATCCGATCCGGCGAACAAATGGTTATTACATATTGCTATCGCAGTCATAAACTCTCCATTAAAACCATTCGTAACTTTTTGCCATTGGGAATAAAGGTTAAAGTAAACAAGGCAAGGGACAATGAGGAAAAAGAATTTCACCCTTGAGAATGTTGTTGTTTCCATACCTTAAACAATTTATACCGACACTGAACAGGTTTACGAAAAAGAAACCTTCATGTGTGCCTGTATTACTCCTGCTAAGCAGCTTTGCTTTCGCGAACCTGCCAAGCATGAGTATATGTTGCCATCTCAAAACATAGCATCCCTAATTAACAGTATTGAAACATTTTTGAATAGCGAACCCACATTTTTACCAAGTCTCAATGATTTTGCGAGAGATTAACTTATGGCTTTTCAAAGATAAACAATTCTAGTTGTCGATGTCATGCGTTTCTCATCTTATTTTGTCCTTAATGGCCACATTTTTATCAGCGGTTCAAGCAAATGACCTCAGGATGAAGCATCGGAAGTCACGGGATAAACGTGTCTGTGATATACCGAAAGAACATGAGAATGCGAAAAACTGATTCCCAGAGTCATCGCTATAAAGTATACCGACACGGAATGGGTTTGCGAAAAATTTATGTTATAGCGGTGTACGGCATTACTCATACTAAACAGCTTTGCATGCGCAAACCTGTCAAGTATGAGTATATCTAACCGAAAATTGCTTCGCACTTCATTAAGATTCAGTATATCTTTGATAAAAAAACTTCTATGAAGCCACACAGCATCCTGTTATTGCTGCCGTGCATGCTCTTGTTGCCGGCGCCGGTAAATGCCCAGACCCATTGGACCAAGCATAACGGCAATCCTGTTTTCAGCCCGCAGGGAAGCCAATATGAAAACGTCGGTATCGGACAGCCGACCTGCCTGTTCGAAGACGACACCATTAAAATGTGGTATGCGTCTGTGGGAAATGACATGAAAGCCAGGATATTGCTTGCGTTTTCCACAGACG
This sequence comes from Bacteroidota bacterium, assembly GCA_022709385.1. Classification (GTDB taxonomy): domain Bacteria; phylum Bacteroidota; class Bacteroidia; order Bacteroidales; family CAIXZF01; genus JAKLIX01. The sequence continues at coordinate 3,121 of JAKLIX010000012.1, read as the reverse complement.
CCATCAACTGGATACGGTACAACAATGCCCTGCCGGTGCTGGATGTGGGTCAGGCGGGAAGCTGGGATCAGGGCTGGCTGGATACCCCGGAGATCGTGAAGGATGGTCAGGGTTACAAGCTTTATTATTATGGGGATACCGTACAGCAGGTACCTGAAATATCCTCAGCCATCGGGGCTGCATGGTCGCCCAACGGACTTAACTGGACCCGCTATGCCGGCAATCCGGTCCTTACCGAAGGCGACAGTCTTCAATTCGACGGAAAATGGGTAGAGTCGCCGGCTGCCATCTATGATGCTGACAGCCAGGGATATTACATCTGGTACTCCGGCATGAACTGGAACTGGTTCGTCAGGAATGGTCTGGCAACCTCGGATGACGCTTTTACCCTGACAAAATACCCTGCAAACCCGGTAACACCCTGTGGTCTTACAGGGAGTTTCGACGACATGTGGGTGGCCGTACCGGCCGTTATAAAAACAGGTCCCGTTTTTGAGATGTGGTATTCGGGCTTTTCATCGCTCTTTGGTTTCGACAATGTGCAAATCGGCTATGCCGTTTCCCTCGACGGGATACGATGGATCAAGTATCCCGCTAATCCTGTTTATAACAGGTTTTTCCCGCCTTTCGACACTGCCGTCGACAGCCACAGTCCCTGGGCACCCGATGTGGTCTGGCATACGGGCGACCAGCAGTATTACATGCTTTATGAGGGCACCGGCGGCATCCACCTGGCCACCTCACCCAGGAACGTCCTCGATGCCCCGCAGTGCAATGTGCAGGTTTGTCCGAACACCACGCATGCGCTGACGGACAGCGCCCAATTGTGGGCCACCGGCGGACAGTATTACCAGTGGAATCCCCGCAGCGGGTTAAGCAATCCGGATATCTGGAATCCGAAAGTGCACCTGGATCCGGGAGGTCCGCTCACACAAACCTATACCGTGCTGATTGTTTCCGACAGCTGTGTCACCACACGGCAGGTTCAGGTGACAGTGGAACCTTTCGGGCTTGAAGAAGGGGAAGAAAGGCTGAGCTTTGTGAAGTTGTTCCCAAACCCTGCAGATGACCGGCTGATGCTGACCATAGCGGCCGGGATGCTGCCGGCAAAGTGGGCGTTGTCCGATCCGTGCGGTAGGGAATGCCGCCGGGGGCTGGTCAGTCAGATCAGCACCCGGATAGAAACCGGCGGACTGTCCGGAGGGGTATATTATTTCAGCATTGAAAGCCGGCAAGGCAGGTTCGTCCGGAAGATTGTTCTTCAGTGATTTGATACATCGCGGTTTCAATGTGACACATCGGTATTCCTTCAATTCTGCCTTCTCCTATTGATTTTTAATGGTTAGGGCTTGAAATACCTGGGGAATCTTATGAAACCTGGGATTTGAGAATCATTGACATTCTGGGGCAGCTGGTTTATCAGGCATTGATTCCTCCGGCTTCAGGAGAACCAGGTGTGATAAGGTGGAATACAGAAAGTAACGGTATTAATCCGGGCATGTATTTTTATTGCCTTACCCACAAAGGAAGGAAAGAGTGCGGGAAGATCGTTGTAGTGAACTGAGAGTGGGTGTGGGTGTGAGAGATTTTCCTGAAAACCCTTGACTTCAGGATTTTAGTTTCGTATCTTTAAGGTGAATTCCGTAACGCAGGGAAAATGTTCGTAACAGGAAACAATAGACCCAGTTGTATTAGCCACATTTTCTGTGTTTTATAAACATGAATCATTGGAGACGCCTGTTGCTGTAATGAAAGAGCAAACCCGGCAGCTACGGAAACTTGTTGAAGATTTGTTTCCCCCTTAGTGGATGTTGAGCAGGCAGCCCTTCCCGTACCCCGGAATACTACCAGGATAAGAAATTCACTAATTTATTAAGCTCTAACCTGGACAGGATACATGTATTATATTATCCTGATCAATTCATTAAAAGTATACCGACACGGAACAGGTTTGCGAAAAATTGTGTAATAACGGTGTACGGCATAACTCAGTCTAAACAGCTTTGCATTCGCAAACTTGTCAAGACTGAGTATACAACATTTTTCTCTTATGCCTGATTTTGCTACCTTCACCGTTCATTTCAGTTAACACCCAATGGATGCAGATTTTGATATCAGGTACACCGATCGTCCGATCACGCCATTTGGAGGTCTGACAACCGTTAAGAACTTCTATCAGAACAGCGGCCTTCAGGATGTGATCTCGTCTTTGCCCTTGCCTCAGCCAGGCTCCAACAGGGGGTATTACCCTGTGGATATAATCGAAGGTTTTCTGATCAGTGTTATCCTGGGAGCACGCCGGTTGGCCCATGCAGGATTGCTAAGACACGATAAGGTAGTCAGCGAGATGTTTATAATGATGACGGAGGTGCATTGCTTTGCGATGGCTTGTCAGATTGCATTCGATATGAAAAGGATGTCGCGGTTTCTGTAATTATAGGTCCCTGACGTATCCACACTTTTTATTGAAAATAGGCGGATAAATATTAGAAACTGTTTTGATTTTTTAAAAATAAAAGACTATGTGCATAACTTTGTTTATAACTAATAGACAATCTGTTAGATGGTTGGATAGTAATTTGTGTCTTTATGTTTATACTCAGTCTTGACTGGTTTGCCAATGCAAAACTGTTTAGACTGAGTTATGCCGTACATCGTTATGACACACTTTTTCGCAAACCTGTTCCGTGTCGGTATATCAACCAAATAATTCATAAAACGATGCAAACCTATCCAACCAATCTAACCGAAAATCAAGTGAAACCATGATTCAACTTGCTATGATCCGGCTAATGCTTAACAGAATTGAAAAATGAAGTCAAAACAGTTTCTTATTTTACCTCCTTTCTTTTCATTAATTTGACAACTGGATACAGATATTGTAATTTTGTTAATACCATTCAAGAGAGTTAATCTTAACTACTTCAATATGAAAAAGATATTAAGCGTATATGTTTTCTATATGGGATCAGTTTTGCTATCTCTTATCTCTTTTATGCCATTAAAGGCACAATGGCAACAAGTATCCAATGGTATATATGGCGGTACAATAAATTCATTTTGTGTATGTAACGGTATCGTTTTTGCCGGGGTTGAGGGAAGCGGTATATATCGCTTTGAT
>JAKLIX010000011.1 GCA_022709385.1 Bacteroidota bacterium | reverse complement strand
CTTCGCTATCGGGATAGACTTCTCGTCCCTTGACAATGGATTCTTCGTAGAAAGTGCGGATGAAGGGACTTCCCGATACGCTTCGCTATCGGGATAGACTTCTCGTCCCTTGACAATGGATTCTTCGCAAGAAGTGCAGGATGAGGTGCCAAAGTCACAATAATGCGGGTATGCGAGAATACAGGACTGAAATTTGAGTGCCGCAAACATTCTTGCCTTCTGGCCTTCTCGCAATCTGGCACTCAAGTTCGTGCGGATGAAGGGACTTCCCGATACGCTTCGCTATCGGGATAGACTTCTCGTCCCTTGACAATGGATTCTTCGCAAGAAGTGCAGGATGAGGTGCCAAAGTCACAATAATGCGGGTATGCGAGAATACAGGACTGAAATTTGAGTGCCGCAAACATTCTTGCCTTCTGGCCTTCTCGCAATCTGGCACTCAAGTTCGTGCGGATGAAGGGACTTCCCGATACGCTTCGCTATCGGGATAGACTTCTCGTCCCTTGACAATGGATTCTTCGTAGAAAGTGCGGATGAAGGGACTCGAACCCATACGTCTTTCGACACCAGATCCTAAGTCTGGCGCGGCTACCAATTACGCCACATCCGCGGTCTGCGCAAAAGTACCAAAAAAGTTGTTTTCTTCTTCTCAGGAAGATGGTTTTACACGAAACAGCATACATGGACATGAAACAATGATAAGCACATTGGTCAATGCGTATATTATCAGAACCTCTGTGGCCACTCCGTGTAAAACCCCGTGAAACTCCGTGTTTAAAAGGTCGTTAGTGGATAAGTATACCGACACTGTCTTGTCATTCAATTTCCTGCCTTCCTTTTTCTGACTTAAGAATCTCCTTTAAATTGTACAAAAAGTTATTACTTTTATTCCATCTATATTACAAATGAACAGAACCTGTCACCGCATCCTCAGTCATTTCTGTTGCCTTGTCTTTCTGAGCTATTGCGGAGGACCTGCCCGCTCCCAGGAGATGACCGGCCTTACCACCTCTAACTACTCCGGTATCAACACCCTGATGCTGAACCCTGCCCTGATGATCAACAGCCGGCTGTACTGCGACATCCACCTGCTTTCTGGAGGGGCATTTTTCGAGAACAACTATATGTATCTCGCCGACGGGGAATACGCCTTCAGCGATCTTTTCAAAAAGGAATACCAGCTGGTGGACTATGGCATGAGCCCGGACAAACTCACCCTCTACGACTATTACGGCGGCAACTTCGATGATGTCCTTAAAAAGGTCTTTCTCAATACCCGCATCAATGGTCCCGGACTGATGTTTTCTTATCAGGACCATGCCTTTGCATTGACGACTTCTTTCCGTAATATGCTGTCGATCAAGGATGTGCCTTTTCATGTGGCCAAATTCTGCTATGAAGGGATCGACTGGCCCCTGCAGCAGGATATCCGCTATCAAACGGGGGCATTCGACATGGCCCAGATGAGCTGGGCAGAGGTGGGATTTTCCTACGCCTATCGCTTTGCCTACACTCCCGAAAGCCAGATGAGTGCCGGCATCACAATTAAAAAGGTTCTCGGCTTCACGGCTGTCTACCTCGATTGCAGGAATGCCGACTACATGGTACCCGACGACAGCACCCTGATCGTATACAATATCGATGCGGAAGCCGGTATTTCGGTTCCAATCGACAGGGATACCAACCAGGTTTCCATTGCGGAGAATATCTTTCGGGGCCGGGGCTGGGGCTTTGACCTGGGCTTTGTGTACCAGAAAAACGCGCAGCTGACGCAGAAAGGAAGAATTAAAGACAATCCGACCCTGTGTGGACAGTCCTTTACGGAATATGACTATAAATTCGGCATTTCCCTGCTTGACTTTGGCTCGGTGGAGTTCACGCAACAGGCCGACAAATGGGTGTTCGACAATGTAAGTACGTTCTGGCCCGGAATTGATAAAACCAATTACAGAACCATAGCCGAAGCGGCCGGCGACCTGGGTTACCGTTTCTATTCCGACTCCCTGGCAGCCAGGCAGGACAACCGCTTCCGGATGTTTCTTCCGGCTGCCCTGAGCCTGCAGTTCGACTATCACCTGCAGCAGGGATTCTATATCCACAGCCTTTTAATTCAGAGCCTTCGTACAAGGATGCCGGGATTGTGGCGGCCTTCCCAGCTTGCCGTGGTGCCGCGCTTTGAAAGCCGTTATGTGGATGCCTTCCTGCCCCTGTCGTTCTACGACTGGCGCTACACCAGGCTCGGCTTCGCCCTGCGGCTGGCCTTCCTGACCATTGGCACCGACAGGCTGGGTGCCTTTATGGGACTGAAAGACTTTACCGGCGCTGATGCCTATTTCGCCCTGAAGTTTAACCTGAACAAAGGCTACTGCAAGAAGAAAAAACAGGTCAGACGGTGCAGAAACGCCGAGTACCAGCGCTACCTGAGGTGATCAGCGGATAATGATCACCTTGATCCTGTGAGTCCTGATCATGTCCTTCTCCTGCATTTCCACAAGGCAGTAATAACTCCCTGCCGACAACTGGCACCCGTCAAGTTCGATCCGGTGTAAACCGGTTCCGGGCAATTGCCGCTTCATGGCTGAAACCAATTGTCCATCTGCTGTGAAGAACTTGATATTCAGATCGGAAGGACAGGTTGTGCGGATCAGTAATGCTGCCGTTTCATTGAAAGGATTCGGCCGCAGTTCAACGGAAGAAGCGAATGATTCATCTGACAGCCGGATTTTTGGATAACTGAGTTCACAATCCTGTATGCAAATCCCGTCCTGGTCACTAAGTTCACTTTCTGCGAGCGCACGGAGTTTGAACCCTTCAGCCTTGTTCATGATCGCAGACAGGCGGATGATCGGCGCGCCTGCAGTGAAAAAGCGGGCCTGCGGGCTGAACCATGCGATCCGGAGGGTACCGTCTATTTCGTTAAATACCAGGTATTCATCGTCATAATCACAACTCACGCCCATAATCTTCATGTCATTGACCGGGTATTCAACAACCAGGGAAATAGATCCCACTGCAAGGTCCTGGCTGCAACAGACAGGTATTTCCGTAACTGCGCCTGCTGAGACCTGCAATTCACCTTTTTCAACCAGCAATGCGCGGGGCGGAGTCTTGTAGGGAGGCAGATAGCTGTTGTTGACATCGCCGAGGCAGATTCCCTTGATGTTCTGTGTTTGTGAAATGCCTCCCTCAATATTTACATCGAAGGGCTCAAAATACCAGTCCCCCAGTGGGAAAGATGAAATAACCTCCGTAAAACGCTTGCTAATCATCAGGGCATCAATGGTGTTGATAACCGGAATCAAGTCGACATTGGCCGCAATCAATGACATTCCCGTGAGGCTGATCATATGCACAAACTGATGCATAACCAGTTGGGCATCAATCGCGTTTACGCCTCCCCAGGGTGTTACCGACGTACAGCGCAACTGGTAATTGCCTGCCGGTATCCCGCTGAATTCATAATACCCGCCGATTCCAGTGTTTGTTGTAAATAGCGTTACTCCTGCCTGTTCAAGTCTCACACTTACCTCCGACAGACTGCTTGAAGCTGCATTGGCATAAGTTACAGTCCCGTTGAGGAAACCAGTTCCGGAAGGGAAAACCATGACCGTGACTTCATCTGTGTCATAACAAGCATTCAAATCACTGATTGTTAATGTGTATGTAGTTGTTTCCAGGGGGGATGCCACGGGATTGGGAATGTCAGGATCGCTCAGGCTTGCGGCCGGACTCCAGGAGAAAGTATATGGGGGACTACCCGCCAATCCACTACCGTTCAAAACAGTCGAGTTGCCTGCTGTGATAGCCGCATCAGGGCCTGCATCTGCCACTGGTACCGTATGCACAGTGATCGTAAAAGTGCAGGCGTTTGAGCAGCCATTGCTATCCGTATAAGTATATGTGATGAGATGGCTGCCGGTACCGGCTGCGACAGGGTCGAAATCGTATTCACCGAGCTCCGGCAGGAAGCTGCCTACGCCTGGTCCGGAAAAGACGCTGTTTGCATCAATGGAAGGGGGGAACACATCCAGGTCTTCCAGGAAAAGGAGTCCGTTATTCAGGCAAAGGTCGAAATCATCCGGGCAGCTCACCAGGGGCAGGTCGTTGACGGTAATCGTAAAAGTGCATGCATTGGTGCAACCGGTGATTTCACTGTACGCATAGTTGATGCTATGAATACCGGGACCTGCGGCAGAAGGGTCGAAACTGTTGCTGCTGACACCCGGACCGCTGTAAGTGCCGCCTGAAGGCGTTCCTCCCGTTAATTCAAAGGCAGGGACATCGATACAGACACTGATATCTGCCGGACAGTTTACAACAGGAAGCGCGAAGACAAGGATGGAGAAATTACATTGATTGTTACAACCGTTAATATCCGTATAAATATAAGTAATGGTATGGAGTCCCGGCCCTGCGGCAGCAGGATCGAAGCTGTTTCCCGTAACTCCTGCACCGCTGTAAAGGCCGCCTGCAGGGGTTCCTCCGGTGAGGGCAAAAGCAGGAGCATCGAAACAGCTGCTCATGTCTGCCGGACAGTTCACCACGGGCATATCGTTGACAGAGATGACGAAAGTGCATGTGTTGGAACAGCCATTGGCATCGGTAAAGGCATAGGTGATGACATGGTCGCCAATTCCGGCAAGCTCCGGGTCGAAGTCGTACTCACCCAGACCGGGATTGAACGCGTTGACGCCTGGTCCGGAAAAGACGCTGTTTGCATCAATGGAAGGGGGGAACACATCCAGGTCTTCCAGGAAAAGGAGTCCGTTATTCAGGCAAAGGTCGAAATCATCCGGGCAGCTCACCAGGGGCAGGTCGTTGACCGTAATGGTAAAGGTGCATGCATTGTAGCAACCGATGCTGTCGGTGTAAGTGTAAGTGATTGTATGGATGCCTGGTCCTGCTGCCATGGGATCGAAATCGTACTGCCCCAGTGCCGGATTGAAAGGGATGACGCCCGGACCGGTGAAGACACTGCCGGCATCCGTGGGAACCGGCGTGACTCCCGCTCCTTCCAGAGACACGATCCCGTTGTTCAGGCATAAGGAATAGCCCGGAGGACAGGAGACCTCAGGCGGGGCGTGTACCAAGATGATGAAGTAGCAATCACTGACACATCCGTTGGTATCACTGTATGAATAAGTAATATCACAGAGCCCGGGACCTGCAGCCGCGGGGTCGAACATGTTTCCGCTGACCCCTAAGCCGCTGTATGTGCCACCGGCAGGGGTTCCTCCGGTGAGCGCAAATGCAGGCTCATCGACACAAACATTCATGGTCTGCGGACAAGTCACCTCTACCAGATCGTTGACCGTGATGACGAAGGTGCAGGCGTTTGAACAGCCGTTGCTATCCGTATAGGTGTATGTGATAAGATGGTTGCCGGTACCGGCTTCGACAGGGTCAAAATCGTATTCACCGAGCTCCGGCAGGAAGCTGCCTACGCCGGGTCCGGAAAAGACGCTGTTTGCATCAATGGAAGGGGGAAAAACATCCAGGTCTTCCAGGAAAAGGAGTCCGTTATTCAGGCAAAGGTCGAAATCATCCGGGCAGCTCACCAGGGGCAGGTCGTTGACCGTAATGGTAAAGGTGCATGCATTGTCGCAACCGATGCTGTCGGTGTAAGTGTAAGTGATTGTATGGATGCCTGGTCCTGCTGCCATGGGATCGAAATCGTACTGCCCCAGTGCCGGATTGAAAGGGATGACGCCCGGACCGGTGAAGACACTGCCGGCATCCGTGGGAACCGGCGTGACTCCCGCTCCTTCCAGAGACACGATCCCGTTGTTCAGGCATAAGGAATAGCCCGGAGGACAGGAGACCTCAGGCGGGGCGTGTACCAAGATGATGAAGTAGCAATCACTGACACATCCGTTGGTATCACTGTATGAATAAGTAATATCACAGAGCCCGGGACCTGCAGCCGCGGGGTCGAACATGTTTCCGCTGACCCCTAAGCCGCTGTATGTGCCACCGGCAGGGGTTCCTCCGGTGAGCGCAAATGCAGGCTCATCGACACAAACATTCATGGTCTGCGGACAAGTCACCTCTACCAGATCGTTGACCGTGATGACGAAGGTGCAGGCGTTTGAGCAGCCGTTGCTATCCGTATAGGTGTATGTGATAAGATGGTTGCCGGTACCGGCTTCGACAGGGTCAAAATCGTATTCACCGAGCTCCGGCAGGAAGCTGCCTACGCCTGGTCCGGAAAAGACGCTGTTTGCATCAATGGAAGGGGGAAAAACATCCAGGTCTTCCAGATAAAGCAGTCCGTTATTCAGGCAAAGGTCGAAATCATCGGGGCAGCTCACCAGGGGCAGGTCGTTGACCGTAATGATAAAAGTACAGGTATTTGAGCAGAGATTGATATCTGTATACGTGTATGTAATGGTATGGCTGCCAGGACCGGCTGCGAGAGGGTCGAAATTATATTCACCGAACTCCGGCAGGACCCCGCTTACACCTGGTCCGGAAAAGACGCTGAATGCATCAATGGAAGGGGGGGAAACATCCAGATCATCCAGGTTAAGGATTCCGCTATTGAGACAGAGTTCGAAATCATCCGGGCAGCTCACGACTGGTACTTCGTGGACGGTGATGGTGAAGGTGCAAGCGTTGTTGCAGCCGTTGACATCGACATAGGTATAAGTGATGGTGTGGGTTCCGGTGCCGGCGATGACGGGATTAAAATCATACTCACCCAGGGAGGGATTGAAAGGAATGACCCCCGGTCCGCTAAAAACACTGCTGCTATTGACAGAGGGCGGAGAAACTGCCAGCCAGTCCAGGTAAACGATCCCGTTGTTCAGGCAAATATCCAGGTTGGGCGGGCATGAAACATCCGGTACGGGATAAACGGTGATCGTGAATGAACAGCTGTTAGCACATCCGTTACCACTGATGTAGGTGTACATAATCATATAGTTCCCGGGACCGGTGAATGCCGGGTCGAAAGTGTTACCGTAAATCACTCCCATGCCGCTGTAGAACCCGCCGGGCGGACTGCAGTATGTGAGAATGAAAGCAGTGGTGTCGGCACAGACCGGAACGTTTACAGGACAGCTCAGTTCCGGTACCGGGTTCACAGTGATGTCAAAACTGCAGGAGTCCGCGCATCCCCATTCATTGGTATAAGTATACGTAATGGTATGTGTGCCTGCCCCTGCCATAACCGGGTTGAAATCGTACCACCCCATACCGGCATCTACCACCGTAACCCCTGGCCCGCTGAAAACGCTGGAAGAACTGTTGGAAGGTGGAGAAACTGAAAGTGTTTCCAGGTAAACAGTTCCTTCATTCATACAGATTTCAAAATCGTCCGGACAGCTTACAATGGGGCTAGGGTTTATGGTCAGTTGTGCACTTGATGTTGCGGTTGTACCCAATGCATCGGTAACAGTAAGATAAAAGGTAGTAGTGAATAAGGGTATTCCGGGATAGATATAGTCATCATCCCATATTGAATAGTAGGGTGGAACTCCTCCATAAGTAATAAATCCCTGGGCGTACGATGAACCATCACAAATGGTATCAGGATTGATAAAAGCGATTACTACGAGGGGTTCAACCCAGTCAATTCTGTTGTACGTGTCATTATCAAAGTCCTCACCAGAGAATGCACCGGTATACTCCCTGAAATAAATGTTGCCTGCGTCCTCATTTTTAGTCACATTGCTGGCTCCCCCCCAGGTATTGGCAGGAAAGTTTATATCGTCGATGATCAGGTCCTGGCTGTTATTCAGTGTCAATAGCGTTCCACCCGGAGCGCCATTTGAAAAAGTGCAATTATGTAGCGAGAGGTCGGCATCAATGAGTCCTCCGGGATGGATATGGATACCTGCTGCCGTCATGTTTTGAAAACCTGCAGCTACGGCAGCAATGCTTCCTCCGGAAAAAACATCGAAATGATAATAATCAGCGGAGGTAGTGCCCTCGATTGTTCCACCAGGGTCAACCAACAGTCTACCGCCGGCATTGACCTTCAGGCTGTCGGCATTGTGCATTTTCAGGCTTGAACCAGCCCAAAGCTCCAGTGCTCCGCCATAGTTGATATTTACATCCCCGGTAACCTGAATCAAATTCGACCAGACTGCAAACACACCACCGTTGATGGTAAGTCCACCGTTAATGATCCCGGGGTGACTGTCATAAGCTGTATTAAAATTCACATGGTTCAGTGGTGATGTGCTGTTGATCAGCAAATGATGAAGGTTGCTTCCAGTCAGCAAGACAAGTTCATTCCCGACGCTGTGGCAATTGAATTCCAATGTGCCGCCACTCGGGTCGAAATCATTCCGAAAACATATGAAATATTGTTTCATACTGATGGTACCACCAAGAATCTGATCGATGAATACATTGGGGGGTGAATGCATGATCCATAAACCCACGTCCTTGAAGTCCAGCCTGCCACCGTTCATGTGTATAAATGTATCATCATAGGTTCCCCAGTAACTATAGTTATCTCCCCCGTGAACATTCATAATTCCCTCAGACAGAATGATAATCTTTCCGGCCAGGTCAACCGTCTGGGTGGCATCCTGGTACAGGTCTATCTGACCTCCTGCAGGCATATAGTATGTTCCAAATAATCCATTATCCGCCAGGTCAAGGGCAGTGAAAGTTCCAATCACGCCGATTCCTCCTTCTGTCCAGTCATATTCATAGCAGGTGACTGTACATCCAGTTGGAACAAACAAATAGCCTTCGGCTTTGTCTATCTCAAGTCTGTGGAAAACTTCTCCCCAGCAGTTCTGGCTTGCGGTGCTATTGTTAAAAGTCACTGTTCCGCCTGACTCAAGGAAGGCAGCTGGACCAGCCTGATTTATCCAGTCTCCGGCAATAAACATATTGTCGGGAGCATCAAAGGTGCCGCTGTTCAAGGTGAAATCATTCTTGATTACCAGACTGCTTGCTCCTGTAATATAAACTGTTCCAGCCGGTTTATCGATGGTAAGATTATACAGCCATGTATCTCCATCTGAATCTTCAAAATTTTGATCTCCATTCCCGTCAAAAATCACCGTGCCTCCTGTTATCTGAACATTGGAATTACTATGTACATATAAGTTGCCTCCGCAAATGATATTCCCTCCACTTATCAAAGCATTGCTGTATGTATAGAAATGAATACTACCAGTAACATCCATGGTTCCATCGGTTAATGTCAGCTTTGCATTTTGACTAACCCAGAATGACGGACCTGATTCCAGTATGGAAATTGTATTTATTCCATCTATCATAAAATTACCACCATTTACGTAAAATGTACTATTTACCGTCATATTATCATACATGGTAAGTATATCTTCTGGATTTTCTTTTTGAACCTGGACCGTCCAATAGCTGTCATCCTCGTTGTTATCCTTCCAATAAGTATCAGTATTGCCGCGGAATCTCAGTATGGCAGGCATTGTTTGTATAAAGGTTCCGAGATCCGAATAAAAATTTCCATAAACATGAAGTTGACCATGCGTCTGCGTTAAGATTGCCCCTGATCCAAGGGCAAGATTTCGACAAGAGTGAGTGGCGCTCGTGGAAATAATCGGGGCAAAGGGTGTGCCTGAAGGAATGGTCACATCGACAGTATCATTCGGGACTATGCCTGCACTCCAGTTGCCGGGAGTACTCCAGTCAGCGGAAATGAGCCCGAGCCATACCTCCGCTATACTGATAGTAATATTGAAATCAGCCGGATTGCCGTCGTTCGACCATACACATAAACCATAAACTTCAGAAGCGGTGACCGTATAATCAAATGATTCCTGAAAACCGCCTCCATCGTGGTCAGAAATACCAACGGCCGGATTGCGGCCCGCAAAATGGGCGGTTCCATCCGATTTGAAGAGGGCAAAGCCAAGATCGGCTGCGCCTGAATTATAAGTAAGCCGGAAATGATAGGTTCCGGGCTGCAGTTCAATGTCCCACATCCGCATCACATCACCTGGCTGCCATAAAATAGAACCGTTTTTCCCAAGGACAAGTGACTCCGCAGATCCTTCATATTCAAGCCTGGCATCCCCTGTCCCGTCTATCCTGTCGACCTTGATACCACGCGTATACATGGGTGCATGGTGGTTGTCCGTTACAACGAAATCCACCCTGGAGGACCCGTTTTCAGACTGTGCAAGCGTTGGCGGGGTGAACGTACTGTTGTACATGTAGATATCCCAGTTCGTGCCTTCAGTCAGTTCTCTGACCCCTACCGCGCACCAGGCGGGATAGATGTTGTTGAACAAAAAAGAGTCAGGATCCTCATTGGTCGTGATGGCGGTACCGCTCAACAGTGTACTCAATAGCGGTCCCTCCGGACTGGAGACAGGCAATTTGTCCTGGGCTGCGACTGTAACTGAGATCATCATAATCACAGATATCATCAGATAATTGCAAAAACAAAGCTTGTTTTTTTTCATTTGGCCAGGTATTAATACACAATAATACTTATGATGATTGATGCTTTATAATGCTGTAATGCGAATTTTTGCAAAGACAATCCGTGTCGAAAGAGGAATGACAGGTCATGGTGCAAGCGAAGGAAAACTTATGGGTTATTATTCACCTTGTAGAAATATGTTGCAATATACATTAAAAAAGAAGCCTTGTCAAGAGCCGGACGAACAATTAACATAAGATATATGATATACTGAATCTGAGTGAGGATGCGAAGCAATTTTCGGTTATGAGGAAATATCCTTTACACCGATGACACTGGATACACACATCGCATTCCTGTGTTCTTTCGGTTTAAATTCCGGGACTAATCTTATCTCTGCTGCATAAATCGTTGAAAAGGATTCGCTAATTAGTAAACTTTCATCAGGTTTGCCTGGCAAGCGTTTTCAGCGTGCTTCTTCCTGCCCCTGTCGTTCTACGACTGGCGCTACACCAGGCTCGGTTTCGCCCTGCGGCTGGCCTTCCTGACCATTGGCACCGACAGGCTGGGTGCCTTTATGGGACTGAAAGACTTTACCGGCGCCGATGCCTATTTCGCCCTGAAGTTTAACCTGAACAAAGGCTACTGCAAGAAGAAAAAGCAGGTCAGACGGTGCAGAAACGCCGAGTATCAGCGCTACCTGAGGTGATCAGCGGATAATGATCACCTTGATCCTGTGAGTCCTGATCATGTCCTTCTCCTGCATTTCCACAAGGCAGTAATAACTTCCTGCCGACATCTGGCACCCGTCAAGTTCGATCTGGTGTAAACCGGTTCCGGGCAATTGCCGCTTCATGGCTGAAACCAATTGTCCATCTGCTGTGAAGAACTTGATATTCAGATCGGAAGGACAGGTTGTGCGGATCAGTAATGCTGCCGTTTCACTGAAAGGATTCGGCCGCAGTTCAACGGAAGAAGCGAATGATTCATCTAACAGCCGGATTTTTGGATAACTGAGTTCACAATCCTGTATGCAAATCCCGTCCTGGTCACTTAGCTCACTTTCTGCGAGCGCACGGAGTTTAAAATCTTCAGCCTTGGTCACGATCGCAGACAGGCGGATGATCGGCGAGCCTGCAGTGAAAAAGCGGGCCTGCGGGCTGAACCATGCGATCCGAAGGGTCCCGTTGACTTCGTTAAATACCAGATATTCAGCGTCATAATCACAACTTACGCCCATGATCTTCATGTCATTGGCCGGGTATTCCACAACCAGGGAAATAGATCCCACCGCAAGGTCCTGCGTGCAACAGACAGGTATTTCCGTAACTGCGCCTGCTGAGGCCTGCAATTCACCTTTTTCAACCAGCAATGCGCGGGGCGGAGTCTTGTAGGGAGGCAGATAGCTGTTGTTGACATCGCCGAGGCAGATTCCCTTGATGTCCTGTGTTTGTGAGATGCCTCCCTCAATATTTACATCGAAGGGCTCAAAATACCAGTCCCCCAGTGGGAAAGATGAAATAACCTCCGTAAAACGCTTGCTAATCATCAGGGCATCAATGGTGTTGATAACTGAAATCAAATCGACATTGGCGGCAATCAATGACATCCCGGTGAGGTTGATCATATGCACAAAATGCCTCATAACCAGCTGGGCATCAATCGCGTTTACCCCTCCCCAGGGTGTTGCCGAGGTACAGCGCAACTGGTAATTGCCTGCCGGTATCCCGTTGAATTCATAATACCCGCCGGCACCCGTGCTTGTTGTAAAAAGAGGAACTCCTGCCTGTTCAAGTCTCACACTTACCTCCGACAGACTGCTTGAAGCTGCATTGGCATAGGTGATATTCCCGTTTAGAATGCCGGTCCCGGCCGGCAATACACTCACTGTGACCTGGTCGGTTGCGGTACAGGAGCCCTCGTCTGTTACCGTCAGGGTATACGTGGTTGTAACTGCCGGCGTAGCTATGGGTGACTGAATGTTTGGATTATTGAGGCTTTCCGCAGGGCTCCAGGCAAAAGTATAAGGCGACCATCCGCCGGAGGCATTTCCGTTGAGTACAGTGGAATTTCCTGCCATGATCATCACATCTTCCCCTGCATTGGCTATGGGCGAAGAAACAACAAACGGGATAGTGCAGGAATTGCTGCAGCCATTGGCATCGGTATAGGTGTAGGTAATGGTATGGATTCCTATACCTGCAAGCAGCGGATTGAAATTATACTGACCCAGAGCGGGTGCGGCAGGCGTAACCCCGGGTCCCGTGAAGACGCTGCTGAAGCTGTTGGAAGGTGGGAAAACGGGAAGACTTTCCAGGAAAAAAATGTCAGCATCATAGCAAACAGCAACGGAGAGAACAGAACAAGTAACCGTTGGCAGCTCGTTGACATTGATCAGGAAGGCGCAGACCGAGGTACAGCCGTTACCGTCGGTGTAGGTATAGAGCACCGTATGGCTTCCCGAACCGGCTATGGCCGGACTAAAGATGTTCCCGCTGACACCCGGACCGCTGTAAGTGCCGCCTGCCGGGCTTGCTCCGGTGAGCGGTGAGGGCGGATCATCGATACAAAGGCTCAATTCGGCCGGACAGCTGAGCTCAGTCTGGGGATAGACCGTGATGTTGAAAGTACAGAAGTTGCTGCATCCATCGGTGTCGGTGTAGGTATAGGTGATCAGGTGGGTGCCCGTGCCTGCCGTGACAGGGTAGAAATCATACTGACCGAGGGCCGGATTGAAGGCATTCACGCCGGGACCCGTGAAAACACTGTTCGTACTGTTGCTGAGCGGCCATACATCCAGATCTTCAAGGTAAAGGACTCCGGAATAGAAGCAAACTCCGGTATCCTCCGGACACAGAACTTCCGGAAGACTGTGCACGGTGATCGTAAAAGTGCAGGAATTGCTGCAGCCGTTGGCATCGGTATAGGTGTATGTAATGGTATGGGTTCCGGCCCCTGCAGCCAGCGGATCGAAATTGTAAAAACCATTTTCAGGTTCGGCAGGTGTGACGCCCGGTCCTGTGAAGACGCTGCTGCTGCTGTTGGAGGGCGGGAAAACACTGAGGTTCTCGAGGAATAAGATGTTGTTGTCGATACACAGGCTCTGGCCCGGCGGGCAGCTTACTGCAGGTGGCTCGTTGACAGTAACTGTTATACCAGCGGTTTCCGTGCTGCCATAATCATCCGTTACCGTAAGGGTATAGGTGGTAGTAAGCATGGGAGTGGCAATGGGGTTCGTGATTGAGGAATTGGAAAGACTTCCGGCAGGGCTCCAGGAATATAAATAGGGGGGAGCACCACCTGTGACAATGGCGTTTAACTGGCTTGAGCTGCCTTCACACAAGTTTGATGGGACGGCAGTAAGCGAGATGTTTATGGGTTCAACCCAGGTGATGCGGTTATAGGGGTCATTTTCAAATGCTTCTCCCGCAAAATCTCCCGAATAATTCGTAAAAGTGACATTACCTGTATTTACTCCCTTTTTGACATTAGATTGTCCTCCCCAGGTGTTAGTAGGAAAGACAGCTTCGTTTATAAAAAGGCTTTCATCGTTGTCTATTGTGATCAGCGACCCTCCGCTAATCCCGTTTTCGAAGGTGCAGAAATTAAATGCAAAAGAAGTTGACACATGCGCACCTGGCCTGATATTGACCCCGCTGGGTCCGAGGTTTCTGAAATTCCCATGTTCGAACAAGGCGGTCGAACCACTATAAAATGTCAAATGGTAAAAATCGGAAGGGGTATTTCCACAGACAGTGGCATAAGCACCGGGTGCTCCGTTGAGGGTGAAAAACCCTCCGTTGTTTACAATAATGCTGTCACCATTGGTCATTTTCAGGACCCCGCTGTTCATTAGGGCGAATGTGGCGTCATGATTGATTCTTACATCCTGAAAAACCGTGATCGTTTCATTTTCTGCAATCAGATACCCGTCTTCGACCAGCAATTCCCCATGAACTTCAATATCGGAATCGGGAAAAATTGTTCCTGATTCTGCCCTTATTTTATTGATAAGCAAATTATTGAAATAATTACCGGCAGCATGCATCACTGTATTAGTTTCATTTCCATATAGTTCCACTGTTCCTGCAGCGGGAGTGAAACCAGAACGTTCTGCATGAAAGTGCTTTGATGTCCTGATTTTACCACCTGTAAGGTTCAAGGTCAGATCATTGGCCGGATCTTCCTTCAGTCGTATTCCCTGGTTTGGAAAATCGAGTACACCACCGTACATGGTGAGGGCGGCATCCTGGACTCCCGGCCAGTTGCTTTGTGTGTTTCCCCCGTATACCAGCATGCTGCCGTTCTCGATGGTTATTTCGCCGTTCAGATCAATGCCCGATAATGTGTCCTGGTGCAGTTCCAGCATGCCGCCCAAAGGTCCCAGGTAATATTTTCCCATAAGTCCGTTATCTGCCAGGTCAGCTGCTTCGAATGAACCTCCGTTGACCCTGAGCAGTCCGGAAGTCCAGTCGTATGATGAACACTGAACTTCAGCCCCTGCCGGAATATTGAGGTAGGTGTATCCTTTGGCTAATTCGAGATTGTTAAAGATTTCGTCCGAACATTGCTGGTTCTGTGTGGTACTATTGAAAACAACTTTGCCCGTGGACTCCACAAAACCGTCAGGGCCCACGAGATTCATCCAGTCTCCGCCAATATAGACAGTAAATGCTTGTGGGTTCAGGAAGCCTGCTTCTATCGTGAGGTCATTGTTAATCGCGAGGTTTCCGGTGCAAGCGAAATTACCGTGAATGTTCAGGTTATGAAAGAAATTGCCATTATCGCAATAAATATAATAATTGCCGGATCCGGTGGGGCCATTCATCAGGACTGTACCACCGCTTGGCTGGAAGACCAGCGGCGAGGTCGCCCAAATTGTTCCTCCGGTTGAAATGAGGCCTCCGCTGACCTGACAATCAAAGCCGGCTATAAACTCCACGCTGCTATGAATATCCAGGGTACCGGAGCTGAGTTCCAGTCTACCGCGAAAGGAACACAATGAAAGGACATTCTCCAGCAAGCTTGTAAAACTGCCTCCCTGAATGATCAGATTCCCTGTTGGCTCAAGGATGAATAAATAGTTAACGACTACGGTTCCTGAGTTCACTGCCAGATTTCCGCCAAGTTGAAACCAGGAGTAAGTGTTCTTCAGAAATCCGGTCGACAAATTCATGCTGCTTCCCGGCTGGATGTTTAGTTCTCCGGTAACGATAATCTTTGCCGACTGCACCTGGAAGGTACTATTGGGTTGCAATGTCATGGTCCCTGAAACCCGCATGGTATCCAGCGAGGAAGTATGGATGTAAACATGATTGCCGCTGCTGCCTGATTTATTGATCACCAGGTTCCCAAAACGAGCATCTGCATCGTCACAACGAATGGTGGAAGTTTGTGCAGTATTGAAGATAACCTGGTTCGGGGCAGTTAAAACCACGTTCGTACCGGATTCAAAAGTCCAGTCGTTTCCAATAAGAAACTGACCCGTCGAAATGCTGCCGCTTGAACCGCTTCGCCAGATGATGTCCCCGTCAACTACCACACTGTCGTCAGGATTCATTAACTGAAGTTGTCCACTGATATCCAGCAATTGCTCAACATGAATTTTGGAAGCAATGAAGGTACGCAATAAGCCTTGCTGAATATCTAATTTCCGGCAATGTATCAGTCGCGTCAAAGGGCTGGGCATGACATAAGGGGCTTCAGAACTGATCGTGATCTCATTAAATGGAAGTACCGACCTTATAGCCTGTACCACTCCTGTATTCCCGGCATTAAAAGTCACCTTGCTTCCGGTTCCTGCATTGAATCCGACGGAAGATGAAACAGTTGTGTTGAAATCTTCCCAGTCACCTCCTATATGGATATTCACAGGTGCAGCATCATCCGCATTCAAACCGGCATTAGATTCAATTCTGAGATCATCGCCTACGGAAAGGGTGGAGCCTGTATTCATTTCAAGGGTTCCCTGAAGGATTTTCATGTCATCTGTCATTGAAATATAACCGTCTATCACCAGGTCAAGGCTTCCGGAGGCGGTTTTATCCACAACCATGGTATTGAACTGTTCATTCCCGATGATCTGGGCACTGGTGTTCCCGTTAAAAACCACCGTACTTCCGCTTTCCAGGAAGTTAGCCGCACCTGCCGTATTGGTCCAGTTGCCGGCAAGATAAATGGTGTCGTTGGGATCAAGGGTACCGCTTGAAAGGGTGAGGCTACCCTTCAGGTCCATTGTGGTGGAAGCTGTTACGGTATTTAACAGGGGTCCGTCCCCGGGTGAAAAAGCATCATTCGACCGGATGTCATCCTTCTCCCGGTTCATGTAAGGGTTCTGGGGCTCACCATCGAGCGTATACGTGATTCCTTTGTTGAAAACCAGGTTGTTGAATTTACTCCCGTTGACCTGGTAATAGGTGGCATTGGTGCTGCCGTACATCTCGAAAGTCCCCTTGCTCAGGTTCCAGTCGGTCCGGTAGCAATGCAGGTTACCGGCTGTCCTGATGGTCCCTCCGGTAATGTTCTGTGTCAATGAGAACCCTGAGTTGTTGATCCTGATACCCTGTCCCTTGAAGTCAAGGATACCTCCCGACATGGTGATGGAGGCATTGGTGCTCCATGGCCAGTAACTCATGCTGGTACCGCCGTGCACATTAAACAATCCTCCTGTTATCTCCAGATTGCCGTTCAGATCAACATAACCGTCTGCGTTGCTTAGGTCTATCTGGCCACCCGCAGCAAGCTTGTAATTGCCTGTTATCCCATTGTAAAACAGATCGTTTGCGATGAAGTGGCCACTCATGACATAGATTTTGCCTAAATCAAGCTTTAAAACTGAACAGGTTACAGTTCCTCCATCAACATGGAAAATACCAAGGGCATCGGTTTTGTCAATCACCAGGGTATGAAAGGTTTCCGTATCACATATCTGATAGTCCAATCCTTCAAAGAAAACGGAAGAGGTGCTTTCAATAAAAGCTGATGGACCGACATTATTGAACCAATGACCATTGATGTGGATGTTGTAGGTAGCTGTGGGGGATGGCCCGTTGGTGGTGCTGAGAATGCCGCTTTCTATAAACATATCATTATCCACATGCAAGTCGTTGTAATCAATATACACAGTACCGGATGGTTTGTTGATACGTACATTCCAGAAGACAGTGTTTCCGTCAATATCCTGGATGTATTGCGTGCCGCTCCCGTTGAAAACCACCTCACCCAGTTGGAAATCATATGCCGTATTGTTCTCAACCCGGAAATTCTTACCAATCTCGAATCTGGTTAAACTCACGTTTGATCCGTCGAGAAAGATAGCACCTCCGGCAACGCTGATGTTTCCACCATCAAGTGTGCCTCCCGCCTGGACTTCCAGGGCCGAGGATCCGGTACCGTTTATCGTCAGTTCCTCTTCCCAATAGCGATCAAGGATTCCCTCCCTGACGGAAACACTGGTTGCAACCACCACGTCAGAACTCAACTGGAGTCTATCATCGCTGTTGGTTTTCTCAACACGGATATTGGTGTATGTATCATTGCTATTAGCATCATACCAATCTGTGTTTCCGCTTCCCTTGAAATACAAATAGGAGGTCCCGTTCTGGGTGAAAGTTCCCAGGTTTGAAATAAAATCTCCGTAAACGTTCAAATAGCTGGTTGCGTTCTGTGTAAGCACCGCTGAACTGCCAATGGTAAGGTTCTTGCAGGAGGCAGACAGACCATTGCCAATCACAGGTTGAAAAGGCGTTCCGCTGTTGATAATGACATTGGTCTGGTAATCAGGCACCACCCCTGTAGACCAGTTGCCTGCTGTATTCCAGTTCGTGGATACCGTACCCTCCCAATAGGCGTTTAGCGTTATTTCCAAACTGTAGTCACAGGCAACTCCATTGTTGGACCATACACACAAGCCATACCAGTCTGAACTCGTGATGTTGAAAGAGAAGGATTCTTCATCATAGCCGAATGTCAAATCTTTGGAGGCAATGGCTGCACTCCGTCCTGCATAATAGGCAGAACCGTTTGATTTGTATAATCCGAACCCCATATCGGTAACCGGATTGGATGTCCTTAGAATAAAAGTGTAGTTGCCCGGGTTGAGCTGAATATCGTACATCTCAACCACATCGTACTCCACCCATGAATAAGTCTGCAAAGGACCCACAGCCAGGGTCTCGTCCCCGCCTTCAAATTCGGCACGCCCGAACATCAAGCCCGGGCTGGAACTGGCCCTGATGCCTCTGTATTTTAACGGGGAATGGTTGTTGTCAACCACGACAAAATCAACACTGGTTCCGACACCGTAGGTGGATTGTGCCACGGGGGGCGAGGTAAACAGGGTGTCATCGTAGAGATAGATGTTCCAGTTGTCATCCACATGCACATTTCTGATACCCACCGCACACCAGTTGGCTAAGTTGTTCTTGTATTTGTAATCCTTGGGATTGGCATTCACTATGCTCATCACATCCTCCAACAGTTCAGGAAGTGCCGGCAGGGGTGCCGGTTCCGGAAAAGTTTGCTGGGCAATGGCATGACCTGCAGACATAAGTAGCATAAGGATCACGACTGGGATACGAGTTAAGTGATTCTTCATAAGAATAAAGTTTATAATGTTGTACTTCAGCAAGTTCACTAAAAAGACAGGGCGGTGATGGCAGTTGCCCCTGCAGCATTTCAACAGATAGGATATAAATGGATGCGACATGCAATATACGATCATATTGGGGGCTTGTCAAGATAGAGACGCCAATTTAACATATGTTATCCCATCTGCCTTATGCGAAATGGTGATTTTCAGACATAAACAGAGCCAAAATCATTTTAATTTTTCCTTATACTTGCATTGAATTTTCCGAGGCATGCCATCACACAGCTTACTTTTCCTTCCCCTGTTTCGCCACCGCTCATACCAGACCTCCGGTTCACTTTCGGTAATGGCATGGAAACGTTTCCGTAAGGATGGCGTCGCCATGATATCGCTCTGCTTCATTGGTGTTGCTGTGTTGGCAGGTATCCTTGCGTATCTCATCACTCCTGATGAAACCCCCTTTGCCAACAAACAGTTCCTCGAACTCGGCACGCTGAAGCCCGGGACAAAGGTCCTGATGCTCAGCATTGACAAACAGGACAGCGTGGCAAAGCTGTCGTGGTGGCGAAAGATGATTGCCGGACAGAAGAGCCGCAAGACTGAAATCCCGCTCAACCGCTATGAGATAAGAAATGGTGTGCTTCACGCGGAGACATATACTGGTATTGAAGGTGAAAGGGGAGAGGCCATCGTGATGGAAACCGGAAGAAAAGGATTCAGCATAGATGAAAAACGTTACTGGCTGGGAACCGACCGCTATGGCAGGGATGTGCTCAGCATGCTGGTCATAGGCACCAGGGTGAGCCTTTCTGTCGGCTTCATTTCTGTGCTGATCTCCCTTGTCCTTGGCATCAGCCTGGGTGCCATCGCGGGCTTTTTCAGGGGATGGGCCGATCAGCTTATCATGTGGCTGATCAATGTGGTCTGGAGCATTCCCACCCTGCTGCTGGTCATTGCCATCACCTTTGCCCTTGGCAGGGGCTTCTGGCAGGTGTTTATTGCGGTCGGGCTCACCATGTGGGTGGAAGTGGCCAGGATCGTCAGAGGGCAAATCCTGGGCATACGGGAGAAAGAATACGTGGAAGCTGCCAGGGCACTGGGCTTCAGCAATACCAGGATCATCATCCGCCATATCCTCCCCAATGCCATGAGCCCGGTCATCGTGATCTCTGCCGCCAACTTCGCTTCCGCCATCCTGCTCGAAGCAGGTCTCAGCTTCCTCGGCATCGGGGTGCAACCGCCCATGCCTTCCTGGGGCAGCATGATCAGGGACAATTATCCCTATATTATCCTCGATGCCGCTTATCTTGCCATCCTGCCCG
Source organism: Bacteroidota bacterium (assembly GCA_022709385.1). GTDB lineage: Bacteria > Bacteroidota > Bacteroidia > Bacteroidales > CAIXZF01 > JAKLIX01. The sequence continues at coordinate 138,395 of JAKLIX010000011.1, read as the reverse complement.
GCCTGGCCATCATGCTGATGGTACTGGCATTCATGCTCGTGGGGAACGGCCTGAGAGATGCACTGGATGTGAAAGCAAAATAATTTTTTCCGGAGTTTGCATAATTTTTATTAATTTTGAACCTTTCTCTTTTAAGAATGATTCCTAAAAAGACATTATTCTCGTGAAAATCAGTATAAATAAACTTAAAGAGAACATAAGGAATGCAGGACTGAGGGTCACCCCGCAGCGCCTGGCCGTTCTGGAAGCAGTGAACATGCTGGGAAACCATCCGACGGTTGAACACTTACTCCAACAGCTGCACAAGCGACACCCCGGAATTGCCACAGGGACTGTTTATAAGGTACTGGATACCCTGGTGGCGCATCAGCTGATCAGCAGAGTGAAAACAGACCATGAAGTCACCCGTTACGACGGGATCATGGATCACCATCATCATGTGTATCACCAGGGCTCGGACAAGATCACAGACTATCAGGATCAGGAACTGGATATCCTTCTGCAGGAGTATTTCCGGAAGCATGCTATCCCCGGCTTCTGCATCCGGGAAGTCCGCCTGCAGATCATAGGAGAATCCATTGAAGATGAAAGAAATACAAACGACACATTCCCTAAATAGTCAATAACTTTTAACCATCAGTGCCATGGACGAAAAGAAAAAGCTGACCACTGCCTCCGGGCGGCCATATACTGAGAATGAAGACAGTATGACCGCCGGTCCGAGGGGGCCCATCATGTTGCAGGATTATGTCCTCCATGAAAAACTTGCACATTTCAACCGGGAACGCATTCCTGAGCGCGTAGTACATGCCAAGGGAACCGGTGCCTTTGGGAAATTCAGCGTTACAGGAGACATCACCCGCTATACCAAAGCAAAACTGTTTGGCAAGGTGGGGAACAGCTGCCGGGTGTTTGTACGTTTCTCCACTGTGGGCGGGGAAAAAGGAAGCGCCGATACGGAACGTGATCCGCGGGGCTTCGCCGTTAAATTCTATACGGAAGATGGTAACTGGGATCTGGTCGGAAACAACACCCCCGTGTTCTTTATCAAGGATCCGAAGAAATTTCCTGATTTTGTGCATACCCAGAAAAGAGATCCGAAGACCAACCTCAAGTGCCCCACCATGATGTGGGACTACTGGAGCCTGAACCCCGAAAGCCTCCACCAGGTCATGATCCTGTTCAGCAACAGGGGAACCCCGGATGGGTACCGTTTTATGAACGGATACGGCAGTCATACCTTTTCCATGATCAATGCGGATAATGAGCGGGTCTGGGTGAAATTCCATTTCAAGACATTACAGGGAAACAGAACATTGACGGGAGCCAGGGCTGAGGAATTGCGCGGGTCGGATCCGGATTATGCCCAGCGCGACCTGGTGGAAGCCATCGGCAAGGGAGAATTTCCGAAATGGGCGTTGAAGATCCAGGTGATGACAGAAATCCAGGCTCATAAACTACCCTGGAATCCTTTTGATATCACCAAGATCTGGCCACATGCCGACTTCCCGCTGATCGATGCCGGCATCATGGAACTCAATGAGATCCCGGCCAACTATTTCGAGGATGTGGAACAGTCGGCCTTTGCGCCTGCCCATGTGGTTGACGGGATCGGACTTTCCCCTGACAAACTGCTTCAGGGCCGTATCCTTGCTTATCCCGATGCCCACCGTTACCGCCTGGGAGCCAATTATGAGCAGATCCCGGTGAACAGGCCGCTTAAACCCGCTGCCCATTACCAGCGCGATGGCATGATGAGCGTGATGGGCAATGGGGGAGATGCACCCAATTATTCCCCAAACAGCTTCGACAAGATAGAAGCTGATCCGGCATACAGAGAACCGGCGCTGCCACTGGAAGCAGCCCCCGCAGACTTTTACGACCGGAACGAGGGTGACGATCACTATTCCCAGCCCGGCGATCTTTACCGCAAAGTGATGAATGATGAAGACAGGAAGCATACGGTGATGAACCTGCTCTCATCCCTTAAAGGAGTGGGCGGTCCGAAGAAGGATGAAATCCTTATGAGGCAACTGGATCATTTTTATAAGGTGGATCGGGATCTGGCGAAACAGCTGGCCGGGGGGCTTGGAGTTACGTTCCCGCGCTGATTTTTTTTTATTTAGGTTTCCAGGTCTGCCGGATTCTTTTATACTTTAGTATGAAAAATCTAACGTATGAAGCAGACTTACATCATTTTAGTCATGACCCTTATGTCCATGCAGGTTTTCTGCCAGGGCAGCTGGGTTTACAAAGCGCCTCTCCCTGCAGCACGGGCTGAGTTGGCGCTCACGGCTTTTGCCAGCAATATCTTTGTGCTTGGAGGAACGGACACCAGCGGTGCGGGTACGCCCTGGCTCGATGTCTATTATCCATTCAACAACAGTTTCACCAGCATGAACCCCATGCCTACGCCCAGGGAAGAACTGGTGGCCTGTGAGTACGGGGGAGAAATCTATGCCATCGGTGGCGGATTCGACCCCAATAGCATTGTGGCAGTGGAAACGTATAACTTTCTCACAGGCAATTGGGGTATCCGGCCGGCCATGCCGACCGGCAGAAGGGAGGCCTGCCTTGCCGTGGTCAATAACAAGATATATATATTCGGGGGCTTGGGCTCGCCAAATGCCGGCAAGGCCGTGGAGTGTTTCGACCCGTCAACGAATATCTGGGTCAGCAAAACACCACTGGCCTCCGAACGGAAATACTGTGCCGTGGGCGTGGTGAACGGAAAAGTGTACCTCATAGGCGGGGATGTGGCTTCAGGCCATACTGCGGAGTGTTCGGAATATAATCCGGCAACGGATACCTGGACCGCTAAAAGCCCCGCTCCATATGTTTTCACCAGGGCTGCCTCATGTGTGTATCAGAACAAGATCTATATCATTGGCGGCTACACAGGCCAGGCTTCCGGGGATGTGATGGCATATGACCCTGCAACCGACACATATACCATCCTGCCTTCACTGAATGTGCCGAGAGAATCCCTGGCCGCCGCCCAGGTCAATGGGAAAATCTTTGCGATGGGAGGGTTTGATGACCAGAGAGTGCCGCTGGATGTGAACGAAATGCTGGACCTGACAACCCTGACTGATGAAGCTGATCCGAAACCTGAATTGAAAGCCTGGGTGCAGGACAATATGTTGCGCTTATACTCCGGAATGCAGGGAGATGCTGTCATCACCCTGTCTGACCTTGCCGGAAGGGAGATCATGCGGGAAAACACCCTGCTGCTTCGCACCGGAAACAGTTTTGACATTCCTTCCTTGCTGAAAGGAATCTACCTGTTGTCGGTCCGCGGCGATGAGGGTGTGGTCAGCGTGAAGCTGGTGGTACCATAAAACATTCGACCCCGAAGGGGTCGCATGTTTATAGCACGATGCCATCGCAATCCGTTCACGACCCCGAAGGGGTCGTATGTAATCCGGGGTGAAATTCTTCTGTTCCGTTCCTGATCCTCCCGCAATATTTGCAAAACGGCAGCTCAAATTGCAGAAATCCGTTTTCATTCAGCCTTTGACGGAGGTAATTTTATGATAACATTTAAAACCTCCAGCCATGAAAACAAATTACAAAGCAAGCTGCCGGGAAAGGATAGATCAGCTCCTGCCCCGCATTTCACTGACAGCATGGCCCTTCACAAGGCATGCGATGCTGGCAGTCACCCTTTCTATCTGCTTATCATTTCCTGCCGTATTTGCCCAAACCACCCTGTCACTTCAGTTCACTGCCCTGAATAACCAGGCCTACGAACAGCTCGACAGTATCCGGGTCTGCAACCTCACCCATCCGGGTGACACCATGTTGTATTTCCCCGATACTACACTCATATTATATTATGTTACCGGTCTGAGCGGCGGAGGAAATGTTGTCGCGGAACAGACCAGGTTAAGCCTGCATGCCGGGAATCCATACTCAGACCATACGACTGTTGGTTTGTACCTGCCTTCCGGTGGAAATACCACGCTGAACATCCTGGATATCACCGGCAAAAGGTTGAGTCACTGGACCGGCTTTCTTGAACGAGGTGAACATTCTTTCCAGGTCAGTGGCGGGGTGGCAGGCATGTATGTCCTGCAGCTGCTTTCAGGTAGGGAAAAATGCAGTTTGCGTCTGGTCTCTGCATGTCAGAGCGGAAGCGATCTTCCCCTGATCAACTATGTTTCAGGACAAGCCAGTGCTTCATCTGATCTAAAGAACAGTTTGATATTAAATGACTTTTGGTTCTGTCCGGGCGATGAATTGCTTTGTATCGGCTACGCCGGGACCCTTGAATCCGGATTCAATATCAGCCCACAGGTATCTGCCCTGCATGTTTTTCAGTTTGCATCCGGGATTCCCTGTCCCGATGCCGATTCGGTACTGTATGAGGGTCAGTGGTATCATACGGTGCAGATTTTCAGTCAGTGCTGGATGGCCGAGAACCTCAACGTCGGGGTTAAGATTAACACCCCCACGGCACAAACCAACAACGGTATCATCGAGAAATACTGTTTAAGCAACAATGCCAATTCTTGCCTGACTTATGGCGGTGTTTACCTTTGGGATGAAATGATGCAGTATTCCACGGTACCCGGGGCACAGGGGATTTGTCCCACCGGCTGGCATATCCCCACCGACCATGACTGGCAGGTGCTGGCCGGAGCGGCCGATTCCTATTATCCCATAGGACATAGTCTGTGGAATTATACCGGCAATCTCGGAAATGATTGCGGTTATCACCTGAAATCGACCACGGGATGGTACAGCAATGGCAACGGCACTAATATGTACGGTTTTAATGCGATTTCCGGCGGGTTTTATTATTACACCGGGAATTGGGCAGGAGGAAGTCTGTACACAGGTTTTTTTACTTCGAACATGGAGACCGCCCAGGATGCCATGACGTATGGTTTGTCATGGGTGTACTATGAGGTCATGAGGGGCCCGCGTGAAAAAGCCAATGCCATGCCGGTGCGTTGTATCAGAGATTTTTAACAATTAAAATAAGACCAATGAAGACAATTGCTTGTTTTACAGCCCTGTTGCTGTCAGGTCTGCTGCTTGGCGCACAGGAAACAAGAAAGGACAGCATCTACTACCAGGGCAGGTACTACCAAAAAAATGACCCGGGTTATGAATCAGCTAAAAAATACTATGATTCAAGGAATTACGAGATCAACTTCATGCCGGGACTGGGTTATTCGGTTTACACACCCAAGGGCAATGATTCGACGGGAATGATGCAGGGGTTTGTAGTTGAATATTTATTGTTCTGTTTTGTGAGTGAGAACGACAAACCCGGACCCAGTCATGTACGCTGGTATTCCAAGTTCAACATCATGAACAGCGACAGGGAAGGGATCACGGATTTGTTTTATTATGCGTTGGGTGTGAGTTTTTCATTCGAAAAGAACCCCAAACGCAGGGCAATGATCCCGTATTTCGGACTTGAACTGGCCGGTTCCTCTCAAAAGCAGTGGGGAACTACGGCAGTCTTCACTCCAACGGCCGGACTACACTGGTATATCACCCGCAATATCATGGTGCACAGCCAGGCAGGATATGCATACCCCGTCACCAATTTCGACCTGCTGCAGGGCTGGTATTACACGGCGAGCCTGAATTTTGCCCTGTGGTGATCAAACATTCATGGCCGCAATGCGATGCCGGAACTGGGCCACGTGATCCATCATGGCATTGAAAAAGCGGCTTCGTTCCTTGGATGCGGATGTGCTGATCAGGATGGAATTTTTAATCAGACCTTTGATAAATACGGACAGCCTTCCGCAAAAAGCCGGATCTTCGGTCACAAGCAGGGAGATCACATTATAGGTGAGATAGGCGATCTTACGCTCACCCGTTTCAATCAGCACAGAATTATCGTTGAGTACCACTTCATTCTCATACAGCTGAAACGAATGTTCGACCCCATGCGGACTCTGCAGAAAATGATACTTATAGCCATGCTCTGCCTGGGATTCCATATGCCTGATCCAGAGTTCCAGTTTGTCGCATAAAAGCTCAATGTCATCCCTTTCCCTGAATACTCCTGATATCCAGTAGTGTTCAATCTGCCTCAGAAAGATGGAAAAGGTGTCTTCATTCCAGATTTCAATGGCCGGAGTTTTGATAAAGCTTAGCAACAACTTTTCGCCGATTTCCTGTATCGTTTCATCGTACTCATCGAAACTGAATTTCTTATCCCGGTATTCCCGGAAATTGAAGAGGGTCTTCTGCCAGAAAAACACTTTAAATGCCGCTATTTCCGGAACCTGGAAAAAATGGAAGAATGGGATGTCTTTGGCTGCGTATATAATGGACGGATTTTTCAAAGATGAGAGCTGCTGAAGATCCTGGTGTATCTTTTTGAGCCAGTCCGGCAGATTCGTCGAACCCGGCTCAACGGCCAGTTCATCAAAGGCCACTTTCCCGGACCTGACTTCGAAAAGCGAGTCGACCGAGATACCAAAATGTCTTGACAGCAGGTACAATTCTTCCAGGCTGACCGGAGTTTCGCCCCTGATCCGTCGGTAAGCGCTGTCGGTCCCGATTCCCAGCAGTTCTGAAATTTCATGTACACACTGGTGTTCAGGCCCGATATGGCGCTGGATTTCCCTGAACAGATTCTGTTGCATTCCCGGGGCTTGGTTCATGTTGCGATGAAAATGATGGATAAACAAATGTACGATACAATATACCATATGTCAAATTAAAATCAGGCGCATGATTTTTAAGCCCGGGTATTGACATATTGATTGAAATTCTGTATATTGCAATCAAATTCAAACGATTATGGCAATGCGGTCTTTTCTCATTGGCATCCTGCTCTGTTTATCAGGTCTGACAGGCAGTGCTCAGTTTATTTTGCAACAGGTTACAGCGACGGCCGGCTCTGTTGAAAAGAGTGGGGGATTGCAGCTGAGTGCCACACTTGGCGAGCTTGCCGTCACCAGGCTCCCCTCTTCAGCGTATCAGCTTACCCAGGGTTTTCAGCAAGCCTGGCGTTCTTATCATGCATGGGGGAAGCTTTCCTACCTGAATATGCTGAATACCCCTCTGGGGAATTCCATGGTCTATCTGTTCAATATGAACGGGATGCCAGCCGACAGCACCCTGACAAGACCGGATGGCAGCTTTTATTTCTTCAGACCGGTGGATGATACCGTCATCTTTGATGCAATGATTGCACAGGCCTGGGGAGGAGTCAACGCGACGGATGCACTCCTGGTGCTGAAGCATTTTACAGGTTTTATCCAGTTACAGGATCTGTATTACCGTGCTGCCGATGTTGACGGTTCGGAAAATGTCAACAGCATTGATGCACTCATGATCGCCAGAAGATATGCCGGTTTGATTACCGCTTTCCCGGCAGGAGACTGGTCAATCACAAGAGATACAATGACAACAGGCGTTTTACCGCTGTATTTTGAATCAGAAGCATTGTGCACCGGAGACGTGAACGGCTCTTTTCAGCCAGGGCTAAAAACGGCATCAGCCCCTGATATTATTTCGCGGGGCACCCTGTTTGTGCCTGAATCAGGACTCATCAGCATTCCGCTGCATGTGACGGAAAAAATCAAGCTCGGAGCAGTGTCTCTTGTTCTCGGGAATTTCCAGAAATATTTTCACATTGAAGAGGTCAGCATGAACTGCAATCATGGATCGCTTTGCTGGAAAGCCTTCAGCGACCAGCTGAGGATCGCGTGGTGGTCGGACAGGGAATTCAGTCTTGCGCAGGAAAGTCCTTTGATGTTTATCCTGCTCCGCATGAAAACCGGTGTCTGTCTTCCCGATGAATGGTGTCTCCGGCCTGAGGAGGAGTCAGAATTAGCTGATCCTGATGGAAATTCACTGCAATCTATTTTGCTCTGCCAACCCGGAATTCAATTCCTTGGTAAAAATGAAAGCCTTCAAATTGGCAAGGGTATTCCCAATCCCGCTAAGCTGAGTTGCTCCTTTCCCGTATTTCTGACTGAACCGGCGCTTATCCGGGTCAGCCTGAAAACGGCAGCAGGAGCCTGTGTACGGGAATACACCCATGATTTTCCTGCAGGGGCCAATGAATGTACTTTAGATTTAAATGATTGTATACCTGGTATTTACCTTGCCAGGTTTGAAATAACTATGCAGCGGATAAGCTATACCTGCAGCAGAAAAGTCATATTGATTCCGTAAACAACAATTAACACATAACCCAATGGAAACAAGATTTTTTCGTTCCGTTTTGGCCATCGTACTGTTGCTTAGCACATTGACAGGAGGAGCCCAGGTGCCTCTCGGGTTTAATTACCAGGCCGTATTGCGTGATTCCCTGGGTAATCCGCTGGTCAACCAGGATGTCGTTGTCAGGCTCAGTATTAGCCAGTCCAATCCCGCAAAAGCCGGTGGGTCCGTGCTTGCCGGCCCTGCTGATGTGCTTGTTTACAGAGAAACCCATGCACTGACCACCGATCAGTTCGGCCTCATCAGCCTGGTGGTTGGACACGGCATTCCCGAAGCCGGTAATTTCGGGCAGATCAACTGGTCGCTGATGAATTACCTGCTTGGGGTAGAGGTGGATGTGAACGGTATGGGGTTATTCATTCCTCTCGGGTTCAACCAGTTGATGGCAGTGCCTTATGCATTACATGCTACCAAGGCCAGTATGTACATCGATGACCTGATGGATGCCCGCTCAGACTGGATCAGTGTTTACCTTGGCAACGGCAGCGGTGATGCAGATGTGGGCAATACATCCAATGTGGGACTGGGACAGCAAAGCCTGCATGAAAACGAGACCGGGTTCAATAATGTGGCGGTTGGATCCCTGTCCATGGAAGTGAATACTACCGGGCATCTGAACACTGCCGTTGGTTATCAGAGTCTGAATGCCAACATTGACGGTCGTTCCAATGTGGCCATCGGCCACCTGAATATGAAGCATAACACCGGAGGGAACCTGAATACTGCCTTAGGTGCCGCAGCTTTGCGCGACAACCTGACCGGCGAGGGTAATACCGCACTGGGATTCGAAGCTGCAAGAAGCAACAAGACCGGCTATTCCAATGTGGCTGTCGGAGTACGGGCACTTTACCACAACGAGGAGGTGAGTAATTGTGTGGCCGTGGGTGATTCGGCATTGTTTCACAACGGATCCAACACTACATATGCGGATGAAGGTTCAAGAAATGTAGCAGTGGGATCCAAGGCCATGTTCAGCAATACATGGGGCTTTGGCAATACAGCACTCGGAGATGGCAGCCTGTATGATAACCTGTATGGTATTTTTAACCTGGCCTGTGGTTATTCAGCCCTGTATAATCTCCAGGCGGGGGATTATAATGTGGCTCTGGGACCGCAATCACTTTCAGGCATGACAGTGGGAAATCATAACATTGCGCTTGGTCATTATGCGATGGGAGAGAGTAATCTGAGTGAACACAACATCGCCATTGGCAATTCATCTCTTAAATCGAATCAGAGCGGTGCATGGAATATTGCCATCGGCGAAAGTGCATTCCAGTCTAATATCCATGGAAGCAGGAATATCGCCATTGGAATTGATGCCGGTCACTTCAATGAAGAAGGAGATCATAACATTGCCATCGGAGAATCGGCGCTTTTTTCAAATATGCTTCAATCCAATCTTATCGGACTCGGAAGATTTGCCTTGTATGACAACACCGGAGGAACGGAAAACATCGGCATCGGGAATTATTCACTCTGGAATAACTCCTCAGGTTCATCTAACCTGGCCATCGGAAATTACAGCCTGAGTGAAAGCCTGGAAGGGCACGGTAACACATCCCTGGGCATATATGCCTTAGAAAACGGACAATCCGAAAACAATACCGTGGTGGGTTGCTTTGCGGCCAGAATGAACCAGAATTCGGCTTACAATACAGCGGTTGGTTACAGGGCATTGTATGCCAATCACACCGGGAATTACAATACCGCGGTCGGTACCTGGGCAATGGAGAATGCCAATCTCGGCCATGAATGCGTGGCCGTGGGCTGTGAGGGACTTTATTATAACGTGGGGACCGGTAATGTGGCTGTTGGTTTTAAGGCACTGAATTTAAACAATGTCGGAGACTGTAATACTGCGGTGGGGCATGAAGCGGGATATGGTGCAGGCAACCCGGGTAGTTACAATACTTTTCTTGGTAACAATTCCAATGAAGCAGTCGACGGGGTTGAAAACTCAATGGCTCTGGGGAATAACACCGTAGTCAGCGCTTCACAGCAAATCCGGCTCGGGAATGTGGCAATCACAAGCATTGGAGGTGTTGTAGGCTGGTCCACTACCTCCGATGCCCGTTTTAAAAAGACAGTGAGGGAGGATGTAAAGGGCCTGGATTTCATCATGCAATTGCGACCCCTTACCTATACGGTTGATGTCTTTGCTGTGGAGAACTACCTGGGTATGAAGGAAAGCGGGAAGGAACTTCCTGAAGCAATGCGTCAGAAAGCCATGATGCGGTACTGCGGTTTTCTTGCCCAGGAAGTAGAAACAGCAGCACAGGCTTGCGGATTCGATTTCAGCGGCGTAGATCCCCCTAAAAACGGGCAGGATTTATATGGTCTGCGATATGCAGAATTTGTGGTTCCCCTGGTGAAGGCCGTCCAGGAACAGCAGCAAATGATGAAAGTCCTGGAGGAAAGAATCAGGATACTGGAAGCGAATCAGGATTTGCCGGATAAGTAAAAGTCGCTACTCCCTTTTTCATACCTTGCGTGGAAATTCTCAGGGCATGAAATTCCTTACTGCATCAGAAATCACCGAATGGTCCGGAATCAGGGACCGAATTGTCTATGAATCACTTGAGCCTGCACCGCATTTGACAGAACCGATCCGGCCCGGGCTGAGAAATGCCTTTCATTATTTTGCCGGAACCTGCCTGCTGACGAAGGGAAAACAGGATTTGGGCAGGCATTGGATTTTAGCCGGTGTAGCTGGCGAGGAAGGAGGGCTTTTTTCCAATTCATTTATGGCCAGTTACTTGCAGAGAACTGACGGCAAACTGCTGATTCCGGAAACGATCTTTGAAGATGCCCGGCCATTCATTCATTTCGCTGGTGTTCCGGTCATGAAATCCTCGCGTGATACCTTTGTCAATCAATGTGCCCGTGCCTTACCAGCATTTAATAAGCCATTGAAGATCATGGATATAGGCTGTGGTCACGGCGCATTGCTCGTACAACTGGTACAACAACTCAGGATGCATGGTTTGGTAAATGAGGTAGCGGAATTCCTGCTGATCGATCCTTCTGCCGATATGCTCAGGCTGGCCGAGAAAAATGTATCGGATGCCTTCCCGGCTGCAAAGGTTCACAAAGGGCAGTACCGTATCCAGGAGTTTTCGGATAAAGTGACGGGTTCATACGACATTGCCCTGGCATCCCTTTCATATCACCACATGCCTTATGAAACAAAAGCGGAACACCTGAAGAAACTCAGCCGGCACATCCGGTTCTTCCTGCTTTTTGAACTGGATGCGAATAACGATACACCTGAACTTCACAGCCCGGAACTTGCCCTCTCGCTTTACCAGTCATACGGCGCCATCATGGACTTCATCTTCTCCCACGATGCTCCGGTCGAAGTTGCCGTCGCCTCCATCGACAAATTCCTGATGGCTGAGGCGGTTTCCTTTCTGACAGAGCCGAGGGGAATCCGCACGGATTATCATATGCTGAGAAATCAGTGGCATGATGTATTCCGTGAAGGCCTCGGTGCCGGTTTTGAATGTGTTGCCGACTCCATATGCTATGGAGATGAAAACGTGGGCCTGTTTACCATGATATATGGCCCGGGATCCTGACACCCGCTCATGCAGGGGAAAGTTATTAAAAATATTCATTAAAGATATTGACATGAGGGCAACCAATATTTTTCACCTTGTCAACTTTATTATTGTCTGCTGCTAATTCCATTATCTTTGCACAGCCGGTAAATTGATTGTTATTTTATTTAAGGTATTCATAATCATATATTTATTACCAAGAAAAACAATGTACATGAAAGTCAGACTGCATTTGCTTACCCTAATCCTGGTTTCATTCACCATGGTGGTGATCCATGCATGTAAAAAAGATGATGACAGCGATCCCGCGAACCAGGAGATACGTGACATTGACGGGAATGTTTATACTGCAGTGACCATCGGCAACCAGGTCTGGATGGCACAGAACCTGAAAACCACCCGCTTCAGGGATGGCAGTGCCCTGGCATATCCCGGCAGTGATCTGACCGGATGGAAAAACAATACCACCGGTGCTTATGCCTACCTGTTCAACGATGAAGCAAGTTTCAGGGAAACCTATGGTGCCTTGTATAACTGGGCGGCTGTCAATACCGGAAAGTTATGCCCTGAAGGCTGGCATGTGCCCACGGAGTCGGACTGGAACCTGCTTTTCGGTTTCCTTGGTGATTCCATGGTGGCAGGCGGGAAGATGAAAACCTCCGATACCACCTTGTGGCTGAGTCCAAACACCGGTGCATCCAATTCAAGCGGTTTCTCCGCACTGCCGGGAGGGTACCGCGACCATAACGGTATGGACGGACTGCTGAAAAAGAACGCCTTCTTCTGGACAGCCGACAATGCTTCCACAAACAACGCCTGGCATCACAAGCTCGATTACCAGTCGACGCAGGCCTACGGAGGGAAAAGAAACAAAAGGTACGGACTGTCGGTACGGTGCTTGAAAGACTAGGGTTATGCGTTGTTAATCAACGATAACGACTTTTTATTCAAAGTTGTGGACGGCATTCCGCCTGCGCAACATTTGTTTGCATTGAAGGATTTAGCCTAAAATTCTTCCCTCAAATATTCAAGAACTGCTTTCTCAAGTTTCTTCGTAACGGATTGCCATCGCAATGAATGGCCTGGCATTACTAACGGCCATTCTGATTCATTCACATCTTTAAAATATACAAGGCTTTTAAGTACATGGTTAATTTGCTTCTGCTGGTATTTCATCCGGTAAAACCCAAGCATATCTGCTATTGTGTATTGACTGAGAAGAAAATAAATATCCGCAAAATCCTTTATTCGTTGTCCGCTGGCAGAGATGGCATTCAGTTTCATTGCGATAATATCGGGGATGGAGCATGTTTCAATCCCATCAATTCTTAGATGTGGGAAAATATACGGATAACGGTGCGCCATGATGTCAACATTGATGCCATTGATGCTTCCACGTATTGTGTTTTCAGCCTGGTGAAACAGTTGGATATCAAATTCTTGCTTTAATTGTTCCTGTAAGGTGCCGCTATCGAAATTGAAATTGCAAAACAAATCAATGTCCAGCGAATGCCTGTGTTTCAGCTGTAATGCCAGGGCGGTACCTCCAACCAGGTAAAACTCCTTCAGGCTGTTTAGTCCTTGTAAGGCTATTATGAGTTCCAGCGTTGTTTTTTCGACCGGGTACGATGGTAACATTTAAACTGATTCAAGGGTTTGTTGAATACAATGGATGCAAAATTCAATGTTTTGGGATCCAGATAGTTCAATGTCTGAAGTGTGCTCACAACTTCTTCCTCTCCGTAATAACGGATGATTTCCCTGATTGCGGGTACATCCCCTAAAGTAAAGATTCGTTCGATGATGACCCGTTTGTGGGCATGGTTTTCCATTCGTGCAATATTAAAGTCCCAGAAATATACAGGATACTTCTGTCCGAAAGAATGATTTTTGTTTTGCATAGATCCCTTATTGCAATGCGAAGATACGAAAAAATGAGGGTAATTCGGTTGTTATGTCCAGCTGCAGGCACAACCTTTTTACCATTTTATGGCAGTGAATGCTTGATGAAATGTATATATTTGGTCCGGGAAATTCTAAGGCTGCAATATGATCACAGAAAACCACCAACTACTGATTGCCAGATCTGAAAAAGATCTCACGCTCATACCCCGCATGGCCAACCGCCATGGCCTGATCACCGGGGCCACCGGTACAGGAAAAACAGTTACGCTGCAGGTGCTGGCCGAAGCCTTCAGTTCCATCGGCGTCCCTGTTTTTGTATCCGACATCAAAGGGGACTTCTCCGGCATCTCAAAACCAGGGGAATCCAAACCGAAAATTGAGGAAAGGATACAGAAAATGGGGATTCAAGGCTTCAGTTATCAGAATTTTCCTGTTTGCTTCTGGGATATGTACGCTGAAAAGGGTCATCCTTTACGCACGACTATTTCGGAAATGGGGCCGGTTTTACTCAGCAGACTACTGAATCTCAACGATATCCAGTCAAGCGTGCTTTCGCTTGTTTTCCGGATTGCCGACGACAATGAATTGTTGCTCATCGACCTGAAAGACCTTCAGAAAATGCTGGAGTATGTGGGCAACAACAGGGCTGACTTCACCACTGCATACGGTAATATCTCTGCTGCGAGCATCGGAGCCATCCAGCGGGAACTGATGGCGCTTGAGGACCAGGGTGCTGCGGGCTTTTTCGGTGAACCGGCCATCGATGTGTTTGACTTCATTCAGACCGATCACAGGGGCAGGGGCGTGGTGAACATTCTTGCAGCCGATAAACTGATGCTGGCTCCGGGAGCCTATGCCACCCTGCTGCTGTATCTGCTTTCGGAACTGTGGGAACAGCTTCCTGAAGTGGGCGACCTGGACAAACCCAAACTGGTGTTTTTCTTCGATGAGGCGCACCTGCTGTTCACCGACACGCCGCAGGTTCTCATGGACAAGATAGAACAGGTGGTGAGACTCATCAGATCCAAAGGCGTCGGTATCTATTTCTGCACCCAGAACCCCATTGATATCCCGGATAAGATCCTGGGTCAGCTGGGCAATAAAGTGCAGCACGCCCTCAGGGCGTTTACACCAAGGGATCAGAAAGCCGTCAGGACTGCAGCTGAAACATTCCGGCCAAATCCTGCCTTAAACGTAGAGCAGGTGATCACCGAACTCGGAGTTGGTGAAGCGCTCGTTTCTTTCCTTGACGAAAAAGGAACCCCCGGAATGGTGGAAAGGGCTTTGATCCTGCCGCCCCAGGGACAGATAGGGCCCGTCACATCAGCCGAAAGAGATGCGATACTGCGTTCATCCCTGATCTACGGCGTATATGAGAAATCAGTGGATAAAGTATCTGCTTTTGAGATCCTTTCTGAAAGAATAGCCCGCCAGCAACAGGAAATCCTGGATCAGAAGGCACAGGAAACCAGGGAAAAAGAGGAAAAACAACAGGCGAGGGAGGAAAAGCAAAAGCAGGGTGGAGCAGGAGGAATGCTTGGTGATATGGCAAAGTATATGGGGCAGTCGGTTACCCGCCAGCTCGGAAGCCAGATTGCAAGAGCCCTCGTCAGGGGTATCCTCGGCGGACTGAGCGGTGGGAAAAGAAGGTAGGGAAATGAGCCCCTGGCAGCCACAGGATTACCTCACTTCTTCCCTGCCATCCAGGTGTTTTGCAAAACGCCCCTTGTCCCGCGGGTGAACCATATCAGGCCTTGGCCAGGGCCAGCCGCCGAAACGGGTCTGACGGAAATCCGAAAAAGCCTTACGAATCTCATCCTCCGTATTCATTACGAACGGACCGTACTGCACAACAGGCTCATTGACAGCTTTCCCCTGGAGGAGGACAAGATGTGCCGGCCTGTCACCATTCTGAATGACTACCGGCATCTCCGAGCGGAGCCGGATCGCTTGTTTTGATGGTATCTTCTGTCCTTCAATCAATAGTTCGCCTCCTTCATAGAAATAGAGACAACGGAACAGGCCGGGGGAGGCTGCCTCAAATTCAAGGGTTGCATCTGCCTGAAGATCGATGGTAAAGATTGCCACCTCATTTTCAGGAAATGCTGCCCAGGAATCAGGGGCTGGATCAGCCGCCTTTGTTCCGTGGAATGACCCGGCAATAATGGCGATACTGACTTCCCGGCCTGCGGCGTCTCTGATCACTTTCACCGGAATATCTTCCGCCCAGAGCATTTTGAAATGTGGTTGGACCATTTTCCTTTCCGCCGGGAGATTCAGCCAGACCTGGAATAATTCGAGCGGGTTTCTGCCACCGGGATTCAGCAGGGGGAACATCTCGCTGTGCTGCAGGCCCGAACCTGCCGTCATCCATTGTACATCCCCGTTACCGTAGCGTCCGGCCTGCCCGTGGGAATCGGAATGGTCCACAATTCCGGTCCGCACAATGGTTACCGTTTCAAATCCCCGGTGCGGATGCGCGGGGAAGCCGGGTACACTGTCGCCATGGTACATGCGGAAGCCGTCCTTCAGGGTGAAATCCTCTCCAAGATTACGTCCGTCAAGTGAAACATCAGGTCCCAGGGAGTAATTTCCTGCCGGATAATCATCCCGGTGGTGGGCACAAAACAAAAAGGGATCGCCGACAGGCCAAAGGAAATCCAATGCCTGCAGGCTGAGAATAGCGGGTGATTTCATCGTGTCAGGATTTAGTTGTTGGGCATCAATGTTCCAATGAATGCTCAGGCAAACGACCGTGAGGATAATTGATGTTTTCATTTTTTTTCCCGGTAATTTAACATCAAACAAGGCAAAGATACTGAATCGGCCGTTCTTTTCAAGCCTGTGGGTAGGCTTTGGTCAGGTTAATACCGAAAAAACACAGGAATGCGAAAAATGTGCATCCAAAGTCATCGGTATAAAGAATCTTAACTCATACTTGACAGGTTTGCATCTGCAAAGCTGTTTAGTATGAGTAATGCCGTACACCGCTGTAGCTAATATTTTCGGAAAACCATTCTGTGTCGGCATAACCGAAGATTGCATCGCATTTTCACTAAGATTCAGTAGCCTTGTATATCAGACAACCAAAGTCCCCCTGACATGTCTGCTATAGAGGAAGAACATGGGATTGCGAAAACGTATTTCCCTATTTACCGGTATCACTGGATCAGAAACTGCACCATTTATTTAAACAAGACAGATGCACTATCAAACCGTATTCAGCCTGTTACTTGCCTCGTGCACCTGCCTGCAGGCCTTCAGCCAGGAGAACACCTACCTCAGCAGCAATCCGGTTTGGCGAATCACAAGTATTTGCAATACAGGAGGTTACTGCATTCAAAATGAAGACTATAATTACTTTACAGACGGTGATACCCTTGTCGGGCAGGTACAGTATAAAATGATGTATCGAAAAGGTGAGGGAAGCTATTTCTGGATGTCAGCCCCTCCCGTACCGCCCGGATGCAGCGGTACATACTGGTATATCAATCCCCAGCCGTCGTTTCTGCTCAGGTCGGAAGGAAAGCAGATGTATATCCGGGAACTTGCAGATACTGCCGAACATCTGCTGTATGATTTCGACCTCGAAGCAGGGGATAGCCTGCCCCTGACATACAACAACTTCAGCAACAATGTTTACGTCAGCTTTGTTGACAGCTTTCCAACACCCCAGGGATACCGCAAAAAGTTCAGTCTCAGTGGTGACACATGGTCACAGTATCTGTTGGAGGGGATAGGTCATGACATGGGACTGACAGAACCGCTTCAGATTCCGTTGGAATGCGGGTACCAGCTCACCTGCTTCAGTCTGGATGATACAGCCTGCTATCCTGCCATCGGACCCGGCTGCAATCTGCCGGTAGGGCATGAGGAAAAAGACCTGGATGACGCCTTTTCCATGCTGCCAAATCCGGCTTCATCAGTTGTAATACTGCAGAGCAAGTACCTGCTGCAGGGAGCCACATTGTCTGTTTTTAATTGTTACGGCCAAAAAATCAGGGAGATACATAACATGGCCGGAACCACCTGCACCATTGACTGCAGTGGCCTCAGTCAAGGGCTTTATATCTTTTCACTGATGATGCCGGATAAGGCCGCACATTGCGGTAAGATGCTTATATGCCGGCAGGATTGAGTGCTTTATGATTGTTTCGGGGGGCCAGACCATACAGGTACATTTCCGAAATTGAAGGTTTTTTAAAATGTTCTGTATGGAGTAAAATAGTTTATATTTGACGATTCTATTTTTTTTCTATATGAAACATCAACTCTTCCGGATTACCCTCATTATGAGTGTGTTAGTAAGCGGACTCAAAGCACAGCCCTTAAGTGTGAAGCTTCCTCTCAACTTGTTGGCGCAGCCAGGTTCGCAGGTCAGCATACCTGTAACAGTTATGCAATTCGATTCTGTATGTAACATCAGCCTGGTGTTCAGCTATGATACCACTGTCCTTGCTTATTCAGGCTTTACCATGAGTCCCGCCTATCCGGGCGGGATGTACTTTGGTAACCAGAGTTTCAACCAGTTTCGCTTTGGATGGTTTGCCCTGTTCCCTTTTGGTTTGTCCGACGGTGACACCCTCTTTTCAGTCCATTTTAACTACCTGGGCGGCAATACGCAGTTAAACTGGAGTACGCTGCCAGATGAATGCCTGATTGGCGACTGCGAAACTGGTGAGAAACCACTGATCCTGGTCAGCGGAGCCGTGGTTTCTCAACCCGCAACAGGACAGATTTCAGGGGTTCTTGTTTATGACAATCTACTGCAGTCGCCTCTCAGCGGTGTGGAAATCATCCTGCTTGACGGAAACGGACAGGAGCTCGGCAATGCTGTCACTGACAACAACGGGCAGTATTCTTTTCAGGTTACCGCTGCCGGGACTTATCAGCTTCAGGTAGTGCCGACACTTCCGTGGGGTTCCGTAAACAGCACTGATGCACTCAGGATCGTGCAGCACTTTGCGGGAGTCAGTCTCCTGCAGGGCCTCGCACTGGCAGCGGCCGACGTCAATGCCAACGGCTATGTCAATGCCGGAGATGCCTTGTCGGTGTTGAAACGCTTTACGGATCTGATAAGCAGTTTTCCTTCAGGGGACTGGGTCTTCGATATCCCTCCCATCCAGATGGACAATCTCACCATCCTGACCGTCAATGTGAAAGCCTTGTTTAACGGAGATGTGGATCGCTCATATCTTCCGTAATAATTCCATGTCGTATTCATTTTTAAAACAGAGATAATGAAATTTCAGTCAGGTCAAAAGTTGATAATCACCCTTGCCGGGTTTTTGCTAATCAACAGTTGCGTTCTTGCACAGGCTTCGATTCATTGTCATGTCAGCTATGCCAATGCAGCCCAGACCCCGATCCACGACAGTGCACTGGTTCAACTCTACCAGAGTGGAGTGCTCATCACCGGGATTCCTCCCGACAGTAACGGTGATGTTGTGTTCGATGCCCTGCCGGCGGGAGACTACACACTGAAAGTGAGCGTCACTAAGAAGTCAGGCGGTTATAATGCAATGGATTCCTACCTGATTGTAAGACATTTCGTTGGCATGACGCCTGCCCTGACAGGCATCAACCTGGTTGCGGCTGACGTGAACGGAAGCGGTGGAATACCGGGTTCAGCGGATGAATTGGCCATCGTCCGTCGTTTCATACATATGATACCTTCCTTTATGCCCCCAAATGTTCCTCCGCCGGGCAGGCCCGACTGGGTGTCTGAAACCCATACTGTCATTCTTACCGATGGTACCACCGAAACCGTCAATATCAGGGTGTTGTGCACCGGAGATGTGAACGGGAGCTTTACGCCATATTGACAGCGCTTGTTTACGAATTCAGCATCGAGGAAGACCCTCGGGGGTTTTATCATTAGGGATTTTCTGCTATGCCGGTGATGCTGGTGACACAAATCGCATCCCTGTTTTCTTTCGGTTTTAGTGATATTTCCTGAATAATCAGCTATTGTAACCGGATTTTCCACTTGCTGAAGGTGGGTGCTAGCGCTGGTTTTTAACCTTCAATGTCACGGATTAATAATGACCGGGTCGTTGTCTGATGTCAGACACATTTTTCAGTTTTTACCATTAACAGATTTTTAACAGCCATTTGCCTGACAGGCATTGATAATTTATTTTAATTTGGTCTGAATTAAAATAGCACCATTATGAAAAAAATTACCATTACGCTGTTTTCGGTATTCTTCTTATATCTGTTGACCACTTTGCCGGCCAGGGCTGTAAAGCATGTAATCATGCAGCAGGGACTGACATTTTCACCAGCGGTACTGGAGAATGTCATAGTAGGGGATACCATTCGCTGGGTTTGGACAAGCGGCTTTCATACCACGACTTCATCAGAAATACCCTCCGGAGCCGAAGCCTGGGACGCCATATTAAGCAGTTCAAGCCAGGTATTTGAATATGCTGTTCAGATCCCCGGGGAGTACCTTTATGTCTGTACGCCTCACGAAATTATGGGTATGGTAGGTTCCTTCACCGCGTCTCCGGGTGGCAGCACCATACAGGGAGTACTCAGTTATGCCAACGGACTCTCAAGTGGCATGTCGAACTCAGGCATTCGGTTGAAAGACCTTGGTGATAATTTAATTGATGAAGCCAACACGGACATGAACGGCAGTTTCCAATTTACGGAGGTGATGGATGGCACCTATATCCTTGAATCATACACAACCTTGCCATGGGGTGGGGTAAACGCCACTGATGCCTTTGCGATTCTGAAGCATTTCGTCAACATGACCCCGCTGACAGGCTACAAACTCAATGCAGCTGATGTGGACAATTCAGGATTCATCAATGCCATTGATGCCCTGAGCGCTTCGAAGCGTTTTGTCGGGCAGATTTCATCATTTCCTGCAGGCGACTGGTACCTGACCACTGTCCAGGTCGTTGTTTCCGGAAGCGCAACTTACCCGGTAAACCTGAAAGGGATCTGTTACGGGGATGCGGATGGATCGTATTCACCCTGATTAAGCCCCCCTTCGTATGGCATCGTCTGATCCGGCGTAACCGGCCCTGTCCCGTTTCCTGCTCCGTGATGAATCAGCAAAGCGGATTTGCAGGGGACTTATCCCTTTTTACTCAAATGACTTCTGAAACACACTTCGCCTTCCTGTGTTCTTCGGTATCTCTTCTTGATAAATAAAAAAATCCGGTCGCTGATCCGTAACATGATTTGGATTACTTTTGGCCGCTGATGAGTCGGATGTCCGCAGCCTTTGCGAGTATTGGGATCTTTCACGTGAACCACCATTTCTTCTTACATTGCTAATATTTTCTTTATGAGCAGATTACTTATGTTTCTGATATTGCTGGCGGCAGCATCAGAAGCCAGCACCCAAGCCATTGACGTGTTTCATGAATCTTTTGAGGCTCCGGCTTTCGACGACAGTGTGACCACCACCCAGACTGTGCCAGGGATCAAGGATTGGAATATCAGCACAAGGCTCCACTACCAGGGCTCGTGTTCCGACACCTGCCGGGTGAAGAACGCTGCTACTACTTACCTCACCACAGCAGCCTTCAGCACAGTCGGTTATACATTTGTCATGCTTGAGTTTGCACAAATCGCCAAGCTTGATTTCCTGGACAATGCCACCATTGAAGTATCATCAAACGGCGGTGTCACCTGGACACAGCTTAGCGGGGCACACTACCTGGGCACCGGACTGTTCGGCACCATCGGCAACAAGTTCGCAGCAAATTCATATGGTTTGTTGTGGCAGCCTTCGACTCCGTCGGCCATACCCCAGAACACCTGGTGGAAACTCGAGCAGTTCAATGTTAGCAGTCTGATTGCCAGTTGCGCCAACGCGAAGGTCAGATTCAAACTGATGGATGGGGGAGTGACAGGACCCAATTCGAACTATGGATGGTGTCTGGATGCGATCAAAGTCATTTGCGGCCTGTCCGAACTGATCCCGCCAACGATTACGCTTTTAAATACCAATCCTTCCGGTACGGTCAATCATGCCGGCCCTTTCGCAGTAAAAGCGAAGGTCAGCGATGCCAGCGGCATTGATACGGCTTATCTTGTTTATACGTTTGACAACGGGATTCCTGACACTGCGGGGATGACCATGGTAGCGGCCGACACCATGCAGGCAGTGATCCCGCCGGTCACGGATTCTGTGACGATTTGCTATCACGTGGTGGCGATCGATGCGTCTCTTTCTCACAATGCAGGCCGTAACCCGCTGACAGGCTGTAACAGCTTCCTTGTGGTGCCCCCGCTTGTCCTGCCCTGGCTCGACAATTTTGACGGGGCATCCACTGCATGGACGACTTCAGGAACCGGCACCATCTGGCAACGCGGAACGCCTGCCTTTGGTGCCACCAACACGGCATACTCCCCGCCCAACGCCTGGGATGTGAACCTCACCACGGCCTGCGGACATAATGCAAACTGCGCTTTAATATCACCGGTTTTCAATTTAACCGGGAGTTTAAATCCTTCATTGTCTTTCAGGCTGAACTTCAAGACTGAAGCATCATATGACGGCACCCACCTGGAATACACCCTTGATGGCACGACCTGGTCAGTACTTGGAACTGTCGGAGATCCGTTGGGGAGCAACTGGTACAACAGTGCTATCATGGGCAATACGCTGCCCTCCTGGAATGGTAACTCCTCAGGGTGGCAATTGTGCACCTACGCGCTGAGCCAGTTTTCCAACGTCGCCTGGCTCCGGTTCAGGTTTGTTTTCCGGTCGGATGCTTCAGGAAATTCAGACGGGTGTTCCATCGATGATTTTAAAATCACACCTTCGGGTAATAACGAAGTTTCCCTCCTTTTCATCGACAGCCCCGTTTCGGGTTGTTCGCTGGGCCAGGAAACAGTTAGCCTGAAAATCAAAAACAAAGGTAATCTGCCGGTTTCCGGGGGGCTAACGGCCGCTTACCGGCTCGATGCAAACCCTGTGGTGTCACAAGCCGTACCCGGCACTATCCAGTCGGGGGATACGCTGACATTCACTTTTAATCTCCCGGTGAATCTCAGTGCGGGCCAGGCTGACTCGGTCTTCTCTCTCAAAGCCTGGGTAGCTCTGGCTAATGATCCTGACCCGGGCGATGATACGCTGACCACAAGCATACAGTCAAAGCTGGCACCACCGCCGCCGCAAGTAGTCAATCAATCTGGTAATTACGGTTCAACGGCCACACTGACAGCCGTTTCCGCTGTACCGGTAAGATGGTATAACGCGGCTACGGGAGGCGTGCTGTTGTCTTCCCAGAACCCCTTTACCTCGCCGCCACTGTTTGCAACCACAGTATATTATGTGGAAGCCCGCTCCCCGAACGGATGCACCTCGGTCCGGGTGCCTGACACTGTTTTTGTTTTGATCCCCGGACAGGATGCCAGCTTACTTGCAATCCTGACGCCTTCCTCCGGCAACTATCTCACCGGTGCGGAAGCTGTGAATATACGAGTCTGCAACAACGGTACGGGAGCCATTAACGGCTTCAGCGCCTCCTACCGGATCGACAACCTGCCTGCCGTGACAGAAACCGTGAATGATACCATCCTGCCATCGGATACAATAGCCTGCACTTTTGTCACACCGGCTGACTTGTCCACTTTCGGATACTACAAGATCAAATCCTGGGTAATTGCTGCAGGCGACCCTTTCCATTCTAACGATACACTCATTGAATATGTATCAAACCAGCCATTCAGTTTTTGTGCTTCATCCGCGAGTTCATCCGGCGACGCAATTGATATCGGCAGGGTACAACTGGGCGACCTGGACAACGGACAGGACTACCCGGTGATCTTCAATGACTCGGCTATCCGCGGCTATTCGGATTTTACTGCCGCTGTCCCCCCTGTCAATCTATCCAGAGGACATTCCTATCGGGTTTCTGTCAGCCCCGTTTTTTCTGAGGAAAGATATATCAACGCCTGCAAGGTCTTTGCCGACTGGAACCACAACGGGCTGTTCGAGGTGGGAACAGAGACTGCCTTCACCTCAATTGCGGGTACGTTCCTCCCATACACAGGCCTGATCACGGTTCCCGCCGATGCGTATCCGGGTGAAATAAGGCTGAGAGTGGTGCTTCGACAAACCTGGGATCCCGCCGGCATTAATCCCTGCGGTAATTACCAGACCGGCGAGACAGAGGATTACACAGCCCTGATAGTTGATGGTCCTGTCCTTTCTGATATTCAACCCATCCTGATACAGCAGCCACCATCAGCTTATGAGTCAGATTCATCCTATTCCCCGGTGGTTCTTGTGAAAAATAACGGGTCGGTAGCTGTCAATGCTTTCACTTTATCTTACAAGCTCGACAATTCCCCGGCGGTAAGCCTGCCTTTCACCGGGTTTCTGGCAGCGGGCGGCATCACGTCGCTAAGCTTTCCGACGGTGGTATTGCCTGCCGGATTGCACCAGCTCTGCGTATACAGTTCCTGCGGGATTGATACGCTACCCTCCAACGATACCATTTGCCAGGAGGTCTACGGCTCGCTGTTTTATACCCTTCCCATGACGGATTCCCTGGATGGCACGTCCTATGTCTGGCAGACAGTTACTAATAACCCGGCAACACAGTGGGTTCACGGGCCGGTACAGCCGGGGGGATTTCCCACTCAGGGCGCTCATTCTCCGCCAAATGTGTGGGCAGTGAACCCCGGAACAGGGTCTTATGCAGCCAACTCCCGCTGTGAGCTGATCACCCAGGAATTTCCCCTGCTGGCCGGATACCAGGCCACACTCACGTTCTGGTTCACCCTGATGACAGATACCCAGGCCGACGGTTTTCACATCGAATTCAGCACTGACGGTGGGAATACCTGGCTGATGCTGGGTACACCTTACAGCCCGGTTTGGTGTTACTGCGGTTACCATTGGTATCCATCAAAGAAGAGCGCCGACGGGCAGTTCGGATGGAGCGGAAGCTACCCCTGGACTTATGCCGTCCATGACCTGGGCCAGGCAGGTAACCTCGATGGGACAGTCCGTCTGAAATTCGTATTTGTCTCAGATGGGACAGGCGCCTCTGGCGGTGCAGCCATCGACGATCTGAGGATCTACTATGCACCCTCGACGGATGCAGGCATTTCTCACCTGGTAGAACCTAGTCAGCACCTGGTGGCGGGCGGGGAGGTCTATGCCGCTTTCAACCTTTTCAATTTCGGCAATTCCATATACGGAATCGATGCCGGCTACCAGGTCGACAACGGACCGGTGGTATCGCAGAATTACATCTTTAATTTCGGCCTTGAATACATGGAAGGAACAAATATTCTTTTCACGAATAAGTTCACTGTTCCGACCGGTGATTTTACCCTGAAGATGTTTTTTCATACACCGGACGATGAGAACCCCGGCAATGATACGCTCGTTGTCAACCTGCACGGTTATTACCCATGCCAGTCAGTAGATGCAAAGCTTGATACCGCATTGCTGTCGCCTATGATCAATCCGCTCAACTATATTCTGGCCTGCCCTGGTCAACAAGTCCACTTTGCCGCGTCAGGGATTTATAACGAGAACAACACCAGTTATTTCCAGGAGGATGCTACTTCTGTTTTTACGTGGGAGATGGGGGACGGGACAATCCTGAGTGGCCAGGCCGTCGATCATAGTTACCAGTCAGGCGGGACTTTCCACGTAAGGTACAAGGTACATGACTTTAACCTCTGTGAATCGCCCTTTATTGACGGGCCCCTCGTGGTAATCAATGATCATCCGGTTTCAGCGGTGAATCCTTTGGCAGCGGATTGTCCCGGCCATCAGCAAACCATCACTATCGGCCACAGCGACACCAATACGATCAGCTTGGCAAAGGTTCTGGAACCTGTTCTGCTGCTACAACTTTCCTGCCAGACACCGGGATTCATTCCAGATGCGGGTTACAATGTGGGTGAATGCTATTCTTCAGTGCTGAATGTCAGTTTGTTTGATACGGGGGCAGTGATCACCCAGCCGGAGGATCTTGCTGCAGTCTGTATCAACATGGAGCATTCCTATACAGGCGATCTTGATATCACCCTGACTTGTCCGACCGGACAGAGTGTGGTGCTCAAATCCTATGTTCAGTCTGGGAGTGCTTATCTGGGTGTTCCTCTGGGCGGCGCGTCCCATGACATGTATGATTGCAGCAACGTCCCCTGCCAGTACGATCCTTTGCAGAATCCTCCCGGGGCAGGATGGACCTATTGTTTCTCACCCGCTGCTTCGAATCCTTCCATCAATGCTGTTGCCAACATGCAGGGTTCCATTCCGGCCGGGAGCTACCAGCCTTCGGCCGGCTTTGCCACACTGGCTGGATGCCCTGTCAATGGTACATGGTCACTGACCGTCTGTGATCACTGGGCGATCGACAATGGCTGGGTTTTTGGATGGAATTTGATGTTCAGCCCGGATATCATGGCTCCGCTGACTGCCCTGGAACCACTTCCGGATACCGTTATCTGGTCAGGAAACGATATTCTTTCGGCCGGCAATACCATGGCTGTGATACAGCCTTCATTTCAGGGGACCCATCCCTGTCATGTATCTTTGGTTTATAACACCGGATGCGTATTTGATACAACCATCCTGGTGGAAGCGGTTGAATCTTTCCAGGCCGACTGTGGTCCGGATCTGATGCTTCAGCAAGCGGGCATTGCAGGCCTGTCGGTCATGGCTCCCGCTGCAGTTCCGCCACTGACTTACCAATGGAGTACCGGAGATAACACGCAGTTGATCAATGTGTTTGTGCTTTCAGATTCAAGCTTTACCGTAACTGTCACGGATGGTACCGGCTGCTCATCAGCAGACACTGTCAATGTAGTTACCGGTGTTTGTCCTTCACTTTCCGGATTTTTTACCTATGACAATGTCGCGAATACACCCCTGACCAATACCAAGCTGAAGCTGAAACAGGGAAATGCCGTCATTGACAGCACCATTACCGCCTTGAACGGGCACTATCTCATGCCGGCCTTGTGTCAGCCCGGCCCATACTTGCTTGCGCCAAGCTGTAATAAAACCCCTGGCGGATACAATGCAGCGGATGCCCTGAAGGCCATGAACTATTTCGTAGGCAGCACTTCACTGGGTGATTTGCAGCAGCAGGCCGCAGATGTTGACAATTCAGGCAGCATCAATGCAGTGGATGCCCTGAACATCATGAAACGCTTCGTGGGTATGACTGCTGCGTTTCCAGTCGGAGACTGGGTTTATGAAGCCGGTGATTTGGATATCGGCCCGTATTACAATGTTGAAAAGGACATGAAAACCCTTTGTACAGGCGATGTGGACCGGTCTTTCACACCCCAGTTGAAAGCAATGCCGGCAATCTCACAGGCTTGTTCAGATGATTTCCTTCATATCAGGGTAGGGGAGAACTTTGAACTGCCCGTTTTTACGCGTGTTCCCGGAACGTTTCATGCCATTTCGCTGGTACTTGGTTATGATCCGGGACTTTTAGAGATTCTATCAGTAGTACCCGCTCCAGGACTCACAGAAGATGGAAGCTTCCTTTTTCATATTTCCGGAGGAGAATGCCGTATCGCGTGGTACAGTCTGCTCACGCCCGAGCTGATTCCAGAAATGCCCCTGCTGACACTGACGTGCAGAATGAAATCCGACCGGCAGCCGACCATCAGGATTGAAGGGAACAGTATGTTTACCGGTGCAGAAGGAAATACATTGCACGGATCCGTCCTGTTGTGGCCCGGTTTGCAGATTAGCCGGTCCCTCAACGACCTGAGTGTATTCCCGAATCCTGCTAATACTGATTTCAGTGTCCGTTTCAGGCTTGATGAGCCGGGTGAAATCAGCCTCTGGCTGGTGAATACCCTGGGGCACAGGATCTGCCTGCTGTCTGAGCGCACACTGAGCAAAGGCGAACATACACTGTATTTTCAGGATACTGATCTGAACCCCGGATTGTATCTTCTGCAGCTTTATTTAGAAACCGGACCGGGCTTGGAACAAAGATGGGTAATGCTGTCGATATGTGAGTGATGACAGTACGGAAGGACAATTACTACCGGAAGTAATCAGGTTGCGAAATACAGGTGCACCTGGTAAATGGGCGGATCCGCGATGAAAAGGTAGATCTCATAGCTCAGCAGGTATTCCAGGTTCAGGTGGGTGATCCCGTTAATGATCAGCATATTACCTGAGAAGCTGTGCTCAGGGTCAAAATACTCCTTCCAGGGTTCGCCGTCGAGATAGGTATAGATTACGGCAATGGATTTCCCGTCTAACGATGCTTTCAGATCCGCCGTGACCTCGTCGGCATTGCTTGTCCGGATGATCGTTTGTTCTTCTTTGGTGCAGGCTGTGAGGATTATCATGGCCAGGATGCAATACAGGGCTAATTGCTTCATCATCATCAGGCATTTGATTTTACCAAAGATAGTGAATCCGGGAGGATTTGTCAAGAAAGAAGTTTGAAAGATGAAGTATGAGGTAAGAGGTATCTACGGCCAGAGAAAAACAGATGCGCTTCCAGCCAGATCAAATCAACCAGGGATGGTCAATCGACTTCATGCATGACAGTCTATGGGACGGAGTTGGAAGCACTCGTTCAGCCTGATGTTAATCAGGGATAGCAAATCAGGAAATCCTTGGCACCAAAATCGTGTTGCAGATGCTGACAAGTGAACATACATTATTTATGTTTCCGTTGTCCTTACTTGAATCCCGGGACCGATAGCAGCAAATATCGTTTCGCTTTGCTGTCAAAAATCCGTATGCATATGTGAGATGGGGAGATTTCCTGCAAGTATCCTGATATGGACCTGACCATTCGGGAGATCGGGTCAATGCCATGCAGGCTACCGGAAAATCAGTTTTCCAGTGGAGATCAGATTCCCCTTATCCGGGATTCTGTAAAAGTAAATCCCACCAGGGAGTCCGTTGCGCTTGATCAAGGTTTGACTGCCAAGAAGAGAGACCTCCTGCACACTGACACCGGGTAAGGTAAACAACTGGAAAGTCGCGTTTTGGAATTGATTCGGGGTTTCAATCAGGAATTCCGTAATGACAGGATTCGGGCTTATCTTCAACTTATCTTTTGTTTCCGTGGTATGGTTAAAGTTCATGACCAGTTCGCAATTGCCGCCTGTGAAAGGGTAAAGCTGCTGGCCGTTCTGTGAGAAGCAGTCAAGGTGCCCTCCGGATTCAAATACAAACAGTCCTTCCACCAATCCGGTAATGCTTCCAATGCCTTCAATAAGCTTCGTTTGCATTGAGAGCATCTCGACCTGGAATGATTTTCGGTAACCGTTGCCAATCATCATCGAATCAATGGAAACGACACGGGCACCAATAGAGTAAGGGCAATTGAAGGTATTGAGTGTATCGCCGACATTCAGTGAGAAATCATACAGCAGGGCTTCAGTGGTGTCACCCCAGGGAATGAAATACACCTGTTTCAAACCGGTATCCTGTCTGATGGCACAAAAGTAGGCGGGTTCAGAATCGTATATCCAATTATCACACATGTGAGTCAGGAAACTGGGGAAACCGACCCATCCGTAATAGTGAATCTGATGATAGGACATTGCGTTGATTACTGTATCACCGGCCATATGGTAATACCTGTCATAACAGTAATCCGGTTCCCACCCGCCGTATGAAACGCTCCAGGCAGCATTATCTTCGGGAAAGGGGTGGTAGGTGCCAGTCTGAGCATAGGAATCGTTGATGGTCATCAGAAAACTGATTCCAAAAGATGTCACAATCCTAAATGTCCGGAAGAGAAGGGAGGAAGTGCTCATGGGTTGAAGCGTTTAAATGATACAGAACAGTTGCGTGAGTGAAGTTCAGAAGAATGTAAGGTATTCCTGGTTCAAACCATTCCCGCTTCACATTGCTGCCAATATCCGGTATGGTAATTTTATATGTCTTTATCCCCGATACCGGAGTGTAAAGACAATCAAATATGTTGTGCGTTGTCCGGTATTTTCAGAAATGAAAAGGATAGGGATTGCAGCGAATCCGGTTTAACCGATCAGAAAGCTATTGAGTGTAAAAACATTCTTGCATTCTTGACTTCTTGCATTCTTGCAATCTTGAATGGTGGGTGGTAAAAATTTGACGAAAATTTCCAAATCGGGCAGATTTTGCATCTATACAGGAAACGGAAAACCATGAATGAGTTCAGGGAAAGGATGAAGGAGAGGACACTGGGAATTGCAGTGATGGTGCTCGAAGTATGTGACAAATTACCTGCCACATCGGCCAACAGTGCTATCACCAGCCAGCTTGTACGGAGTATTACCTCTGTGGGTGCGAATTACCGCGAAGCCTGCAGGGCAAAGTCAAGGGCAGATTTTATCAGCAAGATGCAGACTGTAGAGGCTGAATGTGATGAATCACTTTACTGGCTTGCGTTGATAGAAGCCCGCCATCATTCTGGCGACATTGGGCTTCAAAGGATTAAGCAAGAATTGAACGAATTACTTTCGATTGTGGTAAGAGCAGTGAAAACGGCGAAGAAAGACGTTTGATATTGCCTGACTGCAAGAATTCGGGAATGCAAGAAGGCAAGACGGAAATTTGAGTGCAAAAACATGCTTGCATTCTTGCAATCTTGCACTCTGGCACTCACTAGTGGTACGAGCGGTGAAAACGGCTAAGAAAGACGTTTGATATTGCCTGAATGCAAGAATTCGGGAATGCAAGAAGGCAAGACGGAAATTTGAGTGCAAAAACATGCTTGCATTCTTGCAATCTTGCCCTCTGGCACTCAAATTTGGGTGGAAGATGGGACTCGAACCCACGACCTACGGAACCACAATCCGACGCTCTAACCAGCTGAGCTACATCCACCGTATGGGGTGCAAAGATAATATTTTTCCGGAATACAAGGCAAGATTTTCGAAAGGTTTGCGGATGGCGGTTCAGGCGTACCCCATGATACGGTATGTGATCATACCCAGCATTTCGTGCAACAGGCTGTGATAAAAGATAAAGGCCCCGGCGGAGGGGAGCAGGAGATGATCAGGGGTAAAGCGGCGGGGTCCGGTGTTTTTGTTTGTGGTGTACAGGTCGCAGCGGATACCCTGCTTTTTGAAACATGCTGCGGCACGCCTCATGTGAAAAGCACTGGTGATCAGCAGACTGCTGCTGCCGTGTGGTAGTTTGGCAAGGAGCTTTGCACTTTCCACCGCATTCTCGTGGGTGTTGTCGGACAGGGAGTCGAGCAGGAGATCGGTTTCCGGGATTCCGATGCTGAGCAGGTAATCCCTGATCATGCATCCTTCCGGTGGTTGTGTGCGTATGAGTTCACCCGAACCTGCCGAAATCAGGATCTTTTTTATCCGGCCGCTGTGATAGAGGGCCATAGTCTGGAAGAGTCTGTCTGTATTGTGGCGGAAGATCAGACGGTGGTTGGATCTGTCCTTCTGGACGATACCCCCGCCAAGGAGAATACCCACATCGTAGGACGCTTTCCCGGGATCGCCCGACATGACGGGGTACTCCCAAAGACGCATGACTTCACCGGCAAGGAATAGATTACCGAAGAGAAAGAAAAGGGCAAAGGAAAGCATCAGCAGCTTCCGGCCTGCAGGTCTTTTGCGCCTGATCACCGCAAATATCAGCAACAGGCCAATCCACAGCAGGGGAGAAAGCAGGCTGCCGAGTATTTTTGAAACGGGAAAGAAGAAACTCAGGCTTGTCAAGGCATGCAGGTATTATCGCGTGAGATGGTCATTTGCGGAGCCAGTCTAATAGGAACCTGCCCGTTTCCGGAGGAACCATTCCAGTGAGAGCAGGAGCAGGATGAGTCCGAGTACCCAGGGCAGGTTGTTCAGGTCGGTATACTTTTTCCGGGTATAGGCGATGCTTTTCACGTCTTCCCTGCTTTTAATCATGCTGGGAAGTTTCATCAGGTCTGCAGGATAAATCATCTCACCGCCACTCTGGGCCGCCAGGTTGAACAAGAGGTGATGGTCGGCACGGGTGTTCACTTTTTCTATCTGCAGAGGAGCCACGGTGAATTCGCCCGAAGCACGGAGAATATTGTCCCCCAGCCTTGTCTGGGCCACATAGGTATATATTCCGGCGGGAAGCAGGCCGGCATTCAACTGGTAAGCATTGCCACTGCGTGAAAATACATACGGAAAGTGCTGGCCGTCCTCCCCTGTGATGGTAACCTCCACCTCCCCTTCGTTCACCAGTTCATAGGACGGATTGTACACTTCGGCAGTAAGCGTCACGGCTTCGTTTTCCACATAGCGGAAGCCGGCGTATACCCTGAACAAGTCCTTGTTAAGCCGAATGCTGAGGTATTGTACCATTTTGGATATCAGCTCATTGAAGGCGTCATGATTGCTTTTCGCCAGGTAATTGGAAAGTTTCCAGCGCCAGATGCCCTCCCCGGCAATCACGCCATATTTGCGGTTGGGTTCCTGACCAAACAGGATCAGTGGGCGGTCGGTAGTAAGATTGTTGATTCGCTGATAAAAGAGGGTGGTGGCTGAGGCGAGGGTCTTTACACTGCCGAAAGCCGTCGTCAGAGGAGGGAAATCCTGGATCAGCCTTTTGTGTTCTTCTGCCAGTGTGAAAAGGCTGAAATTGGCATTGAGCGATGGCTGGCTTTCGGTAAAGCTGTTTTTTTCCTGCTGAATGGATAAGCCGTATTTCAGGTTATTGAAAGCAGGCAGGTTACTGCTTTGTCCCAGGATAAACAACAGGGGGATGCCATCTTCACCTGCTTTGGAAACCAGGTTTGTGAGGGGAAATGTCCCTGATGGCAGTTGGTGGAGGATGATGAGGTTAAATGGCTGGATGCTTCCGGCAAACTCACTGGCTTGTATAACGCTAAGTTCCAGGTTGGCATTGCTTTCGATGCCTGACCGGATGGCAGCTATGTCGGGATGAGGTGCAGCATACAGCAGCAGTATCTTTTCCTTTCCTTCCAACACCCTGATATAGATATCCTTTTCGTTATTGTCGTAAGTGATTTCGCCTTCGAGCCGGGATATCCTGACCTGGTAGTGCTGTAGTCCGCTGCTGGTGGTTTCCAGGCTGGTAAGGATGTTTTCGAGATAACGGCCCGAATTGATTACCAGTTGTTTACTGAACAATACCTGCTGGTTACGGACGATCTCAACGAGGTAATTGCTTCCCTGCAGCAGGTTGGCTTTAATTTGGATCTCAAGGGGAAATTTGCTTCCAAGGAATACGGTATTGTTAAAGTTCACCTTTGCAATGAGCAGGTCTTTCCTTGGAACAGTATCGCCCATGGCAACTGTATACACGGGGAAGGGAATCTTTTCCGCAGTGAAGAGGGGATTCTGTCCACGGTTGTATATTCCGTCGGTGCTGATCACCAGGGCGCCCACGTTGCGGTTCAGATAGCGGCTCCGGATATCCTCAAACAGGGCTGAAAGATTACTTGTTTTATCATCGTAAACGGGTTCAATACCTTCCCTGACCCTGTCGCCGAACGAATAGGAAGCAGTCTGGTAATCACCTGATAGTTCGTCCATTACTTTTCCAAGTTGCTCATGGAAGCTTGTCCGGATCCAGGTGCTGTCCTGGAGCATGGTGACAGATTCTGAGGCATCGTTGGCGAAGATGATGATGGGTTTTTCCACCTGACGGACGATGGTTTTCAACAGTGGAGACAGCAGGAGGAAAGCGATGAGGCTGACCGAGAGGAAACGGATAATGGCCAGGATAAGCGACAACAGGCTGGAAAAATCGTTTTTTTTGTCTCTGAAGTAAAGGACAGCGGCATACAGGGCACCGCAGAGCAGACAGAAGAGCAGAAACCACAGGGGTTGTTCGGTGATAATATTCACGAAAGCAGGTTTAACAGGTTTCCGGGATAACGGTTTGAATTGCTTTTAGGTATTCAGACCGCCGCAAACATTGATGACCTGGCCTGTGACATATGAAGACAGGTCTGAGGCAAGGAAGACTGCCAGTTTGGCCACATCTTCCGGGCTTCCGGGACGTTTCATCGGGATATCTTTAATCCAGTTTGCCCTGACATCTTCAGGCAGGGCAGAAGTCATCTCCGTTTCGATAAAACCGGGTGCGATGGCATTGCAACGGATATTCCGCCCGCCGAGTTCCTGAGCGATGCTCTTGGTAAAACCGATGATCCCGGCTTTGGAAGCGGAGTAGTTTGACTGTCCCGGGTTTCCGCTGACACCCACCACTGAACTCATATTGATGATGGATCCGTTTCTTTGTTTGATCATCACCTTTTGAACTGCCTTGGTAAGGTTAAACACCGATTTCAGGTTCACCTTTAGGACGAGGTCCCAGTCATTTTCAGACATGCGAAGCAGCAGGTTGTCTCTGGTGATGCCGGCATTGTTGACCAGGATGTCGATGGCTCCGAAATCGGCTACCACTTCATCGATAAGCTTCTCCGAGGCCGTGAAGTCACCTGCATCCGAGGCATAAGCCCTGCATTCGGTACCCATAGCACGAAGGGTCGCTTCCAGTTCGGCAGTCGCCTCATCAAGCCTGAGATCAGAAAATGCAATACGGGCTCCTTCGGCTGCAAAATGAAGGGCAATGGCTCGTCCTATTCCGCGCGCACCGCCCGTGATCAGTGCCGTTTTATTCTCCAGTAATTTCATAAGGGTTATTTTTATGATTGAAATGCATGGGTGGCAAAGATAAGAAATTGACCAAATCCTTGGTATTTTTACCGAATGGGCTTAAATTGCTCACATTTTCAATCCCAGCCCGCGGTGTACAACAGTTTGCAGAATAAAATACTCATAACCCTGATTGTCATATTAATGGCGGTTGGACTGGGGTATCATTTTATTTACCTTTGGGAGAGAAAAAACATTGCGGGAGCTCTCAAAAGCTTTGAGGAGCAACACCGTGAACTGATGATTTCGGTGATCAACACCCAAAGCAGCAAGCTGAGAACTTTCCTGGCTGATTATACCCAGTGGGACGAGCTTACCGTGAACTCCTTTAAACAGGACACTGCCTGGCTTGAAAAAAATGTCAGTTATGCCTTAGATAAATATGATATCTCCTGGTTATGGTTGTTCGACCGTGATTTCAGGCTGATGCATGAAGAACCAGGCAAAGATCAGCAGCAAAGGAATGTCAGCTTTCCGGACAAGGGACAGTTGATGTACCTGCTGGCAAATAATCCCGAACTTCATTTTTTTCTGAAATCAACAAGAGGATTAATCGAAATCTATGGTTCGCCCATTCATCTCCAGGAAGATCCTGAAAGGCAAAGGTCTGCGGAAGGTTGGATTTTTGTCGGAAAAAACTGGAATGATTCCTTGCTGAGTTCACTGGGTAAAATGACCTCAAGCAGTCTTTCGCTTGACACTTCCTCGATAATCAGCGAAATAAAGGAACTCAGGAAATCAGGCACAGACCGTATCAGGGTATCGCTGGTTCTCGAGGGATGGAGCGGAAAACCTGTCGGTCTGATAAATTCTGAGAAAGAAATCATCTTCCTTGGCCAGTACAGAAACAGCTTTAACCGCTTCCTGCTGATCAGCCTTGCGCTTGCTTTACTTTTTTTTACAGGGCTCGGGCTTATTATTTCGCGTTTTGTCAACCTGCCCCTCGATTACCTGAATAAAACCCTTGAACACCGTGATCTGAGATATCTGAAACCACTGAGGTATCAAAAGGGTAGGTTCGGGAAGCTATCCGAGAGCATTGTACAGTTGTTCGCCAAAGAAGCCCTTTTACAGGAAGAGGATAGAAGGAGGCGACTGGAAACACAGCTTTTACAGAGCGAGAACCGCTTCAGGCTGCTGGTGGAAAATAATCCGGATGTGCTCTGGATATGCGACGGTAAAGGGATCATGGTATATGTCAGTCCGAATGTATCACGGGTACTGGGAGTGTTTCCTGAAGATATTCTGGAAAACAACCAGATATGGGAGCAGCGGGTACATCCTGATGACTACCAGGAGATGCGGGAACATTTCAACCGCTTCGTTTTTGATAATGAACAATATCAGAGTGAGTACAGATGGAATTACGGAGACGAAAAAGAAATTTGGGTGGCAGAAAAGGCCATTTCCAAATTTGAAGCAGATGGTTCAATATATTCCTGCGGGCGGATCTCTGACATAACTGTCGACAAGCTGTATAAGAAGTTCGTGTATGAATCGGAACAACAATACCGTTCTTTGTTCGATCAGAATCCCATGGGTGTTGTGCTGATTTCGTTGAAAGATTTCAGTTTTATGAAAGCAAATATCGCTTTTTGCGAAATGTTGGGATATGCGGAAGATGAATTAACAGGATTGACGATCAGAGATATTACACCTGAAGAGGATGTGAAACTGGAGATGCGTGCTGCACAGCTTGCCAGGGAAGAAAACAAGGATAGCTTTGTTGTGGAAAAGCGCCTGATCACCAAAGAAGGGAATATCATCTGGGTTTCGGTGACGATCAGCTACCTGCTTGATCAGGACGGTACACGGATTATGGGTTGCGGAGTGGTTGAAAACATTACTGAACGCAAACGTATGCTTGATGCATTGAATCATGAGCATCGTCTGCTGGTCGGGTTGATGGAGAATATTCCCGACCTGGTTTATTTCCGGGATGGCAGCGGAAGGATAGTACATATGAATCAGGCCATGGCAGCAACATTAAAAGCAGCCGGCTTTTCGGAATCAGAAATAGAGGAAATCCGCGGCAGGCAGGATCACATGCCGGGTCTGATCAGCCTGATGATGGGAGATGAAGAAATAACACAAACGGATGAACCCTTATTGGACAGAGAAATTGCCATTTCGGGATCTGAAGGTGAAACTATCTGGTATTCTGTCAGTAAAATACCCATTAAACCGATCAACGGCCTGGAAAGCATTATGGTTGGGATACTGAGAGATATCACTGCATTAAAAATGAATGAAATCCGCCTGGAAGCCTATGCCAGTGAGTTAAAAAACAGCAACCTGGCTAAAGATAAATTCCTTTCCATTCTTGCACACGATCTGAAAAATCCTTTCAACGCAATCCTGGGTTTCACCTCCGTACTCCTCGAGGAGTACGGCGATTATACCGATGAAGAACGAAGACACTTCCTGGAGAACATTCACCATGCAACCCAGAATACCTATAACCTTGTGCAGAACATTCTCTTCTGGAGCAGGTCTCAGTCGGGAG
The DNA here is from genome assembly GCA_022709385.1 of Bacteroidota bacterium. Lineage (GTDB taxonomy): Bacteria > Bacteroidota > Bacteroidia > Bacteroidales > CAIXZF01 > JAKLIX01. Next base: position 101,621 of record JAKLIX010000011.1, on the reverse strand, counting down.
GTATCCTTTACCAGCCATCACTTCAGGATTTTTCTGTCCTGATAAACGAAACGTACAATTTGTTAAGACCTGATCTTGAACGAAAACATATTCGTTTTATATCCAGGGTTGCATTGAATACACAGGCATTTTTTGATGACAATACGATCAGGACGGTGATCCGGAATTTGTTGTCCAATGCCGTAAAGTTCTCCAATCCGGGCGGTATGATCAGCATCTGTTGCCGGAAAATCAACGACCGGATGCTGGAGGTTTGTGTTGAGGATCAGGGGATAGGCATTCCTGAGCAAGCAATGGAAAAGCTTTTCAGGATAGATGACAGTTATAAAAGAGAAGGGACATTCGGAGAGCAGGGTACAGGGCTTGGACTGATCCTCTGCAAGGAATTTGTTGAACGTAACGGAGGGGTATTGTGGGTGATCAGCCAGGAAGGCAAAGGGAGCCGGTTCTATTTCTCTGTTCCCTTGAAAGCGCAAACTGAATAGAGACTTGCCTATGAAGACCAGGATCAGAATACCGGGCATCATCCTTATCCTAAGCCTTAGCCTGCAAGCGCTTGTTTTACAGGGCTATGCGCTGGCAGGCCGGAATGAGAAGTTCAGCAGTTTATTGAAGGGTATACCTGATCAGTATCCACTTTTTTTATTGGCAGAAGGACATAAGTGGATTGATTCAGCAGGAACGGACCGACCGCATGAAACCGGTTTGGGTTATATGGCCATTGCAAGGGCATATATGCTGATGAACCAGGAAAAGAACGCGCACGACGCGCTATCCAGCGCTTTGATTATCCTGGATTCTGCCAAACATACAAACAGCTATTTTGAAGCATTGCTGATGAAGGCCGAATTGTGGCTTGCCTTCGGAAAATACGAAGACACCTTTGCTGCATACATGAAGTTGCTGGATGAAGCGGAGGAGGCTGGTGATACTGTGTTTTTGATTCAGGCATACAACGGTATTGGCATTATTTTCAGAGTATTTGAAGAATACAGCAGGGCAAGGGATTATTTCACCGAGGCCATGAAACTCAGTGAAAGCAATAAAAATGACTGGTGCCTGGCTACTACCAGGAAGAATCTCGGTACATATTACTTTTACCTGAAAGACTATTCGAAAGCCTTTGGGTATTACGATGCAGCACTCCGGTACTGGCAACTCATGGGCGATCATGAGGAAAGGTGCGGCATATTGAATAATCTTGGCAACACCATGAGGCAAAAGGGCAGGTTCAGGGAGGCAGAGCAGTATTACGGCCAGGCGCTTGACATGGCCGGCAGGCTTGGTTCACGCTATCTGTATGTAGTACTGATGAAGAATATCGGCGTACTGAATTCGCGGCAGGGGAAAACGGCGGAGGCGCATCAATTACTGAACCAGGCTGTCGCCCTTGCGAATGAATACGGTTTGCTCAGGGTAGAGATGGATGTGTTGTCGGAGCTTGCCCGGAATTATTATCAATCCGGTAATTTCAGGATGGCATATGAAACCGTTCACCAATATGAACAGGCCAGGGACTCCCTGCTCCGCACAAGCCGTTTCGAGAACATGCTGAACCTGATGAATGCAAGGGAACAGGATCGGAATGAAAGGAGGCTTGAGGATGAAAAACGAATTGCAGCCCTCAACAAGGTGAAGACCGAAAGAAACTACCTTTACCTGCTCATCACCCTGCTTGTATTTGTGTCAGCCATATTGACACTGCTTCTGAAAAACAAGGCAAAACAAAAAATCAACAGGGCATTGCAGGCTCAGAATGACGAGATCCAATACCAACGCGATGAATTGGACGTGGTAAACAGGAAACTTCAGGAAACCCGTGATCAGCTGGAGGAACTGGTGAAGTCAAGAACCCGGGAACTGCAACGGACCAATGAATTATTGCTGGAAGAAATTGAGGAAAGGAAACATGCTGTACAATCCCTGCATGAATATCAGTCTTACCTTATGGAACTGCTTAACGGAGTGGCAGATCCGTTGTTTGTTAAAGACAGCCAGCACAGGTGGATATTGCTGAATGACGCCTGTTGCAGGTTAATTGGCGTGAGCCGTGAGGAGCTGATCGGCAAGTCTGATTATGATTTCTTTCCGAAAGAGCAGGCAGACGTTTTCTGGGAAAAAGATGATGAAGTACTGAATACCGGTAAAGAAAACGTCAATGTCGAAAATATCACCTCAGTTGAAGGGACCCTCCATATCATCGAAACCAAGAAGAAACGTTTTATTAACGGGAAAGGTGAGCGCATCCTGGTTGGAATCATCAGCGATATTACCGAAGAAAAACGGCTTCAGGATGAGATCGTACACCTGAATGAAAACCTGGAGAACCTTGTGATGGAGCGCACACATACCCTCTGGGTGACAATACGGCAGCAGGAGGAACTGACTAAGGAACTGAAGGCCGAAAAAGAAAGGGCAGAGGAGTCCGACAAGCTTAAATCCAATTTCCTATCCAACCTGAGCCATGAACTGAGAACTCCGATCATGGGGATACTCGGTAGCGCTGAAATATTATCAGAGATTCAGTCAGAAGGGGAATCAGGCAAGATGATCAGCAACATTCGTTTGTCCGTCAACCGCCTTTTAAAATCCATGGACGCGATCATTCTTTATTCTGAACTCACCTCCGATCAGATCAGCGTAAAACCTGTTCTTGTGGACTTGTCCGCCCTGGTCACTGAGACAGCCCGGCCATACAGCATCATCTGCAAAGAAAAAGGAGTCAGGTTTAAACTGAATATGCAACACGCTCTGGAAGCTTTAGCTGATAAACAATATCTTGAAATTGCCCTGAGGGAAGTACTCGACAATGCGGTTAAATTCACTGAGGCAGGACAAATCAACCTGACCATTACCGATCAGTATTATCAGGGTTTTAAGGGAAGACTGATACAGGTACATGATACAGGCATCGGTATCAGGAATGAAGACAAAAACCTTATTTTTGACGGCTTCAGGCAGGTAAGTGAGGGCTGGGGAAGACATTATGAAGGGAATGGGCTGGGTTTGACCATCGCTAAAAAATTGCTGCAGTTGATGTTTGGAGAAATCATGGTCGAAAGTGAGCCCGGAAAAGGATCAGTTTTCAGCATCTGGCTGCCTGTTCAGGAACAATAAACATCATCATTACTGTTGGTCATGACTGTTAAAAAAAAGTTCATTATCCTGTTTATCTCGGTAATGGTGGTTTTACTGGCGATCCTTCTTTCCATGGAATACCTGAGAAGGAAACAGGATGCATCGCTGAAAACCGCTCATTTTGAATCAGTTTCCCAAGCTGTAACCTCCACCATTAAATATATCGAGCACGCACTGGATCAGGTGACTTTCGACTATACCTATTGGGACGAGATGGTGGATTATGTCAATCATCCCGATACCGCATGGGCTTCTGTGAACCTGGCAACCATTCTGCAGTCTTTCTCAGTGCATGCGGTATGGGCATACAATGAAGAAAAGGAACTCGTTTATTTTGTCACTGGGATTTATCCCGGAGCCAACCGCGTGTTGCCTCTTCCTTCCGATGTTTTTCCTTTACTCCACAAGAAACGCCTGTCGCGGTTCTACGTAAAATTACCCGAAGGTTTGTTCCTGATTAGTGCCGCTACTATCCATGATGACTCAGACATCGGGCGCGAACAGGAGCCCCGTGGTTATTTTTTCCTGGGGAGGATCGTTGATGATGAGTTTATTTCAACGATACAGGCGATTGCAGGGACACAGGTATCACTCGATAAAGCAAGCATAAAGCCACCTGAACCCGGCAGATCTGCCATCGTTTTTACATTTCCCTTTCAGTCCTATAAAGGAGAGGTTGTTGCCAAAGCCGTCTGTACCAAGCAAATTAATAACTTTGAATCTATTTACCAGTATTCAAGAATTTATATCCTTGCATTCCTTCTTGCAGGAACCGGTGTAGTGCTGTTGATATATTATCTGATCAACAGGTGGATCCACAAGCCCATGGACAAGCTGCTGACCTCACTGGAACAACAAGACCCGGGATATATTCTTCCACTGGCAGATCGCAAAGACGAATTTTCACGCCTGTCGAAACTGATCATGGATTTTTACAGGCAAAAATCCGATCTGAAAGTGAAAATCGCCGAACATGAAGCCGATAAACAACAGCTTAGCGAAAGTGAAGAGAAGTTCTCCAAAGCTTTCATCTTTAATCCTACTGCCACGATCATCACCGACCTCAATGAAGGACGTATTCTCAATGCCAACAGCAGTTTTCTCAAGCTAACCGGATACTCCATTCAGGAAGTGAAAGGATATACGCCGGAAGCATTGCGGTTATTCGAACAGAAAAATGTGAAAACACTCTATACGGATGAGCTCAGGAATGGCCAGGCAATGGCTGAACATGAACTGGAACTGCGAAATAAAAAGGGGGAAGTCCGTAATGTGCTCTATAAAAGTGAATTTATTCATCTTCAGGGTATAATGTCACTGCTTACCGTGTTCGTCGATATCACTGAGCTGAAGCAGGCGGAATTGACGATGGAAGCAGCAAAAAAGATGGCTGAGGAATCCGATCGAATGAAAAATGCACTCCTGGTGAATATCAGCCATGATCTCCGCACACCACTCACCAGTATTCTGGGATTTACTGAACTGATCATCGGGGACACCCAGGAGGAGAACATCAGGATGCTGGCTGACAGGATCATGGAGGCATCCGGAAGAATGATCTCCAGCCTGAATGCGATCATGACTTTGTCTGAAATTCATGCCGGGACACTGCGGCTGAAAAAAACACCCTATCATGTAAGCGAAAATATGGAAGCCTGCGTTGCACCATATCGGGAAATGGCTTTCCGCAAAATGATCGAATTCAGGATGAGTACAGAAAAGGAGTTGGTTGCTGATGTGGATGAAGCCTACTTTAAACAGATGCTGCAACTTCTTTTGGATAATGCAGTGCTTTTCACCGAGCAGGGCCAGGTATCTGTCGATGTTTTTGAAAGCTCAAGAGATGGCTACAGCTATGTGACTATCCGGGTAAGTGATACAGGAACCGGAATTACAGCTGCTAAGCAACAGGAATTGCTGACAGAGTTTTCCAGGATTGCAGAAGGAAACGCAAATACTTTCAGCGTTTCAAGCGTGGGGCTCTCACTGGCCTGCCACCTTGCATGTAAAATGGGAGGAATGCTCGAAATGGAAAGTCAGCCCGGAAAGGGTTCCATCTTCAGTCTCCTCTTTCCGTCCAGAAAGCAACAGACCAGGCATGAATGAAACTGACACGGTATCCGGAATTGATATTGAAGACTTGACAGGGCCTTTGATTATGATACTGGATGATGACCAGTTTTCAGGTCAATTGTGTATGACCTTCCTCAGACATCATCACCCCGCTGTATTTTTCAGTAATCCTGACGATGCGGTTGCGTTTTCAAAAGTGCACGCTCTCGGAGTCATTCTTCTTGATATTGACCTTGGTGGCGGTCTGAGGGGTGAAGAAGTACTGGCTGCGCTCAGGCAGTCGGAACTTAACCGGAACACTCCCGTAATTGCTGTAACAGGATTTACTGATGAAGCAGAGAAAAGGGAAATCCTACAGGCAGGCTTTACCGGATTCCTGCCAAAACCTTTTACAAGAAATGAAATTTTACAATTGATCCGTGATTTTATCCCTGACAGCTAGCCGTGGTCAAATCCAGCGAACCAGGTTGATATCCTGCCGGTGAGCCAGCAGTTCGTTCTTCGGAAAGAGCCTGAAAGCAAAATCAAAGACCCCCGGTTTGTTCAGCGGGATGCTGCATGAAAAAGTCAGCCTTTTATTGTTGACAACCGTCAACGTCATCTCTTTCAGGAAGCTGACCGCTTTCACTTCATCATTTTCTTTAATTCCGAATACGACTTCAATACCGATATCATGGGGTTCCAATTGATGAATATCGACCTGTATTTCAGCCTGGAAATCATCACCAAGGGCGAGAGGTCTCAGTGAAGAATTCGTGGTTTTTACAGAGATAACCTCAATGTTTTCAAATTCACGGAAAATAAGCTGTTTCCAGTTTGCGAGCCTGGCAGCTTCCTTTCTGTTCCCACTTTCCAGTATGGAGGAACGTTCAAAAAGCTTGCTGTAAAAGAGTTTGTAATAATCATCAATCATCCGTTTCATAGTGAAATGAGGGGCGATGCCTGCAATGGCATTTTTAATGGTTGCAACCCAGGCAGCGGGTATTCCTCTTTCATTTCTGTCGTAGAACATGGGAATGATTTCTTCTTCGAGGATATCGTAGATGGTTTCTGTGTCGAGTTCATCCTGAAAATGCTGATTGGCGTATGTTCTGGCTTCAGGCAAAGCCCAGCCTGCATTGGAGCGGTAGCCTTCCGCCCACCATCCGTCGAGCACACTGAAATTCAACACACCGTTCATGGTCGCTTTCTCTCCGCTGGTACCAGAAGCTTCCAGCGGACGGGTGGGGGTGTTGAGCCAAACGTCCACACCACTTACCAGCTTCTTCGCCAGGGCCATATCATAGTTTTCCAGGAAAATAACCCTGCCCTGAAAATCAGGCATACGGGACACCTCAATGATCCGCTTGATAAGATCCTGTCCTGCCTTGTCATTGGGGTGTGCTTTCCCTGCGAACAGAAACTGGACCGGCCTTTGTGTATTGTTTACAAGTTCCTTTAAACGATCCATGCCGGAAAAAAGCAGGTGTGCCCTTTTGTATGTGGCAAACCTTCTGGCAAAACCAATGGTCAATATCTCATCATTCACTTGTTCCATGATATCCAGGATAATCCCCGGATTTTCCTGTCTTCTGGTAAGGTCGTTGCTTAGCCTGACCTGAATGAATTCAATCAATTCCCGGCGCAGGCTGTTCCGGATATTCCAGATCTCTTCATCAGGCACCTGGTATATCTTTTCCCAGTGTTCCGGATTTGATTGTTCCCTGAACAGGATTTCCCCCATATAATTGGAATAAAGCGCTTTCCACCGATCAGCGGTCCAGGTGGGCATATGAACTCCGTTGGTGACATAGCCTATATGCAATTCATCTGCAAAACAGCCATCATACAGTTCCCTGAACATCTGGCGGCTTACTTTGCCATGGATACGAGAAACACCGTTCACCTCCTGGGATAGTCTTACCGCCAGCACACTCATTGAAAACTTTTCTTCCATTCTGTTTTCATGGTATCTGCCCAGGTTCATAAACTCATCCCAGCTGATATTCAACCTGTCGGGGTAATGTGGAATATAGGTGCGGAGGATATCTTCCGGGAATGCATCGTGACCGGCAGGAACCGGTGTATGCGTAGTGAACAGGGTAGATGACCGCACCAGTTCAATAGCCACGGGAAAGCTTAACTTTTCATCCTGTACCAGTTTTCTTAACCTTTCAAGCCCGATAAAGGCGGCATGCCCCTCATTGATATGGTAGATGGCGGGTCTTTCGCCCAAAGCTTCCAAAAGCCTGATGCCGCCCACACCCAGCAGCAACTCCTGCTTGAACCGGTTTTCCCAGTCACCTCCATACAACTGATGTGTCACCTGACGGTCCACCTCCAGGTTTTCTTCTATATCTGTATCCAACAGGTAAAGCGGTATCCTTCCCACATCCAGACGCCAGGCCTTGGCAATCATGGTACGCCCGGGAAGGGCAATGCTGATGGTCAACAGCTCTCCCTTACTATCCTTCAGCGGCTGAACAGGAAGATGGGTGAATTTCTGGGGAACCAGCTCCGATAACTGGTCTCCGAAAAATGAAATCTGTTGATTGAAATATCCATAACGGTATAGTAAGCCTACACCAATAATATTTGCGTTCGAATCGGAGGCCTCTTTCAGGTAATCGCCTGCCAGCATGCCAAGACCACCCGAATAGGTCTTTAGGGTGTCGTGTAATCCGTACTCCATACTGAAATATGCGATCCTTCCCTGTTGCTGATTCACAGTTTCGCCCATGTATTCATCGAATTGATGAACAACCTGTTTCAGACTGGCAATGAAGCTTTCATCCTGGGAAAGCCGCTTGATCTGGTCGAACTGCAAATTTTCGATCAATACAATCGGATTATGCTGGCTTTCTTCCCAGCTCGCGTGATCAATGCTGTCGAACAAAGCAGTAGCTTCTGAGTTCCATGACCACCAGAGATTTTTCGCAAGCCTGTGAAGATCAGATAATTGATCTGGTAAGCGTGGATTTACATATAGTTTTTTCCATACAGGCAGGTTTGTTTTCGGAGTATCATAAACGGTATAAAAATCGATTCCAAGTTTATCCCTGTAAAGTCCGTATCGTTGCGCTACTTTTTTAAGAGCCAGTTCATAGGCGGCATAATACTGTTCTATCTGGATGGACCAGACTGCCTTTTGTGCAAGCAATTGCGCGCTTTTCCTGGCTGCCTCCCGTTTATCTGCAGAGAGGGCAGCAAGTTCCCTGATGATAGCGCTGATATATTCCACTACCTGTACGGAGTTTTCCTCTGTTCTCTCAACGACGTAAAGCGCATTCTTATGCTCCCCGTCTTTCGCCCTGGCCCATATTCCAAAGCCGGTGAGGGATGTGGTGATGGTCGGAATGTGGAAGGCAAGACTTTCAAGCGGAGTATATCCCCAGGGTTCGTAATAGGACGGGAAAACGGAAAGGTCGAAGCCTATGAGCAGATCGTAGTAGTGCAGGTTGAGCAGTCCATCGTTTCCATTCAGATAAGCGGGCACGAAGATCACTTTGACTTTGTCGTTCCGGTTGTTGTTAATCCCGGAGGTTTTCAGACGGGTTAAAACAGGATCGTGTTCAGGACTGTACAGGTCATGACTCAGAAATCCGGCAGCTGGCAGATCGTTCGGTTTATTCTGGTGCAACCTTGAAAGGACGGTGGGATTGACGCCTTTATGATTGGCCGGAACCATAATGAAAGCAATGACTTGTTTGGTCAGACTTTTTTCTTTGTTGAGTTTCCACATGGCATCAATATACAGATCGATTCCCTTGTTGCGAAACTCATAACGGCCACTGTTAACCACAAGCAGGCTGTCGGGATCGGGCCGGTAGCCAAGAACGGCATGTGCCAGCTTAAAAAGGGCATCGCGGGCATGCTGCTGTTTGATACCGAAAGCGGCCTTGTCGGGTACAATACTGAGTTCAAAACCATTGGGTGTGAGTACGTCCGGCTTCTTACCAAGGAATTTCTCACATTCGTTTACCGTTATTTCCCCGACAGTAGTGAAGGCATCAGCGGCAAGGGCAGCATTTTTCTCAAGAGAGTGCTTAGCTCTGATTCCAAGATTCGATGCCATTACATCAGGCTGATAATGAGCCATATCACGGTAAAGCGGCATCAGGTTGCCGGCAACCGACCGCCCCATGGTGGTGGCATGGGTGGTAAAAACTGTTCCTGCCTGGGGTACATGTTCTTTTAAATACAAAACCCCGGTACCGGTCATCCACTCATGGAACTGGGCGATCAGGCGGTCCTGGGCCGAAAGGTGAAAACTGTAAAAACTTTCGATCACCAGGGCTGCCGCATGGCCAAACATGGCAGGTTCAATGTAATCCCATTGCCCGGTAATCGAATCGAGCTGGTAGCTGATCCAGTAATCGGCAAAAATCTTGTCTTTGATTGAAAAATACGGGGTAAAATCAACCAGGATGACCAATGGCGATCCGGGTATATTCCATCGTCCCATCCTGAAATGAAGGCCCTCATTCTCAGCTTTGTCGCGCCAGGGGCGGTAAACCGTTTTGTCTTCAATAAACTCCGGATTGTCCTGGGTTTCCATCCAGACATCCGGCCCGATCAGGATATACTGGTTTCCAAGTAATTGCTGAAGCGTTAATGCCTTGGTTGAGACAACCGTATATATTCCACCTACTTTATTGCAAACTTCCCAACTGACTTCAAATAAATAATCTGGCTTCATATAATATTGTATTCTTCAGGATTTATTTGTCCTTTTCCTGATTTGAAATTTATTAACATGTGGCAACTGCTTTTGTTTTCACCTGAACATGATAAAGACGGCCGGTATTTTCCGGAATTCACCTGCCTGGCGGACTTTCCAGCCTGCCACTGTGTCCGTAATGATTTTCTGCTGTGGTCCGAGCAGGTCACAGGCAATGCAAAGCATCGTATCCGGGCGGCATGTGTGCAGGATTTGTTCAATCAGGGATATATTTCGGTAAGGCGTTTCCATAAAAATCTGGGAAGCACCGGTTTTGCCGGCCAGGTGTTCAATGTCGCGGAGCTTCACCTGTCTGGAATGTTTCGCTATAGGAAGGTACCCGTGGAAGGTGAATTGCTGGCCGTTTCCGCCTGAGGCCATCAGCGCAAGGAAAACCGAAGAGGGACCCGGAAGGGGAATAACTTCAATACCATGTGTATGCGCCAGCCGCACGGCTTTCGCTCCCGGATCAGCGATGCAGGGCAGTCCTGCCTCCGACATCAGTCCGGCATCCCGCCCTTCAAGGACGTAGGACAGAAAAGCACCAGCCTCTGTATCATGGGTATGTTCATTCAGTTCAAGAAACACCTGATGTTCAAAAGGGTGGGGATAGGCGCATTGTTTGAGAAACTTCCTTGCACTTTTTTCGGCTTCAACAACAAAAACATGGATTCCGTGAAGGATGGATGAATTGAAACAGACTAAGGGGAAATCCGGGCTTGCGCCAATCGGAGTGGGAATCAGGTACAGTTTGCCGGGCTTTTGTTTCATGGCTGGTTCCAGAGGAGCTTATGAAGATCTGCATTGCCTCCGGAGATGATGATGCCGATACGCTTTCCACTCATGCGCTGTGCATTTTCCAATAAAACGGCTACAGGAACGGCTGCGGAGGGTTCTATCACAATTTTCATTCTTTCCCATATCCATCGGGTGGCATGGATGATTGCACCCTCGCCGGTGGTAAGAATGTCATGCACATACTGCATGATGATCGGAAAGGTAAGGCTGCCCAGGGAAGTTTTTAATCCGTCGGCAATGGTATCAGGATTTACAGAAGGAACGAATTTCCTTTCCCTGAACGACAGGTATGCGTCGTTGGCTTTTTCAGGTTCAGCAGCAATGACGGCAGTTTTCGGCGACCAATAACGACAGCTCAGCAGGCTGCCACTGAGCAATCCGCCACCACCGACCGGGACGATAATGATATCCAGGTCAGGTACCTGCCGGATGAATTCCAGGGCGGCGGTGGCTTGTCCGGCAATAATCCGGTAGTCATTGTAAGGATGGATTTCACTTGCGCCTGTGCGCGTAATAAGCCCGGCAAGGGTGGATTCCCTGGCAGCCAGGCTGGGTTCGCAAAAAGTGATCTGACCGCCGTATTGCTCAACAGCCCTGACCTTCACAGCAGGGGCATTGGACGGCATCACCACGTATGCGGGGATTTTCCTCAGGGAGGCGGCCCTGGCCAAAGCCTGGGCGTGGTTGCCTGAAGAATGGGTGGCAACCCCGGCCCGGGTGCTTTCGCCGGGGAGTGTCATGACCGCATGTACCGCTCCTCGTGATTTGAAAGCTCCCGCTTTCTGAAAATTCTCACATTTGAAAAAGACATTGCAGCCCGTCAGGCTGTCAAAAGACTGACTTGTCAGGACAGGGGTATTATGAATGTACGGGGCGATCAGATGGTGAGCCCGCTCAATGTCCTCTCTTCCTGGTATTTCATTCATTGTCTCCCAGTTTCCGGGTAATAAGCTTCAGCAAACAGTCGGTAGCCTCATCCAGCAGGCAGTAGACTTTTTCAAAATCCTGTCTTCCCCCGTACCAGGGATCGGGAACGGCGGCCTTGCTGCCGGGATTAACTGCATTCATCAGGAAATCAACTTTTGCCCTGTCTGACTGGTTTCTGGATACAGCGATGACATCAGTGTAGTTATTGCTATCCATTACATATATCATCTCATGAACATCGAAATCTTCCGGTCTGAATGGTCTGGCACGATGACTGCTGATATCAATGCCATGTTGTCTGCACACTGCCATGGCTCTTGCATCGGGTGGATCACCGAAATGAAAGGATTCGAACCCTGCTGAATCAACCTGAACCTGCCTGCCCAATCCGGCATGCATGATTTTATGTCTCATCAAACCTTCCGCCATGGGACTACGGCAGATGTTTCCCAAACAAACAAAAAGCATTTTCATCAGAAATAAACTTGAATAGAGGAGAGCAGTTCAGATCCGGAGTTTCTTCTCCAGGTCTTCCACATAGGTACGGAACTGCTTGTCGGTTTCGATCAGGTTGACGACAGTTCTGCAGGCATGAAGCACAGTCGCGTGGTCTTTATTTCCGCAGTGATGTCCGATGGTGGCCAGGGATGACTTGGTGTGTTTTTTAGCGAAGTACATTGCCAATTGTCTTACCTGGACAATTTCCCTTTTCCGGGTTTTTGAGTTGATACTCTCAAGCGGAAGACCGAAATAGTCGCAAATCACCTTCTGAATGTAGTCAATTGAAATCTCCTTGGCAGTGTTCTTCACAAATTTGTCGATCATCTGCCGCGCCAGTTCCATCGTAATGGCTTTTTTATTGAGTGTCGACTGGGCCAGGATACTGACCAGGGCTCCTTCGAGTTCCCTGATATTGGTGGAAATGCTGTAAGCCAGGTACTCTACTACATCATCGGGCATATTCACACCATCATTGTAAAGCTTCTTCCTTATGATGGCCATGCGGGTTTCAAAGTCGGGCAGCTGAAGATCTGCGGCCAGGCCCCATTTGAATCTTGACAACAACCTCGTTTCCACACCTTTTAGCTCAACCGGAGGTTTGTCGGATGTTATCACCAATTGCTTCCCTTTCTGGTGCAGGTGGTTGAAAATATGGAAGAAAACATTCTGGGTCTTTTCCTTGGCTGCAAGCCCGTGAATATCATCGATGATCAGCAGGTCGATCATCTGGTAGAAATGAATAAAGTCGTTATGACTGTTATTCCTGACGGCATCAATGAACTGGTGAATGAATTGCTCGGTACTTACATACAATACAGTTTTCTCGGGATAGTTGTTTTTCGCTTCCAGGCCAATGGCGTGGGCAAGGTGGGTTTTGCCAAGGCCGGTGGGACTGTATATAAACAAAGGATTGAACGATGTTTTCCCGGGATTTTGTGCAACGGCATAGCCGGCTGATCGTGCAAGACGGTTGCAGTCGCCTTCCACAAAGTTGTCAAATGAATAGCTGTCAATCAACTGCGATTGCACATTGATCTTCTTGAGACCCGGAATAATAAAAGGATTCGGAATCTCTTTCACATTACCCTTATTCAGATCAATCGGCATACTGATGTCGGGATTCTGTGTAGCGGGTTTGTTTCCGGTGGGGGCAGTAACGGTAAGCGGGTCTGCGTTTTCGAATGAATTGTCCATCACGATGCTGTACTCAAGCCTTCCGTTGACGCCAAGCTCCTGCTTGATGGTCTTCTTAAGCAAGGTGATGTAATGCTCCTCGAGCCATTCATAGAAAAATTGGGAAGGAACCTGAATCGTCAAAACATTGTCTTCAACTTTCAATGGCCTGATAGGTTCAAACCAGGTCTTGAATTTTTGAAAACTGATGTTGTCTTTGATGATTTTCAGGCAATTCTCCCAGATCTCTGTATGAGTATTATCCATTCAAAAAATATCTTTTCAACAACCTACTGGTGTCAGATTGCTTATTTTACTTAAATACAATGCCTTAGAAGTTGCAGTGAGCAGAAATTAATCTACAGCGAGTTTGCCGAAGCACACCGGGCAAAAATGCACACGAAAATTTTAAAACACTACTTAAAAATTACTTGACTTCAAGGAAAGATTACCTTAACTTCCTTATCCACCCCAAAAGCCCGTTTTTGATTCTATTGAGGTGATTGTTAATTTTTTCCGGCTGTTTAGTCCCCATCAAAGAAAAAATAATTAATTCATAATCAATGAAGTACATACATTATACATTCTTGTTGTATGACTATTTGTACTTTTTGAAAATCAAGTAATTGGAAAGTCAGTGCATAGGCATTTTCGTATTAAATAATTAAACTTCAACAAACTAACAGAACACCCTGATTCCTGGTTCACCCCTTTCTTCTCTGTACGCATTTCTAAAAATACAACATTATCCCCTCATTAAATCATTGTTAATAAATTTTCCGCATTGTGGAAAGATTTCTTGTGTCTATTGATAATGAATGGTTTACTTATTCGGTTTTAAGAATTTGAACGCTTATCCCCGGCTTTTTCTGCCATTCTTCAACCATAGCTGCAGCAAGTTGCCTTCGGATACCATACACAAGGCTGCATTTCTCCATGAAATCGGTGGATAGTATCTGCAGGTTTTTTTCCTTGATGATTTTCATCACTTCATTCATCCTGTCGTAAGCGAAATCCAGCCTGTGATGTTCATGAACTGTTTTCTCGCTTTGCCCTGCCTGTTGAAGGGCATCCCTGGTCACAGTCCTGTAGGCATTGATTAAACCGCTGGCACCCAGTTTGGTGCCTCCGAAGTACCGGACTACCACTACCAGCACGTTGGTCAGATTGAACGATTGTATCTGTCCGAAGATGGGTCTTCCCGCCGTGCCGGATGGCTCTCCGTCATCATTCATCCTGTAAAGGGAATAATCCCAGCCAAGGCGGTAGGCATAACAGTGATGGTTGGCGTCATAATATGTTTTTTTCAGGGATTTCAGGATGGTCTTCACCGCTTCCTCAGTAAGGACCGGCTCTACCAACCCGATAAACCTGCTGGCTTTATCCCTGTATGTGGCCATGGAAGACCCAGCCACGGTATAGTATGTGTCTGTCTGCTCACTCATTTCACATCTGTAAAATTAAGCAATCCCGTCACGCTCCGCCGGAGTATTTGTACTTTTGCCCTCCTAAATAGTATCCTGACAGTGAAAAATCATGCCGGAGAGATTGCCGCCCTGGTTACAGCGCTTTGCTGGACTGTTACTGCTCTTGCTTTTGAAGCTTCCGGGAAGCGTATCGGTTCTCTTTCCGTGAATTTTATCCGCCTGCTGATGGCATTTTTCCTGCTCGGCCTGTTCAACTACTTCATCAATAATCACTTTCTGCCTCTTGATGCTAGCGAGCATCAGTGGTTTTGGCTGCTTTTATCCGGCCTGATCGGATTTACACTTGGAGATCTCGCTCTTTTTCAGGCTTTTGTTGAAATCGGTGCGCGGATCTCCCTGCTGATCATGTCGTTGGTTCCACCGATCGCTGCCCTTCTTTCCTTTGTTTTTCTTGGGGAACAGATGGGAATGAAGAATTTTCTCGGCATGATGCTCACCTTGTCGGGAATTATCATTGTGATTCTCGGCAGAGATGAACAACGCCAGCCGGGCAAGCCTGGCTTTAAGTTAGCTTATGCCTGGCAGGGGCTTCTCCTGGCTTTTGGCGGAGCGCTCGGACAGGCAGGCGGACTTGTCATGAGCAAATATGGCATGGGATCCTATCATGCTTTCAGCGCTTCCCAGATCAGGGTGATGGCCGGGATAGCCGGGTTTTCCGTGTTGTTCACGTTCTGGAAGAAATGGAAACGCGTGGCTGCCGGGTTGAACGACCGCAAGGCAATGCTTCTTGTAAGTACGGGTGCAGTATTCGGCCCGTTTCTGGGGGTTTCGTTCTCACTGCTGGCAGTACAACATGCCAACACCGGCGTGGCAGCCACCATTATGGCCATTACCCCGGTCACGATTATCCCTGCCGCTGTGATAATTTTTAAAGAAAAACTCAAGTGGAAAGAAGTGATCGGTGCCATCCTGGCAGTGGGAGGTGTTGCAGTCTTTTTTCTCTGATACCGCGCCCATTAACAATTCCTTGTTGATATTATCCCGGATCTTCTTGTATCGCGGGCATTTTCAGAAAATATCTTTGTATATCCGCCGTTTATGGCGGATAGTAAGCAGTAGTATCAATCCAAATCCCGGAAAATGAAAACTCCCGGATATGTAATATTTGACTGGGGAAATACCGTGATGCGCGACCTTGAATACCCCGGTCCCATGAAAGATTGGCCCCTTATTGAGTTGATCCCGGGAATTGAAGTGGTTTTAGAAAAACTGAAGCAAAGGAGCAGACTGGTCATTGCCACCAGCGCTCCACACAGCAACACCGCCGATATGAGAGAAGCCCTGAGGAGGGGTGGGGTGGAACAGTATTTCACCCTATTCTTCTCGAGCTTCGAGCTGGGATGCAGGAAACCCGATCCGGCATTCTTCCGCTCTCTGATTTCTGAATTACAATGTCTCCCATCTGAAGCAATCTCCATCGGTGATAAATACCCCAACGACATCTCCGCTGCCAAGACTGCAGGCCTTGGAACCATCTGGTTTAACGAGTCCCGGCTCAAGGGTAGTTACCCCGATGCCGACTATACCATATATAATATGGCTCAGCTCACGGAAATTTTTACCTGAAATATGGTCAGATGAACAAAGCCGGAACTCAACTTCAGCCATCCATCCCTTTCGTCAGCATGGTCTGCCTGCTTTCGTGTAAAAGTGTATTGCTTTTGTCCCTGCTTTCTCTATTCCAGGCCTGGGGTTTCGCCCAGCAGTATCCGACAGGGTATTTTGGCCTGCCCCTGCCGCAAATAACGCGGGTCAGCGGAACATTTGCCGAATTCCGCTATGATCATTTCCATTCCGGGATCGATTTCCCGGCTCCCATGCGAACCCCCGTCTATGCAATCGCCGATGGCTATATCAGCCGGATCAGGCTGCAATCGGCCGGCTTTGGAAGGGCCTTGTATATTAATCATCCGAATGGCTATACTTCGGTATATGCCCATCTCGATGAATTTATTCCTGATTATGAACATTTTGTGACAAATTACCAGTTCACCTACCATACCTTTGAATTGGATGAATATCCCGATACCCTGCGTTTTCCGGTTAAAAAAGGCCAGATTGTGGCTTATTCAGGCAATTCCGGAAGCTCTCAGGGGCCGCACCTTCATTTTGAAATCAGGCAGACTGCAGGTGAAATGCCCACCAACCCGCTGCTTTTCGGCCTGAAGGTGAACGACAACCGTAAACCTGTGATCAGGTCACTGAGTTATTACCGGGTCAGAAAGAACGGGGACTTGCTGACAGGATCAATGCCGGTTTCCCTGCCCGTGCTCAAAACAGCCGCTGGATTCTCCCTGAAGCAAACAGCGGTGGTGAACCTGCCGCCATATGTCATTTTCGGCATCAGGGCACAGGATATTGACGGATCAGGCAATAAAAACGGCTTGTATGAACTAACGGTAAGGATGGACTCCGTGCTGGTTTACCATACCGGCATGGACCAGTTTTCCTTCGATCATTTCAGGGCCATCAATTCCTTAATCGACTATGACCATTACCAGAAAACCAGACAGTTTGTACAACTGACCAGGGTGGCTCCCTGCAATGCCATCCCCCTTTACAAAACAGCCCTGAACGGAGGGGTATTTGATTTCTCCGATGGTCAGGTTCACCGGATTACGATTGAATTAAGCGATTACCAGGGTAACCTTACCGAGCTGTCGTTTCGGGCTCAATGCAAAGATCCGGCACAATATCCTTGTCCGCCCCGTAATTCAAAACATGATATCGTCTTTCCATGCGACCAGTCTAATGATTTCGTTAGCGATGAACTGAAGCTGCATATTCCCAGAGGTGTGCTCTTCGATACCCTGGAGCTTGATTATTCCAAACAAAGCGCTGCTGCCGGATTTTACTCTTCCGTTCATAAAATTCAGGATGGCAGCACCCCTCTGAATGATTATATGGTTGTGTCTGTCAGAGCGAAGGGGCTTCCTGCAGCATACCAGGATAAAGCCTGTCTGGCCAGGCCGACTGCAAAGGGAGGGAAAACATATATCGGAGGGCGATACGAAAACGGCTGGGTAACTGCATTGACAAGGAAGTTTGGTTCCTTTGCCATTGCGGTTGATGCGACACCCCCGGTAATAAAAGCGGTGATCCGGAAGGACAAGAAGGGTAGGGTGTTACATCCGGACAGGCTGACATTCAAAATCAGTGACAACTTCAGCGGAATAGGCAACTATTGCGGTTATGTGGATGGACAGTGGGTACTGATGGTTTACGACCATAAAAAGAGTACGCTGACCTACCGCATTGATTCAAACCTTTCTGCAGGTGAACATCTCTTCGAATTATTCGTGACCGACAGAATTGGCAACCAGCAGGTCTTTTCGCGTACCATCAGGCGATGAAGCCTTGTGAATTCTTTCACACATCATTTTTTATACTTACCTTTGCGGCCCCTATACAAAATCAAATTATTGTACTATGAAAAGATTAGCCGTTGTTGCCTTCGGAGGGAATGCACTTTTACTCAGCGGACAACAGGGTAGCATCGATGAGCAGGAAAAGAATGCTTACGAAACCTGTGAACACCTGCTTGCACTGATCAGGCGGGATTATAACCTGGTAATCACCCATGGCAATGGTCCACAGGTCGGAAATATCCTGCTTTCCGATCAGGCGGGCGTGCAGTTGCATGGTCTTCCCGCAATGCCGCTTGATATTTGTGTGGCATATTCCCAGGGTTTTATCGGGTATGTGATCGAACAACAATTGCGAAATGTACTGGAAGCCCATGAATTGGAAAGGGATATCATCACCATCATCACACAGGTGCTGGTGAACAAGGATGATCCCGCCTTCCAGAATCCCACAAAACCAATAGGACCCTATTATACCAAAGAAGAAGCACAGGCATTGATGGCCGATGGGAAATCGGTTTTCAAAGAAGATGCACGCGGCAGAGGATGGCGTAAAGTGGTGGCATCGCCACAGCCACTGGTAATCGGGAATCAGAAATCAATCGAAAAACTGGCACGGGATGGTCAAATTGTAATTGCAGTGGGTGGCGGCGGAATACCAGCCTTTTATGTTCAACCAAATAAGCTTCAGGGCATCGATGCGGTCATCGATAAAGACCTCGCCTCTTCTATCCTGGCGGTACAGATCCATGCTGATAAATTCTTCATTCTCACAGATGTACCTAAAGTGTGCCTGGATTTCAACACACCTCAGGAGAGAACCCTTGACCGGATGACCCTGGCCGAAGCCAAGCGTTACCTTAAAGAAGGACATTTCGGCGAAGGAAGCATGGCCCCCAAAATCAGGGCAGCCATCAACTTTGTGGAACATACCGGTAAAGATACCATCATCACCAGGACTACCCTGCTTGGTGTGGATAATGGCGGCACCCGCATTACCATGGTATAGTGTACCCTGATGCTTCCTTCCATAATGTTAATGTTATTTTTCATCAATTTTTAAAACCTGCACCATGGCATTCAACCTGAGAAACCGTCATTTTGTAAAGCTGCTGGATTTTAGTCCGGCTGAAATCAAGTATTTGCTCGACCTGGCCATTGACCTGAAAAAGGCCAAATACGCCGGAACTGAGCAACAACGTCTGCGAGGAAAAAATATCGCGTTGATTTTTGAAAAGGATTCGACCCGCACACGCTGCGCCTTCGAAGTGGCTGCCCTCGACCAGGGTGCCCATGTTACCTATATCGGACCGAGCGGAAGCCAGATCGGGCATAAGGAGAGTATGAAAGACACTGCCAGGGTGCTGGGGCGCATGTACGATGGGATACAATACCGGGGCTACGGTCAGAAAATTGTACAGGAACTTGCTGATTATGCCGGTGTTCCCGTTTGGAACGGCCTCACCAATGAGTTTCACCCCACCCAGATCCTCGCCGATTTTATGACCATGATCGAGCATTGTGATAAACCCTTGAATAAAATGAAACTGGTTTATCTTGGCGATGGCAGAAATAATGTGGCCAACTCGCTGATGGTAGGCGCTGCGAAAATGGGGATCGATTACCGTTGTGCTGCTCCTGCAAGCCTGCATCCTTCTGCAGACCTGATTGACCAATGCAGGTCGATTGCGGCTGCAAGCGGTGCGAAAATTACAATTACCGACAATGTCCGGGAAGCCGTTCAAGACGCCGATTTTCTGTATACCGATGTTTGGGTGTCTATGGGTGAACCCAAGGAAATCTGGGCCGAACGCATCGGTTTGTTAAAACCTTTCCAGGTCAACATGGATTTGGTGAACCTGACCGGCAATCCGGCCGTCAAATTCCTCCATTGCCTTCCTGCTTTTCATAACAGGGAAACCAAAGTAGGGGAGCAGATTTATCAGGAATATGGCCTGGACGGAATGGAAGTGACGGAAGATGTCTTTGAATCGGCTCATTCGATCGTGTTTGATGAGGCGGAAAATCGCCTGCATACGATCAAAGCAGTGATGGTAGCGACTTTGGGAAGCTAAAGTGCAATTGGGATGTCATCCTGGCATTGATTTAAATCAACGCCAGGATGACATCCCAATGCACCTGGCCCCGACCAAACCCAATATTGGTCAATCATCCGGATGAAGATACCGGATACAAAAAAATGAATGCTACAGGGGAATTTAAACCTAGTAAACTTTTTCCTTGATCCTGGCCTTTTTACCGGTCAGTTTACGCAGATAAAAGATCCTTGCACGACGAACAACACCCTTTTTATTGATATCGATCTTCTCGATGAAAGGTGAGGCTATGGGGAAAATCCTCTCAACGCCAATGTTACCGGACATCTTCCTTACCGTGAAGGTTTCTGTTTTCCCGCTTCCGGCCCTTTGAAGTACAATGCCCTGGAACTGCTGTATCCTCTCTTTTTCCCCTTCCTTGATCTTGTAATGTATGGTAATGGTGTCGCCTGCCTTGAATTCGGGAAACTGTTTGACAGGCGTCATGCCGTCAATATATTCGATCAGTGTATGCTTGCCCATGATTGCTCGGTATTAGAAAAAAAATCTGAAAAAGGCGTGCAAAGATAGGTATCTTTTCTAACCTAACAAAGGTTTTTGAAAAAAATGATCCCTTATTCTGTCCTGCTGAGGCGGATATCACCCAGGCCGATGTCACAACCTTCTGCACTGATGCTTATCCAGGCAGCATCCATTCTGGACCATTGATAACTGGTCCCCAAACGGATATAGTGCTCCCTGAATTGCCCGGAAGGAGTGTCGGTAATGACAAAGTTGCCCCCGCGCTCCTTGTCATTACCATAGCGAATGACTACTTTCCCTTCACTTTCACTGTCCCGCCTAAGATTGATAATCAGGTAATTACCTTTCTTTAACGAAGCGCCTAAACGCGCAAGGGGAAGCTTAATTTCAGTTCCGGCCCTCATCACGGGCGGATAATCACTGAAATTGATGATAATATCCCGGTTCACGATCGCTTTAATGGTATCGAGCCTGGTTCGTGCATGTCTGTCATCCGGCTTTAGTCCCAACACCTTTCGGTAATTCTCGCTTGCTTCATCGTACAATTTTTGCCTGAATGCATTGTCTGCCCTGTTCCTGGCCACATCAAGCTGTTGCTTCAGCGCCTTATTCCTTTCCTGCATCCTTCTTTCTGCCAGCAAAGCCTCGATCGTGGCGATCTGGTCTTTGATATACGTGACATCAATATAAAGATGTGCCGTGTTGGAGGGATAAACCCGCAGGGCTTTTTTGTAGTCATCCAAGGCCAGGGTGTATTGCATGCGCATATATGCCACCTCGGCATTGCTGAACTCCAGCCTGAAAAGCCTGGCTTTGATGGCAAGTATGGTCTCAATTTCTTTTTGAAGGGCTTGCACTTTTCTCACCTTATCCTCCGCAGCTTCAAGGTCGAATCCGAAGCTCCCGGTCAGGTGATCATACCCGATGTAAGCCATGGGCTCATATAAAAGCGACATGTCTACCTCTTCAAAGGGCGGAAACAAATCGAGTTGCAGGTTGAAGACATAAATCTGGTCGTCCCTGACGCCGGAGGGGATTTCTGTGTTAATAATAAACTGCTTGTTTACCAGTCCCTGTTTGCCAATTTCAATCCTGAATTTGTGATTGAAAGGCAGGGTCACCTTAAATGTTCCGTTAACACCGGAATAAGTGTGCGTAAACGCTTTGTCCCTTAGAAAAATATTGACAAATGCATTGGGTATCCCACGGTCATTCACATAAACCTTACCCTCTATCAACACATGCCCCATCTTCCTGCTTTGGGCTGTTCCATGGAACTGTGAGGCCAGGAACAATAAAAGAAACATCGCCCGGCAGAATCTGATGAAAATGTGTATGTTATACCACCGCTGCAACTTTATTCAGATGATCAGGCCGTCCTTGATGGAAACCATGCGATTTGCCATTTCGGCAAGTTCCATATTGTGAGTTACAATAACAAAGGTCTGCTTTCTTTCATCCCTCAGTTCGAAAAACAAACGGTGCAGGTTTTTGGCAGCCACGGAATCCAGATTGCCCGAAGGTTCATCTGCCAGCACAACGGCCGGATTGTTAATCAATGCCCTTGCAACCGCAACCCTTTGCTGCTCACCACCCGACAAAGCTTCTGGCTTATGATCTGCCCGGTCCGGAAGTTCAAGCCGTTCAAGCAGTTTCATGGCAGCCGCCTCAGCCTGCTTTCGGGGTTTCCCTGAAATCATGGCAGGAATGGCTACATTCTCAAGCGCCGTAAATTCAGGCAGCAGGTAATGAAACTGAAAAACAAAACCAATATGCGTGTTTCTGAACCGCGCAAGTTTTTTCTCACTCAGGTCTTCCGGCGACATCCCACGGATCAGCAAACTGCCTTTGTCAGGTTTATCCAGGGTTCCCAGGATGTGCAACAGCGTCGATTTGCCGGCCCCCGAAGCTCCGATAACCGAAACAATCTCTCCTTCCTCTACCGTGAGGTTGATCCCTTTCAGTACCTGTAACGAACCGTAAGCTTTGTGTATGTTCCCGGCTTTGATCATACAGTGACCTCAGCTGAACAGCCACACAAGCACGATGACCACTGCCGCAACAATAAGAACCGTCAGAATGCTGCGGGTTTCTTTCCTGAGCTTGTCCCGCGTAAGCGCGATCTTGTCCTGCAGCGTATCTCCGTAACCCGGCATCGCTTCAGCCAGTTTGTAGTAATGTAATGCCCAACGATAGAGTTCAATCTTGAAATAGTCATCTCCTCTGTGGGCTAAATCCCTGTATTTCAATTCTTCAGGGCTCAGATTTTCATTGTTTTCTTCGTGTGCCATAGCTGTGAGAATTACGCTTCAAATCTAAGCAATTATTGCATTGTTTTCTTTATTTCTGATGGCTGGCGGCAAACGCGCAGCTGACAGGGATCAGTTATTCCTGAAATATAATAAAGCAAGAATATGTATATAACTTAATCTATATATTGAAAATGCCGTTGTTTTTTATAATTTTGCAGGCGTTTTAAATCATAACAGGCACATGAATCTTCACGAATACCAGGGCAAATCCATTCTCAACAGGTATGGTGTTGCCATTCCGCATGGCATTGTGGCCTATACGCCGGATGAGGCGGTGATGGCTGCCAAAGCGATACAGGAGATAACCGGCTCAAATTTCTGGGTGGTGAAAGCACAGATCCATGCCGGAGGAAGAGGAAAAGGAGGTGGGGTCAAACTCGCCAAAAGCATCGAGGACGTGGAGAAGCTGTCGAAAAGCATCATCGGCATGAATCTGGTTACACCTCAGACGAAAGCGGAAGGCAAGAAGGTCAGAAAAGTACTCATCCAGCAGGATGTTTACTATCCCGGTCCGTCGCCAACGGCTGAGTTTTATATGAGCGTCATGCTCGACCGCAACTGCTCAAAAAATATGGTTTTGTATTCACCCAGGGGAGGGATGGATATTGAACAGGTTGCTGAGGAGACTCCCGATCTGATATTCAAGGAATACATCGAGCCCGGAACCGGTCTTCAGGCATACCAGGCCAGAAGGATCGCCTTTAATCTGGGCCTGAGCGGCCATGCATGGAAGTCGATGATAGGTTTTGTTCAGTCCCTTTACAAAGCATACTGTGAATCTGATGCAAGCCTCTTTGAGATCAATCCTGTGCTCAAGACCTCTGATGATAAAATCCTGGCTGTTGACTGCAAGGTAGTAATCGACAACAACGCCCTTTACAGGCATCCCGACATTTTAGAGATGCGCGACCTGGAAGAGGAAGATCCCATGGAAGTGGAAGCCGGACAGTTCGGCCTCAATTTTGTCAAACTCGATGGAAATGTCGGCTGTATGGTTAATGGCGCGGGACTGGCGATGGCTACCATGGATATGATCAAGATGTCGGGCGGCGAACCTGCAAATTTTCTTGATGTGGGTGGTACAGCCAATGCAAAACGGGTGGAGGAAGCATTCCGTATCATTCTGAAAGACCCCAATGTGAAAGCCATCCTGGTGAATATTTTCGGCGGAATTGTTCGTTGCGACAGGGTAGCACAGGGTGTGGTGGATGCCTATCACAACATTGGGGAGATCCATGTTCCTATTATCGTACGGCTTCAGGGAACCAATGCGGAAGAAGGAAAAACACTGATAGACCAGTCCGGTTTAAAGGTACACTCTGCCATCCTGTTGCAGGAAGCAGCCGACCTGGTCAGGAAGGTATTGCATTAACATCCAGCTTCTCGAAAACAGAATTTCTGCTTCTGAACTCCGGAACGATCACCTTCATCTTGGCAACAAGTTCCAGATCGCTCTGCTTTCCCAGTAATTCAAGCAGTTCTGCCATATCCTGCTTTACCTGTTTATGATCAACCTCTCTGACTTTGGCGATCATGATCTGCGGATGATGGGTCGGAAGGGTGTTTTCCTTGTCAAAGAGCAATTCTTCATATAACTTTTCTCCTGGCCTTAAACCGGTAAAGACGATCTGAATGTCTTTCCCAAGCGAGAGCCCGGCCAGTTGCACCATCTTCTTTGCAAGATCCACAATCTTTACCGACTGTCCCATGTCGAAGATGAATACCTCTCCGCCATGACCCATAGCACCGGCTTCCAAAACCAGCTGGCAGGATTCGGTGATCGTCATGAAGAAACGTGTCACTTCGGGATGAGTTACGGTGATTGGTCCGCCGTTTTCGATCTGCTTCCTGAAAAGTGGTATTGCTGATCCATTGGAACCCAAAACATTACCGAAACGCGTGGTGATAAAACGGGTCAGATTCAGAGAGTTAAGCGATTGGGTGTAGATTTCGGCGATCCGTTTGGAGGCTCCCATCACATTGGTAGGATTTACCGCTTTATCTGAGGAGATCATGATAAATTTACCGCAACCAAACTCCAGGGCCAGATCGGCAATGATCATACTTCCTTCCACATTGGTGCGGACGGCCTCCGAAGGGTTGATCTCCATCATCGGCACATGCTTGTATGCGGCAGCATGATAAATGATGTCGGGCCTGAATGTTTCGAATATCTTGCGCATCCTTGCCTGATCACAAATGTCGGCCACATAAAACTTCATCCGCTGAAACACCGACTTTTCCGAACACTCCAGCTCAAGATGATACAAGGGCGTTTCGGCCTGATCAATCAGTATCATGCTGCTGGGCTGGAAATTGCAGATCTGCCTGGCAAGCTCACTCCCGATGGAACCGGCTGCACCGGTGATCATGATGTTTTTTCCGACCAGTTCCCGGCTGATCTTCTCCACATTCAGCCGGATTTCATCCCTTTCCAGCAAATCCTCAATATTAATCCGCTTGATCTGCTTGAAACTCAGTTCTCCATTGATCCATTTTATCACCGGCGGGACATTCAGCACTTTGGTATTGTGGGTCAGGCACACTTCGGCGATCATCTGCTTTTTCCTGGGATTCAGGTGCTGGATGGACAGGATCACATGCGCAATGGTGTTGGTCATCAGCAGGTTCTCGAGTTTCTCCAGACCAAATATACTGACGCCCTCAAGTGTTTTACCGATTTTTCGCAGGTCTTCATCAATGAAAGCCATTACTTTATATTTAGTCCCGGCATCCCTTTCAAGTGCCCTCTTGGTCATAATGCCGCTTTCACCTGCGCCGAAAATGATGACGTTGCGCTTCTCGCGGTTGGGATAAATGAATTCCAGGAAAGCCATCTTGACAGTGAGTCTGAAGAAAGTAAGAATGAAAGCCGAGCTGATAAAATCGATGACAATAATGGAAAAAGGGATCAGAAACCTTTGATTCACCCAGTAATACCAGGCAAGGTTGAGCAGGGTGAAAGCAAAGCTGCCTGTTCCCAGTGCCACCACTATCCTGAGTGTGTCGCGTGTATTGGTATACCTTACAATACCTGCATAGGTTCTTGCAATTAAAAACGAAACAAGCCTAACAGTCAATACAATGACAATGGAAACAGGCATTTGGACCAGTTCGTTTGAAGGTATCCTGAAATTGAACCTGAGCAAATAGGCCAAGATGATAGACATCGTGCATAAAAGCATGTCTATCAGTAGTATCAACCAGCGGGGTGTGTTCTGCTTCGAAAAAAACATGGCTGAAATCGGAAATCAAAGGTAAGATATTTCTATATCGGCACTGCCGCTTAAAGGGTTTTAATACCTTTGTATCTGAATTATTTCTGATCAATATGAAGAATACTGCACTTTACAACGCTCATCTGGCTTGCGGAGCCAAGATTGTTCCCTTTGCCGGGTTTAACATGCCCGTTCAATATGAGGGAGTTACTGTCGAACATGAAACCGTCAGAAACAAACTGGGGCTTTTTGATGTATCCCATATGGGAGAATTCTGGGTGAAAGGCCCCCGCGCACTGGATTTTGTACAATGGGTCACCTCCAATGATGCCTCCAGATTGTTCAACGGAAAAGTCCAATATTCCTGTTTCCCTAACGATAGGGGGGGAATCGTGGACGATCTGCTGGTTTACCGTTTTGCAGAGGATAGCTACCTGCTGGTCGTCAATGCTGCCAATATTGAAAAGGACTGGGCCTGGTGTAACAGCCAGAATAAAATGGGTGCCACCCTCATCAACGCATCCGATGACACTTCCCAGCTTGCAATCCAGGGCCCGCTGGCACTGAAAGCCATGCAGAAACTTACCAACACTCCCGTGCTCGATATGGAATACTATACCTTTAAAATCCTGACGTTCGCCGGAGTTGAGAATGTGCTTTTTTCAACAACAGGTTATACAGGTTCAGGAGGTTGCGAGATTTACTTCGATCATGCGCATGCCATGCACATATGGGAAGCCGTCATGGAAGCCGGTAAGGAATACGGTATTAAACCGGTTGGTCTGGCAGCCAGAGACACCCTTCGCCTTGAAATGGGTTTTTGTCTTTATGGCAATGATATTGATGATACCACTTCACCGATTGAGGCCGGACTGGGTTGGATCACCAAATTCACTGATGAAAAGGATTTTGTGAATAAGGCTTATATCCTGAAGCACAAAACCGAAGGAGTGACCAGGAAACTTGTCGGTTTCGAAATGATAGACAAGGGCATCCCGCGTCACGGGTACGAGATCACCGATGCTGCAGGAGATCAATGCGGAGTGGTCACTTCCGGAACCATGGGCCCGTCGGTGAAGAAAGCGATCGGAATGGGATATGTCCCTCCTGCTTTTGCCAAAGAGGGCAGTGAAATCTTCATCCGGGTCAGGGACAAACTTCTGAAAGCCGTCGTTGTGAAATTTCCCTTCTACAAGGTCTAGGCTTTTGCGGCAGTCCCCTTGTTTGCAACAGCAAGAATCACTCCCAGCATGATGCCCAGCAGCGCTGCAAACAGCACCCGGTAAGCTGCGGGTAACAGAAAGGTGACGGTATGTGCAGGTATCCAGAACAAAGGAATGGTGCGGCACATGATAAATTGCCAGTGTGTCTTCCAGTCCAGGTTTTCAAGTATGCTTACCACCCTGACCCTGGTAAAAAAACTTCCCAGCTTCCCTCCTGTCTGAAGGATGTGGGTATCACTTATCTTGTGCGTTGTCATCATCACCGGAGCAAAAATCAGGTTCAACAGAACACTCGTCATGAAAGCCAGAATAAACCGCTCCGCCGGAGTTTCAATGCCGGCAATGATGCCGGTCCGCTGTGCCAGTACCATGGTCCCTGAAGGGAATACGACAAAAGCAATATAAATACTGACCCCAAGGATTCCCCAAACCAGACTCCTGGGTAAAATACCAAACCCCCTTTTTATGTAGCTTCCTGTCTTGATGCGCAATCCAAGCAACTCCCCCGTGGTGGCCAGCAAGGCAAACTTGATAAAACTCATCATGACCGGATAAACCCGGGTATAATGCTCAAACTCATCCATCAGGGCCGGAAACATGAAAAAGGGAGCAAATAATACAAGGATGAACAATATGAAGATGAAATCCTGTCTGCGCATGGCATGATTTTTAGTATGCAAAGATATGCATTATATAAACAAGCGTCCAGGCTGAGCATATTCCCAAAAAAATTGATATCATGGTACTTTCAGGCTTCCAGGTGCGTTTAACAGTTTTCCTTTAATATGAGATTACTGCTTACCCTTTTCGGACTGCTCTTCATAAGTCCGCTCATGGCACAATATGACACCCTGCTGCATTACGATGTCAGACAGGCTGTATTGTACAGGCTGCCACCGGTCCCCGACGACACAGTCCTTCCCTTTGACAGCACTGACAGTTTTGCCGGACTTCTGCAGAATGTAATTGCATTGCCTGACACCCCGCCGCTCACAAACTTATTTCAGGGATCACAGTTCAGCGACCTGTTCCGTGCTTCCGCCTTTTTCCCACTTACGGCTTATCCTGTGAGAACCGCGGTGAAACTGATCGGATTCCGCAATGGCAGCTTGGTAAACAATTGCTCGGGAATCCTGGTGGGTGACCGCTTTGTACTGACTGCCGCTCACTGTATCATTACGCTTCAGCAATGGAACAACGACAGCCTGCTGGCAGCCCCAGCCTATGACAACGGGCAGTTTCAACCCGCTTTGCCAGGCAGTATGGCAGACCACTATTACTTCTTCTCTTCCTGGTATCATCAGTTTAAAACCGATATCGCCCTGCTCCGGTTGCGGGATCCGATTGGGCAGCAAACAGGCTGGGTAGGGATGACCACCTGCAGTGATACGGCATTCTTTTCTTCCGTGCTTTTCCACAAATTCAGCTATCCTGCCGTTCCAAACCCGATAGATACAACAGAGGTGTACAACGGGGACACCATGTATTACAACTACGGACTGATCAGGGCTGATGCAGCCGTGAACCAACTGATCATCCCGGGAAACAGCGCTTTTGGAATACCCGGCCAAAGCGGAAGCAGCCTTGTATACCAGGCGGGTGAGTCCTGTCAAACCGTCGGGGTGATGAACTTCGCCACGAACTACCGTCATATCGGGATCGACCGGAAAGTGTTCCGGAATTTCCGGTACCTGATCCGGGAGGCCGCCGGATTTCAAACACCGGAAGGCTTATCACAGCCTGAAGTGTCCGTGATGCCGAATCCCTTCAGTGATTACTCTGTTATAGAAATCAACAACCCGGAATTGCCCCCAGGTACACTGAAACTGTTTGATATGCATGGCAGGCTGGTGAGGGAACAAAGCCTGGGAACCCATGGTAAAACCGTACTGCTGCGCCTGGATTTACCCTCAGGCCTCTATTTTCTCTACCTGCTCTTCTCCGGTAAAATGTTCTCCGGTACAAAAGTTGTCATCCAGTAAAGCAATTTCCTGACCTGCGTATTCTTCGCGGCAAGCCTCATGCCAGCCCGCATCTGCCCTTTGTCGATTTGGTCGGTAAGCCGGTCAGCTTTACCGATTCAGTATGCTTTTTCAAAAATCATTCTTTATTTTTGTCAGACTGATTAAATTTTAATCCTAAAATATCTAACCGGGCACTGCTAAACCAAACGAGATTGATTGTCATGGATAATCCATGTCTGCCGGGAGGCAGGTGACTATTTAAATATAAATTATTAATATATGAAAACCACACTGAAAATGACGCTTGTGATCTTGGCAGGATTGATCTTTTCCTGCAAACCAGGTGAGAAAAAAAGCGAGCAGGAAACCTTTCAATTCCTTCTGGAACAATTCGCGGATCTGAAAATCATGCAATACCAGGTTCCGGGTTTTGACAGTCTCAGCCTGGATCAGAAAAAACTGTTGTATTACCTCAGCCAGGCTGCCCTTTGCGGGCGCGACATCATCTACGATCAGAATTACAAACATAACCTGATGATCAGGAAGACGCTGGAGAATATCTATCAGACTTACAAGGGGGACAAGGAAACAGGGGAGTGGAAACAATTTGTTGTTTACCTCAAGAGAGTTTGGTTTTCCAACGGAATTCACCACCATTATGCATCAGAGAAGATCATGCCGGAATTCTCAAAGGAATACTTCAATCAGTTAATACAAAATAGTGATATTAAGGGATTTCCGCTTAAAGATGGGGAGACTGCGGAAGCCTTTGCAGCCATGATCACGCCCCTGATGTTTGATCCTTTATTGGATGCAAAGAAGGTGAATCTGGATCCATCACAGGATCTGGTATTGACCTCTGCCGTCAATTTTTATGAAGGCCTTAACCAGCAAGAAGTGGAAGCTTACTATGCGGCTGTGAAGGTTCCCGGTGACACGGCCCCGGTCTCATACGGATTGAATTCAAAACTGGTTAAATCGGATGGAAAAACCACAGAACTGGTATATAAGGCAGATGGCTTATATGGCCAGGCTATCAGCCAGATCGTCTTCTGGTTGGAAAAAGCCATGACGGTGGCTGAAAACGATCAGCAGAAAAAGGGACTGGAGCTCCTGGTGGATTATTACCGCACGGGAAGCCTGAAAACCTGGGACGACTACAATGTGAACTGGGTGAATGACCTGGATTCCAGGGTTGATTATGTAAACGGATTCATTGAGGATTATGAGGATCCGCTGGGGTTTAAGGCTACATGGGAAGCAGTCGTTAATTTTAAAAACCTGGAAGCAACCCGGCGTACCGAGATCATCAGCCGGAATGCACAGTGGTTTGAGGACCATGCACCAACCGATCCGAGGCATAAGAAGAAAGAAGTGAAGGGCGTTTCCGCCAAAGTGATTACAACTGCCCAGCTTGGAGGCGATTGTTATCCGGCCACACCGATCGGGATCAACCTGCCCAATGCCGACTGGATCCGTAAGGTTCACGGTTCCAAATCGGTTACCATGGACAACATCACCTATGCTTACGACCAGGCTGCCATCGGCAACGGATTTCTGGAAGAATTCTGTTACTCTGAAGATGAAAGAAAACTGGCCGAGAAATATGGTTATCAGGCAGGAAGTATCACCACCGATCTGCATGAATGCCTTGGTCACGGATCCGGGCAATTATTGGCCGGTGTCAGTTCCGGCGCGCTGAAAAACTACCAGTCAGTATTGGAAGAAACAAGGGCCGACCTGTTTGCCCTGTACTATATCATCGATCCAAAACTGATCGAACTGGGAATCATGCCGAATGAAGAAGCAGCTCATGCCGAATACAATGCCTATATCCGTAACGGCCTGATGACACAGCTTACAAGAATTGAGATCGGAAAAAATATCGAACAGGCTCATATGCGGAATCGTGCACTGATAGCTGCATGGGCATTTGAGCAGGGAAGCGACGAAAAGGTGATAGAGAAAAAAGTGAGGGACGGAAAAACCTATTTCGTGATCAATGATTACCAGAAACTCCGTGGGCTCTTTGGCCGCCTGTTGAAAGAAATCCAGCGTATCAAGTCTGAAGGAGACTATGAAGCCGGCAAAACCCTCGTGGAAAAATATGCCGTAAAGATCGATCCGGCACTTCATAAGGAAGTTAAAGACCGTTTCGGCAAACTTCACATTGCTCCCTATGGTGGTTTTGTTAACCCTGTCCTCACCCCTGTAATGAAGGGAGAGGAAATTACGGACATCCTGCTTCAATATCCCGGAGATTATACAGGCCAGATGCTTGAGTATTCCGCGAAATATTCCTTCCTGCCTGTCAGGCATTGAATCTGTTCTGCTATATCAATACCGGCCTATGTACCCGACAAAACCTATCCTTGGCTTTTTACTGCTCGGACTGATATTTTTATCCTGCAGACCAATGAAAAAACAGGCAGACCTGATTCTGTTGAACGGTAACATCCACACCGTGGATGCACAGCTCAGTCTTGCGAGTGCAATGGCCGTGAGAGACGGAATGATTCTTGCTACAGGTACCGATCAGCATATTCTGCAGCATTTCAGTGCTGAGCAGGTACTCGACCTGCAGGGAGATTTCGTCTATCCCGGTTTCTACGATGCCCATTGCCACTTTTTCGGGTATGCAACGACTATCAAGACGATGGCGGACCTCAGGGAAGCAGGTTCTCCCGCTGAGATGTTGCAATTACTAAAAAGCCACGACAGCCTTTCTTCCCCTGCATGGCTTTGTGGCAGGGGATGGGACCAGAATAAATGGAAAGAAAAGCAATTCCCTTCAAAGGACATGGTCGATGCTGCCTTTCCTGACAAACCGGTAGTGCTGATCCGCATCGACGGACATGCCGTACTGGCAAATACTGCTGCCATCCGTGCCCTCGGATTACGTGAAGACAACATTGAAAGACCCGACCAGGCTCTTTACAAAAACGCTTCCTTTACGGGGATCTTCCTCGAAGAAACTGCCGATCTTTTTAAGGCTGCCATTCCTGTGGCAGACAGGGAATTTCTCGTAAAATGCCTGCTGGATGCCGAACAGGAATGTTTTTCATATGGACTGACCACAGTGGCGGATGCCGGTCTTGAGCAATGGAAGATCAAGTTGATCGACAGCCTGCAACAGGACAACGTGCTTCGAATGCAGATGTATGCGATGCTTGAAGCTTCGGAAGATAACCTTCTGTTTATGAAAAACAGGAAGATTTTGAAGACCCAATCCCTGCTGGTGAGAGCAGTGAAGATGTATGCAGACGGTGCCCTCGGTTCCAGGGGAGCCTGCCTGTTACAAGCCTATGAAGATCAGCCGGGACACTTTGGAATTATCGTTACCCCGCCTGAAAAGCTTCGTGACATTTGTAAACAGGCTTATGATAACGGATACCAGGTGTGTACCCATTGCATAGGTGATTCTGCAGTCCGCATGGTACTGGGTGTTTACAAAGCATTTCTGAAACCCGGAAACGAGAAACGATGGAGAATCGAACATGCACAATGTGTAGATGAAGCCGATTTTGAACTTTTCGGCAAATACAACATCATTCCTTCCATACAGTCCACCCATGCCACTTCGGATATGCACTGGGCTGAACAACGCCTTGGCAGCGAACGAATTAAAAACGCTTATGCCTACAGAAAACTGCTGCAACAGAACGGATGGCTTCCAAATGGCACAGATTTCCCCATCGAACAGATCAACCCCCTGCTGACTTTCTACGCTGCTTTCAGCCGTCGCGATGCAAACGGTTACCCGGCTGAAGGATTCCAGATCGATCAGGCATTTTCCCGTCAGCAAGCCTTGCAGTCAATAACCATCTGGGCAGCAAAAGCCTGCTTCGAGGATGATATCAAAGGCAGTCTTGAAAAAGGAAAACGCGCAGATTTTGTGATCATGGAAGAGGACCTTCTCACGGAACCGTTGCCACACATTCCGGTATTAAAAGTCAAGGCAACCTACCTTGGCGGAAAATGTGTATTTTCCCTCACCAGATAGTTCTCCCTTCACATTAGCGTTTAACCCACAAACGTCCTTTTTATGCTGAGTCTCTTCAAAAAACCGCTGAAGGCGGTGCTGTGCCTTGCCGTATTCCTTACGGCATGCCAGAAACCTTCAAAAACGCCGCTGCCGCTTGTCGATATCGGATTCGCACCTTACATCGCTGCTTTCACCAGCGGCTCGGTTTCCAAGGAATCAAGCGTCAGGATCAGGCTTGCGCAGGATTATGCAGGGGCCGTCATCAATGGGTCTGAAGTCAAAGAAAAAATATTCCGTTTTAAACCAGATATCCCTGGTAAATTATACTGGTCGGATACAAGAACACTTGAGTTTAAACCTGACAAGCCCCTGGAGGAAGGCAGGGCTTACCTGGCAGATTTCTGTCTGTACAAACTTATTGATGTGCCGGAAAAATACCGCACTTTCACATTTCAGTTCCAGGTAATTGCACAATCCTTTTCAGTGGAAACGGAAGAACTCCTGATTCCGGAAAACGGGAATAAAGCCATATACAGGCTCGAGGGCATCCTGAGAACAGCCGATGTGGCGGATCCCCCCGATGTGGAACAGATTCTGACAGCCAGAATCCATAAGAAAACCCTTCGCATTGACTGGAATCACGAAACCGGCGGGAAAACCCATCGCTTCTTTCTCGACAGTATCCCCAGAGGTGAAAACAGGAATGAAATAAAGCTTTCGTGGAATGGCAATCCGATACAGGTTGATCTTCAGGGAGAAAGAAACATCGTGGTGCCTGCTCTTGGTGAGTTTACCGTATTGGGTTACAGGATCATCAATGATGATGAACCCTGTATCGGCATCAGCTTTTCAGACCCTCCCGATCCCATGCAGGTACTGAAAGGGCTGATACGCTTCAACCAATGGTACAATCCCGCTTTGATCACCTCGGGGAATGTTATCCGGGTTTATCCTAAAAACAGGTACGGAAGCAAGGCAACCCTGTACGTGGAAAACAGCATACGAAATACAGAGGGGAAAACACTTGATAAACCATTCTCTGCCGAAATATCATTTGATGAAGGAAAACCCGCCGTCAGACTCATCGGATCCGGAGTGATTTTGCCCGCTTCATCCGGTCTTATTCTTCCCTTTGAAGCCATCGGCCTGTCCAAAGTGGATGTGAGGATCATTAAAATATACGGGGACAATGTAGCCCAATTCCTGCAGGTGAACGATATGCCTGAAGAAAATGAACTTAAAAGAGTGGGAAGACCTGTCCACCGGGAACAGGTGAACCTTCTGACAGAAGCAGGCAGCGATCCTGTTGCATGGCATACCCACTTTTTGGACTTAAAACCGCTGATCGATCCTGATCCGGGCGCCATTTACCATGTCATCATCAGCTTCCGCAAAGAATATTCACTCTATCCCTGCGATCAGCAGGATCATGATGCTGAGATGGCAGAAGTTACTGATTACAGTGAGGCCATGGAAGCCGAAGACAGGTATTACCAGGATGCCGAATGGTATTACTATGACTACTACCCTGAAGGCTATCGCTGGGATCAGCGTGATAATCCATGCCATGTATCATATTACAACCAGGAACGCTTCGTATCGAGGAATATTCTTGCTTCCGACCTTGGAATTATCGCCAAAGCAGATGAACAGAACAACTGGACCGTCGCGGTGTCTGACTTGATTACAACCGAAAGCGTCGGAGATGTTGAAGTTGAAGTTTTCAATTACCAGCGGCAACTTGTGGGCTCCGGAAAAACCAATGCAGATGGGTTGGCCCGCTTCAAGGCAAGTCAAAAGCCTTTTCTGCTGATCGCCAGAAAAAACAGGCAAAGAGCTTATCTTCGTCTTGACAATGGATCTTCCCTCTCGCTCAGTCAGTTCGATGTCAGCGGAGCAGAAAAACAAAAGGGCCTGAAAGGCTTTATTTATGGAGAACGTGGCGTATGGCGTCCTGGCGATACCTTGTTCCTGGCTTTCATTCTCGAAGATGAATTGAAAACCCTGCCGGATAAACATCCGGTGATTCTTGAAATCATGGATTCCCAGGGAAAGACAAGAAATAAACTGCTCGAGAACAAACAGGTCGACGGTTTCTACCGCTTTACCGTTCCCACTGCAGACAATGTGCCGACCGGGAACTGGACCGCAACCGTCAGGGTAGGAGGCGCTACCTTTTCGAAAAATATTAAAATAGAGACCGTGAAGCCAAACCGCTTGAAAATCAACCTTGATTTCAGCGAAAAGGTCCTCGATATCCATCAACCTGTGCATGCCGCTTTACAACTGCATTGGCTGACAGGCGCAAGGGCATCCGGCCTCAGAGGTTTAGTAACAGCCTCTTTTTCAGCAACAAAAACTGTTTTCCCTGCATATAGGAACTTTGTGTTCGATGATCCGCTGAAAAAATTCTGGACTGAGGAACACCTCCTTTTCGATGGAAAAGTTGACCAGGAAGGGAAAGCCACATTTACAAAACAGATAAGCATCGGGAACAGTGCGCCGGGGATGCTTCAGGCTGCAATTACAGTCAGGGCATTCGAAGAGGGCGGGGATGCCAGTCAGGATTATTTTACCATGCCTGTCTCCACTTATAAAACCTATGTTGGACTGAAAGTTCCGCCAGGGGATAAAGAAAGCGGAATGCTTCAAACCGATAAGGACATCACTGTGGAAGTGGTGGCATGCAATGCTGGAGGAAATCTAGTCAGGGCTGAAAAACTGGAAGTCACCGTACATAAAGTCAAATGGAGATGGTGGTGGAATGCCTCCGACAATGATCTGGCCAGCTATGAGGGAGACATGGAAAATTTGCCGGTATACAAAAATACCCTGACACTTGCCAATGGAAAAGGAAGCTTCCGTTTCCGCATCAATTATCCTGAATGGGGACGATATCTGGTCAGTGTAAGGGATCCGGAAGGAGGGCATGCTGCAGGGCAATCCGTTTACATAGACTGGCCTTACTGGCGCAGCAGGGACAGAAAACAGCAGGCAGAGTCGGCCAGCATACTCAACTTTTCGAGCGACAAAAACGAATATCAAGCGGGGGAAGAGGCTGTGCTGACAATTCCGGGCACCTCAGGCGGAAGGGCACTGGTGAGTATCGAAACCGGTTCCGGGATACTGGATGCATGGTGGGTGAAAACCAAAGACAAAGAAACGGTTGTCAAAATCAGAATGACCGATAAAATGTCTCCCAATGTATATGTTCATGTGAGCCTGGTTCAGCCCCATGCACAGACAATAAATGACAATCCGGTAAGAATGTACGGAGTGATACCCCTGCTGGTAACAGATCCTGCCACCAGGTTGTCGCCAATCATCCAGGCTGCGGAAGTGATCCGGCCCGATGAAACAACACGCATCACTGTGGGAGAAAAGCAGGGTAAAGCCATGACCTATACCCTGGCCATTGTGGATGAAGGTTTGCTGGACCTGACCAGGTTCAAAACCCCTGATCCATGGTCGCATTTCTACGCCCGCGAAGCTCTCGGAGTAAAAACCTGGGATATGTACAACCTGGTAATCGGCGCTTATGGCGGAAAGTTTGGCCAGGCCTTCGCCATTGGAGGTGACAGGGACCAGCAAATCCACAACCCTAAAAAAGCGAACCGTTTTAAACCCGTGGTCACTTTTCTCGGTCCTTTCCGGCTTGCAAAAGGTAAAACCGGCACACATCAGGTGAAGATCCCGAATTATGTGGGATCAGTCAGGGTGATGGTGATCGCCGGAAGTCAGGGAGCTTTTGGTTCAGCCGACAAGCGCATCCCGGTACGCAAACCGCTGATGGTGCTGCCAAGCCTTCCCCGTGTCCTCTGCCCCGGAGAAACCGTCAAACTGCCCGTTACTGTCTTCGCGCTGGAAAAACAGATTAGAAATGTAAAACTGAACATCACAACCAATCCATTATTCACCATTAAAGGAAGAAATACGATCAATCTGAATTTCAGCGGAGAAGGCGACCAGGTAGTGTATTTCGAACTGCTCGTTAAGGAAGCTGTTGGTACAGGTAAAATTCAACTCCATGCCGAATCTGGGAACGAAAAAGCCTCTTCCGAAGTGGAAATGGAAATAAGAAATCCCAATCCCGTGCAGCGAATCTCCTGGGATCACATCCTCAAACCGGGAGAAAGCTGGATCAATGAACATGATTTTTTCGGCCTGGCAGGAACATCATCGGCAACACTTGAAGTGTCAACGCTTTTCCCGCCTGATTTCGACAAAAGACTGGCCTGGTT
Source organism: Bacteroidota bacterium (assembly GCA_022709385.1). Taxonomy (GTDB): domain Bacteria; phylum Bacteroidota; class Bacteroidia; order Bacteroidales; family CAIXZF01; genus JAKLIX01. Next base: position 63,938 of record JAKLIX010000011.1, on the reverse strand, counting down.
GATCGAATATCCCTACGGGTGCCTTGAACAGATCACTTCAGCCGCATTTCCTCAGCTTTTCCTGGCTGATATCAGTGAGCTTAACCAGGGAAATCTGGCCAGGATTGCTGATCATGTGAACACATGCATACAGAAACTCAGGACTTACCAACTGCCATCAGGAGGATTTGCAAGCTGGCCCGGGGCATTCCAGTGCAACGACTGGATCAGCAATTTTGCGGGACATTTTATGCTGGAAGCTGAAAATCATGGATATGCAGTTCCTTACACGATGAAGCAAGCGTGGATCAAATACCAGGTTCAGGCCTCCAGAATGTGGATGCCCGGAAACAAACATGCACAATCCTATGGTTCAGCCTGGGATTTTGTACAGGCATACCGTCTCTACACCCTGGTGCTTGCGAAACAACCTCAGCTTCCTTCAATGAACCGGCTCAGGGAACAGAAATCGCTGGACGCCCCGACCCGTTTCAGGCTTGCCGCCGCTTACGCCCTGGCAGGCTATTCCGACCAGGCCAGAAATTTGATTATCAGAGCCTCCGATCATTCAGCCCCTGCTCCCGATACCTGGCAAACCTATGGAAGTCCCTTGAGAGACCAGGCAATGATCCTGGAAACCTATGTCCTGATGAATGAAACAAATGAAAGTGCCCGGCTGGCAAGGGAAATAGCTGCAACTCTGGCGACTGATTCCTGGCTCAATACCCATGCAACGGCATGGTCACTGGTAGCACTGGGCAAATTCATCGGTAAAACAGGCAGACAGGCTGCCGGAAATATGCAGTTTGCGGTCAATCCGCAGGGAAAAAGCAAGACAGAAGTTAAAACAGATAAAAAACTTTGGAAGGGTGATCTCCCGGTAAAAAGTGGAAAAGGACGTGTAACAATTACCAACACAGGAAGGGCGAACCTTTACGCTCAGGTTGTGGTTTCAGGCCAACCCCTGACAGGAGAATTCACCCGGACCGGAAGTAAACTCGGTTTGCAGGTCCGCTATAAAGACAAGCAGGGCAATCCGCTTGACATTACTAAACTGAAACAGGGCACCGACTTCAGGGCAGAATTCACTGTAAGTTATCAGGGACTTGCCGGCTATCAGAAAGACCTGGCACTCACTACCGTATTCCCTTCGGGCTGGGAAATCATCAATCCCAGGATGGGTGGACAAGCTGCCGTTGATGAGCGTGATCTGCCTGATTACCAGGACTACAGGGATGACAGGGTGTATACTCATTTTGAACTTGGGCCGGGCACATCGAAGACATTTGTGATCCTGCTGAATGCTTCGTTCCCCGGCAGGTTTTATATGGCCGGACCCATGTGTGAAGCCATGTACGATAATGGGGTTTACGCATCGTTACCAGGGCGTTGGGTTGAAGTACTGACCCAATGAAAATACATCTCCCGGAAGGACCCAGAAAAAGTGTGGTTTGGACCGCTGCCTGCCTCCTCGGCTTAGCAATCATCCTGAGGCTGGTTCCCGTAAAACCTGTACAACGATCCTTTAGTACCATTCTTGAGGACAGGAATGGAATTCTTCTGGGTGCCAGGACAGCCGCAGACGGTCAATGGCGTTTTCCGCCTTCTGACAGTGTTCCGGACAAGTTCCGTAAGGCACTGCTGGCCTTTGAGGACAGGTATTTCTTTTTCCATCCGGGTATCAATCCTTTTTCTATGCTGAGGGCCGTAAAACAGAATATCGCCCGTGGCAAAACGGTAAGCGGTGGTTCCACCCTCAGCATGCAACTGGCCAGGCTCACCCTTGGCCACAGGAAAAGAACCTGGACGAACAAACTTATCGAAATCTTTTATGCCCTCAGGCTTGAATCCCATTATTCCAAGAAGTCCATCCTGAAAAAATACACCTCAGATGCTCCATTCGGCGGAAATGTAGTGGGTCTTGCAGCCGCCTCCTGGCGGTATTTCGGTAAAGACCAGATTGCACTCAGCTGGGCCGAAGCAGCAACCCTCGCCGTCCTGCCAAACGCGCCCTCCCTGATTCATCTGTCGAAGAACCGAGAAAAACTTCTTGAAAAACGAAACCAACTTCTGCTGAAACTCAGGGATATCGGCTATCTAAGTCCGGATGATTGCGCAAGCGCCTTACTGGAAGCGATTCCGTCAAAACCATACCCCATGCCCGCCATTGCTCCTCACCTGCTTGCCAGGGCAGAAAAAGAACTGCCGGGGACAAGGGTGCACGCCACCCTTGATATTTATTTACAGGAAAGGGTAGCCATGATCCTTAAAAATCATCAGAAATTATTGGCTGCCAATCATATCCACAATCTGGCCGCCCTCATCATCAGGGTAAGTGACGGTAATTGCCTGGTGTACGCCGGCAATGTGAAAGAAGCCGGAAGCGTACACCACTGCGATGTGGACGTTATTCTGGCACCCAGAAGCACCGGAAGTATTCTGAAACCAGTTCTTTATGCCGCATTGCTGCATCAGGGCGAAATCCTGCCCGGCACCCTGATACCCGACATACCAACCCAGATAGGCGCATTCTCACCGAAGAATTATAACCTTTCTTATGATGGTGCGGTGCCTGCAGGCCAGGCATTGGCACGTTCTCTGAATGTACCGGCGGTAAAAATGTTGCAGATGTATGGTGTTGAGGCATTTTACCAGTTGCTGTGCAAACTGGGAATGACCAGCCTGGTATTTCCTTCCTCGCATTACGGCCTTTCCCTGATCCTGGGAGGAGCTGAAGGAAAACTGTGGGATATTTGCGGTTTATATGCCAGTCTTGCAAGGATACTGGAGAATTCATCCCGGGTGAACGGCCAGTCTCATCAGCCGGTTTTTCCGCCCGTATACCAGGTGTTACCCAGGGCTGTTCCGACAGGACGGCCCTCTTATCAAGGCATGGCTGCTTTGCCGGACGCAGCTTCAGTCTGGCTGATGTTTGAAGCCCTGCTGGAGGTTAACAAACCTGATGAGGAATCGGGCTGGGATCATTATACCGGAAAATCGAAATGGGCATGGAAAACGGGTACGAGCTTCGGGTACCGTGATGCCTGGGCTATTGCAACCAATCCCGGATATGTAGCCGGGGTATGGGCAGGAAATGCAGACGGAGAGGGGAGGCCCGGGCTGACCGGAATCGGGGCGGCTGCCCCTGCCTTATTCGAAATCCTGAGTCTGTTACCGGAACAGCAATGGTTTGTTTTACCGGCAGGAGCATTGGCCATGGCCCGCGTATGTGCTCTTAGCGGGCATCTGGCCGGACCGGATTGCACTCCTGTTGACAGTATACTGGTGCCTTTGCAGGGGCTCCATTCAGCTACTTGTCCCTATCACCGGATCGTTCACCTGGATGTAACGGGCAGCTACAGGGTCAATGCCGGTTGCGAGTTGCTGTCAGCCATCCGGCATGAATCCTGGTTTATCCTTCCGCCTGCACAGGAATACTACTTCAGGTCACGCAATCCTTTTTACAGGCTGTTGCCTCCCATAAAACCTGGCTGCCGGGAAGACGGTAGCCTGCAAATGATCGACCTGGTCAACCTGAGAGATGTCGCTAAGGTTTATATCCCTTATGAACTGGACGGGAGTCCCGGACGCCTGGTGCTTGAAGCGGCACACCGGGAAACAGGTGCTGTGCTTTACTGGCACCTGGACGGGACATATATTGGTTCGACTTCACACAAACACCAGATAAGCCTGAAACCACTGCCAGGCAGTCATCGCTTGCTGATAAGCGACCAAAAGGGCAATAGTTTTGTTAAGAAATTAGAGATCATTGATCAACAAACAAATTAATTCATTCATTATTAATAATTTATCGACAGAGAAGTTATCAACAACTGTTAATAACTCCTGTTTGTTCTTTGTGTATGCTTTCATGTCAAAAAACTTGCTTTCGCATGCCTTCTTGTTGTAATTTTGGTTCATCAAGTGAGCGATAAAGGGCAGGCCGGGAAGGGTAGTCCGGGAATTCACACCCACGGGTTGAACCCCAGGATAGTCCGGCGAAGCAAACCAGCGATGGTGCGCATCAAAGGATTGACCCGGAAAGGCAAGGGGCGAGAGGATAAGCCGAAAGGCCGCATCTTAAACCTCAGGCTCAGGTGAGAAGGGAGTAAGCCGGGCAGAAGCAGTCCAGCTTTCAGCAAGCAAGGCCGCAGCCTCCGATTCCGAAAGGATAATCCAGGGCGGGCCGGGCAGCGGAAACCAGGCCGAAGAACTTCCATAGACGAGCAGGCCGCAATAACAGTAGCTTGACGCTCCTGCCAGTCACGGCTGGCAGCCGGCGGAACGGGAACCCGGTCGAACAGATTGAGTTCCCGTTTTTGTTTTTTACATTTTTTATTTCACGCCTTGCCAGAAGGTCTCAAATCACTTAGATTTGTATCATGCAGACCTCCCAGCCGAATAACGGCCTCACAGAATCCGAACGGGAACAAATCATCAGTAAATACCGCAACCTGCTTAGGTTGTGCAGACCGTATATTAAACCCGGTGATTCGTCCGTGATCCGTAAAGCATTCAATATCGCGCTTTCCGCTCTCAGCGGTGAGAAAACAAAGCTTGGAGATCCCGGCATCTTTTATCCGATGGATCTTACTGAAATTCTGGCCGTTGAAACCGGACTGGGAACAAATTCACTGGTCAGTACACTCCTCCTGCATGCCTTTCTGTCCGGGCAGGTTACACCAAATACCATCCTTCGTGATTTCGATCCGCAGGTGATTAACATGCTGCAGGGAGTGAAAAAAATCAATTCCATCAAAACCGGAAAAACTGCAATCCAATCTGAAAACTTCATCCGCTTCCTGTTAAGCATCTCAGGCGATGCCAGAACACTGCTGATCAAAATGGCAGATACCCTCTATCATATGAGGATACTGCACTACCTCGATCAAGCAGTCCAAATGAAAGTGGCGAATGACGCATATTTCCTTTACGCTCCTATTGCCCACCGCCTTGGATTATACCACATCAAGACTGAATTGGAAAACAGCGGTATGAAATTCCTTCATCCCGATGAATATCAGACGATAACCAATAAACTCAAAGAAAGCGTCAAAGCAAGAGATGCTTACATCAATGCCTTTCTTAATCCTATCATTCAACGGCTGCACCAGCAAAAATTCCACTATGAAATAAAAAGCCGTACCAAGTCAGTCCACTCAATCTGGAAAAAGATGGTGAAACAACAACTTGGTTTTGACGAGGTTTATGACCTGCTGGCCATCCGGATCATTCTCGACACACCCAGGGAAAATGAAAAGGAAGCCTGCTGGAAAGTTTACTCTATCGTGTCCGATATCTATCCACCCAATCCATCCAGATTACGGGACTGGATTTCTGTCCCAAAAACAAGCGGCTATGAGTCGCTTCATACCACGGTCAAGGGTCCACTGATGAAATGGGTGGAAGTTCAGATAAGATCACGCAGAATGGATGAAATCGCTGAGATGGGACATGCTGCACACTGGAAATACAAAGAATCGAGAAAGGAAGCGGATTCGCCCGACTGGCTTCTGAGCATCAGAAACCTGCTCGAAAATCCGGAGTCAAGCAACGCCCGGCAGGCCAGGCTTGAAGCGGAACAAGCTGAGATATATGTTTTTACGCCTGACGGCGACTTGAAAAGCATGCCCAGGGGTGCCACGGTGCTTGACTTTGCATTTGAAATTCATACCAACCTGGGGTTGCAATGCACGGGAGCAAAAGTGAACGGAAAAATCAACCCTATCAAATATGTACTCCAGAATGGTGATGAAGTTGCGGTTCTGACTGCCAAAAATCAAAAACCAAAAGCTGACTGGCTCAGTTTTTTAAAGACACCGAGGGCCAGACAGAAGGTGAAAAGAGCCCTGAAAGAGGAAGAACTGAAAGAAGCCGAACTCGGAAAAGAAGCCCTGATGAGGAAGTTCCGCAATTGGAAAATTCAGTTCAGCGACGACAATATACTGAAAGTGCTTAAAGCCCTTAAATACAAGACTCCGATAGAGTTGTACCATGCCATTGCCACTGAAAAACTGGATGCCCTTGTAATCAGGGATATCTTTCAACCGCCCCAGAAAACCGGACTTCAGGGTACACCAGAACCCGGGATCAGAGAAGATGACCGGAAAACGCTGCTGAAGAAAGACGACTTCGTATTCCTCGACCAAAACCTGGCCGGGATCAATTACACCCTTGCCAGTTGTTGCAATCCCATCTTCGGTGATGATGTGTTTGGCTTCGTCACTATTTCTAAAGGGATCACCATTCACCGGAAAAGCTGCCCCAATGCCAAAGAAATGATGGAAAAGTACGACTACCGTATTATCCAGGTAAAATGGCGGGAAGCATCTTCAAGCGGATCATTTCATGCCACTATCCGGATATCCGGTATCGATCAGCTGGGGATTGTCAGTACATTATCTGATGTCATCTCCAATGAATTGAAAGTGAATATGCGGTCTATCTCTGTCGAGACCAACAACGGCGTTTTTGAAGGAACGATTAAAATTATGGTGAGTGATACGCGCCATCTGGACACCCTGCTGCATAAGCTCACCAGGGTAAAGGGCGTTCTGAAGGCAATACGACTGGAATAATCACACTGATGAAAGAAGGAAGGTGGTATTATTTCGAGATACTGAATCAGGTCACTGTGCCGGGGGAGGGGGAACACCTTGTGCTGATGGCTGAAAACCGGTCTCGTTTTCTGCTGCCTGCTGAACCATATCAGCATTACGGCCTTGAAAAGGGTAGGCGGATCAATTGCAGAATTGATAAAATCAATTGCAACGGTAAGGTTTTTCTTGAGCCGGAACATCCTTTGTATAAGGAAGGCCATAACTACGACTTCGTGTTCTTAAGACAGGAAACACACTTCGACCAGGCTGGCAATCCCATATCCGCATGGATATTTATTGACGGATTCGGCAATGAAGTCATTACACCGGTAAAGCCTGAAGCCATTGCCCCTGATCCGGGAAGTGCCGTCACATGCAAGGTTCATCGCATCAAAAAAGCCCGGCTCAAGTTGATCCATACCTGGTCAGCCATCCCCTCCGCACAAGACACTGCCGTAACCCATCTTTTCAGGGTAATCAGCCCTGGAAAAGATATCCATGGCAATAACGGCTGGATATTGGAGGGATCCGGCTCCATCCGTGCATTCATTGACGGTGAAAGTTACAGCGCTTACAATATCCTGCCGGGCATGAACCTGAATTGCAGGATGGTGAAGTGGGATCCGCATCACGGCTGGATTATCGAGCCACTGCATCCTTACTACCGCGAAGGGATGCTTTATTCTTTCAAAATCCGCGGGATAGATGAACTTGAGATTGACCGGGAACTGTGTCTGGTCATGGTGGAAGATATCTTTCAACAGAAGATACCCGTCCGGATGGAAACAACGAAAGCCCGCCTTCTGAAAACCGGAATAACAGTAAGGTTCCGGGTTGATGCCATACGAAAAGGTAGACCGGTTCTATCCCTCCCTTAAGTGAAACTCCATCATAACTTAAGCCTGGCCAGTGCTTCGCTGACATTGATGCAGTAGTCGCCCAGTTTCTCAGAAAGTGCAAGTAATTCATTGAAATACACCCCCATTTTCACCGGGTACTCCTGATTTTTTAGCTTTGATTCAAAGTCTGCCCTGAAAACATCCCTTTTGTCGTTCAATGTTTCCTCAATCTCACGTGCCTCTCTGATATCCATATATTTAAACCCGGTACCCAGATTCTGCACCATGATGTGTAAAGCACGTCTGTCGAGATCGAACATCTCAAACATGATCTGCCTGACCTCAGGGGAAAACCAGGCCTGGTCGCTGTTTTTACGCCGGATCACTTTTGCCATATTCGTACAAACATCCCCGATACTTTCCAAATCATCAATGATTTTCAACAAGGCACTGATCTGACGGGAACCGTCAACACTCATTTCACCCTGCGAAAGCCTGGTAAGACTTCTTCTGATCGAAGCTTCTATTTCATTTATTTTAAGCTCATCAGATAATATGTCCTCAAGCATTTGTTCAAATATTTCCCTGTCCTTCTGGTTGAATAATACCGGAATCTTTCCGAACATGGAGATCAGGGTGGAACCGAATGCCGTCACTTCTTTTCCGGCCTGGAGCAACTGAAGTTCGGGTGTTGAAATGATCTTGTCGTCAAGGTATGTGCCACTGTCTGCAGCGGTTTTCTTTGCGGAAACCATAAAACCGCTGATCCTGACAATCTGCGGGACAAAGCCTGCCAAGACAACAGCAGTGCCCACATTAAAAGCTGTATGGACAAATGCAAGTGCAAAAGGAATGGCCTGTACGTCAGCGGCCGGGGATTTTCCGATGGACATTTCCGTAAACCAGGCCGCCAGGCCAATAAACGGATTGAAAAGCAAGAGGGCCAGCATGATGCCGCTGATGTTGAACAGCACATGGATCATGGCTGCCCTTCGGGCGTCCTTATTGCCGACAAGGGAGGCCACCAGCGGAACCAGGGTAGTGCCCAGGTTTTCACCCAGAATCATGGCCGCGGCTCCCTCAAAGGATAACCAGTGGTTGCTTACCATCACAAAAACCAATGCCATGCCGGCACTGGAAGATTGCAATATCACGGCAATGACCAGGCCAAAAAGGACAAAGACCAGCACAGAAACAAAGCCCATGTCGCTGAAACCAGCCAGGTACTGAAGTACCGCCGAATCCTGATCAAGCACCGGCAGGCTTTCTTTCATAAAGTTAAACCCGATGAAGATCAAGGCAAAACCAAGTATAAACTCTCCCCAGTACCGGTACTTATTTCTTCCTGCAAACAGCAATGGCAATGCCACAGCAATCAGTGGCAGTAATATCATATTAAAATCATAACGAAAACCGAGCATGGAAATAAACCAGGCTTTGACCGTGGTTCCGATATTCGCTCCGATGATGATTCCAACAGATTGATATAATGTTATTAAACCTACATTAACTAAACTAATGGTTAAAACTACGGTTGCCGAAGAAAACTGAATTAGGCTAGTCAGAAAAAAGCCGCTGAAAATTCCCCGGGCCGGGTTAGCAGACATGACCGAAAGGATCCTCCGCATATTATTCCCGGCAGCTCTCTGCAGCGACTCACTCATGAATTTCATTCCGTACAGGAATAAACCCACCGACCCGATCAGTGCAAGGAGTTTCCAGATGATGTCAAGCGCTGCCATGTTTGTTGGATATCAATAATATTGCAATCAGTGGTTCAGCTGTATCCTTTATCCGAAAATGGCAGTGCCCAAACGGATCATGGTACTGCCGCAGGCAATGGCAAGGGGGTAATCGCCAGTCATGCCCATGGAAATTTCACAAAACGACGGTTCATGTCTGAAATACTTGTTTTTCAACTCTTTGAATAAAGCTGCCAGGTCATTGAATTCTCCGCTGACAATCTCAGGATTATCAGTGAAGGTAGCCATTCCCATGAGTCCGCAGATCCTGACACCCCTCATTTCCCTGAAACTGCTGCTTTCCAGTAATTCTGAGGCCTCCCTGAGATTCAGTCCGAACTTGGTCTGCTCCCTGGCAATATGGAACTGGAGGAGGCAGTCGGTTCTTTTTCCCGACCTGATAGATTCTTTGTCAACTTCCTGTAGGAGTCTGAAACTGTCGATACTGTGAATTAAACTTACATAAGGCAGGATGCTTTTCACCTTATTGGTTTGAAGGTGACCGATGAAATGCCAGCGAATGTCAGCCGGTAAGCCGGGTGCTTTCTGAAGCAAGTCCCCGGCCCTGTTTTCACCAAAATCACGCTGACCGGCCCGGTAAGCTTCCATTACAGCATCAGCGGACTGTTGTTTGGTGACGACGATCAGGCTAACACCGGAGGGTATTTGCTCTTTGATTTCCAGAATTTTATCTGAAACGGATTTCATTTCTTTCATCGTCCCGGCATCCTTGATTCATTTTTGATAATGTTGCCGGTCTGCATCAAAATTACGGATATTTGTGCCCATGAAAACCGGATTGATCACAATTCTGAAGATAATTCTATTCTGGTGGATCTTTTTCCAGTTATGCCGCTTATCTTTTTTTCTGTTACTGCGCGCGTATTTCGTACAGGAAGGGGTTGCATTGCCGGAATTGCTATCCATATTGATCCATTCATTCAGATTAGACCTTTCAACTGCTTGTTATTTAGTTACATTACCCTTTCTGATCTGGATGGTAAATGCTTATGTACATCAGCAATGGATCACAAAGGTGTTTAACTGCTTTCATCTTTTTCTCATAGCCTGTTATTCGCTGATAGTCAGCGGTGAAGCCGGTATTTATCCTGAATGGAAGAGTAAACTGGATTACAAAGCCCTGCATTACCTCAGGCGGCCGGATGAGATTGCCCGTTCGAGCAGTACCGGCGATGTTGTGCTTTTACTCGCCCTCACAGCCGTGCTGACACTGGCCGGTTTGTTTTTATGGAGAAGGCTGGTGGGAAAGAACCTGACATTTACGAAACCCCGGCTGTTATCCCTGCCTGTGATGCTCATGCTGGTCCCGCTTTTCCTTTTTACGGGCATACGCGGCGGTTGGCGACCCATTCCCATCAACCAGAGCGATGCGTACTTTTCCGATCATAATATCGTTAACCTTCTTTCTGTCAATCCTTTATACAACCTTGGTTTCAGTTTTCTTGAAAGCCGCAGGTATATGTCGGTAAATCCCTTTGACTTTTATTCTCCACAGGAAGCAGGGGCAACAGTGGAAAAGCTACATGCGGTGAGCAGGGACAGCACGGAAGTGGTGCTCACCAACGACAGGCCCAACATCGTGTTACTGATTTTGGAAAGCTGGTCTGCCGACCTTGTGGAATCGCTTGGAGGAGAAGCAGGGATCACACCTGAATTCAGGGAACTGGAGAAAGAGGGGATATTGTTCACGGAGTTTTACGCCAACGGCAATCGTTCACAACAGGGTATGGCAGCCATTTACGGTGGTTTTCCTTCCATACCCTATACTGCCATCACGGCGCATTATGCAAAGTTTGTAAGGCTGCCTTCGCTGGTCAAAGAACTGAAAAACGCAGGTTATTATACTTCCTTTTCCTTCGGGGGCCAACTCACCTACGGTGGCTTGCGCGCCTATATGATGTATAACGGTTTCGACAGGATCATGGAAGAGAAGGATTATCCGGCATCCATTCCGCGCGGTAAACTTGGCATCCATGACCAGTACACCATGGCGCAATTGCTGGAGGAACTCAAGACTGCACCCCGGCCATTTTTCAGCAGCCTGTTCACCCTCAGCAGCCATTCTCCTTACGATCAACCAATGGAGAAAGTACTGGACTGGGGTGGCAAAGAAAACCAGTACCTGAATTCAGCCTGGTACACAGATCACTGCCTCGGTGATTTTTTCAGGGAAGCGCGCAAACAGGATTGGTATGCCAACACCCTGTTCATCATCGTGGCTGATCACAGCCACAATACTTACAGAAATTACTGGGTGGACACCCCTCCTTACCGGCATATTCCGCTTTTACTTGCGGGAGAAGTAATCCGGCCCGCCATCCGGGGCCGCCAATTATGCAGGATATCCTCCCAGGTTGATCTTGCCGCAAGCCTGCTGGCACAGCTGAAGCTTGACCACAGTGCGTTCAGATGGAGCAAGAACCTGTTTAATCCCTTTCAGGAAGAATTCGCTTACTTTGAAATAGAAGTCGGATGCGGCTGGATCCGCAAGGATGGCAGCCTGGTATACCGGAAAACCAGCGACCAGTTTGAATTACAGCGTTTCCCTGCCGAAACCCGGGATATCAGGAAGAAAGAAGCCTTATCTTACCTGCAGGAAGTCTTCCAAGAGTTTATCGACTACTGATCAGCTTCTGGGTTCGTAAAAGCAAACCTTGGGACTGCTGATCCTATCGCTGGTTTTCAGCTTCTTAATGGCTTTGTCCACATCCTTTTTATCCAGTCCGGCAAGTTCGGCAATTTCTCCGGCCTTCATGGGTTTACCCGCTTTTTTCAGGGTATCCAGAACCAGGTTTTCAATATCCATGACAGTTGGTTATTAATGAGTTTAATCATCAAGACAATGACAATCCGAATACGTTTCTAATCAAGCAGGTGCACAACCAGGCCGCTTCTGAGCTTGGGTTCGAACCAGGTGGTTTTGGGCGGCATGATATTACCCGAATCTGCAATGTCGGTCAATTGTTTCATTGATACCGGGTACAAGGCAAAGGCGGCCACCATTTCGCCGCTGTCGACGCGCTTTTTCAGTTCACCGAGTCCCCGGATTCCTCCGACAAAATCGATGCGTTTTGAAGTTCTCAGGTCGGTGATCCCAAGGATATTGTCCAGTACCAGCCTTGACAGAATGGTTACATCCAGCACACCGATGGGATCATCATCGCTAAAAGTTCCTTCTTTGGCCTGCAGGCTGTACCACCTGCCATCCAAATAGAGAGAGAAGTTATGGAGGCAGCAGGGTTTATAAATGTCTGTTCCCTTATCCTCCAACGTAAACACCTGCCCAAGCTTTTCCAGGAAAGCACCGGGACTCAATCCGTTAAGATCCCTGACCAGCCGGTTGTAATCGATAATCGTCAGTTGGTTATCAGGAAAATGAACCGCGAGGAAAAAATTGTATTCCTCCTGACCGTGATGGGCAGGATTCCGGCGTTTTTTCTCATCGCCGACCAGGGCAGCAGCGGCGGTACGATGATGACCGTCAGCAACATAAGTGTACGGAATTTCCTCAAAGAGCCCGATAAGCTGCCTGATCACGGCTTTATCACGGATAACCCAGAAACGGTGTCTGACCTCATCTGAAGCGACAAAGTCATATTCAGGGGATTGTTGGGTAACACCATTCACGATATCATCGATTTCAGGCCGGGCAGGGTAGGTAAAAAACACAGGCTCCATGTTGGCGTTGGTGATCCTGACATGTTTCATCCTGTCTTCTTCCTTGTCTTTCCTGGTCAGTTCATGCTTTTTGATAATCCCGTTCATGTAATCTTCCACTGCAGCACATCCGACGAGTCCGTACTGCGTTTTACCCCACATGGTTTGCGCATAGACATATAAGTATTCATCATCGTCTTCAAGCAGCCAAGCCTTTTGGCGGAAAAGCATAAAATTCTCCCTGGCCTTTTCATACACTTCCGGCAGGTGTTCGTCGATGCCCTCCTCAAGGTCTATTTCCGGTTTGATGATGTGAAGCAGGGAATATGGATTTCCCCGGGCTTCAATTCTGGCTTCGGCAGAATTCAGCACATCATATGGACGCGAGGCCACATCCTTTGCCAGTGGAACAGGGGGTCTGAGCCCTCTGAAAGCTTTAAGTTTTGCCATATCGTTTTACAATTAAGGTATTTACTTCCTGAACAGGGAGCAGGCCAGACCCGGTTCCCTGTCATTTTAGTGATCAGATAAAATAAACTGTACTTGTGCGGCGTCGGAACTGTTAATCGTTGTCATCACCCGGTCCGCCCGGACTCTTTTGCAGGGAGCCAATCAGTGCGCCAAGCATTTTTGTCATCTCCATCAACTGATTCCTCGAATTATCAAAGGCTTCTTCGTGGATATAATCCATCCCCTTACAGAGTGTAGTAAAAACGACACACTCTCTGACACAGCTTTTTGCCATTTTCAGGTAGTAAACAAACTGACTCTTGTTCCGGCTTGAGCCCTCCGCGATGTGAAGCGCGATATTCTGGGCAGAAACCACAAATCTGTCGGCCAGTCCGTTGCTTTCTGCTTCCGGTATAAGCCTGACGGTTTGATGTACCCATTCGATGTACTCCAGGGCTTTGTTGTATATCCGGAGATCTTCAAACCTGAAGAAAGTCGGAATTCTGTCGGCATCAGTTTCCATATGAAATCATCGTTAGTGATAGTTAAAAAAGTACAATATTCCCTGGCCGGGCATCGAAATGCACCGGTATCTGATTGACAACAATTTATGGATTGACCTGGAAGGTTTTATCCCCGTTTTTGATAAAAGCTGCGATCTGTCGTGCTGCTGCCAGTCCGGCATTGATGTTTGCTTCCTCTGTTTGTGCCCCCATTTTCTTGGCAGTAAACACGCATCTTCCGGGGTAGGAGGCAAGCAGTTGTTCTTTGCAATCAGGTTCGATATCAGACAGGTAGCTAAAGTCCTTTCTCTCTTCCAACATTTTAAGAAGCGATTCCTCACAGATGACTTCTTTTCTGGCGGTATTTACCAGGGTGGCACCCTTCGGCATTCTTTTCAGCAGTTCCAGGTTGATGGATCTTTTTGTATCGGCGGTAGCAGGAATATGGAGGCTTACGTACTGGCATTTGCCGTACAATTCTTCAGCAGAGGAAAGCGGGATAACACCGGCTTCTGTCATTTTTTCTGCAGGGATAAAGGGATCATAGCCAAATACTTCCATCCCAAATCCTTTGGCAATCAGGGCGACAAATTTCCCGACATTTCCATAGGCATGAATTCCGAGGGTTTTACCCCTGAGTTCCGTTCCTGATTTTCCGGAGAATCCTTTACGCAGGTGAAAGAGCATCAGACCGAAGGCAAGTTCTGCCACTGCATTGGCATTTTGCCCCGGTGTATTCATGGCAACCACACCTTTGGCGGAACAGGCTGCCAGGTCGAGGTTGTCGTAACCGGCGCCGGCCCGTACGACGATTTTGAGCAAAGGAGCGGCATCCACCACTTCTTTCGAAACGATGTCGCTTCTGACGATGAGGGCATCGGCATCCTTCACGGCATTCAGCAGTGCTGAAACATCGGTGTAGTTTTCGAGCAGGGCAAATTCAAATCCGGCTTCCTGCACGATATTCCGGATACCTTCCACAGCCAGGGCAGCAAAGGGTTTTTCTGTAGCAACGAGTACTTTTGTCATAATCGTGGAGATAAAGGTTCAAAAATCAGCTTTAATCATCTAATATATACAAAGATAAGAAAAAACAGCGGATCAGACTACCATTTTTTCAAATTCGTGCATGGCATCTATCAATGCCTGGACACTTTCGATCGGGAGTGCATTATAGGTAGAGGCACGGAATCCGCCGACTGAGCGGTGACCCTTGATACCGACCATGCCTTTGCCCTGCGCAAACTTGATGAATTCCTCTTCCTTGTCCTTGTAAGCATCCTTCATGACGAAACAGATATTCATCAGAGAACGGGATTCCTTTTCTGCCGTACCCACAAATATGGTACTATTGTCGATGGCATCGTACAGCAGTCCGGCTTTCTTCAGGTTCATCTGCTCAACGGCTTCCACGCCCCCAAGCGCTTTGATCCATTTGAGGGTTTCTTTCAGTGTGAAAATGTTGACACAGGGCGGGGTGTTGAAAAGTGAAGCTTCTCCGATATGCGTCCTGTAATCAAGCATGGTGGGTATTTTCCGCTCAACCTTGCCAAGCGTATCTTCTCTGACGATGACAAAAGTTACCCCGGCCGGTCCCACATTCTTCTGGGCGCCTCCGTAAATGAGGGCATACTTCGACACATCCACCGGCCTGCTCATGATATCCGACGACATATCGGCGATCAGGGGAACGGGGGAATCAATGTCTTTGCGCAGTTCGGTACCGTAGATGGTGTTATTGGTAGTGATGTGGAAATAATCCGCGTCGGCGGGAATTTCGTAAGCGGAAGGAACGAAGTTGAAATTTTTCTCTGCAGATGAAGCTACGATGATTGTTTCACCGAAGCCTTTTGATTCTTTGATCGCCTTTTTAGCCCAGACCCCGGTTTCGAGATATGCCGCCTTCGACCGGAAATAGTTGAAAGGAACCATACAGAACTGCATGCTTGCGCCTCCCCCAAGGAAGAGGACATGGTAGCCATCGGGGATGTTGAGTAATTCTTTAAAAAGGGCAACAGCCTCGTCGATGATTGCCTGAAAGTCTTTGTGCCTGTGAGAAATCTCCATCAGGCCCAGCCCACTGCCATTCAGATCGAGAATCGCTTTGGCGGTGTTCTCAACCGCAATCCTTGGAAGGATGGAGGGACCTGCGTTGAAATTGTGCTTTGTCATATCGTATAGGTTTTAGTGTGGTTGTTCCGATCAGAACACAAAGATACAAAATACCTTCATGTTATCTGTGCTCTCCGGTTTATTTTTTATCGGGTAAAACGGGCGGAAAAAGATCAAATTCCACTTTTCTTTCCCTTTCTTCCTTATCCGGACTGTCGGGATTTCTTGCATCCACTTCCCGGATGTATACCCAGCGGCCGTCACGGAAATGAAATCCGTCCTGGATGTTGGTTTCAGGCACGTAAAACTGGTATTGCCCTTCCAGTCCTTCCTGTAGCGGTACCAGGCGGTCAAAGACGATCATATCTGCAGCCTTTCGTTCCGTCACTCTTTTTTTACCCTTTTTAAGCCTTACCACCATCCATTGCCGGGAATAATTCAGACTCATGCTGCTGTGGGCCGCATATTCAAATATCACCCGTTTCACTTTGGCCGGATAATGGCTGAAAACTGATGCTCCAAAGATGACTTTGCCGCGCGAACTGATCTGAACAGGTTCAATCAGCTTCTTTCTGCTCAGCTTGTTGTTCCCGTCCCAACCAAGCAGCACATAATGGACTTTCCCTTTGAACTTATTTTCTATCAGCCGGTAATACAGGGCTCCGTACCAGTGATCAGGCCCCAGCTGCTTTGTTTCCGGTGATTCAAGTTCGCGGGCCTGGTTTGTGAGACTGACGATGCGCATTTTCCCGCCAGGTTGATCATGGAAACGAACAAGACCGCTGTAGTCAAAACTTCCATCCTGCCTTGGTATCACCCAGCTGATAATGAGGAACTCACGATTTCCTGCCTCCAGAAAGGAGATATTTTTCAGTGTATCCAGTCCTGTAAGAGGCAGCCGGTCAGTGTCCAGCATCCTTGTCAGTAAGCCTGACAATTGCCTGCTTGCATGGTAACGGTCAAAATCTGCCTTCCCTTGTTGTAGTTGTCCTGCCAGGATAAACAGACTGTCTGACGATGCATCGGCTTGCTGGGCATCGGCATCCTGGGGGTTATTAAATCCCGGAAACAGGAAAGCGTTACAAACCAGGCATATGACAGCCGTACGAAACATTTTACCGGTCTTTCACTGATCAGATTCCAAGTTCAACCTGAACCTGGAAGTAAAAATCTGCCGTGCTGATTCCCGGCCCTGTACTTTTCCTGTAAGTGAGGTTGGTTTGGAATTTGGTCATGTGGGCATTGATATATTTGTTTAACCCGATGGTGTAAAACACACGGTCAGGCCAGATTATTTTAACCTCCTCCACTGTTTTTAAGATGGCATAGCGTGCCACAATCTCGAAATTATTCCGGAAAAGGCGGCTGATTTGCGTATTGAATGCCGTTCCTGCCAATACTGCGGTTTCAGATCCCTCATGGCTCATCAGGGGTTTTTCCGTGCTCCTGGATGCATACTCCAGAAAGAAGGCATTTCCACGGTATTTCAGCAGGAGGTCAGCAAAAAAAGACTCCAGATCTCTTTTAAGCGGCAGCAGATCACCTGTCTGACCGTTGGTTCTGACAGCATCCCTATTGAGTGAATAAGCGGCAGCCAATGCCAGTTTGGGAGTTTCCTCGCGGCTCAGGTCTCCTTCACTGAAATCGCCGTTCCTCTGGAATTTTCCAAAGGGCATCAGCTCAAGCCTGCCGGTATAACAAAGCCCGCCGTCCTGGGTGGAATAATTCCTTCCCTCGCCGGTTGAGACAGCAGCTTTCAGGTTAAACGGCATGCCTGACAGGATCTGGCTGTAATAGCCAAACAGGCCGAAATCACGGTTGATGTCCAGTGCCGTGGTGACGATGGATCTGTCTATAAACTGTTGCTGGCCGGAAGAAATGATCTCCTGCCTGTTCCCGGGCAGTTTTGCCTGGCCGAAACCAATATAAAAATCAGGACTAAAGCGGTAAAAAACGATGGCATCCCTGATCAGGTTGGGCGCACCCGTCGGGTTCCCGCTCACATCATCCCTTGAAAAACCCAACTGAAAAAGATAGGTAAGCTTCGATCCGAGAATATAGCCGTCGAACCTGAGCCTCAACCTGCTGATACGTGGATCTACCGATTTGATGTCCAAATCTTTATCTGAAGAAGTAGTAAGGTTCAGCCGGTTTTGGACCCGGAACCTGATATTGACGCCAAAGGCAGTGTCGGGTGCATTGAAACCAAGTCCGTGATCGAAACGGATAATGGCTCTTTCATCGAGCAAGACCTGGCCAGTGGCATCAGATACAATCAAACAACTAAAAGATAAGGCAATGACAATCAGGTACTTTTTCATATCCTTTCAAACAGAACGTTCATAATTGCGGCCAAATATACTGAATCCTGCTTACTTTTGTGATCAATCATGAACCTGGCATTAATACAGGCCCTGGACACCCTGGGCAGGAAAATTGAAAGCTGTTGCCTGGAATACCGGCAGGATATTCCGGACAGCGAAAATGAATTTGTCGGCATACTGGATGAAGCCGGGAGCCGGAATGCATGGTTTACCAGGGAGCAGTCAGTATATGCGCTGGAGTGTATAGCCGGGAACCTCACCGAGGAGAAGCTGTGCGGGTGGCTGACACCCTATCATCTCCCGGAGCATGGGAGGAATAAACCCGCTAAGATCGGGGTTGTATCAGCAGGCAATATTCCATTGGCAGGGTTTCACGACTGGCTTTGCGTCATGCTGACGGGTCATGTTTACATCGGTAAACTTTCCACCCAGGATAAGGTATTCCTTCCCTGGCTCCACCGTTTGCTCGCAGATATATATCCACCTGTAGCGCAACAGGTTTTGTTTACAGATGAGCGTTTAAGTGGCACCGATGCCGTGATCGCTTCAGGAAGCAACAACACATTCCGTTATTTCGAATATTATTTCAGGCATATTCCGTCACTGTTGCGGAAAAACAGAAATGGTGCAGCCTTGCTCGACGGAGGGGAATCGGATGTGGAGCTTGGCCTGTTGGGGGAAGATGTATTTCGTTATTTCGGTTTGGGGTGCAGGAGTGTGAGTAAACTATTTGTTCCCGAGGGATTTGAGTTCGATCGCTTATTCAGGGTATGGGAGCCGTTCGGATCCGTCCTGATGCATCACAAGTACAGGAATAACTATGACTATTTCAAATCGGTGTACCTTGTAAACAGGGATGAACACCTGGACAACGGATTTATATTGCTCAGGCCTGCTGTTCAGACAGCCTCACCGGTTGCTGTCCTTTTTTTTGAAACCTACCCGGACCAGGAAACAGCGCGTGCCCGTTTAGCGGAGGCGAGGGATCAGATACAATGCATTGCAGCGCGGGACCTTCGCTTCCCGGGAGCGATTTCATTCGGACATTCACAAAAGCCGGCACTGGGCGACTATGCCGACGGAATCGATACGATCGCATTTTTGAATAATTTGTAAGAATATTTACGAGAATTTTGGTTTGTGATTGAAAATATATAATTTTGCACGCCCAAAACCAAGACCATGAAGAAAGATATTCATCCGAAAGATTACCGTTTTGTCGTATTCAAAGACATGTCCAACGACTACAGCTTTGTCACCAGGTCCACTGTACAAACCAAAGATACCATCACCTGGGAGGATGGCAAGGAATATCCGCTTGTGAAGCTTGAGATTTCGCATACTTCCCATCCCTTCTTCACAGGTAAGATCAAACTGGTTGACACGGCAGGCAGGGTTGACAAGTTTAAGAGCCGGTATCAGAAGCACCTTGACCTGAAGGAAAAGAAATAACAGATGTTAATAAGATTTGAAAAATCCCGGCAAAACCGGGATTTTTTTTTAATATTTTGCTAAAGATTTCGTTAACCATACATTTCAAATCTATCCACCATAAACGCAAGTGGTTATGAATTATATTCTGTTTGATGATGTCCACCGCGACGACTTGTTGCCATTGACTTTTCTGAGACCGATCGCCGACATCCGCGTCGGTATCCTGACTATCCGTGAGAAATGGGAGCATTACCTTGGTACAGGCACATCCAGTCTAACGGAACCTTATCTCAGCATCAAATATCCCGTGATCAGGGGAGCCAACAACATCCTGATCAACGGATCCATACTTCCCAATCCTGAACTGGTGGAAAAGATACAGGCACTTCATCCCGGGCAGGTGATGATCAGGGAGGATGTCCTGGTGGCTTATCACCTGACAGCAGAAGAACTCGATCGCAATGTCAAATCGGGTGAATTGGAAGAAGTGAGCATTGACACCGCCTTCGACAAGATCAATTACTGCTGGGATATTTTCAACCTGAACAGTATTGCCTTGATCCACGATTTCGGAATATTGACAAAGGGCAAAACCTCTGCTGCGATCAGTTCGTCGAACAACATCATTGGCAGGGAGAATATCTTTATCGAAGAAGGGGCAGTAGTGGAATTTGCCAGCCTGAATGCAAGCCAGGGGCCCATATACATTGGCAGACATACTGAAATCATGGAAGGTTCTCTTGTGAGAGGTCCGTTTGCCATGCTCGATCACAGTGTCCTTAAAATGGGGACAAAGATATACGGTGGTACGACCATCGGTCCTCACTGCAAGATCGGCGGCGAAGTGAACAACAGCGTTTTTTTCGGGTATTCGAACAAGGCGCACGACGGCTTTATCGGCCATTCGGTTATTGCCGAGTGGTGTAATCTTGGTGCCAATACCAACAACTCCAATCTCAAAAACACCTATGATGTTGTCAGAGTCTGGAATTATCCCGATCAGTCCTTCATTAATACCAACCTGCAGTTTTGCGGAATGATCATGGGTGACCATTCCAAAACCGGTATCAGCACCATGATCAATACCGGTACAGTGATTGGTGTGTTTGCCAATGTTTTCGGAACAGGCTTCCCAAGAAATTTCATTCCTTCATTTTCATGGGGGGGGGCTTCCGGATTCCAGACCTATGACCTGATCAAAGCCATCCATGTGGCCACACTCGTCATGAAGAGAAGGAATATGGAACTCACCCCGGAAGACGAAAACATTCTGCAGGAAGTGTTCTACCTGACTTTCCCCTACCGCAGAGAGCACTAAGCCTATTCTGTATATATACCGAAACGGAATGAGTCTGCGGAAATTATTCACTATTGTGGTGTATGGCATTACTCACACCATACCGAAAGAACACAGGAATGCGCTGTGTGTTTCCAGATTTATCGACAGATGAGCATAAACACAAGCGGATTTCAGGTGTTGATTGGTGTGGCACGTTAATTGACAAATGGACTGCCTAATTTGTTTTTGACACAATGTCATGCATGATCCGGGAAGTAACCTAATCCCGGAGTCCATCCTTACGGCATTAGGAAATCGATACAAGGAATGAAAAAATACCCTCATATGAAACCCGACCTGCTGCAGTTGTCGGATCTTTACGAAGGAGAAACAGAGTTTATCCCGCTGCTATCGCAGGAGGAGGAGGATCAGATGAATGCGGAAGACGTTCCGGAAGTCCTGCCCATCCTGCCACTCAGGAACACAGTACTTTTTCCGGGAGTCGTTATACCGATCACCGTGGGCAGGGACAAATCCATCAGGCTTATCAAGGAATCCTATAAGGGAAATAAGACGATCGGTGTTGTTGCCCAAAAGGAAGCAGAGGTTGAAGATCCTGAGTTCAAGGATATTCACAGTGTGGGAACGGTTGCCAGCATCATGCGCCTGCTCCAGATGCCAGACGGCAGTACCACAGCTATCATACAGGGCAAGAAGCGATTCCAGATCGTGGAACCCCTTCAGGTGGATCCATATTTCAAGGCAAGTGTAAGACAATTTGATACTGTTCGAACGAAAACCAAGTCCAGGGAGTTCAAAGCCCTGATCGCATCCATTAAAGACCTGGCCATACAGATCATCCGGATGTCGCCGCAGATTCCTTCAGATGCCGCTTTTGCCATCCGGAATATCGAAAGTCCGGCCTTCCTGGTCAATTTCGTCGCTTCAAACCTGAATGTGGACCTGGCCGAAAAACAGAAGTTACTTGAGGTGCCTGACCTGAACGAAAGAGCGCAGCTTGTTCTGAGTGCCCTTACCCATGACTTGCAGATGCTCGAATTGAAGAACCAGATCCAGGATAAAGTTAAAACCGATATCGACAAGCAGCAAAGAGACTATTTCCTCAGCCAGCAGTTGAAGACCATACAGGAAGAGCTTGGCATGAATCCCAACGAACAGCATATGAATGAGCTCAGGGATAAATCGAGGAACAGGAAATGGAGCAAGGAAGTCGAAGAGACCTTTACGCGGGAGTTTCTGAAGCTGCAGCGAATGAATCCCATGGCAGCAGAGTACTCGATTCAGGCCAATTATCTCGATGTGATGGTGGAACTGCCCTGGAATGAGTTTACAAATGATAATTTCGACCTGAAGAATGCCCAGCGGGTCCTGGATGCCGACCACTACGGTCTTGAGAAAGTTAAACAGCGGATCATTGAATACCTGGCTGTGCTGAAACTAAAGGATGACATCAAATCACCCATTCTTTGCCTTGTGGGACCACCGGGAGTCGGTAAAACCTCTCTCGGACGATCTATCGCCAGGGCAGTCGGAAGAAAATATGTCAGAATGTCACTGGGCGGCCTCAGAGATGAAGCTGAAATCAGGGGGCACCGCCGTACCTATATCGGAGCCATGCCAGGCAGGATCATTCAGTCCATCCGCAAAGCAAAATCGTCTAATCCTGTCTTTGTCCTTGATGAGATCGACAAGGTGCTGGGTATGAACATCAACGGTGACCCGTCCGCCGCCTTGCTGGAAGTGCTCGACCCGGAACAAAACAGCGCTTTCTACGATAATTTCCTTGAGATCAACTATGACCTGTCACGTGTCATGTTTATTGCCACTGCCAATACGCTTAGTACCATACATCCTGCGCTCACCGACCGTATGGAAGTGATTGAGATCAATGGCTACCTGCTCGAAGAAAAAATCCAGATCGCAAAAAAACATTTGATTCCCAAACAGTTAAAAGAGCATGGAATAAGAGCCTCTCAGGTAGTCTTCACGGATGACATCCTTGAAAAGATCATTGAATTATATACCCGGGAATCTGGTGTCAGGTTGCTGGAGAAGACAGTCGCAAGAATTCTCCGCAGCAATGCCCGGTATATTGTTGAAGGAGAGAAGTACAATAAAAAAATCAGTATGGCCGACCTCGAAAGAATCCTCGGGCCTGCGCCATATCAGAAGGAAAAAGATACCCGTATCCGGATTCCCGGGGTGGTGACCGGGCTTGCCTGGACACCGGTAGGAGGGGAGATCCTGTTTGTGGAAGTAAGTCTCAGTAAAGGCAAAGGTGATCTCACTCTGACGGGCAATCTGGGCGAGGTGATGAAGGAATCTGCCACCCTGGCTTTCGAATACCTGAAATCACATGCACCGGCACTTGGCCTGGGGAATACCGTTTTTGAAGATTATCATGTCCACATTCACGTACCCGAGGGAGCTACTCCCAAGGACGGTCCGTCTGCGGGTATTACAATTTTTACGGCACTGGTATCGGCATTTACCGGGAGAAAGATCCGGCCCGGCCTCGCCATGACGGGTGAAATCACCCTGAGGGGAAAAGTATTGCCGGTAGGAGGCATCAAGGAAAAAATCCTGGCTGCAAAACGGGCCAAACTAACCCAGATCATCCTTTCGCTCGAAAACAGGAAAGACCTGAAGGAAGTCAAGGAGGACTATCTCCACGGACTGGAATTCCACCTGGTGGAGAACATGATGGAAGTGATCGGACTGGCCTTGGAGGAAAACGTCAGTCGAGCAGAATAAAACTTCGGGTGGCCATGTAATCCCCGGCTCTCAGGGTATAAAAATACACTCCCGGCTTCAGGTCCCTGTTTGAAAGCTGGATGCCGTATGTCCCGGCAGGCTGCTCCCCTTCGAATATTTCCCTGATCATCCTTCCTGCAGCATCAGTCAGTTGCACCCTCACCCGGACCTTTTCAGGGACAGTATAATAAAACTCGCTTTCTTCGCGGAAAGGATTCGGAAAGTTCTGAGTCAGTCCGTAGGTCATGGGACTTCCTTCCGGGCCAGTCACGGCAACATTCGTGAATCCCTGTTTCAAAACAATCTGGTCGGCCGGGTCGAAGGTGAGTTGCTGGGGTTGTTTCAGAAAGATAAAACTGAATAGTTGGTTATTCACATCATTCATCACCCTGAAGATCGTGTCCGTACCATCCGTGAACTTAACCCTCAATTCCAGGGGCATGTTAAAAAACACGGTGTTGGTTTGTGTTTGTTTGGCAAAGAAGTTTACTTTCCACTGCCCGTTTCCCAGGTTGGTAACGTTATAACTATTCTGGTAAACAGGGTGGTTGGGTTGCATCAGCCATTCATCGAAAAACCAGTCAAGAGACTGGCCGTAAGCATTCTCCATTTTCTCCTGCAGATCGATAACCCTGGCACTCTGGTATTTAATATTGACCGTATCCGTTGCATAATCCTTCACTCCCTGGAAGAACAGCGAATCTCCCATCACATACCTGAGCATGTGTAAAACGCAGGCACCTTTTGCGTAGGTGATCGAATAGTTGAAAAGCTGGCTTGAAGTCGGGGTGTTCACAGCCCAGGAGGGATTGACGATAGGCCAGCCCGGGTTCCCGTTGAAGTATGAATCGGCATTTGCATCCACATCATCTTTATAGGCGGCATAACCGCTGCTGTGCTCCAGCCAGATGGCTTCCAGGTAGGTGGCAAATCCTTCATTCAGGAAAATATCTGCCCAGGTGGCGCAGGTGACCATATCACCAAACCACTGGTGGGCGAATTCGTGTACGATCAGACTTTCGTACCAGCAACCCGGACAGAGGCTGGTGAGCGTCTGGTTTTCCATACCTCCCCACGAAAACTGGTTATTCAGGGTTGCAAAGCCGTTTTTTTCGAAGGGATGCTCCCCGAATTTTTCAGAGAAAAGTGAACATACATCACCAATGAGCGCTTTCATTTGCGAAGGATTTTCACCCTGGTTGTAATAGAAACGGATCGGGGTGGGAGGAGCGCCGGGGTTGGCAGGATTCGTCCAGTACACGATATCGAGGTTGTAGTTGACTTTTCCGCTGAGAACGGCAAGGTAAGTGGGAAGCGGGTCGCGGCTTATCCAGTGGTAAGTCAGCTGATTTCCCACGATGGTTGAATCCTCCAGCCGCCCGTTCGACCCGAGTTTAACATTCAGAGGCACAGTGGCAAAGAGTTCAAACTTTGCCTTATCCGAAGGTTTGTCCCAGCAGGGAAACCACTTGCGGGCCCCTTCTGGCTCACAGTCCGTAAACACCAGTCCTCCGGAAGCATAAAAAGCATTATCTGTCACATTCTGGTGTTCGTATTCAATTTGCACCTGCGCAATCTCTCCGGGATTGTAAACCCTGTCGAGCATGATCGTGAGGATATTGGCGGTATGGGAAAAGGACACTCCGGCAAGGCTCACCGACTGAATGACAAGCGATGTGTTGACTGCATTCAGATTGATACTGTTCAGCACCGAATCAACACGGAAAGTGATGATGACTGTTCCGTCAAAATTATTGGGATAAGGATTGATAAAACAGTCGTACAGATCAAGCGTAAGGGAGTAGTTCAGCACATCGTAGGAATGTTTCGGACTGTTTGGTGAAAGGACAGCTTCTGGCGCCCCAATCTGGGATTTCCTGTGATGACAAATTTCTGACCCGCGCATCTTGCTGAAATCCTGTGCCCTTGTCTGGAGAAAGCCTAAACAGAGGACAGTAAGAAGGAATACCTTAAAATTCATGAGATATAGTATTACCGTGGTATATATGAGATGACAAATCCGGAATGGTTTAGTTGTCTGCCAGCACGAGTTTTACAATCGTCGTACGACCGTTCTCACTGAGCTTTCCGAGATATATCCCTGCAGGCATCCTTTGACCGTTTTCATTCATGGCATCCCAGGTAAAAAAGTGACGGCCCGCTCCCAAGGGCTGATCGATGAGTGTTCTGATCATGCGGCCCTGCACATCGTAAATTGACAGATTCACTTGTGTAATCCCTGCAAGGGAGAAACTGAAGGTACTGGCATAACGAAAGGGATTGGGTGTGACATTCAATCCGGCGGTCAGGAGTTTTCCACCGTCGATTGAGGGTCCGGTACCAACAACGCCTGTTTCAAACACATGAGGATCATCCGGGCCTGTGTAAGGATGAAACTCTCTTCTGCCCGATGAATCGGCAGCAAAGATATAGTAGCTCACGACGCTGCCTGCCGTCTGACCCGGAATATCCGTCTCGAAAAGGTTATTGCCGGAAGGATACATGGGCAGTGCCGTATAACTGCCATTATTCACCTTGTAATAAAGTAGGACTGAATCGGGATACAGGCCATATCCGCTGTATGGGGTAACAGTGGCTTCAAGGGTGTACTGACTGAGCAGGGGCTGCACACCGAGCAGCGGATAGTGCAGAATCTCAAGCATCCCCAGGTCGGCAATGCCCATTGTCCTGCAATGCAGTGCATCCGTGGACGCCCAGCCGTTACTGCCCGACAAACCCGTAAATCCGAGCACTTCATATCCAGGCATGGCAGTCTGATAAGCATGGAGGGCAGCCGTGTCGTACTGAACCTGATTCATGAGGGGCACCAGAACTTTCTTATTCAGTATCAGTGAATTGCTATAGGGTTGATTATTTGGCGTATTCACCCTGAATACTTTGAAGTTATTCCCGTATGGTGAGACAAGGTTAGAAAAATAGGCTGCCGTATTTTCAATATCATTGTATTGTGGATGGGTAGGAGGTACGGACCGGATCAGCACCTTGTCGGGTGCGAGAAACTTTCCCCAGCAGTCGATGTGGTCGATATAGGTATTGTTGGGGTCGGGCAGCAAGTCATAGGTATCCACGCCAAGATAGTCAAAGGCAAGTTGTTCGATCTGCGAAACCGACAGATTCTGGTTTTCGCTGATCACAAGGTCGGTGCTTGCAGAATACCCGTAACCGGTAGTCATATAATTTCCCCCCGTATGGATCAAGGGCATGCCAAACCAGGGAATACCCAGCTGGGCAGCCAGGATTTTCGGGATAGAGTCATCGAGAGGCCTGGGCCTGTTATAGGGAAAATCCACTATCCCTGTCTCCCTGTCTCCGAAATGCACGAACCAGGGACCATAATCCCTGGTCCAGTATGAATTGGAGGGTGCAATCAGAAAATCGCAGTTGCTCAGGTTCACCCCGGCGCCGGAATAGGTATTGGTGACAGTGGTCTGCTGATTGCTGCTGCTGACAATGGTGATTACCTTGCAATCCTGGGACATTTCAGCGATCAGGGCTGTCGGAATGCCGAAAGGATAACGGATCAGCACTGCTTCCATAGGTTCGAACTCGGCAATATTTCTGACCGGTCCGGCAGGCGGAGGAGTTGCCACGAAGCGCAGCCCGATTTCATGCGCACGCATCTTTTCAGATGCTGTCATTTCATGGGTCAGCTGTTCATTTTCCTGATCCGACTGGGGAAACGCAGGTACACTGAATGAAAGACAAACCAGAAGGCACCAGAGGTAAGGGTATTTCATCATAGTTGTTTGTATTTATTGAAGTTCATTGAAAAAGTGTCCAAAATTAGCGGAATATTCCGTTTCCTGCAGATGGAAAGCTGATTATCTTTGCCCTGCTTCTGCTTTTGTTGATGAGAAACAACTTGCCATACTGCTTACTGTGTTTTAGTATTATTCTGACAGTAGCTGCCTGTAAAAAAGAGGGTGACAACGGTAAAACCGTCTTCAGGTACAATGAATCCGCGGGGATTACCTCTCTGGATCCCGCTTTTGCCAGGAACCAGGCGAATATCTGGGCAGTGAACCAGCTTTTCAACGGTCTGGTACAACTGAATGACAAGCTTGAGGCCGAAGCCTGTATTGCTCAAAGTTGGGAGGTCAGGGACAACGGCCTTACTTACGTATTTCACTTGCGTAAGGATGTGTTTTTTCATGATGATCCCTGTTTTAAGGATGGCCGGGGCAGGAGAGTAATAGCGGATGACTTTGTATACAGCTTTTTACGCATAATCGATCCATCAATAGCCTCGCCTGGTGCTTGGGTCTTCAGCAATGCAGACACGAACTTTCCGGGAGGTTGCTTCCAGGCTCCTGATGATTCGACACTGCTGATCAGGATGAAAGAAGCATTCCCGCCTTTCATCGGGATACTGAGCATGCAGTATTGTTCAGTCATTCCGCACGAAGCCGTCGCCCGCTACCGCGAGGATTTCAGGAAACACCCCGTCGGAACGGGTCCATTCAGATTTCAATACTGGAAAGAAGGGGTGAAACTGATCATGCTCCGGAATGATCATTATTTTGAAACAGACGGCACAAACAATCTTCCTTATCTTGATGCCGTTGCCATTAGTTTCATCGTTGACAAACAATCCGTATTTCTCGAGTTCATCAAGGGTAATCTTGACTTTTTGTCGGGCATCGATGCCAGTTACAAGGACGAACTGCTTACACGGCAAGGCAGCCTGAATCCTGCATATGCGGGTAAGGTCGTTTTACAGACGCAGGCATACCTGAACACAGAATACCTGGGATTCAATCTTTCGGAAAAGAGCGGTATGCAGGATAACCCGCTTCTGAAAAAGGAAATCCGCCTGGCTGTCAACCACGGCTTCGACCGCAGTAAAATGATGCGATATCTCAGGAACAACATCGGCATGCCGGGGATATACGGTTTTATTCCGCCCGGTCTCCCCTCATTCGACAGTTCAGCTACTTATGGTTATGATTATGACCCGGCCAGGGCAAGAGACCTGCTTGCAGCTGCAGGTTACCCGCAGGGAGCCGGACTGCCTCCGGTCACCTTGTCGACCAATGCCTCCTACCTTGACCTGGCTACTTATATCCAGCAACAATTGAACGAACTGGGATTCAAAATACTGCTGGATGTGCATCCGCCTGCCAGCATGAGGGAAATGATCGCTCAGGGAAAACTTGATTTTTTCAGGGGTTCCTGGATTGCTGACTATCCGGATGCCGAAAACTTCCTTTCTTTATTTGTTTCTCACAACCACACACCCTACGGACCCAACTACACCCGGTACACCAACCGGGAATTCGACCGTATGTACCAGGAAGCCAGGCTTGAGACAGATGTAAGCAAAAGGAATACCCTCTACCGCAAAATGGACAGCCTGATGATGACCGATGTACCGGTGGTTGTCCTTTATTACGACCAGGTCCTCCGGTTCACCGGAATGCAGATTACAAACCTCGGCAGTAATCCCATGAACCTCCTGAGCCTGAAAAGGGTAAAAAAGAAAAAGCCCGCCTGACAGCTACATGGTGATACTGAGCCCGTCCCAGGCAAGCTGCGCCCCCTCAGGCATCATTTTTTCTATGTCAGCATGCTTTCCCATCATATGACTGATGTGGGTAACAAAAGACTTTTCCGCACCAACCTCCGCAATAACCTCCAGCGCTTCCTCCAGGTTGAAATGAGAATAATGTTTTTTTATTCTTAATCCATTAATAACGAACACCTTACATCCTCTTGCCTTGTCAAGTTCCAAAGGGGAGATATAACTGGCATCCGTAATGTACACCAGGTCGCCGATACGGAAGCCCAAAACCGGCAGGCGGAAATGCATCACTTCAATGGGTTTCACCGGAATATCACCGATCAGGAACTCCCCGTTGCTGATAATGTGCATGTTGATTTCCGGGACACCCGGGTACTTGTTCTGACCAAATGCATAAAAGAAATCCCTTTCAATCGCTTCCTGTACTTCGCGTGAAGCATAGAGGTCAATCGGGCTGCGCTGCGAAAAGTTGAATGCCCTGATATCATCGAGCCCGCCCGTATGATCCTTATGTCCGTGGGTCAAGAGTACGGCATCCAGATGCATCACACCGTACCTCAGCATTTGTTGCCTAAAGTCAGGTCCGGTGTCTATCACAAACACTTTGTGCGCGACTTCTACCATTAAGGATGATCTTAAACGCTGATCCCTTGGGTCGTTTGACCGGCAAACCTCGCACTGACAGGTGATTACCGGCACCCCTTGAGAAGTCCCTGTTCCAAGGAATGTGATTCGCACGATTTATTGCTTATTTTTGCTGTTGATTCAGCCGTAAAAGTAGACAATATCCATTTATCCATCCCAAATCAAACTGGCGTGAACCTGATCGAAAATGCTAAAAACTACATTGCCCGGCGTTCTCTTCAGAAGGAATACCAGGCTATCAGAAGGCAAAAGGCAAATGTTTCCCTTGAACAGGCCAGGAACATCGGAGTACTTTACGCCATTAGCGATGAAGAGACCTATAAGACCATTCATACCTTTCTGAAATCGCTCAAAACCGAAAGCCGCTCAGTGATTGCCCTGGGATTCCTGAATGATAAAAAAGTCCCCACCTTTCTTCACCAGGGGGTATATAACAGCATCATCACCCTCAACGATGTAAACTGGTTCGGGAAACCAGTGAACCAGTACGTC
Source organism: Bacteroidota bacterium (assembly GCA_022709385.1). Taxonomy (GTDB): domain Bacteria; phylum Bacteroidota; class Bacteroidia; order Bacteroidales; family CAIXZF01; genus JAKLIX01. The sequence continues at coordinate 33,545 of JAKLIX010000011.1, read as the reverse complement.
CGGAATTTTTTTCGTGAAAAGTTTGATATCTTTCTGAATATCAGTACATCCGATCACTTCCCCCTGCTTTATATCAGTGCCTGCGTTAATGCCAGTATGAAAGTTGGCAAGTATCAGGAAGCGCATACGGAGTATTACGACCTGATGATTAAAACTGCGGACGACACCTCACAGAAAGAGCTGATCGATACCATGTTATATTATATCGAAATGATCAACCAGCATAAGCATGAATCATAAATTTACGGGTACCGGTGTCGCTCTGGTAACACCTTTTTTAAAAGACAAACAAATCGACTATCCCGCCCTGGCCGGAATCATTGACCATATCATTACCGGAAAAACAGAGTATATCGTGCTGCTGGGTACGACCGGCGAGTCGGTTACCGTCAGCCGGGAAGAAAGGGAAAACTTAATCCGTTTTGTCAGGGAAAGCGTTCACGACAGGCTGCCACTTGTGCTCGGGATCGGAGGGAATAATACCATGGAGGTGATCCGCCAGTTAGAATCGACTGATCTGACAGGCTACACGGCTATACTGAGTGTTTGTCCCTATTACAACAAGCCGCAGCAAGACGGTATCTATGCTCATTACGCCGCCCTTGCCCAATCGAGTCCGCTGCCGCTGATCCTTTACAATGTGCCCGGACGAACCGGGAGCAACATGACTGCCGCCACGACCTTGCGACTTGCCTACGAATACGGAAATATCATTGCTATCAAGGAAGCCTCGGGTAATCTGGCTCAAATCATGGAGATTCTGAAAGAAAAGCCGGAGGACTTTCTGTTGATTTCCGGCGATGACAACCTTACCCTGCCGATGATCGCCCTGGGAGCCTCAGGAGTGATTTCCGTGACTGCCCAGGTAAAACCACGCCCTTTCTCCGACATGGTAAGATTTTGCCTTGCAGGTGACATGGAAAAAGCCAGGAAACTGCATTTCGAACTGCTCGGCCTGATGAGCCTTCTTTTTGCCGACGGAAGTCCCGCCGGAGTCAAAGCTGCCCTCCATATCCTGGGCCTCTGCGAGAATGAACTCCGCCTGCCGCTGGTCCCGGTAAATGAAGCAGTGTACAAAAATTTACTCAGAATACTTCATCCACAGCTTCACTAAGCATCATCCCATGATCACCCGGCTGTTGCCGTTCTGCCTGCTCTCATTCTTCATGATGCATGCAGGCGCTCAAACAAGGATATTGCAGGATATTCCCCCCGGAATAATGCATGACCTGCGGCAGCATGGTGAAGTTTATTTCATGACCATTGTAAAGAATAAAGAGGATATCATACAGATTTCCAGCTTAGTATCCATCCATAAAGTATCAGGCGACACTGTCCGGGCATGGGCCAGTGAAAAGGAATGGAACACTTTTACTGCCACCGGCAGAAACTACCGTTGGATCCCTCATCCTGTCCCTGCAGAAGTTGTGATGAGATCGGAAGCAGGTGATATGAACACCCTGGCCTGGGATTTTTATCCGACCTACCCGGCATATCTGGCCATGATGGCGCAGTTCCAGGCTGATTTCCCTTCCATTTGCCGTATCGACACCATCGGCTATACCACCAATGGCAGGCTGTTACTGGCAGCCTGCATCTCCGGCCAGGTTCAGACCGAGGAAGATGAACCCGAATTCCTGTATACTTCCTCGATGCATGGCAATGAATTGACTGCTTATGTACTGATGCTCAGGCTTATCCATCATTTGCTGACTGGATATGGCACGGATAGCCTGTTGACTTTGCTGGTTAACAATGTCGCGATATACATCAACCCCCTGGCTAATCCGGACGGCACCTACCACGGAGGGAACAATACGGTTTCCGGAGCCATCCGCTACAATGCCAATTATGTGGATTTGAACCGCAATTACCCCGACCCCCAGAACGGTCCGCATCCCGACGGCAATCCATGGCAGGCTGAAACGCTGGCATTCATGGATTTTGCGGAAGATCATGATTTCACCATGTCGGTCAATTTTCACGGTGGAGCCGAAGTATTCAACTATCCCTGGGATACGTGGCCGCAGCTTGCAGCCGACAACAACTGGTGGATCCATGTGGCCAGGGCGTATGCGGATACCGTCCACCTCTACGGGCCATCCGGATACTTCGACGATCTCAATAACGGGATTACCAACGGTTACGCCTGGTACGAGGTTAATGGCGGGAGGCAGGACTATATGAATTACTTTCACCAGTGCCGGGAAGCAATCATAGAAATCTCGAACAGCTTTGTTCCTCCGGCATCCACCCTTCCGAACTACTGGAACTACAACAGACGGTCATTGCTCAATCATATCAGGGAATCCCTTTTCGGGATCAGGGGTATCGTAAGCGATTCACTGACCTCCCAGCCTTTGCTTGCCAAAGTATCCATTCCGGGCCACGACATCGACAGTGCTCATGTATACAGTAGCCTGCCGGCCGGTAATTATCACCGTTACCTGAATCCCGGAAGCTGGACACTCACATTTTCTGCCGCGGGTTACCACACCAAAACAATCAGCGGAGTCACAGTATCAAATGATTCGGTCAGCATCCTCAATATTGCCTTGCGCCCAATTGGAACCACACTGCAGGGAACGGTTTGCTACGACAACATTCAGCAAAGTCCGCTGGCCGGTGTAAGCGTATATCTTTCGGATACTGCCGGCAACGTGATTATGACAGATACCACGGACGGGAACGGTTATTTCTGTTTCAACGGTTTACAGAATGCCACCCTGGTGCTGGGCGGGCATACCGGCCAGGCTCCCGGCGGTGTAAATGCAAGCGATGCCCTGATAATTCTGAAGCATTTCGTTCACCTTGAGAACCTTAGCGGTCTGAAAAGGGCTGCGGCGGATGTTGACAGTTCGGGCTCAGTCAACAGCATCGATGCCCTGATGGTACAAAAACGTTTTGTCGGCATGATGAACAGTTTCCCGGCAGGGGAGTGGATGTTTACATCTGACACCCTGCAAATCTCCGGGATCGATCTTTCGGTGAACCTCGGCGGCATCTGTACCGGCGATGTCAATGCCAGCTATATTCCGCTGCCTCCGGTAAACCCCGTCCTGCTGAAATTAAAATCCGGACCGGCCGGGCAACGCCCGGTCAAAGCCCGAGTCTTAACGGAAAGTCCGGAATTACCTGAACCGAATGAACCCCGATAACCCAATAACGATTTACCGATATGGTATCCTTTTACAAAACCCGCATTATTATCTTCTTACTGCTGATCAGTTTCCCGCTGCTGAAGCTGTCCGCAGGAGGACATCAGGCTCAGGTTGCTTCACCTGCCGGTCATTACCATGCCGACGGAGGAGAACCTGGCGTGTACTTTAGCTTCCGTTGTGCAGACAAGGATCAGATTGCAGTTTTAAGTAAACTGATCTCCATTGACAATGTCGCAGACGGAATAGTCTGGGCCTATGCCGGTAAAGAAGCCTTTGAAGTGTTCCGGGCGCTTCAGATTCCTTACACGATCTTGCCGTATCATGAAGAAGGACAGGCGGATAAGATTCTTGAACTCTCAGATCTCGGACTGCCGCTTGCCTGGGATTTCTACCCCTCATACCCTGCCTATGAAACCATGATGGCCGGCTTCGAGACAAGCTATCCCGCACTTTGCAGGATTGTCACCATCGGAACGCTCAGCAGCGGCAGGAAGTTGCTTGCGGCACATCTCAGCAGCAATGTGGATTCTTCCATGAACAAACCGCAGTTTTTCTATCTTTCAAGTTTACATGGAAATGAACTCACCATGTACGTTTTAATGTTAAGACTGATAGACACTTTACTCGCAAACTACGGTACCAATCCGAGAATGACCGCCATCCTTGACAATATCGATGTTTGGATTTGTCCGCTCGGCAATCCCGACGGCACCTATCATGTCAGCAACAACAGTGTGAACGGAGCCGTTCGGGAGAATGCCAACGGGGTTGACCTGAACCGAAATTTTCCCGATCCGGAGGATGGCCCTCATCCGGACGGGAATGCCTGGCAGGAAGAAACGGTCTTTTATATGAGTTTCGCTGATGAGCATCATTTTGTGATGTCTGCCAATTTTCACGGAGGTGCCGAAGTGGTGAACTACCCCTGGGATACCTGGGCCATTTTGCCTGCAGATGACTTATGGTGGAATTTTGTCGGAAGACAGTTTGCCGACACCATCCATTTATATGGTCCATCCTCTTACTTCAACGACCTGGACAACGGGGTTACCAATGGTTACGCCTGGTATTCGATAGACGGGGGATGGCAGGATTACATGAACTGGTGGCATCATTGCAGGGAAGCCACCATTGAAGTGTCTTCCACTAAAAAACCACCTGCATCCCAATTACCCACCTATTGGAATTATCTGCGGCGCTCACTGCTGAATTACCTGGAACAAAGCACATACGGTATCAGGGGTATCGTCACCGATTCCATTACGGGCGCTCCGCTCAGGGCAAGAGTCTTTATCCAGGGCCACGATTTCGACAGTTCCTTTATTTATTCATCACTGCCCGTTGGCAATTACCACAGGCTGCTGTTCCCGGGCTCCTATAACCTGACATTCACCGCTCCGGGCTATTACCCGAAAACCCTCAGCGGCCTGAGTGTCGTTCACTACCAGGCCAATGTGCAGGATGTCCAGCTGGTTCCCATTGGTACCGGAACCATGGAGCCTGACAGAAGAAGTATTACGGTTTTTCCGAATCCTGCCGGTCAGTACCTCAATTTTTACTGGCCGGAAGGTACACCGGTTGAAAAACTCAGCATATACAATATGCTTGGGGAAAAAGTATTGGAAATGACTCCGGAACCTACTGGAAATAACCTGCAATCCATCGCTGTTTCTGCCCTGCAGGCCGGAGCGTACTACCTGGAAATAAGAACTTTCAACAATACCGCAGCTACGGCAAAATTTATCAGACAGTGATTACTGCCTGCTGATGTCCACCATTTCCTGACTGGCGTAGAAGCCGGAATCCAGCTTTTCCTTCACGGCTGAAAAGGCATTCAGCGTATATTCCACATCTTCGAGTGTATGCACGGCAGTAGGAATGATGCGGATCATGATCACATCCCTCGGGACTACGGGGTAGGTCACGATAGAACAGAATACATCATAATTCTCACGCAGGTCATAGGTCAGGTGAGTGGCTTCCGGTACGCCTCCTTTCAGGAAAACGGGTGTAACCGGAGAAGCGGTCTGCCCAAGGTTAAATCCCCTGGCTTTCAAGCCATCCTGAAGGGCTCTGACAATCTTCCAGAGGTTCTCCCTCAGTTGGGGTTGGGTGCGGAGTAATTCCAGCCTTTTCAGCGCACCGGCCACCATCGGCATCGGCAGTGATTTGGCAAAAGTCTGGGAACGCATATTATACCTGAGGTAGTTTACTACCGTCGTGTCGCTGGCCACAAATGCACCGATACCTGCCATGGCTTTTGCAAAGGTTCCGAAATAGACATCCACGGCTTTCTGGACATGCAATGCCTGGTCGGTGCCTGCCCCCGTTTCACCCATGGTGCCGAAACCATGCGCATCATCCACCAAGAGGCGGAAAGCGTATTTCTCTTTTAACTCACTGATCCTTGCAAGATTCCCTAGATCGCCTGCCATACCGTAAACGCCTTCTGTAATGACCAGTATCCCTCCTCCGGTCTGGTCGGTGATTTTTTTGGCCCGCTCAAGCTCCTTTTCAAGGTTTTCCATGTTGTTATGCGGGAAAACAAAGCGTTTTCCGAAATGAAGCCTGACCCCGTCGATGATACAGGCATGCGCTTCAGAGTCGTACACGATCACATCCTTGCGGTCGACCATCGCGTCAATAATGCTGACCATCCCCTGGTAACCGTAATTCAAGAGGAAAGCATCCTCCTTGCTTACAAAATCAGCAAGCTCATTCTCAAGCTGCTCGTGCATGACAGTTTGGCCAGACATCATCCTGGCCCCCATGGGGTAGGCCATCCCGTATTTCTCAGCTGCCTCGGCATCTGCTTTCCTCACCTCAGGATGATTGGCCAGTCCGAGGTAGTTGTTCAGGCTCCACACCAGCCTTTCCTTCCCTCTGAATACCATGCGGGGACCAATTTCACCCTCAAGTTTCGGGAAAGTAAAATACCCATGGGCTTGTTTGTAGTACTGTCCGAGTGGACCCATGTTCCTGGCAATCTTGTCAAAAATATCCACGGCTAAAGGTTTAAAAAGTTCAACATTCAATGTGGAAGGCCGGTCCAGGCAGGTAAAATTGCGTATTCCCGGTAATTCCCGTCCTCGAAAAAACAGGCGCAAAGGTAAGGCTTTTGTGATTGTGAAAACCAAACGGAATAAATCTGTTTACTTTGCATCCTGGTTCAGACATGATGGAAGAAGTTTGTATTTTCTGGTTCCGCAGGGATCTCCGCCTGCATGACAACAAGGGACTCGATGCTGCCCTGGCATCTGGATTTCCGGTACTCTGCCTGTTTATCTTCGATAAAAACATCCTTGACTCCCTGCCTGAAGATGATCCCAGGCTGACCTTCATTCACGGGAGGCTGGAAACGATCAGGGAAATGCTTGAACAGCGGCAATCCACGTTGCTGGTGTTGCATCAGACTCCGGAAGAAGCTTTTACGGGACTGCTGAAGGTCTGGAATGTGAGCGCCGTGTACGCCAATCATGATTACGAACCCTATGCCAGGCAAAGGGATGAAAACATCTCGACCTTGCTTAATAAGACCGGCGTTGCTTTCCATACTTGTAAGGACCAGGTTGTATTTGAAAGAAACGAGATCGCAAAAGCCGATGGTACACCCTATACGGTGTACACTCCCTATGCCAGAAAATGGCTGGTGAACTGGCAGGCCGCAGCAATAACGATTTCACCAACAGGCCAAACGAACTTTCTGAAAACGGATCCATTTCCGGTGCCCTCCCTTATCGAACTGGGATTCAGACCTGTACTAATTCATTTCCCTTCGGCGGAGATCCCGGTGGATATCATCAGCCGCTATGACCTGACCAGAGATTACCCTGCCCTGGAAGGAACCAGCAGGCTTGGGTTACACCTGCGATTCGGGACCATCAGCATCAGGGAACTGGCGCTGAAAGCGGCCGCCCTGAATACCACTTATTTAAGGGAATTGATCTGGCGGGAGTTTTTCATGATGATCCTGTATCACTTTCCGCATGTGGAACACAAGTCCTTCAGGTCCGCGTATGATTTTATCGCATGGCGTAACCATCCGGAGGAATTCAGGGCGTGGCAGGAAGGAAGGACAGGTTATCCCCTGGTGGATGCCGGGATGAGGGAACTTAACGAAACGGGTTATATGCACAACCGTGTCCGTATGATTACATCCAGTTTCCTGTGTAAAAACCTGCTGACCGACTGGCGACTGGGAGAAGCAACCTTCGCATCCAAACTGCTGGATTACGAACTGGCTTCGAACAATGGCAACTGGCAATGGGCCGCCGGCACAGGTTGCGATGCCGCTCCTTATTTCAGGTTTTTTAATCCCCTGCTGCAACAACAGAAATACGACCCGGAGTTGGTGTACATTAAAAAATGGGTGCCCGAATACGGAACAAACGCTTATCCACAACCAATCACAGGATTGAAAGAAAGCAATGCCCGTTGCCTGGAGGCTTACCGGAAAGCCACCGGCCGGGTATGAAAGTTGCAGCATTGAATCCTTCTGCTTCCCTTGCGCCAAGCATGTTTGATCGTGTCATGCCTGATTTAATCCTTTCAGAGTCCATTTCCTGCCACGAAAAAAGCCCGAAACAGAAATAATCTTACCTTTGCCGACGTTTTCAGCAATTCCATATTAACTTCCTATGACCAGAATTACCGCTATCCTGATTATCACGCTCCTGCCTTTTATCAGCCGGGCACAATGGCAGTCGCAGTGGACTGCCTTTCAACAGGAACGGTGGGTTGAGCATATCAGCATGGCAGATAACAACACCGTTTGGATCACGGGACGTACGTCGGGGTCAACTTCTTCGCTGAGCAGGGACTTTTCACGGACCACGAACGGTGGCAGCACCTGGCAGGCAGGGACTATCGATCTTCTGGAAGGCTTTGGCCTGGGGATGATCCATGCATACGATGGCACGACAGCCTGGGCATGCCTTCAAAGCATAGCCGACACCGGTGGCTTTATCATTCAAACCACCGACGGAGGGCAGAACTGGAATATCCAGCCCACGGCAGTCTTTAGTGTAAATCCGGAAATCATTCATTTTTTTGATGCAGACTCCGGCCTGGCTATCGGACAACCCCACGACGGTAATTTTGAAATTTGGGTCACTACCGACGGCGGCAACAACTGGGACAGCATCCCTGCTTCCGACATGCCGCTCGCATATGATGAAGAGCGCACTTCACACCGGGTATATTGGGTAAAGGGCGATAGCCTTTGGTTCGGAGGCAGCACCAACGGCAGAATCTTCTATTCATATGACCGTTCCTACCATTGGTCCTTCCTTCCTTTTCCCGAGCCCCAGGTACATGTCGTTGTATTCCGCGATACGGTCGGCCTGGCCGGCAGGCTGGATCCTTTGCTGGATGAATATTCACTGTATCAGACACAAGACCAGGGCCAGACCTGGATAAAAACCGGAGCAGCAGGATTGACGGGTATCAGCTGTATGACATTCGTGCCCGGAACAGTATCCACCATCCTTGCCTGCGGTGATAATCTGATGATCAGTAACGACTGGGGTGCAAGCTTTCTGCCCATGGAAGCTCCCCAGGGGAATCAAACCTGTTCGCTAATCGCTTTCAGGGACATCAGCACCGGATGGCTTGGCAGTGTCAACAACACTGCCTCATCCCAGGGAGGCATCTTTAAATATAACGGACCACCGCTTCAGATCAAAAATATTGCACCTGAAACGCGCACTGTCATATATCCTAATCCCAGCCCTGGTAATGCCACCCTTGAAATTACCGCAGGGAAACAGGAAAGCATCAGCCTGCAAATCTCAGACTTGTCAGGGAAACTACTGAGCATGAACCAGTTTGATCTGAATCCGGGTGTCAACCTGCTTCCTGTAACGGCCGCTAACCTTCCCCCCGGCGTGTACATCGTCCATTGGAACAGTAACGATACGATTCATCACAACCTGCTGGTCAGGAATTGAGTACGTCAGTTTTTTTTGTACTTTTGCACCCATGTTAAGGAAAATCCTCCTGTTACCCCTTCTGATTCTTACGCTGATACAGCTTTCATGCGGCGGATACAATAAATTACTGAAGTCTGCGGATAACACCGAAAAGTTCGAAGCAGCCGTCAAGTATTACCATGACGGGGATTATAACAGAGCACTCCAGTTGTTCGACCAGCTGATACCGTTTTACAGGGGTACCGACAAGGCAGAAATGATCAATTACTATACTGCCAACAGCTACTACCACCAGGGAGATTTCATCCTGGCCAATTATTATTTCAAAACCTTTACCAAGAACTTTCCGAACAGCAGCCTGGCAGAAGAATGTCTTTTTATGGCGGCTTTCTGCAAATACCTCGATTCTCCCATGTACAGCCTCGATCAGACCAGTACCCTCGAGGCGATTCAGGAATTCCAGATGTTTGTCAATCTGTATCCCGCCAGTGACAGGATACCCAGGGTGAACCAGCTGATGGATGAATTAAGGGCAAAACTGGAGAAAAAAAACTATGAGATTGCACGCCTGTACTACAATATGGGGGAATACCAGGCCGCCATCACCTCCTTCAGGAATGTTTACAAAGATTTCCCTGATACGAAATACAGGGAAGAACTTCTTTTCCTCACCCTGAAAGCATATATTGATTTTGCAGCCAACAGTGTCCCCTCGAAAAAAAACGAACGATACCGGGGAGCCCTCGAAGCCTACAACACCCTGCTTACTTTTTATCCCAATACCGTATACCTCAAAGAGGCGGAAAACCTGAAAAAGATTGCGTTAAAAGAAGTCGAACCATAACATTATCAAATAGATGGATTACAAAAAAGTGAAAACCGACAACCTGGCCGTTACCCGCAATGTTGCTGATTTTGCAGCGCCCACGGGCAACATCTATGAGACTGTCTGTATTCTGGCCAAAAGGGCCAACATCATTTCACTGGAACTGAAAGAAGAGCTCAATAAAAAGATCAGTGAGTTTGCCACGGCAACCGACAACCTTGAGGAAGTGTTCGAAAACCGCGAGCAAATAGAGATCGCCCGTTTTTACGAACAACTGCCCAAACCTACACTGATCTCCATCCATGAGTTTCTGAGCAATCAGATTTATTACAGAAACCCTGCAAAGGAAGAAATGCAGTAAGCACTGCAATACCATGCTGAAGGGGAAAAAGATCATTCTGGGCATTACAGGCAGTATCGCTGCGTACAAGGCTGCCACCCTGATCAGGCTGCTGATCAGGAAAGGAGCCGTTGTGCAGGTAGTGATGACAGATGCCGCCAAAGACTTTATCACCCCCTTAACATTGTCCACACTGTCACAGCGACCAGTGCTGTCAGAGCCTTTCCAGGGAGGCAGCGGGCAATGGAACAGCCATATCGACTGGGCTGCCTGGGCAGATGCCATTGTGATAGCACCGCTCACGGCCAATACCCTCGCCAAGATGGCCAACGGCCAGGCCGATAACCTGCTGACGGCCATATACCTGGCAGCACGTTCACCTGTGTTTTTCGCTCCGGTCATGGATGTGGATATGTTTGAACATCCTGCCACCACAAAAAACATTCATACGCTTCAGTCTTACGGAAATATCCTTATTCCACCGGATGAAGGCGAACTGGCCAGCGGGCTGAGCGGCAAAGGAAGGATGAAAGAACCTGACGAAATTGTCAGTCTGCTCGAATCCTTCTTTAAAAAAAAAAACAGGTTCCGGGGTAAAAAAGTGCTGATCACTGCAGGCCCGACCTACGAAAAAATTGATCCTGTCCGTTTTATCGGAAATTATTCAAGTGGCAAGATGGGTTTTGCCCTTGCGAATGCATTTGCAGGACAAGGTGCTGAAGTGATTCTTGTTACAGGCCCTGTTTCGCTGAGGACAGCTTGTACAAACATCCAACGGGTGGATGTTTCCAGCGCCAGGGAGATGTTTGATCGTTGCATGAAGCATTTCCCCACCTCAGATATCTGCATCATGACTGCAGCCGTTGCCGATTACAGACCTGCCATGCCCGCCAAGCAAAAGATAAAAAAATCAGACACTGCCCTCAGCCTGGAACTCACACCCAATCCGGATATCCTGAAAACGATGGGGGAGAAAAAAAAGAACAGGCAGTTTCTGACAGGTTTCGCACTCGAAACCAGGAATGCAAAGGCAGAGGCAATGAAAAAACTCCGAAATAAAAAGCTTGACCTGATCGTTGTAAACTCCCTGAAAGATGCCGGAGCAGGATTCGGACATGATACCAATAAAGTGACACTGATCGACAAAGAAGAAAATATCAAGGTATTGCCGCTCATGTCCAAAGAAGCACTGGCCGGCCTGCTCACGGAAAAAATATATGAATACCTGATTAACAAAGAAAACCATGCGATATAGCTTGATCTTGATATGCCTGCTCCTGTTTCCCTTTACCATGAAAGCACAGGAGTTCATTTGCCAGGTTTCTGTCTCAAGTCCACAGGTACAGGGTACAGACAGGACAGTTTACCAGGAAATGCAAACCTCTCTCTATGAACTGGTAAACAGCAGAAAATGGTCGCCGTATAACTTCAGGCATGAAGAGAAACTGGAATGTAAACTGCAGATTACCATCAGCGACCGCATCTCCAACGATGAGTTCAAGGGCACTATGTCCATTCAGCTTGGACGGCCGGTTTACCGTACCTCCTACGTTTCACCCGTGCTCAACTACATGGACAGAAACATCCAGTTCCGCTATCTCGAGGGCCAGAACCTTGAATACACGGACAACCAGTTCAGCTCCAACCTTACTTCACTGATTGCCTTTTATGTATATATGTTTCTCGGAATGGATTTCGATACTTACAGCCTGTACGGAGGCAGCCAGTTTTTCCAGAAAGCCCAGTCTGTGGTCAATATTTCGCAAAACACCCCCGAATCAGGCTGGAAAGCCTTTGAAAGCATGAAAAACAGATACTGGCTCATTGAAAATGTACTGAACTCATCCTACAGCGGCATACGGGAAGCCATGTATAAATATCACCGGCTCGGACTCGATGTAATGACCGAGAATATGGATATCGGCCGGGCCGCTGTCATGGAAAGTATCGAACTGCTGCGCAAAGTAAACCGCGAAAAGCCCAACCTCTTTCTGATACAACTGATCCTGGAAGCCAAGTCGGATGAACTTGTGAATATCTTTTCACAGGCATCACCGATGGATAAAACAAAAGCAGTCAATACGTTAAAAGAGATCGACCCGGCCAATGCTTCCAAGTATCAGAAGATCATGCAGTCGAATTGAATCTGACAGGCTTTTCTGCCGTATCTTTGAAACAGATTGTTGCTTTTCATGCTTCTCTCCCTGCACATCGAGAATTATGCCCTGATACGGAAACTCGACATCCCTTTTGAAACCGGACTGTCCGTGATCACCGGCGAAACCGGAGCCGGAAAATCAATCATCCTCGGAGCCCTCAACCTCATCCTCGGCAACAGGGCAGATACGTCCATCCTGCCTGAAGGTGAAAACAGATGCCTGATTGAAGGATTCTTCCGAATGCAGTCTCCGGCCTTCACTGCACTTCTGGAAGAAAACGACATCCCACCCGATGACATCACCATCATCCGCAGGGAAGTGTTTGCGAGCGGCAAATCAAGGGCCTTCGTCAATGATACACCGGTGAACCTTACCTTGTTAAAGACACTGGGCGACCTGCTCATCGACGTTCATTCCCAATATGATACCCTGCTGCTGCGTGACGCCGACTACCAGATGGAAGTACTCGACCAGTTCGCAGGTAACATGGAATTGCTCGATACATACCAGAAACAATATCTTACCCTGGGCAAAAACAGAGAATATCTCACATTCCTTAAAGATAAAGAAAGTAAAGCCAAACTTGAACAGGATTTCCAGCAACACCTGTTTCAGGAACTTGAACATGCTGCCTTGGGAGATAACGAGCAGGAAAGTCTTGAAAACGAATTGAATATCCTGTCAAACGCCGGAGAGATCAAAAACATCCTTTTTCAACTCCTTGAAATTCTCGATAATGGAGATAAAACTATCCTGACGGATTTAAACAACGTACAACAACTTTTCAGACGCATCTGCAGCCTGAACCCATCATTACAGGATAAGGCCGAAAGGATTGACGACATGTACATCGAGATCAAGGAAATTGCCAGGGAACTGGATCATCTGAGCAACCATATTTCCCATGATCCGGGCAGGATGGAATGGGTACAGCAGCGGCTTGATCTTATCTACCAGCTGCAAAAGAAACACAAGGTAAATGATGTACAAGCCCTGAACCATATCCGGCTTGAACTGAAGCAGCAACTGGCGTCGCTGTATTCGCTCGACCATGAGATCAGCCAGCTTGAAAAACAATTGCAAGCCGAGGAAATTCAGCTCGACCGGCATGCAAAAACGCTCACGGCAAGCCGCATGCGCGTGAAAGAGGCCGTAAAAGAGCAACTGCTGGCGATGATCAGGCAAATGGGAATGCCGGACGGACGTTTTGATATTCTCATCTCGGATCTGCAGGAGGCCGGTCCTTCAGGACGTGACAGGGTCCAATTCCTTTTTTCAGCCAATAAAGGTACTTCGCCGGGCGAGATATCCAGGATGGCTTCAGGAGGAGAGCTTTCCAGACTGATGCTTGCCATCAAATCCATGACCGGCAGCCAGCGCCTGCTGCCCACCATGATCTTCGACGAGATTGACATCGGGATCAGCGGTGAGACCGCATCAAAGATCGGTCAGATCCTCGTAAACCTGGCTTCCCGTAAACAACTGATTGTCATCACACACCTTCCCCAGATTGCAGGGAGAGCTGCCCATCATTACCTGGTCTTTAAAGAATCGGGCGAAAATCAAACCAAAACCTGTGTGAAGCTTCTGAATGAAACAGAACGTATCCGCGAGATTGCCCAAATGATCAGTGGTGAAGCCTTTTCGGAAAAAACGCTGGATACCGCAAGAGAACTGATGGGAAACAATTGATAAGCACTATTGTTTTATTGTTGTGAAGCAGATATCAGCAAGCCCTATAACCGGAAACTGCAGTCCGGAACAAAAAACTGTGTCCGGAAACAAGCCCGACTGCCATCCTTACATTTACCCTGATCACGCTTGCTCGACCGCATTATCACCCGGTAAATAATTTAAAACTGATTATTATGGCATTTGGACTACTAAAAGGGAAAAAAGGAATCATCTTCGGCGCATTGAATGAACAATCAATTGCCTGGAAAGTGGCAGAAAGAGTGCATGAGGAAGGAGGCAGGCTGACCTTGTCGAACACTCCGCTGGCCCTGAGGATGGGAAACCTGGAAAGCCTGGCACAACAGCTGGATACTATTATTATCCCGGCCGACGCTACCAGTATGCAAGACCTCAAAAATGTCTTTCTTCAATCCATGGAATTTCATGGAGGAAAAATCGACTTCCTGCTGCATTCCATCGGCATGTCACCCAATGTCAGGAAGAAACTGCCCTATGATAACCTGGACTACGAATACCTGAAGCAAACCCTCGACATATCGGCCATTTCCTTTCATAAAATGCTGCAAATGGCCAGGAAGCTGGATGCCATCAACGAATGGGGTTCAGTGGTTGCCCTTTCATATATTGCCGCCCAGAGGACCCTCTATGGGTATAACGACATGGCCGATGCAAAAGCCATGCTCGAAAGCATAGCCCGCAGCTTTGGCTATATCTACGGACGGGATAAAAAAATACGGATCAATACTGTTTCACAATCCCCGACACTGACAACGGCCGGCAGCGGCGTGAAAGGCATGGAAAACCTGATGGATTTCACTGAACGCATGTCGCCCCTTGGAAACGCATCTGCATCTGAATGTGCAGATTACATCATCAGCCTTTTCTCAGATCTGACCCGTAAAGTGAGCATGCAGAATCTGTATCACGATGGCGGATTCTCCAGCATGGGAATGAGCTACAAGGCTATGTATGTGTACAATAAAAGCCTTGAAGGATGCGAAGACTGCGATGACTGACAGGCTCAGCCAATTTTAATTGTATAATTGAAAGAGGGTGGGGGAGCTTTTGGTTCTGCCGCTTGTTCCTTCTTTGGATTCCCGCTGACCGTATAATTGTACTGTATCCCCTTCGCAGCAGGGGGTAAACGGAATTCAATATGTGTCCTGATGGTCGATTTCAACCTTAAACCCCTGTTTTTCACCTTGTCGTATTTCAACATCCTGATCAGACGCATGGCTTCCTCATCACAACCGTAACCAAGACTGCGGGTTACCTCCACACTCAACACATCCCCGTTGTCGCTGACCTCATATTTAAGGTAAACTTTCCCTTCTATCCTTTTTTCCAGTGCCTCCTTCGGATACCTCAGGTGTTTCCTGATAAATTCCACATAAGCTTCCTTGCCCCCGGGATAAGTGGGCAAATGAATGAAATCCTTTTCTTTGCGCTGTTTCTTCATGCGAATCTCCTCTCCGGCCCCAAAGATAATCCATCTTCCCATGCAGCAATCAAACCTGCAGATTTTGCATTGTTGGCTATCTGTTCATATTTTCATACTTTTGCCACTTACTGAAGGAAAACCATGGCCGGAAACTGCGGATATTTTTGAGTAATTAATTTTTTATCAGCATTTTAGTGAATAAACCATAAACCAATAACAAGCATGAAGCTATTAGTTTGCATGAGTCAGGTACCAGACACCACCACCAGGGTTAAACTGACAGAAGGAAATAAAAAAATAGATGAAACCGGCATCCAGTGGGTGATCAACCCCTGGGATGAACTCTCGCTCACAAGGGCACTGGAATTGAAAGACATCGCTGAAAATGCCATTGAAAAAGTGACAGTCGCCCATGTGGGAGCGGTATCCTCAGAACCCACCATCCGTAAAGCCCTGGCCATCGGAGCAGATGATGCCATACGCGTCGATGCCGTCGCTTCAGATGCATATTTCGTGGCTTTACAACTCGCTGAAGCCATCAGAGATAAGGCTTATGATATCGTCCTTTGCGGGATCGAATCCAGCGACCATAATGGTTCGACGGTCGGAGGCATGCTGGCAGAATTCCTTGGATTACCCTCGGTGTCAGCAGTTACTTCCCTCCGCATTGAAAATGGCAAAGCTTTGCTTACCAGGGATATTGACGGCGGAAAAGAAGAAGTCCATGTACCGCTTCCCTTTATCGCGATCGTTCAGAAAGGTATTGCCAAAGAACCCAGGATCGCCGCCATGAGAGGGATTATGATGGCAAGAACCAAACCCATTGCCGTGATTCCCCCGGCAGATGCCGATATCCTTACTGAAGTTGTTGAATATCAAAAACCTGAACCTCGGGCTGCCTGTAAGTTCGTGGATCCGGAAAACCCGAAACAACTCATTGAATTGTTGCAAAATGAAGCAAAAATATTTTGATAATAATTAAAAATACGATATATGTCAGTATTGGTATTTGTAGAAAACTGGGAAGGGAAGTTCAAGAAGCTCAGCTTTGAACTCGTATCATACGGAAACAAGCTTGCTGAAATGCTGCAGACCCGGACTGTGGCCGTTTCTATCGGCTCGGTGGGGCGGGAGGAACTTGGCAGGCTGAGCAGCTATGGTGCTGATAAGATCCTGAATATCAACAGGGATGATTTAAAGATACTGGACAGTCAGGCTTATGCCCTGGTGCTTCATGAGGTTGCAAAGGCAGAAAATGCGGTGGCGGTCGTGATCTCCAACAACAACACCGGAAAGGCGGTGGCACCCCGGCTGGCAGTAAGGCTGAAAGCAGGATTGGGTGCGGGTGTATCGAAACTTCCGCTGAGTACGGAACCATTTGTGGTCTATAAAAAAGCTTATTCCGGTAATGCCTTTGCCCACCTGAAAATCCTGTCGCCGGTCAGGGTTCTGACGCTTGCCCAAAATTCATTCGGACTTGCAGAAGCTCCCAAATCAGTCCTTATCGAGGATTTCCCGGTTTCGGGCATTGAAGCCTGCGCAAAAACAGAAGTACGCAATGTTTCTAAATCCAGTGGTAAAATCCTGCTGACGGATGCCGACATCGTGGTTTCAGGCGGCAGGGGCATGAAATCGCCCGACAACTGGGCACCCATCGAAGAAATGGCACAACTGCTCGGTGGAGCCACAGCCTGTTCCAGGCCGGTATCAGATGAGGGCTGGCGTTCACATGACGAACATACGGGTCAAACGGGAAAGATCATCGCACCCAATCTGTATATTGCGGTGGGAATCAGTGGAGCCACACAACACCTGGCCGGCGTGAGTTCAAGCAAATACATCGTGGCCATCAATACCGACAAAGATGCTCCCATTTTCGAGGCCGCCCAGTACGGAATTATCGGCGATGCCCAGAAGATCCTGCCAAAACTGGTTGAGGCGATCCGGGAAGTGAAGGGAAAGTAATTGACTGCCGTACAATTTATCCCAGCCTTCCTCATGTCTAAACAACTGGCATTTGCACTGATCCTGCTGCTGTCGCTTATACCGCTTGCTCTTACGACGGTGCGACTGGCACGCTGCTTCAGGATGACACAGGGAAGATACCGGATCAGTGAGCATTTCCGCCGCCTTGTTATAATGGGCAGGGTTGCCATTGCCCAGAGCAGGATTTTCAGGCGACCCGTTACCGGCCTGTTTCACGCGCTGGTATTCTGGGGATTTTGCATCATTCTCTTTGGAACGGTGGAGATGACCATCGACGGACTCAGCGGCAGGCACGGCTCACTGTCGGGACTGGGCTTCATCCGGACGCTGTTCATCGCCTCCGCCGACATCTTTGCCGTACTGGTCAGCATCTCCATCATTTTTTTCCTGGTAAGACGCTTGTTCCACAGAATCAAGAGATTTGAAGGGATTGAAATGAAACACAATTCCCATATCGATGCCAATATTGCGCTGGGCCTGATCCTGATACTGATGATCAGTCTCAACGGGATGAATGTTTTCCATGTGCTGCAACAGGATGAAAACGGAATGGCGGGCATGCTTGCACTTTACCCCTTCAGTGCCAGGTTTGCGATCCATGCCGGCCTCCAGCAAGCCGCATCTCCCGCCTGTTACGAATTTTTCTGGTGGCTCCATATCCTGCTTATCCTCCTGTTTGCGAACATTCTTCCGTATTCAAAACATTTTCACGTGTTCATGTCCGTCCCCAATGTTTACCTCTCAAGGCTTGAACCCCTCGGAAAGCTCAGCCATATGGACAGTATCACCAGGGAGGTGAACCTGATGCTGAATCCTGAAACAGTTGCCGGCCAGGACATGAGCACTCCCTCCAGGTTCGGAGTGAAGGATGTGGAAGACATCAGCTGGAAAAACTACCTCGATTCGCTGGCCTGCACGGAATGCGGGAGATGTACCTCCGTGTGCCCGGCCAGTATTACAGGAAAAATGCTTTCTCCGCGGAAAATATTGATGGACGTCAGGGCCAGGATGAAGGAAAGAGCTCCCGGACTGCTTACAGGCAGGGAGAAAGCTCCCGGCGACCATTTCCTTCTGAGGAATTTCATCAGTGAAGAAGAACTGTGGGCCTGCACTACCTGCAATGCCTGCGCAAGGGAATGCCCGGTGAACATTAACCATCCCACCCTTATCGTGGATATGCGCCGTTACCTGGTGCTGGAAGAAGGTGCTGCTCCGGGTGGGATCAAGACAATGTTTGCATGTATTGAAAACAATGGCGCTCCATGGCAGTTTTCAAACGAAGACCGGATGCTATGGGCCCAGGGACTCGAAATCAACACTAACTAAGTACCCATGAGATGATACAACAACTGGAAATACCAGTGATGGCCGAATGCCATGCCAGGGGTAAACAACCTGAGTATCTTTACTGGGTGGGATGTGCCGGAGCCTTCGACGACAGGTACCGCAAAGTTAGCCGGGCTTTTACCAAAATATTGCATTTCCTCGAAACTGATTATGCAGTGCTGGGTCAGGAAGAAAGCTGTACCGGAGATCCCGCCAGGAGAGCCGGTAATGAAATGCTATACCAGATACAGGCCATGCAGAACATCGCGCTCTTCCGCAAATATCATATCAGGAAAATTATCACGACATGCCCGCATTGTTATAACATTTTTCTGAACGAATATCCGGATTTAGGCGGGGAGTTCGAAGTGATTCATTACACCGCTTTTATGCTCCGGCACCGCTCCCGTCTGTTTCAGGAAGGCAAGCACAGCAATCTCCCGGAGAAAAGGATGACCTACCATGATCCTTGCTATCTTGGGAGAGCCAACAATATCTACGAAGAACCCAGAACGATTATAAAGTCATTGGGTATCAGTCTTGTAGAAATGAAAAGAAATAAAAGTCATGCCCTCTGCTGCGGTGCGGGAGGAGCACAAATGTTTAAAGAAGCTGAAGCAGGTAAGAAAGAAGTGTTTATCGAAAGAATCGAAGATGTGCTTGAAACCCGTGCAGCAACGGTGGTCAGTGCATGCCCGTTTTGCATGACCATGCTTACCGACGGCATAAAATACAAGAACAGAGAACAGCAACTCGACAATCTTGATATTGCAGAACTGATTGCATTGAACCTCGGGATCTGACAAACAACAGCAACATTCTTATTTATAATCATAAAAAATCCATGGAACAGAAACAGACTCTCTCAAGCGGTGAATTCCTGGTAGCAGAAGCCGACTACCGGGATGTATTCATTCCGGAAGAATTCAATGAAGAACAGACCATGATCGCCCAGACCATTGATGACTTTCTGAAAACAGAAGTTTATCCTCATCTCGACCAGCTCGACAGCCCGGATATCCTCAAGATGCAGGAAATTCTGAAAAAGTCAGGGGAATTGGGGTTGATGGGCATCTCCCTTCCGGAAGAGCTGAACGGCTTCGGACAGAACTTTGTAACTCAGATGCTTGCAGCCGAAAGGGTAGGGGCAGGTTATTCATTTTCAGTGGCTTTCATGGCACACTGCGGTATAGGAACCCTGCCCATCATGTATTACGGAAATGACTTTCAGCGTGAAAAATATGTAAGCCGCCTGGCCACAGGAGAAATCATTGGAGCGTACTGTCTGACTGAACCTGGTGCAGGCAGCGACGCCAATTCCGGTAAAACCAATGCCAGGTTGGCGGACGACGGCCAACATTACATTCTGAACGGGCAGAAGATGTGGATCACCAATGCAGGATTCGCGGATGTGCAGACTGTTTTCGCCAAAATTGACAACGACAGGGTACTCAGTGCCTTTATCGTTGAAAAGGATTATCCGGGTGTGGTGATCGCTCCGGATGAAAAAAAGATGGGGATTAAAGGTTCGAGTACCGCACAGATCTTTTATAATGATGTGAAAGTGCCCGTCGGGAACCTGCTCGGAAAAAGGGGAGAAGGTTTCAGAATCGCGTTGAGCATTCTTCACATGGGTCGCATCAAACTGGGCGCCAATGTGCTGGGCGCCGCCAAGAAAGCTATCAACGACTCCGTTCAATACGCAAACGAAAGGAAACAATTCGGCGTACTGATCTCCACATTCGGTGCCATTCAATACAAACTCGCCCAGCAGGTAATACGCACTTATGCCCTCGAATCAGCCATCTACAGATTAAGCAGTGATATAGACCGGCAAATAGAGAAGAATCTTGCAGCGGGCATGGAAAAAGGCAAAGCGAGTATTGAGGGCATCAGCCACTATGCGGTTGAGGCTGCCATAATGAAAGTAGTAGGCTCTGAAGTGCTTGACTATGTGATCGATGAAGCCGTTCAAATCCACGGAGGGATGGGGTATTCTGCCGAAATGGCAGTGGAAAGGGGTTACCGTGATTCCAGGATCAACCGCATCTTCGAGGGTACCAATGAAATCAACCGCCTGCTTGTCGTTGACACCGCCATTAAAAAAGCACAGAAAGGCGAATTCGATCTGGCAGGACCGGCTGCAGCGCTCATGGCAGAAATCGACAGCCTGGAGGTCCACACAGGCGGAGACTTATCCTATTTTGAATCAAAATACAGGATTATCGGGAACTACAAAAAAGCCATCCTGCTGATCATCCATGCCCTAACCTCCCATTTTGACAATAAGCTGGTGAAAGAACAGGAGATTATGAACAACCTGTCGGACATGATGATGGAAACCTATGTCAGCGAGTCCCTGCTTTACAGGCTTCAGAAAAAGGAAAGCCTTTCGGGCGTGCAGGAACTGTACCGGGATATACTCGATGTGAATGTGTTCGATGCAGCAGCATTGCTTCATAAAATGGCATATGAGGCCATTCATTCTTTTGCTGAGGCTGACAAGGCGGATAAGCTGATACGGGCCTGCGATATCCTGCTGAAAACCGGTGCGATGAACGTAAAAGAAGCCAGAAGAAGGATCGCCGCAAAACTTATTGAAGAAAACAGCTACCAGTTCTGACCCCCGTTTCAGCTGATTTCTTCATGGTGAATCCGTACACTCATTTCTGATCCGGACTCATCATAGTCAACGGTCAATACCGTATTTTCCTGAGGTTTGCTCTTGATGATCTCCTCGGCAAGCAGGTCTTCCACGTATTTTTGTATGGCTCTTTTCAGCGGCCTGGCGCCAAAATTGGGATCCCAGCCTTTATCTATGATAAACTGCTTGGCGGCATCAGTCAGTTCCAGTTTATAACCAAGTGACTGAACCCTGCTGAAAACGTTTTTGAGTTCAATATCGATGATCTTGTGGATATCCTCAATTTCGAGCGGATCGAAAATCACCACGTCGTCTATCCTGTTCAGAAATTCGGGAGCAAAAGTTTTCTTCAGCGCGTTCTCAATTACGCTGCGGGCATGTTCTACGGCAGAAGCCTTGCGTGCGGAGGTCTGAAATCCAACCCCGTCGCCGAAATCCTTCAACTGGCGGGAGCCGATGTTGGAAGTCATGATCACGATCGTATTCTTGAAATCAACCCTTCTGCCATAGCTGTCGGTAAGAACGCCATCGTCGAGCACCTGCAGCAGAATGTGGAATACATCCGGATGAGCCTTTTCAATTTCATCCAGCAGAACGATAGAGTAAGGCTTTCTCCTGACCTTCTCGGTGAGCTGCCCTCCTTCCTCATAGCCCACATAGCCCGGAGGAGCTCCCACAAGGCGTGAGACGGCGAACTTCTCCATGTATTCGCTCATGTCGATGCGGATCAGTGCGTCTTCGGTATCGAAAAGATAACGGGCCAGGACCTTGGCAAGGTGGGTTTTGCCCACGCCTGTCGGTCCCAGAAAAATAAACGTACCAATAGGCTTGTTGGGATCCTTGAGGCCGGCCCTGTTTCTCCGGATCGCCTTTACCACTTTGAGAATGGCCTCATCCTGGCCAATAACGGAACCTTCAAGATCAACCTCCATGTTGATCAGCCTGTTGCTTTCGTTCTGGGCGATCCGCTGGACCGGTATGCCCGTCATCATGGCAACAACCTCCGCAACATCTTCTTCATCAACCAATTCCTTGTTTTGCCGGGATTCATCCTCCCATATCTTTTTCATCTTCTCAAGCTCATTCTGAAGCTTGCGTTCGATATCCCTGCATTTAGCAGCCTCTTCAAATTTCTGGCTGGTGATCGCCCTGGTTTTCTGTCCGCGCGCCTCTTCGATCTGATTTTCAATTGCAATGATCTCGGAAGGTACCTTAATATGCGTGATATGAACCCTGGAACCGGCCTCATCAAGCGCATCAATCGCCTTATCCGGCAAATAACGGTCCGAAATGTACCGGGAAGTCAGTGAAACACATGCCCGGATTGCATCATCCGTATAAGATACCAGATGATGATCCTCGTATTTCTCCTTGATGTTCTCAAGTATGGATATCGTTTCATCCGGTGTGGTAGGATCTACCATAATTTTCTGGAAACGCCTTTCAAGCGCCCCGTCCTTCTCGATGTACTGCCTGTACTCATCCAGGGTGGTCGCACCGATACACTGGATATCACCCCTGGCAAGGGCAGGCTTGAACATATTGCTTGCATCCAGCGAACCGGAAGCATTTCCGGCACCGACAATGGTATGAATTTCGTCAATAAACAGAATGATGTTCGGATTCTTTTCAAGCTCATTGAGTACTGCCTTCATCCTTTCTTCGAACTGGCCCCGGTACTTGGTGCCGGCAACCAGAGACGCCAGATCCAGGGTGTAAATCCGCTTGTTGAACAAAGCCCTGGATACTTTCCGTTCCACGATTTTAATGGCAAGGCCTTCGGCGATGGCAGATTTCCCCACACCGGGTTCGCCAATCAAAATGGGATTGTTCTTTTTTCGCCTGCTCAGGATCTGGGCAATACGCTCCAGTTCCTTTTCCCTGCCCACGATCGGATCAAGTTTCTTCTCTTCTGCCAGCCGCGTCAGATCCCTTCCGAAATTATCCATGACAGGAGTTTTGGACTTGGGGTCAGAAGGCTTGCGGGCAGCACCGCCAAACGACTTCTCCTCCTCGGGTTCATCCTCGCTGGAACTACCCGGTATTTCATCCATAAAATCCTGCTTCTCAATATTTTCTTCCATATTCAGGATACTCCTGAGTTCATCCTTCAGCGTCTCATAGGTGATCCCTTTTGCTGCCAGGTTTTTGGTAACCAGATTGTCTTCATCTTTCATGATTGCAAGCAAAAGGTGCTCAGTACCTATCATTTCGCTGTTGAAAAGCTTTGCTTCAAGATAGGTGAGCTTCAGGGCTCTTTCGGCCTGCTTGACCAGGGGAATGTTTTCAAGTGAACGGGCTGGTTGTGTATGTCGGCTGATAGATTGTTCGATGTTCCGCTTCATCTCAGGTAAATCTATACCAAAAGCACTTAGCATATGGATGGCCATCCCTTCCCCTTCTCTCAATATGCCGAGAAAAAGATGCTCCAGCCCGATGAAATCATTGCCAAGTCGCAACGCTTCCTCACGGCTGAAAGACAAGACATCTTTCACTCTTTTTGAGAATTTCGCTTCCATATATATTAGTTTATTAGTGACTGATAAATAATAAACAAAAAAATCTTGGAATAGTTGCCCTGCAAAAACCTTACCATGTTGATTAGACACCGTAAAGTTAGACTCAGGCAGGGGAGATTTACCGGTCTGGGTTTCGAATTTTCAACAGGCCATTGTTCATAATCATTGCCAGGAACAGCGGGTTCATGCCCTGAAAACTTCGATCATCGCAGGAAGCAGCAAATCAAGCCTTATGATGTATTGGGTGTCTGTGGCTAATCGTTTGGTTTATCCTTAAAAATTAAGGATATTCCTTTGTCCGGGTCATGAAAAAAGCGTACTTTCGTAAACGCAAATTAACTTATTTAATAGCCTCATTAAGAGCGTTTTATCAATATTATGGAAGAAGGAGAAAAGATCATTAAGGTAAACATTGAGAACCAGATGAAATCGGCGTACATTGACTACTCCATGTCGGTCATTGTATCCAGGGCTTTACCTGATGTTCGCGACGGATTGAAACCTGTACACCGCAGGGTATTGTACGGGATGCTCGACCTGGGCGTACTTTCAAACAGGCCGTATAAAAAATCAGCAAGGATCGTGGGGGAAGTACTGGGTAAATACCATCCCCATGGGGATACCTCGGTTTATGATGCCATGGTGCGTATGGCGCAGGACTGGTCATTACGTTACCCCCTGATCGACGGCCAGGGCAACTTTGGTTCCATCGATGGCGACAGTCCGGCAGCCATGAGGTATACCGAAGCCAGGCTTAAAAAGATCGCGGAGGAGATGTTGGCCGATATCGACAAGGAAACCGTTGATTTTCAGTTAAATTTTGACGACAGCCTGGAAGAGCCCACCATTCTGCCGGGCAAGATCCCCAATTTATTGGTAAACGGATCCTCCGGCATTGCAGTGGGAATGGCCACCAATATGCCGCCACATAACCTGAGGGAAGTGGTGGACGGCATCATTGCCTATATCGATAACCGCGATATCACAATAGCCGAGCTTAACAAGTATATTAAAGGGCCTGATTTTCCCACCGGCGGATTGATTTACGGTCATGATGGTGTAAAAGAGGCATATGAGACAGGCCGCGGACGGATCGTCGTCAGGGGAGAAGCCACCTTCGAAGTGGAGGAAGGAGGAAGGGACAGTATTATCGTCACTTCCATTCCTTACCAGGTCAACAAAGCGGAAATGATCAAAAAGACCGCCGATCTGGTCAACGATAAGAAACTGGAAGGCATTTCGGATATCCGTGATGAAAGCGACCGATCAGGAATTCGCATCGTCTACGAACTTAAAAAAGATGCCATCCCCAATGTGGTTCTGAACAAGCTTTACCAGAATACCGCCCTGCAGACCGCATTCAATGTGAATAATGTTGCCCTGGTCAAAGGGAGGCCGATGATGCTGAACCTTAAGGATCTGATCGTACATTTTGTCGACCACCGTCATGAGGTCGTTACCCGCCGGACGCAATATGAACTCGACCAGGCCCTTAAAAGAGCCCATATACTGGAAGGATTGCTCATCGCACTCGACCACCTCGATGAAGTGATTGCACTGATCAGGGCTTCGGCAACGCCCGAAGATGCCCGCAACGGTCTTATCACCACATTCAGCCTGAGTGAAATTCAGGCCAGGGCCATCCTCGATATGAGGCTTCAGAGACTCACCGGACTGGAAAGAGACAAGATCAGGGAAGAATATGAAGCACTGCTGAAAGAAATTGAAAAATACCGGCTGATCCTTTCAGATGTGAATCTCAGGATGGAGATCATCAAGAACGAACTGGCAGAGATCAGGGAAAAACACGGTGACGAACCCAAAACAGAAATTGAGTATTCAGCCCAGGATTTCCGCATCGAAGATACCATTGCCGATGAACCCGTTGTGGTTACGATCTCACACCTGGGCTATATCAAACGCACCCTGTTAAGGGAATATAAAAGACAGAACAGGGGAGGCAGGGGAACCAGAGGCACCGATGTGAGAGACGAGGACTTTCTTGAACATCTTTTCATCGCCTCCATGCATAATTATATGCTCTTTTTCACAGAAAAGGGCAAATGCTTCTGGATGAGGGTATTTGAAATCCCTGAAGGGAGTAAGGCTTCCAAGGGAAGAGCCATCCAGAACCTGATCAACATCGAGCCGGGCGATAAAGTGAGGGCTTACATTAACCTGAAAGACCTCAACAATGATGAATACCTCAGGAACAACTTCATCATCCTCTGCACCAGGGAAGGTACCATTAAAAAGACGACCCTGGAAGCATATTCAAGGCCTCGCCAGAACGGAATCATCGCCATCCGGATCAACGACAGCGACCAGTTGCTCGAAGCCCGGCTGACCGACGGACAAAGTGAGATCGTGATGGCGGTGAAATCGGGCCGTGCCATACGTTTCCATGAAGGAACCGTCCGGCCGATGGGCCGGAATGCAGCCGGCGTTCGCGGAATCAGGCTTTCAGGTAAGAACGATGAAGTGGTGGGCATGATCTGCCTCGAAAACAAAGCCTATGATATCCTGGTGGTGTCGGAAAATGGTTACGGCAAAAGAAGCCCGCTGGAGGACTACAGGGTGACAAACCGCGGAGGTAAAGGCGTAAAGACAATCAATGTAACCTCTAAAACCGGTGCCTTAATCGCAATCCAGAATGTCACAGACACTGACGATCTGATGATCATCAACCGTTCAGGGATCATCATCAGGATGCCGGTGGCCGATCTGCGGAAGATCGGAAGGGCTACCCAGGGCGTGAGACTGATCAACCTCAAGGAGGATGTCATCGCCGCAGTGGCAAAAGTGGATGCAGCCATGATAGAAATGGATGAGGATACTGAACAGGATGCCCTGCCTCATAATGAAAATGATACCACTGAAGCGTCAGAACCAATGCAAAATGCAGAAGAATAGAGATGAAGGTTGCTAAAGTATTGCCTGAATCACAGAAATCTGCTAGGTTTGCACGTTATTTGCATCTGAAAGGAAGAACAACAATCAAACACCAATAATATGAAAAAACATTTGATCTTATTGGCCCTGGCACTGGGAATGGTGTCCTTTGCCTGGAGTCAGTCAACAGAAGTTCAGAATGCTTACAGAGAATGGAACAAAGGCAAACTGGACAAGGCAAAAGCCTCTATCGACAAAGCCGCCGCCTATGAATCGACTATGACAGATCCGAAAACCTGGCTTTACAGGGGAAGTATCTATTACGACCTTTCCATATCAAAAGTCCCTGCATACCAGGGTTTGCATCCCGACCCGCTGAATGAATCCTACGAGTCATTCCGTAAGGCCCTTCAATTTGATACAAAGAAAAAATATGAAGAAGAACTCATTCCCAGAATGCTGGCAGTAGGGGAGATGTTCTTCAACAGGGGAGTATGGGCTTACGAAAACGGCGAAAAAAGCCAGGATAAGAATGAATTCGCCAAAGCAGCCAGCCTGTTTGAAACCTCGCTTCAAATCAACGAAGGCTTCGGAAAAATCGACACCCTCGCCATGTATAACATCGCCTTTGTTTCTCAAAAGGCAGGTGACAATCTGAAAGCCCTGCAGTATTATCAGAAACTATTAAACCTTGGATACAAGAAAGCTAATGTATATGTTTCTATATCAAATGTTTACAAAGCCCTTTCGGACACCTCCATGGCCCTCAGAATGGCCAGCGACGGCCGTAATCTTTTCAAGGAAAACCTGGATCTGCTGATTACAGAGACCAACCTCTACCTGGCCATGAAAGATATGGATAAAGCCAAGAAAAACCTGTATAATGCCATGGAAATGGACCCCACCAATCCGACCATCTATTTTGCGGTAGGGACATTGTGGGATTCCACCGGTAACTTCAAAGAGGCCGAGAATGCCTACAAAAGGGCAATTGATATCCAGGCAGATTACTTCGATGCCATTTATAACCTGGGAATCCTGTATTTCAATACCGGGGTGAATATTTTCAAAGCAGCCGACGCCATCATGGACATGAACCTTTATGCAAAGGAAAAAGAGAAGTATGATGCCATGTGGAACCAGGCCATTCCTTACCTGGAAAAAGCCCTCGAACTTCGTGCCGATGACATTCAGACCATGTATGCGCTGAAACAAATCTATGCAAGGTTGAATATGGAGGAAAAACGGAAAGGTATTGAAGAGAAACTTCATCAATTCGAGCAAAAGTAATTGATAATGAGGGGTAGGATGCTACCCCTTATTGTTAAAAACCCTATTTAACATAATATTAATTATGGGATAAAATATGGTAACAATAATATGGACTTCACTTTTAGACCAACTCGCCTGAAAGTTTGTACAAGTACTCTCCTTCAAACTCCATTTCATGATCAGGCCAACACAAATTTCCCCGGTCAATAAAAAACTTTTTGAAAGCACTGACAGGCCGGAACTGGGTGTTCATCGGATTACCATCTTCTGTGAGAAACAAATGGAAATTGATGATCTTATTGGTGCCATCGGCAAAGGTCAATTCTATTTCATGCCCCTGAAGATAGGCTGCAGTAATGATATGATACTTACACCTTTTTTGTAATGACCTCATTTTTAACCTACATATTGAAAATTGAATGCTTTTCCCAATCAGTGTGTTGTAAAAGAAAAAGTAAGTATTCTATTATGGTTGCCCTGTTTTCTTATAAGTGATTGCAAAACAAAACTATATATTTTTCACTTAATTGGTCAAACAAGCGATGCAGGAGAAAATACAAGTATCATGTTTAGAATGGTTTGATTGTATTATTATCTTTGGAGCATGTCAAGTGTGTTATCCAAATATTTCAGTGGAATCGGTGCTAAAAGACTGAGCGAAGTTGAAATTGAACCGACAACTTCTAATCAGCACGAATTTAATGGTATTTCTGACTTTAAAAAGATATTTGGAACAGAAAAGATTAATTTTAAAGGTCATTTTATTTACTTGGCAGATAATGAGGAAAGGATTGCTAAAGACAGTGGCACTCTTACTTGGTATGATGCCCGCGAAAACCACCCTAAAAGAACAGAGTACAGATTATACTATTCAACGAATCAAGTTGTAAATAAAGCTGTTACAGGTGATTTAGTTGTCATTGGTCGCACTGGAAACAATAACCTGGTTGTCATTGTTGCTGAACAAGGATCCACCTCGGAACAGCAGCTACTTTGGCTTTTTGGCCTTGAGGAAGTTGCCAATTATTTTATTGTTCGTGATTTCAATGAGGAAGATATTAAACTTTCGTATGCAGGTAATTTTATTATTACCTCCCTGGGATTCGAGATTCCTGAAACAGCTCCGGATTTTCTTGACGATCTTATCAGGAATTTTGGAAAGGACTTCCCTACTTCCCTAAGGTTTTCTGAGTATGCGCGGTCCACACTTTCTGAGGCTTCGCCTATTTATGAACCGGATAATACCCTGATCGCATGGTTGGAAAGAGAGGAGTTACTTTTTAAAACACTTGAGAAACACATTGTGGCCGAAAAACTTGCAAAGGGATTCGGCATTAATGGTACAGATGTTGATGAGTTTGTTTCGTACTCCCTAAGTATTCAGAATAGACGAAAAGCAAGAGCGGGATTAGCATTTGAGAATCATCTTGCATTTATTTTTGGTTCCCACCATATCTCATTTTCAAAAGGAGCCAGAACTGAGAGAAACAATAAACCCGATTTCATCTTTCCGGATATACAAAATTATCACACGCCTGGATTCCCACATCATTTACTCACTATGCTTGGGGTTAAAACAACTGCAAAAGATCGCTGGAGGCAGGTCCTATCTGAAGCAGACAGGATTACAAACAAACATCTTATCACATTGGAACCAGCTATTAGTGAGAATCAAACAACGGAAATGGCTGCTCAGAATCTGCAACTAGTTCTACCTCAACCATTAATGAGTACTTACTCTGAAGATCAGCAAAGAGCTATTCAAACTTTATCTGAGTTTATTGCGATTGTTCTTGATCGGCAAAAACGAATTAATGGCTGACGTTCATGAACCGGAAGTCCGCTCATATAATATGAGCCGGATAAAAGCGAAGGACACCAAACCCGAACTGCTGGTCCGTAAATTCATACACTCTCATGGTTTTAGGTATCGTCTCCATGTTAAAAAACTGCCAGGAAAACCAGATATAGTTTTAAAGAAATTTCATTCAGTCATTTTCATTCACGGATGTTTCTGGCATGGCCATGAAGGATGCAAATATTTTGTTGTACCCAAAACCAGAACAAAATGGTGGCTTGACAAGATAAACCGGAATCAAAAAAAAGACAAAGAAAGCTACACCGTATTACTAAATGAAGGCTGGAAAGTTATAACTATTTGGGAATGTGAACTAAAAACTGATAAAAGAGATATAACACTTGAAAACCTAGTTAAAACTATATCCTGTTAATTGTTCAGTCCAGTTAATTGCTGGCAGTGACATTCTTTACTTGTGATTGGGTAAGTACCTTTACCCTTTTCTTTCTGAGTACCTCCATATTATCCTTTTTATGAGAACGAATAATTTCCATCATGGAGGCTGCTACAGCCCTTACGACCGGAACAGCGACCGAATTACCAAATTGTTTATATAACTGTGTATCAGAAACACCTATGTCTTTAATTAAAAATTCCTCTGGGAAGCCCATAAGTCTTTTACACTCCTCAGGAGTTAGCCTTCTTGGGTTATTACCATTGCCTTGCTTTATCAATATTTCAGAACCGTCCTTGTAGTATCTCGCACTTAATGTACGAGCCACTCCATTCACATCAGTCAGGCCAAAACCAAATCCATTACCTTTTGCCTTATGCTTTCGGGCGTATTCCTGTAAGTACCCCCATAGATGATCTGACAATGTATATCTTGGATCAGGTCTACTTTCTAAAATATCTCCAAACCTCTTCTCCCCTTCAGGTGGCTCCGGAAATTTGAATTCTACCTTTTCTCCAAAATATTTTCTACTGAATCCAACAATAAAAATACGTTCACGGTGTTGGGGAACATAGTGTCTCGCATCCAGAATCTCATCAAAAACATGGTATTCAAGTTCTTTCAATGTTTCTTTTATGATTCTGAATGTTTTGCCTCTGTCATGAGATCGCAAGTTCTTTACATTCTCCAACAAGAAAGCCTTTGGCTTTTTGGATTCAATGATCCTTGCAATATCAAAAAATAATGTGCCCTGGGTCTTGTCAAGAAAACCATGGTGCCTTCCCAGCGCATTCTTTTTACTTACACCAGCAATACTAAAAGGTTGACAGGGAAACCCACCAACCAGGATATCATGGTCCGGGATTTTATTTTCATCAATCCTGGTAATATCACCGAATGGTACTTCCCCGAAATTAGCCTCGTAAGTTATTTTCGCATATTTATTCCACTCAGAGGAATAGACACACTTTCCATTAAGTTCCTGAAAAGCAATACGAAAACCACCTATTCCTGCAAACAGATCAATAAACCTAAAATCGTGATTTTCCGTGGGTGGAAATGGAATATCAAAATGAAAAGGGAGTACATAATTAAATTCCAAGTCATGGATAAGGGTCTCAAGGTATTCTTCAGCCTCTTTCCGGAAATATTTTGAGGATCCATTATCCTGAGATTGAAGATAATGTGTAACGAAAGCTAAACCCTCCCCGTCCCATTGATTATCCTTTTTAATCAGGTGCTTTCTTATGTCTGAATATTTTATTTCCATATATCAACAAATCTACTTATTGGGTTTTAGAATACTTGATGGTCCCAGAGTTACTTATTAACAAACTTATCAAGAGCACTTCCACTCCAGCACTATACCCTTGGTATAACTGATTCTACAACTCCCTGAATTCTAAAATCTTCCGAGAGAATAATTGGTTGATGTTGACTGTTCTTTGATTGGGGTTTTAAGACTATCATACTCCCTTTATGATGAAATTCCTTTATAGTGGCTTCATCATCAATTAAAGCAACTACCCTATCTCCGTTATTTGCAGTCAATTGCTGTCTGATTAAAACCAGATCACCATCTTTGATCCCTGCATCATCCATCGAATCACCGGATGCCCTTAAAATAAAATAAGAATAAGAAGACCTGATAATGCGCTCTGAAACAGTGATATACGTTTCAATATTTTCTTCGGCAAGAATTGGTAGTCCGCAGGAAACATTTCCCACTACTGGTATTTTTACTGTTTTCGTATAGGACGCTTCCGGTTCGTTCATAGTATTTGTTCCATGAATTGGTGCATTATACTTTATATTACCATTACCCGGAATACCATTGTCAATCAGAACACTTACTTCAACCTTAAGAATAGTTGCGATCTTCATCAAAACGTTTAAACTTGGCTGCCTTCTGTTCTGAACATATGAATTCACCATATTATAACTTTTACCAAGCCTTTCAGCCAACCAGGTTTGCTTGACTCCCTTTTCTTCAAGAACTTGTTTAATTTTATTCATGGAAATGATGAAATTATCGGAAGTTTGCTACCATAGGAAAAAACCATGATGATAACATTAATCTATTCCCTGCCTCGAAATTCGTTTAAATAGTTATCCGTTTGAACTTTATCAATGATCGATTTAATAATCTTATCTAACTTACTATTATTACAATAATCTGCTGGAGCGAGGAAATCTATTCGTCCACCTTCTGCAAGTTTACAGAGTTTATTCCTAGCCCCTTTTTTCTTTGGTTTATAAACTGCTACTGAATATCCTCCTCGATCATTGACTAATCTGAAACAGGGTATATCAGTTTCGCCATCACCAATATAGATCATGTTCGAAAATGGAACTTTTCTCTCAGAATCAGGAACATAACGATTTATCTCAGTATTATCGCTAACATCAAGGCAGCCTTTGTTTATCCTAAACAAGTATTGAGTTTTAGTCGTATAATTAATTGCCAATGCAGGCCATTTAGCAATACCATGATGGTCATAAAAAAATGAAGACGCATAAATTGCCGAAAATTTTTTCCCAATTGGAGTACCTTGAATCATTTCTCTTACTCCCGAGGATACAATGAAATGTTCAATTTTTATTCCACTTTCCTTTCCATAAATATTAATTCTGTCGAACCATCCTTTCTCGCTTTGATCATTGGTATGGTATGGTAATACACCATCAAAAAGTGAAAGATTCTTCCCATAGTTTTTAAAATCTTTTTCTCGCACTTGAACCTTTTCGGAATTTGCTTTGTCCAACATTAATTTCATATAGACAAGAATATTATCCGCTTGATGTTTTTTGGATTCTGCAGAAACTTGTTCCCAAAATTGTGAAGTAGTCATACCAATTGCTGGTATGAAATCTCGTTCTTGCATATTTCCAGGTGCCAATGTGCCGTCAAAATCGTAAACGATTGCCAAAGGAATCATTTTCGTCATGTTGTTAACCTTTTGGTGGATAAGGATCATTCCCATAGCTATTCCGAGCTCTTATCTTTCCATCGATACCTTTTAAAAAAGCTTCGGAACCGGTTCCACGTGCTAACCTTCTTGCTTCTTTCCATGCACTCTCTTGAGAAGAATGAAGTGAGGA
>JAKLIX010000010.1 GCA_022709385.1 Bacteroidota bacterium | reverse complement strand
TGAGAAGTCTATCCCGTGAGTGAGCGAACGGGAAATCCCGTTTTCCGCTCTTTCCCCGAGGTTTATTGGTTTACACGGGATGAGAAGTCTATCCCGTGAGTGAGCGAACGGGAAATCCCGTTTTCCGCTCTTTCCCCGAGGTTTATTGGTTTACACGGGATGAGAAGTCTATCCCGTGAGTGAGCGAACGGGAAATCCCGTTTTCCGTATCCGCTTGTCCATGCCCTGTATTTCAGTTTTGATCGGTAAGTTTTCCCCCGCCATCGATCAGATTTGCCGGATGACATCCCGTGTTGTTAATTTGCCTGATTCAAAATTCATTCATTCATTATAACATTATGAAAAAGTTACTACTCACGGCAGGTATTTCCTTCCTCCTGTCATTGGCAGCCTTTGCCCAGGAAGGCATGTGGCTGCTGACCCAGCTCGACCAGCTTAAACTGGCTGAAAGAGGCCTTCAGCTCGGAAGCAAAGACATCTACAACCCCGATGGCTCCTGTCTCAGCAGGGCCATCCTTCAGATCGGCGGAGGGACGGGTTCTTTCGTTTCTCCCGACGGACTGGTGCTGACGAACCACCATGTAGCCTATACGGCCATTCAGCGGGCATCGAGCACCGAATCGGACTATCTTGCCAACGGATTCCTGGCAAAAAACAGGCAGGACGAGATTCGGGCTCCGGGTTACAAAGCCCTGATCGTGACCGGAATCAGGGATGTAACGGATGAAGTGCTGGCAGCCGTGAAGGACATCAGCGACCCGGTGGAGAAAGATAAAAAGACGGAGGAGAAGATCAAGGAGATCCGGGAAAAACAAAGCAAAGACCGCAAAGATGTCATCGTAAAAATATCTTCGATGTACAACGGCAGGCAGTTCCTCGAATTTACCTACAGGGAATTCAAGGACATGCGCATCGTGTATGCCCCCCCCTCCTCCATCGGGAATTACGGGGGAGAAACCGACAACTGGATGTGGCCAAGGCATACGGGCGATTTTTCCTTTCTCAGGGTTTATGTGGCTCCCGACGGCAGCAGCCGGGAATACGATCCCGCCAATGTACCCTACAAGCCGGAAGTTTGGCTGAAAACGGCAAAAGATGGCGTAAAAGAGGGAGATATCACCTTCATTTTGGGATTTCCCGGATTCACCACCCGCTACCGCAGCGCCACCTCTGTGTACTGGAATCAGGAGATCAACTATCCTTTCACCATTGAAAACTTTGGCGAGATTATCAGCCTTATCGAAGACCTGACGAAGAACGACCCTGCGGGCAGGCTGAAAACCGCCAGCCTGGTGAAAGGCCTGGCCAATACCCTGAAAAACTACCAGGGCAAGGTGGAAGGAATGAAAAAGACGCACTTCCTTCAAGAGAAGAAAGCCTTCGAAAAGGAATTCCTGACCTGGGCCAACAGTCGGAAAGAACTGAAGGAGAAATACGCCGGACTGCTTGACAGGGAGCGGGAAGCCTATCTTCCCCTCGAGAAGACCCGGGAAAGGGATCAGGTGGCCGGCCTGTTCGGCGGATTGGCAGGAACCCTATGCGGGATAGCAGAACAATTGTACACCGATGCCATGGAAATAGAGAAGGCCGGAGACAAACCGGATGAGGCATCGCTGAAAAAGAAGATGGAAAAAATTTCTGAACAACTCACCTATGCCTTTAACGATTATGATGAGCCTGTTGACAAAGCCCTGTTTGCAAGGGCGCTCGGCATGGCCGGCAGGCTTCCTGCTGACCAGCGCATCCCGGCGGTCGACAGGATCAGCGAAAAGCCGGGCTTCGATGCGGCTAACTTTACGGAGAAAGCCTATAGCGTCACGAAACTGAAAGATCCGGAATATGTGAAATCACTGATTGGAAAAACACCGAAGGAACTGGAACAGAGCGGTGATCCCTTCCTGCTGCTGGCAGCCGGACTGTATCCCCTGAATGAGGAAATCAATAAAACCCAGTCGGCCTTCGCCGCCACAGTCATCGACATCCGCAGGCAATACATGGAAGCCCTGTACGAATGGAAAGGCAAAGCCATGTATCCCGACGCCAATGGGACCATCCGCTTCACCAGCGGAAAAGTAAAGGGATACAAGCCGAGAAATGCCGTATGGTATGAACCCTTCACCAGCCTGGCAGGAGTTGTGGAAAAGCACAACGGAAAAGAACCCTTCAACGCCCCGGAAGCCTTGATCAGGCTGAGCCGGGACAAGGACTACGGCAGGTGGTCGGATAAAAGCCTGAACGATGTTCCCCTGGCCTTTCTTTCCCTGTGTGATATCACGGGCGGCAACAGCGGCAGCCCGGTGATGAATGCCAAAGGAGAACTGGCCGGAGTAGTCTTCGACGGGAATTATGAAGCCATGATCAGCGACTGGCAGTATGATGAAAACCTGCAGCGTTCCATCACCTGCGACATCCGCTATGTGCTGTTCGTTACGGAGAAATTCGCCGGGGCGACTCATCTATTGAAAGAAATGCAGATCCGGTGAGCGGATAAAAAAAATGAGCGGATGCAATTAATGCTGTAAAATCCTTGACATTGCGAATAAGAACCTGTATATTTGTATGTTAAAATTTCGGTTAGAATACTGTTTTACAAGACATTAATAACTACGGAGAATTCCCGGTATAATGCCTCCTTTCCCAATATGGAATTCATTCCATAAGCGGGAGGAGGCATTTTGCCTTTCATTAGCATCCTGTCCTTTATGTAACACCTTAACCCTTTTCTGTCATGAAAAAACAACATGCTTTCGGATTGTTCCTGCTGGCCTTTAGCGGTTTCAGCTTCATGGTCAATGCCACGGTACTGCGGGTGAACTCCGCCCCGGGCAGTGCAACCCCTTACACCTCCGTTCAGGCTGCACACGATGCGGCATCCAACGATGACACGCTTTATGTGGAATCATCCTCCATCAGTTATGGTACGCTGACATGCACCAAAAAACTCACCATCATCGGCACCGGATATTTCCTGGCCCAGAATCCGCAGACACAGGCATCCCCCTCAGCCTGCTTCATTCAGCAACTCTATTTCAATGCCGGAAGCCAGGGGTCAAAGATCACTGGGGTTTACCTGAATACCATCATTCTGGCAACCAACGATATTCTGATCACCCGCTGCTATATTTACGGAAACAATGCGATCTATGTGAATACCAGTAATCCCATTGGTAATATTGTAATCACCCAGAATTTTATTGATGCCGGTTACACTTACCACACAGCCATTAACTTCAGTTATCCGGCCAACAATGTACTGATATCCAATAACTATATCCGGGGTTACCTCAGCACCGGCACGAATTTCTTCGGAATCATCACCAACAATGTGGTGGACGGAGTCTTTTCCGCTTACAATGCCGTCCTGAAAAACAACATCATGCTTAACGGGAGTTTTAACAATTATAATTGCATTTATTTCAATAATATCGGCCATAACCAGGACTTCGGCACGCAGAACGGCAACCAGTCCAATGTGAATATGAGCACGGTATTTCTTGGCAGCAGCGGTAACAGCTCCGATGGCCAGTGGCAACTGAAAACGGGCTCTCCCGCCATCGGTGCCGGTGAGGGCGGGGTGGACTGCGGCATGTTCGGAGGAAGCCTTCCTTATATCCTTTCCGGTATGCCGAATATCCCGGCCATTTATTATATGAATGCCCCCTCCATACCCTCCAACACCATCAACGTCAGCATCAAGGCCAAATCCCACAATTAGGAGTACAACCCGATGGTTGTTAAACGATTAAGCCTGATGACAATGAAAAAGCTTCACCTCATACTGAAATCCAGGCTCCGGAGCTGCTTTCTTCCCGCCTGCTGCCTGCTCTTGCTCCTGCTCGGCTGGCAGATCAGAGGCAGCGGGCAGAACATCACCGGCCTGGAATATTTCTTTGACAACGATCCCGGCTTCGGCCTGGCTGTGCCTGTTGCGGTGAGCCCCACCCCCAACCTCAGCGCCTTCAGCACCGCCATCTCCATAGCCGGCCTTCCGGAAGGTTTCCACCACCTGTTTTTCCGCGCAATCGACGACAGCAACCGCTGGAGCCTTACCCAGAATATTCCCTTCTTTAAAAACCTGCTACCTGTCACAATACCCGATATCACCGCCATCGAATACTTCATCGACACGGATCCCGGTTTCGGTTTGGGAGTGCCGGTGGCCATCAGCCCTGCTCCGGTTCTGCCGAATGTGAGTTTTGCGGTGGATATCAGCAGCCTGCCGAAAGGCTTTCATTTCATCCTGACCCGGGCCAAAAATGCGGACGGACGCTGGAGCACGATGCAGTACCTGCCCTTCTTCAAAGAGGTACCGGATGATATCCTCTCCGACATCACTGCCGCAGAATACTTCTTCGACAACGATCCCGGCTTCGGAAACGGCACAGATATCCCCCTGAGCCCCTCGGTACATATCAGCAGCCTTGCCTTTACGGTAGGTATCGACAGCCTGGAAGAAGGCTATCATACCCTCTTCGTAAGGGTCAGGGATGCCATGGGAAAATGGAGCCTCACCTCAAACCTTCCTTTCTTCAGGCAGGAAGTGCAGCCCGCAATCCCGGTTATCACCCAGGCAGAATACTACTTCGACACCGATCCGGGTTTCGGAAACGGCACCCAGCTCAGCTTCAGCCCGGGAACAAACCTGACCTTCAGCTGGAACAGCTCCATCGCCTCAATGACCGGCGGATTTCACCACATGGCTGTCAGGGTGAAGGATTCCACCGGAAAATGGAGCCTCACCTCCAACCTTCCCTTCTTTAAACAGGAATTCCAGCCTGCCATTCCGGATATCACCCAGGCAGAGTATTTTATCGACACTGATCCGGGCTTCGGCAATGCCACCCAGCTCAGCTTCACGCCGGGAACCAATAAGACCATCAGCTGGATCGCCTCCATCGCCGCTCTGAACCAGGGATTTCACCATCTCGCCGTCAGGGTGAAGGATTCCACCGGCAAGTGGAGCCTCAGCCAGTTCCTTCCCTTCTTCAAGCAAATCATGCCCCTGCAGGAACCTGACATCGTGAAGGTGGAATACTTCATCGACAATGATCCCGGCTTCGGCCAGGCTGTGGACGTTGCCTTCGCCCAGGACAGCAATCACCTGGAGCTTGCCTTCATGATCGATATCCAGGCGCTGAGCCAGGGATTCCATAAGCTGTTCATCCGTTCAAAAGACAGCCGGGGAAAGTGGAGCATCACCCAGTTCCTTCCTTTCTATAAGCAGATCCTGCATGATACCCTGGCTGAACTGGTGGCGGTGGAATACTACTTTGACACCGATCCCGGCACGGGAAACGGCATTCCGGTAGCTTTCACCCCGGCCCAGCAAATCCCCTTCCTGGCCTGGAGCCTGAACCTCAGCGGTATCGCCTTCGGCCAGCATCTGTTGTATGTCAGGACCAAAGACGAATACGGCGTATGGAGCCTTGATTCCCGCGATACAGTTTTCTACTACCTGGATTCCCTGCCCACGGCCTCCCTCAGCGGTCCGCAGGGTATCTGTATCAATGCCTCCGGACAGTTTGAGGTGCTGCTGACAGGAACCCCGCCATGGAACCTGCAGTATTTCAACGGGGAAGACACCATTACCGCTCAGGGGATCATGAACAGTCCTTACCTCTTCGATGTGGCCCCCACCTGGCACGGGACCCATACCGCGCGTATCCTGCAGGTACAGGATGTGTACTACACAGGGCTATACACCGGTATTCCCATTGAATATGAAGTCTATCCCCTGCCCCAGGCCGCCGGTACCATTTCCGGAAGCGATAACCTCTGTATGGGATCGGGAAACAGCTGGTACTGGATCAACCCGGTGCTGTACGCAACGGTATATCAATGGACCTATCCCGACGGAGCCGTACTCAACAGCAACGCCAACCAGAACGGTATCCTGCTCGATTTCAGCAATGTGACGCAATCCGGCACAATTACCGTTACGCCGCTCAATGCCTGCGGAACAGGAAGTTCTTCATCCATCTATGTCAATATCAGGCCACTGCCCGTGGTGGATGCAGGTCCGGACCAGAACATCCCTTTCAACGACTCTGCCATCATGGCCCCGGTGGTGACGGGAGGCACAGAACCTTACACATATTACTGGAACCCCTGGTATCATCTGAACAACCCTTACATCCCCAATGCCACGGCCTATGTCAATGAAACCACTGTCTTCACGCTTTACGTCACAGATGCTTACGGCTGCCAGGGCAGTGACCAGGTCACCATTTACGTGGGTTTGCCTCCCGGAACCCAGGTAGAAGGAAACTTCACATACGACAACGCCCTGATGAGCCCGCTGAACGATGCCACCGTGATGCTGAAACAGGGTAGTGAGCTGATCGCTTCCGCCACCACCGGTGCAAACGGTGACTTCGTCATCCAGGGCATCCCGGCCGGGAATTATTCCCTTTCTGCCACTTCATCCAAACCCTGGGGAGGGGTGAATGCCACGGATGCCATGCTTGTCCTGCAGCATTTCGCTTCCATCATCTTCCTGAACGGACTCCGCCTGGAGGCTGCCGATGTCAATGCCACCGCTAACATCAATGCCATCGATGCGCTGCTGATCGCCCGCAGGTATGCCGAGATCATTTCCACTTTCCCGGCAGGCGACTGGCTCTCGGATGTGAAAACGGTGAATGCCTCCGGCAGCGGAAGCATCACTGAAAACCTGGAAGGGATCGTATTCGGCGATGTCAACGGTTCCTATGTGCCGGCTGCAAAGCTTTCACGGGAAATTGAACTGCAAACCGGAGGTCTTTTCGCAGCTGCAGGCAGTGATCCCTTTGAACTGCCTTTGTACGCAGACAGGGATCTTCAGGCCGGGGCCATATCCCTTGATTTACAGGTTCCGGAAGGCCTCATGGTCAGGGGTGTGCGGACTGCCCGCTCCCATTCATTCAGGGATGAAACCGAAGCCGTGATCTGGAACCTGAGAGGCAATCGCCTGCGGATCGCGTGGTACAGCCTGAACCCCCTGCAGGTGAATCAGGGTACCGCCCTGCTGTGGTTAAGGCTGGAAGGAATTCCACGGGGTGATGATCCCTGGGAATTGCATGAAAACGCTTCGATAGCCGATGCTGCAGGCCAGTCCATTACGCCTCTTGTAATGAACATACCGGCTGTCAAAGCCACTGCCCCCGGGCTTATCCTCGAACAAAACCGGCCGAATCCGGTCAGCACAACAAGCCTGGTCAGCTTCTGCCTGCCGGAAGGAGGCCTGGTAAAACTCAGCCTGAAGTCAGGCAACGGACAGACGCTGAGATACCTCGTGCAGGAACAGATGCCGGCCGGCTGGCATCAGCTTGTCGTGGATGCTGCCAGGTTCAGTCCCGGGATATATCTGATACTTCTTGAATTTGAAGGAAAACAGAGCGGAGGAGTAAAGGCCGTGAAAATGATTAAAGACTGATCGGGGTCTCATTCAAATCGGAATAAAAAATAGTGTACTGGATTTATCCAATACAGTGATTCTTTAATTTTTCTTAACCAATTAAACAATTTCTATGCTTAAAAAAGTAATCATCGCAGGGATAGCCGGAGGCTTAACCCTAATGGTCTGGGCTTTTCTGGTCAACGGAATTTTCGGCTTCCGGCAAAGCATTGACATGAAAAAGGTTCCAAATGAGGCCGTGGTTTATCAGGTGCTGAAACAGCACATTGCCGAACCCGGAAAATACCTTTGTAATCCCGGTCTGACCGAATCAGGTATGTTTCCCCTGAACGAGCCGGTTTACGGTATCCTATACGGCGGCGTGGGCCATGAAGCGGCAGGTCCCCTGTCCGTTGTTCTGGACTTTCTGCTTGCAATAATCACGGTAACGATAGCAGCATTCCTCCTATCTCTGACATCGGACAAGATCATTTCCAGCTATTACCGGAAAGTACTTTTTTTTATCTTGATAGGGTTAATATTTGCTGTTTCCCATGACCTCAGAAACTATGGTATCG
This sequence comes from Bacteroidota bacterium, assembly GCA_022709385.1. Lineage (GTDB taxonomy): Bacteria > Bacteroidota > Bacteroidia > Bacteroidales > CAIXZF01 > JAKLIX01. The sequence goes on along the minus strand of JAKLIX010000010.1, from coordinate 151,147 downwards.
GCAACTATCCCCTGCATGATGCCCTGATCCTGGCCTTGCACAATATCCTTCTCTGGGCAGTGCTCGGCCTGATCACCGGCCTGATTATCAAACGTCCCGTGCAGCCTGCAGGATCAGATTAAAACGGCTGTAAACAGCAGCAGCATCGCAAAGAGCGGAATGGCGATGACGAGGTACATCAGTACCAGAACAATCATTTTCAGGGATGTCCTGAGCCAGGACTGCCTGTATACTTTCTGGATGGTGATCAGCAGATAGCTCAAGGTCAGCAGCAGGATGATCCACAGGGGTAGCTGAAACAGGAACATTCCCGTAAGCTGAACAATGATCAGGAGAATGAACAGCAGGGTATGAAAATGAATGGAAAACACCAGGTGATCGTAATACAGTCTTTTCCTTCTGATATACAACAATTTAAGCAGGAGTGCAATGAAGGGAATGAGGACAAAGATGACTTTGGAAGCATGATGCAGCAGTTTACTAAGGAAATGATCCGGCCCTGACAGGGAAGACTCGACGACCTTTCTGGCAAAGAGTCTTTGAAACCAATTTGGATTTTGATATAGTCTTGATACCACGGTATCTATTCCCTGTGTTTCCACTGCCTTGCGGACTGAATCGAGCGGAAGGTGGCGGTCGCCGAAGGTCAGCGTAAGGTTTAGATGATCAGTAGTATCCGCAGAACCTGATGTGGTTTGGAGGGTCCCGTGCTTGTTTCCTCCGGCAGCGATCAGAAGAAAATACGCAATGCTGACAAAGAGGAAAAACCTGAATGGATGGAGGTATTTCAGTCTTTTCCCTGCCAGGTATTCAGCCGTCATCAATCCCGGTTTGAACATCAGGGCCTTGAAACTGGAAAAGAATTTCCCGTCCACGTGGAAATAATCCCCCAAGGCATGCCAGAAGAACTTCCCGAAACTGAAGTCCCGGGGCTGAAGCACTTTCTGTCCGCAAAAGGGGCAATACTTCATTTGGGTATCCATCTGCCCTCCGCAATTCAGGCAGTGGAAGATTTCCTGCTGTTCACTCATTCGTTTTGTTTTTTAGTTTCACGATGCGTCTCCGGTCTTTCTTGGTGGGCCGCCCAACTCCCCTGTCCCACTTTTCATGGTTCAATTCCCTCATCATCTGAAGCTTCTCATATTCCGCAGCCGGAGTCAGGTCTTCCATGTATCCTGACACCAGCCTGGCCGACACCCTGGCAGGAAGCAGGGCCACAACCCTGATGGTACGGGTCAGCAGGCCGGTATTCACAATCAGCACATCTCCGGGATGGATCTCCCGTGAAGGTTTTACCGATTGCTGGTTTACCTTCACCTTGCCGCCCCTGCAGGCATCTACAGCCTGTGTGCGGGTTTTGAACAACCTGACGCACCAGAGCCATTTGTCGATACGGTGTGTGTCTTCCATGGTATGAATGGACTTGGCACAAAATTAAAGAAGACTTTCCATCTATAGCACGCGCGCTGATATTTCCTAAGTACGCACTCTTGCACTGGAACACAGACGATCCAATATGAGGTCTTTGCTGATCTTGCATGGGAGATTCCGGACACAGTGTTTTTTTGGGCTAAAGCCCGGAAATCCGCCTGCTCCCTGGTCCGTCAGCTGAAGCTGACGGCAATTTTAAAGTATTATTGCCGGCTGAACCTGCCACCAAGTCAAAACTACGATTCCAGAATCAATTCCCAAACGATAAACCAGCACACTATCATCAGCAAACCAACACATGAACACATTTTCACATCAGCAAACTGAAAATGGCCTTCGGATTGCCACACCTGATCGCCAACGGAACCCTGTTAATTTACCTTTCCGCTCAGGCCGCTAGGCCTCGGATTGGCGCCGAAACTGGGAAGCTCCCTCGGTCGTTCGCCTGTGGCTCACAACCTCAGTCCGCTCCCCTAGGTTTCTCTGCCAATCCTGGAATCGTTTCTTTCCTGCCAATTGAATTATTTTCCCGATTTATTATTGGTCAGGTTGAAACTGCCAGGTTAAAACCGCGATTCCAGAATCAATTCCCAAACGATAAACCAGCACACTATCATCAGCAAATCAACACATGAACACATTTTCACATCAGCAAACTGAAAATGGCCTTCGGATTGCCACACCTGATCGCCAACCCTGTTAATTTACCTTTTCGCTCAGGCCGCTAGGCCTGGAACAGCGCGAGCGTGGGAGTGAGAGCGAGAATGGGAATGAGAATGAGAATGAGAATGAGAGTGGAGTAACCTCCGGCCGGATAAGCTTATTTCAACCCGCAAACCTACATCGGCAGATCATCACGGGTAATATGCATTAGGCCGAAGGCTTATGTATATTTTCCTTACCAAAAAGAAGTTTAACTGAACTTAAACACCTGCATTTTGTAAGTAATTCAAATAATGATAGTTACGGGTATAGATTTTCTCTTTGGCACTACGCTGGCAGTGCCTTGGCAGTCGCCTTGATAGCTGAGACTACCCTTGAATGGACGGGGGTACTGCTACCCCAACCGCTGAAAATATACCTGCGCAAAGCCCACTGCATTCGGTTCTTATCTTAATATTCTACTGTCCTTGTCATGAAGAGGTTCGGATAAAAGCAAGAAGCCCAGCGTTGCATGGCTTCCTTACTATTGGTTTAGAACTATGAGAGTATTTTTGATTCTATAGCCTTTTCCAAATCTCCAAGAGTTAAAACCTTTTTTTTCTCTTTCTTCTTTCCTGTGAAAAGGCGTATTATCGCAGGTAATATCTTGTCACCTTCTGGCTCAAAGTAATTTGAAAACTCAAAATTTGTAATATCAATGCTAAACCTTTTGCTGAAGGTTTCCATAAATTCATACGCCTCATCCCCTGTTAATCCAAGATCTTGTTCAACTCTCGTTTCACGTTGAAGTTCAAAAGGATACTTCCACCTTATTTCTTCAACAAAGGATTTAATATTGTCAAAATTACTATCTGTCATATCATTAAAATTATTCATCAAGCATACCATGTTCACGCATGTATTCTAAAAGTATAGATTTAGGAGGCTCGGGTGTAAACCATTTGCTCGGGCCATAATTCTCACCTAAAGTCCACCCAATATCCCAAGCAGTCCAAGCCCAGCCAACATAAGGTACAAATCTACCTGCTGCACGACCAATAACATTTGTGCCTAGTGATGTGGCTATTTTTGTTCCCGTCTCCTTCCCAAGAACTTTTATGAAAGTTTGAGGAAAAACTTTTGAAAGGGTGTATGAAGCAATCGAAGAGCCTGGTTTCGAACCCAAAGCGCCAACGGGTTTTAAGACCTTTAAAGGTTGACCAAGTAGGATAAGAGCGGGTCCAATATAATGTTCTCCTCCTTCAACTCCTGCATGCTGAACATTACCCCCTGTGGAGTTGGGGTTACCACCTGTGGATGAGGCGTTACCTCCAGTGGATGAGGCAGAACTACGCTTCTTCTTCTTATCCCCCCCACCACCATTCCCGGCATTCATTTCGGTCTGGCTGCCATCCTGCGGTGAGAACTCGTCTGCAGATGATTCTTTTTCTGCAGCTTCATCATTACTGGCCATCGTTGATTGCAGAAGTTCCTGGTAAGAATGATCCTGCACCAGATCGTCAGCCCAGTGCAAGCCCAGCGCTTTGCTGTGAAACACAGCCATCCCGTCCGGATCGATAAACCGGATCGGGTTGTTCATGCAATAATGATAAGGAGACCATCTCCGGGCTTTCTCCGCCAACGGATCCACACCCCACCATCTCCCAACCTGCGGGTCATAGAACCTGGCTCCGTAATCATACCAATCCAGCCCGAAGTCCGGCTGCAGCTCTTTGGCGTTGTATTTCAGGGGATTGGGACAGTTGAGGTCTGGAGTGGAAAGTTCGGAGATCAGCATCCCGAATGGGTAGTAGGTGTTGGTTTGCAGGGCCACCGGCAGGCCGTTGTCCTCCTTGTATGCCACCCTTACGTTGCCAAGGTGATCTTTCAGGTGATACTCGATAAAGTTGGTTTCTTCGGGATTGATCAGGATTCTTCCTTCTTCAAACACCGCATAAGAAGGGGCATCATCGCGGTAAACGACGGAGCCGGCATAATCCAGGACGGAGGTTTTAATGCCTTCGGTATACACTTCTTTCCTTCTTTTGCTGCCTGCGGCATCGTAAAAGTACGTCATCCTGTTATACCGACACCGAATGGGGTTGCGAAATATTTACAACTTCACCTGTACACTCAATTGTCTTCCTTTTCATTTCTACTCCGCACCTGAGCGATTATACCGAAAGAACACAGGAATGAGATAAAAGTGTTCCCAGAGTCATCGGTATAAAGAATCTAAGCGAAAATTGCTTCGCATTTTTACTAAGATTCAGTATATTTAACTTTTCGCTCAGGCCGCGGGGCCTCGGATTGGCGCCGAAACCGGGAAGCAGAATTAAAGGTAAAAGGGACAAAACGGAAGAGGAAAGTGAAGTGAAAAGTAAGTAAAAACTGCCAACGCTATTCAGGGAAGGGCAGCAATTCTCTTGTTATTTATCTCTAAATACTCTTCTTTAGAAGTTTCAGGGTTCAATAGTTTCAACTCATCTTGCAAGTACTTTTCATCATGTGTCTGAGGCGTTAAAAACATTTCCAGGATATTATTCTGAGTAGAGTATTTAAAATTTATCTCACCATCTTTATTTGACACAACAAATTCCTCATTATTAATCCATTTAAGACTTTTTACTACACAAGATAAATCGTCCTCGTAAAATGATACCTTTATAAGTTCAAATTTCTTTATCTCACATTCATGTTTTTTATCTATCAGTTCGATGAAAATTGAACTGTATTCTTTTTCTCTGACAACAACCAATGAAGTGCTATATCTCCTATCACTTGACAACTTAGGAGCTAATAAAACATATTCGTTCTTAAAGTCTGTTTTAGTTACTTCTAAATAAGCGTTTTTAAACGGCTCTACTGGCCAATTAAATTTCCCTGCCATTTCGAGTAACGTATCTAATATCAAGTCCAATAAAATCTTATACCTATTGGCTTCTAAGGATTCATTTTCAAAATTCTTCCATTCAAAATATCTATAAACTAAACATACTTTTGTCAACTTGTTTGTTGGAATGATATAGGCTGCATCATGAGAATTCACCAATTGAATTGCAATCTTTCGCAAATTTTCAATTTTAACATCAGATATAAATCTACTATAGAGTTTAGATATAAAAAGACACTCCTGACTATACTTGACCTGCTTGTCTTCATCCGAGAAGCCTAATTCTAAAAATAGTTTACTCATCATAATCAGCTCAAAATTAAGGTCTAATTTGCAATGGAGGTCTTAATCCACCATTTGCAGCTTGATATGCACGCACATAACTTTGTTCGATTGATAAAGCCGAAGCCCTGTCAGGCGTCCTAGCAAGTATTGAATACCAATAATAAACACCAGGGGGTGCTATTGAATTAAGTGCTACACACTGATACTCTGGTCTTGGATTTCCTGTACGTGTTACAAAATCGGAACGACTTGAAACTCCGTATTTCATCGTTTGATAATAACCCGCTAAGTTAAATGAATATATTTCATAGACGATGTTAGGTTTTTGGCTGCTTTTGGAGTTCGCATGAATATATGCTGCGGTGGCAATTGTTGCAACACTCATTGCAACCTGTCCCCACACTGGGACAGAAGAGGACGCAGTCCATTCAGGCGATAATGCCACTGCGGCCATCCCTAAAGCGGCAGCAAAAGTTACCCCATCACTACCCTCACGTGCGGAAGGGTTACCTCCAGTGGATGAGGCAGAACTACGCTTCTTCTTCTTATCCCCCCCGCCACCATTCCCGGCATTCATTTCGGTCTGGCTGCCATCCTGCGGTGAGAACTCGTCTGCAGATGATTCTTTTTCTGCAGCTTCATCATTACTGGCCATCGTTGATTGCAGAAGTTCCTGGTAAGAATGATCCTGCACCAGATCGTCAGCCCAGTGCAAGCCCAGCGCTTTGCTGTGAAACACAGCCATCCCGTCCGGATCGATAAACCGGATCGGGTTGTTCATGCAATAATGATAAGGAGACCATCTCCGGGCTTTCTCCGCCAACGGATCCACACCCCACCATCTCCCAACCTGCGGGTCATAGAACCTGGCTCCGTAATCATACCAATCCAGCCCGAAGTCCGGCTGCAGCTCTTTGGCGTTGTATTTCAGGGGATTGGGACAGTTGAGGTCTGGAGTGGAAAGTTCGGAGATCAGCATCCCGAATGGGTAGTAGGTGTTGGTTTGCAGGGCCACCGGCAGGCCGTTGTCCTCCTTGTATGCCACCCTTACGTTGCCAAGGTGATCTTTCAGGTGATACTCGATAAAGTTGGTTTCTTCGGGATTGATCAGGATTCTTCCTTCTTCAAACACCGCATAAGAAGGGGCATCATCGCGGTAAACGACGGAGCCGGCATAATCCAGGACGGAGGTTTTAATGCCTTCGGTATACACTTCTTTCCTTCTTTTGCTGCCTGCGGCATCGTAAAAGTACGTCATCCTGTTATACCGACACCGAATGGGGTTGCGAAATATTTACAACTTCACCTGTACACTCAATTGTCTTCCTTTTCATTTCTACTCCGCACCTGAGCGATTATACCGAAAGAACACAGGAATGAGATAAAAGTGTTCCCAGAGTCATCGGTATAAAGAATCTAAGCGAAAATTGCTTCGCATTTTTACTAAGATTCAGTATATTTATCTTTTCGCTCAGGCCGCGGGGCCTCGGATTGGCGCCGAAACTGGGAAGCTCCCTCGGTCGTTCGCCTGTGGCTCACAACCTCAGTCCGCTCCCCTAGGTTTCTCTGCCAATCCTGGAATCGTTTCTTTCCTGCCAATTGAATTATTTTCCCGATTTATTATTGGTCAGGTTGAAACTGCCAGGTTAAAACCGCGATTCCAGAATCAATTTCCGAACAATTTACCAGCACACTATCATCAGCAAATCAACACATTAGCAAATTACCAAACCACCAGACTAAAATACGCTTGCGTTTTCGGGCTGAAGCCCTGATATGCTCCTGCTCCCTGGTCCGTCAGCTGAAGCTGACGGCAATTTTAAGAATGCATATTCAACATCATCTTTCCTCATGCTCTGCTCTGCTCTGTTTCTGTTTCTCATATTCCGCTCTGTGTCCGTTTGAACCCGCAAACCTACATCGGCAGATCATCACGGTCAATATGCACAGGCCGAATGCTTACGATGCTATACGATTTTCGGATAAGCATTTGGTGTTTAATACCAGCCTGAGCGATGAATGTAAATTCCGTGGATAAATCGTTGATGGAAAAAGTCCGGCTTGTAGAAGCACTAAGCGATGAAGAAAAAAAAGTGGTTTTCTCTATAGTAGGACAAGACCACCAGCGAGTAAATGAGGCTCATTCAGGAACAAGACGAAAAGGATAAAAGCATTGTACTCTCTATGATTGACATAATGCTTACCAATAAGAAGTTTAAGACTTTTTTCAGAAAAACGTAGCTGCATTATAACAGAAAACCCCAGATAACCGGGCTTTTCTGTTTAATAATGGTTTTGTACTATCGTTTCTCCTAATACAAAAAAAACTGTTATTGTAATTACTATGTAAAGCAGCAATAAAATAACTCCCTTTGTTTTTTGGGGGGCTGTTTCATTTTGGTAACGCTTAATTATTTCATTTCGTTTACGAAACAAATAAATGTAATTTGGAACTAATAAAATAATGTATAATGATATTCCTCCTATAATAACTTGTTGTTTATCAAACTCTAACCGAAAGAAATAATTAATTATACCAAAAACCGAAAGAATGTTTATCGCTTGTAATGCGATAAGTAAAATCATCGCATTTAAAGCTGGGGTATCATTTGTTTTTACTTTAGTCAATCCTTTGTATATTCTATAATAAAAATATCGCATGGCTTAATTTATTTAATTTTAATATGAGTAATTCTTTTAGCAAACAATTACTTATTGTGTACCAATATATTGCTATTAGTTACAAAATAATTATGATTGCCTTCTACTTCAATATTATAAACCGTTTCGGGGTGTTTTTCGAGCACAGAGTTTACAACATGTTCGATTGAACCAACTTTTGTTTTCAACACTGCACCAGCTTGCAAGTCTTTTACTTTTACCCAGCCGCTGCCTACTACATAGAACGGATGTTCTGCTGTTACATATATTTTTTGGATATCCGTTGTAAGCTTATAGATTTCCTGAGTTTTTCTCTCAAACGATTTTACAACCTTGCTCAGTTCAATGGCATTCTTTTCCAGGTTATATGAGTAAATGCTATCCCCCACAACGATTTGTTCTATTGGCTTGGAACCTCCTTGAGCAAGGATTTCTGTACCGGCTTTAAAACAAACGTAAATTGTTGTGCCATCAGGAAAAACAGCACGGTTAGGAACCCACTGGTTGTTTGATGCTGGGGTCATCATTCTGTCCCAGCCAACAGTTTTATCTACAGCGAAATAGCCTCCTCCAAGAATAATACCAGGTATTCCACCAATAATTAAAGATGCTGCACTAACTCCAATATTTACAGATGTTTTAGCGCCGGACTGCTGTCCTGTAAAATACATTATGCCGTCTAAAACAATACCTGCGCCAAAGAAAACATAACCCAATCCTTTTGCTACTCCTAATGTCTTTACATATTGATTTCCATTCCAGCCTGAAGAGTAATATCCAGTTCTTCCAACGGTAGCAACATACCCACTTTCCTCTGCAATATCCATTCCTACATCAGCAATATTATTAATAGTATTTAAATTGTCTAATGTTTTACCTCCTTGGCCTTTGGCGTTACCTCCTGTGGATGAGGCAGAACTACTCTTCTTCTTCTTATCCCCCCCACCACCATTCCCGGCATTCATTTCGGTCTGGCTGCCATCCTGCGGTGAGAACTCGTCTGCAGATGATTCTTTTTCTGCAGCTTCATCATTACTGGCCATAGTTGATTGCAGTAATTCCTGGTAAGAATGATCCTGCACCAGATCGTCGGCCCAGTGCGAGCCCAGCGCTTTGCTGTGAAACACAGCCATCCCGTCCGGATCGATAAACCGGATCGGGTTGTTCATGCAATAATGATAAGGAGACCATCTCCGGGATTTCTCCACCAACGGATCCACTCCCCACCATCTCCCAACCTGCGGGTCATAGAACCGAGCTATGTAATCATACCAGTTTGTGCAACTTCTTTACCTGTTTTTCAGCTTCTGCTCCAAATTGCTTATTCAAAGAACGCTTTGTTCCACTAAATGTATGAACATTTTCTTTTAATTGAACATCATTTTTATCAGTTGTTTTCTTCAGAAAAAGAAAAAAAGGCAGTCTTTCGCCCCCTATCACCTCTCCCTCCGCTTGTTTTGGGGGCTTCTGCCCCCTCACGGATTAACAATTACCCCAAGTAATTGCTTGGGGTTTTGCTGTTCTTTCTCTTTATTATGTGTCAATTCAAGCGGCGGGGGGGGGGTAAATATTTATCAACTTTAACATTTCTTTCATCTCATAACTAATATTCTTTTCCCAAAGATATGATAATTCCTCTTTATAGTCTAAAAATTTCAAACCTTTTAAGGAATATACTAGTGTTCCTCCATTATTATCGTATTTACCACTGATCAATTTGCCAATCAATATGGGTACTGAAGAATGAATCGAAAAGGCTGAAAATATTAATGATATTTTATTAAGTATTTGAATATCATCTATTTCAATAAAAATGAGTTTCATTCTATTAATAGTTTGAATGAATTTCTTTTTATCGTGAGACTTTAGTACTCTCAATGAAGACTCGATTATCTCGATGTCTTCATTGCTAATTTTATTCTTTAAGACTAATAACTCTTTCATTTCGCTTTTGGTTTCCCTTTATTTACCCAATCTTTGAATATTTCCTCTGCTTGGCTTTTGCTGCCAATATCTTTCCCTCCACTCTGAGGTTTCCCTTTTCTATGCCACCACTTCCAAAAATCTGGATCTTTAATTCCATAATCTCGATCTCTGGCATTTTGTTTTCCTCCTTTCATTTTATTTTCATCTTTAGCCTTGCTTCTTGCTTGATCCATTTTTTGATTTGGAGAAGTATCTCCTTGAAGAAAAATCAAGGGTAAAAATCTAGCTACAGCCCCTAAGAAGACTTCAACCACTGGGGAAACCCTTATTGTAATAGTTGGGATAGAAATAACAATGCCAGCTGATGTTTTAGAACTTGGTTGTTCTTGGTTCTTTGTTGCATTTTCGGTTTTACTTCCAACCACCTCAACTTCATCACAACTTACAGTTATTTCAGTTCCATCTTCCAATTTAACAACATCATCTTTCTTAACTGGTTGCTTGTCACCTTGTTGGGCGGATATAGTGTCCATCCCGTCCGGATCGATAAACCGGATCGGGTTGTTCATGCAATAATGATAAGGAGACCATCTCCGGGATTTCTCCGCCAACGGATCCACTCCCCACCATCTCCCAACCTGCGGGTCATAGAACCTGGCTCCGTAATCATACCAATCCAGCCCGAAGTCCGGCTGGAGCTCTTTGGCGTTGTATTTCAGGGGATTGGGACAGTTGAGGTCTGGAGTGGAAAGTTCGGAGATCAGCATCCCAAATGGGTAGTAGGTGTTGGTTTGCAGGGCCACCGGCAGGCCGTTGTCCTCCTTGTATGCCACCCTTACGTTGCCAAGGTGATCTTTCAGGTGATACTCGATAAAGTTGGTTTCTTCTGGATTGATCAGGATTCTTCCTTCTTCAAACACCGCATAAGAAGGGGCATCATCGCGGTAAACGACGGAGCCGGCATAATCCAGGACGGAGGTTTTAATGCCTTCGGTATACACTTCTTTCCTTCTTTTGCTGCCTGCGGCATCGTAAAAGTACTTCATCCTGTTATTATCCTGAAAAATTATTTCTGTGGGGAGGTTCAGATGGTTATAGTGAATGGCAAGGATGCCTTTGTTCTTGTCAATTACCAGATTGCCATTTGGGTCATAGTGATACTCCCATGTTTCCAGGTTGTTCTGATTGGCTGCTTCCGTGGAACCATTGTCCTGGAAATCTCTTTCGGTTGGAGCTAACTGGCTGTCATTTAATCCGATAAGCTGGTTGCCGAAATAATAAAACTGGTTCAGATCATCGATCATTCCTGCCGTGCCGGTAGGTAATATCTGACCGTAACGGTGAAGGGTAAGGATATTGCCATTTTTGTCATAACTGAGTTGTTTTTCAGAATAATGATCAGTTTGGTCCCAACTGCCCTCACTTTGCTCATGGAAGTTTCCGTCAAGCAGGCGGTTTAATCCGTCATAGGCGAATGTATAGGCAAAACGTCCGTGAGGGTTCGACTGCCATACCATGGCTGAAATATTGCCATTGTACTGGGGGATATTGCCGAAGGAAGCATGAACCTGATCGTAATACAACTCCATGCCGAAAAGATCCGTTGGGGTTTCACCATTGGTAGTCAGGAGTGAATTATTGATCTTCTCCAGCCATCCCCTGATATTATAAGTGAAGTCAGTGGATTGCAGATCAACTGCCTCACTTACATTCTTTTCAATCAGTTGTCCCAGACTGTTGTATTCATATGCCACTGTGCAGGAAAGATCATTGTTGAAAAGATATTGTGTGGTCAAAGGACGCTGTGCGTGATCATAGGTATAGCTCACATGCCTTGTGAATGTATTGCTGATGTTAGATATGATTGATGAGTGGGTGTTTAAACTTTGAATAATGTTGTTACTTAGTCCATTATAAGCATTTGATGTGCGTTCATACCCACCTTTTTGGTTATTGCTGTTTATTTGGATAAGTCTTCCGTAAATATCATAATAATTGCAGGTGGTCAGCCAGAGGGGAGTGTCATATTCATTGATATATTTCACCTTACTTACAGTTAATTTTCCGTCGAGATGTTCCGGTTCATACAAAGAAGTAATTGAGTTTGTCGTAAATGCAAGTGCTGCATCATCATAAACAGGGTGTGAAGCAAGACCCTGTTGAGTCTGTTCCCATATTGAATAATTATCGTAATAGTTAACAGTCAGAATATCAACCGCATCATTTATCAGGTCCGGTGCAACACGGTTGGTATATCCATGCAGTACGGCCATATTATCATAGCAGCGGTATTCCGAGACAAAATCCTGACCATCAATATATTGTTGCATCTGTTGCTGAGAATATGAAGATCCGTAATCGCTTATTCCTGTGATTACTATTCGGCCAAGTGCGTCATACTTATGAAATAACCATTGACCTTCCGCCCGCAGATTGCCATCCTGACTCAGAGTGATCCTGTCGCTGTTGTCATAGACAAAATATTCAATTTCTTTGCCTGGTATCTTCTTCGATATCATCCTGTGCCTTTTATCGTATTGGTAACTGTAGACATACATTCGTGCCAGCATGCACTGGGCGATAAAAGTACTGTTCAGCAAATCCGATCCTTTGGGTGAAATTACGAAACGCAGTAATCCGAAATCATCGTACACATAATACGTGTCCATGTTAATGCTACACGAATGTGATCGTTTCAGAACAACCTGCTCCTGCTTATTTTTAAATTCAAGGATGATATTTCCGTTTTCATCCGTGGTCTTCAAGACATTAAGATGTCCTGTAGCAAATTCACCATTAAAAACACAATCACCGGCATCATCAACTGACCACCTGCTTGCGCTAAGCATTTCATCAGCAGCCACATTGGTAAGGTATTCAGTGATTACCATATGATCCTCTGGTGTTTGACCACTTTCTCCGGGATGCCCTGATGCGATGTTTCTGTTCATGGGAGAATTCTCATAGACAAGCGGGGATTTTGGGTAGGGATCATGAGCAACATCCGGACTACTTGTGTAAAAATTACTTTGGGCACTCACAGGATCAGCCAGAAGATATCCAAATGCTTGTGTAACAAAAGGTAAATAATTATTTACATCACGGCTGAAAGCATCGTAAGTAAAGAACTGAACAAGATCATTCTGACCGGGGGCCGTTCGTCTTTGGGTAGTTTGTACCGGCCGTCCAAGTCCATCAAAAAATTGCACTGTTTCCTTTACGTCAAAGGCATTCATGGAAGAATTGACCTGACTTGATAGGTTATATCCGGTGTTCAGCAGCTCAAAGGTTTGTATGTAATTCAGCTCCACACCCTGAGGGAACAGACCATTCGTTAACGATACTGTGATGAAAACAGTAAAGATTGCTTTGTTCATAGATTACAGATTGTTCAATCAAAATAAAAAACAATTACAGTTTTGTAATGCGGAATACTCCTGAACCCTCGTTATCAAAATATCTTATAAGGTAAGTACCAGAAGGATATTTTGAAAGGTCAACACTTAAGGATGATAACTCAGATGATGTCAATCGTTTCAGCAGCGTTCCTTCACCGGTTAAAATATCTACAAACCCGAATGTATTATTGTCTTGATTTGTTAAAATTGTTATCATTCCGGTAGTTGGATTTGGACTGACAGTTACAATTCCTTCATCAAGAAGATCAATAGTAATATTATCTACATGATCACCACAATCGTTTGATCCATGCAGTTCCAATATTATCCGGTCTCCAAGCAAGTCACTCCATGAAGGATAATACATGGGATGCAGTTTGGAGTAATCATCGAATGTACCATTACCCTGCGTAGTCCAGTAATAACCGGTCGTATTTTTTGTGAAAGCAGATCTGCACAGATATTCTTTGCCGCGAGCAATGGAGGTATCTTGTCCGGCATATACCAAAGGATATTCTGACAGTTTTATCCGAATGCTGTCCTTTGCAATACAGCCAAAAGTGTCTTTGACTGTTACTGAGTACCAGCCAGGTTGATTTATATATTCAAAACGAGTATCATTACCTGAAGGCAGCCATTGATAGTTTACATAATCCGGCCCTGCATCAATGGTCAAGAATTTGTTTATGCACAATATGCTGTCGTTATTGAGATTCAGGTTAATGTTGTCACAATTGTATCCGTAACATGCCATAAAAATGTCCTGATCACCTTTGGTATGATACCTGGATGATGTAGTCTTTTTGTCATACGATGGAACTGATATCTGACCGGTGAAATTTCCTATGCAATAAAGATCGTTGTTGCTTTCAGTAAGTACTGCCTTACAGGTTGTTTCCGATGTTCCGGGGAAATGGACTGAGGACAGGAAAACTCCCTGGCTGCTGAAAATGGCAAGAAATGCATTATTAAAGCCACTTTCAGATTTAGGGATATCTTTTGCCACATCGTGGATATTAAAAATGCAGTCCTGAGAATGACTGCCTGAAACAATTATATCTCCGTTATTTCCGCATCCAATTGAATAAACCTGTTCATTACCCTTGCCGGATATTTGCTTAACCCAATGGATCGCTAATGCTGAATCAGCTTTTAAGAGGAAAACATCTTTACATCCCTTTGCAGTAGTAATCTGCGGATTAAACCAAACGCTTTCCATAAATGAACCTGCTGCGATAATATCATTGTTGCAATCCGAAATAAGGTTTGAGACCTCATCATCCAGGAAACTGCCATATGTTGAAATTCTCACAGGTTTCAGGCTATCCGTAAGAACAGCAATATAGGCATCATACCCGCCAGCTGATTGTATCAGTTTATCGTTGAAGCTTATTTCACCCTTAAAACGACCTGCAAGGAAAAGTTTATTTTGATTCAGAAGCAATGAAGTTCCCACAATCTCTTTGTCAGAACCGCATATAAAGTAATCTGAATGAAGTCCTTCAGTACTAAGCTTAAAAACTGCAAGTTTCACCTGATTGTCAGGATTTTTCTTCCGAGGTACACGAATAATATCTCCTGAGAAAGTAACTATAATGTACATTTCTTTCCCGTCAGGAGAAATGCAAAGATTCGATCTGAGTGGTTTAAAGGAGTCATATTCCAGTTTTGTTAACCATTTTGTAGTACCGTCAGTTGAAAATGCTGCAATGAAGAGTCCCCTTCTGCCGGAAGCGGATATCCGAAAACCATCGATAACCAAGGTATCGGAGAAGCCTCCTGAAACGTATATTGTGTTATCATTATATTGCATCGAATGAATGTCACAGTTAGCCTTGTCACCAAGATACTTTATCCAGACATGCAAACCGGATGAATCTGTTTTAAGGATGAAGGCCTGACGGTTATGGAGTGCGGTGGTTAATAATTGGTCCGATAATGCTTTATTGCACGTGCTGCCTGCAATGTAAAAATTGCGACTGGTATCACTTACTGCTGTGCTTACCAGTTCCCATCCCGGATTGCCAATGGTTCTGTTCCATTTTAATGAATAATATTGTGCCATAGCAGAGGGTGGATAAAGTGCTAATAAGCAGATAATAAGGAACTTTAATTTTTTCATTTGTTCATAATTTTAGATTTCAATGGTCACATGGATGTCCCGTTTCATGCTGGAGAATGTCAAGGTTTATGATCATTTACTGTTGCAGTCTGTCAAACATTGTCATTTAATGGGGTTATCAATAATTGCTGATTTCCTTAAAGTTATAGTTATGCTTTTTGACAATGTTACCCAGGTGATCTCTGATGATGTTTAAACGACCCATGGCGTCATATTCATAATAAGATGGGAAATTCCTTTCATCTGTCCTTGAAATGATTCTTCCCATATAGTCAAATGAATAGGTCACCATTTCAGCATCTATTGGCAGGAAACGGATATCATCAAGATAAACGGCACTCCCTCCGTCATTTCCTGCATATACCCGTATCCAAAGATTATACTGGTGGAGTATCAGTACCTCTCTTGGCAATTCAATCTCCAGAAGGTGCCATTCATTTTCGCTGCCGAAATTGTATTTCCGTCTGAAGGTTGCGGCATGATTATCTTTTACTTCAATATTTATATAGGCATAGTTGTTGCCCTTTACCCAGACTGAAGCCTTGAAACCCGGATGATTACCGACAATATCTGATGAGATATGAAAATCATGAACTGCACCAGTTGCGGAGTTTACTTTCAGTGAGGACAATCCCGAATGCACATGACTTATGTTATATTCAATGCTGTTTCCTGCATCCAGGTAGCTGTTCCAGTTATTGGTCTGTTGCACTTCGAATCCAGTGTAACTGCACGCATTGTTACGTGCATTCTGAACGACCGCTTCCAGTCGTTTCGAATTAGGGTTCCATTTGAAGGATTTATATCCTTCAGTCCTGTCAAAAAGCTCCAAAATGTTACCATCGGCATCATATTCGTTCAGGGTAATTGAATTCACATATCGGAAATCATGAATAAAGGTACCGTTATCAATACTTATGGGACTGAAATCCGTTATAGGTTCGTTGATTTCTAACTGAAACACCTCCGAAGCGAAAGGAATGCCTGATGAGGAAGGAATATATTTAATCATCTCACTGTTAACCAATCTGGATTCTGCGCTGTTTGGGGAAATAATCCAGTTTGAACGTTCCAGGACAGTATTTATAAGGTTATGATCCTGCAATTGTTTAACTCCTGAAACAACAGGATCAACAGGGCTCTCGGGACAGATAAAATCAAGAGGGTATTTGTAAGTCTGAATAAATCTGCCATGGCCTGATTTGGGCTGAATCTTTTTTGAGAGGTTACAATGAAGGGGATTTTCATAGAAGAATTGTAATGTATCAACAATGGGATTTAATCCGTTCTGATCATATTTTTTTGTAACAGAATAACTTAGATATTTCCATTGAGAAAAAATTTCATACTTGATCAAATCATAGAAATTGAAAAGCAAATAATATGCGTTCATATCATAACAAGGGGGATAAGGTGATATCTGTCTGCCAACAAGCCCAAATAAACTATTGTTGTTACTGTTGTCTATTGAAAAGAAATTGTTGGTTTCCGTCAGTGTAATAAATTCTCCGGTCGAAGATTTTGAAAAAATGCGATAGTATTTTTCTTCACCTGACTGCCAACTGTTATTAGATCTAAGTGCGTTTGGAATCATCTGGAATCCGGCAATTTGCTGGCCAGCCTGATCTTCTGTAATGAGGTATTGATGTTCCTCACCTCCATTTTCAAAATTTTCCCCCTGAGAAACAGTTACCCACTCATAAACAGTTGTGTTATTACAATAGTTATAAAGAGGATGTATACTGTTGGATGTCTTGGTTACATAATAGCAAGTTCCGGAAAGGCAAGGGATTGATCCCGAGGTTGGTGTTCTAATCTGAACCTGGTTATTGAAAAAGTAAACAGGTGGTATGCAGCTAACACCGGAGGATTCTTCCATATTTGAAAGCTTGTTATAGAAGTATCGAAGAATAACCGGTTCTGAATCAATTGAAGCTACTGATGTCACCTTCTTGACGCGGCAGCCTCCACTCAGAACATTAGTCTGATTTACCATGGGTGCTGAAGTGTAGTATTTAATTGTTAGGTTAGTGGTTGTACCATCACCAAAGGCATAGATAGTAAAAGTATAACTGTGATTTTCCTCTAATTCAGGTTTGAATATTAGATTTGGATTGTTAAATGATATATAGCAGTTCAAAATGGTGGTTGATGTTGTGTTGTCAAATAAAATAAACTGGCCTTTGTGATCATGTGGCAGACCTGGTGGCGGTTCTGTCGATGTAACTCCGACCTTGATGTCGAATTTCTGACTAAGTTGATTAAGTACCGTAATGGATTCGTAATTGGGTTCATGCAATCCGTTTATATCTGCATAATCAATGCTATGTGGAGGATAAATGGTAACATCGTCAAAAACAGTATTCGGTTCATATTCAAAATCAGTATGGCCGCCAGTTGGGTAAATGATTGACGAAAGAAGCCCGTATTTACTGTATGGGTCAAAAGGTTCTCTGTTACCGCCACCAACACCCGAAAGTCCGAACAGACTTTCCCAATCATCAACATGTGGGACAAATATAGTATTCTCCTGTCCATTATAATATCCCCAATGATCCTGAGAAAATGATAGCCTGGGTGGCAATCCGTCAATGTTATTATAATATAAAAGATGCTTCATCTCAGTATTCTTATTTTCATCCCTGGTTATTACCTGCGTCAGGAAAAGTCTTTTCCGGAGATGTTCAAGATCACCATGAACCTGACCGCTTGCTGATGAGTAGGTATAGATAAGAGAATCCGAGGCCATGACATTCCCCTGACTATCTTTGTATATGATTTCGTTTAATTTGGCATCACCTGGGGTACTCATATCCTGTCTGTCATTTGAGCTTATAAAATCCACCGTACCGCCAAAATCGGAACTGATATTCGTTAAATGATATGATAATACGGACAAAAGGGAGTAACATGTTCCGGTGCTGAATTGATCAGGACAACCATCAGGAACGTTCTCATTACCATAGTTAATCCGAATGGTTTGTGAAATTCCGGTGTACGTGGAATACTGATTAGATGAATAGGTTAACAGGATTTTTTCACTGTAAATATTTTCAATTTTATAGAGATACCAGGCAGTATTTACTAATTCACTATAGTTTTTACCGCACATTGCTCCTCCGGATTGTAGTGTTTTTGACTTTTCAGTGTAAATCCCGCCAAAGTAATATTTAACGCCATCTGGCCCGATGATGACAATGTCAGTAAGTTCTCCTGTTTCAAGGTTATTTGTTTCAATAATTAGATTTGAATGTGGAATCTGAACAGGCTTCAGTTCATTATCTAAAACGAACTTTCCTGAAAATCCACAAAAATTAAAACAAAAAAGATCTGGTTCTGTGTCGTATATACTTGAATTCGTAAAGGTTGCCTGCATGTACTCAAGTAATTCTTCAGTAATGGGTTCAAAGTCATCTCTCATATTTCGCTCTTCAAGATCGTCGGGTTCGTCCCGCACCACTCTTGTTATAACACCACCCGCATTCAAGGACCAGCCCATTCCAACCCAGGAAGCTATCTGGTCTACTTTCACACCGTTGCAGTTATAACTGAGAGAAATAGGCAAATTTAAATTCTTACCTTCTAGGGTAAAAAGGGGGATTTTGATATCTGGTGTTCCAGTGAAAAGTCCGATTGGAATTTGTCCATATTTACCCAATTCACTCGCAGTGGGAGAGGGCGGTAAGATAGGTGCTGAATAAAGAGGATCATTCTCTTCACCAATTATTTGCCCATGCAGTGTGCCATATATTGTGGCAAGTGCAATTAGAATAAAATGTTTGATTCTCATTTAATATTGATTCATTTATTTAGAAAAACAT
The DNA here is from genome assembly GCA_022709385.1 of Bacteroidota bacterium. Lineage (GTDB taxonomy): Bacteria > Bacteroidota > Bacteroidia > Bacteroidales > CAIXZF01 > JAKLIX01. The sequence continues at coordinate 131,968 of JAKLIX010000010.1, read as the reverse complement.
GTCAAGTTTCAAACCAGATTAGTGGATAAGAATCTTATGTTGCGTTAATGAGGTGCTTGTCCAATTATTTATATCATGAATCTCGAAATGTCCCACCTATTCTATATCGACTTATTAACAGGGTTATTAACAAATCATTCTTTCTAACTGATCAAAATGTAATTGCTTCTTTATATTAACTGCACTTTTGTATATCTGTTGGTTTATAATGCCTGTTAATGCAGCGATTATGAAATCTTCTTCCAAACGATATACCAGCACACTATCATCAGCAAATCAACACATGAACACATTTTCACACCAGCACACTGAAAATGGCCTTCGGATTGCCACACCAGATTGCCAACGGAACCCTGTTTATTTTTCTTTTCGCTCAGGCCGCGGGGCTGGAGCAGTGTGAGCGTGAGAGCGGGAGCGAGAATGAGAATGAGAGCAGAGTAACTTCCGGTCGCATAAGCTGCTTTAAAATCCCGCGACCCCGGAGGGGTCATATGTTTATAGCAGGAATGCCCGGTTGATTTCATGACCCCGCAGGGGTCAAATGTGATTACGGGGAATCAGTTGGTTGATTTACCAGTGTCGTAGGGAGGTGGCGTTTGCGTGTGCACGTGTCTTGTACCCTCAATTTTTTACCTTTTACCTTTTTTTTCTCTCAGTCCGCCGGGCTGGATCAGCGTGAGAGCGGGTGCGAGCGTGAGGATGCTTCCGGGGGCGTGTCCGTATCATGTTGATATTGAGCCAGACATGCGATGTTGGATGGTACCGGCATATTTTGTTTCTTTGTAAAATAAATGAGTTTCGTATAAAATGACACACAGGGCCGGATTTGTCAATATCATCGGTAATCCAAACGCAGGAAAATCTTCGCTGCTGAACTGCCTGCTCGGGGAGAAGCTTGCCGTGATCACGTCCAAGGCCCAGACTACCAGGCATCGTATCCTCGGCATGCTGAACACGGATGATTACCAGATCGTATTTTCCGACACTCCCGGCATCCTCGAGCCGAAGTATGCCCTGCAAAAGTCCATGCGCAGGGAGTTTGAATCGGCCCTGGAAGATGCCGATATCTACCTGCTGGTGATCGACCCCGCCGAGGGATTCGATCATCCCTCCATCCTGTCACATCTCAGGGATTCCGGTATCCCCTGCGTGGTCATCCTGAACAAGATTGACCTGGCAAGCCAGGAAGCCATTCTTGCGGGTATCGGCGAATGGCAAAAACTCCTTCCTTCCGCCGCCGTCATCCCCGTTTCCGCCCTGCACGCTTTCAATATTGAAGCCGTACTGCAACACATTCTGGAGTGGCTGCCGGAACATCCTCCCTATTTCAACAAAGAAGACCTGACCGACCGTTCGGAGCGCTTCCTCACTTCAGAGATCATCAGGGCCTGCATCCTGGAACAATACCACAGGGAAGTGCCTTACAGCGTAGAAGTGGTAGTGGAGGAATTCAGGGAAGAAGGACATACCCTGCATATCAGGGCGGTAATCCACGTGGCAAGGGAAACCCAGAAAGTAATCCTGATCGGTGAAGGCGGAAAGGCCATCCGCAGGCTGGGGATCACTTCCAGAAAAAAAATCGAATCCTTTACCGGCCGGCATGTCTTTCTGGAACTGTTTGTGAAAGTCAGCCGCGACTGGCGGGATAATGAACTGATGCTGAAACGTTTCGGCTACCAATTGTAATACAGGAACATGTCAAATATCGTAGCCATCGTAGGCCGTCCGAATGTCGGAAAATCGACCTTCTTCAACCGCCTGACAGGAATGAGAGAAGCCATTGTGGATCCCGTCAGCGGGGTGACCAGGGACCGGCACTATGGCACTTCCGACTGGAACGGCATTCCCTTTTCGGTGATAGACACCGGAGGCTATGTGCACGACTCGGGTGATGTATTCGAACTCGAAATCAAAAAGCAGGTCCAACTGGCCATCGAAGAATCAGACCTGATCCTGTTCATGGTCGATCTGACCGAGGGGCTTACCCCCATGGATGAAGACGTGGCCAGCCTGCTGAGAAAATCAGGCAAAAAAGCATATCTTGTTGTTAATAAAGTAGATACTCCGATTAAACTGGAGGGTATCGGCGAATTCTACCGGCTTGGGATGACGGAGGTATTCGGGATTTCGGCAGTGAACGGCAGCGGTACGGGAGAACTGCTGGATGCGCTCGTCGGCAATTTCAGCCGGCCGCAGGAGGAAGACCTTCCCGATCTTCCGCGGGTGGCGGTGGTAGGGCGACCCAATGTGGGCAAATCATCCCTGATCAACTCCCTGCTGGGGCAGGACAGGGCTATTGTCACACCGGTACCGGGTACGACAAGGGATGCCGTTTTCACCCCTTTCAAGGGTTTCGGCCTGGAACTGCTGCTGGTGGATACCGCCGGACTGAGGAAAAAAGGCAAAGTGAAGGATGATATTGAGTTTTATTCCGTGATGCGATCGATCAGGGCGATTGAGAATGCGGACATCTGCCTGTTGATGATCGATGCCGAAAGCGGATTCGAGGCACAAGATCTGAGCATCCTCCACCTGATCGAGAAGAACCACAAAGGCATGATCATGCTTGTCAACAAATGGGACCTGGTAGAGAAAGACCAGCACAGTACCAGGCATTTTGAAGCGTTTATCCGGGAAAAAACCGCACCTTTCCAGGATTATCCCATCATCTTTACTTCTGTGGTGAAAAAGCAAAGGATCATCAAGGCGCTGGAACTGGTGAAACAGATTGCGGAGAACCGGGGTCGCAGGGTACCCACTTCCCAGCTGAACGAGGTGCTGCTGCCGGTCATTAAGGCCAATCCGCCACCCATCACCAAAGGAAAGACAATCCAGATCAAATACATCACCCAGCTGCCCCTCGCCTACCCCGCCTTCGTATTCTTTTGCAACCTGCCGCAATATATCAAAGACTCCTACCAGCGCTTCCTGGAAAACCAGTTGCGAAGCAGGTTTAATTTCCACGGCGTACCGCTGACCATCTATTTCAGGAAGAAATAACCCTGCTGTAAGCAGCCTGCCATTGAAGGCGCAGATTCACCCTGACAAGGAATGGATTGCTTTTTTGGAGCGCTGACCAGTCCGATGCCTGTTGAATTTTCTGTTAAAAATTAAGCAAAAGGCCTGTTCCATTGTTTAAAGAATACCTTACTTTTGCCTGTGCATAATCGAAAGCCCATGACATCCAAACTGTTTACACCCAGGTTCAGTGTGATCCTCACCGTCATTGTTGCGGCAGCCGTTTTCCGGCTGATCCCGCACTGGCCCAACTTCACTCCTGTGGCTGCCATCGCCCTGTTCGGCGGAGCATATATTTCCAAAAAATGGCTTGCCTTTCTCATTCCGCTGGCCGCATTGCTGCTCAGTGACCTCTTTCTGGGGTTCCATCCATATCTCCTGGCCGTTTACGGCAGTTTTGTCCTGACCGTGGCACTGGGATTACTGATCAGCAAACGTATTGGTTTCCTGCAGCTTACCGGAGCATCCCTGCTTTCTTCCCTGCTTTTCTTCCTGATCACCAACTTCGCCGTGTGGATGGGTAATCCCAATTTCAGCCAGGACTTTCAGGGATTGATGCAATGCTATACCGTGGCAGTACCCTTCTTTCACAACGGGATATTGGGCGACCTCTTTTTCAACGGGATATTTTTCGGCGGTTTTTATTTCGCCAGGCAATACATTCCGGCCCTGCAGAAAGTATCCTGACCGCTTCCCGGAAGCCCGGGACATTAAAAAAGCCGAAAGCAATTATACCGACACGGAATGAGTTTGGGAGAAAATTACGATCCAGGGGTGTACGGTATTACTCCTACTAAACAGCTTTGCATTCGCAAACCTGTCAAGTATGCGTATATCTTTGCAATCCGGATATCATTTCCGGCTCTCATTTCATTTACAAGGAATCTGTTTCCATGCCTGAAAGCATCAAATTACTGCCGGAACACGTAGCCAACCAGATTGCAGCCGGGGAGGTGATCCTCAGGCCTGCCTCCGTGGTGAAGGAACTCCTTGAGAATGCCATCGATGCCGGCGGGAAAAACATCAGAATCCTGATCAAGGATGCCGGGAAGGCGCTGATCCAGGTGATTGATGACGGTTCCGGCATGTCGCCCGATGATGCCCGCATGTGTTTTGAAAGACACGCCACCTCCAAACTGCGTACTGCCGATGACCTGTTTGCCATCAAAACCATGGGCTTCAGGGGAGAGGCCTTAGCCAGTATAGCTGCCGTTGCGCAGGTAGAACTGAAGACCAGAAGAAGCAGTGACGAGCTGGGTAATCTGATCCTGATAGAAGGATCAAAGGTGAAGACTCAGGAATCAACAGCTTGTCCGACAGGTACTTCCGTCTCTGTTAAAAACTTGTTTTTCAATGTACCGGCCAGAAGAAACTTCCTCAAATCTGATACAATGGAAACCAATCAGATGATGGAAGAGTTCTTCCGTGTGGCGCTTGTCCATCCGGAAACAGCTTTCAGCTTCTTTCTCAACGGCAAAGAGACCTATCACCTGATTCCGGGTAATCTCAGACAAAGGATACTCCAGATCTTCGGAAACCATATGAACGAAAAACTTGTACCGGTGGAGCAGGATACCGTTGTGGTAAACATCAGGGGATTCGCGGGCAAGCCTCAACATGCCAGAAAAACAAGGGGCGAACAATATTTTTTCGTGAACGGCCGCTTTATAAGGCATCCCTATTTTCATCATGCCGTGGATACCGCTTACCGGCAATTGATTCCCGAAAAACATTTTCCTGCCTACTTCATCTTTTTTGAGTTGGATCCTGCCGACCTGGATGTCAACATCCACCCGACCAAAACGGAAGTTAAATTCCTGAATGAGAAAGCAATATACGCCATTCTTCTTGCATCAGTCCGTCAAAGTCTCGGTAAATTCAGCCTGACCCCTTCCCTTGATTTTGACCTGGAAAACAGCCTTGACCCGGTCAGTCGCGATCCGAACCGGCCCATTGTGCCGCCAAAGATCACCATCAATCCGGATTATAACCCTTTTCAGACACAAAAACCGTCCGATCCGCTCAGGACCCGACCTTATCCCGGAAGTTCCCAGCCATGGGAGAAGGTATTGAATACCGAAGGAGAACAACTTCGAACAGCGTCAGCACAGGCAGAAACCGGTGAAATCCCATCCCGGGAAGAAGAAGCACGAGAGCTGTTTCAGTTGAAAAACAGGTATATCATCGCAGCCGTGAGGTCGGGCATGCTGATCGTGGACCAGGAACGAGCCCATGAAAGGATCCTTTTTGAACGTTTTCTCGAATTGCAGCAAAAGCAGGAAGTGGTCTCCCAGCAGGAGCTCTTTCCGTCCACCTGTGTCTTTCCCCTTCCTGATGCGAAATTGCTCAAAGAACTGCTGCCTGATTTAAGGCAGATGGGATTTGTCATTGAAGAAGCCCTGCACCATGAAAACAGCTTCGTGGTGTCAGGTATCCCGACAGGTATGGAAGAAAGCATGTTACAACAAAGCCTGGAAGAAATCGTTGATTCCTTTAAAACCATCGGCAGCGGGCTGCAGTGGGACAAAGCCACGCGCATGGCCGCCTCCCTGGCACGCAACCTGGGGATCAGGAACAATAAACCCCTGCAGGCTGCGGAAATGAACAAACTGATCAACGACCTGTTCAGTTGTAAAATACCTGAACTCACTCCCGACGGCAAAAAAACACTGGTGATCATCACCACAGATGAGATTGAAAACAGGTTCAAACAAACAGCCAGACAATAACGCCATTCTTATTCACTGATACGATACCTCCCGATGTCATTCCAGCAACACAGTCCGCAACATTTCCGTGTCCTGCCCCCGGTAGTCAAGAATATCCTTATCATTAACGTAATCTTCTTCCTGGCCACGCTTGCTCTGGGGAAAAGCATGAATATCGACCTGGTGAAAATTCTAGGTCTTCATTATTTCGGCGCCAGCGCTTTCGAGCCTTACCAGATCATCACCTACATGTTTATGCATGGCGGCTTTACACACATTTTATTTAACATGTTTGCAGTATGGATGTTCGGGAACGCGCTGGAGCATGTCTGGGGCGGCAAACGATTCCTGATATACTACCTGGTGACCGGGGTAGGCGCAGCCATCTGTCATTACCTCATCATGTATTTCGTGGATCTTGCACCGAGCCTGCAAACCATCAATCAATTCCTGGCAAACCCCAATCCCGACAGCTTCAATGCTTTCGTGAACTCCTCCCAGGATTCCATCGTCCCAGATAAACTTCGAGATTATCTCAAGAATTTTTTGTCTCAATATAACCAGCTGATCAGCACCGATCCGGACATGGCCCTTCAGAATGCTGTGGATTTCATGGTCCATTATAAAAGAGAATTTTTAAATGCACCTGTTATGATCGGGGCATCGGGGGCTGTTTTCGGGATCCTGCTGGCTTTCGGCATGCTTTTTCCCAACTCCCTTATTTACATATACTTCGCCTTCCCGATTAAAGCCAAGTGGTTCGTAATTATTTACGGGGCTCTTGAACTTTATGCAGGCATCACCAACGAAGGAAGCAATGTGGCTCATTTCGCCCACCTCGGGGGAATGGTCTTCGGATTCTTTTTGATCCGGCTGTGGCACAGAAAACCAAAATACTTCCAATGATCGCAGGCAATTTCCGGATAGATCCACCCGCCTCTGTTTTCAGACAAGGATCGGTGATGATGCGGCTGATCATCATCAACGCCGCCGTTTTCCTGCTGATCCGGATCGCGGACCTGTTCCTGTGGCTGTTCCAGGTACAGACCGGACCAGTGTTCACCAGCATCAGCCCCCTCACTTTCTGGCTGTCGGTGCCGGCTTCTCTGCCGGAACTCGCATACAGACCATGGGGAATCTTTACCTATATGTTCACGCATGAAGGTTTTTTCCACCTGCTGTTCAACATGATAACCCTTTATTTCGGAGGACAAATCTTCCTGCAGCTGCTCAACTCCCGGAAAATGCTGTCGACATACATCCTGGGAGGCTTTACGGGTGCTGTGTTCTTTATCCTGTCGTACAATGTATTCCCTGTATTCAGTGATTCAGTGGACCAGGCCCTTGCCATCGGCGCTTCTGCCTCCGTGCTGGCCGTGCTCATCGCTGCCGCCACCTATGCACCCGGACTGGAAGTGAATCTTTTCCTGCTGGGAAGGGTGAAGCTGAAATACATTGCCCTTGCCTTTGTCCTGGTCGATATCCTCAGCATTTCCAGAAGCAATCCGGGTGGTCATATCGCCCATCTCGGCGGTGCCGCCTGGGGGTTTCTCTATATCAGGTTCCTGCTCAATAAGGGATGGAAACAAAGCGGCATCTTTCAATTCAGCACAAAGAAAAAGCGGAAAAAAGCCTTCCGGGGCTTATATACCAATACCCGTCCCATGACCGATGAAGAATACAATGCCAGAAAAAGAGACCAGCAGGAAATCATCGATGCAATCCTGGACAAGATCGCCAAACACGGATACGACGGACTGAGCAGGGAAGAAAAAGAAATCCTGTTCAAGGCAGGGAAAAAATAAAGCCCGGATATGAAAGGGAAGCGCAAAGCAAAGGTTTCATTCGTTTCACGTATATTATTGATAATCAATATTATCCTTGTTTTCCTGTTACTGCTTACCTATCTTATTCCTTACATATCACCGGCCCGTTTCCCCTATCTGGCGATGATGGGTCTGACCTATCCCTTCCTGCTGACAGCCAACCTCATTTTCGTGATCCTGTGGCTGGTAAGGGGAAAATGGATCTTTCTGATATCCCTGCTTGCCGTCCTGCTGGGTGTGCGGCATATCATGACCCATCTTCAGTTCCATTTCAGACCGGAAAGCAGCGCCACAGAAGCCCCGGGACTGAAGGTGATCAGTTACAATGTGCATTTATTCGGGTATTACGAAGAAATAAAGAAGACGGAAACCAGAAACAATATTTTTGCCTTTCTTGAATCTGCCGGTGCAGATGTGATCTGTTTCCAGGAATTTTTTGACAATCCTGAGCGTTTTCCGGTACTGGACAGCCTGAAGACGATCCTCGGCATGCCCTATGTTTTCACCAAATATGTCCCTTTGCGGGAAAGCAGCAATCATTTCGGACTGGCCATTTTCAGCCGCTATCCCATCAAAGACACCGGAAGCATTCACATCCGGCAGGGACACACTAATTTTACCATCTTTGCGGATATTACCTGGCAGGGTGAACGTATACGCATATACAACAATCACCTGGAATCGATTCGTTTTTCAAGGGCTGATTACAAGTTTTATGAAGAACTCACCAACAATCCGGCAGAGCCGATGGAGGTAGGCAGGGGATCATTCCGGCTGTTTAAGAAGCTGACCCGGGCCTATGGTAAAAGGAGCCGCCAGGTGGACAAGGTACATGACCATATAGCACAATCGCCCTGCCCTGTGATCGTATGCGGGGATTTCAACGATACGCCCCTGTCCTATACGTATCATCAGCTGTCAAAAGGGCTGAAAGACGGATTTGTACAGTCGGGTTTGGGACTGGGACGAACCTATGCAGGATTGTTTCCTTCGTTCAGGATCGATTATGTATTGTACTCGGATAATCTGAAGGCCACGCTTTACAGAACTTTCAGGAAGAAATACTCAGACCACTATCCGGTTATGGTTGAACTGGTTCAGACAAAACATCCGGGGTGAGATTCAGGATCATCAGCGAGTTCACCCCCACGGGGGACCAACCGGAAGCCATCCGGCAACTGACGGAAGGTTTGCTGCGCGGCGACAGGCACCAGACCCTGCTGGGTGTTACCGGATCGGGCAAGACCTTTACCATCGCCAATGTCATCGACCGCGTGCAGCGTCCCACCCTGGTGCTGAGTCATAATAAAACCCTCGCGGCACAGCTCTACGGGGAGTTCAGGCAGTTTTTTCCTGAAAATGCGGTGGAATTCTTTGTCTCCTACTACGATTATTACCAGCCGGAAGCCTATATTCCCGTAACCAATACCTATATCGAGAAGGATTTGTCGATCAACGACGAGATTGAAAAGCTGCGGCTCAGGGCATCTTCCGCCCTGTTGTCGGGGCGCAGGGACGTCATCATCGTGTCGTCGGTTTCATGTATATACGGCATCGGGAACCCGGATGATTTCAATAAAAATGTGATCCGGATCGCTGAAGGTGAAATGACGGGTATGAGAAAATTCCTCCATCAACTGGTAAACAGCCTTTATTCCAGGACCGAGGTGGAGTTTAGCCGGGGAAAGTTTCGGGTGAAAGGGGATACCGTGGATTTATACCCCGCTTATCTGGATCTGGCTTACCGTATTATCTTCTTTGACGACCAGGTAGAAAGCATTGAAAGCTTCGATCCCCTGAGCGGGATGAAGATTGACAGGATGGAAAGCCTGACCGTTTACCCCGCCAACATATTCGTCACCTCCCAGGACAGCATGAAAAGGGCGATCAGTGACATACAGGACGATCTGGTCAGGCAGATCCAGTTTTTCAATGACAATGGGAAAGGAATGGAAGCCAAAAGGCTGGAAGACAGGGTAACATTCGATATTGAGATGCTGAGGGAACTGGGTTATTGCCCGGGCATCGAAAACTACTCCCGCTATTTCGACGGAAGGGATCCTGGTTCCAGGCCCTTTTGCCTGATCGATTATTTCCCTGACGATTTTCTGCTGGTGGTGGACGAAAGCCATGTGACCATTCCGCAGGTGAGGGCCATGTACGGAGGAGACAGGAGCCGCAAGCTGAACCTGGTGGAGTACGGATTCAGGCTGCCATCAGCCATGGACAACCGTCCCCTGAAGTTTCCCGAGTTTGAATCCATGATGCAGCAGGTGATTTACGTGAGCGCCACACCGGCCGACTATGAACTGCAGAAGTCGGAAGGGGTGGTGGTGGAGCAGCTTATCAGGCCCACCGGCCTGCTCGACCCTGAGATCGTGGTGAAGCCGAGCAAGGACCAGATTGATGACCTGCTGGATGAGATCAACCAGGTTGTTCAGAGGAATGAAAGGGTGCTGGTAACGACCCTGACAAAAAAGATGGCGGAAGAGCTGACAAAGTATATGAGCCGTATGGACATCCGTTGTAAATACATACATTCCGACGTGGACACGCTGGAAAGGGTGGAGATCATGAGGGACCTGAGGCTCGGAGTGATTGATGTGCTGATAGGCGTCAACCTGCTCAGGGAAGGGCTCGACCTTCCCGAGGTGTCGCTGGTGGCCATCCTGGATGCGGACAAGGAAGGATTTCTCAGGTCGGAAAGATCGCTGACACAAACGGCCGGGAGAGCCGCCAGAAACATCAACAGCAAAGTGATCATGTATGCGGATACCATCACGGATTCCATGCAGCGTACCCTGGATGAAACCCTGAGAAGACGGCAGAAGCAAGTGCAATATAACGAAGCACATGGTATCATTCCGACACAGATTGTGAAGTCCACGGAAGCCATCATGGGTCAGACAGCCGTGGCCGATTCCGGGGCAAGAGGAAGCAGACCTTATATACAAACGGATACCCTGTCCGTTGCTGCTGACCCTGTGTATCAGTATATGAGTGCCGGAGAATTAAAGAAAGCCGTATCCCGGGCTGAAAAAGCCATGGAATCGGCAGTGAAGGACATGGACTTTCTGGAAGCCGCCCGGCTTAGGGATGAATGGTTAGCCCTGCAACAGATGATGAAAGAAAAAGAACATCAGTGATTGTCCGGAAATAAAGACAAAAAAAAAAGGAGTGTTGCCACTCCTCTTTTCTTAGTCCACCTATTAACCTTAACAAGGTCGGGGATTACTTTTTCTTTCCGGCTTCAGCAGCAGCGGCAATAGAATCAGCAATTCTGATGGAATCCTGCCTTACCTGCTCGAGAGCCATAGCGACTGAATCGTCATAGGCTTTCTGAACGGCAGCGATAGAATCCTGTTTTGCTTTTTCCATAGCGGCTTTTTCTTCAGCGCTGGGACCACAAGCGAAGAATGCGAACATTCCGGCTACAAATAATACGGCGGCAACTTTTTTCATGATCTTGATTAGTTTTAGAATTTTGAGGCAAATTTATAGCAAGATATGCTGCCATCTTGATTTTTTAACTTTTTTTATGAATTACAGTGACTTTCTAAGCACTGAAAATGACGCCGTTCGCAGCACTGCCTCCAGCCCGGCTGTTTTTCCGGAAACTGCAAAACTAAAAAAAACCTTGCAGCCTGATTGGTTTAGTGGCTAATTTTACTGCGACTCTTTCGACAAATTGTGAAGCAACCGCTGGCAGAATTACTGAGACCGTCCACCCTGGATGATTACCTTGGCCAGGATCATCTGACCGGTCAGGATTCCATCCTGCGGAAAGCCATAGCCTCCGGCAACATCCCGTCGATGATCTTCTGGGGTCCGCCCGGAGTGGGCAAAACGACCCTGGCCAGCATCATCTCGCAGCAGACAGACAGACCGTTTTACACCCTGAGCGCGGTGAATGCCGGTGTGAAGGATGTCAGGGAGGTGATCCTGGCCTCCGGAAAAGGTTCGAAAGCCGGCCTGCTGTTCATCGATGAGATCCACCGCTTCAGCAAATCGCAGCAGGATTCACTGCTGGGAGCAGTGGAGAAAGGAATCGTGACCCTGATCGGGGCCACTACCGAGAATCCTTCCTTCGAGGTGATCGCTCCCCTGCTCAGCCGTTGCCAGGTGTATATCCTCAAACCCCTTGAAGAAAAAGACCTGCTCGTGCTGCTGGAAAAGGGCAGGCAGAAACTCGAATCCCGGCTCGGCATCAAAATCACCATCAGCGAAACCGAAGCCTTTTTGAGAATATCCGGCGGAGACGCACGCAAACTGCTGAATGCGCTGGAACTGGCAGTAAATGTGCTGCCCGGCAGGAGTGAGACCCTTGAGATCACCAATGAGATCCTGCTTGACACCATCCAGCAGAACCTAGCCATCTACGACAAAGGCGGGGAAATGCACTACGATGTGATCAGCGCCTTCATCAAATCCATGAGGGGCAGCGACCCGAATGCCGCAGTATACTGGCTCGCCAGGATGGTGGAAGCCGGCGAAGATCCGCTCTTCATCGCCCGGAGAATGCTGATCCTGGCTTCGGAAGATATCGGCAATGCCAATCCCAACGCCCTGTTGCTCGCAAACAGCTGCTTTCAGGCCGTTCATACGATCGGATACCCCGAATGCGATCTGATCCTTGCCCAGACTGCCATTTACCTGGCCTCATCCCCGAAAAGCAACGCCTGTTACCAGGCCATCAGGGCAGCACAGAAAAGCGTGAAAGAATACGGGGATCTGCCGGTACCGCTGCCAATCCGTAACGCACCGACCAAACTGATGAAACAAATGGCATATGGGAAGGATTACCGATACGCTCATGACTTCGCGGGTAATTTTGCCGAGATGGACTTCCTTCCCGGGAAACTGCAGGGTCACAGGTTTTACAATCCCCAGCAGAACCCGAGGGAAGAAGAGATCAGAAAATACCTTAAACATTGCTGGAAAAACCGTTATGGCTATTAAATTTTACAAACGATCGCCCATGAAACCAGTATTTTATATGTTTCTCCTGCCGGCGCTCTTGTCATTGACATCCCTCGCACAGGAAACACGGAAACAGTATAATGATGCGCAGAATATGCCGGTGGTTGTTCAGGAAGAAGCCCGTTTTCCCGCAGGGATGGGTGCATTGCTGAAATACTTCAGGGACAGCCTTCACTATTCCCAGGAAGCCATCGACAACAGGGTGAACGGCCAGGTGATGGTGAGCTTTGATGTGATGCCCGACAGCAGCCTCAGTGAAATCGTGGTCATAGACGGAGTGGGTTTTGGTGTGGACGAGGAGGTGGTCAGGCTGTTCAGGCAATTGAAGTATGCCCCTTCTGTCCAAAACGGGGTAATCATCAAAATGAACCTGATGGTGACCATCCCTGTGAGAGCCAGACCAAAAATTTCCGACTGAACAACCAGCTCCCTATCAAGGATTACAGCGGGATTACCAACGTTCCAGCTTTGCTGTCAGGTTATCGTAGGTACCAATCCGTCGCCAGGTGAATTCATTGAGAAAGAGACGCATGCCCCAGAAATCATAAACCGCGTATTTCCGGTCACCGGCTTCATTCAGGCTGGTCCAGCCCGTTACACCAAAATAATTTGCGGCAGTCCGTGTGAAGATATCCATATAAGACTGAATATCAGTGAATTTTTCTGTACTCAGATAGGTCAGTACCGCAAGCCATAACGCATCATAAGCAACCAGGGCATAGACTTCCGGTTTTCTCCCCAGTGCGAGTTGTAAACGCTCAGTTAAGGGTTCCCATTTGACAGCTGCAGCTTCATCGAGTCCGAAGACGGGACAGGGCATGCCCCGGCCGGCAGCGAATGCGGCTGCCTGCCAGTTTCCGGGCAGACTGGCATTTTCAGCAAAGCCGGAACTGCCGTACCACGGGAGATGGCTGAAATTACCGCTGATTGCAGCGGTTTCCAGCAATGCGGTGCCCTCGTTGAACGACAAGAGGTAGATCCCCGTCTTTTTACCGGGATAGGATGCTTCAGCCTGTTTGGCCAGATTATCAAGCATTTGCAACTCCTGCGTGAAATCTGTTTCCGTCGTACCATAATATACCGGGGGCAACACCATGCCACCATGCTGTATAAAATGTGCAGCGGTGGCGGCATACAATTCCCTTCCCCAGATATCATCGCGTACGATGGCAAGCAGGACTTCAACGGTATCGGCCGCCAGCCAGGCATCCAAGGCCACGGCCTGGGTGTTGTCGTCGGGCACCAGCCGGAATACATGATCCGCTTCCTGGGCAAGAGAAATGGCGACACTGGCAGGGCTCAGCACCAGCACGTCATGCATGTCGGCAAATGGTTTCACAGCCCGGACTTCCGCACTGGTAAGGGGACCAATGAAAACATGGACTCCCTCATGGTACATTTCTTCAATGACCTGTTTTGCCTTCAATGTATCCGTTTGTGTATCTGCGAGTTTCAAATTGACTTTCAAGTCTGAGCCCGCGGCAGCCAGGTAATCAGCGATGTCTTCAAGGGCAAACTCCAGAGCCTTTTGCACTGCCAGACCCGGTGAAGAACCGGCGCCGCTCAGCGGCAGCAACAGCCCTATCGTGATTTCACCACTGCCCTCATCAGGATGGTCTTTCCGGCAGGCAGGCAGAAGAACGGATCCTGCAAGCAGAAAGAGAAACAGTCTTATAATCAGCTTCATGGTTACTCCTTTTGATTTCGGAACAATCCTATTATATGATAGACAAAAGTATTTCTTTAGCCGTAAAACGCAAAGTGCCCTGCAGTTAAATCACACTGCAGGGCACTCCGGATAAAACATTGCTTTGCAGCTTTAGCTATTCCGTTTTGGCAGGTTTCAGGTGCTTATCGAAGAACTTTTCCATAGCACCGTAAAAGTCATACTGGTTATCCTGGTTATGAAAGCCGTGACCTTCATCATCCTTTACCATATATTCCACTTCTATTCCCCTGGCCTTCAAGGCTTCCACCATCTGATCGCTTTCAGCCTTATTCACCCTGGGGTCATTGGCGCCCTGGGCGATAAAGAGAGGAACTTTGATTTTATCGGCATGAAATACCGGTGAGGCTTCTCTCAACATGACACTGTCTTTCACCGGGTCGCCGACCATTTCGTGAAACTGGTCAAGGTAAGGTTTCCAGTAAGGAGGAATGGTATTCATGAAAGTAAAGAGGTTGGAAACCCCGACATAATCCACGGCACAGCAATACAGATCGGGAGTAAGGGTAATCCCCGCCAGGGTAGCGTATCCTCCGTAACTGCCACCGTAAATGGCAACGCGTTTTGGATCTGCAATTCCTTCTTTCACAAGGTATTCCACACCGTCGGTAATATCATCCTGCATCTTTTTGCCCCATTCCTTAAAGGAAGCCTCCCAGAATTTCCTTCCGTAGCCCGTACTTCCGCGGAAATTCATTTGGAATACCGCATAACCGCGGTTTGCAAGGAACTGGATTTCGGGGTTATAATACCACTCATCCCGGGCCCAGGGACCGCCGTGCGGATTGACCACCACCGGCAGGTTCTTTGCTTCCACCCCTTTGGGCAGGGTCAGGTAACCATGGATGGTCAGGCCGTCGCGGGTGGTGTATTTCACCGGCTTCATGGAGGCCATGTGGTTTTCATCAATCCAGGGATAGGGGTTGGCCACCTCCGTGGTCTTCAAGGTGGCAAAATCATAGACATAATATTTCCCGGGCAGCCTGTCGCTGTGGACACTCAGGATACCGGTGGTCCGTGCGTCATCACTTCCGGCCAGGGAAATCTCATAATCCTTGAACTGTTCCTGAAGCCCCTCGTATATCTTCTTCCATTCCTGATCGAAGAAATGGATCTCGCTCTTTTCGGCAGACCAAATGACGGCGGCCAGCACCTTCCTTTTCTCATCATAGAAAATATAGGACAGGTCGAATTCGGGATTGGAGAATAACTCCTTCACTTCCTTTTTGTTAATCGGGTCGTATTCAACCAGGGCAACCTTATCCCTGCCGATATTCGATAGTACGTAAAGATTTTTATTGTCGGCATCGAAATTTTGCGGGGAGAAGGATTCTTTAAAAGAGGTGGTAAGCAGCTCTGCAAAAGCTTCTTGCTCATTGTTACGGTAAAGGTAGGTGACGTTCACCCCATCTGTTTTGGAAGCCATCCGGATGATCCCGTTATTGTCGGTATACCAGCCATCGAAGTTTTCTTTGTTCTCATAGACCAGGTTCAGCTCACCGGTTTCGATATTCAGCAGATATGGATCGAAATACTGGGGATCCCTTTTATTGATGGTAACCAGCATTTCTTTTTCCCTTCCGGGGACAAAGCGCATGGCATCGAGGATACCGGAGCGGACGCCGGGGAAGGGAGTCAGTGCTTTCAGGTCGGTACCCTCAGTGTTGACGCTGAAGATCTGGTAATTCTCGTCGCCTCCCACATCCTGGAGGTAAACAATACGGTCGGTTTTCCAGAAATACATGCCGATGCTTCTCATGGTATCGCTCGTGACCCTGACCGCAGCAGTGTCGCCGACCTTCTGAACAAAAATGTTCATTTTCCCTTTAAAATCAGAGCGGTAGGAATAGTACTTTCCATCGGGTGAAATACGGAAACTTGATTTTTCGCCATTTTTAAAGAACTTTTCCATTTCAATAAAAGGCGCAGCCGCTTCCTTTTTTTCGGTTTTGCAGGCAGAAGCCAGCACAATCAGGGCAATTGCCATCATCATGAATGCTTGTTTTTTCATAATATTTAAAATATGGGATTAATGTGTCACATTAAAAATGAGAACACAATATTACCCATTCTGTTTTATCTCAATGTGTTAAAGAATCCTAAAATCGGTCAACGCCTCATGCTTCTCTACCAAGACATGACTTTTAAGGCTGAAAGAAAAATCGCCTGTGGATACCCTGCTATTGTCAGCCGGTTTCGCTGATCCGGCGAAGTTTATCGTAATCAACTACCGTAAAGGTTTTGCCGGACATCCGGATGAGGCCCTCTTCCTGAAATTGCTTCAGCATCCTGATTACGGTTTCGGGTGTCATGCCTGAAAGCTCCCCGAGTTCCTTGCGGGACAGTGCCAGTTCGAAATCCGACGACTTGAAAACCCTGTCGGCAAGGCAAAGGATAATATCAGCAAGGCGGCCGTATGATTGTTTATGGGTAAGACTGAAAAACCTGCCGTTGATCTGCACGCTGTTGGTACTTAAAATATCGATCACCTCCATCACAAAATCGTGGTTTTGCTTCAGCAACTGCTTCAGCAGGGACATATCGATCTGTTTGATTTCGGTATCGATATAGGCCATGGCAGAATAATGGAAGACGGGTGTTTCCATGCTGACAGAAGACAAACCCAGCAAGCCTCCCTCCGGAATGATCTTCAATACCAGGCTGTCATTCCCGTTGTCGAGGAATACCTTCACCAGGCCCTTTTCCACATACATCACATGGGAGGCAAAACTTCCTGCCTTGCAGATCAACTCTCCCCTGCTGTACCTGATCCTGCTTGTCCGCTCGTCCAGCAACTGCTGTTCCTCAGCCGTCAGCTTCCCGAAAGGAAAACACGGTCTGGTATTGATGGTACAACTCGAATAATTCTCACGCGTCATGCTTCATCCACATTGTATAATTGTACAAAGATAGAAATAAATCAGCATAAAGCCTGATCCAAATCATGATTTTCATTATCCGGCATCAGCTTTAAGGGCAGTCTAGGTCAATAGGGCACCCTTGGCCAATTCACGCATTCTGAAGAACTTTGTGCTGCATTTACATTGACTTATAACACTTTTATAATATGAGAATCCGACGCATTATCCTGTTGCCTTTGACAGCCATATTACTGGGTATCTTCATTTATGCCTGTACAAAGGATCATCCCCTGAAAGACGGAGCCATCGGCACTGTGGCCTCCTGTGAAGGTTGTCATACCAATTACAAGCATTTACAGAAAGTCTATTCGCCGGACACTACCGAACCTGCGGGCGGCTGTGGCGGTTCAGCCCCTCACTATGAGCCTTACGACAGGGTTTTCATGGGAGGGACAGGCTATGAAGCATACAAACAATCAGCCCACTACCGCATCGGCTGTACAGGCTGCCACAAAGGGGTGGACAATACAGATGATAAAAACATTGCCCATTCCGGTGATTTTATCAGGCATCCTTCTGTTTTTTACAAGGACCTGTGTAAGAACTGCCACGGTGAGATTGTGGAGAGATTTGGCACCAGTCTGCACAACGGGACAGGACAAAAGCGGAAAGTGGCGATCCGGAGCGGGCTTAGCGGTGCAGACGATTTCGAACAGTTACCGGCACATCAGAAAGAAGGTTATAACAAGAATTGCGCGACCTGCCATGCCTCCTGCGGGGAATGTCATATTGTCCGGCCACCCATCGGCGGAGGCGGATTGGCCAACGGACATATGTTCACCAAAAAACCCGACATGATCACCGTTTGTGTGGCCTGCCACACTTCCAGAGGCGGACATGCCTACCTTGGTGTGGCTGCCGGTACCAAACCCGATGCCCACCTGACCAAAGCAGGTTTCGACTGCATGGATTGCCACAGCGGAGCAGAACTGCACGGTGACGGGAAGAAGGTGGATCAACGCTATGCTTATTCAAAACTTCCGAGTTGCGACAACTGCCATAGCGGTCTGGAAACAAGCAATACTTATCATGCCACCCACTACCGGGATTTTAACTGTCAGGTTTGCCACTCCCAGGTGTACAACAATTGCGGCAGTTGTCATATTCATGGTGAAGGGGCAAGGATTCCGGCCTATCTCGGGTTTAAAATCGCAGTCAACCCCATCCCCAACCTGAAAACCGGCTTCGATTTCACCCTGGTACGCCGTACCCTGGCCGCACCCGACAACTGGACAGAATACGGTGTGCCGTTCTATGCCAACTTCGAGGCCTTACCAACTTATAACTACACATCCCCTCATAACCTGCTGCGCTGGACCGACCGCACCCAGGTCGAAGCTGGCGCCTCCTGTTCATCAAAATGCCATATCAGAAACGACAACGGCACCCTGATAAACAAAGAACTATACCTCTTCGAAAGCGACCTGCTTGCCTGGGAAGTGGGTGCCTCTGCCTGGATCACGGTCGATGGCAAACTTCCGGCCGGCTGGTTCCGTTAAATCAGACTTTCTTTAAAGTAAATATGTTAAACCAAATCAGAAACATCTCTATGAAAAAACACAATTTATGGTTGCTTGGCCTTTTACTGGCCTTCGTATTTGTAACTTCCTGTAAAAAGGACGATGACGACCCCGCCGTGAATGAATCGGAGGTTCTTGTCAATTACCTCGAATCATCGGATTCTCCGCTTGGCAAGGACTATGTCAGCACCGACCTGCCTTCCATCATCGCTGCTTCCGAAGTGAAAACCCTGAATGAAACCGGCCAGATCTACATTATCGACATCAGGTCTGCCGCCGATTTCGCTACCGGGCACATTGCCAATGCCGTGAACGTGACCCTCGCAGGTATCGTGGACCACGTGAAAGGCATCAACATGAACAATTACACCAAGGTGGCCATCGTATGCTACTCCGGCCAGACCGCCGGCTGGGCAACCAGCCTGCTGCGCCTGCTGGGTTATTCAAAGGTCTTCTCCATGAAATGGGGCATGTGCTCCTGGCATGAAGACTTTGCCGCAAGGTGGAAAAACAACATCAGCAACACCTATGCTTCACAGTTTGTGACAACTGCCACCGCCAAAGGAGCAGCCAACGAACTTCCCGTGCTCAGTACCGGAAAAACCACCGGTCCCGAAATTTTCGAAGCCCGTGTCGCTGCCATGCTGGCTGAAGGCTTTACTCCCGCCACCATCACCAAGGAAACCGTCTTCGGCAATACCTCGAATTATTACATCGTGAACTACTGGTCCGAAGCCCACTACAATAATCCCGGCCACATCCCCGGCGCCATGCAGTACACCCCCAAAGAATCCCTCAAGCTCTCCACCACCCTCAAAACCCTGCCCACCGACAAAACCGTGGTCGTGTATTGCTACACCGGCCAGACCAGCGCTTTCCTGGCGCTCTATCTCAGGCTGCTGGGCTACGATGCCAAATCGCTGCTTTATGGGGCAAACGGAATGATCTATGACCTGATGACCACTGCCGGTCTCACCACCTGGAAAGACACAGAGATCATGGGATATGACTATGTGACTCCGTAAGGTTTCTCTGAATACAGCTGCCTTGCAGCAGAAAACCGGGATTTCACCCACAGTGGAATCCCGGTTTTTTTACTAAGGAAGCCTCGTCAGCAATGAAGCTGAAATCTTCCATCTCCCGTCGGTAATCCCGTCCTCAATCACTGAAATCGTTTTTTGATTGATCCGGGCGACAGTCCCTCTTCGGAGCATCCCCTCCCCGTCGGTCCATGACACCCTGCATCCAACCTGAAAGCCTGCCTTCTCCGAAAGCAGCCTGATCTCATCCAGTATTCTGATGCGTTGGATAAGCATCTTATTCACCGACAGCAGTTCCTGCCTGTTCATCTTATTCAGTATCTGCGCAATCTCTCCAAGAAGTTGGGAGTTTTGTTCCATCTACAGGGGTATTGATTACTTTCCGATACAAAATGTAAAGTGATATTGATTATCAGTTAATTATGTATTTTGAGCAACGAATGGGCAACAAAAAATCAAATATCAACTGAAATCGTAATGCAAAGATAGGAAGAATTTTGGGGAATTTGCCCTTGTTTCTGATAATCGGGACAGCATGTCCTGATTATTGTCCTGATTCAACATTTTCAATTGCTTTACCTTTAATTTATTCATTATCAGTAGTTTTGTATCTGTACCAAAATGTCTCATATTCTTTTTATGTGTACCAAAAAATAAAATTATGGTACACGTTTTAAATATGAGTACCATCTTGGGTCATGTTATTTGTTATTTCCCTTCAACAATTCAAACAGTTTTGTATTGATGTAAATGTTTTCCCGACCGATTTTCTGAACAGTGAGAATACCTGTTTCTTCCAGACTTTGCAAATATCTTGATGCTGCTTTTCTTTCAATTTTTAGATTGTCTACCAAAAAATCAATTTTACAATAGGGCTGTTCAAAAAGTATCTCAATCAAATCTTTACTGTAAATACGAGGTGTTTTTTCCTTTACAATGTTTATGGTTTCGAGGATCAGGCCATTAATATTGTTTACCTGTCCGATGGTTTCTGCTGCAGTTTGCTCAATGCCTTTCAGAATGTAAAGTACCCAGGGTTCCCAATTAGAGTTAAAAGTAACATCTCTTAAAAGGCGGTAATACTCACCTTTGTTACGAATGATGAATCCGCTGAGGTACAATATCGGACTATCCAATAAGCCTTTCAGCATCAGGTAAAGGACATTTACTATTCGACCTGTTCTGCCGTTGCCATCATAAAATGGATGGATGCTTTCAAACTGGTAATGCTGAACCGCAAGCTTGATGAGTGGCGAAATATCATCATCTTCATCTATATTGAGGAATTTCTCCAGATTAGACATCAGCTCTTTAATGGCATCTTTATCATCGGGTGGGGTGTAGATTGTCTCTCCGGTGACATCGTTTTTTAAGGTTGTACCGGGCAATTGGCGAAGCCCTGCGGTGTTTCCTTCAAGAATATTCTGTACCTGAATGATGCCATTTGTGCTTAAAAATCGGTTGTTGCGGATAAACTCAGTACCTGCAAACAAGGCCTCCCGGTAGCGAAGCACCTCTTTGGTGGCAGAATCGGGTTTGAATGATTTGGCTGTTAATGCCTGGTATAATGAATCGTGGGTGGTTATCACGTTCTCAATTTCGGATGAAGCTTTAGCTTCTTTCAGAACAATTGCATTGATAAGAATATTCTGGTTTGGCAGTGTATGCGCCAAACCTTTTAACTCAGCCAGTGCAACGGCTGCCTTGCTTTCCTGCCTTAAAATGGCTTTGGTTTCAATTGCATCCCTGTCGGGTGGCAACAAAGGCAGTTCATTATTTGGTATTTCAGGATGAAGCGCCATCATATTATTGATTGGTCATTTTTATTAACTTGATTTGAAATTATACCGACGCGGAATGGTTTGCGAATGCAAAGCTGTTTAGCATGAGTAATGCAGTACACCCTTGTATCGCAATTTCTTCGCAAACTCATTTCGTGTCGGTATTAAAACAGATCGTTATCAATGATATTTACTTTCCGATACAAAACCTGCTGAACACCGAACCGAGGATATCGTCGGGGACGATCTCACCGGTGATGGTACCCAGGTGATGGAGGGCGAGGCGGAGATCGGCCGCGATGAGATCGGGAAGCTGCTGATTACGAAAACCATCCCGGACAGCCAGCAGGGATTGCAGGGCAAGGTCGAGGGCCTCCATATGCCGGTTGCTGGAAAGGATGACCTGGTCGCTGCCTCCGGGTTTCATGGCCGAGCGTTGCAGGGTTTCAAGGATCAGGTTGATATTCTCCTTTCGCTTGGCCGAAACAAAGATCGTCCCCATCTCCACCAGTTTGGCGAAATGAGCCGGCGACTCCACCAGCAGATCAGTTTTATTGGCAACCGGAATGATCAGCAGTTCTCTTTCCTCCGCCCAGCTCCCGACCTCATGCAGGGCTTCCTGCAGATCTGCCGGTTCTATGGCAGTGATGTCAAACACATAAAGTACAATGTGGGCTTGTGCGATCTTTTCCCTGCTGCGTTCGATGCCCATGTTCTCGACATGGTCGGTGGTATGCCGCAGGCCGGCCGTATCAATGAAACGGAACACGTTGCCGCCCAGGTTGATGATGTCCTCGATGGTATCCCTTGTGGTGCCGGGTACCTCTGAAACCAGGGCCCGGTCTTCGTTCAATATGGCATTCAGCAGGGTGGATTTTCCTACGTTGGGCTTGCCCGTGATGGCCACAGGAATGCCGTGTTTCATCACATTGCCGGTTGAAAAGGAACGAAGCAGTTCCCGGATCTCCTTCTCAAGCTGCGACAGTATCTCCATGAACTGATCCCTGTCAGCAAATTCCACCTCTTCCTCACTGAAATCCAACTCCAGTTCGAGCAAGGCGGCCAGGTCGATCAACTGTTGCCGCAGCGCTTTTATTTTCAATGAAAAGTTACCCCGCATCTGGTTCAGGGCCAGGCCATGGGAAGTGACCGAATTGCTTGCGATCAGATCTGCGACGGCCTCAGCCTGCGAAAGATCAAGCTTCCCGTTCAAAAAGGCTCTCAGGGTGAATTCACCAGGACCGGCCATGCGGCAGGATCGCGAAACCAGTAATGCAAGCACCTTTTCCTGAATAAATAAGGATCCATGAATGCCGATCTCAGCCATTTCCTCTCCGGTATAGCTGTGCGGTGAGCGGAAAACACTGACCAGCACCTCATCCAAAGGACTATCGCCATCCATGATCCAACCGTGAAGGATGGTGTATCCGGGTTGTTCCTGCAAGCGCTTGCCCTTGCCGGAAGCCCTGAAGATGCCGTCAAGCAGTTGCAGGCAGCCGTTACCGGAAACCCTTATCAGGGCAACAGCTCCCACTCCCGGCGATGTGGCAAGGGCACAGATCACATCGTCCCTGACAATATTCTGGAGTCCTTTCATCCTTGGTGTAAACTAAGGCTACATTCCTTTAAACATATCCGGATGCTGCAGAGTTACAAAAAAAACAGCGCCATGATTGCGAGATCGATACATCAGCTGAGGAAAGGGAACGGCAAAGGTCGTGCTTCAGGCCCACCTGTTCATGGCTCAGCGGGATTTCCCGCAGGAAATCTTTCACCGGAAAAAGAGGTACACCACAGGCGTCGTTAAGGTAGTGACCCAATAGTCACAATAAAAAATGTACGCATACGATCCCTGTTGCTGATAATGTTGTATGTTTGCAACATTAAACATTGATCGTAATGTCCAATAACAAATCACGTGAGTTTGACCCTGAATTGCAGCAACTGGCCAATATTGCCAAAGCGTTGTCTCATCCGGCCCGCCTTGCCATTATCAGGGTACTTGCAGAAAAAAAGGAGATAAAAACAGGTAATATCTCGGACGATTTACCCATCGCCAGGCCGACTGTATCGAGACATCTCAAGGTACTGAAAGAGTGCGGAATTATACAGGGAAGCATTGATGGACTGAGAATCCATTATTGTCTCGATATGCACATTCTCGAAAGTAACAGGCAAAGCTTCAACGACTTCTTTTCATCATCAATCTCAGATTTCATCTGTTCTTGTGAGCATGAGAACCTCTCCTGTAATACGGACATCCGGAACTAACCAAAGCAGAAAAATTACATAAACCAATCTGACATGAGTAATACAAATGACGATCTGAAAGAACTGGTCAGGAACAAGTATCGCGAGATTGCAAGCCAGACCAAAACCGAGAACCAAACATCCTGCTGTGGCTCAACCGCTTGCTGCGGAGACTTCGATTATGCGGTCTTCAGTGAAAGTTACGACCATCTGGAGGGCTACAATCCGGATGCTGATCTTGGACTCGGATGTGGCATTCCAACTGCCTTCGCACGTATCAGGGAAGGTGATACCGTGATTGATCTTGGTTCCGGTGCAGGCAATGACTGTTTCGTGGCAAGATCGCTTGTGGGCATGTCCGGTCTGGTAATTGGCATCGACATGACGGAGGCCATGATTGAAAAAGCCAGGGAGAATGCCTGCAAACTTAGCCTTCACAATGTCCAGTTCCGCCTGGGTGATATCGAAAACTTGCCGGTTACGGCCGGTAAAGCCGATGTAGTCATCAGCAATTGCGTATTGAATCTTGTACCGGATAAACAAAAGGCATTTAAGGAGATATACAGGGTTTTAAAGCCCGGCGGACATCTTTCCATTTCTGATGTGGTATTGAACGGTGTCCTGCCCGAAAAAATCATGCAGGCTGCTGAAATGTATGCAGGTTGTGTTTCAGGAGCCATTCAGAAGGAGGAATACCTTGACCTGATGCGTGAGTCCGGATTGACCAATATCAAAGTTCCCAATGAAAAGCAAATACTTATTCCGGATGATGTCCTCCTGAATTATCTGAACCCGGAAGAACTGGAAGCATTTAAAGCCGGGGGCACCGGAATATTCAGCATCAGTGTGTATGCCGAGAAAGCAGTATCTGCTTGTTGCCAGGGACATGGGGCTTGTTGTTAAACCTTAATCCGGACATTATGAAAAATACACTAGACCCCTCAGCTTCCTGCAGCTGTAATGATCCAGGCTGCTGTGCACCACGTCCGGCAAACCGCTGGAAAAAAATCGCTCTGTACGCCATTGTCGTAATAGCAGCCGGCATCATCCTGTATAAGTTTCTCACCCCTGCTCCTGCACCCGCATGTGGCTCAGAAGGCTGTTGCACGGACAATAAAGGATGCACAAACACGAAATAATGGCAGAACAATGGATCTCTGAATTAAGCGCGGGAAGTCACAATCCTTTAAGCCTGCTTACAGCTTCCCTTTTAGGTTTTCTTGGTCTGGCAACCTCCTGTTGCACTGTACCTGTATTGACAGCAGTTGCAGGATACTCAGGCTCAATGACCGGTTCAGGGAAGAAATACCTCCTCATATCCTCTTTCTTTTTCCTTCTGGGAGTCATCTTTACACTCCTGCTGACAGGGATTGCCGTGAGTCTGTCCGGACAGATGCTGTTCAGCGCTACCGGGGGATACTGGAAACTGATCACGGGCTGCCTGTTTGTCTTCTTTGGATTGTCCACAACCGGCCTGATCAATGTAAAGCTATCCCCGCTTAAACCAATCCAAGGCAAATGGAGGCCGGGAGTGTGGACATCCGTGCTCTTCGGTATTGCACTGGCGAGTTCATCCGCAGTTTGCAACTCCCTTTGCAACCCTGTTTTCTCCATTGCCCTGGGAGCTGCCTTTATTCACAATAACATTGCCTGGGGTACGCTAATCATGCTGTTCTTCAGCCTGGGTTTCGGTTTCCCCCTTGCCATCGGAATGGCAGGTATGAGTGTCGGGGTGAACCAGGCATCGCAAAGATTTGAAAGAATTTCTCTTCCTGTAAAATACACAGGTGGTATCCTCTTACTGGCAACTGGGTTTTATTATCTGATCACCTTCTGAACCAGAGGGCACGAGCTATCCCGACATGGAGGGATATATTTGAGGATTCATGAACATTCCCTACCTTTGCTGCGGAAATTTCAAGAGTCAAAGCACCAGGTTATCTGAGTTCAGGAAACTTAACCCTGAACAGAACCAATGCTTCGACTCCGCTCAGCATGACTAAACCCCTAAACCTTAAACTTTAAACCCCAATGAGTGTTCTCGTCAATAAAACCTCCCGCATCATCGTCCAGGGCTTTACCGGTAATGAAGGCACCTTCCACGCCGGCCAGATGATAGAATATGGTACCAATGTCGTGGGAGGAGTCACTCCCGGCAAAGGCGGCACCACCCACCTCGACCGTCCTGTCTTTAACACCGTGAAGGATGCTGTTGACCATGCAGGAGCTGACGTTTCCGTTATCTTTGTCCCTGCCTCCTATGCAGCCGATGCCATACTCGAAGCCGCAGACGCCGGCATCAAAGTCATCGTCTGTATCACCGAAGGCATTCCCGTCAAAGATATGATGATGGTGAAGCAGGCACTTAAGGGAAAACCCTGCCGGCTGGTTGGCCCCAACTGTCCGGGGATTATCACTCCGGATGAAGCCAAAGTCGGGATCATGCCCGGTTTCATCCATCAGAAAGGGGTTGTCGGACTTGTTTCTCGTTCCGGAACACTCACTTACGAAGCCGTGGATCAGCTTACCAAGGCAGGACTCGGACAAACGACGGCCATCGGGATAGGCGGAGATCCCATTCCCGGTACCACGACGGTGGAAGCCGTGCAACTCCTGATGGAAGATCCGGAAACCAAAGGCATCGTGATGATAGGCGAGATCGGGGGAAATATGGAGGCTGATGCGGCCCTGTGGATTAAAGCACACGGAACCAAGCCTGTTGTGGGCTTTATCGCCGGAGCTACCGCTCCCAAAGGAAGAACCATGGGACATGCCGGGGCCATTGTAGGAGGCAAAGCCGACACTGCCGAAGCAAAGAAGGCCATTCTCCGGGAATGCGGCATTACAGTGGTGGATTCACCTGCCGAGATCGGCTCAAAGATGGCGGAACTTTTACAAAAGTGATTCCCGGCCTTACCTGGGCATAAACTGGTAGGCGCCCAGATCCGGCGAAGGCAGGCGCGGGTTACCAGGAAGATCGTTGGGAAAAGGAGTGGCAATCTCCACACTGCCTGCCCCCCTGGCAGGGGAACTTTCCTTCAGGGTATAATCGTGCTTTTCAATGTCAAGAAACAGGGGATCCTGGTTACGAATACAGGATACCAGGCTGTCTGACACATGCGCCGTTTTCACCAGGCAATGATCGAGCCTGTAATTGAACATGACGCCTTCTTCCTTTGCCGTGATAAACTCATCTTCCAGATTGCCGTAAATGATGCAGTTTCCGAAAAACGCCCGTTTCAGATCCCCGGTGTACAGCGTCTGCGTATATTCGTTCTTGTAAAAATTACTGATCAACACTGCCGGTGTCTTCCTCACCGTTCCCGACCAGTAATTGCCCATCGTACAATGCCTGAAATCATAGTCACCTCCGGTTGAGAGATACACATTATCCAGGCCGCATCCGGAAATTTCAC
Source organism: Bacteroidota bacterium (assembly GCA_022709385.1). GTDB lineage: Bacteria > Bacteroidota > Bacteroidia > Bacteroidales > CAIXZF01 > JAKLIX01. Next base: position 104,782 of record JAKLIX010000010.1, on the reverse strand, counting down.
AGTTCCAGGCTTCAAGCCGGTAGAAACGGGTGAATATACCCCATCCCGACATATTGTGGATCACCGTATTGGAGAGCATCAGCTTGTTCCCTTCACTGCTGAGCAGGGTTTCGAGCTGCAGGCCGATAAAACCGTTTTTGATGACGGCATAATTGATCACATTGTCCACACTGCCTTCGTTCAGCCATATCCTGTCCCACTGCCCTGAAACATCCTGATAGGACTCCTCCAGGCGGTCGCCCTGAAAAACCACCCTTTCATCCAGGGTTCCGTTCACCCGCAGGGAACCAAAACGGTAAACCCACAGCCCGCTGTTGTTGTGAAAGTGAATGCGGCAGCCCTTTTCAATATTCAGCACACCCAGGGAATCCACCACGGCATAGCCGTAGATCAGAAAGGGTTTGTCGTTGGACCAGGTGACAGTTTGATTCCCGGATGCAACGATCCTGTAAGGAGGCAATCCTTCCACAAATTTGTTGGCAACGATATAGTGTGCATCCTGTCCCCAGGCCACCAGATCGACCGTCTGCAGGTTGCCGTTGGTTTCAAAGAACAGCCTGTCGGTTACAACCAGCGGACTGTTCTGACTGGTCGGATCAACCCTGACCTTCACGAACACATAGATGCTGTCCTCCGCTCCAATTTCGATATCATTTGCCAGGTGGGATGAGATTCCGTCAACATTCAGACGGAACTGGCTCTCCGGCCCTTTCTCCAGTCCGGCTGCACTGATCAGCACAGGCTTTTTGCTGCTGTTGTATACCATCAGTATCCTGGTAGCACTGCCAAGCGTAGAAAAAACAGTATCGAACAGCACAGAATCTTCAGAGAAAGACAACTTCAGGGAAGGGCTTGTATCGAAATCCTCCTCCTTACGGCAGGAGGAAAACATCATGGCCTGGAGCAACAACAGCAATGCCAGTCCGGGAATAAAACCCTGAAACAATTTATCCGAAAGTTTGATCATGCGTGCAAAGGTAAAGCTTATTGTCATACAGGCTGATGCAGTAGACATAAACTGCCGGCAGGCATCTTTATTGCAATCAAATTATAATTAACTGAATCTTAGTGAAAATGCGAAGCAGTTTTCGCTTAGATTCAGTTATACCGATGACTCTGGGAACACTTTTTTCGCATTCCTGTACTTTTTCGGTATATATGGTGAACTGAATCATTAAATAAGTGTTAACTTTACGCATTCCACGCGGGCCACAGACCCGTTAAAAAGATATCCATTACCTTTGCAGGTAATTTAAGTCATTATAAATCAGGAAACAGTCTTTAGCATCACATGAGTTATATAGAATTTGACAAATTGCAACTGATCAACCTGGAGTATTCCCTGACCAAGGAATTGTTGCGATCCAACCGCGCAGGATCGTTTTCCAGCACTACCCTGACCGGATGCAACACACGCAAATACCACGGCTTGCTGATCACCAGGCAGCCTGCGCTGGACGGTGAATATCACGTGCTGTTATCGAGTGTCGACGAGACTGTGATTCAGCAGGATGCTCCCTTCAATCTCGGGATCCACCGGTACAAAGGTGGTTATTACAACCCCAAGGGACATAAATACCTCAGGGACTTTACCACTGAACCCATACCCAAACTCACCTTCCGGATCGGAGGAGTTTTCCTTACCAAGGAGATGTTGTTCACGCACGACGAAGCCAGGGTTATCATCAAGTACACCCTGCAGGACGCCCACTCCCCCACCCTGATCAGGCTGAGGCCATTTCTGGCTTTCCGCAGCCGGCACAGCCTTTCGAAGGAAAACATCTTTGCCGATACCAGGTACCAGGCCATTCCCAACGGAATACGGATGTGCCTGTACGAGGGTTACTACCCGATGATGATACAGCTTTCGAAGAAACATGACTACATCCACGTGCCGGACTGGTATCATAACATTGAGTATATTGAAGAACTGGAGCGGGGATACGACTACCTGGAAGATCTGTTCGTTCCCGGCTATTTCGAGCTGCCGCTGAAAAAGGGAGAAAGCGTCTATTTTACGGCCGGCCTCAATGAGGTTGATCCGAAAGATCTGAAGAAACTGTTCGACCTGGAAGTGGACAGAAGAATCCCGAGAAACACATTTGAGAATTGTCTGATCAATTCTGCCCATCAGTTTATTTTTAAACGGGAAGGCAATACGGAAGTGCTGGCGGGTTTTCCCTGGTACGGTGTCCGGGCCAGGGATGCCCTGGTCGCTTTGCCGGGTCTGTGCCTGGTGGACGGCCGTACCCAGAACTTCCTCAGTGTGGCAGACACCATGATCCGCGAAAAAGACAGATACTTTTTCTTTACGGATAAGAACGAAAACCAACAGCCTGCTACGGCCGACAGTTTGCTCTGGCTTTTTGCGGCACTGCAACAGTACGCGGCATATACCGGAACACTGAAAGAAATCCGCAAACGCTATGCCCCCTTCCTTCTGGAGATTCTCAATGCATACAGGGACGGGCAATGGGATAATATTGCCATGGATCAGGATGGTCTGCTTGAAATCAGGGAAGAAAAACTGCCCATGACCTGGATGGATGCCATGTTAGATGGTAAGGCGGTATGCCTTCGCAGAGGCAAGGCAGTAGAGGTCAATGCTTTATGGTACAATGCCCTGTGTTTTACAGCTGAGTTGCTCCAGACGGCGGCAGATAAAAAAGCAGCCCGGGAATGGGAAGCACTTGCTGCGAAGGTTGGGAAGGCCTTCGAAACGCTATTCTGGAACGAAGAAAGGGGATATCTTGCAGATGTAGTTTGCCAGGGGCGTCAGGACTGGAGTATCAGACCAAACCAGGTGATTGCCGCCTCCCTGCCATACAGCCCTCTTTCTGAAGAAATACGGAAAAAAGCATTGGATACGGTAAAATCCGAATTACTCACACCACGCGGTTTGCGCACGCTCTCACCAAAAGATCCTAAATACCATGGCATCTGCCACGGCAGGCATGAAGCCAGGGAATCCGCAGCCCACCAGGGAACTGTATATCCATGGCTGTTCGGGCATTTCGCGGCTGCATACCTGCGAATCCACGGAAAATCAGGCCTTTCGTTGATAAACAAGGTTTACTCAGGCTTTGAATCAAGCATCAGGGAACATGGCATTGGCAGCATTTCAGAGATTTACGACGGAGATCCGCCGCATCATTTCGGAGGTGCCATTTCCATGGCCTGGAGCGTTGGTGAATTGTTGCGTGTGAAAATGTTGATGAATGAATATGAATTGTCTGATGAACAATAAAAGCAAGGTCCTATGAGGGTATTGATGTTTGGCTGGGAATTTCCTCCGCATATTACCGGCGGACTCGGAACTGCCTGCTTCGGTTTGACCAAAGGCCTGCTGAAACAAGGCACGGAGGTATTGTTCGTCGTTCCGAAAGCATACGGTGACGAAAGCCAGGAGGCTGTCAGGCTGATCAATGCCAGTGATATCGAGGTTTTTTTCGGGGAAGAGCACATCACTTCCGAAATCAGGGAAAACCTGACCTATGTGGAAGTTGGTTCAAACCTCGTACCCTATGCCAGTTTCGAGGAATATGAAAGACTGATCGAAGAGCAGCGTGTTTATGAAGAGACCAGTGTCAGGCCGGTATATTCACGCAAATACGATTTCTCGGGCAAATACGGGCTCAACCTGATGGAAGAAGTGAGCAACTATGCGCTGGTGGCATCCAGGATCGCGGATATGGAGCAGTTCGACCTGGTGCATGCCCACGACTGGCTTACCTATCCTGCGGGTATCTGGGCCAAGCACGTATCCGGCAAACCCCTGGTGGTTCACATGCATGCCACCGAATTTGACCGCAGCGGCGAGAACGTAAACCAGGTTGTTTACGACATCGAAAGAAAAGGCATGGAGGAAGCCGACCGGGTGATTACCGTCAGCAATCTTACACGTAAGATCGTCATCGAAAGGTACGGGATCGATCCTGCCAAGGTCTTCACGGTACATAATGCCGTTGAACCGGTCATTCGCCGGGAAGACATTCAATACCGCAAGCATGTGAAGGAGAAGGTGGTTACTTTTCTGGGCCGGATCACCTTCCAGAAAGGACCCGAGTACTTTATCGAAGCAGCCTACCGCATCCTTGAGAAAGATCCTCATGTTCGTTTTGTCATGGCAGGATCGGGAGACCTGATGAACAAAATGGTCAGGCGGGTGGCCCAGCTCGGCATCGGCACCCGTTTTCACTTTACCGGATTTTTAAAAGGTGATGACGTGGATAAGATGTTTGCCCTCAGCGATGTGTATGTGATGCCCTCCATCTCCGAACCCTTCGGGATATCACCGCTCGAGGCCATGCGCTCCAATGTACCCGTGGTCATCTCCAAACAAAGCGGCGTGGCCGAAGTCCTGAAACATGCCGTAAAAGTTGATTTCTGGGATATCGAGGCCATGGCCGACGCCATTTACGGCATCCTGCATTATCCGGTGCTTTATGATATTTTCAGCCGGAAAGGCAAGGCCGAAGTAGAGAATCTCAAATGGGAGAATGCGGCCAAAAACGTCTTCCAGGTTTATCAAACACTTGTCAAACAATGAACGCAACAAAAGCCATCTGCCTGAATTTCCAGGTACATCAGCCTTACCGGCTCAGAACCTACCGCTTTTTTGACATAGGCGAAAATCATCATTATTATGATGATTACCAGAACAGAAGCATTATCCGAAGGGTGGCCGAGAAGTCCTATATCCCTGCCAATAAGGTTTTACTGGATCTGATTAAGAAGCACGGTAAAAAATTCCGGATCAGCTTCTCCATCTCAGGGCTTGCGCTGGAACAAATGCAAAAGCACGCACCGGAAGCAATGGAAGGGTTTACGAAACTTGCCACCACCGGGAATGTGGAGTTTCTTGCCGAAACCTATGCGCACAGCCTGGCATCCCTGAAGGACAGTGAGGAGTTTATAGCACAGGTGAACAAGCATGCCGCACTGATCGAAAGTCTGTTCGGTCAAAAACCAAAGACCTTCAGAAATTCGGAATTGATTTACTCTGATGTCATAGGCGAAATGGTCGCCGACATGGGTTATTTTACCATGCTGACGGAAGGAGCCAAACACATTCTCGGCTGGAAAAGTCCGAACTACCTTTATTGCAACGCCATCAACCCCAGGCTGAAGATACTGCTGAAAAATTTCCAGATGAGCGACGATATCGCCTTCCGTTTTTGCCGGAAGGACTGGTCGGAATGGCCTTTGACTGCTGAGAAATTCACCGGCTGGATCAAAGCCCTGGATCCCAAGCAGGAAGTTGTCAATATCTTTATCGATTACCCTGCGCTTGGAGAACGCCAGGGTGCTGAAACCGGAATCTTTGACTTCCTGAAAGCATTGCCGGCAGCGGTATTGAAAAACACCGCACATACCTTCCTCACTCCTTCAGAACTTGCGGAGACCCTGCAGCCGGTGTCCGCCATCCATGCACCCTACCCGGTCAGCTGGGCCGACGAGGAAAGGGATGTAACCGCCTGGCTGGGGAACGAGCTGCAGCAGGAAGCCGTCAGTAAGCTGTATTCCCTCGCTCCGCTGGTAGCCCGCTGTGCAGACGAAACCATCCAGAGGGACTGGACCCGCCTGCAGACCAGCGACCATTTTTACTATATGTCCACCAAGTGGTTCTCCGACGGAGAGGTACATAAATTCTTCAATCCTTACGCCAGCCCTTATGAGGCATTCATCAATTACATGAATGTCCTGTCTGATTTTACCATCAGGGTTGAACAGGCCACAGGGAAAACGGCCGTCGCCACTTCTGTTCCGACAGCTGCAAGCAGACCTGTTCCGCCACCTGCCGGAAAAGTTGTTAAATCCGCCACTCCAAGAAAAACAGTTAAATCCGCTCCTGCCGGAAAAGCTGCTAAATCCACTCCTGAAGGGAAAGCGGTAAAATTGACCCTTGAAAGAAAACCTGCGAAAAAGGCCGGCAAAACCCCTAAGGGAAAGAAGTAATGAGGTTTGCGCTGTGGCTTGTTCTTTTGAACCTGGTATTCCTTCATGCAGCCAGGGGATCTGAAGTATTTACAGGCTCATGGAAACAGGGCTGGGCAGATTCAGTGTTCAGCACCCTCAGCCAGGACCAGAAAATTGCCCAGCTTATTTTCGTCAGGGCCAACAAAGACAACACTTTAAACACCAGGGTCGGGGAATGGATCAGCAGATACGGCATCGGTGGTGTCGTGTTTTTTAAAGGCAACCCGGCCAGACAACTGCAGGCGACCAATGAGTGGCAAAAGCTTTCGTCCGTTCCGCTCTTCGTGGCCATGGATGCGGAAAGGGGACTGGCCATGCGGCTCGACAGCACCCCCGGTTTCCCTTATGCGATGACGCTGGGCGCATCCGACAACGACAGCCTGGTCTACCTGATGGCCCGCAGCATCGGCAAGGGATGCCGCAGGCTGGGCATCCATATCAATTTCGCACCGGTGGTCGATATCAACAGCAACCCGGCAAATCCCGTGATCAACAGCAGGAGTTTCGGTGAAAACAGGGAAAAGGTCACAACCAGGGGAAAAATGTACGTCAGGGGGCTGCAAAAGGAGGCCGTCCTTCACACGGCCAAACACTTTCCCGGACATGGGGACACGGGATCGGATTCGCATTACACTCTTCCGGTGATCAAACATACCAGGACTTTCCTCGACTCGCTCGAACTCTACCCATTCAGGGAATTGATCAGCGAAGGCCTGGAAGGGATTATGACGGCACACCTTGCCGTTCCTGTGCTGGACTCCACACCCAATGCGGCCTCAAGCCTGTCACCCCTGATCCTGAATGACATTCTCAGGAAAGAATATCGTTTTAAAGGACTGATCATCACCGATGCCCTTGAAATGGGGGGCGTAACAAATTTCTACCCGGCTGGGGAGATTGAGGTCAAAGCCCTGCTGGCCGGGAATGATATCCTGCTGATGCCGCAGGACCCGGATAAGGCCATGGCTGCCATCAGGCAGGCTGTGGACAGTTGCCTGATCTGGCCGGAAGACATCGATGAAAAGTGTCTGAAAGTACTGAAATTCAAAGAAAAATACATACCACTGCCCTGGAAAGCGGGTGATCCGGAGCATCTTATCCGCGACCTCAACCCGGCTTCCGACGACAGCCTGCACCGGGCTATCCTTCGACAGGCATTCACCCTGCTGAAGAACGATGATCACCTGATCCCGCTGAAACGGTTTGATACGCTTAGAATCGCCGGCATCTGCCTTGGCAGTGCGACAGTGACAGATTTCCAGCGCGGAATGGAACGCTATGCTCCTGTCCGGCATATCTGCATTCCCGGCAATGTCAGCCCGGCCGGATCTGATTCCCTGCTGAAGCTGCTGAGCGATTACAATCTCGTCATCGCCTCATGGGTCAATACCAGCATATATGCAGAAAGGCAATTCGGGATGACATCCCAGGGACTGGCTTTCCTTGACAGCCTGATGAACAGGAAGAAGACGGTATTGTGCTTTTTCGGCAATCCATATGCCTTCGGGAAGATACCTGGTGTGAATCGCGCTGCTGCCTTGATTGCCTTTTACCAGGACAATCCGATTACTTATGATCTGGCGTCTCAGGCCATTTTCGGGGCTTCCTCTTTCAGCGGAAACCTTCCTGTGAGTGTTTCGGACACCTACCGGGAAGGTCACGGCCTCGACGCAGAAACACTGGATGTACTGAAATATGTATGTCCGGCCGAAGCGGGCATCCCGGAAGCATCCCTTGCCGCCGTCGATTCGCTCATTTTACAGGGTATAGAGATGAAAGCTTACCCCGCTTGTCAGGTACTTTGTGCCCGTGACGGGAAGGTGTTTTATCACAAGGCATACGGTACGGCGGATTACACTTCCGGACAAGTTGCAGGCCTCACCGACCTGTACGACCTGGCCTCCCTCACCAAAGTCGCGGCAACCACCCTGGCCGTCATGAAACTCTGCGAAGAAGGTCGCATCGATCTGGATGACAGAATCAGCCATTACCTTCCCTGGCTCAGAAAGACAAACAAAAAAAACCTGCACCTCAAGGAAATCATGGCCCACCAGGCCGGCCTTCAGGCCTGGATCCCGTTCTATGAGTCCTTTCTGCATCAGGGAAAACCAGACACCATGATATTCAGGCCGGTCCGCGACAGCAATTACAGTATTCCCGTGTCACCAGGCCTTTACCTGCGGAAGGATTATGCCGACACCATCCGCAGCATGATCATGACCTCCCCTGTGGAAGGAAGGGGTAAATACAGGTACAGCGACCTTGGTTTCATCCTTTTAAAAGAGGTAGTGGAGGCCGTGACGGACACAGCCTTTGAAGATTACCTGCAGCATCATTTTTACGGACCTCTTGGCATGAGTACCATGACCTTCCGGCCGCTGGAGAAATTTCCGCCGGAACGCATCATGCCGACGGAAAACGATACCGTTTTCCGCGACACTTTACTCAGAGGAAGTGTCCACGACCAGGCAGCCGCCCTGATGGGCGGGCTTGCCGGGCATGCCGGACTGTTTTCCTGCGCTTCCGACCTGGCCATCCTGATGCAGATGCTGCTCAACGAAGGCACCTATGCCGGCGTCCGGTATTTCGATCCTGAGACTGTCAAGATTTTTACGTCTGCCCCCTTTGCAGAAGACGGCAACCGCAGGGGACTCGGATTCGACAAACCGCCGCTGATGCCCATGACAAACGGTCCGGTGTGCGGGAGTGCTTCCTCCTACAGTTACGGCCACAGCGGGTTTACCGGAACCTATATCTGGGCAGATCCCGCCAACCGGATGCTGTTCGTCTTTCTTTCGAGCAGGATACATCCCGATGCAGGTAATAAACGACTGGCAGACATGAACATCCGTACCAGGCTGCACGAAATGTTTTACCGTATCCTCAGTGACTCCCGGCCTGCGGATTGAGCTGATTCAGGCTTTCGATGGTTTTGATCATGACCCTGGTCACGCGGTCCACATTTTTTGCGAAGGTTTCAAGGATCAGCTCCCAGGAAACGGCTTCGTCATGTTCGCGCCAGGCATCATAGTCGGTACTGACTGCGATGACGGCATAGGGCAGCCCGGCCTCATTGGCCAGAATGACTTCGGGTGCGGTAGACATATTCACCAGGTCGGCGCCCCATGCACGGAACATGCGCGATTCGGCGCGGGTCGAAAAACGGGATCCTTCAATGGTGATGATGGTGGCAGTCTGATGGGCAGGGTAAGCGCATGCCTCACAGGCGCTGATCAATGCCTTCCTTAAAGGAGCGGCAAAAGGATCCGGCATGGCCACATGCATCAGCTTTCCATCTTCAAAATGTTCAAAAAAGCTCAATGGCCGCAAACGGGTAAAATCGATGAACTGATCGGGTATCACCAGGTCACCCGGGCGGATCTCCTCCCGAAGGCTCCCGCATGCGGCCGAAGCAAGGATGCAGTCACAACCGGCAGCTTTCAGCGCTGCAATGTTAGCCCTGTTGTTGATGAAGGTGGGAGGAATGCTGTGATCCCGGTCATGCCGCGAGAGGAATAGCACGCGCGCCCCGGCGATCATGCCTGATCTTAAAGTAGAACTCGGCTCCCCATAAGGCGTGCTAAGCCTGATCTCTTCCCTGAATTCGAAATGTTCCGGCTTTTCGAGGCCTGACCCGCCGATAATACCAATCGTACGCATGCTTCCGGAGTTATGGATGAAAAAGATTATTTCCTCCGTTTGAGCAGTGAAAACCTGGAAGCCCGGAGGATTGGCTGACGCCGCCAAGGCGGTTTTTAACCGGCCAAACCTTCTTCTTTGGTATCGTAGATTCCGAAGATGGAGTTAAAACCGGAAATTGTGAATACCTCCTTCACACCCGGCTGCATACAGCAAAAGCGGATGAAACCGTCATGGCCTACTTTCTTTGCCACCGCCAGGAAAGCACGCAGCCCCGAACTGGAGATGTACTCAACCTGATCCATGCAGACCAGCATTTTCTTATGCCCGGCCTGCACCAGGTCCATCAGCTTGTCCTGAAGCCCGGCGGAGATTACCGCATCGAGGCGTCCGCTCACCTCGACATAACGGATATCATTTTCTGTTGAAATCTTTAATTCCATTGCAATAATTGATTATCAAGTAATTAATATCAACGTGAGAACACAGACGCATAATCCCTGACAAAATACTGCTGCTTGCCGGGATGATAATACACATCGGAAGTGCCTTCCTTGTCAATGAACTGTAATGTTTTCCGGTACTGATCCGTCCCTTTCCGCAGCCAGGCGGGAAGATCCTCGTCTTTTTCGATACGGAACTTGGTTCTGATCTCCAGTACGAGCTCTTCAAGCTTCTGTTCAGGTGTTTTAATCCCAAGCAAGGCTTTGGCTTTTGAACTGATCTGGAAAGAAAGCGACAGTTCGTGGAGCGCTTTGCCAATATTCTGCCCGATCAGATCCATGCGGGCGATTTGCTCAATCCTGGGCAGATACTGGTCTATTTCTTCCGGGGCGAAGATCAGCTCCAGCAGAGAGCCGTAATATGCCAGGCTGATGATGGCCATATCCTGCAACTCAGGCAGTTCATTGCCGAAGATGAGCTCCCTGACCCTGGCCTTCACCTCCTTGAGTTCCTGGTTGCCGATCACCGGATACCGGCGTGTGGCAAACATCCACAGGATGCGTTTGTTTTCCACCTTTAGTACCCGCTTCAGCACGAGACTCGCCAGCAGGTCTTCCTTGTAGGCGTCGGCACGCAGTCCGAGCTGTGAGATCCAGTAGACCGGCGCTTTCTGGGTTTTATCTTCAAACAAAAAGGTAAGGGCATCATCCAGAACGGCATCACCCGTGGGGGAACCGTCCACATGGATCAGGTAATGCAGGTCGGAATCGATGCGCTTGCGGATGGCAAGATCCATCAGCAATGCGCTGGCGATGACCACATCGAGGGTTTTGCTTTCGGGGCTGATCCCGCCGCTCTCGTCGATGGAAAGCAGCAGTATCTCTTCAGGAATGGTTAGGAAACGTGACATAAGGACTGCATTTATATGTGGCCAAACCTACATGATTTTCCTGACATGGACAAATACTTTTTAAATACGCTAAAAAAAACATGCTTTCCTTCTCACTGCCGGGTATCGGAAAGGCAGGCCAGGGTCTCCACATGACGGGTTCCCGGGAAGAAATCATACGGAATGAGACTATCGACGCGGTAGGATGCATCTGCCAGCAGATCAAGGTCGCGGCGAAGCGTACCGGCCGAACATGATAGGTATGCCAGTCTGGAAGGTCTGTAATCACTCATGATCCAGCGGATTATCTCCGCCTCCAACCCGGTTCTGGGTGGATTGACATAAAGTAGCCGCTTCCTGCCGGCGGCATTTCTTTCCGCCAGCCAGACATTCAGCTGGGGAAGTCTCTGACGGCAGGCCCCCCTCAGCAGGGTCACGGCGGGCACATTGATCCCGGCCAGTCTGACAGCCTCCCCGTCGGCTTCCACGCCGATCACCCTGCCGGGCGGAAGCTCCCAGTAACGGATGCTCGAGCCCGTTCCGCTGTATAAATCCACCAGCAGGCTGTCATCGCCCGGTGACAGAAATTCACGGGCGCTTTGCAGGGCATGATAATACAGCGCCGGTAAAAGCTGCTGAAAAGCCGCCGGCCCATAAACCAAACCCGATTCATCCACCGAAACCGCTTTCCCGCTAATGAGATGCCATCCGCCCTTGCCGAAAACCTTCTTCCCGGCAGCCGGATGAAGGTGAATCCATATCCCTTCCGGGGCAAAGGCTTCTGTCATCAGGGTCCGCAGGAATGCCAGTGTTTCATCTGCAGGCAGCAAGCGGGATTTCAACACCAGACACAACTGGGCTGCAGTCTGAACCACATAGGCAAGCGGAAAGTCTTCCGCAGGAGGAAGTTGATCCAGTAAATATGCGTGGATATTCCTTACACGTCCTGTGTGTACCGGACATCCGGGAATAGAAATGACCTTTCCCCTGCTCCGGGTCCCGATGTGCCACATCCCGCTTTCATAAACGGCAGCGAGACATACCTTATCGCGATATCCCCGGCGGAAAGCCTCTCCTGCCGTATGGACAGCTGCAAGCACCTCTGCATAGGGCGAGAGCCTGGCTTTCAGGAAGCCGGCCTTGGCCTCAAGGCTGTCCTGCAGCCGGAAATGCCTGTGCGGACATGCCGGGCACCCGGCATGGCAGCCGGGCTGCAATGGAAGTAAGTGAACTGATGCATCCATCTTAGGCTGTTACATCACTCCCCGGGAGGAAAGCCCACAGTCTGGGTCAGGATCACAAACTGGTTTTCGGTCAGACCCATGGCCTTTGCCAGCAATCCGGCGTCGAAATAAGCCCGGACTACGGTGTTCAGGCCGCGGGAAGCGCAAAACAGATAAACATTCTGTGCAATAAAGCCCGAATTGATATGGGATGCATGCACCTGATGCTCCGTTTTACCGTCCCTGCACCGGGCAAAATCAGCCACATAGACCAGGTTCAGTCCCGCCGTCTTCACGAAATCCTGTTTGCCGGTATGTTCGCGGATATCCCGCCTGACGACGGGTTTCAGCTTGTTTGTTACGGCATCCCACAAATACAGTCCATCTTCCATCGCCAGGTAAATATCTATCTCCTGGTAGTTCATGGAGCTCGGTGCCGTACGTTTCTGCTCCGTTGGACGGTTGAATCCGTCGGCGGCCCATAATAAGTCGGAAAGGGTTTGGAGATCAGGTTTCCTGGCGGAAAATTCCCTGGACGAATGTCTTTCCCTCAGGGCGTCCATCAGGGGTATACCGCCCGATGTCTGGGGCGGAGGCAGTTGAATTTCATTCAGTTCCTGGCCCTGGGAAAAAACAGGCAACAGGATTAATGCAAGAAAGAATCGCATGTATGGGAGTATTTGGTTTACAGAGGTGCAAAGGTACCGAACAAAGTTACTGTTCGTCACAAATCTCTTGTTTTTGTCTATAGGAGCCGGTTTAGTAGTTTATTAGTTTAGATGTTTAGAAGTATTCTGAATCTAAGTGAAAATGCAGAAAATTGAAGATAAAAGTGAAGGTTGAAGGAAAAGGGAAGTTACAGTTTTTTGGTGTGGATATTTGCTAATGTGCTGGTTTGCTGATGATAGTGTGCTGGTATATCGTTTTCACGTTCCCACGCCACGTGCATACGTGCAAACGCTGCACACGCGCACACGCGCTCAAGCCGCGTCTTTACCCGCCTCAAGAAAATTTTCGACACCCTCCGCAAGATATCCGCCTGTGATTTGTCATAATATTGATTAATTCACTTATTTAGCTTTTTAAATCTTAAACCCTATGAGAACAAATTGGTTTTTCACGATTCTGCTGGCATCAGTTGCGAGCGCTTCATTCCTGCTTTCCTGTTCAAAGACAAACGATGAAGAAGCTATGACCGCAGATGCGGTATCAGCGGAATTGTTTGTTGAAGATGCAGCCCTGGCTGCCAAACTAATGAGCTTTAACCCTGCCAGTCCATCCACACTGGATTCCGCCGAGATCACCGCCCTGACTTTCATCAGAGAGGAGGAACTGATGGCAAGAGACATATATCTTGCCATGAAAGCACTGTGGAATCTGCCGGTGTTTAACAATATATCAAAGTCCGAACAAGCTCATGCCAATGCCATTCTTTTCATGCTGAACAAGTACCAGTTGCCGGATCCCGCTGCAGGTCATCAGCCGGGTATTTTCAGCAACCAGGATATACAGACATTGTATAACGCGCTGCTTGCCCAGGGTAGTCAGTCCCTTGTGGATGCCCTGTACGTCGGTGCAACGATTGAAGATTATGATATCTATGATATCCAGCATCACCTCGGCAACGGAATCGATAATCCCGATATCGTTTTTGTTCTGAACAATCTTTTAAAAGGTTCAAAAAACCACATGAAGGCCTTTTATAATCATTTGAAATTCAGGGGTGTTACCTATATGGCTCAGTACATCACGCAGGCAGAACTTGATGCGATAGTTCAATAAGAAGGCGAAAGGAAGAAGCCGGGCTTGTGCTGGGGAATGGTCTGGTCTTTTACCGCAGAACCATATATTTTACAAGGTATTCAGGGCGAAACTGTCAAAAGGGATGTCATCCCGGCATTGATTTAAATCAACGCCGGGATGACATCCCTTTTTCAGACCCCCCCATTCACTACCTTTGCGGCACTTAAACCATGTATATGAAAAAACTGCTTCTCACTGCCATCACACTGACACTGTTCTTTTCCTCCTGCCACCGGGAAGAAAGGCTGATCCGTCAGGTTGCCTACCGTGCGGAAACCGACCGGATGTTCGACAAAACCAGGGAACTGGCCAAAGGCAGGGACACTGCCCTGTTTGGGGTTCTGGATTCAGGACTGACCAGCCTTGAAACAGATGCCATGCGCTTCCTGCTTGCCTTCGCTCCCCTGTCCGACCTGGCAGATTATGACGGAAAGTTTTTCCTGAAGGAAGTCCGGGCCAGTCTGAAAGCCAGGGAAGAGATGCCCTGGGGCAGATCGATCCCGGAAGCGGTATTCCTTCATTTCGTCCTGCCGCTCAGGGTGAACAACGAGAATCTTGACACTTTCCGTTCTGCGGTATACCCCGAACTCAGGGAAAGGGTCCGAGGCCTGTCGATGCAAGACGCGGCCCTGGAGATCAATCACTGGTGTCATGAAAAAGTGACTTACCGGGGCAGTGATGAACGTACCAGCGCACCCCTCGCCACCATGCGCACTTCCTGGGGCAGGTGCGGTGAAGAATCCACCTTCACGGTGGCCGCTTTAAGAGCAGCCGGCATCCCAGCGAGGCAGGTCTACACCCCGCGCTGGGCCCACACCGACGACAACCATGCCTGGGTGGAAGTATGGATAGACGGGAAGTGGCACTTCATGGGAGCCTGCGAACCGGCGCACTGCCTGGATAAAGGCTGGTTTGAAGAACCGGCAAAAAGAACCATGCTGGTCCATGCCAGGGTGTACGGACCCTATTTTGGTCATGAGCCGGTCATCCAGCGGCAGGAGCGCTTTTCCGAACTAAACCTGATACAGAATTATGCTGATGCAGCTTATACCTTCATCAGGGTGACCGACAGCAGCGGCAGGCCGGTCAGGAATGCAACTGTCGAATTCAGATTATTCAATTACGCTGAGTTTTTCCCCATCCTTAAGACCACCACCGCTAAGGACGGGAAAACCAGTGCGCTCACCGGAAAGGGCGATCTGCTGATCTGGGCGACAGACGGCAGCAGGATTGCCTGGCAGAAAGTGAAAGCGGGCAGCGGGCTCAGCATTGAACTGCAATTAGTCCGTGAACCCGCAAAAGACAGCTTTGTTCCGCTCGATATCGTACCGCCTGCCAGGCCGGATGCTGCAGTGGAAGACAGTGCGGGTATCGCAGCCAACAAGCTGCGCCTGTCTGAAGAGGACCGTATCCGTTCTACCTATATGAAAAGTTTCCGTGATTCCGTCTCATCCACCGCATTCGCCGTCCGATATGGTTTACAGCCCGACAGCATCCGCAGTATCCTGATCAAATCATACGGTAACTACAGACAGATTGAGGCTTTCCTTTCCATGACAGCGCCGGCATCACGCGCTCTGGCCCTGCAATTCCTCTACACCCTGACCGACAAAGACCTGCGTGATACAGAAGCCGCCGTGCTCCTCGATCATTTCAGGCGCCGGCCCGCAGATTACTATAGCGGAAAAGGATCAGACCACGGTTTATATATGCAGTATGTCGCCTCACCCCGGATCGCCAACGAACTGATCCGGCCATGGAGAAAAGTCCTAACGGAACATTTCTCCGCCCTGGTGAAGGGAAAAGACAAGGCACAAAGCATCGCCGCCTGGATAAGAGACAGCATCCGGCTTGATGATTTCGCGAACCTTCATTCCAGAGCACCCCTCTCGCCCGCGGGTGTCCTTGCCCTTCGCGTCTGTGATGCACGTTCAAGGAATATTTTCTTTACGGCTGCCTGCCGTTCCCTGGGGATTGCAGCCAGGGTCAACCCGGTTGACGGCAGGGCCGAAGCCATGAGCCGGAACGGGTGGCGGGCCGTCGAATGGGAGAACCCTGACAAGGCCGGCAACAGTTCCGGAACCCTGAGCCTGCTGAACCGCAGTGAAACCGGAGATCCAAGGTATATGCAGCATTTCACCCTGTCGAAACTGCATCAGGGCAGGCTGCAGTTGCTTGAATTTACCGAAGGCCGTAAGTTGAGCGACTGGCCGGAACGCTTTGACCTGGAAAGCGGCACCTACCTGCTGACTACCGGAAAAAGAATGGCAGACGGCGGCGTGCTTGCAGGGATCACTTTCTTCGACATCCTGCCCGCTAAACATACCGACCTGCCGGTGATCGTCAGGGAGCCTGTGCTTCAACTGACAGAAGCCGGCCATTTTGAGCCTGGATCCTATGGTTTTACCGACCTGATCAGCGGAGAAAAGCTCACCGGACTGCCGGTGCCCGATGGAGAAGCCTGCTTCCTGTTGTGGATCGATCCCCTTCAGGAACCCTCGCGCCATATCCTGGCTGACATACCGCCTTTCCGCAAGGAATTGGATGAGTGGAAAGGAAAGCTGATCTTCCTTCTGCCTGAAAGCAAAAGCGTGCATTTACCGGAACCGGCAAGCATGCGTGCCCTTCCGGCCGCTTCACGCTTCCTGGCCGACTCAGGAAACCTGCTCCTGACCCATCTGGAATCAAAGCTGGGGAAAAGCTTACAAAATATGCTGCCACTGGTCTTCTTTGTCACAGCCGACAACAGGGTATTCCTGGTTTCTTCCGGATACGCCATAGGAACGGGAGAAGTCATGTCGCGCCTGATCCGGGATAAAGAAAATCGTAAAAATTTGTAAACCGGAAGTGAAAATATATTTCTATGGTTTTTTTTTGCACAAATCAATTCTGACAATTATTAGACAGTATGGATATCATTGTTGATCATTTCACCAAAGATTACGGTAACCAGCGGGCAGTGGACGACATCAGCTTCCGGGTGGTGACCGGGGAGATTCTTGGTTTCCTGGGGCCTAACGGCGCAGGCAAGACTACCACCATGAAAGCCATTACCACCTTTCTGAAACCCACGGCCGGCAACATTCGTGTTGGCAGTCATTCTATCCTTGATGAACCTGAAGAAGTGAAAAAGCACATCGGTTACCTGCCTGAGAACAACCCGCTTTACACCGATCTCAGCGTGATCGATTACCTCGGTTTCATTGCGCGTCTGCATGACATTCCACAGGAAAGGGTACGGGAACGCATTCTTGAGATGGTAGTAACCTGCGGACTGGAGGGAGAGAAGCACAAGAAGATCGGCGAATTATCGAAGGGCTACCGGCAGCGGGTCGGGCTGGCACAGGCGCTGATCCACGATCCGCAGGTGCTGGTGCTCGACGAGCCGACCAGCGGCCTGGATCCCAACCAGATCATTGAGATCAGGGATCTGATCCGGCGTATCGGAAAGGAGAAGACCGTTTTACTGAGTTCACACATCCTTGCAGAGGTGGAAGCCACCTGCGACCGCATCCTCATCATCAACAAAGGCAGGATCGTAGCCGACGGCACGGCGGATGAGCTGAGAAGGCAGTCGCAGGGAAGCGAAATCGTGAACATTACCATCGAAGACGGCATGGCCGACGAGATTTTCCAGGCGCTGCGTGAACTGGAAAGCGTGGAGATCGTCAGTTTCCTCGAGGGTATTGCCGGCGGATTCGAGGTTCAGAGCAAACCGGAACTGTCATCCCGCCGTGAAATTTTCAAACTGTGCTGCAACAGGGGATGGACCCTGACCCGGATGACCCCTTTTGCCGCAAGTCTGGAAGATGTATTCAGGGAAGTCACACGTTAAAATCCCGCAACCATCATGACCATGAAAAAAATCCTCATCATTTCGGGCAAAGAAATGCGGCAGTTTTTCGATTCACTGATCGCCTACATCCTGCTCACCGGTTTTCTGGGTTTCAGCGGCTTTTTCACCTGGCTTTACGGAGGGGATGTCTTCCTGGTGGGCCAGGCCAGCCTGCAAACCTTTTTCGCCATCGCCTTCTGGACGCTTTTCTTTTTCATTCCGGCACTCACCATGCGGATGATCGCCGAGGAGCGCAGGTCGGGCACGATTGAAACCCTGATGACCAAGCCCGTGACCGCCTGGCAGGTAGTGCTGGGTAAATTCCTGGCAACCCTCTTGCTGGTGATGATCGCGCTGATGCTTACACTACCCTACTATTTCACCATATCAGGCATCGGGAAGATAGACCACGGGGCCGTGATCTCAGGATACCTTGGCCTGGTGCTGATGAGCGCGGTATATATCAGCATCGGACTATTCGCCAGCAGCATCTCGGGCAACCAGATCGTGGGTTTTCTGCTGGCCCTGCTGATCAGCCTGTTTTTCCACATCCTCTTCGATCTTCTCTCCTCTGCCTTTTCCGGGGCACTGGCGGAAATCTTCTATTACCTGAGCATGAGTTCCCATTTCGAGAGCATCTCGCGCGGTGTCATCGACTCGAAAGACCTCCTGTATTTTCTCATTCTCACCTTCCTTGGACTGGTGCTCACCCATCACAGGCTGACGCGGTCGCAGGCAGTCTGACCATTAAAAACAAGTAACATGGCAAGCTTGAATATCAAAACAGTTTCTTCCAATCTGCTGGCACTGGTGCTGGTGCTGGCCGCTGTTGCATGGCTGTCGAACCGCTGGTTTTTCCGTCTCGATTTCACGGCCGATAAACGTTATACCCTCAGCGAGGCGACAAAGGACATCATCGGGAACCTTCAGGGCAATGTCAGCATCCGGGCGTTTTTCACAAAAGACCTGCCGCCTGACATTGCACGGGTGAGACAGGATTTCAGGGAAATGCTTGTTGAATATTACCAGCTGAGTAACGGCAAAATCGTTTTCGACATCATCGATCCCTCAGACAAACCCCTTGACGAGCAGGAGGCGGTGAATTCCGGCATACAGCCCGCCGTGGTCAACGTAAGGGAGAAAGACCAGGTAAAGCAGCAGAAAGTGTACCTGGGCGCCGTGATCCGCATGGGCAACGAATCTGAGGTGATCCCGCTGATACAGCCGGGTGCCGCCATGGAGTACGCTCTTTCATCGGCCATCAAGAAAGTAAGTGTCATCAATAAGCCGGTGATCGGGTTTCTGCAGGGACAGGGAGAGCCCGGTCTTGCGGAAATGCAGCAGCTGGTGGAGTCCATGTCGGTGCTTTACAAGCTGGAACCCGTTAACCTGCCGGATTCCATTTACACGCTGGGTCGCTACCCCACCCTGATGTTGGTGGCGCCGACAGATTCCTTCAGTCCGGCCAAACTCGGTCAACTCGACCGGTATTTGCGCGAAGGGGGCAGGTTATTCATGGCATTGAACGGCGTACAGGGGGATTTTCAAAGCATGCAGGGCAATGTTTTAGAGAACGGATTGAGGGAATGGCTTAAGAAGAAAGGGCTGCAGCTTGGCAGCCAGTTCCTGGTGGATGCACAATGTGCCAACATCGGTGTCACACAGCAGAGCGGCGGATTCACCTTCCAGTCGCAGATACCTTTTCCGTATTTCCCCATGATCAACCAGTTCACGGATCATCCGATCACCAGGGGGCTGGAGTCGGTGGTGCTGCAGTTTCCGGTCAGTATCACGGTTGCACCGGGGACAGCAGGGCAGGCGGAAGTGCTCGCCACCACTTCTCCCCAGACCGGCCAGCTTGACCCTCCCATTTTCTTCAGCATTGACAGGCAATGGACCCAGGCCGATTTCAAGGCAGGCGCACAGCCTGTGGCGGTCGTGCTGAACATGAAAGGGGATACAGAAGGCAAACTGGTGCTGGTGTCGAGCGGTGACTTTGCCACCAACGGCAGCGGCCAGCAGGCACAGCAGGTGCAGCCCGACAATGTGAGCCTGATGTCGAATGCGATCGACTGGTTGAGTGACCAGTCGGGATTAATGGAATTGAGAACCAAACAAGTAACATCCAGACCGCTGGATGCTGTAACAGACAGTCATAAAGCCTTCCTGAAATACCTGAATTTCCTGTTGCCTCTGATCCTGGTTCTGGGCTACGGCTTGTACCGCATGCAGAAGAACAAGCGGATCCGCACGAGACGCATGAATTACGGCATGATCTGATTTTTTTTCACCGTATTCCGGATTATAGTCAGATTATTTGTATTTTTGCACCCATTTTCAGGAAAACATGACTATCAACATCATATTGCCGGATAATTCAGTAAGACAATACCCAACAGGCATCAGCGGGCTTGAAATTGCGCGGAGTATCAGTGAGGGGCTGGCCCGGAATGTACTTGCTGCCAGGGTGAACGGAGAAGTGTGGGATGCCACCAGACCCATACCTTCAGATTCCAGGCTGCAACTGCTTACCTGGGATGACGAGGACGGAAAGGCGGCCTTCTGGCATTCTTCTGCGCATCTGATGGCAGAAGCGGTGGAACAGTTGTATCCCGGCTCCAGGTTCGGCATCGGTCCCGATATTGAGAACGGTTTTTACTACGATATTGATCTCGGGGAACATGTAATCTCCGACAGTGATTTTGCCGCGATCGAGGCAAAAATGCTGGAGTTTGCCAGGGAAAAACAGGCCTTTACCAGGAAGGAAGTCAGCAAGTCAGAAGCCATCGCCTATTTCCGCGAGAAAGGAGACGAGTATAAGCTGGAACTGCTGGCAGAACTGGAAGACGGCCAGATTACCTTTTACGAAACCGGGCGTTTCACGGATCTTTGCCGTGGTCCCCACCTGCCCGACACCTCTTTCATTAAAGCCGTGAAGATCACCAGTGTGGCAGGAGCCTACTGGAGGGGAGATGAGAAGCGGAAGCAGCTTACCAGGCTTTACGGCATCACCTTTCCGAAACAGCAGATGCTGACGGATTACCTGACCCTTCTTGAAGAAGCCCGCAAAAGAGACCACCGCAAACTGGGAAAAGAACTTGAACTCTTCACTTTCAGCCAGAGAGTCGGTCAGGGTTTGCCGCTGTGGCTGCCCAAGGGAGCGCAGCTGAGGGAAAAACTGGAAAGCTTCCTGAAAAAAGTCCAGCGCAAAGCCGGTTATGTACAGGTGATCTCGCCTCATATCGGTCAGAAGGAACTATATATCACTTCCGGGCATTACGAGAAATACGGCAAGGACAGTTTCAGGCCGATCTCCACACCCGTGGAAGGGGAAGAGTTTTTCCTGAAACCGATGAATTGTCCGCATCACTGCGAGCTTTACAGAAACAAACCATACTCATACAAAGATCTTCCTGTTCGTTTCGCCGAGTTTGGCACGGTTTACCGTTATGAGCAGAGCGGAGAGCTTCACGGGTTAACGCGGGTACGGGGTTTTACCCAGGATGATGCCCATATTTTCTGCCGTCCCGACCAGGTGAAAGACGAATTCATCGGTGTGATTGACATTGTATTGCATATTTTCAGAGCCCTCGAATTCAAGGATTTCACTGCCCAGATCTCGCTCCGGGATCCTGAGAACAAGGAGAAATACATCGGCAGCGATGAGAACTGGGAGAAAGCCGAACAGGCCATTCTTGAGGCGGTTCAGGAAAAAGGGCTGATTGCCACGGTTGTGAAGGGAGAAGCTGCTTTTTACGGGCCCAAGCTCGATTTCATGGTGAAAGATGCCATCGGCCGGAAATGGCAACTGGGTACTATCCAGGTAGATTACAATCTTCCGGAACGCTTTGAACTTGAGTACACCGGCAGTGACAATGAGAAACACCGGCCCGTGATGATCCACCGGGCTCCTTTCGGATCGATGGAAAGGTTTGTAGCGGTGCTGATAGAGCATTGTGCAGGGAATTTTCCGCTCTGGCTCACACCTGATCAGGTGGTGATCCTTCCGATCAGCGACAAATTTCAGGATTATGCACGCGCTGTCAGGGACAGCCTTGAGCAGGCCGACATCCGTGCCCTGCTGGATGAGCGGAACGAAAAGATAGGACGTAAGATCAGGGATGCCGAGTTGAAGAAGATCCCCTATATGCTGGTGGTGGGAGAGCAGGAAGCAGCCGGCAGCACCGTCTCGGTGAGAAAGCACGGAACGGGCGATCTGGGCAGTATGACAACAGAAGCATTTACAGACATGGTTGCCAGGGAAGTCGCACTGGCAGCCGTTTAATAATATGCGGAAGCGACACCGCGCATGTTACACTAACAAAAGGAGGTTATATCGCAACACAACCCGCTAATCCTACAGGAGACCCCAGGGGTTTCAACAGGAGAGTGAAAGAAGAGCCATACAGGATCAATGAAAGAATCAAATCACCCATGGTCAGGGTGGTAGGACCAAACATCAGCCAGGGTATCTTTTCACTGAGGGATGCACTGGACATGGCAGACCAACTGGAACTCGACCTTGTTGAAATACAGCCCAATGCTAATCCGCCTGTTTGTAAGATCATGGACTACAAGAAATTCCTTTACGAACAGAAGAAAAAGCAAAAAGAAATCAAGGCCAAGACGGCCAAAATCGTGGTTAAAGAGATCAGGCTTGGCCCGAATACCGACGATCACGATTTCAACTTCAAACTCAAACATGCCGTCAAGTTTTTGCAGGATGGCGCCAAAGTGAAGGTGGACGTCTTTTTCAAGGGCAGGTCGATCGTGTATAAGGAAATGGGTGAGATCATCCTGTTGAAATTCGCATCAGAACTCGAAGATTACGCGAAAGTGGAACAACTCCCCAAACTTGAAGGGAAGCGGATGATCATGATGCTGACTCCGAAAAAACAGACCTGAGATTAATATAAACACCAAACACAACATACAGCATGCCTAAGATGAAAACAAAATCCGGTGCGAAGAAGCGTTTCAGTTTTACCGGCACCGGTAAGATCAAGAGAAAGCACGCCTACAAGAGCCACATTCTGACCAAGAAATCCACCAAGCGCAAACGTAATCTGACTTACAGCGCGACGGTTGAGAAGGCAGATGTCAGCAATGTAAAACTCATGCTGGGAGCTTAATCAATCATTATTAACGAATTACACTAAGCCTGCAAGATCCTCCGGGACGCTTATGTAATCTTAAAGAAAGAAAAAAATGCCAAGATCAGTTAACGCAGTGGCCTCAAGGGCCAAAAGAAAAAAGCTGTTAAAACAAACCAAAGGTCAGTTCGGCCGCAGGAAGAATGTATGGACCGTAGCCAAGAATTCCCTGGAGAAGGGACTGGGCTATGCGTATCGTGACCGCCGGACGAAGAAGAGGAATTTCCGCGGTTTATGGATTATCCGCATCAATGCCGGTGTCAGGGAATACGACCTGTCTTATTCCCAGTTTATGGGATTGCTGGTGAAAAAAGACATCCGCATCAACCGGAAAGTACTGGCCGACCTTGCCATGAACCATCCGGAAGCGTTCAAAGCGGTGGTTGAAGCCGCCAGGGCTTAGCCAGAAAATTTACAGGGACTTTTTAATCCTGATCCATTTTCGGACCAGTTTTTCGAGCTGATCCAGCGGCAGCATGTTTGCTCCGTCGGATTTGGCTTTTGCCGGTTCGGGGTGGGTTTCAATGAACAAGCCGTCCACTCCGGCTGCAATCCCGGCACTGCTGATGGTGTCAATCAGCATGGGGAGCCCGCCCGATACGCCGGCCGCCGTGTTGGGCTGCTGCAGCGAATGGGTGGCATCGAGGATCACCGGCACACCATGTGCCTGCATCCACGGGATATTCCTGTAATCAACCACCAGATCCTGATAACCGAACATGCTTCCTCTTTCCGTTAAAGCCACAAAAGCATCCGGGTTCACATTCAATATTTTATCCACTGCATACCGCATGGCAGCGGCGGAAACAAACTGTCCCTTCTTAATATTAACAGCCCTGCCGGTTTCCGCGGCAGCCTGCAATAAATCAGTCTGCCTGCACAGGAAGGCGGGAATCTGAAGGATATCGGCATACGAAGCGGCCATTTCTGCCTCTGCGGGGGTATGCACATCAGTAATCACCGGAATATCCAGTGTTTTTCCCACTTCGGCTATAATCCGGAGTGCCTTTAAGTCTCCGATACCGGTGAATGAATCCACGCGGGTGCGGTTCGCCTTGCGGTATGAAGCTTTAAAAACGTATGGAATGCCTTCATCCCTGCAAATACGGTGAATGACTGATGCGACATTCATCGGCATCTCCTCATCCTCAACCACGCAAGGTCCGGCCACAAGGAAAAACAAGGGAGTTTTGAGATATGCTTCCAATGGTATCATGACAGCTTTATTAATTACCAGACAATCATTGAGGGATCAATCTCCTTGGCCCATTCCCACAAACCGCCCAGCAGGCTGTAAACGTTTTTGTGAGCATGTTCGTTTCTGAGGGTAACCACCACCTGTTCACTCTTCTTCCCGTATTTGCAGATAAAAACAACCGGAATATCATGGGGTACCTTAGGAATAAACGCATCAAAATCCTTCCTGGTGACATTGATGGAACCCGCGATATGACAAAATTCGTAATCCTCCGGGTCGCGCATATCCACGATCAGTACCTCTTCGCCTTTATCGAGCTTTTCTTTCAGGTCGTGTACAGGAATTAATCTCATTTTCCGGGTTCATTTTCCGCCACAAACGTACTACAAAAATTCAGCCTGAGAAAGGGCCGGGCTATTTTGACACTACCCTGAATTCTGTCCTCCTGTTCTTAGCGCGGTTTTCCGGACTGTCGTTCGGTACAACGGGGATGGATTCGCCATATCCCTTGTGATTTAAACGGCTGGCAGGGACGCCTTTTTCAAGGAGCCAGCCGTAGACCACTTCCGCTCTTTTCGATGACAGTTCAAGGTTATATGCATCCGAACCCACATCGTCGGTATGGCCGCGGATTTCAATTGACAGCCGTGGATTCTTCTGTAACAGCAGCAGGAGGCGGCCGAGCTCCGCGAGCGATTCCGGGAGCAGGGCGGCACTGGCTGTTTCAAAGAAGATATTGTTCAGCACCACGATTTCTCCGGCCTGAATCGGCTGCAGGGGAATATCCTTCAGATAAGGCTGTGCGGAGTCATGATTACCGCTCAGGCTGAAATGGTCGCTGTAAAACAGATACCCGTCGGCATTCACATGCAATGCATATTCCTTCCCGGCAGGAAGGGTTACGAGGAACTCACCGCTTACCGCGTCTGAACGGGAACGCACCACGCTTTCACCGGTGCTCAGGTCGATCAGTTCGAATGCGGCCTGCAGCGGACGGTGATCAAGTTTGTCAAACACGCGGCCTTTCAGATAATTGACAAAGACAGGCCTGGCTTCCCCGTACAATTCAAATGAATAAATATCATTCTTCCCCTCGCCTCCCAGTTTATCACTGGAAAAGTAAGCGACCCGGCCTGCGGCATTCACCACCAGGCTGATCTCATCCTTCCATGTATTGATGGGATAGCCCAGGTTGACAGGCTTTGACCACTGTCCGTCCTTCTGCAGCCGGCAGTAAAAGAGGTCCATTCCGCCCAGGCCGGTATGTCCGTCGGAAGAAAAATACAGGGTCTGCCCGTCAGGGTGCATGAAAGGATTCATTTCGGACAGGGGGGTATTGACCGTATTCCCGAGATTAACGGGTTCTGTCCAGCTTCCATCTTCCTGCAGGGTGCATATCCAGATATCCGATCCGCCCAGGCCACCGCTTCTGTTCGAGGCAAAGAACAGGGTTTTCCCGTCTCCCGCTGCTGATGGCTGTGTTTCCCAGGCAGCAGTATTCACAGGCTTTCCGATATTTTCCGGGATGCTCCAGGCATTTCCTTTCCTCTCCGCCATATAAAGATCGCAACTGCCGAATCCATCGGCCCGCTCACAGCCGGCAAAAAACAAACGCAGACCATCCGGAGAAATGCTCAGCGCCCCTTCATTTCCGCCTGTATTCACCGGAGGTCCCAGCGGCCGGGCTTGCTCCCACTGCCCTCCCCTGCAGCCGGAACTGTAAAAATCTTCCTCCGGCCGTATCCAGTTGCCGCGCGATTCATCTACTTTCAGCAATTTGCGGGTGAAATACAACAACTGATCATCTGCCGTCACGGCATTCACATATTCATCATCCGGACTGTTCACCCCTTTGCCGAGATTGACAGGATTGAAAGGAACCGGGTGTTCGATCGCAACCAGGGCAAACTCGCAGGAGGCGATCATTCTATCACAGGACTCAGCCTTCTTTTTATCCTTAATTCCCATGGCTTTGAAAGACCGGAGGTGCCCCAGTGCATCTGCGTACAACCCCTGGGAGAATTCGACACCGGCAAGAAGGTAAAAAGCATTCGGAAAAAAGGTGGAATCGATGCGGATGGCGCGTGAATACGACACGACAGCTTCCCTGCCCCTGCCCGCATCGGTATGCAGATCGCCAAGCAGCAACCATGCTTCAATAAAGGAGGGATCGTGTCTGACAGCGTCTTCAAGTTCCGGGACCGCCCTGGCAGGGTTCCCGGCCGAGAGGGACAAGATGGCTTCGTCCCAGGCTTTTTTCGCTTTCCTGTTTTTGGTCGTGAGCGGCTCATCCTGTTTCTGTCCTGCTGCTGGCAGGCAAATTGTCAGGGAAAGCAAGATCACCCCCCCCATAAATCGATAAAACATTGACATGAGATCAGGGGATATTGATGTATTTGTGGGTTTGCTGCGACAGCATCCAACGGGGATGATCGAGAATATAACGAACGATCAGGGGGGTGATGTATTTTCGCCTGCTCCATTCCGCCTGAAGAAAAAGCAGGCAGGCAGGGCTGACCTTAGCTGCGTAAGATTCCGCCCACAAAAAGTCCTGTTCTTCAGCCACGATCACTTTCAGTTCACCGGCAAGGGGAAGAATTCCGGGCAGGGGCGGAGCTGTACTTTTGGGAGAAAGGCAGATCCAGTCCCATTCCCCGCTCAGGGGAGCACATCCGGAAGTTTCGAGGTAGAGTCTGAAGCCATGCCTGCGGAAAAGCCGGCAAAAGGGATCGAGCTCATAAAGCAGCGGTTCTCCTCCGGTGACCACCACATCCCTGACAGGAAGCTTCAAGGCCTGCTCCAGCAATTCCACTATGGGTTGAAGGGGATGAACAGCGGCATTCCAGGACTCTTTGGAATCGCACCAGCGGCAACCCACGTCACAACCACCTATTCTGACGAAGCAGGCCGCTTTACCCGTATGATAACCTTCTCCCTGTATGGAGTAAAAGGTTTCCATTACCGGTAATGCATCTCCTTTGCTGAAAAGTTCTTCCATGAAAGCTGATTGCCCGCCGGGCATTAATACTGATATGTTTTTTGAGCCGCTTTCAGCGTATTCTGCAGGAGTGAAACGATCGTCATCAGTCCGACGCCACCCGGAACAGGGGTAATCATGCCGCATTTCGGATAGACTTCCCCGAAATCGACATCACCGGTGATATAATACCCCTTTTCCCGTGCACTGTCTGTTATGCGGTGGATGCCCACATCGATGACGACAGCACCTTCCTTCACCATCTTGGCTTTCACGAAACCAGGCTGACCAATCGCAGCGATCAGGATATCGGCACGGAGGCTTAAATCGCTGATGTCAGGGGTTTTACTATGGCAGAGCGTAACGGTTGCATTTCCGGGTGTGGCTTTCCGGCTCATGAGGAGGCTGACCGGAGTACCGACGATGTTGCTGCGGCCCAGCACCACGCAATGTTTTCCCTCCGTCGGGATCCGGTAACGTTCCAACATGGTCATGATACCCAGGGGGGTTGCCGGGACAAAACCCGGAATACCCTGCATCATCCTGCCTGCGTTTACCGGGTGAAATCCGTCCACGTCCCTGGAAGGATTGATCCTTTCGATCACTTTTCCCGGATCAAGCTGAGGAGGCAGGGGCATCTGGACAATAAAGCCGTCGATTTCGGGATCAGTATTGAGAAAGTCGATGACTTCGAAAAGTTTTGTCATGGAAATATCACCCGGAAGCTTGTACAGGCTGGAGATGAGCCCCGCCTGTTTGCAGGCTTTTTCCTTGCTGGCGACATAGCTCTGGCTGGCAGGATCGTCGCCCACAAGGACGGCTGCCAGATGTGGTGCCGGCAGGCCCTGGTCAAGCAGGGATGCCACTTCCGAGGCAATCTCACCCATAAGCTGGGAAGAAAGCGCTTTTCCGTCAATGATTTTAGGATCAGTCATTTCAATTCTTCCTGTTTTGACGGGCATTTTTCATCATCTGCATCATATTTCTTGCTCCGCCACCGGTCATCATCTTCATCATCTTCCTGGTCTCATCGAACTGTTTGATGAGTTTGTTCACCTCCTGGACTTCCGAACCGCTTCCCATGGCTATCCTTTTTCTTCTGGAACCGTTCAGCAGGGTCGGATCGGATCTTTCCGCAGGAGTCATGGAATGAATGATGGCTTCAATCCCGCGAAAGGCATCATCGTCGAGGTCGATATCCTTCAAGGCTTTTCCCATCCCGGGGATCATTCCCATGAGGTCTTTCACATTGCCCATTTTCTTAATCTGTTTGATCTGATTAAGGAAATCATTGAAATCAAACTGGTTGCGTGCAATTCTCTTCTGAAGCTTCTGTGCTTCTTCCAGGTCGAACTGTTCCTGGGCTTTTTCCACAAGAGAAACGATATCACCCATACCCAGGATACGGTCAGCCATTCTTTCCGGGTGAAAGACATCGATGGCATCCATTTTTTCACCGATTCCCACGAATTTGATGGGCTTATCGACCACGGCCCTGATCGTCAGGGCGGCCCCACCCCTGGTATCACCGTCGAGTTTGGTGAGCACGACACCGTCATAGTCAAGCCTTTCGTTGAATGCTTTCGCTGTATTGACGGCATCCTGGCCCGTCATGGAGTCCACCACAAAAAGCGTTTCGGCCGGGTTTACCTCCTTCTTGATGGCTGCGATTTCCTGCATCATCTGTTCATCGATGGCAAGGCGTCCTGCCGTGTCGATGATGACGGTGCTGAAATCCTTCTCTCTTGCATACTGAATGGCCCTGCGTGCAATCTTCACAGGTTCCTTCGAGTCCGGATCTGCATATACCTCGGCTTCAATCTGTTGACCAAGAACTTTCAACTGTTCGATAGCAGCGGGCCTGTATATATCGCAGGCCACCAGCAAGACTTTCCGGCCTTTCTTTGAAGTCAGGTAACGAGCAAGTTTCGCAGAAAAGGTTGTTTTACCTGAACCCTGGAGGCCGGCAATGAGGATCACGGGCGGATTACCCTTCAGGTTGATATCGACACTGGTACCGCCCATCAGGTCCGACAGTTCATCATGGACGATTTTCACCATCAGCTGACCGGGAGACACCGCCGTTAACACATTCTGACCGAGGGCCTTTTCCTTGACATCCTCGGTAAACTTCCTGGCTATTTTAAAGCTGACATCCGCATCCAGCAGGGCTTTTCTCACATCTTTCAATGTTTCGGCCACATTCACCTCGGTGATATAACCCTGCCCTTTCAGTATCTTGAACGCACGATCCAGCCGGTCACTTAAATTATCAAACATCTCATATTAGTTTTCAACACGCAAAAGTATGAATTTATCCAACTTCATTGAAGATAGTAACATCAGGGACAGAAATGGCGCAAAAAAAATTTGTACAAGCAGCAGATATTTTCTTATTTTAGCAACCTTAAGCCAGCTCAGTAAGCACAGCCTGGAGGTAAACGGCAAGCGGTTATCAAACAGTTTGTTAGCTTAGTGGGGTTGTTAATTTTTTAATAATAATGGGGAATTTGTTCTGATACAATGACCAGAAGTTCTATTTTTGTTAAACGCTAAATACAATTATCAAGGATCAGAAAACTAATATGTAACGAGATGGTTTATACAATGACTCTGCACCATGCAGAGAGTCATTGTATTTGCCGTTATCCGCAATAAACTGACAACAAAGAGCTTATAAGATATTTATGAAATATATTTATGTAAAATTAAAATAGCAGACATGAAAACAACCATTACCAAAGTTGCTGCAATTATGACGTTTGTGCTTACGTCAGTCTTTAGCTACTCCCAGATCACAACCACCGCGCCGACAATAGATGTTTGTCCGGGCACTGCAACAGTGGCTGTTCCAATCACGGTTACGAGTTTTTCGGGCGTCGCCTCCATTTCTCTGACGCTGAACTACAACGTAACAGTGCTGGGGTACGTGAACAGTACCAACAATCCGGCATTGGCCGGCGGGTTCCTGGTGGTCAACGCTGCGAACGGGCAGGTTAAAGCCGCCTGGTTCGGCCTGGCACCTGTAACCCTGGCCGACAATGCCGTGCTGTTTACCTTCAACTTCAACTACCTGGGCGGAAGCTGTCCGCTGGTCTGGGATCTGGTCACCCAGGGCAACTGCCAGTACAGCGACCTGTTTGGAGAACCTTATCCCGCTGTGTTCACAGACGGGGCTGTCAACGGTGTCCCGGCACTGGCTTTCATCAGCCAGCCAGCCCCCTTGACAGTGGACCAGGGCGACAATGCCAGCTTTTCGGTAGTGGTCAACACGGTTCAGACTTACCAGTGGCAGGAAAGTACCGACGGCGGAGCCGGCTGGAATGATCTCTCCGACGCCGGGTCATACTCGGGCACACAGACTGCCACGTTGCTCATCAGCAACACGACGACCGGCATGGACGGCTACCAATACCGTTGCAATATTACGGCTGCGTGTTCTCAATCAGGCACTTCCGATGCTGCAACACTGACGGTGAATGCCGGGTGTCCCTTTCCCATCGCTTTCGATGTAAGCGGAGGAGGCGACATCTGCCCGGGAGGCCAGGCTGACGTTTCCTTGTCAGGCTCCGAAGCGGGCGTTACCTATACTTTGTTGTTTGAAGGCATCAGTACCGGTCTTAGCCTTGCCGGAACAGGGAATCCCATCACATTCACCGGATTGCAGGATGCCGGCACTTATACGGTTGAAGGTACCAACATCTGTGGTACCACACCGATGAACGGCCAGGCAGTGATCTCGCTGCTCCCCTTACCGGCTGTTTTCACAGTTTCCGCCGGAGGCGAATACTGTACCGGAGGCAGCGGTATTGAGATTACCCTCAGCGGATCCGAAACCGGAACAAACTATGACCTGATCCTGGGCGGTTCAACCACCATAGCCACACTTGGTGGGACAGGGAATCTTCTTTCCTTTGGTTTCATCACTGATCCGGGAACCTATACCATCACCGGCACCAATGTCTGCGGGACTGTCGGAATGGATGGCAGCAGTATCATCTCCATCCTGCCGCTGCCTCAGGCATTTAATGTCACTGGCGGAGGTTCTTTCTGCCAGGGTGGTGCCGGTATCCCCGTCGGACTCGACGGCAGTGAAAACGGTATTAACTATGAACTTTACCTTGATCTGGCTGCAACAGACATCCAGGTGACAGGTGATGGCAGCCCCATCGGTTTCGGTTTCCAGACTAACCCGGGCTCTTACACCGTGATGGCCACCAATACCTGCGGAAGTGTCCAGATGAACGGTGAAGCCATCGTCATTACGGAGGCCAATCCCAATGTTTATACGGTTGGCGGAGGCGGGGAGATTTGTCCCGGCAGCGCAGGAACCACGATCACATTAAGCGGATCCGATGCGGATGTCCTTTATTTTATTGATGTTTCCGGCAGTTTTGTAGAATCAGTCCAGGGTACGGGAAGTCCGTTGACGCTGGGACCCTATAACACCCCCGGCACCTATACCATCTTTGGTGAAAACAACGCCCTTTGCGGCATTTCCATGGATGGTTCTGCCGACATCAGCCTGCTATCCCTTCCGTTTGTGTATTCAGTTACAGGCGGAGGAACCTATTGTGAAGGCGGCGCCGGAATTGCAATCGGACTTGAATCATCCGAAACCGGACAGAACTATGAGCTTTATCTGAACGATGTGGCCACGGGACAAATCCTTACCGGCGACGGCAACCCGCTCGATTTCGGATTACAGACCGCTGCCGGCACTTATACAGTCGTCGCCGCTCACATCTGTGGCAATTATACAATGGACGGCAATGCTGTCATTGCACTTGACCCACTTCCCCTGGTGTTTGACGTGACAGGCGGAGGCAGTTATTGTGCAGGCGGCATTGGTCTGGCGGTTGGCCTTTTCGATTCCGAAACCAACGCCACATACGAGCTTTACCTCGACGGGATTGCTACAGGACAAATTCTTGCAGGCAGCGGCATTGCGCTGGATTTCGGCCTTCAGACCCTGGCCGGCACCTATACCGTTGTTGCAACCAACCCTTGCGGAGATCAGCTTATGAACGGAAGTGTCAGCATCAACATCCTGAACCTTCCCAATATTTATACAGTCACAGGCGGCGGTATCAACTGCGCCGGCAATCCTCCCTCAGTCGGCCTTGATAATTCTGATGCCGGCATTGATTACAACCTCTACCTTGATGGCGTTTGGCAAACCTCCACCCCTGGTGTTGGTGGTGTCCTGGACCTTGGAACCCATGATGCCATTGGCATTTATACTGTTGTGGCCATCGATCTCATTAACGGTTGCCAGGCCGATATGACCGGGAATGCCGAGGTTACGGGTTATACCGTCCTCAGCTTCACCGCCCAACCGGCAGATGTCACCGTTCTTGAAGGAGATAACGCAGTTTTCAGCGCCACCATCAATACCGGTAATTACCAGTGGCAGGTCAGCACCGACGGTGGAAGCACCTTCGCCGACCTTACTGAAGACGCTACTTACTCTGGAGTCAATACGGCCAACCTTACGGTTTCGAATGTGAGCGTTGCCATGGATGCTAACCAGTACAGAGTTCTGGCCACCGAGGTGACTTGTAACCAAAGCCTTTTCTCAGATGCAGCCCTCCTCACGGTCAACGTTCCCCTGGTGGTGATCACCACGGCACCCTCCATTGACGATGCCATTGGCGGTAACCAGGTAGTCGTGCCGGTTATGGTCGAAAATCTGGTGAATGTGGCAGCCATCTCCCTGGTACTTACTTATACTCCCGGGATTGTCACTTACACCGGCTATCAGAATTTGCATCCCTCCCTTTCGGCCGGTTTCAGTCTGGTCAATGGTGCTTTCCCCGACAGGGTTAAGATGGGCTGGTTCGATATCACTCCGGTCAGCATTCTGAACGGTACCCTGATAGAATACCTGTTTACATTCAACAATGGTTACACCGCGCTGCACTGGAATGTGGAAACTCCAGGTGATTGCCAGTATTCAGACATCAATGCAAATATCCTCAATGCCACCTTCGTGGATGGCCATATTACCGGTGTTTGTTACCTGCCGGAACAATTTAACGTTACGGGCGGAGGTAATTACTGTGTCGGTGGCACAGGTGTTACGGTTGGCCTTGACGGTTCCCAGACAACTGCAACCTATGAACTTTACCTCGACGGAAATCCCACGGCTATCGTACAAAATGGTACGGGTGCCGCGCTCGATTTCGGCCTGCAGACAACTGCCGGTGTATATACTGTTGTTGCGTCCAATAATTGCGGCAATGCTGATATGCTTGGCAATGCCGTGATCGGTATTGATCCCCTTCCTGCCCTGTTCAATGTCACGGGTGGCGGTAATTTCTGCGAAGGCGGTGCAGGTATGCCGGTCGGACTCGACGGTTCAGAAAACGGTGTCAACTATGAACTGTACTTTGAAGGCAGCGCTACAGGATTAATCCTGCCCGGCGACGGCAATGCCATTGATTTCGGTCTGCATATCACGGCAGGTTCATATACCGTAGCTGCCACCAATCCCTGCGGAACTGTAAGCATGAACGGCAATGCCGTCATCATCGTGGATCCCCTGCCTCAGGTATTCAGTGTGACCGGTGGCGGCACTTACTGTGAAGGAGGAGCCGGACTCGCTGTCGGACTCGAAGGATCTGAAAATGGTACGGACTACCAACTATATTATAATGGTACTGGTACCGGAATCATCCTTGCCGGAACCGGAGCTGCACTCGACTTTGGTTTACAGACCGCGGCAGGTGTTTACACTGTTGCAGCCACCAATCCTTGTGCCGTAATCAATATGGACGGTTTTGCCAACATCACGGTCGACCCGCTGCCATTGCTCTTTGCGGTCACCGGAGGAGGGAATTACTGTGAAGGATCGGCCGGCGTGAATGTAGGCCTTTCCGGATCCGAAACCACAGCCACATATGAACTTTACCTCGACGGTACAGGGAGCGGTATCGTCCTTGCCGGCGACGGAAATCCGCTGGACTTCGGCCTGCAGATACTGCCCGGAAACTACACTGTGGTAGCGACCAACCCGTGCGGAAATCTGCTGATGACCAACAGCGCAGATGTTGTTATCAACCCCCTGCCTACAGTTTACAACCTCGTAGGAGGCGGAATCAACTGCATTGGCAACCTGCCATCAGTCAGCCTGGATCAGTCTGACGTGGATATTTATTACAGATTGTACCTTGATGGTACCGAAGTGATCGCATGGTGGGGTACAGGCAGTGTCCTCGATTTTGGACAGATCAGCGCCGAAGGCACTTATACCGCCACCGCCTTTAACCTGACAAGCGGATGCCAGTCCGACATGAACGGAACGGCCGTGGTTACCGGTTATACTGTCCTCAGTTTCAGCGTACATCCCACTGATGTCACCATCATCGAAGGCGATGATGCCGTGTTCAATGCAATGAATAATACCGGCAATTACCAGTGGCAGGTGAGTACAGACGGCGGTTCCACTTTCACCGACCTTGCCGAAACTGCGCCCTATAGCGGTGTAACGACTTCCCAGCTCACAATCGCTGCTGCCCCTGCATCCATGAGTGGCAATATTTACAGGGTGATGGCCTATGAAGCTGTATGTAACCAGACGGTTTACAGCAATAACGCCACCCTCGTAGTGAATGTGCCTGTATTTATCCTTACCACAGCCCCGTCCATTGATGATGCCGTGGTGGGTAACAATGTGATTGTACCGGTGACAGTCGAAAATATCGCCGGTGTGGCAGCCATCTCGCTGGTACTGAATTACACACAGGGCGTTCTGACCTACCAGGGATATCAGAACCTGCATCCTTCTCTTGGAAGCGGGTTTATCCTGGTGAACGGCAACTTCCCTGATAAAATCAAGATGGGATGGTTCGATGTAACCCCCATCTCTATCGCCTCAGGCACCCTGGTCGAATTCATCTTCACCTTTAACAGCGGATACGCTGTATTGCACTGGAACGTGGAAGAACCCGGTGATTGCCAGTACTCCGACCTCGATGCCAACATCCTGAATGCTACTTTCATAGATGGTTATGTAACCGGCGGATGTGACCTGCCGCTTGTTTACAATCTGACGGGCGGTGGCAGCTATTGTGCCGGACTGAGCGGTCTTGCCGTCGGCCTCGACGGATCAGAAAACGGTGTTACCTACGAACTCATCCTGGATGGTTTCACCACCGGCATCACCCTGACCGGAGATGGCAATCCCCTGGATTTCGGTTTGCAGACAACAGCCGGTGCTTATAGCGTGGATGCCACCAACATCTGCGGAACTGTTAGTATGAACGGTAGCGCAGTCATCACCGTTGATCCCCTGCCGGTGGTTGAAGCAGTGGTAACCGGCCCCGATGGCAGTACCACGCCAATGTCTTCAGGTAACTCATATACCATGACGATCTGTTCAGGAGAAGAGGTGATCACCAGCGATCCCACTTCCACCTCCCTGGATCCCGCTTCCTGCGGACCACTTTGGGCTGAACTTACTTATACCACCGATATTTCTACTCTGCCTCCGTCACTAACCGTGAATGTGCCGGTAGCAGATACCATCCCGCCCTTCTCATCCATCACCCCCGAGAACCATGACGGGGTAGCCAAGGACATTGTCATGGTTTCCACTCCGTATTATGATGTGAACGGAAACCAAATCCTCGATGCCGGAGATGTGGCAGGAGCAGCTGTCACCTTCACTCTTACCGTGCTTCCCACCCCTGTTGTATTCAGTGTGACAGGCGGTGGCAGTTATTGTGCCGGCGGTGCCGGACTGGCTGTCGGTCTCGACGGTTCTGAAAACGGCGTGAATTATGAACTTTTCATCGATGGTACAAGCAGCGGGATTATCCTGGGCGGCGACGGCAATGCCCTTGCCTTTGGTCTCTGGTTACAAGCCGGAACCTATACCATTACGGCCACCAATGCCTGCGGCACTTATAATATGGACGGCAATGCAGTAATCACTATTGATCCCTTGCCCATGATCCAGGCAGACGTGACCGGACCTGATGGCAGCATCACGACCATGACATCGGGAAATTCCTATACCATGACAATCTGCTCGGGAGAAGAAGTCATTACCAGTGATCCAACCTCCACCTCCCTTGATCCTGCATCCTGCGGACCATTGTGGGCCGAGCTGACGTATACCACCAATATCTCGACACTGCCACCCACACAGACTGTCAATGTGGCCGTTGCTTCTACCATTCCTCCCTTTACCGCCATCACACCCGAAAACCATGATGGCGTTGCGAAAGACATTGTGTTTGTTTCGACTCCTTACTACGATGTTAATGGCAATAGCATGCTTGATGCCGCTGACTTCGCCGGCGCTCCGGTCAATTTCACCCTTAGCGTTCTTCCCACTCCTGTGGTCTTTAATGTTACTGGCGGTGGTAATTACTGTGCCGGCGGTGCCGGACTGGCTGTCGGTCTCGACGGTTCTGAAAACGGTACGAATTACGAACTATACCTCGACGGCACCGGCACAGGCAACATCCTTGCCGGTGACGGCAATGCCCTCGGCTTCGGCCTGCAAACCCTTGCCGGAACCTATACGGTAATGGCCACCAATGCCTGCGCTACCCTCAGCATGGACGGCAATGCCGTGATCGGCATCGATCCCCTGCCCCTGGTCTTCAATGTTACCGGAGGCGGCAACTACTGTGCAGGCGGTGCCGGACTGGCTGTCGGACTCGACGGTTCTGAAAACGGCTCGAATTACGAACTTTACCTCGACGGCGCCACTACAGGCAACATCCTCGCCGGTGACGGCAATGCCCTCGACTTCGGCCTGCAAACCCTCGCCGGAACCTATACCGTCATGGCCACCAATGCCTGCGCTACCCTCAGCATGGACGGCAATGCCGTGATCGGCATCGATCCGCTGCCCATGGTATTTGCGGTTACAGGTGGTGGCAACTACTGTGCCGGCGGTGCCGGACTGGCTGTCGGACTCGACGGTTCTGAAAACGGCTCGAATTACGAACTTTACCTCGACGGCACCGGCACGGGCAACATCCTCGCCGGTGACGGCAACGCCCTCGACTTCGGTCTGCAAACCCTCGCCGGAACCTATACCGTCATGGCCACCAATGCCTGCGCTACCCTCAGCATGGACGGCAATGCCGTGATCGGCATCGATCCCCTGCCCATGGTATTTGCGGTTACAGGCGGTGGTAACTATTGTGCCGGCGGTGCCGGACTGGCTGTCGGTCTCGACGGTTCTGAAAACGGTGTGAATTATGAACTCTACCTCGATGGTGCCAGCACGGGCAACATCCTCGCCGGTGACGGCAACGCCCTCGACTTCGGTCTGCAGACCCTCGCCGGAACCTATACCGTCATGGCCACCAATGCCTGCGCTACACTCAGCATGGACGGCAATGCCGTGATCGGCATAGATCCGCTGCCCATGGTATTTGCGGTTACAGGCGGTGGCAACTATTGTGCCGGCGGTGCCGGACTGGCTGTCGGTCTCGACGGTTCTGAAAACGGCGTGAATTACGAACTCTACCTCGACGGCGCCACTACAGGCAACATCCTTGCCGGTGACGGCAATGCCCTCGGCTTCGGTCTGCAAACCCTCGCCGGAACCTATACCGTCATGGCCACCAATGCCTGCGCTACCCTCAGCATGGACGGCAATGCCGTGATCGGCATCGATCCCCTGCCCCTGGTCTTCAATGTTACCGGAGGCGGCAACTACTGTGCAGGCGGTGCCGGACTGGCTGTCGGTCTCGACGGTTCTGAAAACGGCGTGAATTACGAACTCTACCTCGACGGCGCCACTACAGGCAACATCCTTGCCGGGGACGGCAACGCCCTCGACTTCGGTCTGCAAACCCTCGCCGGAACCTATACCATCATGGCCACCAATGCCTGCGCTACCCTCAGCATGGACGGCAATGCCGTGATCGGCATCGATCCCCTGCCCATGGTATTTGCAGTTACAGGCGGTGGTAACTATTGTGCCGGTGGTGCCGGACTGGCCGTCGGTCTCGACGGTTCTGAAAACGGCGTGAATTACGAACTTTACCTCGATGGCGCCACTACAGGCAACATCCTTGCCGGGGACGGCAATGCCCTCGGCTTCGGTCTGCAAACCCTCGCCGGAACCTATACCATCATGGCTACCAATGCCTGCGCTACCCTCAGCATGGACGGCAATGCCGTGATCGGCATCGATCCGCTGCCCATGGTCTTCAATGTTACCGGAGGCGGCAACTACTGTGCAGGCGGTGCCGGACTGGCCGTCGGTCTCGACGGTTCTGAAAACGGCGTGAATTACGAACTTTACCTCGACGGCGCCACTACAGGCAACATCCTTGCCGGGGACGGCAACGCCCTCGACTTCGGTCTGCAAACCCTCGCCGGAACCTATACCATCATGGCTACCAATGCCTGCGCTACCCTCAGCATGGACGGCAATGCCGTGATCGGCATCGATCCGCTGCCCATGGTCTTCAATGTTACCGGAGGCGGCAACTACTGTGCAGGCGGTGCCGGACTGGCCGTCGGTCTCGACGGTTCTGAAAACGGCGTGAATTACGAACTTTACCTCGATGGCGCCACAACAGGCAACATCCTTGCCGGGGACGGCAACGCCCTCGGCTTCGGTCTGCAAACCCTCGCCGGAACCTATACCATCATGGCTACCAATGCCTGCGCTACCCTCAGCATGGACGGCAATGCCGTGATCGGCATCGATCCGCTGCCCATAGTATTTGCGGTTACAGGCGGTGGCAACTATTGTGCAGGCGGCGCCGGACTGGCCGTCGGTCTCGACGGTTCTGAAAACGGCGTGAATTACGAACTTTACCTCGATGGCGCCACTACAGGCAACATCCTTGCCGGGGACGGCAACGCCCTCGGCTTCGGTCTGCAAACCCTCGCCGGAACCTATACCATCATGGCTACCAATGCCTGCGCTACCCTCAGCATGGACGGCAATGCCGTAATCGGCATCGATCCCCTGCCCCTGGTCTTCAATGTTACCGGAGGCGGCAACTACTGTGCAGGCGGTGCCGGACTGGCTGTCGGACTCGACGGTTCTGAAAACGGCGTGAATTACGAGCTTTACCTCGACGGCGCCACTACAGGCAACATCCTTGGCGGTGACGGCAATGCCCTCGACTTCGGTCTGCAAACCCTCGCCGGAACCTATACCGTCATGGGCACCAATGCTTGCGCTACCCTCAGCATGGACGGCAATGCCTTGATCGGCATCGATCCCCTGCCCCTGGTCTTCAATGTGACCGGAGGCGGAAACTACTGTGCGGGTGGTGCCGGACTGGCCGTAGGACTCGACGGTTCTGAAAACGGCGTGAATTACGAGCTTTACCTCGATGGCGCCACTACAGGCAACATCCTCGCCGGTGACGGCAACGCCCTCGACTTCGGTCTGCAAACCCTCGCCGGAACCTATACCGTCATGGCCACCAATGCCTGCGCTACCCTCAGCATGAACGGCAATGCAGTGATCGGTATCGATCCCCTGCCCCTGGTCTTCAATGTTACCGGAGGCGGCAACTACTGTGCAGGCGGTGCCGGACTGGCTGTCGGACTCGACGGTTCTGAAAACGGCGTGAATTATGAACTTTACCTCGACGGCGCCACTACAGGCAACATCCTTGCCGGTGACGGCAACGCCCTCGGCTTCGGCCTGCAAACCCTCGCCGGAACCTATACCATCATGGCCACCAATGCCTGCGCTACCCTCAGCATGGACGGCAATGCCTTGATCGGCATCGATCCCCTGCCCCTGGTCTTCAATGTGACCGGAGGCGGCAACTACTGTGCAGGCGGTGCCGGACTGGCTGTCGGCCTCGACGGTTCTGAAAACGGCGTGAATTACGAACTCTACCTCGACGGCGCCAGCACGGGCAACATCCTTGCCGGTGACGGCAACGCCCTCGGCTTCGGTCTGCAAACCCTCGCCGGAACCTATACCATCATGGCTACCAATGCCTGCGCTACCCTCAGCATGATCGGCAATGCCGTGATCGGTATCGATCCCCTGCCCCTGGTCTTCAATGTTACCGGAGGCGGCAACTACTGTGCAGGCGGGGCCGGACTGGCCGTAGGACTCGACGGTTCTGAAAACGGCGTGAATTACGAACTCTACCTCGACGGAGCCGGCACGGGCAACATCCTTACCGGTGACGGCAACGCCCTCGGCTTCGGTCTGCAAACCCTCGCCGGAACCTATACCATCATGGCCACCAATGCCTGCGCTACCCTGAGCATGAACGGCAATGCCGTGATCGGTATCGATCCCCTGCCCCTGTTCTTCAATGTTACCGGAGGCGGAAACTACTGTGCAGGTGGTGCCGGACTGGCTGTCGGACTCGACGGTTCTGAAATCGGCGTGAATTACGAACTCTACCTCGACGGAGCCGGCACGGGCAACATCCTTGCCGGTGACGGCAACGCCCTCGGCTTCGGTCTGCAAACCCTCGCCGGAAGCTATACCATCATGGCCACCAATGCCTGCGCTACCCTCAGCATGAACGGCAATGCCGTGATCGGTATCGATCCCCTGCCCCTGGTCTTCAGTGTTACCGGAGGCGGCAACTACTGTGCAGGCGGTGCCGGACTGGCCGTAGGACTCGACGGGTCTGAAAACGGCGTGAATTACGAACTCTACCTCGACGGCGCCACT
Organism: Bacteroidota bacterium; assembly: GCA_022709385.1. GTDB lineage: Bacteria > Bacteroidota > Bacteroidia > Bacteroidales > CAIXZF01 > JAKLIX01. The sequence continues at coordinate 64,003 of JAKLIX010000010.1, read as the reverse complement.
ACGGGCAACATCCTTGCCGGTGACGGCAACGCCCTCGGCTTCGGTCTGCAAACCCTCGCCGGAACCTATACTATTACCGCCACCAATGCCTGCGGTACCATTTCCATGAACGGTAATGCCTTGATTGGACTGGCTCCCATGCCGGCCTTCTTCAATGTAACGGGCGGAGGCAGCTACCCTGCAGGAGGTGCCGGTGTTGCCATCGGACTTGACGGTTCTGAAACCGGAACCCAGTACGATCTTTACATGGATGGCTTTGCCACAGGACTGAGTTTTGCCGGGACCGGCGCTGCCATTAACTTTGGTTTCCAGACAACAGCCGGAACATACACGGTTTTGGCAACCAACACGGTCTCCCTCTGCAGCCAGATGATGAGTGGCGGAGCCATTGTAATCGTAATCCCTGTCATCACCGGACAACCCGAAGACACGACTATCTTCAGCGGTTACGCCGCATCTTTCAGCATCACCGCGCTTGGTGGTGTTTTCTTCCAGTGGCAGGTAAGCACCGACGGCGGACTGACCTTTACCAATATTGTCAGCGGCGCTCCCTATTACAATGTCAATACCAATGAGCTTCAAATACTCGGAGCTCCTCTCAGCTTTGATGGATACAAGTATCGCTGTGCCGTGAGTGCCCCGGGTTCTCCGGTTGTTTATTCCAATGCTGGCACACTGATCGTTGTGACAGCACCTGCACTCACAACCATCGCTCCCACCATGACTGCCGCACCCGGAACACAGATCGTTGTTCCTATCAATGTGATTGGATTTGTCGACATTGCAGCCTTCAACATCACCATGAACTATGATCCTTCGGTAATGACCTATGCCGGTATCGGATATCAGAACGAAAATCCCGCCCTGAATACGGGAGCAGAATTCCAGTTCTTCAATACCTCGATACCCGGTCAGTTCTACATGACATGGTTCAGCATGATACCAGCCAGCATTGGAAGCGGAACTTTGGTTGAACTTGTCTTCGACTTTATTGACGGTTCCACACCCCTGATCTGGCAGCTCACTCCTGCCGAAGGAGCACAGTATGGAAGCATTTTCGGTGGCGTCCTTCCGGCTATTTGGGTAAACGGCCAGATTAATTCAACGAACAGCATCGTAATCACAGACCAGCCCAACAATGCCACAGCCTGCGAAGGTGCTTCTGCAAACTTCTCCCTCACCGCTCCCGGTGCCACCACTTACCAGTGGATGGTAACCATGGACTGGGGTTATTCCTATAATGACCTGATTGAATCACCCATGTTTGTAGGAGTTGCCACAAATTCACTCACGGTGAACAATGTTTCCGGTTCCATGAGCGACTACCTCTTCGCCTGTAAGGTGGATGAAGGCTTGCCAACTGCTGTGACTTCATACGCCGTATCTCTGAATGTCATTTCTTACACCACCGTACCTGCCACCATCGTCGCTGTACCTGGTACTACCATTTGTCCGGGCAATAATGTTACATTCAGCGTCACCTCCCCGGTGGATCTGACGGGTGCCAGTTATATATGGTATGTCAACAGCATTCCTGTCGGTTCATCACCCACCTATTCAACCTCAGGCCTTGCCCAGGGCGATGTGGTGAAAGTGGATGTGAGCCTGCCCGGAACCTGTGCTGTTGCCAATGTACCCACCGTCAGTATGATCGTTGATCCCTATCCCGTAATTACCGGTCACCCGGTGGATGCAATCGCCGTTGTGGGCGACGATCCCACCTTCAGCGTTACTGCTGTCGGCGGAGACTTCTACCAGTGGCAGCTAAGTACAGACGGAGGACTCAGCTTTGCTGACCTTGTCCCTTCAGCACTCTATTCAGGTGTGAATACTCCCACACTTCAGATCACCGATGCTGTTATCGGCATGGATGGCTATTTATACAGATGTGTTGTGACAGAAGCCCTTTGCGGCAATTTTGTGATTTCAAACAGTGCAGAACTCTTTATGTTCCTCGCCCCTGTGATCACCTATGCACCTGATCTTGAGATTTGTACCGGTGAGCAGATTGTTGTTCCCATTACTGCAGACAATTTCTACCAGATCGGTTCCATGTCACTCAAACTGAATTACGATCCTGCCGTACTCGCTTACACGGGATATCAGAATGTGAATCCGGCCCTTGAACCACCTGCTCCGAGCAGTTACCTGTTCTCGGTTTCTCCGAGTGCTCCCGACCAGCTTGCAGCATTCTGGTTTGCACTGACGCCTGCCACTGTTGTAAACGGAGGAACCCTGTTTGAACTCGTCTTCACGGCAACAACAGGATATTCAGCCCTCACATGGGATCCGACCTTCGGCAGTTGCATGTATGGCGACCAATTTGGCACCATTATACCGGATAATTATGTAAACGGCAGTGTCACCGTACATCCCCTTCCGCTGGTATTTAATGTAACCGGTGGTGGTGAATATTGTATCGGAGGAATCGGAGTGGAAGTAGGTTTGGATGGTTCAGAAATCGGTGTGAACTATGAACTCTTCCTCGACGGTGTGTCTACCGGTCAGATCCTTGCCGGAACCGGTGCTGTACTGTCGTTTGGGAACCAGCTGCTTGCAGGTATCTATACCGTTGTCGGCACCAACCCCGTCACTACCTGTGTGAGCAATATGGCCGGCAGTGCAGAAGTGATCATCAATCCCCTGCCTGTGGTTACCTGGACAAACGTTCTTGCCGTACAGTGCCAGGCTGACACCGTTTACACGCTGACCGGCGGCATGCCGCTTGGTGGTACGTACAGCGGACCGGGTGTGGTTCATCCCAACTTCAATGCCAATCTGGCTGGTCCCGGTGTTTTCACCCTTACTTACACTTATATCGATGCCAATGGCTGCGAGAACTTTGCCACCAACACCATCACGGTCCTCGACGGACCCGATCCCTTCCTTGTAACCGGTGGAGGCACCTTCTGCCAGGGTGAAGCAGGAGTACCTGTCGGCCTGGTGGATTCCGAGCCTGCCATCGTTTATCAACTCTTTATTAACGGAATTAACTCAGGTTCACCGGTATTCGGTACCGGTGGTGTCATAGACTTTGGTCTGCAGACTGTTCCGGGAGTGTATACGGTAGTCGGACTGAATATTTTCAACGGATGCACTGCGCTCATGATAGGCAGTGTGACTGTAACTGAAATTATTCCCAACGTTACATGGACCAATGACCTGGGCGTGATCTGTGAAAACAGCAGCCCGCTTGCACTCAGCGGCGGACTTCCCCTGGGTGGTACGTACAGCGGAAACGGAGTAGTGAACAATGCCTTCGATCCGGTAATCGCCGGTAACGGAGTGCATATCCTGACCTATACCTATACCGACGGTTTCAACTGCACTGGCTCAGCAACCAATACGATTACTGTCCAGCCGGGACCAGTGGTTGAATTCTCACCGCTTCCCGACATTTGTGTGAATGCCCCTGCTTTCGACCTTGCCACTTATGTCACCCCGACAGGCGGTACCTTCTCCGGAAGTCCCGCCATTACGGGTAGCATGTTTGATCCTGCAGTTGCAGGTGCAGGTACTCATACGGTAACCTACAGCTTTATTGCCAGTGGTTGTACCACCGTCATCACCCGCAGCATCAACGTGTTGCCGCTGCCGGTACTGACATGGGGCAATGTGCTGACGAACCTCTGCATCGATGCTCCCGGTTACTTCCTCTTAGGCGCCACCCCTGCTGGTGGTGTGTACAGCGGTCCAGGTGTTGCCGGCGGTGTCTTTACCGCTGCCCTTGCCGGTGCCGGAACCCATACGCTGACGTACACTTTCACTGATGCCAACGGCTGTACCAATGCGATCACTAACACCATCACTGTGTATAACCTGCCTGTGGTGACCTGGGCCAATGTACTTACAACCCAGTGTGCCGATGCCACAGTATATGCACTTACCGGCGGTACTCCTCCCGGTGTGGGTGGTGTGTACAGCGGACCCGGCGTTACAGGATCCAACTTCAGCGCCGTGCTGGCCGGAGTGGGAATCCACACCCTCACCTACACCTATACCGATGCCAATGGTTGCGTCAACAGCGCTACCAATACTATCGAAGTGGTGCCGGTGCCTGTGGTTACTTTCAGCCCGCTGCCCGATGTCTGTGTGAATGCTCCCGCCTTTGACCTGGCCACTTACGTAACCCCGACCGGCGGCACCTTCAGCGGAAGCCCCGCCATCAGCGGTTCTGTCTTTGACCCGGCCACAGCCGGTGCTGGCACACACAATATTACCTATACTTACACATCAGGCGGTTGTACCACAACAGTGACACGCAGCATCAATGTGCTGCCCTTACCGGTGGTAAGCTGGACCAATGTGCTGACTAACCAGTGCATCGACGCTCCCGGCTACTTCCTCGGAGGCGCCACCCCTGCCGGTGGTGTATACAGCGGTCCAGGCGTTGCCGGCGGTGTCTTTACCGCTGCCCTTGCCGGTGCCGGTACTCATACGCTGACGTACACCTACACTGACGCCAACGGTTGTGCCAATGCGACCACTAACACCATCACAGTGTATAACCTGCCTGTGGTGACCTGGGCCAATGTGCTTGCAACCCAGTGTGCCGATGCCACGGTGTATGCACTTACCGGCGGAACTCCTGCCCTACCGGCTGGTGTGTACAGCGGACCCGGTGTCAGCGGAACCAACTTCAATGCTGTGGCAGCCGGCGTGGGAATCCACACCCTCACTTACACCTACACCGATGCCAATGGCTGTGTCAACAGCGCTACCAACACCATCGAAGTGGTGCCTGTGCCTGTGGTTACCTTCAGCCCGCTGCCCGATGTCTGTGTGAATGCTCCCGCCTTTGACCTGGCCACTTACGTAACCCCGACCGGAGGCACCTTCAGCGGTAGCCCCGCCATCAGCGGTTCCATGTTTGATCCGGCCACAGCCGGTGCTGGTACACACAACATTACCTATACTTACACATCAGGCGGCTGTACCACAACAGTGACCCGCAGCATCAATGTACTGCCCTTACCGGTAGTAAGCTGGACCAATGTACTGACTAACCAGTGCATCGACGCTCCCGGCTACTTCCTCACGGGTGCTACCCCTGCAGGCGGTGTGTACAGCGGTCCAGGCGTTGCCGGCGGTGTCTTTACCGCTGCGCTTGCCGGTGCCGGTACGCATACACTGACGTACACTTTCACCGATGCCAATGGCTGTATCAATGCCACCACCAACACCATTACTGTATATAACCTGCCGGTGGTGACCTGGGCCAATGTACTTACAACCCAGTGTGCCGATGCCACGGTGTATGCACTTACCGGAGGAACCCCTGCCGGAGCGGGTGGTGTTTACAGCGGTCCCGGCGTTACAGGATCCAACTTCAGCGCCGTGCTGGCCGGAGTGGGTATCCATACACTGACTTACACTTACACCGATGCCAACGGCTGTATCAACAGCGCTACCAACACCATCGAAGTGGTACCGGTGCCTGTGGTTACCTTCAGCCCGCTGCCCGATGTCTGTGTGAATGCTCCCGCCTTTGACCTGGCCGCTTACGTAACCCCGACCGGCGGCACCTTCAGCGGTAGCCCTGCCATCAGCGGTTCCATGTTTGACCCGGCCACAGCAGGTGCCGGTACACACAATATTACCTATACATACACATCAGGCGGCTGTACCACAACAGTGACCCGCAGCATCATTGTGCTGCCCTTACCTGTGGTAAGCTGGACCAATGTGCTGACTAACCAGTGCATCGACGCTCCCGCCTACTTCCTCACAGGTGCTACTCCTGCCGGCGGTATTTACAGTGGGCCGGGTGTCAACGGTACGACCTTCGATGCTTCTCTTGCCGGTGCCGGAACCCATACACTGACATACACCTACACTGACGCCAACGGCTGTACCAATGCGACCACTAACACCATCACGGTGTATAACCTGCCGGTGGTGACCTGGGCCAATGTACTCACAACCCAGTGTGCCGATGCCACGGTGTATGCACTTACCGGCGGAACCCCTGCCGGAGCGGGTGGTGTTTACAGCGGTCCCGGCGTTACAGGATCCAACTTCAGCGCCGTGCTGGCCGGAGTGGGAATCCACACCCTGACTTACACTTACACCGATGCCAATGGCTGTGTCAACAGCGCTACCAACACCATCGAAGTGGTACCGGTGCCTGTGGTTACCTTCAGCCCGCTGCCCGATGTCTGTGTGAATGCTCCCGCCTTTGACCTGGCCACTTACGTAACCCCGACCGGCGGCACCTTCAGCGGAAGCCCCGCCATCAGCGGTTCCATGTTTGACCCGGCCACAGCAGGTGTCGGTACCCATAATATCACTTATACCTACACTTCAGGCGGTTGTACCACAACAGTGACCCGCAGCATCATTGTGCTGCCCTTACCGGTGGTAAGCTGGACCAATGTGCTGACTAACCAGTGTATCGATGCTCCTGACTACTTCCTCACGGGTGCTACCCCTGCAGGCGGTGTGTACAGCGGTCCCGGTGTTGCCGGCGGCGTCTTTACCGCTGCCCTTGCCGGTGCCGGAACACACACACTGACGTACACTTACACTGATGCCAACGGCTGTACCAATGCGACTACTAACACCATCACTGTGTATAACCTGCCGGTGGTGACCTGGGCCAATGTACTCACAACCCAGTGTGCCGATGCCACGGTGTATGCACTTACAGGAGGAACCCCTGCCGGAGCGGGTGGTGTTTACAGCGGTCCCGGCGTTACAGGATCCAACTTCAGCGCCGTGCTCGCCGGAGTGGGAATCCACACCCTGACTTACACTTTCACCGATGCCAATGGCTGTGTCAACAGCGCTACCAACACCATCGAAGTGGTGCCTGTGCCTGTGGTTACCTTCAGCCCGCTGCCCGATGTCTGTGTGAATGCTCCCGCCTTTGACCTGGCCGCTTACGTAACCCCGACCGGAGGCACCTTCAGCGGTAGCCCTGCCATCAGCGGTTCCGTCTTTGACCCGGCCACAGCCGGTGCCGGTACACACAATATTACCTATACTTACACATCAGGCGGTTGTACCACAACAGTGACCCGCAGCATCATTGTGCTGCCCTTACCCGTGGTAAGCTGGACCAATGTGCTGACTAACCAGTGCATCGACGCTCCCGCCTACTTCCTCACAGGTGCTACTCCTGCCGGCGGTGTTTACAGTGGGCCCGGTGTCAACGGTACGACCTTCACTGCTTCACTTGCCGGTGCCGGTACACATACGCTGACGTACACCTACACTGACGCCAACGGTTGTACCAATGCGACCACTAACACCATTACTGTGTATAACCTGCCGGTGGTGACCTGGGCCAATGTACTCACAACCCAGTGTGCTGATGCCACGGTGTATGCACTTACCGGAGGAACTCCTGCCCTACCGGCTGGTGTGTACAGCGGACCCGGTGTCAGCGGAACCAACTTCAATGCTGTGGCAGCCGGAGTGGGTATCCACACCCTCACCTACACCTATACCGATGCCAATGGTTGCGTCAACAGCGCTACCAACACCATCGAAGTGGTGCCTGTGCCTGTGGTTACCTTCAGCCCGCTGCCCGATGTCTGTGTGAATGCTCCCGCCTTTGACCTGGCCGCTTACGTAACCCCGACCGGAGGCACCTTCAGCGGTAGCCCTGCCATCAGCGGTTCTGTCTTTGACCCGGCCATAGCAGGTGCTGGCACACACAATATTACCTATACTTACACATCAGGCGGTTGTACCACAACAGTGACCCGCAGCATCATTGTGCTGCCCATCCCGGTGGTAAGCTGGACCAATGTGCTGACGAACCAGTGCATCGACGCTCCCGGCTACTTCCTCACGGGTGCTACCCCTGCAGGCGGTGTGTACAGCGGTCCAGGCGTTGCCGGCGGCGTCTTTACTGCTGCCCTTGCCGGTGCCGGAACCCATACGCTGACGTACACTTACACTGATGCCAACGGCTGTACCAACGCGACTACCAACACCATCACCGTGTACAACCTGCCGGTGGTGACCTGGACCAATGCACTCACAACCCAGTGTGCCGATGCCACGGTGTATGCACTTACCGGAGGAACCCCTTCCGGAGTGGGCGGTGTTTACAGCGGTCCCGGTGTCAGCGGAACCAACTTCAATGCTGTGGCAGCCGGAGTGGGAATCCACACCCTCACTTACACCTACACCGATGCCAATGGCTGTGTCAACAGCGCTACCAACACCATCGAAGTGGTACCTGTGCCTGTGGTTAGCTTCAGCCCGCTGCCCGATGTCTGTGTGAATGCTCCCGCCTTTGACCTGGCCACTTACGTAACCCCGACCGGAGGCACCTTCAGCGGTAGCCCTGCCATCAGCGGTTCTGTCTTTGACCCGGCCACAGCCGGTGCTGGCACACACAATATTACCTATACTTACACATCAGGCGGTTGTACCACAACAGTGACCCGCAGCATCAACGTGCTGCCGCTGCCGGTGGTAAGCTGGACCAATGTGCTGACCAACCAGTGCATCGACGCTCCTGACTACTTCCTCACGGGTGCTACCCCTGCAGGCGGTGTGTACAGTGGACCCGGTGTCAACGGTACGACCTTCACTGCTTCACTTGCCGGTGCCGGTACACATACGCTGACATACACCTACACTGACGCCAACGGTTGTACCAATGCGACCACTAACACCATCACTGTGTATAACCTGCCGGTGGTGACCTGGACCAATGCACTCACAACCCAGTGTGCCGATGCCACGGTGTATGCACTTACCGGAGGAACCCCTGCCGGAGCAGGCGGTGTTTACAGCGGTCCCGGTGTCAGCGGAACCAACTTCAATGCTGTGGCAGCCGGAGTGGGAATCCACACCCTCACCTACACCTATACCGATGCCAATGGTTGCGTCAACAGCGCTGCCAATACTATCGAAGTGGTGCCGGTGCCTGTGGTTACCTTCAGCCCGCTGCCCGACGTTTGTATCAACGGCCTCACACTGAATCTTTCCCTGTATGTCACACCAGTCGGCGGGACATTTACCGGGACAGGAGTCAGCGGAACCACCTTTGATCCCGCAGTTGCCGGACTGGGCGTACATACCATTTCCTACGCATACAGCAACGGAAGTTGTTTAACAACAGTATCGAGGAATATCGCCGTAATCCCGGCACCCACTGTAAGCTGGACCACAGTCCTTCCTGATCAGTGTGTTGATGTAACTACCTACTTCCTCAGCGGCGGTACTCCCGTCGGAGGATTCTACACAGGCCCGGGAGTGACCGGCAATGTGTTCAATCCTGCCCTGGTGGGTGTTGGAACTTATACTATCACATACACATACTCAGATCCAGCCACCGGATGTACAGGCTCTGCCACCAATACCATCACTGTCAATCCGCTGCCGGCTCTGACCTGGCCAGGACCTCTGACAGCAGTGTGTATTGATGCTGCACCTGTCACCCTTACCGGAGCAGTTCCGGCAGGAGGTGTATACAGCGGTACAGGAGTCAGCGGCGGAGTATTTAATCCTGCTGTTGCAGGGGCAGGTACGCATACCCTGACTTACACTTATACCGATCCTGCAAGCAATTGTATGAATACCATAACCAATACCATCACGGTGAACCCGCTGCCTGTTGTTACCTTCGGAGGCGTGATCCCACCGCTTTGTGTTACATCCACGATTTATAACCTCTCCGGCGGCCTACCTGTCGGCGGTGTTTACAGCGGATCCGGCGTCACCGGTACCAACTTCAACGCTTCGCTTGCCGGTGTAGGTACCCATATCATCACTTACACCTATACTGATGCCAACGGTTGCATGAACAGTGCCACCAATACCATCGTAGTCAATCCTTCTCCGGTCGTGACCTGGGCTACCACCCTTCCGATCGTATGCGAGAACGTGGGCAACTTCATTCTCACAGGCGGATTACCTGCAGGTGGTATTTACAGCGGTCCCGGTGTGATTGGTAACGTATTTATGCCCAGCTTCGTCGGCCCGGGCACCTATACGCTGACGTACACTTATACGGATATTGCAACCGGATGCAGCGGTGTGGCTACAAACAGCATCACTGTCTCTGCTTTGCCTGTGGTCACATGGACCAGTATCCTGACCGCACAGTGTATTGATGCTGCAGCCTTTGCGCTGACAGGCGGTCTGCCGCTTGGAGGAACTTACAGCGGACCCGGTATCGTGGGTGGTAACTTCAACCCTGCCCTTGCCGGAACCGGCGTACATACACTGACCTATACATATCAGGATCCTGTGTCCCTCTGCGTGAACAGCACCACCAATGTGATCACTGTCAATCCCTTACCTATCGTTACCTTTGCCGGTAATTTCCCGGTGCTATGCAGCAGTTCGACTACCTTTAACCTGTCGACCGGTACACCTGCCGGCGGTACTTATTCCGGACCTGGTGTAACAGGAACCAACTTCAATGCTTCCGTTGCAGGAGTTGCCACCCATACGCTCACGTATACTTACACTGACGCCAATGGCTGTACTAATTCTGCCACCAACACCATCACCGTTGTAAATGGTCCTGCCGTTACATGGGCAGGAGCATTGCCTGATGTGTGCGTCGACAACAACAACGTTGCGCTGACTGGCGGTTTGCCTGCCGGTGGTGTTTACAGTGGCCCGGGCGTCATTGGTAATGTATTCAATGCTGCTATCACGGGTGCAGGCACCTTTACGCTTACCTACACATACACCGATATCGTATCGGGTTGTACTGGTACTGCCACGAACACCATCACGGTGCATTCTTTGCCTGTGGTTACTTTCGGAGGCACACTGGCTAACCAGTGTATCAATGCCACTGCCTATATGCTGACCGGCGGATTGCCTGCAGGCGGAATCTACAGCGGACCTGGCGTTACAGCCAACAACTTCAACGCTTCCGTTGCCGGACTGGGAACCCATGTAATCACTTATACATACAGTGATATCAACGGCTGTACCAACAGTGCCACCAATACCATCACGGTGGTGAACCTGCCGGTGGTTACCTTCAACAACCCGCTCACGCCACAATGTATCACATCCACTTCTTATGTGCTCACAGGTGGTGTACCCGCAGGAGGAGTCTATAGCGGTCCCGGTGTCAGCGGAACCAACTTTGATGCCTCTGTGGCAGGTGCCGGTACTCACATCATCACCTATACCTACACAGACGCCAACGGTTGTATCAACAGCGCCAGCAACACCATTACGGTATATCCGCTGCCTGTCGTTACATTTGGAGGTGTCCTTACCACACAGTGTGTAAACAATACCACATACTTCCTGACCGGTGGCCTGCCCGGCGGCGGAACATACAATGGCCCCGGCGTATCCGGTACCAATTTCAATGCATCTGTCGCTGGCGTGGGTATTCATACGATTACCTACACCTTCACCAATGGTAACGGTTGTACCAATTCTGCCACCAACACCATCACGGTTGTTCCCATGCCGGTTGTTACCTGGACCAACGCACTGCAGCAGCAGTGTATCACTGCTACTACTTACAGCCTAAGCGGAGGTTCTCCTGCCGGTGGTGTTTACAGCGGACCGGGCGTGAACGGCACCAACTTCAATGCCGCCCTTGCCGGTCTGGGTACACACGTATTGACCTATACCTATACGGACGCAAACGGATGTACCAGCACTGCCACCAATACCATTACCGTGAACCCGCTGCCGGTTGTCACCTGGGTTGCCACCCTGGCACCGCAGTGTATCAACGAAAGCGGATACGCCCTCACCGGCGGTAGCCCTGCAGGCGGTACCTACAGCGGACCCGGCGTCAACGGCAATCTGTTCAATGCCAATGCGATCGGTGTTGCCGGTGTATATACATTAACCTACACTTACCAGAATCCGCTTACCAATTGCATCAACTCGGCAACCAATACCATCGTAATCAACAACCTGCCTGCTGTAGGATTCCCGGGCATCCTGCCCGACCAGTGCGTAAACAGTACGGTACTCGTGCTGAATACAGGATTCCCTGCCGGCGGTACTTACAGCGGACCGGGAGTTGTGGGTAACAACTTCAATGCTTCCGTGGCTGGTGTGGGTGTCTGGACAATCACCTATACTTACGAAAGTGCACAGGGCTGTGTCAACTCGGCAACGAACACGGTAACGGTACATCCGCTGCCAGTTGTTACCTGGACCAACGCGCTCACCACCCAGTGCAATGCCAATACCTCCTACGCGCTCACCGGTGGTCTGCCCCTGGGCGGAACATACAGCGGTCCCGGTGTTATCGGCAGCAACTTTAATGCTTCTGCCCTGATTCCCGGCACCTACACCCTGACCTATACCTTCACAGATGGTAACAATTGCACCAATTCGGCAACCAACACCATTACGGTTGTCGAGATGCCCACTGTCAACATTGGTCCTGATCAATACGTATGTTTCGGTAGCAGTACAACCCTCACTGCCACGGCCACACCTCCGGGTGTCACCTACCTGTGGAGTACATCCGCAACCACTCAGAGTATCAGCGTGATTGCCGGAGATACCGCAACCTACAGTGTAACGGTGACTACTTCCTTTGGATGTACAGCTGTTGATCAGGTTATTGTGTACCCCTTACCCCTGCCTGTTGCAAGCGCAACAGCCATTCCGATCACGATCTGTGCCGGTGAAAGCACAAACCTGATCGCCGGAGGAGGTTCAGGGACCACTCCTTACCTGTGGAATACCGGACAGACCAATGATACCATCAGTACCGGTATCTTAATGGATACCACCTTCTTCACCGTCACTGTCATGAATGTTCAAGGTTGTACCGACATCGCAACAGTCAGGGTGAATGTTAACCCCATCCCCAACTGGGTTACCCTTGGTCCGGATGTGGTTGCCTGTGAAAACCATACCATCCAGCTTCAACCGCTTCCGGTTAATGGCTTTGACTATTACCTCTGGAACACCGGATCGGAAGATGAAGTACTCCAACTCGACTCAACGGGAATCGGACTAAACAATCCCACTACCTTCGTTGTCACAGTCACCCTCAATGGCTGCCAATGGAAAGACGACGTCGTTGTAACCTTCGTACCTTGTCCGGGTATCGAGGAGAACAGCAAGGAACAGAAGATCGTTGTGTATCCGAACCCGACTTCAGGTCAGTTTACCGTTACTGTCGAGAATTATGACAAACCGCTCACTTTCGACATCTACAACCAGATCGGACAGCATCTCTACAGCGAAAAACTGCAGAATGATGTCTTCTCCAAGTTCACCAAACAATTCGATGTTTCGAATTATCCGACAGGATTCTACATCCTGAGGTTTACCGACGGAGACCTGGTCAGATCGAAAAAGCTGATCGTACGGTAAGCGATCCAATCAGAAAAAAGGAGGCTGTCTTTCGGGACAGCCTCTTTTTTTTTTACATCTTGTCGGGAACGTCGATACCCAGCAATTTCATCCCCTCCCTGATAATATGCCCCATCAAACGGGAAAGCTGAAGCCGGAAAAGGATGATGGCTGCCGTTTCCGCCCTCAGTACCGGAGTGGTCTGGTAGAAGTAGTTATAATCCTTACATAATTGGTGCAGGTAATTGGCTATCAAGGCGGGACTGAGCTCCTCTGCGGCCTGGACAAGCAGGGCTGGATAAGCATAGCATTGCTTAATCAGTGAGACCTCCGTATCAGACAGTTGCAGATCCTTCATCCCTTCTGCTAAACGTCCGAGTAATGCATCCTCAGATGCCTTTCTGAGCAGGGATTGTATCCTTGCATGGGTATATTGAATGAATGGGCCGGTATTCCCGTTGAAATCAATAGATTCCTGGGGATTGAAAACCATATTCTTTTTGGGATCAACTTTCAGGATAAAATATTTCAATGCACCGAGCGCCAGCATCCAGAAAAGCGCTTCCGCATCATCAGCCGCTTCAATGTCGGATTTTCCAAGTTCCCTGGTATTCTGAACGGCAACATCATACATTTCCTGTAAAAGATCGTCGGCATCCACAACTGTCCCTTCCCTGGATTTCATCTTTCCCTCCGGCAACTCCACCATACCATAGGAGAAATGATGAATATTCCGGTACCAATCTTTTCCGAGTTTCTTCAGGATCAGCCTCAATACGTCGAAATGATAGTTTTGCTCGTTCCCGACGACATATATCAAACGATCGGGGTGAAACTCCCTTTGCCTGAGGCTGGCCGTCCCAAGATCCTGCGTAATGTAAACAGAAGTTCCGTCGGAACGCAACAGCAATTTCTCATCCAGGCCTTCATCTGTCAGATCACACCACACAGATCCATCAGCCCTCTTCATAAGAATACCGAAATCAAGCCCTTCGAGAACCAGATCCCTTCCTGACAGGTAAGTACCCGATTCATAATACGTTTTATCGAATACTATACCCAAACGATGATAGGTTTCAGCAAAACCTTCATATACCCAGCTGTTCATGGTTCGCCAAAGTGCGATTACCTCTGAATCACCATTTTCCCAGGCCCTCAGCATATTTTGTGCTTCCAGCATTAAAGGAGCAAGTTTCGCCGCTTCTTCCTCTTTCATGCCGGTGGCTGCCAAGGCTGCAACCTCCTCTTTATAATGCCGGTCGAACATTACATAATACTTCCCGACAAGGTGGTCTCCCTTTTCACCAGATGAGGCAGGCGTTTCGCCATTACCCCACTTTTGCCAGGCCAGCATGGACTTGCAAATATGAATCCCCCTGTCGTTCACAAGATTTACCCTCCTCACCTCATAACCGTTCGCCTCAAGAATACGGGCAAGAGAAGCGCCAAGCAGGTTATTCCTGATGTGACCCAGATGCAGCGGTTTGTTGGTATTTGGAGAAGAATACTCCAGAACGACGGTTTTGTCATTCTTTTCTGCAACACGTGAAAAATCCGATTGAAGGGCTTCCAGAAAGTATTCCTTCCAGAAATTCTGGCTGAGCTGAAGGTTCAGAAATCCCTTGATGACCTGATACGAACTCAGTTCCGCTAAGGTCGCAAGAAGGAAATCACCCAGGACGGCAGCTGTTTCTTCAGGTGATTTTTTGCTGAGCGGTGTCAAAGGGAAGACCACCACAGTAAAATCACCCGTAAATTCTTTCCGCGTCGGTTGAATCTGAATTTTCTCCTCCGGGCAATCAATTCCGTAAAGTGAACGGATAGCTTCTCCAACAGCATGCTTGATTCTGAGACTGATCATCTGCTTTTTTTTAATCCTGACAAAAATAGTGCAAAAGAAGCTTGACTCTCCAGGATACAATAATTACATCTACCTGAATATCAATGAATCATAAATAGCTTTTTATCAATCACTTAAATTTTGAAATTCATGGGTATTTACTACCTTTGCAAATGCTAATCTAGCCCTGTTTTTTACAAATAACTTAAAATCATTGTTTTATGGCGAGAAAGAATGTAATTATCATTGGTGCTGCCGGAAGAGATTTCCACAATTTCAACACCTATTTCAGGAACGACGATGCGTTCAATGTCATTGCCTTCACAGCTGCCCAGATTCCTGATATTGAAGGGCGCAAATACCCCGCTGAACTGGCAGGCAACCTTTATCCTGAAGGGATTCCGATTTATGCCCAGGATGAATTACCTGATCTCATCAAGGACTTGAAGGCAGATATCTGTGTGTTTTCCTATAGCGATGTCTCATATACCAGTGTAATGCGGCTCAGTTCCATTGTGAATGCAGCCGGAGCTGATTTCATGCTCATCGGGCCCAAGGATACCCAGATCAGGAGCAGCAAACCGGTAATTGCAATCGGAGCCATTCGCACCGGAGCCGGTAAGAGTCAGACTTCCCGAAGGATTATTGAACTTTTAATGAAGAAAGGACTTAAAGTGGTCGCCGTCAGGCATCCGATGCCATACGGTAACCTGGTGGAGCAAAAGGTTCAGCGTTTTGCCACAGTGGAAGATTTGCATAAACACAAATGTACCATTGAAGAAATGGAAGAGTATGAACCCCATGTGGTCAGGGGCAATGTAATTTATGCCGGAGTTGATTATGAGGCCATTCTCAGGGCAGCGGAAAAAGATCCGGCAGGATGTGATGTGGTTGTTTGGGATGGCGGGAACAATGATTTTCCTTTTTACAAGCCCGACCTGATGGTGACGGTGGTCGATCCGCACCGTCCCGGCCATGAAATCTCCTATTATCCCGGTGAAGTGAATCTCAGGATGGCAGATGTCGTGGTAATCAATAAGATGGATAGCGCTGCTCCGGATGACATACAGACAGTGAGGCAGAACATCGCTGATGTAAATCCCGGCGCTATTGTTGTTGACGGGGCGTCCCCGATTAAAGTTGACAATCCTGAACTGATCAAAGGGAAGAAAGTATTGGTGGTTGAAGATGGGCCCACCCTGACACACGGAGAAATGAAACTCGGTGCAGGCATCGTTGCTGCCATGAGATATGGTGCTGCCGAGTGGGTTGATCCCCGGCCCTGGGTTGTCGGCCGCCTTGCTGAAACTTTCCAGATTTATCCGAATATCGGCAAACTCCTTCCTGCCATGGGTTATGGAGAACAACAGGTAAAAGATCTTGAGACCAGCATCAACAATACCGAATGTGATTCCGTCATCATCGCAACCCCCATCGACCTGAACAGGATCATTCATATCAATAAGCCCAATACCAGGGTTTATTATGACCTTCAGGAAATAGGATCCCCGAATCTCGAGGATGTCATCGGGGATTTTGTGTTGAAACATAGGCTGTAGGCTGATTTCAGGTTTACAGGAACGGCAAAACGGAATTGGGATGTCATCCTGGCGTTGATTTAAATCAATGCCAGGATGACATCCCAATTTTTTCAACAAGCAGATTCCCCTTCGAAAAAATTGATACTTTTAAGCCGCCAATGTATCCAAATCCCCATGAAAAACCGCAGCCTCATTTCAATCAATGATTTCAGCAAAGAAGAGCAGATCGGCATCCTGGACCTTGCAGAGAGTTTTGAAAAACAGCCGACAAGAAAAATCCTCGAAGGCCATGTTGTTGCCAACCTCTTCTTCGAACCTTCAACAAGAACCAGGCTCAGTTTCGACACCGCAGTGAACCGGCTCGGCGGGAAAGTGATCGGGTTCGCCGACACTTCATCCACCAGTGTTCAGAAAGGCGAATCCCTGAAGGATACGATCATCATGGTCAGCAATTATTCCGACCTTATCGTGATGCGGCATCCGAAAGACGGAAGCGCCCGTTATGCAAGCGAAGTATCGTCTGTTCCGATTATCAATGCCGGTGACGGAGCAAACCAGCACCCGACACAGTGCCTTCTCGACATGTACTCGATCAGAAAAACCCAGGGTACCTTGGAAAACCTGGACATCGCCTTTGTCGGAGACCTGAAATACGGCCGTACCGTGCACTCCCTCGTGATGGCCCTCACCAACTTCAACTGCCGTTTCCACCTTGTCTCCCCTCCCGAACTCAAACTTCCCAGTGCCGTGAAAATGCATATCAAGGAAAAACAACTTGAATATACACAATACACTGAACTGCAAGATGTCCTGCCAATCGCTGACATAGTTTACATGACCCGTATCCAAAGGGAAAGATTCTCTGATCCGATAGAATACGAAAAAGTCAAAAATGCCTACATCCTCCGTAACAACATGCTGAAAGGTTCCAAGGAAAGCCTCAGGATATTGCATCCGCTGCCAAGGGTCAATGAGATCAATGTGGATATCGACGACAATCCCAAGGCGTATTATTTTCAACAGGCACTGAACGGCGTATATGTAAGACAAGCATTAGTAACCTCAATATTAGGAGTCATCTGATGGAGAACAACGACCCACGCAAAGAACTCAAAGTATCGGCCATCGAAAACGGTACCGTGATCGACCATATCCCGGCCAAAAGCGTCTTCCAGGTAATCCGGATGCTGGGACTGGAATCCATTGATAACCAGGTGCTTTTTGGTACCAACCTCGATAGCAGGAAATTTGGAAAAAAAGGGATTATCAAAGTCAGCAACCGCTATTTTGAAGCCGAAGAGATCAACAAAATCGCATTGGCAGCTCCATCGGCCACCCTTATCGTGATCCGGGATTTTCAGGTTGTGGAGAAAAAACATGTCAGTGTCCCTGACTATGTCGAAAAAATCGTGAAATGTTTCAACCCAAACTGCATTACGAACCACGAAGCCATCCCGACAAAATTCACCGTTCTGTCGAAAGACGACATCCGGCTTAAATGCCAGTACTGTGAAAAAATTACGGTTAAAGACGATATCATCTTCACCTGAGTTATCCATCATTATCCATATCATGAAAAAAGTCATACTGATCATCACTTGTGCGGTTCTTATGCTGAACCCGACACAAGCCCAGAACCAGGATAAGGCAGTATTTAAATTTTACGGAGAAGGTTATTACGACAAATATATCCTTTCCGGCATCCGTGATTTTGAGCAGGCTCAAAAGTCCGAACCAGAAAAAAAACCGGTCTTTAAAGTAGATATGAGTACCTTGAAAGTACCTTCCGACCGGAAAACATACACGACTTACTGGCACAATGAACCTGTTTCGCAGGGAGCCACCAATACCTGCTGGTGCTTTTCCGGAACTTCCTTCCTGGAGTCGGAAATATACAGGCTGACCAAACGCCGAATCAAGTTATCGGAGATGCACACTGTGTATTACGAATATATCGAAAGGGCCGTTTATTTTGTCGAACACAGGGGTGACATGGCTGTCGGCGAAGGCTCCGAATGCAATGCCGTAACAAAGATCTGGAAGAAATACGGCATTGTCCCTTATGAAGATTATACGGGACTGCTGCCCGGCCAGGTATATTATGATCATCAACAGCTTTTCGAAGAAGTGGACAGATTCTTCAAACACGTAAAAAGTGAAAACATCTGGAATGAAACCTTCGTGGTTTCAACCGTGAAAGACATCCTTCAATTCTATATGGGCGAACCTCCCCAAAAAATCAGTTTCGAGGGTAAAACATACAGTCCGGTGCAGTTTCTGCAGGAAATACTGAAGGTGAATCCCGATGATTTTGTGGACGTTCTTTCATATCTGCAACAACCATTCTGGAAAAAAGTGGAATATGAAGTACCCGATAACTGGTGGCACAGCAAGGATTATCATAACCTTCCGCTGGAGGACTATATGAAGATCATCAAAAAAGCATTGAGGGAAGGGTATACCGTTGCCATCGGCGGAGATGTATCCGAGGCAGGATTCGATGCACGTGATTTCCAGGCTGCCATTGTACCCACCTTCGATATTCCGCCTGCCTTTATCAACGATGATGCACGGCAGTTCCGGTTCACCAATAAAACCACCACCGACGACCATGGGATGCACATCGTGGGATACATTGAGAAAGAAGGAGTTACATGGTTCCTGGTCAAAGATTCCGGATCAGGCTCACGGACCGGCGGTAAAGAAAACAACCCAAATTTCGGGTACTATTTCTTCCGTGAAGACTTCGTGAAATTAAAAATGATGGATTTTATGGTCCACAAGGACATGCTCAAAGAATACCTTCCAAAATTCAACTGATTCCTTGCCCCCCACACCCACACTCACACCCACACCCACTTGCGGAGAGAGAGGGATTCGAACCCCCGGAGGTGTTACCCTCAACGGTTTTCAAGACCGCCGCAATCGACCACTCTGCCATCTCTCCGCGGCAAAAATACAACAATTTCAATTCACGGCAAGCGGAGTCTTTCTATACAAACCGGTCAAACACCAAGACATATGCCCGGTTCCGGGATTGCCAGGACTGCTTTTTCGCAGTATCTTTGTATATTGACTAATCCCAACCGCCATGAAAAAGTTGATCTTTCTACTGCTGCTGCTGCCTGTCTGCAGCTTTTCTTCAGCACAGAATATACAGGCTGCCCTTTCCTATTGTTCCTTTTACAGCGTGGATGACGGGCCTTTCCTGGAAACCTACCTCTCGGTGTACGCCGGCAGCATTGTGTTTCAAGCTGTCGAACCGGGAGCTTACCAGGGCCTGGTCGGAGTAACCATGATCTTCAGGAACGAAGAGAACATTGTCAACTTTAAAAAGTACGAATTAAAAAGCCCCGTCATCAGCGATACCTTGCAGCGCGACTTCAGTTTTATCGACCAGCAGCGCTTTACCCTGCCCAATGGTGACTATGAATTTGAGATCCAGATCCGGGATCTCCACACCGCCGCTGACCCCATCAGGGATGTGGAGAGCCTAAAGATCGACTTTCCACAGGGACAGGTCAGCATCTCGGGGATAGAACTCCTTGAGAGTTTTAAAAAATCTGAGGAAATCAATGTGCTGTCGAAAAGCGGTTACGACCTGGTACCTTATCTGCAGAACTTCTATCCCAGGGAAGTGAACAAGCTTGCTTTCTATTCCGAAATCTACGGCAGCGACCAGGTGCTTGGTTCCGGGCAGGCTTACCTGCTTTCATGGCACATCAGATCAAATGAAACGGGTAAAACACTGAGTGAATTCGCCCGCAACAAAAAAGAAACTGCAAGGCCGGTAAATGTTATCCTCCACGAATTCGACATCAGCAAACTGCCTTCAGGTAATTACGACCTGGTGGTTGAAGCCAGAAACCAGCAAAACCAGGTATTTGCATCCAACAGCCTGTTTTTCCAGAGAAGCAATCCCGAAGTGAAGCTCGATATGAAAGATGTTGCAGCCCTCGACATCCGGGGCAGTTTCGTGGAACAAATTACCAACACAGACAGCCTCTCAGAATACATCCGTTCTCTGGCACCCGTTTCCACGGAAATGGAAATTGTTTTTGCCCAGAACCAATTGCGCACGGCCGACCTGCTTACCATGCAGCAGTATTTCCTGAATTTCTGGATTAAAAGAGATGAGTTCTTCCCGGAACGTGCCTGGCTGAAATACAAGGAACAGGTTAATATCGTCAACCATTCGTATAAAACACCGATAAAAAAGGGTTATGAAACCGACCGGGGAAGAATTTACCTGAAATACGGAGCACCCAATACCATCACCGACCAGCCTTTCGAATCCAGCAGCAGCGGCCTCACCATCGTCGACGGACGCCGCGATGGCGATATGGGCACCGTTCCTTACCAGATCTGGCACTATTACCAGCTGACCAACGACCAGCGGGATAAAAAATTCGTATTCGCCAATCCAAGCCTGGCCACCAACGATTATGCCCTTATCCATTCCAACGTCAGGGGTGAAATCAACAATCCCAACTGGCAGTCGGACCTGATCAGGCAGATCGGCTTATGGGATAAAGATGAAATCTCACCCAGAGGGAGGTTTGGCAATAAATCGGGTGAACTTTTCAATAACCCGAGATAGTTTTCCGTTGTTTTTTACCTTTGTTTTTTCCATCCCTACGATTCATTCGCATGAAGATCGTTTATCTCTTATTCAGGTGTCTCGCCAGGCTGATATCATTACTCCCTTTTCGCGTCCTGTATTTCGTTTCCGGCTGCCTTGCATTCAAATTAGCCTATGTGTTCAGATATCGCAGGTCTGTCATTGACAAGAACCTGCTGAATTCCTTCCCCCATCTCACTGCACATGAAAGAAAACGGATCAGAAAACAATACTACAGGCATATCGCCGACCTGGTGATGGAGGTGATCAAGACCAGGGGGATGAAAATTTCATCCTTTCATCAGCGGTTCCGCATCGTGAATATCGAATTAATGGAGAAATACCTTTCGCAGGGAAAAAGTGTGATCATTGCCACCGGGCATCTGGGCAACTGGGAATGGTTCGGAGTATATATGTCGACCTTTCCCCAATACAATCCCTGGGCCGTTGTCAAACCTTTGTCGGATAAGTTCTTCGAACAATACCTGAACAGTCTGCGCCTGAAATTTGCAGACAAAGGCCTGATAGATTTCAAAAAGGCATTCCGGGAAATGGTGAAAATGAAGGCAGAACCATCCATCTACCTGATCGCCGGTGACCAGACTCCAACCAAAGACGAGATCAATTACTGGATGGATTTTCTGAACCAGGATACAGCAGTTTTCCTGGGTGTGGAAAAAATTGCCCGTTCCCTGGGGCATGTGGTGCTTTTTATGGATTTATACCGGGTTAAAAGAGGGTATTATGAGGCCACATTCAAGCTGATCACCGAAAAGCCGGGTCAGACGGAAGAATTCGAAATCACGCGGACACATGTGCAAATGCTGGAGCAGGCCATCATCAACAGGCCGTACAACTGGCTCTGGTCTCACAGGCGCTGGAAACACAGCAGATCATGAGCAGGGTCGCCGTTGTTATTCTGAACTGGAACGGCAGGAAGTTCCTTGAACGCTTCCTTCCTTCTGTTATCGCACATTCTGGCCAGGCACGCATGATCATTGCGGACAACGCCTCCACCGATGACTCTGTCAGCTACCTTGAACAACACTTCCCGGATATCGAGATCATCAGGAATGATGATAACGGAGGATTCTCCAAGGGCTATAACGATGCCCTGTGCCAGGTCGACGCCGAGTATTATGTACTACTGAACTCAGACATCGAGGTGACTCCCGGCTGGATAGAACCACTTGTTGAAATGATGGACCATGACCCGGGTATTGCAGCCTGTCAGCCCAAAATATTATCGTTTCATGAACCGGAGATGTTCGAATATGCCGGTGCCGCAGGAGGGTTTATTGACCATTGGGGTTACCCCTTCTGCAGGGGAAGAATATTCCTGACCCTGGAAAAGGACGAACAGCAGTATGACCAGCCTTCGGAGATTTTCTGGGCCACGGGAGCCTGTCTGTTCGTAAGAGCCTCACTGTATCATCAGTTGGGAGGACTCGACAACGACTTTTTCGCACATATGGAAGAAATTGACTTCTGCTGGCGGCTGAAAAATGAAGGTTATCGTATCATGTACTGTCCGGGCTCAAAAGTGTACCATGTAGGAGGGGGAACCCTGCCTAAGATATCCTGGAGAAAGACATACCTGAACTTCAGAAACAACCTGATATTGCTGTATAAGAACCTGCCGGCGGGAAGCATCCTCCCGGTTTTCCTGGTCCGCCACCTGCTCGATTTCCTTGCCGGCCTGAAATTCCTATCCGATGGTGACACCAAAGACTTCCTCGCCGTGATCCGGGCTTATTTCAGTTTTTACCGTATGTTCGGAAAGATCAGGAGAAAGCGCAGCTCACTGACACATCACAGGGTTTCACTCATATACCGGAAATCCATTGTCCTGGATTATTACCTCAGAAAAAAAAGACATTTTTCAATGCTGGATCCGGATAAGTTCAGGGCTTGAACTGTTCGCCGCAACCAGCAGATTGATCCATTACACAGGCCAGATAATACACGGCCAGGACGTAGGAATCCATCCCGAGGCCAGTGATGGTACCGGCTGCAGCCGGTGCTATATGCGAAAGCTGGCGGAAAGCTTCCCTCGCAAATACATTGGACAAATGAACTTCGATCACAGGCAGGCTAATCGCCCTCACAGCGTCACCAATGGCAATGGATGTGTGGGTATAAGCCCCGGCATTCAATACCATCGCATCCATTTCCGCAGCCCATTGGTGTATACAGTCGATGATCTCTCCCTCTATGTTCGATTGGAAATAATGAAATACGATTTCCGGATACAGCTTGCGAAGACGTGCCATGAGCTCCTCAAAGCCGGTATGGCCATAGACTTCCGGTTCCCTGCTGCCGGTCAGGTTGAGGTTGGGACCGTTAATGATGCCGATCTTTTTCATCTTTGATTGGGATTCTCCTGCCAAAGTTAGTATTTATCCTCCCCTTTCTGACATTCAGCCTTATATTGTCGTATCTTTGTAATCACAATTACAGGGGTGCCCTCATGGGGCTGAGATCATACTCTAAGAACCTGATCCGGATCATGCCGGCGTAGGGAGTAACAAAGAGCACGTATTCCAACTTCCTGAAGGCATCCCGGTTAATCTGCAAAAGATGAAAACAACCGGGTTTTTTATTTGGATGATGGGACTGCTGATGATGCAGGCCTCAGCCCAGATTCAGCTTAAGGGTAAAGTGCTGGAAGCAGCCGGAGAAAATCCACTTCCGGGAGCAGTGGTCAGGCTTAACGAAGGCTTGCAGGCCACCACAACCGATCAACATGGCAATTTCCTGTTCAACATCAGTAAAAAAGGGAAATATACCCTGACAGTCAGTTTTCTTGGGTACCGCGAGTACAGGCAGGAACTGGACGTCCAACAGCACCTCTCCCTGACGGTCAGGATGGAAATCCTTTCATACCTGACAGATGAAGTGGTAATCAATGGCACCAGGGTTCCACCCAATGCCCCTGCCACCATCAGCCGGCTGAACAAGGAAGACATCATGGCCAGGAACCATGGCCGGGATCTGCCCTATGTAATGGCCGGTATCCCGTCAGCCGTGGTAACATCGGATGCAGGTACCGGTATCGGCTATACAGGCATCAGAATCAGGGGAACAGACATGACCAGGATTAATGTCACCATCAACGGCATTCCATACAATGATCCCGAATCCCATGAAGTGTACTGGGTGGATCTGCCAGATATTGCTTCGAGTGTGGATAATATCGAAATCCAGAGAGGGGTCGGCACCTCTTCAAACGGGGCAGCCGCATTCGGAGCCAGCATCAATATCCAGACACAAAAAGCACAGACAGAACCCTATGCAGAACTCAGACAATCCGCCGGTTCTTACGCCACCTTCCGTTCAAGCCTGAATGCCGGTACCGGGCTGATCAACCAGAAATTCGCCTTCGACACCCGGCTCTCCCTCATTCAATCAGACGGTTACATCGACAGAGCCACCACAGACCTGAGATCGTTCTTCACCTCAGCAAGCTGGTTCGGGAAAAAACAACTGATCAAAGTCAATGTATTCTCTGGTAAAGAAATCACAACCCAGGCCTGGGACGGAGTCCCCTCGTACATCCTCGACACCAACCGTACCTTCAACGTGAACGGCATGTACAAAGATGCGGAGGGCAGGATCAGGTTCTATGAAAATGAAATCGACAACTACCGCCAGGACCATTACCAAATGCAGTATACCCTGAGCATGAAACCAGAAATGCATTTTCATAGCAGTTTCTTCTATGTTCACGGCGAAGGCTATTATGAACAGTATAAAGAAAAGCGTGATCTTTCTGCCTATCAGCTCGAAGCTTTGGATCCCGGAGTCACTGAATCGGACCTGATCCAGAGAAAATGGCTGAAAAACGACTTCTACGGACTGAACTGGAATTTCAGCCGGGAAACCAAACGCTATCAGTGGATGACAGGTGGAGGATGGAACGCTTATGCAGGTAAACATTTCGGGAAAACCATCTGGACCAGGCAGGCTGTCAGGCAAAATGCCTACGATCACCAGTGGTACTGTAACACAGGAGATAAACAGGACGCCAGTATCTTCACCAAACTGCATTACCACCTTACAAACAGTATCAGCCTGCTGGGTGATCTTCAATACCGGAATATCCGGTATGAGATCGACGGCATTGATGACGATACACGCATCCTGACCCAGCAACACAGCTACCGCTTCTGGAATCCGAAAGCCGGAATTAGTTGGAAAACAAGCAAATACCTATCGCTGCACCTGTACACGGGAATGGCAAACCGTGAGCCTAACCGAACCAATTTTAAGGACGCCGACCCGGGTGCCACACCCAAACCAGAAAAGCTGCTGAATGTGGAAATCGGAGCAGATTACACAAAGGATAAGCGCTTCCTCAGCCTGAACCTTTATCATATGGATTACCGTGATCAATTGGTGCTTACCGGTAAAATAAACACTGTCGGGGCACCTGTCATGATCAATGTTCCCCTGTCCTTCAGGCAGGGCATAGAGTGCGCTCTCAAACTGCCGCTGCTCCCGCGCCTGCATTGGACGGCTAACTTCAGCCTGAGCAGGAATATGATCCGCGACTTTACCGAGTATATTGACAACTGGGATGAAGGAGGACAGATCAGTCGCCCGCTCGGGAAAAGCAAACTTTCTTTCAGTCCGGACATCGTTGCAAACAACCAACTCACATTCAACATCCTGCGCAGCATTAAACTGGATATTAACACCAAATATGTTGGCAAACAATACATCGATAACACCGCTTCTGAGGACAGGAAACTAGATCCCTACCTGGTGACTGACCTGCAACTGGTTTTCCGGCCGGAGCAAAAACTGTTGCGTACACTCGAATTAAGCCTGCAGGTATTCAATATCATGAATGCCGAATACGAATCCAATGCCTGGATCTACCGATATTATTACGAAGGCAGGTACCAGCTCATGGACGGATATTTTCCGCAGGCAGGCAGACATTTCCTTGCAGGACTGAAAGTCAGAATTTGATGATTATGCGTACTTTTGCGCTCCCCTATGGACAGCAGGATCAGAATAAAAAACAGAAAGGCCGAATTTCAGTATTTCCTTTTTGAAACGTACACAGCAGGCATGGTGCTGACCGGAACCGAGATCAAATCGATCAGGGACGGAAAGGCAAATCTCACCGATGCTTACTGTGCCTTCAAAGGAGAGGAGCTTTATGTATTCAACCTGCATATTTCCGAATACAGCCTTGGCACGCATTATAACCATGACCCGAAGCGCGACAGGAAGCTCCTGCTGAACAGGAGGGAATTAAAGAAACTATTGACAAAGATTAAAGAAAAGGGATACACCATTATCCCTACCCTGCTGTATATCAATGAGAAAGGCCTTGCCAAGCTCGACATTGCCCTGGCAAAAGGGAAAAAGAGCTACGATAAGCGGGAGACGATCAAAAAGAAGGACATCCACCGCGATATGGAACGGCAACTTTAGGGAAATCCGATTCCTGGATAATCACCGACGTTCACCAGCGGAATCCTGGATTGATATGTCTTGTTGAGGGATTCAATGATATAATTGGAAACCAGAGCGTTACCCCTGGCGGAGAGGTGTATCCCGTCGAGGGAGAAAAAGCCGCCACTCACAAAAGTGTT
Source organism: Bacteroidota bacterium (assembly GCA_022709385.1). GTDB lineage: Bacteria > Bacteroidota > Bacteroidia > Bacteroidales > CAIXZF01 > JAKLIX01. Next base: position 37,126 of record JAKLIX010000010.1, on the reverse strand, counting down.
GGAGAATTTCAGCCCGTCTGCGACCAGGCCGGCATAAACTCCCTTAAAAAACAAATGCATATCGATCAGCAGCAGGTTGTTTTCCTGGGCCAGTCCACCAAGGATTCCGTTATACTGCTGGGTTGCATCTTTGATCTTCTGGATTTCCTTCAGGTCGATCAGGTATTTGTGGGGAATGGGTTTCTGCGAGCCCCATCCGCCGCATTTGAGAGAATCCTGGGGAATACTCAGCGTGATCAGCTCCCCGGCCACCGCCTGCCGGATCCCACCCAACTGGACATAGGCCGGATCGGGATCCTGTACGATCCAGTAATTTGAACCTGTATTGAACTGCATCTGTGGCAGACCCAGGGCAGAAGCCATCTGATTATAGCCGGCATAGGCCTGGTTAAGCAGTTGAACCTTCGCATCATCGAGTGTAAGCCCCTTCACGGGAACAGCCGTAAAATAAGGAAATGCCGTGATGTCGGGCACTGTCAGGATGGCACCTCTCCCGCCTGTGGAGATCATCCCTCCAACGATGGCTTGCATCGACAGATTAAAGACATGCACCGGAGTAAGGCTGTCCGGAGTATTGTCACCGCCGGCCATTGCATAACCCAGCACATCACTGCTTCCAAGCCAGATGGTAAAAAAGCTGGGATCAGCTGCCACGGCTTCCGCCAGCAGGCTTGCGACAACCGAAGAGGCAAAGCGTCCGAAATAAGGATTTGCCTGTGCATAACCTGCAAGAGGTACCATAAACGAACGGGTCAAAGGTACGCCCAGGTTGTGGAAAGGGCCCTGGGATGCAATGGATGTGAAGTTTGCCGGTGAAGGAACTCCCCCCGCAAGCACAGGCATAAGCTGCACGGCACCAAGGCAGTCTGTATAATAACCCATGATCCGTTTGTTGCCGAACCCCAGCTCATCTGTCATCAGGGGTTGCCGGAAATTCCCTCCGCCCGCGAGACTGAATTGCCCGGCCAGCATATTGGGAAAACTGTTGACCTGACCGCTCCGGTAAAGTTCTCCGTCTGCAAAACCAGCTGTTGAACCACAACCGACAGCCACATAATTAGTCAGGTCGAGCTGCCCGGCAGAAGGCGAAAACTCATCCAGTTCAGGCCTGCAGGCCGATAAACCCACAATAAGCGCGAGTGATAAATATTTTAATGATTTCATATATTAATTCATTTATTAAAATCCATATGATATTCCGATTCCGGGTATATAAATCCTTGTTTTATAGGTGCCTCCAAAATTCTCCGGCTGGTATTGCATCTGCATTTCACTTCCCATCAGGTAAAGAAAAGATGCATCGATGCTGAGTTTTTCCATAGGATAATATGAAAAACCACAACTCAGGGCGGTGATGTCGAGACTGGGCGTTTCGGGGTTGAAATAATCAGGATTCACCGGTGTCGGGTCATAATAGCCTCCGGCTCTGACAGTCAGCTTGTCGCTGAAGGCATATTGCGCCCCCACCCTAACGATCAGCCGGTTTTTATACTCCCGTGGATTCCTTGAATCTGCCAGCGCGGGCGTATTGGTTTGAAAATCAAAAATAAGGCTGTCATATACCTCCCAAAAAACGTAATTCAGGCTGAAGCCGGCGGTCAGTTTGTCACTAAGCGCATAGGATGCTCCTATATCCAGGTTCGCCGGCAAAGGAAGTGACACTTTCGTTTTATTATCGGCAGGGAAATTACCTGATAAGGAAGCTGGGACCTGAAAGCTTGCGTCAGCTTCATCCAGCTCCATATCCACCCTGGACCGGTAGTCAATGCCGATGCTTAGTTTATCTTTTCTGAAAAGCAGGCCTAGGTTATAACCGAAACTGCTTCCGCTTCCCTTGATATTCACCTTACCATCCTGCCCGCCCTGGGATGATACCGGAACCGCCTTATTCATGTCCACATTGCCAAGGGCATACACCAGTCCCGCACCAAGACTCAGGTTTGGATGAATCTTGTAAGATAAGGTAGGTTGAAAAAACACTGATGCAAGCGAGATGTCCTGGATCAGGTAACGACCTGCCCAATGATCACCCCATTTCAGACGGTTCCCGTAAGGGGTGTTCACGGCAAGACCGGCAGCCAGTTTTTCATTCACGCGCATTGCGGCATAAAAGGTGAAGGGTGTTCCCATGGGATTATTCGTTTCAGCCTGATAATCAGTATTATCTTTACTGAACACCGCATAGGAACGAAGGAAACTGACACCACCCGACACACTGACTTTCTGTTTCATCATGGCCAGTCCGCCGGGATTGAAAAACATACAACTGGCATCATGCACCAGGGATGTACCGACCGAACCCATGCCAATCTGTTTCTGCCCGTGTAAAGAGACCTGGAATCCTCCGGCAAGAAGGCCGGAACTGCTTGCAAGCAGCAGGAAACAAAACAAATGTCGAAGATTACGCATAGAAACAATTTTAAGAATTTCACGCAAGGTATTAAAATTTCGTTGAACTGTTTAAATCCCAGTTGATTTCAGCTAGTCCTTCTGTTCTGAGGTAATTGTTCACAGCCGAGAAATGGCCACAGCCGATGAATCCCCGTGATGCCGAAAGCGGGGAAGGGTGCGGGGCCAGCAATACCCGGTGCCTGCTGTGGTCTATCAGTTCCTGCTTGGCACCCGCATAATTCCCCCACAGCAGAAACACAAGCTTGTCGCGTTGTTCCGACAGCTTCCTGATCACGGTATCGGTAAAAGTCTCCCAACCCTTATGCTGATGCGACCCCGCCATATTGGCCCTCACGGTGAGGGTGGCATTGAGCAGAAGCACACCCTGCCGGGCCCAGGGAGTGAGATTCCCCTGCAGCGGAACCGGAATTCCCAGATCGCGTTGAATTTCCTTAAAAATATTCACCAGGGAAGGAGGTTTTGGAACGCCCTCGGGTACCGAAAAACAAAGCCCGTGTGCCTGCCCCGGTCCATGGTAGGGATCCTGGCCCAGGATAACCACGCTGACCCTGGGTACCGGAGTTTGCCAGAAAGCATTAAAAATCAGTCGTCCGGGTGGATATACCACAGCCCGCTTTTTTTCCTCCGTAAGAAATTGCTTCAACTGATGAAAGTAAGATTTGTTAAACTCATCATGCAGCAATGCATACCAGCTTTCTTCTATATCGGGTCTGATTTCTTCCCCCATGACGGATGGCAATTATCACGGCAATGAAGCCATGGTTTATCATGCTAAGTACCGAAAAAATATTGACATTCGGTTGCTGACAACAGCCTGTGTATAATAATCTTCAAATAAACAGGTTATTAGTGCAGGATTCAGCGTATCTTTGCACTTTATCCGGTGTGATCCCTCCTTTACAACCATTGTACTTAATCCTGTAATACAAAAAGACATATGAGGCAAATAAAAATAAAACAAAGCGGGATATCTGTCCTGTTCCTGATCCTGATGCTTGCTTCAGTCATTCTTGCCTCCTGCAAGCCACAGCGTCAGGCTTGTCCCGCATACGGAGGAGAAGCGAAGCGTTTCATCCTTGAACGTACCTATTAAACCTGCAAAGCCAGTGCCGTGTACCGCATGATCCGGCATAAGACCATTCTGATGCTGGCAGCGCTGATCCTGGGAAGCCAGCTTTCCGCTCAGGAAGTTGCGTCTGACAGTCTCGACCATGCATTTTTCCTGAGGAAGGAACTGGCTTTTAAATTAATGGCCCATTCCCTGGGGTTCGGAACCGGAGTGATCAGCACTTACAGTCCGACCGTATTCAAGAAGCGCATCTTTGAAGCGGAGATCCTGAATATGAAAGCCCGCAAGGAAGTGAAGCTTGTATACCCCTATGCCGACAATTCAAAGAGTTACGTATACGGGAAACTTAACTATGTATTCCTGCTTCGCGCAGGGATGGGTTATCAGCATCAGCTTAACCGCAAACCTTACTGGGGAGGCGTTGAAGTAAGATACTTTTACCATGCCGGCCTCAGCCTCGGATTTGCCAAACCCATCTATCTGTATATCATTAATTATTCCCCGGCTTATGATGATTACACCCTGACCACGGAGCGCTACGATCCCGACCTTCATTTTGCCGACAACATTTACGGCAGGGCTCCTTTTGGTAAAGGTTTCGATCAATTGTCCGTTTATCCCGGGCTATATGGCAAGCTGGGCTTCAGTTTTGATTTTGGTCCGGATCATGACCGTGTGAAAGCGCTGGAAACCGGCCTGGTGGTGGATGGATACCCTAAGGCCATTCAAATCATGGCATTCAATGATCCCGTGAACCTTTTCATCAATGTATATCTGAGCCTTCATCTGGGTAAGCGGTACAACCGCCAGCCAGATTTACTCAACAAGAAGGAATAATCCTGTTTCTACCTATTCACCCCTGATTTCGACGCGTCGGTTGTGCAGCCTTCCTTCGGGAGTATCGTTGCTGTCGATGGGTCTGAGTTCTCCATATCCGACAGAGGATATCCGTGACACGGCGATACCATTTTCCATCAGATATGATTTGACACTGGCAGCCCTCCGGTCTGAAAGATCCTGATTGTAACTTTCAGTGCCCCGGCTGTCGGTATGACCTTCGATTTTCACGCTGAGTGTGGGATATTCCTTCAGAATCAGCACCAGGTCGTCGAGCTTCTTCTTGGAGTACTCGGTAATCTCGGCGCTGGCCGTCACAAAATAGACCGTTTTGGCAATCTGCGCAATCTTGTCACCGGTGCCGGTCATGGTCAATATCTTGGCATTGAGTTTCTTGATCTCGTCCTCAAGGGCTTTCAGGTCGTCGCCCGGAAACTCTATCTTCCTGTCTCTGAGCGCGGCAAGGCTGTCGGAGAGTTTCTTCAGGTCATCGGTCATTTGCTTGGCAAGATCGGTCAGGCTGTCCACCTGGGTAACCCTGGCCTTGGTTTTCAATGCCTTGGCAAGGTCATCTTCCGGTACTTCGCCGGTCGGACTGGCTTTACGGGTTCCGAAGCGGTAGCCTACCGTGAGTTCATGGCCACCCCAGTTATCGCCGAGCACGCCGACATATTTATCCCTGGGCATGTTCATGTCATAAGTATACATGAATACCAGGCTGCTGGTGATTTCTCCGCCTATGCTGGCAGCCAGGATGGTATTTCTTTTATAGGTAAGGGCGGCCAGGTATTTGTTCTTGTATTTCCCGATGGCGGTAACATCGAAATTCAGGGGTGCATCCATCGTATACCTGATAACACCTACCGGTTCGATGGACCAGTTGTCGTTGATGCCGATATCGTAGGAAGCGTGACCGATGAAATGCTTCTTAAAGGCATAGATGGTGGAATTGTTCTCATAGAGTGAAGGAGCAAAGGCGCCCACATTCAGTTTTTTGAAGCGGTACATCAGGGCACCGCCTATTTCCAGGGAGCTTTCATTGATCTCCCTGCGGTTGTTGATCACCGGATCATTGGCATAGGCGGGATTGTCGATGATATTGCTCAGGTCGATGCTCTTCTGGTTGAGGCCGCCGGTAAGGGAGAAATCCAGAAAATGGTTTTCGGCCAGCTGGAGGTGATAGGTATAAGAGGCGATCGCCCAAAGGTTATTGAAAATATCGGCCTGGTCATTCATCACATTCAAGCCGAGCCCGACCTTGGGTGTGAGCGGTGCATTGAGGTTAAGCCCGAGGGTCTTGGGTGTGTAGTTCACGTTGATACGGCTCTGCCTGTAGCCGAGATACCCTTCGGGTATGCCATAAAGCCCGGCATAGGCCGGAGACAGTGAATATTTGTTCAGTATATACTGATAGAGGTATGGATACTGTTGTGCTTGCAGGAAGCTGGTCAGACCAAATATTGCCAGGATAATTATCGTAGTGATCTTTTTCATAGATGCTTGTTTTCTTTGTGATTATTGATTATTACCTGAGTCATTAATCTTCATTGGTAAGGATGCTCAAGGCACCTTTGTACACCCTGCTGTCACGCTTGTTGGTGACATGGTAGTAGTATGAACCGTCAGGCAGCCGCTTGCCTTCGTAAGTTCCTTTCCAGTCGTTCTGATAATTACTGCTGGAGTAAACCTCATCACCGTAACGGTTGTAAACGATCAGCTCGAACTGGTCACCGGGGGCCCTGTTCTGCTTCACGATGAAAGCATCATTGATTCCATCGTCGTTGGGCGTGATCAGGGGAAGCGGGATGATGGTATTGTCGGGTTTCACTTTCACATTGAAACCCAGTGAATTGCTGCAACCGAATTCATTGACGACTTCCACGGTATAATAACCCTCTTCCGTCACTGTAATAGACGCAGTGTGGGCATTGTTGGACCAGATAATATCGGAAAAGGCGTTTGTAATATAGACAGTGGCCGTGAGGGTCTGACCTTCATAAAAAATGAAGGTTGGGACTTCGTTGCTGATGGAGGTAGGTTCCATGGAATAACTGAGTGAGATATCCGGTACATCCCTGATGATCACGATATCCGACCTGGTATCCGTACAACCGTTGTTGGTGGTAACCGTAAGGCTGACGTTATAGCTGCCGACAGCAGGATATTCGTAAACCGGATTCTCAAGATTGCTCAGGTAGGTGGTACCAAACGACCATTCATACTTGTCAATCATACAGTTGAAAGTAGTACTTTCATTAAAGAACTGTGTGATATCCCCCAGGCAGTAATTCTGCGAAGAGAAGCCGGCAGACACGTCACTGACGGGAACCTGTTTGTAAACGGATTCCATCAGGCCCAGATTGGTATAAACCCTGAGGCCTACATCATAATTACCGGGAACGGGCCAGTGCACCTTCACCGATTCACCGAATGCGTCGCCGAAGGTGAAATCACCGTTCAAATCCCATGAGATGGAGGTGATGTAGTCCGGCAAAGTTGCCGAGGAAGTACTCACGAGGGTAGTGGTATCACCTTTGCAGGCTACATTGAATGAGAAATTGGGTACGGCCTGCCCGAATGATTTACCCAGTAACAAACAGGTAATAAAAAGCGTGAATAAAACTCTTTTCATGGTAGGGGTTTTATTTTAAAAAAGTTAGACTTATACTATCTTAAGGTATCCGCTTCAAAAATATATCAATTTCCGACAAAATGCAAAATTTTTTTTACGAGTTATCAACCTGCGATATTTGGTAATTCTGTTAAATCCTGCATTTCAACCCCCAAAAGTAACAACACTCTATTAATTTTGTTGTTAAAAAATCCTTATTTCCGGAAAATGCAGTCCACCCCTGAGAAAATTCCGTCTGAGCCGGATCAATACCTGCACGAACATGCTATGTTGTCGAATTGTATGTCATGTCCGCGGATGTGCGGCGTCAACCGGCTTGAGGGAGCACTGGGCTGGTGCCGGAGCGGTGCGGGTTTTCCAATCGCATCTGTCGTCGCACACCTGGGAGAGGAGCCGGTTATCAGCGGTCTCCATGGTATATGCAATGTTTTTTTCGCCCGTTGCAACCTGCGTTGCATTTACTGCCAGAACCACCAGATCAGCGATCATCGCGCTGCAAACGGCTATCCGGAGACAAACGCAGGGGATCTTGCCGGCAGGATAGAAGCGGTTCTTACCACAGGCTGTCATGCCATCGGGTTTGTATCGCCTTCGCATGTCATCCCCCAGCTCAGGATACTGATTAAAACACTGGAAGAGCGCGGGATCGGCCTTCCCCTTGTATATAATACAGGGGGATATGATAATGATCAGATGATCAGGGAACTGGAAGGGATGATTGGTGTTTACCTGCCGGACATGAAATATATGGACGGGGAATTGTCGGCCCGTTATTCCGCAGCACCTGATTATCCGGAAAGGGCAAGGGAAAGCCTCAGGGAAATGTACCGGCAGAAAGGGAATTCCCTTATCCTCGATGCGCACGGACAAGCCATATCCGGTCTGATTATCAGGCACCTGGTATTACCCGGGCACATTGAAAATTCACTGGCAGTGCTGCGTTTCATCGCAGAGGAACTCAGTGTAAATGTGCATCTTTCGCTGATGTCGCAATATCATCCCGTTGAAAAAGTCCGCAAACTGAGTCCGCTTTCAAGAAAAGTGATGGCCGGGGAGTATAATATGGTAGTAAAGGAAATGGAAAGACTGGGATTCAGCAGGGGCTGGATACAGGGCTTGGACAGTCCGGAAAATTATCTCCCTGATTTTAAAAGGGATAAACCTTTTCAGGCAGATCAGTAGAGGCAGGATCCTGGTGTCTCCAGCCAACGGATGAAAGGCTCTTTACCCTCCTCGGCCAGGTGCCGGTATGCCGGTATGGCACGAAGTGTTCCGGGCATGGAAATCTGTCTGTAAATGAAGGAATCGTCGAATCCGGCGGAAGCCGCATCTTCCCTTCCGGCTGCATAGAACACGGCTTCAGGCCGTGCCCAGTAGATGGCCCCGAGGCACATGGGACAGGGTTCACAACTTGAATACAAATAACAACCTTCAAGCTGATAATGCCCAAGCCGGCCACAGGCATCGCGGATGGCTTCGATTTCTGCATGCGCAGTAGGATCATTTTTCTCCAGTACCCTGTTCACGCCACTCCCGATAACCTCACCATCCTTTACCACCACTGCCGCAAAAGGTCCGCCCACTCCCCTGCCGGCCTGTCCTGCCGCATCCCGGATAGCCATCCGCAAAAAACGTTCTTCAAATTTCATCCTGCATCAGTTTTCTAAAAGGGTAAGTTTCCAGATGTCACGCTGATTCAGCCTGAGCACAGGAGACAAAGCCATCAGTCCGGTCCTCCCGATTCGCTTTCCCAGGGCTTTCAATTCAACCAGGCTGCTGCCTGTTTCGGGATCCTTCTGATAGGGCAGGCCGGCCTCGGCAAGCAACAACCTGCTTTTCGCCTTGACAGATAGCGCCGTGTACAGTTCAATGTAACACAGCATATCCACAATAGTCTCGGCACTGAAGCTGCCCTTCAGTTTTGCAATGAACTGTCCGGGCCGGCTTTGACCGATATTCCCTTCCCTGATCATTTTCAACAACTGAACCTCACTGAAAAGCTCCATTTCCATCCATTGACGTATCCGTCTTTCATGCCTGTTGAACACGATCATCAGGGCTGGCGGCAGGATGAGCACGATCAGGATGGTAGAGCCTACCGGACTGATTATGAAATGATTATAAAGCGAATGGATAAACAAGGCTATCAGCAGCGCCTGAATCAGCGGTAACATCCGGATACGTATGGTATCCTGCGTTCTGATCAGCAGCATGGCGCCCAGGGTGGTGCAGCCCCCGTGCATCAACGATGTCCCGAATCCCCTGATGATCAGAACCATAGGATTGTCAGTGCCGGGATCGTTATAATAGGTGATGTTTTCGTACACGGCAAAAACGGCACCGACTGTAAAGCCGTAAATGGCGGCATCAATAAGAAAACCGATACGTCCGTACCTGATGAGCAGCAACAGCATCATCAGTTTCAGGGGTTCTTCCACCAAGGGAGCCACATAACGGGCATAGTCAGAGAAAGTCAGGTTGAGATGACCGCTGATGGCCAAATTTAGCCTCTCGGCAAGGTATGCCGCGAGGATACCCCAGGCCACACAGATCAGCAGGGTTTTGGCTGAGATCAGTTTAAAGCTGTCGGCGAATACCAGAAACACGACAAAGGCAGCGACAGGCAGGAGGCTTATGAGAAAAATAAAATGCATTACAACAATCTTAATGTAACCATCCATTCATTTCCGGGAATTCTGTTCTCCCTGAAAGCGGCTGCCCATCCGAAGGAGAGGGTTGATTTCATAAGAGAAAACAACACGAGTTCCACATCGAGCTGGGTACCGGCATTGTAGGCAGATTTCATCAAATCCCTGCTATCCAGGTTTGTACCGAGCGCAGAGCCAAAAACATTCAGTCGTGCCCAGGTGACATAAAGCCAAAGGAAGCCCAGTTTCCGGAAACGCAGCGGCGGCATGGTGAACATGGTTTTCAGTCTGGCAAAATTCTTACCGCCCGCTTCATCAATCTGAAGCCCGGGAAAGCTCCAGAGGTCGCGGTTGGTCTGGCGGCTTCCCGACTTGGTATCCAGATAATTATAGCCGAAGCTGCCGAAATAAAAGTTACCGAAAGGATTGCTGCGTTCGGCAAAACCGATTCCGGCCGCAGTTTTAAACCAGAGGGTGGCATTTCTCCAGGGCATCAGGAAACCGATATCGAAACGGGAGAAGAGTTTCGGAAAAAACTGCCCGCCAACCATAACACCCTGGCCGTATATCCTCCAGTCATATCCTTGTTCATCTTCGGTGGCTCCCAGGGATTTTCTGAGATAACTCATTCTTAATGAGAGCATCATGCTGTGCATCTTGTCTTCCGTGGCGCTGACATTCTGGAACTCCGGCAAACGTTCAAGGTCTCCGTATGTGGCAGCAGAAACAGTATAACCGTACTTCAGCGGGGTCAGGTGAAAGACGTCCCGGCTATAGGCAGCGGTGAGCGAATAACCGGCCCTGCTGAGTCGGGTGGGGCCGAACAGGTCGTAAAAGTCGGCCTGGTTGTAAGCGGCTGTCAGATTAAAATTTCTCCAGGTATAATCCAGGCTGCTATGAAGCTTCTGACGTTTATCGAGGGTGTCATTGTTCAGGGCCGGCGACCAGCTGATATTCCATTTCAGTTGCTGAAAATAGATATGATCCTGCAGCCGTATCCTGTACCCGTATGCCACATGGTCTTTATACCCTTCGATGATGGGGATGGCGGAAGCGAAACGGACATTTCGAAGGGATGCGTATTTTCCATGATAGCGGATCAGGGAATCAATGTTGACGCGCGAAGGCGGCGGCAGCATCCATTGTTCCACTTCGGGGTTCCGCTTAAAGACCTTCTGGCCCAGGTAGGTGATGGCATTGGCGTCTTCGATGGGTTTGACCCTGATAAATCCCGGTGTCATGCCGCTGGTCCCATACTGCAGGGCGATCAGGCTGTCTTCATTCCACTCGACAGGCCTGAAATACCCGCTGAGGCCGTTTGTCAGCAAAACGGCATCGCGTTTCTCCAGGTCGATGCGGAAAATATTTGAAACTCCCGTGTAATAAGAAGTTCCTATCATGGATTTCCCGTCGGCGGAAAACACGAAATTGGCCGCTGAGTTATCCTCGAAGGTATACACCGTATCTGCTTCGGCCTTACCAAGGTTGAGGGCATCCATGCGGTACAGCAAAAGATGCTGATTCCCGTTGACATCGGCCAGGGTAGCCGAGAGGTATTTTCCGTCGGGTGAGACATCGAGGTTAAACAGGCTGTAGCCGAAGGGAAGCAGATACAACTGGGTCCAGGCTTTATAGGGAGGGTAAATCCGGATCAGGGAAACCCTGCCGGCATTGCTTTGGGTGGCATACAGGCAGCGATCTGTGCGGTTGAAGGCGAAGTCGCCTGCCCGGGTGAATTTAATCAGGCGACGGTCGCGGCCGGTTTTCAGGTCGATGGCCCTCAGCCCCCTGAAACTTTGGTTCTTATCCGAATAAAACACGGTTTTTGTGGTCTCATCATAAGCCAGGTTACACACCATATAAAGGTTGGGGGCAGGGATACCCCTGATCTTGCGGACTGCACCGCTCTCCAGGTCAATGCTGCAGATATGGGCCATTTTTCCGGGATGGTTGATGGCAGCGATGATCTTGCGGTCATGTTTATCCACGGCATAACGGGATACCGAACCCAGGGCTTCTGAAACGGGTGTGAAGGGTGTCACAGGATATTCGGCGATACGCTCCAGATTTTCCTTATGGTGATCCTGTTCCCATCGGACCCAGTCCTCCCAGGCATCGGAAAGAGGGAGGCCATAGGCTTTATTGAACTGTAAAGCATAGAAACGCCGGCTCGAATCACTGCGCGAACAGAAATCCTTCAGTTTTTCGACCCCGTATTTATTGCCCAGGTAAGAGAAAAAACGGGTACCATATAAATATGCGTTGGCGCCAACCTTAAAATCGATGGCGGTGCCCTCAGACTCCAGCCCGACCGGCCTGTAAAAATAAGCGCTGTCGAGTACCATGGTACGAAAGACCATTTCGTCGTAAGGACCGAGTACGCGTCCCATTCCGCCCGACATCCAGGTTTCCATGAAAGTGGCGATGCCTTCGTGGTACCAGCGCGGGGAATACCAGCGTGGTGTGGTAAGATAACTGTAAAACAGTGTCATGGGATTGTCCTGTTCAGGCATGATCTTACCGAGGAAGATTTTCCGGTAGATCACATCGGAGCGGGCGGCCTTATCGCACATGACCACATGGGTCAACTCATGGTTCATCAGCCACTGCATGCGTTCATTGGCCGGAAGGACATCGAGGGTATAGTCGAACGGACCCACGGCAATCGACACGAAATTAAAGGGGATCACGTTGGCTCCACCGCTGCCGATGTCGGTAAAGTCATTAAAGAGAATGGTAACCGGTTCAGATGCACGGTAATCCCAATACCTGTAATGAAAATCGAGTGCATTTTCGAAACAGCGTCCCGTATGATGAACCAGGTAACCGAGACCTTGCCCGGGATAGATCAGGTCGAGGCGGGGAGTTTCAAAATGTCTGATATCAAGCTGGGCGTGAACACGGAACACAAAGAAAAAAAACAGCAGGATCAGAAATGCCTTCCTGCTCCTCACCATCATGAAGAACACCGTATCGGAATATGCCGCCATCGCCCATTACTGCTCAACAGAAGCGATCGGAGAAAGAAAGCCAATGACAAGGGGACCATTCAATATTGTATTCGTCAATGCCGCACTGTTGAAAATATTCAGTACGATGGATGCCGGTGCCCCTTCCGCTGCACTGATAGGCCCCAGTATACTGGATAAAGGCTGCCCCTGGTACACGCCCAGATCACCTTGGCTGTTCACGGCATTCAGAAAACCGGAATTAAAAATTGACTGGTAGGGCACATTGGCAGCCACACCCACCTGGCCGGCCACATTGGCCGCGGTCTGCGAACTGGCGACAACCCCCACCTGACTGGCCACATTGGCAGTCGGCTTGTTTGCAGCCGCACCCACCTGGCTGGAAATGGCTGACGAAACCGCAGCACTGGCAGCACCGGGCGCAACACTGAGAATGGAAGGCAAAGCGGAACTGCAGACAGCGGCTGAATTGAAACTTCCGATAAAACCACTGCCGATGACAGAATTCCCGATCACCAGGCTTGCCACAGAGGCCGGAATACCCTGTGCACCGATGGTGGTAATATTGGATAATTCAACGGCAACACCCACATTGGAAATAGGCAGACCGGCAATAAAATTAATCTTTTCCTGGTCGCCGGTATTAATACCCACCAGCAGGTTGTCAACCACCATCTGGTCGCGTATCAGCTTCAGCGCTTCGATCTGCTGCCGGCGTCTGGCATCGACTGAGGTGCCTTTATCGATATAATGATTCAGGGCAGTGATGGCATGATCGAAAGCAGTATCGCGCCGGAGGAACTGATCGATAAAATTCACATAACTGATGAGCTGTGAACCCACATCTTCGGATATCTCTTTCGTGCCTGAGAAATAGCATTTACCGAGCAGATCAGTCGTACTTTTCAACAGGCCGAAATTATTACCGACAAAATCGCTGTAATCCTGCAAGACAGCGATGATCTCCTTACACTCGGCATCGGAACAGTTTTTCTGGAGCGGCTTGATCCAGGCATTGTCCACCAGCATTTTGGTTTCTGCGGCATAGACAGAGAACTCTATCATCACCTTTAATGTCTTTCCGACTGCAGCGGTATCCTCCAGGATGTCGTCTCTCAGGAGAATGTCACGCTCTGTCAGCTGGGCCCTGCGGTATTTATCGGCTTTCCCGATGGTACCGCTTGCATCTTCCCCCGCCGGTCTGGGGAAGAAATAGGAGGCGACGGCAATGGCAACAGCAATCACCACAACGACCCCGATAATGATTTTTACCTGTTTTTTCATAAGTTGGGTTTATTAATGTTTAAAAAAGATCATTGGAAATAATCCAGTGCTCCGGCTTCATCATCCTTCAGAATAAAATACTTCTCAAAGCCGGCAATGGTGAAAATCTCGGCGATACTCTGGCTCAGTCCGAAAAGCACGAGTTTCCCGTTCATCTGAGCGGTACGTTTTAACAGGGAGAGGAACACCCTTAAACCTGAACTGCTGATATACTCCATTTCCCTGCAATCCAGAATATAATCCTTTTCATGAAGATCAAGAAGGGCATTCAGCCTGGCCTCCAGTTCTGGTGCACTTGAGGTGTCGAGCCTGCCTTGAATACCCATGATGTTGATTCCGTTTTGTTTTCTTTCTGTAATTTCCATGATGAATAAAAGCTTATTATAGTTTTCTGATGAGTGTCAGTATGTTTCTGTCCCCTTCCCTGCGGTAAGAGACTTCCTGCATGAGGTTGCGCACCAGGTGAATACCGAGCCCGCCGATATCTCTTTCCTCAAGCGGTTTGTCGATGTCAGGCGGAGGCTCGCGCAATGTGGGGTCAAATGGCATGCCGTCATCTTCCACCCTGATACACAAAGCGCTATCCTGCTGCTCTATCGTGATCAGAATATCATGGGCTTCACCGTCTTTGAAAGCGTAAAACACAATATTGGTGAAAATCTCCTCCAAAACCAGGTTCAGCTCAAACAAATTGCAGTCGGGAAGACGCTTTTCGAGCACGAATTCATTGACGAATTCCTCCAGCCGCCTGAGCTCTTCTATCCTGTTATGCAGTGTAATAGCGTATTTGGACATACTCATGCATTTGCGCTATCAAATCTAAAGGATTTTTGATTACTTTACAACTAAGTCGAATAAAATGAAAGTAATTTTTTATTCATCAATATTACACTGATTATTAATAGTTTACAGACCCGGCTGCGCAGAGACTGAACATATTCACAATCGGTTGATAGTTTTTTTTCCCGTAAAGCCGTCGGCATGAAGAAAAAAGTTGTAATTTGTGCCTCTTTTTGAGCTTAGCATAAAAATAACTTTGACAAGCCCTGTAAAGGGCACCCTGACTCACACCCGTCTTCAAACCCAACAGGCAATATGATATAATTAATCAAATAAAATTACCTATGAAAAGCAAAAAACTACTGTTGTGGATCACTGTTGCAATGACCGTTTTACTCTACCTGCCAGGTATATCCCGGGCGCAGCAGGAAGTTGAGTCTGCCGGAGCATACTGGCACAGCCTGCGTGCCAACCAGATCAGTGGTCAGATTGATCCTCAGGACATTTTGAATGCACGTACCCAGGCTGCCATGCTCACTTCGGCGAAAAGCAGCACATCGCTCGATCTGGCATGGGAAGTCATGGGACCCGACAATTATGCCAGCAGGACGAGGGCCATCCTCATTGACAAGAATGATCACAGCATCGTCTTTGCTGCCTCGGTTACCGGGGGGATATGGAAGTCTCTTTCGGGAGGCAGCTCCTGGTCTCCGACCACCGTGGGAGGTTCGACCGAAAACATCCCGAACGTCACCTGCCTGGCCCAGGCACCCAACGGGACGATTTACGCCGGCACAGGTGAAAGTTTCGGAGCAGGAACGGGCAGCGGTACAGGCGGAATCATCGGGAAAGGGATGTTCAAATCAACTGATGGCTCAGATTTCGCACTCATTCCTTCCACCCAGCCTGCACCGAACAATGTAAACGGTGACTGGACCTATATCAATAAGATAGCCGTCACCTCAGAAGGCAGGATTTATGCCGCCACACCGAAAGGACTCAGGTATTCCGATGACGAAGGGAACAGCTGGCTGCCTGCCAAAGCCGGATCCACCACACTTACGGGAGCCACGATGGATGTCAAAGTTTCACCCACCGGAATGGTTATTGCCAATGTGGGCGGAGCCGCCTACAAATCAGCCGACGGAAATCCGGAAGGCTTTGCCCTGCTTGCCGGCGGACTGCCTGCCGCATCGGCAGTCGGAAGAATGGAATTTGCACTCGCACCTTCCAACCAGGACATCATCTATGTGGTGGCGGTGAAACCCACAGGAGCCCTCGAAGGCGTTTACCGCAGCGCCGACAGGGGCGAAAACTGGCAACTGATCGGTCCCGGCGGATCACCCAGCTTTAATGTCTTCAATGCCAGTACCAACATTACCACCGGTGTCGGATTGTATTCCTGTGCCATCGCAGTTTACCCCGACAATGCCAACCAGATTCTCGTGGGAGGCGTAAACATGTGGCGGGGAACGAAATTGGATGAAGGATACTATTCCTGGGAACAGGTTTCGGAAGGTGGTATCACCATTGATGTGTTTCCACTCTATCTCCATTATAACCACCACAACTACGTATTTCACCCGACCAGCCCCAACAGCATTTACATAGGCACTGACGGAGGTGTTTCACAATCGATAGATGGTGCACAGACCTTCCAGATCAGGAATAAAAATTATATGGTGGCACAGACCTACACGGTGAATGCCACTTTCAAGGGTGAAGTGCTTTTCGGCACCCAGGGCGACGGTGCACACCTGATTGATTTCACGGCAAACACGCCGAAATCCTCTGTCCAGCTTGCCCGCACCACCGTCGGCGGACAAAGCGCCGCTTCGTTTATCAACCCGAAAGCCTGTTTCATCGGAACCAGCAACGGAACGTCTTACCGCTCCATCGACAAAGGCGAAAATCTCACCGCATATTACGGAAGTACCATGTCCAACCTGCAGGGATCACTCGTAACCCCCTTAACCTACTGGGAAAGCTTTAACGATCCCTATTCCATTGACAGTGTGATGTTTGTTTCCTATGACACCATCCTTCCCGGCCAGCAGTTCAGGGCAAAAAGCACCAATGGGGATTATCCCTTCTGGGTAACCAACAGCGGTCCTGCCCTCTATCCCAAGGATACCATTTACGTCACAGATCCCGTACAGACAAAAATGTTCATCGGGGCAAACGGAACAGTATGGTACACCAAGGGAGCCCTCAACTTTACCGGAACCCCCACCTGGATCAGGCTGGCCAATTTCATGGGAATCGTCAGGAAAATGGGGATCACCAAAGACGGGAACACCCTGTTCGCCGGGCTTGATAACGGACTGGTCATCAGGATCAATAACATCCAGAGCTGGGTCAGCGATACCGCCAACAACCTCGTGGTGGATACCATCTTCAACAAGCCCAACCGGGTCATTACCTCCATCGCCGTGAACCCTTCCAATAAAGACCATCTCCTGATTACCCTGGGAAACTATGGCAATAATGATTATATCTACGAATCAGTCAATGCTACGGATACCCTCCCTGTATTCACAAATAAACAGGGGAACCTTCCCGCCATGCCGGTTTACGCATCCCTGATCGAAATGAATCATGCCAATATCGCCATTGTCGGGACAGAACTCGGGATTTACAGTACTTCCAGCCTCAACAATGCCAACCCTGACTGGGCTTACGATTCAGAAGGTCCGGGAAATCTTCCGGTGATGGAACTCAGGCAGCAAAGCCTCTCACACTGGCCGATCATCGAAGACGGCGACTCCACCATCATCTACAACCTCGGTACCATTTATGCCGCCAGCTTCGGCCGAGGAATCTTCAAATGCAGCAATTATAACGTGGTCGGAATCGCTGACCCGGATAAACCGGAAAGCAAGACGGACATGATCGGGATATATCCCAATCCGGCTGTGAACAGCGCCACCATCGAATACAGCCTGAATGAACCCGCTTCCGTTGAAGCAAGCCTGATCAGTCTTACAGGCAAAGTAGTGAAAGAATACCGTCATGTTCCGGGTAACAGAGGAAAGAACACCTTCCAGTTGCAGTTTGATGAATCACTGCCATCCGGAACCTATTTCCTCAGGCTGACGTCACCTTCCGGCAGCCGTTACGGGAAACTGGTGATAGCCAGGTAATAAGTAAGAACATGATAAAAAAAGCCACCCGTCAAGGTGGCTTTTTTTTTACTGTAGTGAACCCGGAGGGAGTCGAACCCCCAACCTTCTGATCCGTAGTCAGATGCTCTATCCAGTTAAGCTACGGGTCCATGGGCCGCAAAAATACAAAATTTCCGGCAATTCCCATCACATCCCCCAATTTTCGCAATTTGCCTACCTTTGCCCCGTTATCATCCTTTCGAAAAACATGGACCGTATACCGACCAGCTTCATCGCGATGCTCGTCCTTTCCCTGCTGCTGCGGGTCGAAACGGCCAGCGCTCAGAAAGACGGCAATGCCGACACCTTTTCTGTTTTCTCTTACGGACTGAATGTCGGTTTTTATTTTCCCGATAACCATCCGGCCAATTTCTATAACGGCAGCCCGGCCAATGACAACAAGCTCGATCTGGTCATGCGCAATTACTATTACAAGGAAGAGATCACCCAGGCCCTTGGCTATCAGCTCGATTCACTCAATCCATACGATCTGCCTTCAGAAATGAGGTATGAACCCAACGTATGCATTGGTTTTTACGCCCGTTATCCCCTGCATAAACTCCTGGGCGTCTTTGCCCAGTTTAACTTTGTGAAACTCACCGCCAAAGATGTCTTCCTTCTGAACCTCGACCTGCCCCAGGGCTATTCGCTCGACCCCACCTACCGCCAGTTTCCGATCTGGGGAATCGAAAAGAGGGTGAACATCGACCTGGGCATCTCCCGCTACTTTCCGACCAAAACCAGGAATGTCTTCTTTTTCGAAGGCGGGCTGAACATCAACAACACGCGGGTGGTGGAAAACAAGATACAAATCAGGGATAAGACCTACAACCTGGTTAATATGTATGGCAGCCAGGCCTATATACCCAATTCACAACTTCAGGAATACCAGGTCATTCAGGGTGGGATCGGATTCGGGATGTTTGCAACGGGCGGGATCAGGCTTGTTTTTTCTGATCATTTATCCATGGATCCTGCCCTGACATTCTATTGGAAGGGAATCAACCTGGGTCAGTACGACGGCTTCCGGCCCCAGTACAATTTCTTTGTAAGGTTCACATTCAGGACCTGAGCCGGCAGCTCACTAAAAATTCAGGAAGATCAGGGGATGGGTTTATCCCCTTCCTTCGGTTTTCCCAGGGGCTTGGCAATGGAATCCCGCATGGAAGTGTCTGCCTTGATATTCTCAAGCTTATAATAATCCATGACACCAAGGTTCCCGCTTCTGAAAGCATCGGCAATGGCCATGGGTATCTGGGCTTCGGCTTCGATCACCTTCGCGCGGGCTTCCTGTGCCTTGGCTTTCATTTCCTGTTCGAGTGCCACGGCCATGGCCCTGCGCTCCTCTGCCTTGGCCTGCGCGATATTTTTATCCGCATTGGCCTGATCCATTTGCAACTGGGCACCGATGTTCTTCCCCACATCAATATCGGCGATATCGATCGAGAGAATTTCAAAGGCAGTACCGGAGTCCAAACCCTTGGAAAGCACCACTTTGGAGATTTTATCGGGATTCTCCAGCACTTCCTTGTGGCTTGTGGCCGATCCGATGGCCGTAACCACGCCCTCGCCTACCCTGGCAAGGACGGTTTCTTCGCCTGCACCTCCCACCAGTTGTTTGATATTCGCCCTGACGGTAACCCTTGCCTTCGTAATGAGCTGAATGCCGTCTTTGGCTACGGCCGTTACGGGCGGGGTGTTGATCACCTTGGGATTGACCGACATCTGGACGGCCTCAAACACATCACGGCCTGCCAGGTCGATGGCCGTCGCCGACTTGAAATCGAGCGGAATATTGGCCTTATCCGCGGAGATCAGGGCATTGACAACTGATTTTAGCCTTCCCCCGGCAAGATAATGGGCCTCCATTTCATTGCGGTTGAGCTTCAGTCCGGCCTTGGTGGCAGCAATCAGGTTGTTGACGATCACCCCGGGCGGTACTTTCCTCCAACGCATCAGGATCAGCTGGATCAGGGAGATCCTCACGCCTGACACCAGGGCGTTGAACCACAGGCCGACCGGCACAAAGTAAAAGATGAGCCAGAGACCCAACAGGCAGGCGATACCTATCACCACAATAACCATCACATTTGCTTCCATAATGTTTGCTGTATTTATTCTTTAATCAATTCCACATAAATTTTCGGTCCGTCCAGCTTGGTAATCACAATGGGACTGCCCGGATCAAGAAAGTCGCCCCGGGTGTGCACCTCGTACAACTCATTCCCGAAACGGGCCTTACCGGCAGGATTCAGGCGGGATACCGTCTGGCCCGTGTCCCCTGTTTTCAGCGTTCCCTCTTTGATCACATTCACCCTGCTTTCAATGGCATCCTTCAGCATCAGCCGGTTCCACGTCCGGGCCTTGAGCATATAATACAGAGAAACAACGGTAGATACCAGGGTTGCCGCAAGTACGATATGCCCGGTGGTGCTTCCGTGTACACTGTAGGCCTGGAAAATGGCAAATACCATGCTGGCAAAGCCCAGTATGCCCACCACGGTGGACCCCGGGATGATCAATACTTCCACCACCAGCAGGATCAGTCCGGCGATGATGAGTAAAATAATGAAAGTGAGGCTCATACTAAAATCTATCCTATCGTTGTCGTCAGACCTCTGCGGGAAAACTCGTCATGCATGGGTCTGAGTTCTTCAAAACCGCCCGATTTCACGGGGCATTTTCCCTTGTAATGCGCTATCCAGGTACATTGTTCAGCCTGAAGGTAGTCATGCCCGCAAACATCAATAAGGCTATCGATCACGAAATCAAAGGTATTGTGATCATCATTGTGTAACACCAAATCTTTCTGCCCGGTTTCCAGGACTTGTTCCCTGCCTTCCGGAAAGTCCTTCCCTTGTTGGTTCATGGCTGTACCTGATTATTCCTGAACGAAAATACGATTTATTTCCGGATGCAAACAACCCTGTTGCAATAATTTTGTTTTAATATCCAGATATCGCCTGCCCTGCTCATCTTCCGGAAGTCAAAACCCGGGGTAGCACGGCAGGGAATTCGACCACTACATTTAAGTTATGATATTCAGGGAACTCATCCCCTACCTCAGGTCCAGAATGCAGGAAGCGCTTCCCGGAGAAGCCGCCCAGAGAAAGATGCTTTCCTCAGGCCGCTTCCCGCACTGGCCCATTCCTGAGGCATATAAGAAAAGCGGCGTGCTGATCCTGCTGTACCCCTGGCAGGGTGAAGCCATGACGCTGCTGATCCGCCGCCCGGAATACGATGGGGTCCACAGCGGCCAGATCGCTTTTCCCGGGGGGAAAATGGAAGAAGGGGATGAAAACATCACTGCCACTGCCCTGAGAGAGAGTCAGGAAGAAGTTGGCCTTAATCCGGATAAAGTCAGGATACTCGGAGCATTGACCCCATTATACGTGCCTCCGTCAGGATACCTTGTTCACCCGGTCATCGCCTGCCTGGAGAAAAAACCCGTTTTCAGGCCCGATCCTTCAGAAGTGGCCGGAATCATCGAAATACCCCTCAAGGTGTTTTTCAGGCATGAGACGCTGTGCGAAAAAACAGTCAGGGTAAAAGACTGGAGCAGCAGCGTTCCCTGCTATTTCATTGATCAGCAGATCATCTGGGGAGCCACGGCCATGATCATAAGTGAATTTCTCGAACTGATCAGGCCTTTTTACGAAGCTCGATCCGGTATTCGAGTTTAGCGGTTGACCTCAGCATGGCACTGACGCCACAGTACTTTTCCTGGCTCAGGTTGACGGCTTTTTCAATCTTGTCGAGCGGAAGATCATCCCCGTAAAAGATATAGCGGATCATGATACGGCTGTATACTTTCGGGTGTTCCTCCGTCAGATCTGCTTCGATACTCATTTCAAAATCATCGAAGTCGACCCGCATTTTTTTCAGCAACGAAACCACATCCATACCGGTACAGCCACCCAGGCTGCCCAGTACCACGGCCTTTGGACGCGGACCGAGATCCTTGCCGCCCACAGCTTCATCGGCATCAAAAATAAGCTTGTGACCAGTCACCTCCGCCTCGAAGGCCATGCCTTCCATCCATTTCATTTGAACAACGGTACTCATGATTTTCTTTTTGGTTTTTGAATAAACAAAAATAGCAAAGGAAAGTTTGTCCCGGCAAGGTGATGCCGGAGCAGGGCTGTTACCTGAAAGTAAAATAAGTGGGAATGACACCCGTGAGGAAAGAGTCCACCGCCAAT
Organism: Bacteroidota bacterium; assembly: GCA_022709385.1. Lineage (GTDB taxonomy): Bacteria > Bacteroidota > Bacteroidia > Bacteroidales > CAIXZF01 > JAKLIX01. The sequence goes on along the minus strand of JAKLIX010000010.1, from coordinate 15,129 downwards.
CCGTCGGAGGCCTTGTGCCGAAAAATCCAGCCATTCTGCACAAAATCAACAGGATCAGAGAAATACAGCATATCATCCTGATCATCATACCCCAGGGCGTAGATATATCCTGCATGGGAAATCAGCGGCGTGCCGGGCAAGGCGGTATCCCCGGGACGGAAGCGGTAAATCCCTGATTCATAGATATAGAACATGGCATTCCCGGCCTGGTTGATCACAAGCTTGTCGGGATGCTTATCCGTTGCCGGAAATTCATAATCGGCGAGTACCTGATAGCTGAGCGGATCAATACGCAGCAGATGTCCCTTGCTGTCATCTGCCTGGGGCCAGCCGTTGAAGCCCTTTCCGGAACACAATACCCAGAGCTTCCCTTCGGCATCGGCAACAGCCCCGGTGGGCTTCGGATAAACCTGCAGACTGTGGATCGCCAGGTCGCTTCCGGCATCCATCACCGTGATGGTGCTGTCGATGCCGAAACCTCCCTGGTTAAGGACAAACACGCGGTTGTCGATCTTTACCATCCTTTCGGGACCTGTACCCGTTGCAGCATGTTTCTCCACATTGTTGGTCAGCAGGCTGAGCACTGCCACGGTATTGTCCCAGCAACTGACATAGGCCTTTTTTGCATCGATCTGGAGAAAAAACCTGGGCAGGGTGAGGTTCTCTATCATTCCCAGGCTGGAGAAATCAGACATCCTGACTACCTCAATCTTATTGGCATTGTTTACAATGATATAGCCGGTCTCGTCCACCACCTCCATGGACTGGACGATATTCCCCAGGTGAAAACCGTTCACCTTGTAGAAGAGATGATTGACCACAGTTCCGGTCACTTTGTCAAAAACGCTGATGCTCCCTGAACCGTTCATGAAGGGACCTTCATTACAAACATACACCCTCGGATGGGTAACAGGAGCGGGATCATCGGGCCCGGTTTCGTCTTTTTTGCAGGACAGGGTAAATACCAGTGCCGTGATCAGCAGGAGGGGCATGACTTGATGGATGAAAAGCAGGAATTTCTTCATAAGATATTAATTTATTGATATTTGTATATTAGGGTAAACAAAAACGCCCGGCCCGGCATGGGATAAAAAGCGACCGCTTCATAGCTTTCATCCCAGCAATTCTTTATCTCAAACTGCAGTTCCGCGCTTCCTGTCCGGGAGATGGGCAATGTCTGGCGGAAAAGTGCGGATCCCGTATTCCAGGCATCAAGGAAACTGCTGTTGTCCCTGACTGTGAATATCTTACCGGTGAAGTTGTGCGTATAGGCAAATACAAAACTGCCAAAGGTGGCCTGCAGGGCGCCCTTAAGCTGCTTCCGGGGAGTGTAGATCAGTTGTTTTCCGCGGCTGTTGTCATAGGGGCCGGTTTTAGTGAGATAGGTTGATGAAGACAGGGAAGCGGACAGATTCATTTTCAGGCCAAAGCTTCCACTTCTCCAACGGCCTTCCAGCCTGGGTTCACAGCCGCAGATTTCTACTTTCTGCACGTTCTCCGCGGTCCAGACACCTTTCCCGTCCGGTATCCAGCTGATCCATTGATCCACCAGGGTATAATAGGCGTCCACGCCCAGCGCCAGGCCCGACTCCTCATGCTTCAGCGGGAACCAGTGAATTCCGGCCTGATAATTCCAACCCCTTTCGGGTTTCAGGCCCGGGTTTCCGCCGGGAACCCAGTAGACGTCGTTCATGGACGGAATCCTGAAGTTTCGGGTCACCTGGGCTTTCAACTGCCATGCGGCAATACTGCCTTCGATGCCGGCCGAGGGTGCCGGCGGTACAAACATCCCTTTAACCCAGTCCTGCCTGAGTGTCAGACCTGCTTTCCAGTCTTTTCTTCCGAGCGGTTTAAACAGCGTAAGGCCCCATCCTCCGCTTTTCCTGCGGTGCGAACCGCCAAAATCGCCGGTGTTCACCGTGACTGCCGAGCCCGAAACCCGGGCATGGAGAAGCAGGCCTGCAAAACCCAGTTTTCTGTCAAGGCCGAAGTCGGCCTGGACACTGCGGTTCCTTATCCTTGAATCCAGAAGAAGCAGGGTATCTCCTGCCTTCTCGGTGTAATGAAGATATTCATGAAAGGCGGCCACGCCCGCCGACAGGGCATTCCTGACTCCCGGCCTTTTCCAGCGCAGCACGGCGCGCATGGCTTCATCCCTCCTGTTGGCGTTGAGGTCGGCTGCGCTGACAGAGGGAGGCACTTCCCGGCCGGCATCCTGAAGCCAGGCGGCAGTATAGAAGGTATGCCTTCCGCTGCGGTGTTCGGTGTTCACCATCAGGGCCCGGCCGGTGGATACGGCATTTCCTCTGCGGTAAGCGACCCCCCTGTAGGTGTAGGGGAAATCATTGTCCGCATGCTGGTGCAGGTAAGCCACCCGGCATGCCGATCCTTCCTTCCTGCCGTAAACACTGACATACTGCCTGAAATCAGAAAAACTGCCCAGGCTGAACCCGGCACTGGCCGCAATCCGCCCGGAAGACATGGAAGGCGGATCCAAATATACCGTCCCCCCGGCCGGAAGCATCCCCGGAACCATGACAAAACCGTTCACCAGCCTGACATTCCCGAATAAAAACAGCGGAAGGATGCTCATATCCGACATCCCGCTTCCGGGAGCATTCAGTTCAAAACCCATCCAATTGAGGGAAGTATGACTTGAAGCTGTTCCCCTCAGGGAAATGCTGCTCAGATTCCCTTGCCCGTAATCACGGATATAGGCCAGGCTGTGCTGCCCGAGCAAACCGGCAAGGGAAGCCGCAACTGAGGATCGCATCACGAGGCTGTCGATGGTGTCGGCCTGCATTCCGGGCATCAGGAAAAAGCGTTTGTTTCCGCTGACTTCGATCCCCTTCAGGGCAATCGCGCTGTCCGGCAACACCGCCTGTGCCTTCACCGCATCCGGAACAGCCATCACGAGAGCAGCAAACCAGCAAAACCTCAGCAGGCGATGCATCACAAGCCCGAATCCGGCAGCCGGCCTGGTCGTGAACAGCCCCCCCGGAATTCGTATCACCTGATAAAAGTGCAATGCAACTCAGTTTAAATGTTATCAGATGTTTTCGGGAAATACGGAAAAACGGAATCATGGAATGATCCTTCGCTTTTAACCCGAAAGCCCGGAAAACATTTGTACTGGCAGGTCTTCTGACTTGTTCACGTTTGAACGTCTTCCCACCCGGCAGGGCAGTGACATGCTTTTCAAACGCCTGTGTGAACTTACAGCAGCGGGTACTGTTCAGGACTCTTCCGCAACACGGAACCACCTGATTCCCTTTTCACAAACCACGGAAAAACAGTGATTTGTACCAATACGCATCAAAGGTATCTGTTTTCGGTCAGGAAAAGCATCCGTACGAAAAAAAAATATCAACCGCCAGGCATAAAAACCAACGACCAAAAAAAGAAAGGCAACGGAATGACATGCACCAGGGGAAGCTGCTTTTTACGAAATTTGCAGGATGCAGAAACTGACCCGCAACACAAAATTCCTTTTCCTGCTCGGAACACTGATCGGCCTCCTTGCCATCGGGGAGCCATTGGTTGCATCGGAACCACCTGTCGTCCCGAAGCGGACGAATTACAGGAAACTGCATCCGCGCAAAAGCTACCGCAAGAAACACAAACGGCATAAAAGCGGCGGAAAGCGATTCGGAAACCGGAAAAAGTCAGGCATTCCGAAGGAATATCTCATCCGCAATTCAAGACATTTCAGGGTATGGTAGGCAGAAGAAAGATGCAGCTGCTGCTGTTGGCCCTGATCCCGGTGCTGCTCGGCGGGTGCCATGTGACACGGTATTTCTGGTGGAATTATGCAGATATCCGGGACAACATGAAATTCAGCGAGGTTCCGGTACTGCGTTCAGATACTGTCTGGACGTTTCATCCGGGAACAATTTCCCGGCCTTTACACCTGCCTGCCGCTTACGGACCGGTCACCGAACCGCTGGACCGCTTTCTGCACGAACACGGTACCGTTTCCTTCCTTGTGATCAGGAACGACAGCATCCTGCATGAAACCTACTTCGACGGCTACAGCCAGAATGAACCCATTCCGGCCTTTTCCGTGGCCAAATCCTTTGTATCCGCCCTCACCGGCATTGCCCTGGAAGAAGGTTCCGTCAGGAGCCTCAACCAGCCGGTGACCGATTACCTTCACTTTCTGAAAGACACTGGTTTTAAACATATTACACTGAAAAACCTCCTTGAAATGAGATCCGGACTCCGTTTCAGTGAGACCTACGGCAGTCCGTTCGGGCTGATGCCCAAATTCTATTACGGAAGAAACCTGAAGAAATATGCTGCAAAATTGAAAGTCGGCGAAAGTCCGGATTTACAATATAACTACCAGAGTGCCAACACCCTCCTGTTATCGCTGGTGCTGGAGGAAGCCACCGGCATGCCCCTGAACCTGTACCTGCAGGAAAAGTTGTGGAAGCCCATGGAGATGGAATCGGATGCGTCATGGAGCACCGACAGCAGGAAACACCGTACTGTGAAGGCTTTCTGTTGCCTGAATGCCATCACGCGGGATTATGCACGTTTTGGCAGATTGTACCTGAATAAAGGAAACTGGAACGGAAAGCAACTGGTACCGGAACACTGGATCGAAGAAACGCTGAAGGTCACCAACGACTCGAGGGATTCAGGCGGATACCCTTACACCTATTACTGGCGGGTTATGCCGAACGGGGCGATCTTTGCCAAGGGAGTGCTCGGACAATATATATACGTTGACTACGGTAAAAAACTCGTCATGGTAAGAATGGGGAAGCATCATGGCGGCATTGCATGGCCTGCCTTCTTCAGTGCGCTTGCCGCACAGCTGTAAACATCACAGCCAGACACAAACGCCGCTGCCGTAAACCTGGGCGGTGCAGCAGGCCTGCCACCCGCAGGCAGGTTTATTCATCCTGCCGGTAGAATGCTTCATCCCCGGGATAATGAAAGCGTTCCCGTGAAGTCTTCTCATCAAACATAAAATAGGTGGCCAGTGCCTCAGAGCAAAGTTGTCCGGAGGGACCGAACAACCTGACATCCACCGTCAGCAGCCGTCCGTGCATTTCACGAAACGAGACTTCCAGGCGGATGGCACCCTGATCGGTGGGGACAGGCCGGCGATAGGTGACATTCAGACGTGTCGTTACCCCGCTTGATCTGGCATACAGCAGGGCAAACCAGCTCCCGGCCTCATCCATCAGCGTGGCCTGTATGCCACCGTGAAGCACCTTTGTCCAGCCCTGGAACTGCGGCAGGGGAAGCCAGTCGCAGATCACCTTCTCCCCTTCTTTGCGGAAAGTCATCTGAAGCCCGTCCGCATTGTCGGGACAACAGCCGAAACAGTGATAGCCCTCCCCTCCCCTGTATGGATTCCGGATGTTCACAGGCTACTTTTCAACACCGTTTTTGAAGGTCGAAGTATGGGAGACATTCCCCTCCTCATCGTATTCTGTCCATTTGCCATCCTTCTGCCCCTTCACAAACTGGCCCTGCATGCGGACCTTGCCATTCTCGTGATACTCAAAGAACTCACCCACCTGTACCCCGTTCTGGTAGACTTCCACCGTTTGTTTGTTCCCGTTGGGATAGTAGGCCACCTGGGTTCCGTCAAGCTCTCCGTCCTTATACACATACTCTGCAACCAGTTTTCCTTCTGAATTAAACCATTTGGCCGGACCATCCTTCTTCCCGTTTTTATAGCCGGACTCCTCCTGCAGTTTGCCCGTCATGTCATAATAGATCTTGCAACTGCCATGCTTCAGTCCTTTGGAATAATTGATCTCCATATTGGGCCGTCCGCCATAGGTGAAATTTTTCGAAACCCCTTCCAGCAGGTCATTCACGTAATACTCCTCCGATTTGATGGCGCCCCTGTCGTCAATGTTCAGAAAAAGCCCGTTTTTGAGTCCGTTTTTATACATTTCCACCGACCTTACGAAACCTGCGGGATGATAGGACACCCAGGTCCCGTCTTTTTTCCCGGCCCTGTAATATCCCTGCTCAAAGGTGGCTTTGCCGAGATCTTCGCGCCAGAAACCCGTTTTGTTTCCTTTGGCATCCGTTCTGTTCATGGTGTCGGGCAGAACAGGCTCATTCTGAGCCCTGGCAAAAAAGGCAATGAACATCATCAGGCTGATTAACAATAACTTCTTCATGGTATTGGTTTTTAAGTTTCTTATTGGTTTTTCACGAAATTCACCAGTCCCTTGGCCTCAAAGATTCCCACGAGTTTATCGGGCAGGGGTGCAAAACGGAATTCCTTACCCGCAAGCGTGGCCACACCCTGTTTCATGTCGATGCCGATCTCATCGCCCTGGCGGTAGGCATCCACGACTTCGGGCAGGACAATGATGGGCAGGCCCTGATTGACCGAAGAGCGGAAAAAGATCCTGTTCACCGATTTCACGATCACGGCGCGGATTCCGGCATAAGCCAGTCCGACCGAGGGATGCTCCCGAGAGCTGCCGCAACCGAAGTTGGCGCCTGCCACGACAATATCTCCCGCTTTCACCCTTTCCGCAAAGCTGTCGTCGAAGCCCTTGAAGAGGTAGGGCATGATCTTATCACCTTCGGAAGAGTTGATATTGTAGGTAAGGTTACCGGCAAACATCTGATCGGTGTTGAGGTTGTCGACATCGGCATAGTTCCACACGCCGTGGCTGTAGCGGTCGTCGCCTGCCTCCACCACCACCGTTTTGCTTTGCTCTGCGGTAAAGAGAAAGCGATCAGCGGCCTTCAGCCCGCGGGGGTCGGCGATCTCGCCGGCGATGGCGGAAACGGCCACCGTGGCGGGAGAAGCAAGGTACACGGAGGAATTGGGATTACCCATCCTTCCCTTGAAATTCCGGTTGGCCGTGGAGATGACGGTGGTATTGTCGGCCGGGATTCCCTGTCCGGTTCCCAGGCAGGGTCCGCAGGAAGGCGCCAGCACATTTGCGCCGGCTTCCATAAAGATACGGATGAGTCCCTCTTCCATGGCTTGCAGGTAGATCTCACGGGAGGCCGGGATCACCAGGAGTTGAAGGTGCTTTGCCAGCTGTTTCCCTTTAAGGACGGCTGCCGCGACGCGCAGATCTTCCAGGCGGCCGTTGGTGCAGGTGCCGATCAGGGCCTGGTGGATTCTGGTACCCTGTACATCCGAAACCGACTTCACATTGTCCACATGATGGGGTGCGGCCACCACCGGGAAGATCTCATCCAGCCGGATCGTGATCTCCTTCACATAGGCGGCTCCTTCGTCGGCCCACACGCCCGGGAGGCTTTCACCGAGGTGATCCCACAGCACTTCATCGGCAGGGAAGGCCGCCGACTTGGCACCCATTTCCGATGCCAGGTTGGCAATGGTGAGGCGGTCGGATACGCTCAGGGACTTCACCCCTTCCCCGTGATATTCTATCGACATATAATCCGCCCCGCTGGAGCCGATCATACCGATGATCCACAGGGCCAGGTCCTTGGCATAAACGCCGGGCTGAAACTTTCCAAGCAGGTTGATCTTCACCGAATCCGGCACCCTGAACCAGGTCTCGCCCTGTTTCCACAGCCCCGCCGATTCGGTACGGTCGATCCCGGCGGCGAAGGCATTCATCGCCCCCGCCGTACAGGTATGGCTGTCGGATCCCACCACCAGCATACCCGGCCGGGCATAGTCGGCCATGATCTGGTGGCAGATGCCGCTGCCCACATCGTGGAACTTCAAAACCCCTTGTTCCTCAGCCATCTCGCGTATCCTCAGATAGTCGTTGGCCAGCTTGGCATTGGTGGGGGGCGCATTGTGATCGAGGGTGATCAGCAATTGTGCGGGATCAAAAATCCTGCTTCCGCCCATCTTCAGAAAGGTCTTCTCGATACTGGCAGTGTTGTCGTGCGTCAGTACCAGGTCGGGCTTCCTGAATACGATGCTCCCGGCCGGGGCATCAAAGATCTTTTCGGCAAAGCTTCGCGCTGTCATATCGTTTTTGTTTGCAAAGTAAGTGATTTTTTCTCAAAGGACATGACAGCACAACGCCAGCACCCTCCAGCCTGCACCACGTAATCACGCTCAAACGTCACCACGACAAGGCACACACCTCCCACCTGCAAACGTGCACACGCGCACACGCGCATACGTTTAACGTGCACATGCGCACACCTGCACACGTGCACACGCAACACGTCTTTTTACCCTCCTCTCCCTCAATATTTTTTTCCTCTCTCTTGACAACGCATCAAAAATCCTTACATTTGTGTTCTCCTCCGGAAACATGCCATTTGCATACAGCCAGCTTCATACTTGCGTATATTTCAGCTAATGGAAGCTTTGAGGAAGTTTGGGATAAGGCAGATAGGCGAATGTTTGCGGGGATGGGGATGTTATGGGCAAGCACAATAGAAAAAAATGGATGATCAAAAGACAATCGGATCTGCGAGTTCAGGACATTTGGCCATGAGTCTACCAAATCTATGATAAAAAAAAGTTGGAGTCCGGAAGGGCAGGTGGTTGTTTATGAGCATTATAACCTTGGAAGCATTAAAAAAGTACTTATGAATGAGGCCAGCCCATAACGTTGTGCAAATGCCAGCCCACCGGCCTCTGGGAAAATAGTGAGGTGTGTACCGGGGCCGGCTTCTGCACATGGCGTTACATTAAAAGAAAAAAAATGAAACTATTTCACAGTTATAATAAAGACAGAAAAAAAGAACATGAGTTTTTACGTTTTATTATAAACAAATTTCCTGACATAGAATATATAAATGAAAATTACAGATTTGAAGAAAGTCAAATTGATTCAACAATTGAAGTTGAACCAATAATTAAAGGCCTTAAGTTTGACAAATTCCTTCCTAATAAAAGAAAGCAAATATGTATAGATACTTTAACGAATTTGCATCTTGAGAAGGTTTCAGCTTTTGAATCTATTAACAATATTTCTATTGATTTCACAATAAAAGCAAACGGTATAAATTATTTTTTTGAACTACACGAAGACCAACATAAAAATCTAAGTGTAAGTAGAGCGACAAAAATATTTGACTTACAAGGAAACATGATATTGATTCCCCGCTATTTAGTTCGGCTTTTAAAAGATATTTGGAGATGGAATAACCTCACTAATTATCAAATAGTCTGGGCCGATTGGTTTGAAAAACATTCAAATAAATTAATGAATATATTAGAACCCGGCAGACATGAATATGGACTTAAAAATTCATTTCTCTTTAAAAATATGAATCATGAAAATTAAAGAACTTGAAAAACAAATTGAAGAAATTCTTTCTGAAATTGAAACAGACAATAAGGAACTTGATAATGTTCCACCAAGATTTCGAAAAGTTGTCGAAGATGAATTAAAATCAAAACAGGACAAAGTATCTGAACTTCACAGTAGAATTGATGATCTGATACAAATTGGAATTGTTGATAGACTTCAAGAACCTTTAAATTCCTTTCAAGAAATGGTCAATTCGTTTATTAACGACTATAGTTTTGAATACCCACAAGACAAGGAGATGTTTATCAATCAAATTTATTTTGAAGAAAATGATGATGAGTTATTAGTCAATATTAAACCCAAGGAAAACGCAACCAACCACACCAATATCTATAATAAAACATTGCTGAAAGTGATTATTGATAACAATAAAATAATTCATAAACCAAAATCAACTGATACCTTTATAGAGGCTATAAAAGAATTATCGCTAGAAAAAATAAAGAAGTTAAATCTTGTTTTTTTAGGGGTTCCACTTATTGCAGATTTTAAGCATGAAAGGTATCAGCAAAAACAACTTTCTGAGAAGACTTTCATATTGACTCAAATATCCAAAGAGAAAAAGAAGGAAATATTAGAATTTATCGCAAAAAAATTTAACCAAAGAATCGAAGTGGAATTTGTGAAATAGTATTAACGCAACCTAACATGCCTCGATAACACAACAAAACTGTCAGTTAATGTTCACTTCTAACCTTCTGCCTTTGCTGTGTTTAGCGGCCACCCGTTATAGCCAATTGGTAAGACAAGAACCACAATAAAAATTTCAAACAAATGGACAACGACATTAAACCTGGGAAAAAAATATTCATAAGAAACGCTGGTAAAGACGAATACTGGTTACAAGACTTGATTTATGAAAACCCAAATATTTTGGGACTTGGTGAACTCATTCCAGTTGCAAAGGAAAAGAAACAGTCAACGGGTGGCAAACTCGACATATTACTTAAAAATCCCGAAGACAATTCAATGTATGAAATTGAAGTAATGCTAGGCGAGACAGACCCCTCACACATTATTCGGACAATCGAGTATTGGGACATTGAGAAAAGACGATATCCACAGAGACAACATTTTCCGGTTCTAATTGCCGAAAGTTTCAACAAGCGTTACTTTAACGTGATTCAAATTCTGAGTTTAAATGTTCCAATGATTGCAATTCAAGCTGACTTACTTGAAGTAGGCGGACAAAAAATCATCAACTTTACTAAAATACTTGACATTTATGAAGAGCAAGCAGAAGATGATGAAACAAATATTGTAAACGAAACAACTTGGTCAAGTAACGCTAACTGGACATTGCAAACTGCAAAAGAATTACTTAACCTCATCAATTCAAGCGGACAAATATTAAAACTCAACTTCACTCAAAGTTACGTTGCTATCATTAATAGCCGTGGCAACGCATACTGGCTGTATAAGCGTTCAGAACCGAAATCATATTTGGGTTTCAAGGAAAAAAACGATGAGAAAGTTGAAGCAATTAAAAGTCTTTTAGACACTTCATCAATTCCCTTTACTTACAACAAATACCAAGAATTTTTAATTGTGGTTGACAAGGACTTTGTAAAAAAACATAAGGACATATTTATTAAAATCAACAACATTCGTTTTGCTTCAGACAGCGGGACAACAGAAGAATAAAAAACCACTGGCTATAATAAGCAAGGCTTCATTTGGCGAAGCCTAACCTGAAGCATTGTTGCACAGCCTGTCCCGAGAATTCGGGAAAATCCCGCAGTGTACTACGGTTTTTCTATGGGGCTTAAAAGGAATTGACTACAAGGAATGATGAGATATTCACCTGATACGTTCTTTGAAATTTTGATGTGGACAAGGCTTGCTGAAGGATGCTGATGAACGCGTTGGAAGTTTAAGGCGGTCAAGAGTAATAGTCGTAATGAGGATTGGGCTACATGATATAGCCACCCATCCTGGTATACGCCCATTGCCATGCTGTTCGTTCCGGAACAACAAGTCTGGCTTATTGAAAACTAATCTATTCCAAGATCACCCCTGGTAAGAGTCTCTTCCTTCAGCCAATCCCTGCCGGATCTACTAAGCAAAACTCCCTTTGCAGGGTTTGGACGTTAGTAAGCTGTGATACCTCATCCGTTTTACTGAGCCTCCTATCCGGTTCATGTTCTTCAGTACCGGCTGGAGTTTATCCCGCCTTTAGCGGGACAGTGCTGCTTCCTTTAGTGCATACCTCGCGGTAAACCACCTTGCAGCTTGCTAACGTTTCGGGTCGTTACTCCCCCCCGTAAGGGATCCCGATTTCGCTTTGCTTATCGGGACAGGCATTTTACCCTCTGGAAATTTCACACACCTATTGCATACTATTGATTTAAAATTTGTATTTTTGGTCTTTTTCAACAGCTTACAACAATCCGTTGGCAGTAATGCTATTAAAACAGACAAACAAGAATGAGTTACTTCTACATACAAGGATATAACCTTAGAGACTTAAGAAAAAAGTTTGACGAAAGAGTATTTGCAATTCCACTAATACAAAGGAGCTATGTTTGGAAAAAGGAGAACATATGCAGACTAATGGACAGTATTCTCAACAACTACCCTATTGGTGTTGCTTTAGTTTGGGACACAAAAACAAGTAAAGCTTTTGAAATCAGACCTAACACTAAAACTATAATTCCTCAATACAACAAAAATGCTCAAACAGCAGAGGTAATCATAGACGGACAACAAAGACTTTCTACTATCTACGGTGTTCTCAACGGAATACAACCAAGCAAAGACCTAAACTCAAAAATCAACTTCAAAGAACTTTATTTTAACTGTGATAAAAACTCCCAAAACAGGTTTGTATTTAAGAGAAAGGTTTCCGATACTGACAATTTAATCAACTTAAAAGAACTTCTAGACACCCAACCGGCACAACTCTCAAGACGGCTTCGACTTAAAAAATATCAAGCAGCAGAAGCAAAAAAATGCTACGATGCTTTTTACAGTTACAAATTTAATATACTCAAGTTTACTGGATTTGGTTTTGAACAAGCAAGAGAAATATTTATCAGAGTAAACTCGGCCGGAATGAAATTAAACCGTGCTGATGAACTATTTGCACTAGCTACTACAGTTCATTTAAGAGACCATGTAGAAGACACTAAAAAGGACTTACAAAACGGTTTTAGAGAAATTTCAGATGATGCCATGCAAAACACAATAGCGCTTTATTACGGTGCTGACAGAATTGGCGGTGCTGAGTTCAAAGGAATTCTCAATGAACATTTGAGCAAAAACACAAAAGAAAGTGATTTCAGAGCTGAGTGGAAAAAAATTGAGAACGGATATAAACTTTGTGTAGACTTTCTTGCATCTGAATTTCTAATCAAAAACTTAAAAGAACTCCCAATTTCAAACATATTTTCAATGCTATCGTTTTTCTTTGCTGTAAATACTAAAAAGGCGAATACTTACCAGATAAAACAAATCAGGAAATGGTTTTGGCATACTTGCATCAATAAACGCTATTCAGGTAGCGAATTCAATAAAAACATTCCAACAGACATTAAGTTTTTTTATGCATTAGCAAGCGGCAAACAAGTTAGCTACGCTATAGACAAGAAAGTTAATGTTTATGACTTTCTGCGTTCAGACTATAGAGAGAATAGCTCAATTACAATTGCTTATTATTTAATGCTAAAGAGTAAAACACCTCTTTATCTTGTCAGTGGCAGACCAATGTTACTTGACAATATATCATCTGTTTCTAACAAGAAACACCGACATCACATTTTCCCCAAAGCTTTGCTTGAAAGTAATGGAATGAACGAGAAATGGATAAACTGTATTACAAATATTTGTTTACTTGAAGCAGACCAAAATCAATCCATTGGAAGTTCACTACCCAAAACATATCTTTCTACGTATAACCATTTAAAACATTTTAGAAAAGTAATGGCATCACATTTAATTCCTGTTCATGCTGACAGTAGTGTTTGGAGCAATACGGTATCAACAGGTTTTCTTGACTTCATAAATGAACGAATAAAAATTATTACAACCGAAATTGAAAAGCTTGCAGGAGCATTATTATTTGAAAGATTTGACGAATTAAAAAGACTTTAGTATGGCACAAATCAACTGTGGACAAAGAAGCACAACTACTGCCAATTGAGTAGACATCCCCGCCAGCCAAAGCTGACGGGGAGCGCCTCTCACACCACCGTGCGTACGGGTCACGTACACGGCGGTTCAAACATTAGGGGACAAGGGCGGGGTAAGCCGACTGCGTTACCCGAAAACGAATACAAGTAAAGAAAAACTGAACAATAAAAAATGACAATAGACATAACATATAATGTTCACTCAGACGCAAATGGTGGCGACCCGGACATCACAAGCCCGACACTTCGCTCCTATCATAGAATGTTATGGAGCAAAAAATTGCCAAACGGAGAACTCTTTGAACTTACAGACAAAAAAGGCGGAACGTATTTATACTCATACTTGACAGGTTTGCGAATGCAAAGCTGTTTAGTATGAGTAATGCCGTACACCCCTTGATCGTAATTTTTTCGCAAACTCATTCCGTGTCGGTATATATCACAAATCAGGACTTGGAGAATATTTATTAGGAAGTGATGCAATCTCGCATTCATACAGAAATCATAAACGCAAAACCTGGCTGACACAACAAATCCGAGACGAAGTTCAAGAACTCTTTGACGCAGGTTCGACAATTGGAGCGTACACACTTTTTCCAAACAACCGTGTTGACAAACAACACACAATAAATCAAGCACGTGGAGTGAACAGCTTCATAGACGACAGGTTTGACCTGACTTTGGAATGTATCAGACTTTTTTACGCAGGACAACAAAGCCCACTTTACGATACATTGAAACGTTACAAAGACTTCTTCGACTTGTTCAAGAATTTTAAAGGTTTCATTGACTTCTTTTTACTCAACGACCTTGTTGACGATAACGAAAATATTAAGTTTTACTTACCGTTTGACAATTTTAAAACAAGACCATCCTTTGCGGACATTGAAGAATATTTGACTTACAAAAAAGGAGTAATGAACTTCATAAAAGCACGAAACCAACGAATTGACAACCATGCCAACCAACAGACGACATGACAGCCTGCCAGCCGCTGATCGAGTAGACGGCCCCGCCAGCCTTAGCTGACGGGGAGCGCCTCCCACGCCACCGTGCGTACGGGTCACGTACACGGCGGTTCAAACATCATCATCGAATTTCAAGAGAGTATACTCATACTTGACAGGTTTGCGAATGCAAAGCTGTTTAGTATGAGTAATGCCGTACTCCCCTTGATCGCAATTTTTCTCAAACTCATTCCATGTCGGTATAAAACCACGGAGTTGCACGGAGTTATGCACGGAGTGGCTGGAACGTGGATTATAATTGGACCCTTGAATTTGAGTCTTTTATTCGCTTGAATTGAATCTTGGTTTTGTGATCTGGGACTTTATCTTTTAAACCTGGAATTTGTCACTTATTTCCTGTCCTATTCTTTCCTGGGCCTTGGATATTGATATATTGATAATTGATGCTTCGACTTCGATAAGAATGACAGAACCCGAAGTCATGCTTCTCCACGCCCAGCTTTTAAAACCACGGATCCGCCGCGGCGGACACTGAGTTTTACACGGAGTGGCTGGAGCGTGGATTATAATGGGACCCTTGAATTTGAGTCTTTTATTCACTTGAGTCCTGGATTTTTGATCTGGCACTTTATCTTTTATACTCATACTTGACAGGTTTGCGAATGCAAAGCTGTTGAGTATGAGTAAAGATTCTTAATACCGATAACTCTGTGAACACTTTTTTCACATTCCTGTGTTCCTTCGTTATAAAATTTGTATTTTTGGTCTTTTTCAACATCTTAC
>JAKLIX010000001.1 GCA_022709385.1 Bacteroidota bacterium | reverse complement strand
ACTCCCCAAAAGCGGTAATGAATTAACAAAGACTATGCTTCTAACGCAAAGACACAGATCGATTGCCCATTTGTTCGATGAAAACTTTTGGAATTCTTTTTAGGGTGTCCCGGTGTCGAAGTCAGGAGGGATTTTTCATCTATTCGTCTGTTTTTGAATGTTTTAATCATTTCATGATAAAAAATCACAGATTTTTTCTGTATTTTTCTATCATCATGCAATAATATTTTATTTTTGCGTTATAAAATAATCTTATATATTAACAAATCATGGCATACCAGGAACTCATCAAGGGAATGATCAAACCACTGATCCTTAAATTGTTGGAAGAGAACCACCGGATGTACGGTTACGAAATCACCCGGCAGGTCGAGGAACTGAGCGGTGGCCGCATCAGGCTGACTTTCGGGGCATTGTACCCCGTACTGCATAAGCTGGAGAAGAGCGGTATCGTTGAAACAGAAACAGAGCTGGCGAACAACAGGACGCGGGTGTACTACAAGCTGACCCGAAGCGGGCAGCAAACCGCAAAAGACAAGATACATGAACTGGAAGATTTCATCCGGGTCCTGGGTGAAATCCTCCTGGCGAAACCGGGAATGAGTCATGGCAAGGCTGAGTCTTTCGCAGGTTGAGCAGGTAACGGCCGAGGTCAGGCGGCAGCAGGTAAGTCTGGGCCATCTGCCCGACGACCTGGTCGATCATCTTTGCTGTGCGATAGAAGACAGTATTGAGCGGGGAATGAATTTCAGTGATGCATACCACCGGGTCGTTTCGCAGGCAGGGGATTTGAAAGAAATACAAAACGCCACATTATATCTGATTGACAAAAACTATCGCCGTATGAAAAACACCGTAAAAATCACCGGGGTGATCTCCATGATCCTGATTGCCCTGGGCACCATGCTCCGGCTGATGCAAACCACCGGAGGCAACCTGATGATCATATGCGGATTCGGAATCATTGGTCTGCTTTTCTTTCCTGCCGCACTTTATGTTATCCGCAGGGAGACACAGCAGCAGGACCAGGTATTGATTTACCTGCTTGCGCTGACAGGCGGATTGGGTGTGATCGCCGGAATCCTGTTCAGGGTGATGCACTGGCCGGGTGCCTTTGCCATTCTTTCAGCAGGGTATATCCTGCTGGCAGCTTTCCTGACGGGTTTGCTGGTAAGCAGGCAGCGTTTCGGTCCGGCCATTCCGAAGCCGGTTTACTGGTCAGGTGCAACTTCAATGATGATCAGCAGTATCGGGTTTCTGTTTAAAGTGAATCACTATCCCGGGGCAGCTGTCATCCTGATCCTGGGTGCCGCAGGTATGTGCCTGGTTTTCCTTCCGTTATGGGCACATCACGAGATGAAATACAACAAAGGCGTAACGGCCACCTTCATCTTCTTCTGCGTGGGTATCCTCTATTTCAATATGTTCAACCTGCTTCTGGCGATCCGTTAAGCAAAATAAGCCCTTTATCATGAAAAAATTCATTTATTTCTCCGGAGTGATCAGCCTGATCATTTTTCTGTGCGGCGATATCATGAAAATCAATCACTGGCCGGGAGCCAACCTGACGGTGTCCGGCGGCCTGGGTTCGTTTGCAGTCCTTTTTCTCCCTCTTGCTGTACATGCGGCATGGCGGACGAACGGAAAGCGGCATCTGCCGTTGTACCTTGCCGGCCTGACAAGCATCTTTATCAATGTGGTCGCAGCTATGTTTAAAATCTGCCACTACCCGGGTGCTTCCATCCTGTTGTTGACCGCCATTCCCCTGCCTTTCATGCTATTTTTGCCTGTATTCCTTTACTACCATGTCAAAGGAGACGCCATCCCCCTGAAAAGCTTCCTGGGAGTGATGTTCCTGCTGCTTTACATGGTGGTATTCTCAGCCCTGCTGGCAGTCGGAACGGGGCAATAATATGCCGGAACGGTATGGGGTTGCGAATTATTCGCGATCCGAAAGTCAACAGCATTAATCATACCAGACAGCTTTCCATTCCCAAATCTGTCTGGTATGAGTATAAAATAAAATATCTTTGATACCAAATTTCGTTCAAAGTATACCATAAGCGGAACATCATCACATGAGACGTTTGATCCTTCTATTCCTGCCGATGCTGGTCATGTCCCTGAACACGAGCGCACAGGTGTTCACCGACAGCAACCTGCCCATCGTCATTATCAACACCGACAATGGTGCGGTGATCCCTGACGAACCCGGGGTATTCGGAAACATGAAGATCATATACCGCGGACCGGGCCAGAGAAATTACCTGACGGATCAGGACTCTTCCCAGTACCTGAATTACAACGGCAGGATAGACATAGAGATCAGGGGCTCCTACTCCCAGGTTTTCCCAAAAAAAGCATACGGCTTCACCACCCTCAAGGCAGATAACATCACCAACAACAATGTCAGCCTGCTGGGCATGCCAACTGAAAATGACTGGGTACTGAACGGCCTCAGCTCCGATCCGGCTCTTATCAGGGATTATCTGTGCTACACACTGTCCCGGAAAATCGGTTTGTATGCAAGTCGCACTGCTTTCTGCGAAGTGCTGGTCAACGGTGATTACCGGGGACTCTACCTTCTCCAGGAGAAGATTAAAGCAGACAAGGACCGTGTCGATATTCTTAAAATTGACACTTGCGACATCAGCCTTCCGGCCTTGTCAGGCGGATATATTACTAAGACGGATAAAACAACCGGAGGAGATCCCGTTGCATGGTATATGTCTAGTTATATCGGATTCAACGACTGCAAATTCATTCATCACTGGCCGAAACCGGAAGATGTTACCACACAGCAAACCAACCACATCAAATCCGTTTTTCTGAACCTTCAAACGGCCTGTACCGGGGGTAATACATCCTTAACCAACGGATATCCGTCAATCATAGACATTCCGTCTTTTATCGATTACATTTTGATCAATGAGATCTCCAGCAATGCAGATGCATACAGTTACAGTGCATTTTATCACAAGGACAGGAATGGAAAACTGAGGGCAGGGCCTGCGTGGGATATGAACCTGACTTACGGGAATGATCTGTTCAATTTCGGGGTTGACCGCAGCAAGCCGGATGTGTGGCAGTTTTCCAACGGCAGCAACGAAGGGCCGAAGTACTACAGGGATCTTTTCAGTGAAGTACAGTTCAGGTGTTATCTGTCAAGGCGCTGGAACGAACTTACCCAGCCGGGGATGCCTTTTCACCTGCAAAGTCTCGAAAGCACCATCGACAGTGCTGTTGTTCTGATCACCGAAGCATCAGCCAGGGAGGATGCCCGCTGGGGTACTGTGGGGAACCATCAGGCATCGATCAGCGCCATGAAGGACTGGCTTAACATCCGTATTCCCTGGATGACAAGCCACCTCGGTTCATTCAGTGCCTGCCAGAACGTCGATACGCCACCACTTGTGATCTCCGCTATCCACTATCATCCTGCCCCTTCCCCGGGCTTTCCGGATGAAGACAAGCTGGAATTCCTGGAAATAACGAATGCGGATACTTCCGTCATCGATCTGACAGCTTATTACTTTGCCGGAACCGGCCTGGTTTACCGTTTTCCCTCAGGATCATCCCTCCCTGCCGGTGCTTCCCTTTTTCTGGCAAGTGATTCCGTGACATTTCAGTCCAGATACAATATGGCTGCTTTCGGACAGTTCACCAGAAATCTGTCGAATGCCCACCAGGATTTGTTATTGGTGGATGCCTTCGGGAACGAGACAGACCGCGTAAATTATTCCGACGACCCTCCCTGGCCTGATGCCGACGGAAACGGGAAGTTTCTTAAACTGATCAGTTTAAGTCTCGACAACAGCCTTGCCTCAAGCTGGATTGCCGTGGGAATCAACACAGTAGGTACGGCATTCGCAGCCGGCAGGCAATCCGTGCATTTATTCCCGAATCCGGTACACGACAGGCTGTGGATCCAGGCCGGACAGGAAATGAGAACCATCGAAATCATTGACTTACAGGGCAGAATCCTGGCTGGTTTCAAACCCGAAGGCACCAGCTTTGTTATTGACAGTTCCCGGCTGCCCGAAGGCATCTATTTTGTAAGGATCAACACGTTACGGGATACCAGACTTGAACGGTTCATCAAGATCTGAGTGACACTACAGGGCGCCTTCCTCTGCGGCGATTCTTTTTCTGATCGTCTTCCAGGTAGCAGTGATCAGGAAGCTCTCGTCCATATAGGCAACCAGCTTTTCAAACCTTTTAAAGGGAATGGCAAAGGACAGTGTTCCAGCCGGAACATGGGGCCGGGCTGAAGCATCGAACATCCCAAGGATGCAATCGGGATCATCCTTCCCGTTTTCCAGGACCGGGTATTGCACCACCGAGCCGCAACCGGCACAGAAGGGAGCCTTCACACCGTAAAGATCTTTCCGGTCGAAATTGGCCAGGGTAAACAGACCTGCCAGGACATCGGGGGTGGCGAAGAAAAGAACCACTTCCGGGTGGTCCTCCTCTCCAGCATGTTCAAAAGGTTTGGCTATCAGCCATTTTGCCGGAGCTTTACTGAGGGGAACATGCTGCATCAGGGCTGCCACGGTTTCAGGATCTTTCTTATATCTTTCCCCTTCAAGTTTACCGGGAATCCCATAAGAAAGAAAATAGCCGAATTCCGGTCTCAGGGTATCCGAAAAACCGCAGTAACGTCTGCCACCGGCACAACCCATGTTGTCTGTGCCAAATGCCAGGGCTGCGCCCCTGAACACACGAAGCAGGTCTGCTATCATGCAATGATGCCCGCTGAATTTCCTCACCGGCTCCGCAGCATGCAATTCATCGCTGTAAAACAACAGGATGGGATTACCGGCACCGGGAAAATACCGGGTCCAGCGTTCGAGAAAAACATTTTTCAATGAGCTGTCCATACATAAGTTTTTTCCTGATGATGAAAAAAATGGTTTGATTGATCCGGAAAGACCGCCAAACCGGTCATTTCCTAGATGTCAGTTTTCAGCATGAGCTTTCCGGAAAAGCCTGTTCCATCCTGCCGCTCCATTCTGATCAGGTAAAAGCCCTGCTTCAGGTGGATCAGATTTAACAAGGCCGGCCTGCCTGCGGCGGATGTTTCCCGGAAGACAAGCCGGCCACAGTTGTCGTAAACGAAAAAGTTTAAGGTTTCCTTGGGCTGCACCGCAGTTCCAATATATACCAGGCCTTCTGAAGGATTGGGATAGAAAGCTGCTGCCGGTGACGCTGCTTCGGGGATGTCTGTTCCACCAAAATAGTCATGGATCATACGGATGGCATGATTGTTATAATCTGCGACAAAGAGCCAGCAACTGGCATCGCCGAAAAGTCCCGTCAGGCCCCTGGGGAAGTGAAAGGCGGCCGAATCGGCCGGACCATTGATAAGAGCAGCCTGACCACTTCCTGCATAGGTTGATACCATAGGTGCAGAAAGATTTCTTACCGCTCTGATCCTGTTGTTATATGTATCGGAAACAAAGACCACCTCATTGTTATCAGGACAATAGCAGCAAGAATAGAAGACTTCGGTGGGGGTGTTAAAGCGGGCGAGGCCTGCCGGCCCGTCCTGGTACCCTCCCTGTCCGGAACCTGAGGGGCCGGAACCGGCCAGTGTCGAAACGAGCTGGCCCTGATCTATCTTTCTGATCCTGTGATTATATGCATCGGCAACATACAGATTAGCGTTGAGATCGATGGTCAGGCCTGAAGGAGTATAAAACCTTGCGATGGTATCCTGGGCGTCCACCAGGGCACCGACAGAGCCCACACCCATAGCCGTGCCTCCGCCAGCCCAGGTGGTCACGTTACCGCCGGGAGTGATCTTCCTGATACGGTGATTCCAGCTGTCGGATACATACAGGTTCCCTGCCTGATCGAGGCAGATGCCGCGGGGATAATTGAAACGGGCCTGGCTGCCCGGACCGTCGACGTATCCTGCCACCCCACTGCCTGCCAGCGTACTCACCATACCATCCCTGATCTTCCTGATCCTGTGGTTCTGAAAATCGCTGATATAAATGACCCCTGAATCCGGATCGATGCACAAATCCGACGGGCTGTTGAAAAGCGCAGTTGCCGCAGGCCCGTCCAGAAAACCGGCCTGGCCCGTCCCGGCAAGGGTGGCGGTATTGCTGAAGGGAAGAACAGCCCTGATGCAATGATTATCGGCGTCGGCCACGTACAAGGTGCCGTCGAAAGCCATACACAAACCGAAGGGATGGTTGAAACGGGCCGAATCAACAGACCCGTTCACAAAACCGGGCTGGCCGGTTCCCATACAGGTACTTACCTCCGGCAACTGACCTGAAGCAGGTGTGCAAGGGATAAGGATTACCAGAATAAGTCCGAAAAAAAAGAAAGCGCTTGTTTTCATCCTGAAACTGATAAGAAAGGAAAGTTTTAAGTCTCAACGAAGATAGCAACAATTTCCCTCAGACAAACAATGTTCACCTGATAACAATATTGATACTTCGCATCCGTTTATCAACATTCCAAACTAATCCGGACCAGGGACTGTCAATCGGATATGAGCATCCTTACTGCGTCAATTGTAAAACCCAAAGCCATAAAATTATGAAGCATTCCGTTTTATTCGTTTTCATGTCCATGGTCCTTTTCCTTGCCTGTAAAAAGGAAAACAAAGACAATCAGGATGAAATCCCCGGTCCGGATTACACCCCCTTATTAATCGGGAGTTACTGGGTTTATGATCATTATGAAATCGACACCCTGGGTAATGAAACCAAGTTATCTTACAGCGACAGCGTCCGTGTTGACCGTGACACGCTTATCAGGGGGAATACCTATTATGTTCTGACGGGTACAAATCACCCGGTTCACAGTCAGTATGGGATTGTGAGTATTTTGCGCGACTCATCAGATTATTTGGTGAATCATCTCGGCAGTATCCTCTTTTCATCTGAAAACTTCACGGATATTCTGTACCAGACAAATTCCATCGTTGACCAGGACACCCTTTATACAAGTTCCTACAAGATGGAAGACCCGGTCAATCCTGTCGTTGTACCGGCCGGAACATTCGATGTACTGAACTATAAAGGAACCATTCACATCACCCACCCTGTCAACGGGATCGTCAATCCGAGGTACATCCATACCATGTTTGCTCCTTCTGTGGGCAAAGTGCTCGAAACATACATATTCCTGAGTTCCCCGATGGTTTTTGAAAAACGGCTGAACAGGTATTTCATCAATAACATCCTCTATCCTACGGCAGGATGATTCCGTACAGCAGCCCGCACATGTCCCCGGCCGGGGACCATCATGCTTCGCAGCAGGCCTTATTCCCTGACCACCCGGTATTTTTCAATCCCTTGTCCGGTTTCAATGATCAGGAGATACAAACCTGAAGGCAAACTAAGTACCGGGATACGGTCCGGGTTCTTTTTCTTTCTTCCCTCTGCAAATATCACTTTTCCCAGGGTATCCAGCATTTTCACCGACCTGATCTCTGCCGGGCCTTTCCGCTGTGACAGCCACAGGTAATCCCGGCAGGGATTGGGCCATATGGCAAAAGTATTTCCGCTTTCATTAAAGGAAAAACCTGTTGATTGATTTAATAAGTCTCCCAGGTTAAAAGTGACAGCATCGCTCTGATAAGCAGGCTGGTTCGTTCTGACGGCGATCTTCAGGTGATTGGCTTCGGGTGCGAACTGCATGAACTGGATGTTGTGTGAAAGGTGAGACCAGTCGCGCATCAGGTTCCAGTTTTCGTTCAGCCCGATGAGGGTGCCATTGCCCAGATGCGATCGTATGGCATTGTAGCGGGTACAGAAGTGCATGGCATTGTTTCTTGCAATCTGATAATTAGCCGTATAGAGGTTATCTCCCGGGATGCTGTCGGGGTAGGTTTGATAGCGGAAGGTATGCGTTGGGGGCGAGGGCGTGATTTCTGCGATCATGGCTGTGAGGCTGTCGTTTGCCTGGGCGGCGGCCAGGGCGCTGATGATCCAGGCTCCGGCGAAGCCATTGGGTGAATCATCCAGCGAAGCCTTCAGATCCATGACATTGCAATTGCCGTCACCATTGTAGTCAGCATTTTCCAGGGCATCCCTCAGGGCGAACCAAACCGGTTTATAGAGTTGGTTATGCTGGCCGTTACCCGAATAATCGTCCATCACATGCTGAAAAACGCCCAGCTGGGCGTTCACTCCCGAAAGTGCAGCCATCATACCGGCAAAACCGATCAGTGCGAAATGCTGCTTACCGGGTTCGGAGGGCTGATGTACCACCATCACCTGGTTATTGACCAGGGTGCTGTTGATCTGCCAGTCGAGGTGCCTGGAGATCACCGCCTTTCCGTTGAGTGGTGTCCCCAGCGTGGCATCACCCCAGTTCAGCAGGCTGGAGCAGCCCATATTGCATTTCATCCCCATCAGGCTCATCAGGTCGAGCAGACAATTCCCCACCAGCACATCGAGAACGTCGAGGGAAGCGGGATTGCCCGTTGCGGCTGTCAGCCCGTCTACCATGCCCTGGGCCTCGGTATAATAAGCCTGGTCGATTTGCAGATCATTGCCCGCATTGACCAGGTTGCGGGCAGTGGCATAACTGCTGCCGAAGATGGGTTTCACGTAATAATTAAGCATCTGCTCAAGTTCGCCGGCCAGGATGTATCCACAGGCATATCCCCGTTCCTGGTGGGTGCCCCAGACCCTGATCACTTTCAGGTTCAGGCTGTCGGTTAACACCACGCCATTGACATTTTGGGCAGGGGAATCGTATGACAGGCCAGGCAGCAAGCAGATTGCGAGGATACAGCCATACCTCAAATAATTAATTAGATGTTTCATTATCTGATAATTACGAAACACGACAACACGGTTCTCAGGCCGCTCCTGCCTTACTTTTTATCTTCGTAACCACTCATCTTCCTGAGCCACATCACGAAATGGAAACGGCTTTCCTCGTTCATGGCATCATGACCGCTTTCTTCCGTGACAAACCGTACTTTGGCTCCTGCTTTTTCCATTTTAGCGACGGCATCCGCCATTTTCCGGTAGGGTGCGTTCATATCTTTCTGACCGTGGTAAACGAACACTTCTTTACCTTTAAAAACGCCGAGGTATTTGGGATCGGTAAAATCAGGGTGTTTCCCTCCGAGCCATTCGGCAGCCAGGTTGGGGTTCGCGCTGAGCAGGGCAGCGCCGGAGAACAGCTTCGGATATTCGTAGAACACACGCATGGCTCCGTATCCTCCCATGGAAAATCCGGCGAGGATGATGCGTGTGGTATCGATGGAGTAATTGGATACCACATCGGCGATGGCCATTCTCACATCTCTCAGGGCTTCGGGTGTGGCGAAACAGTTTGAATTGCCCCTGCCCTTGGGAGCCAGCACCATAAAATCGCCGGTTGCCGTTCCTAGAAAGGAAGACAGGGAACGGTCGTCCTCGCCGCTGCCATGCAGGTATACCACCAGGGGATAACGGTAGGCATCCCTTTCGTAATACCGGGGGACGAACAGGCTGTATGGCTGGTACGTGGAATCCACACTGCAGAAATAAGCCCTTCGCATCAGTCCTTTCTGGCGCGAAACGATCTCATCCCCTTTCTCCATGCGGTCGATCAGATAGGTGATGCGGTTGGCCTGCAGGCGGAGATCATAACAGGTCTGATAGGGTTTGAGTTTCCGCAGCTGGGTTTCGTAATCCTGTATATGAAACATCAGGGTGTTGTAGGTTCCCGGAACCAGCCTGGGTTTCAGTTTATCAATGTAAACCCTCAGGTCGGAAGGGATCAGCTCGGGAAGTACGGAGAAATATTGGTCCTCCCGGAATACAGTCTTTCCACCTGACGTAATATCAATATGCAGTCTGTAGCCGCCGACAGGGAAGTTTGACCGGGTTTTCTGGTAAAGGATATTTTTATCCGGCCCCGTCTTCAAGGTATCCACCTGGTAGAAAGCCACCGTGTTTTCGCCAGAATATACCGTTGTCCGTAACAGCAGCGTATCGGCTTTCCTGTAAAAGGAATACAGGGCGAAAACCACAGGATCAACCGGCAGGACGGTACTTTGCTGAAGCACCATAAAAAAATCCGGATCATCCGAGGGTTCCGCGGGTGAAAATTCCGGAAGGAGGTATTTCCTGGGAGCGTCTTCCGACTGCATCAGCTCATCTTTCACCAGAAAGAAGGTATTTTTCTCCTTTTCCCCTATGGCATCCGTAAAGCAGAGGTTCATCGCCAGCGGTACGGGCTGTAAGAAAGGATTGAAAGGATACATGCTTTGCCAGGGGATCAGCACTTCCATTTCGGCATAATAACCATGATGGCCGGTCATGACCTTCACCTCCTCCCCGAACCGCTTCATTGTGAGCTCCTTATTGAAATACCACTGGAATTTCCCATCCCATCCTGTACTGGCGGAGAATCCAAGTACCATGTATTCTTCCGTAGGTTCGGAACCGGTTTTGGAATTACCGATCATCAGGAGCAAACCGTCGCCATGCTGGTAAGCCCGGTCGCGGGTTTCAACCTGCAGGGCGAAATAGCGTACGAAGACATAGAGGAAATCCGTTCCATAGGCAAACTGGTAATAAGCCTGGTTGATGGGATTATCCTCCGATGATCTTTCCACATGGGGAAAAACAATCGGGTTTGGGAAAAGATCCTTGTCAAACATTCCGTCAATCACCGGGGCTTGTTTCAGGAAAGGGACACGGACTTTGTTCTCCTGGGTAAAAGCCAGGTACTGAAAGCTACAGATCAATAACAGGATCAGCGGGAGTTGCAGATTTCTTTGCATGTTGGAAATTATTTAACGGTACTTCCGTCGGCAGGATCACCGGCAGGGGAAACCAGGCTCAGCTTACCGTCCGGATCTTCTGCCATCAGGATCATGCCGTTGGAGGGGATGCCTTTGATTTCCCTGGCTTCCAGGTTAATCAGGAAGCAGGCTTTTCTGCCTATCAGTTGCTCAGGTTCATAGTACTCGGCGATTCCCGAAACGATGGTGCGGGTATCCACACCGGTACTGATGGTCAGGCGGAGCAGTTTTTTGGTTTTAGGTACCCTTTCAGCAGCCAGGATCGTACCGGTACGGATATCCATTCTGGAAAAATCGTCGTAGGTAATGCTGCCTTTGGCCGGGAGCACTGCGGGTGTATCCTCTTCTGCGGTCTTTTCCGGAGCCCGCCTGAGTTTCTCCACCTGGGCTTCCACCAGGGCATCTTCAATCTTTTCGAACAGGTAAGCGGGCTGGTCGAGCTGATGACCCGCAGACAAAAGGTCTCTTTTACCTGCCTGGTCCCAGGCCAGGGGTCCCAGCTTCATCATCCGGCGGATTTTCTCCGCGGTGAATGGAAGAAAAGGCTCCGAAAGAACGGAGAGGCTGGCACAGATCTGTAGGGCGATATGGAGGATATTCCCGGTCCGGGTCGGGGTGAATGACGGTTCGTCCGCAACCGGAGACACATCCCGGGGCAGTCCTTCTTCTTTTGCCACTTTCCAGGGTTCGTTTTCCGTGAGGTATTTATTACCCAGCCTGGCCAGGTTCATCAGTTCATTGAGGGCTTCCCTGAAACGGAAGAGGTCGAGGCTTGAAGATATTTTTCCGGGGAAAAGGGATAATTCATTGAGCGTTTCTATATCAGATGATGTCAGCGCTGTATCCAGGGGAGGGACTTTCCCCCGGAAATACTTATCGGTAAGCACCAGGGTTCTGTTGATGAAGTTTCCGAAAATAGCGAGCAGCTCATTGTTGTTGCGTGCCTGAAAGTCTTTCCAGGTGAAATCATTATCCTTGGTTTCCGGTGCATTGGCACAGAGGACATAGCGCAACACATCCTGTTTGCCCGGAAAATCCGTGAGATATTCGTGGAGCCATACCGCCCAGTTTCTTGAAGTGCTGATCTTATCCCCCTCCAGGTTAAGAAATTCATTGGCAGGCACGTTGTCGGGAACCAGAAAACTTCCTTCGGCATGCAGCATGACGGGAAAGATGATGCAATGAAATACGATATTGTCTTTGCCGATGAAATGGAGCAGTCGGGTGTCTTCGCTTTTCCACCATTTTTCCCAGTCCCTTCCGGCTTCTCTGGCAGCCCAGTCTTTGGTTGCAGAAATATACCCGATGGGAGCATCGAACCAGACATAGAGTACCTTGCCCGCCGCTTTTTCCAAAGGAACTTTCACCCCCCAGTCCAGGTCGCGGGTTACAGCCCTGGGCTGCAGTCCCAGGTCGATCCACGATTTGCACTGACCATAAACATTGGTCTTCCAGTCATCTTTATGGGATTCGAGTATCCACTCCTTTAACCAGGGAGTATAACGGTCGAGGGGAAGGTACCAATGGGTGGTTTCTTTCATCACCGGAGGATTGCCGCTGAGGACCGACCTGGGATTGATCAGGTCGGTGGCGGCCAGGCTGGTACCACAACTTTCGCACTGGTCGCCGTAAGCCTTTTCATTGCCGCAGTGCGGACAAGTTCCGGTCACATAGCGGTCGGCAAGAAATTCGCCGGTGGCCTCATCATACAGCTGCAGCGAGGTACCTTCGGTGAAGATCTGCTTTTCATAAAGTTTTGAAAAGAATTCCGAAGCTGTCTGATGATGAACGGGCAGGCTGGTTCTTGAATAAATATCGAAGGAAATCCCGAATTCACGGAAAGACTGCTCAATCATGGCATGATAACGGTCCACCACCTCCTGGGGAGAGATTCCTTCCTGACGTGCCTTGATGGTGATGGGTACTCCATGCTCATCGGAACCGCCGATATAAATGACTTCTTCTCTTTTCAGCCTGAGATACCTTGCAAAAATATCGGCAGGAAGGTAGACCCCTGCCAGATGCCCGATATGAATGGGGCCGTTGGCGTAGGGCAGTGCAGAAGTAATCGTGGTTCGTTTATGTTGTTTTGTCATAGCCTGATCATGTTGATGTCGCTGAAACCTGCGAAATTACAAATTATCTGTGGAAAGGGTGATGCTGACGCTTCCGGTCCTGCCACCCAGGGGAGGGTTCATCTTGGCAACCTTCACCCTTGCCCAGGTAATGGCGGGGAAGGCTTCACAAACAGTGGTCAGGATACGCAGGGCCACATGTTCGATCAGTTTGGAATGCGCTTCCATCTCTTTTTTAATCAATTGATATACTGATTGATAATTAATAGTAAGTTGCAGATCGTCGTTGATTTCGGCCTCCGAGGTATCGGCTTCAAAGGTGAAGCTTACCAGGAATCGGGTCCCGATGATCTGTTCTTCCGGGAAGTGCCCGTGGTAAGCGAAGAATTCCATGTTTTCGAGAGAGATGGTTGCCATAGGGTTTTCTTTTATTTAGTTGGGGCGAATTGCCATTCGCCCTTACGATGAGGGGGCGAATTGCCATTCGCCCTTAGGATGAGGGGGCGAATTGCCATTCGCCCTTACGATGAGGGGGCGAACTGCCATTCGCCCTTACGATGGGGGGCGATCGGTTATATTCCCAACTAAGGGATCAGGGATGATGGGAAGATAGTGGGCCGGGTTGAGGCGCCGGAGGGTGGTTTCTTTCCCGATCAGGCTCATGATCTGGAAGACACCGGGTCCTCCTGCTCTTCCGGTAAGCAGCATGCGCAGGGGAGCAAGGACCGCACCGCTGTTGATCCGGTTCGTTTCAACATATTGTTTGAATATTCCTTCAAGTATTTCAGGATCAGTAAAATCCGCTTCTTCCAGCAAAGCGGAAAATCCGGCTATCAGTCCCGGCGTTTCATCTTTCCAGCGCTTTTTCAGCATGTCGCTGTCGTAGGAGGCAGGATCCTCGAAGAAATACGCCGTGGCTTCAGGAAGGTCTGTCAGGAAAGTGATCCGCTCCCTGACGAGGTCGCAGGCTTTTTCGAGAAAAACCTCATTGGAAGGAAGCCGGCCGCTGCCTGTCTGTGCAGCAAGGCTTCCGGCCAGGACAGCAGGCGGGAGGTCCTTCAGGTACTGCTGGTTGAACCATTTTGCTTTTTCATAATCGAAGCGTGCACCTGCTTTTTGCACCCGGTCGAGGGTAAAGGCATTTACCAGATCCTCCATGGAGAACAATTCCTGTTCTGTTCCGGGGTTCCAGCCGAGCAGGGCAAGGAAATTAACGAAAGCCTGCGGCAGGAAACCCGCCTCGCGGTAACCTGAAGAAGTTTCTCCCGTATGCGGATCTTTCCATTTCAGGGGGAAAACGGGGAATCCCAGCCTGTCACCGTCTCTTTTACTGAGTTTTCCGTTGCCGTCTGGTCTGAGCAGCAGCGGCAGGTGGGCAAAGCGGGGCATGCTGTCTTCCCAGCCAAGGTAACGGTAAAGCAGCACGTGGAGCGGAGCCGATGGTAACCATTCTTCTCCCCTGATCACATGGCTGATATGCATCAGGTGGTCATCCACCACATTGGCCAGGTGATAGGTGGGCATGCCGTCTGATTTGAATAATACTTTGTCATCGAGGATGTCGGTCTGAACGCTTACTTCCCCGCGGATCAGATCCTGCATGACGATCTGTTCTCCGGCCGGAATCAGGATACGGATCACATAAGGTGTACCTGCGGCAAGCAGCGCTTCTGTCCCTGCAGCGCCGAGGGTCAGGGAATTCTTCATGCGCATCCGGGTGGAAGCATCAACCTGGAAATTTGCTTCCGCCTTCCTCAAAGCCTCCAGTTCTTCCGCTGTATCGAAAGCAACATAGGCGTGACCCTGGCGGATCAGTTGTTCGGCATATGGCTTGTAAAGATCTTTTCGTTCCGACTGGCGGTAAGGGCCGTAAGGGCCGCCGTTCTCCACCCCCTCGTCGAAGGCAATGCCGCACCATTGAAGGGCTTCCGTGATATATTCACCCGCCCCCGGCACAAAACGGGTCTGATCGGTGTCTTCTATCCTGAGGATCAGGCTTCCCCCGCTTTTCTTTGCAAAAAGGTAATTATACAAGGCTGTCCTGACACCTCCGATATGGAGGGGACCGGTTGGACTGGGGGCAAAACGGACTCTGACGGGATTGTTCATGATAATATAAATAAAGCCCGTAAATTTCTCATTTACAGGCTTCTAATGGATTGCTTTGTTGTCCGACCAGGACTCGAACCTAGACCAAGAGAACCAAAATCTCTTGTGCTGCCATTACACCATCGGACACCTGGTTTGAAGGGTGCAAATGTAATACTTTTCCTGAAATATACTGAATCTTAGTGAAAATGCGAAGCAATTTTCGCTTATATTCCGTTATACCGATGACTCTTGGAACACTTTTTCGTATTCCTGTATTCTTTCGGTATAATTACGATATTCTCTTCAAAATCAACCTCAGCGAAAGCAACGTGCACACAAAGGAGGGTTGGCCTGTGGTTGATTCAATAATAATGGTTTGTTCAGGCTTTGATTTTCAATGATGTCCGGGTACGAAAGCGTGTATCCGGGCTCACTGCAGCATGATTTTGGCGGTAGTGACCGATGTACCGGAAACCAGCCGGAGCAGATAGAGGCCGGGGGCCGGCTTACCGTGTCCCGACATGGAAGGTTCCCAATGAAAGGTATGGGTTCCCGGAGGAAGGTTTCCGTGATGAATGGTGGTGACAAAGGACCCGCGGAGGTCGTACAGGGAAAGGTCCACCTTATCAGCTTTCACGAGGTTCAGGGTGACATTCAGGATATCAGAAGCGGGAGCGGGCCAGGTATACAAACTCACTGCTGATTGATTATCATGCACTTCCGATCCTGTGGTGATCTGATATTTCAGGATGGTGGCATGGCCGCCACAGGCCCAGAGGGTATTGTCGGATTGCCTGGTAAGTGCCTTGATGGTGCTGTTGTTCCAGGGATTGCTGTACTCGAGTGTCCAGTTTACGCCTCCGTCAGTGGTGTGATAGATCTTTCCTTTGAAACCGTTGTTATTATCGGTATTGGCTGCCATCCAGCCGGCATGGGCATCGATAAAAAGCAGTTCCTCCGCAAAGAAATCGCTGACCTGACCGGCGAAGGTCCAGCTTTGTCCTCCGTTGGTGGTACGGTAGACCTTACCGCCTGCTGCCGAAGCCCATCCCTGCTGGTTGTTGAGGAAGAAGAGGGCCATGATGTGCTCTGAACCGGGATAGGTCTGCAGCGACCAGCTTGCGCCACCATTGTCGGTATGGGAAATAAAACCCGATCCTCCGCCATAGCCGCCTCCGGCCCAGCCTTCCAGGGAGTTGACAAAGAAAACGGCTTCCACATAGTTTGATGAGCCGACAGCTTGCGGAGCCCAGGAAGCTCCGGCGTTGGCAGAGACCCGCAGGTTGCCGTTGCTGCCGCAAACCCAGCCGCTGTCGGCACCGGCAAAGAACATGCCGCCGGTCCAGTTCGAAGTCCCCACACCGGCCTGCGACCAGTTCAGGCCGCCATCGGGTGTGTGAAACACTTTGGCGGCATTGCCTTCATAAAGCATCCAGCCGTCGTTGTGCCCGATAAAAGTCACTTTTGCCCCGCCGGGAGCCAAAGGATCGCTATCCCAGCTGTTCCCTCCATCGGTACTTTTATAGCACCAGTGATCGGTCTGTACATTGGAACCGGCCACGGCCCAGCCCACGGAGGGAGTACTGAAAGCAATATCCTTCAGGAAGGGGGCATAATGCTGCCACGACCAGTTCGCCCCGCTATTGCCGCTCATGAGGATCTGGCTGTAATTCAGGCAGGCCCACACCTTGGTCCCGATATACTGCACACCATAGGTGTAACTGGTAACGGGCATGGCGGAAGCATTCCAGCTCTGCCCGCCGTCGGCCGTCATGAACAACTGCTGTGAAGCATTTCCGAGAATATTCACCCCGACCAGGGCCACATGAAGCGAGTCCCTGACATCGATACAATCGTTGTAAGCCATACCGGTATTGGTCTGTACCGTCCAGTTCTGACCGCCGTCTTCCGTATACAGCACCGGACCGGCAGGATTCAGGTACAGGCTCGACACAGCCGCCCAGCCTTTATCCGGGCTGACAAAGTCGATGGCTGTCACTTTGACTCCGGTAACTGTCTGATTAGGAATAGATTGCCTTACCCAGGTCTGTCCCCCGTCATCAGTCCGGTGAATATGCCCGTAAAGCTGGTTATCAAGACCGCAGATCCAGCCGGTATTCTGATTGATAAAAAACACATCCTCCGTACTGTAAGCATCCGACCCGAAACTCATGTTCTGCCAGTTTTGCCCGCCGTCTGTCGTATGAAGCAGGAGGTAAGAAGTGCCGTCGTTCCACCCGCCGGTGATCCAGCCTTCGGTGTCACTGACAAAATGAATCCTGTATAACTTGCGGTTAGTGCCGCTCGTCTGCTGCATCCAGCTTTGTCCCCCGTCGGAGGTCCGGGCAATAAAGCCATCGTAACCGGCCACCCATCCCGTATCTTTATTCACAAAATGAACCGCATTGATCCGGGCGGTGGTCGTAAAAGGAACAGGCAGGCCTTGCCATTCATTGCCTCCGTCATCGGTAGCGTAGACAACACTCAGATTTCCCTGGTTCCCGGCAGCGTATGCATGCAAGCCGTCAGGCAATACCTGCAGATCGAAAAGGGTAACGGCCGGTTTCTGCTGCACTACCTGCCACAGCTGAGCCTTTGCCGGTAAGGCAACAATGATAATGACGGTGCAGAACAACAATTTACACAAAACGATTTTCATCTTTTCCATATGCTAATGTATTTATATTTAATAATATGGATCCCTTCCGGAAAAGTGGGCTTATTGATTATCGATAAAATACAATTTGATTTTATTACAAACATTTAAAGCATAGCAGACAGTAAATGAACTACATAGGCGGGTGTTTGGGGCACATCATCTGAATTTCTAAAATGCAAATAGATGATTCAATGGGTTCATGAGGGTAAGGAAAGCTGTGTCTTTGTGTCTCCGGTGTGAAAAAACACACTAAGATAAGGTGTTTTTATTCAAATATACTGAATCTTAGTGAAAATGCGAAGCAATTTTCGCTTAGATTCTTTATACCGATGACTCTGGGAACACTTTTTTCGCATTCCTGTGTTCTTTCGGTATACACGCGCCCGGAATGCCTTTCATCCGGACGATGTCATCAATATGCCCTGTCCGACTTCTTCTCAATATAATTGATAAACGACCTGCAGGCCACGCGGTTGCCGCCGGGAGTCGGATAATCGCCGGTGAAGTACCAGTCGCCGGTATGATTCGGGCATGCGGTGTGGAGGTCCTCAATTTTCTGGTAGACGATAAGCACATCGGACTTGATATCTTTCGGGGTGAGCAGGGCGGATATTTTTTCGGATAGCTGGTCGGCGCGGAAAGCCTTGTAGATTTCTCTGACATGGTTGACGGGATCATCCACAGCCCGTTCCTCCTGTTCTTTGCACTTGCGGTAAACCTCATTGATCACGCTGTCCTGGCGGGTATCCTTCAGCAGGGCGATAGCAGCCTGGAAGGCCACAAAATCGCCCAGGCGGGTCATGTCGATGCCGTAACAGTCGGGATACCTGATCTGGGGAGCCGATGAGGCTACGATGATCCTTCTGGGCTCGAGCCTGGCCAGGATACGCAGAATACTCTGCTTCAGCGTGGTTCCCCTGACGATGGAATCATCAAGGACGACAAGGTTATCAATTCCCTTGCGGATGGTTCCGTAGGTAATATCGTACACATGGGCGACCAGGTCGTCACGGTGGAGGTCGGCGGTAATGAATGTCCGGAGGGCAGCGTCTTTCACGGCCACTTTTTCGATCCGGGGTCTGAGCGACAGGATGTCATCCAGTTCTTCCGCATTGGGGACGCGGCCAAGATTGAGGATCTTTTCCCTGGAAATTTTGTTGCAATGATCATTCAGTGCTTCAAGCATTCCATAGAAAGCGACGGCAGCCGTATTGGGGATATAGGAAAAAACCGTATTCTCAAGGTCATGCTGAACGGCCTCGAGGATAGCAGGGACCAGGGATCTTCCGAGTCTTTTCCTTTCCTGGTAAATGTCGGTATCAGTACCTCTCGAGAAATAGATCCGTTCGAAGGAGCAGGATTTTCGCTGCACCGCTTTCCTGACCTGTACTTCAGCCGCACTTCCTTCCTTCTTAATAATGAGTGCTTTACCTGGAGGAAGTTCCCTGATCTTCCCGACCGGAATATTGAAAGTGGTCTGCATCGATGGCCGCTCCGAAGCCGCCACGATGATCTCCTCATCCTGGTAATAGAAAGCAGGCCTGATCCCGGCCGGGTCTCTCAGTACAAAGGCATCTCCGTGTCCGAGGAGTCCGGCCAGCACATAGCCACCATCCCAGTACTTGCTGGCATTGGTAAGAATATTGGCAATGTTGAGATGTCGCGCAATCAAGCCCGAAATGTCCCTTTTTAACAGTCCTTCCTTTTTAAATTCCTGGTAAAGGTTTTCGTTTTCCTCATCCAGGAAATGGCCGATCTTCTCGAGGATGGTCACCGTATCGGAAGTTTCTACCGGGTACTGTCCAAGGTCTACCAGTTTATCAAAAAGTTCCCCCATGTTGGTCAGGTTGAAATTCCCTGCCAGCACCAGGTTGCGGGTAATCCAGTTGTTCTCCCTCATGACGGGATGGATGTACTCAATGTTATAGCGGCCGAAGGTTCCGTAGCGAAGATGACCCAGCAGCAATTCTCCGGTAAATTCCACATGCTCCTTCAGCCACACACTGTCTTTCAGGCGGTGGGGACATTTTTCGCTGATGTCTTTCAGGTGGTCGAACACCTTGCGGAAGATGTCGTCGATGGGGTTTTGCTGGTTGGAACGGGCCCTGTTGATGTATCTGTTACCGGGTTCCATGTCGAATTTGACACAGGCAATGCCGGCACCGTCCTGGCCCCGGTTGTGCTGTTTCTCCATCAGCAGGTGCAGCTTGTTCAGCCCGTAGATCGCACTGCCGTATTTTGCCAGGTAGTATTCGAGCGGTTGCAGCAGGCGTACGAGGGCAATGCCACACTCATGCTTGATCTGGTCGCTCATGGGTGTTTTTTTGAAGGAGCAAAGGTAACAATAATACCGAAGCTTTCGGCTTCAACTTCACACATAAGCACCATATACATTCAACCCGTTCCGGGTTGTGACTGAATACTGCCGTTCTTTCCCCGGACACGGTCCGGGGCTATCTGGATTAAAGCCCTTCGGGCTTGCCCACCTTGAACCCCGAAGGGGTTGAAAATGAATAGCTCCGGGTACAACCCGGGGTATATGCGATCCCAAAGCATCACAAGCCTGAAGGGCTTGAATATCAAATCTCTCCAACAGGAAAAAGAAAAAATCCCCTCAATCCCCGATGTGTCACATTCTGCTAAAACCTAAAATATTTTTCCATTTCCCGAGGCTTGATTATTTTTACCGCATGGAAATCACAGTCAGAGAAGCTACAATCGCCGATATAGCTGTCATCAAGGACTTTCAGATGAGGATGGCAGCAGAAAGCGAGGGATTATTACTTGACCCGGAAGTACTTGCCCAGGGTATAAAAGCCGTATTCACGGACCGTCAGAAGGGCGTTTACTATGTGGCTGGATCAGCGGACAGGGTGATCGCTTCCCTGATGATCACCAGGGAATGGAGCGACTGGAGAAACGGATGGGTATGGTGGATACAGTCGGTTTACGTTGACCAGGCCTATCGCGGTACCGGAGTTTTCCGTAGAATGTACATGTTTTTACAGGACAAAGCGCATTGTGATCCTGACATCCGTGGCCTGAGGCTGTACGTTGACAAAGGGAATCTGCCTGCAATGGCTGTATATGAAGCACTTGGTATGAACGGGGAGCATTACCGGGTTTTTGAGTGGATGAAAACTTAGCATTGATCATATCTTTCCCTGCAGATCCGGTCCACTTCTTCTTCACCGAGGCTGTCGTTGAAATAGAGATCACTGTCGCACACCACACAGCGGTTTTCGCGGCGGAAGGCGATGCGCTGGATATTCAGCAGGTGTTTGACGGAGATATTGTCGGTGGTGATGTTCTTACCGCCAGAGCCGCAGGCCAGGGTCAGCGAGGGTTGCAGGGTGTTATACCCGCCACCCAGGGCTCCCTGTGAGGAAGGTGTATTCACGACAATACGGCCGGCATTCATCACAGTGGCAAACTGCCTGATCTTTCCGGGATCGTTGGAGAAGATGCTGACCGTATGACCGAGTCCGCCATGCCTGTTGATCTTGCGGCACATGTCCATTCCCTGCTGAAAGTTGTCCACTTCATACCATGCCAGCTTGGGTGCGAGGATTTCCATGGAAAAGGGATGTTCCGGTCCGACAGCGTCACCCAGGGGGGCCATCAGTACGGAAGTACCTTCCGGTACTCCTATCCCGGCCATGGAAGCAATGGCGGCAGCAGGCTTCCCGATGACCTCTGCCCGCATCACGCGTTCAACCGGGTTGAAGATGACGGGATTCAGCTTTTCGATTTCCTGAGGATCGAGGAAATATGCCTTTCTGCGGATGAATGCTTCCCTGACGGCTGCGGCATTGTATTTCGACACGACCACGGCCTGCTCACTGGCACAGATCGTCCCGTTATCAAAGGTTTTCGACGACAGTATGGTATCCACCGCAAAGGGGACATCGGCACTTTTACCGATATAGACCGGCACATTGCCGGGTCCTACCCCATAGGCCGGGGTTCCGCTGCGGTAGGCGGCCCTCACGAGTCCGACCGAACCCGTGGCCAGTATCAGCGCTGTTTTCCGGTGTTCCATCAT
This sequence comes from Bacteroidota bacterium, assembly GCA_022709385.1. Classification (GTDB taxonomy): domain Bacteria; phylum Bacteroidota; class Bacteroidia; order Bacteroidales; family CAIXZF01; genus JAKLIX01. The sequence goes on along the minus strand of JAKLIX010000001.1, from coordinate 566,585 downwards.
GCTGATAACCTCCTCCCGCGAAGCTCTCCTGATCCATTGGATACAGTGCGGAGGAGCGCCTGCCTCCAGGGCAGCCTCATAACAAATCCTGGCCGCCTCGAGGGAGCATTTCCTGGCGGCTCCATGTGGGTTGATGATGATGGGATTCCTGGTTTTCAGACAGATAAGTATCTTAAACAGTACTGTCGAAGTGGGATTGGTGATCGGTGTGATGGCAAATACCGGACCCATCGGTTTGGCGATCTCCGTGATGCCGTTCGCTTCATCTTCCGAGATGATGCCCACGGTCCTCTGGCGGATGATATCCAGGTAAACATACCTTGTGGCAATGACATTCTTAATGATCTTGTCTTCCCATTTGCCGATGCCGGTTTCCTCCCAGGCCATGCGGGCAAGCGTTATCCTGTGGTTGAAGCCGGCTTTGTATACCGCCCTGACGATGCGGTCGGTCTGTTCCTGGTCAAGTTCCTGGAAGGCCTGGAAAGCCTGTACAGCCTGATCGAGGATTTGACCGGCATTGATATTCGGTGAGTTCATGCTTAAAGGGCTTTTCGTTTAAAGCTGTAAAACTAACACATGAATGTGAATTGGTGACAGATGCTCCGGGATGTTGGAAGTTAAGGCAGCGTTGATGTGACACATGCCAGCTTCGATGTGTCACATCAGCGTTTCAAACGTTCTGCTGAACATTCCTCCCAGGACTGCTATTTTTTGATAATTGCATTACTGGATGATTATGTCATTAGTAATGAGTGCAGTAAGATGCACTTGGGCCATGTGACACATCAACATTTCAATGTGTCACATGGTGTTTTGATGTGACACATGCAAGTTTTCAACACCGAAACCAGAACATGTGGCGACATACGTCACGGTTTTAAAAGCAGCGATTATATTACACTGTTTTTCAGGTCTTTAAAATGAGTTGCCGGCATGTGGCACATCGTTGGGCCATGTGTCACATCGTTTTTCCATGATGGCAGTTTATTTTATACCAGCCCCTTCATCCTTGCGCTGAAGATGAGTGAGGAAGGAGCGGGTCCGGGTGTGTGGAAGGGGGAGTGGAATGCGAGAATGCGGGAATGCAAGAATGCGGGAATGCAAAGGCCAGAATGCGGGAATGCGTGAATGCAAGAATGAGAATCTACTCCACGATCATCTTGCCGGTGTACACATTGTATTTTGTAATGAGCTGCAGGTGGTACATACCGGGACGGGCATGTGACACATGGATGCGGGGGGTATCTCCGCCCATGTCGAGCGGCTGCTCGTGGACCAGGCGGTTGCTGTTGTCGAAGATGCGCAATACAAGATCCCTTTCATTGGATACCGCCCGGGGCACTTTCACGTGAAAGACACCGGTATTGGGATTGGCATAGATAAACAGTGCATGCTCCTCTCCTCCACCCTGCTCCTGCATCCCGCTCACATAATCCAGTTTGGCCCAGAAGGCATCCATTTCTCCGTAGTTCCCGACTGAAATACTGCCGAATTCTGTGGCTTCGCAGTATCCGGTAATATAAAACTGATCATTTTCATCCAGCATTGATTGGTAGGTACCAAATACATTCGGGACTGTGGTTACGCCAAGACAATTTCCATTAGTATCAAGCTTAGCAATATACATACTCGAAAGGTTCGCGGTGGAAGTGACCTGACAGTCCGAAATGTACTGTTCATCCATGTAACATCCTGAAATAAAAAGGTTGTTATCGGAATCCAGGCATACATCCTTCACCATTGTTGCAGCTCCCTTCATCCAAACCGGTTCTCCGTCTGGATCCAATTTCATAACATACCCTCCACCATCAATTAATGTGTCGCTCCCAAGAATAAAAGCCCCATGGGCATAGCCTGTACAATATAGATATCCAGTATTTGAATATGAGATAGCTGAGACTGTTGCCAGGGTTGTGCAATTAAATGTCCTACCCCAGATAAATGCTCCGGTGGTGTCCATTTTTAATAGCACCGGTTGAAATTGCTTTTGTGTTGAGAAAGTCATTGTATCACAATTAATTTCAGCACTGAAGTACCCTGCCATAGTCAGCTCATCACCATTTAACGCTATTTCATTAATACTTAAACTTCCATTCCCTTCAATGGTCCTAAGCCAATGAAAATTTCCATCAAGATCATATTTTGCCAAAAAAAACTTGTGGTCATTTATTGCAATGGAAGTATCCGCACAATGCAAGGAATCTGTATAGATTGAAGTTCCGGTTATAAAAATATGGTTATTGTCATCCAAAACAATAGCACGGGAACCAGTTCTGTATTGCCCGCCCATATGCCTCACCCATATACAATTACCAGCAGTGTCGTAACGGGCAAGAAATGCATCCAGTTGTCCATAACAACTGAAAGCAATGTTACCAAACATCGCAGTTCCGTTTACAGTTCCTGCAATGAAGATTCTATCCTGGTCATCAATAACCATTTTATAGATCTCATCCCCTGCGTTCTCAGGAGTATTTCCACCTCCACCACCACACTTTACCCATAAAAGGTTCCCAGCGGAATTGTATTTTGCCAGAAAAAAATCCTGCATCCCATTGCTTCCTATTGACTGATTCTGAAAATGACCGGTTCCGGAAAATATACCTCCGACATATACATTTCCCTCAGAATCAATTATAATACTTGAACTTGCATCATTCGTATACCCACCCATGTGTTCCGCAATCTGCCATTGCTGGCTTAAAACATGAAGTGACAGTTGCATCGTGAACAAGAAGGTGACCAAAAAAATAAATATTATATTCATCATATGGAATCTTTAAAATTTGAAAACTTTCTTTGAGATACACCATGTATCGGATTTAATCAAAGTATAATAACTTCCATCAGGAAAATCCTTCAGATCAATACTGATAGCATCATTCCCTGTATGATTTCCGGTTTGGATCAGCCTGCCGAGGCAATCAAAAACCGCTACAGTGATATTTTCCGGTGTACATCCTAATAATTCAATGTGGTATTTACCACCAGATGGATTTGGAAAGATCCTGGCATCCGCCTCATCTTTTTTAAGTTCAAAATGAAGCTCAAATTCGCTTGCAAAATACCCGGCAATGTTTTGAGGGCCGCTTTTTGATTCAACCAATACATCAGGCCAGGTTTCGCATGGAAACAAAAAAGGTCCGGTATGGACATGCACATGGCTGCCGCTTTTTGCCCAAAATCCGCTTTGAAGGGTCACGCTGTTCCGGGCTTTGATCTCAGCGCTTCCGCCGTTGCTTCCGTTACCGTCAACCGTCAGGTTGCTGATTGCAATGGTATTTATGGCCTGGTAGGTTTCTTCCTCGTTTATCTGTATTGTGGTTGGACTACTGAGTTGGGTGTTGTATAATAAAGGTCTGCTAATTTCAAAATTCTTAGTATTTAAATATATATATCCTGGTGTAATTTCACCAACACCACATCCAACGGCAGATGCTTTCAGGTAATTAAAGTGACTTAAATCATCATTGTACGGAGTACCAATGTTGTAGCATCCATTCTCATTGGTAAAACCATAAACTGTAATATCATCATAAATCGGCGGATTCCAATTACTTGCATACACAACCGCATCCCTGATGGCCACCTCATCCTGGTCTTTCACGTAGCCGCAGACCATGTAATTGTTGCCATTGAAGGGATTGTAGTAATTCTGGGGCTGCTGGACGGCCTGGGGGTCGGGGGTGGCAGGAGTATAGTTCTCAAAGGCTTCAACCACCGGCTTTTCCAGTGGAAATTCGTCCTCCTGTATCGTCAGATCGTAAAAGGCTTTGTGCCGTAATAAGCCGTCTGCATCATGGTTGTGATTTTTCCATTCACTCAAAGGACTAACCCACCAGGTTTCCTGAAACTGCCACCAGGAGTATCCCGATGCTCCGCAGTTTCGCACATCCTCCAGGCTTTGCTCAGCAAAATCCTTCTGTACCTGAAGGTCGGGCGTATTCACCCTTGGCGGGGATAAGGCATACCTGGTCCACACAGGTGGTTGAGGAACCGTATCCTTTTCATAGTAATCATCCATCGCCCCGAGGGAAATCTCCCCGATGATCCAGGGAAGCGGTGAATTCCGCTGCAGCCAGATCAAACGGCCCAGGAAACGTTCGTAGGCAAGCTCATAAGAGTAATTCTCTCTCGCAAAGGTGGCCGGATAGGGATGCGGGCTGGTAAAATCCACCTTCACCACCGCAGGATCCCACTCCCAGGCTTCTTCTTCGAGGCAGCTTCCGAGGGTGATCAGGTGGTTGTCGTCCACCTCATGGATCTTGTCATACCAATACGTAGTGATCGTACATACTTCCTGCTTGGTGTAATTGGTGTACTGATCCGTCCACAGTGCTTCTTCAAAGAAAACATAGGCCATCAGCGTGGTGTCATCCGAAAGATGTGCAGCCACCCCTTTTAAAAATTCGCCCCACTCTATCCATCTTTCCTCACTGATGGTATAATTCTCGGCGCCAATGTCAAGCAATACTTTCAAGCCACATTGCCTGGCCGCATCTAACATATCATCCAGTATCCTGCAATAATGATAGAACTCCGGATTTTGCTGCTCATCACAAACATAGGGCGGTACAATGATAATACAATGTTTTTCCAGAGTCGGTTCCCACAACGGATGCGTATTTCGGGTGGCAGTGATCGAGTAACCGTACAGATCATCATCAGGACCCAGAAAAGGATGCAAACCGCAGGTCCTGATCGCGGTAAACCCCATTTGCCGTATTTTGGTAAAGTCATCTTTCAACTGCTGGAGACAGCCTGCAGGGTCATCACATTCATATTCAAAGTTCGGCATGTCTGCCACTCCGGCAATGTACTTCCCCGGGCCATAGCCAAAGTCGGCCGACAGGTAGATGTCTGCTATGTCAAAAGGGTCGTCGTACAATACATTGAAACAATAACAACAAACCATGGGATAATAATCCTGACCGTTCAGCCTGAACTGTTTACCCTCCAAAGTTACCAAACCCGGCTGGGAAAAGCAAGCCACATAAGAAATTAATGAGAAAACCAGCGTCGCCGGGATCAAACCCTGTTTCATCCTTCTCATTGTTCCTGTTTTTTATGTACCACCTTGCGCAAGGCATCAAGTTCTTTCTGCAAGGCAATGATATACAGGCTGAGTTCTTCGATCTTTTGCAACAGGGCAAGCTGCAGGCATCCCACTTCAAAACCCTGCAGTGCTTCTGTTTCCGCTCTGCCCGGGATACCCGGAAGGTGGCCGTGTTGCAGGATATAAGACTCCAGGTCTGGCAGGCTCATCAGGGGATAGTCATTCTCAAACACAAAATCGGGAAAAGGACCCGTCATCACCTTCAGTTCACGGGCGGCAATGCTGCCGTCGACGTACAGCATATGGTCGCCTCCGGCCGGTGGGACGGTATTGATCCCCACCCTGCCGTCAGGCTGTATCCGAAGGCGGGCAGCATTGTCAGTCATCATGACCAGGGCTGTTTCGTTAAGCGTTCCAAGCGCCTTGTATTCATTCAGCGGAAGGTTGTTCCCCTGCGTCATCCACGGAACGGAAGCCGTCGGTTCTGTCCCTGTTCCGGTTCCATAGAGTAAGCCTGCGGAATCAAGCATCACCACCCCGGGACTGCTGCCCATCAGGGATGTCAGGCGGATACTGCCGTCCGGACCGGCTCGGAATACCTCCTGGTTATGACTTCGGAAAATCAGCGGAACACTGTCTTTGGTTCCCAGAAAGTGCATGGAAGCGTCGGTGTCATCATTGCCAAGCACCGTCCAGTCGTTACGGGCAGGGGCCGTCAGGTAGTACTGGTCTGATGTCACACGGCAGCCGTTCAGGTCGGTGACGATCACCGAAACATTCCCGCTGCCTAGTCCCAGATGATCCTGTTCCATCCAGCCGTCGCTCCATTCATAACTATAGGGTGACACCCCGTCGATCACATCGAGGTAGACCGCCCCGTTGTAACACTGAAAACAACTGATGTTGAATCCGTTGGGATATTCAACTACCAGGATGTCCAGGATCATCTCCCTGGGTTCGCTCAGGGTGATCTGGCCGGTGGCAGTGTTCAGGTTGTAATCTGTCACCGTAACCGCATAGAATCCCGCCGGAAGATTACTGAGATCCTCCGTGGTGGCATCGTTGGACCAGCGGTAATCGTAAGGGGAGGTACCGCCTGTCACTGTCAGATTGATCGCGCCGTTTGCCGCTCCGAAACAACCCACGTTGTACCCTCCTCCGTAAACGGAAGGAGTCAGCTGTAGGGTCATGCCCTGACCATAAACTTCAACAGAAAAATTTAAGAGAAGAGAAGAGAAGAGAAGAGAAGAGAAGAGGCCGGACAGCCTGCAGCTTTGCGGAAAACGGACGGCATGGGTAAAAATGTTCCCGTTGATGTGTTTTTCCGTCTGCTTCATGCTGATTTGTTTAGAATATGGCAGTAAAGATAATACAATATCGGAGGGAAGTCAATATATTGCTTATTTATTTTCACCTCTCACCGCAGTAATAACATGATTTAAGTGACATGAAATTAGGTAAATATGAATCCAGAATCATCGGATTAACAGAATCGGATCAAAAATTGCCTAGCATTTTCACTAAGATTCAGATTCAGTTTACCTTCAGTTTAATTCCCTCTGACATCAAGCCAGCAAAGCGGGAAATTATACCGACACTGAATGAGTTTGCGAGAAAATTTCGACCCAGGGGTGTATGGCATTCAGGAAAGACAATTCATTTCAATCCGATGCCGACATTCTTTACCTTTGTCGCCCTAATGAAAGACATATGCTGAGAACAAACAACTGCGGGGAGCTCCGCCTGGATGACAAGGGAAGATCCGTCACACTAAGCGGATGGGTTCAGAAATCGAGAGATCTCGGGGGAATGACCTTTATTGATCTCCGCGACCGCTACGGCATCACGCAACTGGTTTTTAACATGGAAAGCGATGCCGCCCTGTGCGGAGAAGCGCGGAAACTCGGCAGAGAGTGGGTGATCAGGGCAAAGGGAACAGTTGCGGAAAGGAGCAACAAAAACCCAAAGATGCCGACCGGTGACATCGAGATCCTTGTGGAGTCCTTTGAAGTACTGAATGTCAGCAAGCTACCCCCTTTCACCATAGAAAATGAGACCGACGGAGGAGATGAACTCCGGATGCGGTACCGTTACCTTGATTTGCGCCGTCCGGTACTGCGCGATCACATGATACTGCGTCACCGCATGGCCTTCGAAACAAGAAATTATCTTGATTCACAGGGCTTTCTGGAGATCGAAACCCCCTATATGATCAAATCCACACCCGAAGGCGCCCGCGATTTTGTGGTTCCCTCGCGCATGAACCCGGGCGAATTTTATGCCCTGCCCCAGTCGCCCCAGACCTTCAAGCAAATCCTGATGGTAGCAGGTTACGACCGCTATTTCCAGATCGTGCGCTGTTTCAGGGACGAGGATTTGCGGGCCGACAGGCAACCGGAGTTCACCCAGATCGACTGCGAGATGTCGTTCGTTACGCAGGACGACATTCTGGAAACCTTTGAAGGACTCGCAAGGCACCTTTTCCGTTCGGTTTTGCATCTGGACCAGCATGCTTTCCCACGGATGAGCTGGGAGGATGCCATGCGGCGCTATGGCAGCGATAAGCCGGATCTGCGCTTCGGCATGGAATTCGTTGAAATTACAGACCTGGTCAAGGGGAAAGCTTTCAGACTATTCGACGATGCGGAACTGGTGGCAGGCATTACGGTGCCCGGATGTGCCGAATACAGCCGCAAGCAACTGGATGAGCTCACGGAATTCGTCCGTAAACCCCAGATCGGGGCCGGCGGGCTGGTTTACATAAAGCATGGTGCTGACGGCAGCCTGAAATCATCCATAGATAAGTTCTTCGGACAGGAGGACCTCAGCAGGCTGGCAGAAACCATGCAGGCAAAAGCCGGCGACCTGATGCTGATCCTGTCCGGTCCTGCGGTAAAAACCCGTAAAGCCCTCTGTGAACTCAGGCTTGAGATGGGCAACCGGCTTGGACTGAGAGATAACAACTGCTTCAAACCCATGTGGGTGGTGGATTTTCCGCTGCTTGAGTGGGATGAGGAAACCGGGCGCTATTATGCCATGCATCATCCCTTTACCGCTCCAAAACCGGAGGACATCCCGCTGCTCGACGTGAATCCCGCCCTGGTGAAAGCCAATGCCTACGACCTGGTCATAAACGGGGTGGAAATCGGTGGCGGAAGCATCAGAATCCATGAGAAAGATCTGCAAAACAAGATGTTATCCATCCTCGGCTTCAGTGAGGAAGAAGCCGTCAAGCAATTCGGCTTCCTGATGAATGCTTTTGAGTACGGTGCACCGCCCCACGGAGGCATCGCTTTCGGATTCGACCGCTGGTGTGCTTTATTCGGCGGACAGGAGTCTATCCGCGATTTTATCGCCTTCCCGAAAAACAATGCGGGCCGCGACATGATGATCGACGCTCCTTCCACGATCAGCAGGGAACAACTGGACGAATTGCACTTGTCGGTGAATAAAGCTGCAGAAAAATCAGATCAAACTGAAGCCAGCCAGGCATGAGGCTTTGTTCAAATGTAATATCCTGATTACAAAATACTTATTTCAGCCTGCCAAGTACTTCTTTCATCCGGATGACGGCTTCGGCAAGCTGTTCTTTTGAAGTGGCATAGGAAAGGCGGATACAGGCCGGATCGCCGAAAGCCGCACCCGATACGGTTGCCACATACGCATGGTAAAGCAGGTAAAAGCTCAGGTCGTTGGCATCGCTGATGTGCGTGTTGCCGTCAGCTTTTCCGAAATAGGAGGAACAATCGGCAAATACATAAAATGCGCCATCGGGGGTATTGGTCTTCAGGCCGGGTATTTCCTTCAGCAGCTCGAGCAGGTAGTCTCTTCTTTCGCGGAAGGCTTTCACCATCATCTGCAGGTCGTGATCGTCTGCCGGGTTCGTTGCCACGGCTTTGAGGGTGGCCCGCTGAGCGATGCTGCAGGTTCCGGAGGTCATCTGACCCTGCAGTTTATCGCAGGCCTGGGCAAGAAAAGGCGGGGCGGCAATATAGCCCACGCGCCAGCCGGTCATGGCGAAGCCTTTGGATACGCCGTTCACCACGATCACACGGTCTTTAATGGAAGGGAACTGTGCGATCGACTCATGCCTGCCCACAAAGTTAATATGTTCGTAAATCTCATCCGACATAATGAAAACCTGGGGATGCCGCTCAAAAACGGCTGCGAGGGCTTGCAGTTCTTCCCGCGAATACACCGAGCCGGAGGGATTGCAGGGACTGGAAAAGATGAACAGTTTGCTGGCCGGGGTGATGGCAGCTTCGAGCTGGGCGGGAGTGATTTTAAAATCAGTCAGAACGCCAGTGGGTAAAAACACCGACCTGCCTTCAGCCAGTTTGACCAGTTCCTTATAGGTAACCCAGTAAGGGACCGGCAGGATCACTTCATCGCCAGGATTCACCAGCGACAGCACCACATTGGCCAGGGCCTGCTTGGCCCCGGTGCTCACCACTACCTGGGAAGGCTGGTATTCGAGCTGGTTATCTCTTTTCAGTTTCAGGCAGATGGCTTCCCGCAGATCCTGGTAGCCGGGCACCGGGCTGTAAGAAGTGTAATTCTGTTCAAGGGCTTCAACTGCGGCATCTTTGATATACTGAGGCGTATTGAAATCGGGCTGGCCGATGCTCAGGTTGATCACCTTATGTCCCTTGCACTGCAGTTCGCGGCTGATCCTGGTCATGGCCAGGGTTTCGGATTCCGACAGTTCGTTGACCCGTTTTGACAAGATTGTTTCCATGAGTGGCAGTCTGGTTTATTTAAAGATATTGCAGTTTCGCTGGTCAAAGAAGATATACTGGTTCTTGGCAGCTTTGCGAAGCAATGGTGCATAGAACCAGTAATGCCGTACACTTTACTGTTGTCCCTTTTTCGCAGACCCATTTCGTGTCGGTATACAAAAGTATAAAATTCAGTTATTTGTTAAGTCATTCACAGGATAATTTCTGATTATTTCACGACCTTTGCCTTCCAAGATGAACATCCTGCCATGAACGAATTCCTTGAGATCCTGAAGTACACCCTGCCATCCCTGGTTGTGGGCGCTTCGACCATACTGACGATCAGGTATTTTTTCGACAATGAACAAAAGAACCGGCAGGCCGGCTGGCGGGACCAGAACCGGGCCGTTGTGACCCCGATCCGGCTGCAGGCTTACGAGCGTATCATGTTATTCCTTGAACGTATCAATCCCGGCAGCCTGATTGTCCGGATCAGCGACACAGGGCAGGATGCGCGCACGCTGCAACGGGCGCTGGTGAACGCCGTCAGGGAGGAATACGAGCACAACCTGTCGCTGCAGGTATATATGTCGGTGAAAGCCTGGGAGATGGTTAAAAGCGGCAAAGAGGAGCTGATCACCGTAATCAACCAGGCAGCCGGGGAAGTGCCGGCGGATGCCGAAGGGCTGGAGCTGAGCAGGAAGATCTTTGAACTTTACCTGAAACAGGAAAAGCCCTCTCTTGTCCAGGCAGTTGAATTTCTCAAGAAGGAGATAAACCAGTTTTTCTGACAGCGTCCGTGCAAGCGGAGCCGAAGCATGACGGCTTAGTCCTCAGCGTTTTTCCAGGAGGGCCACGGCATAGGCCTGGACTCCTTCTTCCCTGCCAACGTACCCGATGCCTTCGGAAGTTTTGGCTTTGACGGAGATGGAGGTTTCATCAAGGTTCAGCAGGGACGCCAGGTTACGGCAGATATCGGGGATATAAGCGGATATCTTAGGTTTCTGAAGCACCACCGTGGCATCGATATTCACGACGGAGTAAGCCAGGCTGTGCAGGATTTCATTGACTTTCAGCAGGAAATGGGCACTGTCTTTCCCTTTCCAGGCCGGGTCGGTATCGGGAAAATGGAAGCCGATATCGCGTTGCCCGGCGGCGCCAAGCAAGGCATCACAGATGGCATGGATGAGGGTGTCGGCATCGGAATGCCCGACGGCTCCTTTTGAGTGTGGTATACTGACTCCTCCGAGTTTGAGTTCCTGATGCGCTTCAAGGCGATGGACATCGAAGCCGAAGCCGATCCGGAAGGCCATCAGATCTCATTCTGTTTGTTGAATGCCTCCATGTCGAAGAGGAGGGTGAAGCGGATGGTATTTTCCAGCGGATTGCGTTGTTCCACGGGGATGAGATAGGCAAAATCCAGTCCGAAGACATTATATTTCAAACCGGCTCCCAGGGTGAAAAATTTGCGGTTGCCCTTGTATTTGTTTTCGTGGAAGTAACCGCCGCGGATGGCGAACTGCTTGTCGTACCAATATTCAACGCCAACCGAGTAATTAATCTCCCTGATCTCTTCCGAGGTTCCGTCTGGTGCGTCGTTGAATGACTGGAACATTCCCTTAACGATACCCACATTGGGATCCTTGCCCCTGAAGATGATGAGGTTCCCGTTGGGATCCCTTTCCGGCAGGCCGGTAGAGTCGTTCAGTTTGTATTCAGGGGGGGATGGAACGAGGAGTTTGCTCAGGTCGAACATGAACGAGAGGCGGTTATAATCATCCAGGTCGATGGTGAAGGAAGGTCCCAGGCGGAGGTTGGTGGGAATAAAGTCTCTTTCGGTGCTTGAGGTATAGGAAATCTTGGATCCGATATTGGAGATATTCATACCGAGCGCCCATTGTCCTTTCATGCGGTTCTGGAACCTGAGATTTTTCGTGTAATAGAGGGCCACATCGGTAGCCACACTCTGTCCGGCATGGGTTTCCTGCCCGCCGACAAACTGGCCCTGTGTCAGATTGCTGTAAATATACCTTCCGGAGATGGCCATGGACAGGTTTTTAGTGAATTTTCTCGAGTAAGCCAGGTCGAGGGCAAACTCATTGGGACGATAGTTACCGGTTTCCACGCCCACATCATTGGTGAATGTGATATCACCGAGAGAAAAGTAAAGCAGGGAGGCTGCCACGGTCGACATATCGTTCAGGCGCTTGTAACCTGTAACGTAGGCCAGGTTGATATCATTCACCAGTGCTTTCAGCCAGGGGCTGTATGAGACGCTGAATCCCATATCCTTGTCAATGAAAGCATACTTGGCCGGATTCCAGTGCAGGGAGTTGGCATCGGGACTGGTAGCGGCGCCGGCATCACCAAGGGCACCCGCCCTGGAATCGGGGGCAACCATCAGAAAAGGCACTGCGGTAGTGATGGTATTCAGTTTTGTGCCTTCAAAAATACTGCTGGTCTGTGTATTCTGGGCTGTTCCCCGGCCTGCCGCAAGCATGATAAAACAGAGGACTGCAAGGCTTAAACTTCCGGTTTTCAATGTCATAAAATTTTGGGTGCTAGATTTTAAAAAAGTGGTGCAAAGGTAACGATAATTCAAATATCATATTGTATTATCCTTCAATTCAATGCTATTTCAAAACAATAAGTTTTGCGGTTTTGTTGTAGTTTTCTCCTTCAGATGTCCTCACATGGAGACGGTAAACATACATCCCCCTGTTCAGGCGTGCTCCCTGCTCGCTAAGTCCATCCCACAGAATGGGACCGGCTTTAAATCCGTCGGTCAGCAGCCTGGTTTTCAATACCCTGACCAGGGAGCCTGTTACTGAGTATACCTGGATTTCGACTTCCAGTTCGGTCCCGGGTTGGTTATGATTGAATACGAAGCAGGTATGATCGATGAAGGGATTCGGGTAATTCACCAGGTTCTCGATCACCAGGCGGTCGTTCTCCATCACGATAAATTCTGTATAGGCCTCGGAACTGTTATTGTAGATATCCCAGGCTTTCAGCCTGAGTGTATGCAGTCCCTCTTTCAAACCTGAGAAAGGATAGCGGACCACGCCGCTTTGATAGGAATCCAGGCTTGCCTCATAGTAATCATTCAGCACGATGGATTTATCTGTTTCCTCGTCGAGCACGGCCACGATGTCGTGCCCTATCCCGTTTCCGACGGTGTTGATCCCATGAAAGTCGGTCAGGTAGGCCAGCAGGATGGGATTCTGGTCTGTCATCCCGCCGAAGACGAAAGTGGTATCATTCATGTACAGCCTGATTCCCGGTCCTTCATTGTCTGCTTCGAAGTTTGTTTCAGAGCCGCCGATGAGGAAATGATCAAAATGGCCGTTTGCATCTGTAATTCCATTCTGGGCATAATAGCTGATCTTACCGAAACCGTATTTATATGCGATGTCCCTGGGAACAATGAAGGTAAAGCTGAACTCCCCATTGGTCACACTTGCCTTTCCGCGGTACAGGATGTTCTTTTGTAACAGGAACATCCTTTTGGCACTTCCCTGGTCATTCCCGAGGGTGACAACTTCGGCCGGCTTATCGAACACGCTCGGGTAAATCACTCCGTTGAAATCCGTCAGTTTATTGCCATCATCATCGTGGATGTAACCCGTAATGGTCACATGGCTGAAGGCTTTCAGGGTATCGGGCTCAGTACCCACCGGTTTGCCATTGATGGTGGAGGTAGCCACTTTATATTCAGGATAAACGATACCCAGGGCGGGATCGCCGAGCAGGACGAAATTGCGGATATAAGGATTGGAAGGTGTCTTGGCCAGTTTGATCACCTCTCCCATTTTCAGGTATCTGCCACCGGTTTTATTAAATACATGGTAATAAAAGTTCATGTTCAGGGCGAAATTGGAAGAGGAAAAGGAAAGCCTGGTGGTGGTGAAGAGGGATATCCCCCCACCGGCGGGGTTAAGGAAGACATACTCCCCGGCCGAAATCCTCTCGGGATCGTCGAAACGGCTGAATTCACAGGTTGCAGTGACAAAAACAGGCAGGTCCCACTCATTGTTCCAGGCATTGATATCAGACACCTCCAGCACCCTTTCATGGGCCCAGCCCGTTTCTCCCCCGTGACCGGTGTAATTCATGATGAGTGCACCCTTGCCAACTCTTTTGTTAATGTCGGCATTCACATCGGGGTAACGTTGCCCGCCGGGTGTCGACTGCTGTTTGTAAGCATCGAAATAGATCTTATCCACATTGTATTCTCTGAAAGCCGTGTCTACATATGTAGCAAGTGCCTCTGCCTGATCGAAATGCATGTTGTTGTCTTCATCATCGGCCACAAAACAGATCAGATTCCGCCAGTCGCCGAGCCGGGGGACGCTGTTGGAATAATTCGTCCCGGGGGTTTGCGGAATCAGGCCGAGGTACTTTTTGATCTTGAGCAGGGCCTGGTCTGCCTGTTCGAGGTTTTTCACCGGCAGCCGGCCTACACCCAGGTCGAGGGTTCCGTAACAGTCATTCCCTTCAGCCGGATCCATTAATCCGAAGAAGTCGTCGGTTACATAGGATTCTGTAGGTCTTAATGAATTGATAGACTGAAAGGTGGGAACGAAATTGGTATTGTTGGCCAGGCGGTCCCTGTAATCAAAGGATCCGTCTCCGAACATCAGGACGTAACGGGGTTCCTGACCCTGTGGCGCCCTGTCGTAAATCATTTTGATGAAGTCTCTCAGTGCGGCCACGTCCTGGGCTCCGGATGAAAATTCATTGTAAATCTGCCCGGGCGTGGTCACGGTCACAGTTAAACCTTCATCTCTGTGTATTTCAGCCAGTTCATGAGCGTGATTTAAAAAATCCGGATGAGCTATGATGATCATGTCATGGGTTCCTGTAGCATGCAGATCCTGGTTGGAGATTTGCTCCCAACCGCTGATACCAAGGAAAGAAGCCCCGGAAAAGGCGATGAACTCACGGATGCTGTCGGTGGGCAAGCTGAAGACCAGGTTTCCTGAAGCTCCTGTGGTTAAGACATTTCCGGGGTTGGTGCAATCCGTCACGTCCCAGACCTGCGTGGAAGCGGCGACGCCCGAAAGGGTGAATTCGGTAATATTACCCGGGTCGGCCGATTCAATATGGCGGAACGACATCTGGTCTCCGTGCATGATCAGGTGACGTGTCACATTGAATTCCACGTAGTTCAGCCACCCGATCGAACCGGTTACGGGAGGAATGTAGTTAACCCTGACATTGACCGTTGGTGTATTCAGGTAGAAGGTCCGGGAAGCTGTGGCCGGGATGGCATAATCCGTATTAAACGCAGGACTGATGGGTGAGATTTGCTGGTTAATGGCCTCTCCCCCGTTCACATACACCTTGAAGGTGCTTGCAGAGGTGGACCTCGCGGCCAGGTCGACCTCGAATTTCACGGGGATATCCCCGTCAATATTGGGGAAAGAAAAAGCCGGAAGCTCATAGCTGGTTTTCAGGTCGAATTTTTCTCCGTACCAGATTTTACCGCTTTTGATCAGGTTGCTTTCATCCAGCTCATAAAAAGCGTAATCGTTGAACCGGTTTACCTGGTGCGTGGCGGTCTGCCCCGACTGGGGGATGTCGACAACGCGTTTTCCGGGTCCGTGGTCGAAGGTCAGGAAATAGTAAGTATGGTCAGTGTAAAGGTTTTTCGTATGGCTAAAGGCCTGTTTTGATGTTTTATATGTCCAGGTATCGGGTGACTCCCCATAGAACAGGATATAATCCGCGGCATCGAAACTGCCGTCGTTTTCTCCGGAGACCACGATAGCGTTTTCCACCAGGTCGTCATGTCTGAAAACATTGTTGGCTTCAGCAAGCATGCCGCCGCCATTGCCGTAGATACGGATATTTTTCGGGTTGATGCCTGCCGGACTGATCCCCATATTCACAAGATCCTGCCAGCTAAGCCGGTAAATGCCCGTATTACTGACACTGATCTTGTACCAGGTACCCTGGGAGAGCACCGAATGGGCAGCATAGTCACGCAAGGATGTTTCCGTGGTTTCGGGGAGGGTTTCCAGCTCCAGGGCGAATTGGTCGAGACGCAGGATGGATCCGCTTACCTGATCTTTTATAAAAGGCAGTATCGTAATCAGGGCTGCATGCTCCTTTCTGTGTACCGAATGTTCAAAACTGATCATGGGTTCATTCCCGATGAGGGACAGATCGCGGACGACCGATCTTTCTTCAGGGCTAAGCTCCGTATACACCGGATTTAACAGCGAGACGGCACTGATACGGGTACCCGCGGGATATGGAATGCTGATGGAATAACAGGGTAAATCACCTGTGGCAGGTTGAAAAACAGCCTGTTCAAAGTAAAGGAAGCGGTGAAGCGGATCGGAGGTATCGCCGAATGACTGAATCCCAAGCCAATGAATGCTTACCGGAGGCAGTTGAAAGGCATCACGGGAAAATGCCATATGCGTGGCAGGAAACAGGAGAAGAAAATGTATAATACTGACAATGTGAAATTTACGCATAAATCAGGGTTTGAATATTACCACCGGTATCCGGATTGGGGGTACATAAGGTATCGTATTGAATCACTTGGGTTTCCATCCAATCTGATCACAACTGTTATGTTGACCATGGGGATAAATTAAACAACAAAGCTGGTAAAAAAGTATGCCGCCTGCCACCATTTTTCCAAAAAAGTCATTCAAGCGGCTGGTTTGTTTTTGGAATCCATTCTTTTTCAGGTATATGACAGATTTGGATTAAGATTGTTGCCTGAGCGGGAAACCTTATGAAACTTTCAGTGTCATAAGCAGTATAAAAGATTTAATGGAATTGGCTGCGGGATCACAATAATTTTTTGAAAAGCTGGTATGTGAAAAAAATATTGTAATATTGTAATCCCAAAAATTTATCAACATCCTACTAACACTTATGGTCAAGAAGCTAAGTTACCTGGTAATGCTGATAATCCTGGTTATAACAGGCCGGGTGGCAGTAGCGCAGGACCCCATCTTCTCACAGTTTTACGCCAATCCGCTTTACCTGAATCCCGCATTAGCAGGATCAGCGGTATGTCCGAGGCTTACCTTCAATTACCGCAATCAATGGCCGGCTATTGCAGGGACTTATGTTACGTACAGCGCCGCTTTCGACCAATACTGGGACAGGATTTCGGGAGGTGTCGGATTTCTGGCCATGAACGACCAGGCCGGGGAAGGGGCACTAACTACCACTACTTTCAGCGGAATTTATTCTTACCGGTTGACACTCAACCGCAGGTCGTTTCTGCATGCCGGTTTTCAGGCCACTTATTACCAGCGGAGGATCGACTGGGATAAGCTGACTTTTCCCGACATGATCGACCCGCGTTTCGGGTTTGTGAACCAGACCCAGGAAAAGCCCCCACCCAAGCTAAGCATCGGGTTTGCGGATTTTTCCACGGGTACTTTACTGAATCTTGGAGAGAGTTTTTTCGCCGGAGTCGCGGTTCATCACCTGACTCAGCCCAATGAAGGGTTTTACAGCGACATCAGCAGCAAGCTCAACATGAAGCTCACCGTTCATGCGGGAGGCATTATTGACCTGAAGCGCAAGAGCGGCTCCAACCGCAACCCGGAAGATCCCACCATTTCTCCCAACATTCTCTACCAAATGCAGCAGCATTTCCAGCAGATCAACTACGGTTTGTATTTCAACAGATCACCTTTTGTGGGAGGATTGTGGTTCAGGCAGAATTTCAACAATGCAGATGCTTTCATTATGCTGGCAGGTTTTGAACAATCCAGTTTTAAACTGGGTTACAGTTACGACCTTACCGTATCCAGGCTGACCAACATCACGGGTGGCGCCCACGAGGTGTCATTCAGCTGGCTGTTCCCCTGTCCTGTGAAAAAGAAAAAGATAAGAACAATAAACTGCCCGTCCTTTTAGTTAATGTAAACCGAACTGTATCAATGATTTTCAGATATCATTCCATGAAGCGGCTAATAAAAATCACACAGGCAGTATCGCTGGGGTTGCTGATCCTTACCCTGGCATCCTGCAAGAAAGAGTATTCAAGCACCACCGGGTGGGAATACAACAACCCCGAGAACGGTGGTTTTGAGGTGGTTGATTTCGTTGAACAGGCAACGGGTCCCGGACTGATCCTGATCGAAGGAGGTACTTTCGTCATGGGAACAACCCAGGACAATGTCCAGTTCAACTGGAACAACATCCCGAGAAGGGTGACCGTATCCTCCTTCTATCTTGATGAAACCGAGGTTCGCAACCTGGATTACCTGGAATACCTTTACTGGTTACAACGTGTGTTCAGCATGGACTATCCGGAAGTATTCAAAAAAGCACTGCCCGACACCCTGGTATGGAGAGAGCGTCTTGCTTACAATGAGCCCCTGGTGGAACTTTACCTGAGGCATCCCGCATACCGTAACTATCCCGTTGTGGGTGTCAACTGGCACCAGGCCAGTAATTACTGTGCATGGAGAACCGACAGGGTAAATGAAATGATCCTGGTGGAACAGGGCATCCTCGACTGGGATCCCGATCAGTTGAATGAGAACAACTTCAATACCGACGCTTATCTTGTAGGGCAATATGAAGGACTGGTCCGCAGCCCGCTGGAAGACCTGAATCCTTCCGGTTCCGGTGAAAGGAAGGTCAGGATGGAAGACGGCATCCTGCTCCCGCGTTACCGCCTGCCCACCGAAGCCGAATGGGAATACGCATCGCTCGGCCTCGTGGGAAACACCCAGTTTGAACGTATTATTGAAAGAAGGAACTATCCCTGGAACGGAAACTTCACACGTACCACCGATGATAAATTCTACGGCAGCTTTGTCGCCAATTTCATGAGAGGCAGGGGTGATTATATGGGCGTGGCAGGGAACCTGAACGACGGTGCCGACATACCTGCCCCGGTATATTCATACTGGCCGAACGATTATGGTGTTTACAATATGGCCGGCAATGTTTCCGAGTGGGTAATGGATGTTTACAGGCCCCTCACCTATGAAGACATGGATGATTTCCGCTCTTACAGGGGGAATGTCTTTAAAACCCAGACCAGGGACCAGGAAGGTTTTATCGCCGAGAAAGACAGCCTCGGGAGGGTTATCTGGAGAGAGGTGACCACGGAAGAAAGCATGAACAGGAGAAATTACAGGAAATCCGACAATATCAATTACCTCGACGGTGATTACGCTTCCACCTTGTCGAAAGAATGGCTTGAAGCTCCGGAAGGCAATACTTCCAACCTGATGTATGATTACAGCATGACTTCCATGATCAATGATCAGGCCCGTGTTTACAAAGGTGGTTCATGGAAAGACCGTGCCTACTGGCTCAGTCCGGGTACACGCCGTTTCCTGGATGAATACCAGTCGACCGACAATATCGGCTTTCGTTGTGCCATGACCAGGGTTGGCAGTCCCATCCCCGGCGCTTATTAAAAACCGGTTCAACCCAGCTGAAGGGCTTAGTCCCTGAACATCCCGATGGTATCTGTTCCTCTCAGCACGCTGCATGCGTTGTTTCTGAATTATCCTTCGGTTTCGACCGATTCCAGGCATATCCATCCAGGCAGTCTTTTCTTTGCATTCAGGGGTACCCATTTCAACGGCAACCTTTTTGCAGCGGAAGCCCTTGAAAAAGGAGCAGCCTATGCCATTGTTGACGAGAATGTTCCAAATCCTGAAGACAAGCGGATCATCCGGGTCGCGAATGTGCTTGAGACCCTTCAGCAAATGGCTCGTTTTCACAGACAGCAATCCCTGATACCGTTACTGGGTATCACCGGAAGCAACGGCAAAACCACCAGCAAGGAGCTGATCAGTGCCGTTCTGGGTTGCAAATACCAGCTGGTCGCCACCGAGGGCAACCTGAACAACCACATCGGGGTTCCGCTCACCTTGCTCAGAATTGGCAGGGACACAGAGATGGCAGTCGTCGAAATGGGAGCCAATCACCCCGGAGAGATTGGGATGCTGTGTAATTTGGCCCTTCCTGATGCCGGGCTGATCACCAATATCGGCAAGGCCCACCTCGAAGGATTCGGCGGGATCGATGGCATCATCCGGACAAAAAAAGCCCTTTATGACAGTGTAAAAGAAAAGGGCGGCAACTTTTTCGTGAACGCGGATGATCCGCTTTTAATGGAACTGACGAAGGATTACCCCGGCCGGATCACCTATGGAAATGGCCGTCAGACATACTGCCGCTTTATGCCTGAGGCATACGGTCCCTTTGCGGCCGTAACATTCAGTACAGCTAATGAAACTCATCTGGTCCGGTCCAGACTGATCGGCCAGTACAACCTGGCTAACCTGATGGCTGCCATCACCATTGGATTGCATTACGGTGTGGAGGCTGCCGCGATTGCTGCTGCACTGGAAACCTACGAGCCATGCAACCAGCGTTCGCAGTTCATACAGACTTCCCGGAACAGCGTTATCATGGATGCTTATAACGCCAATCCGGCAAGCATGAAGGCCAGCCTTGAAAGTTTTGCAGGGATAGCGGCGGAAAACAAAATGCTTATCCTCGGAGACATGCTTGAGTTGGGAGATCACGCGGAGGAAGAACACCGGCAGATCATCCGGTGGCTGGAAGAAAGGGCAGGATGGAAAGTACTGCTTGCCGGTCCGGTATTCAGTGCCGCCGCCAAGCGGGCAGGGTTTCAGACATTCAGGGATGCAGCCTCTGTCAGAGATTACCTGTTTCAATACCCTGTCAGAGATCATACCATATTAATAAAAGGATCGCGCGGGATCAAACTGGAGACCGTACTCGAGGCTTTATAAACTCCGTTATGGAAACATACAAGGTAATCGGTTTGATGTCAGGCACTTCACTCGACGGGACAGATCTGGCGGCCTGCGAGTTTCATTTCGATGACGGCCGCTGGAGCTTCCGGCTTCTTCATGCTGAAACCATCCCGTACTCCCGGGAGTGGTACGACAAACTGAAGCATGCCCCTGAGATGGACGGTCTGGCGCTTGCCATGCTGCACAAACATTATGGTGCTTACCTCGGCAGTCTGGTCAATGCATTTTGCAGGAAAGAGGGGTTTACTCCGGATTTTGTCGCATCCCACGGGCATACTGTTTTCCACCGGCCTGAGGAAGGGCTGACCTTACAGGCGGGAGACGGCGCCATGCTGGCTGCACAGGCGGGATTCACCGTGATTTGCGACTTCAGATCAACGGATGTGGCCCTTGGGGGACAGGGAGCACCGCTGGTTCCTGCCGGTGACCGCCTGTTGTTTCATGCATATGACTGCTGCCTCAATCTGGGAGGGTTCAGCAATATTTCATGGGAAGACCCCCTGAGAGGGCGGATCGCCTGTGATATCAGTCCATGCAATATGCCCTTGAACGAAACCGCCGCCCTGTTGAATCTTCCCTTTGATCCTGAAGGCAGTGTGGCAGCATCCGGAAAGATAATCCCGGATCTTTTGGAAGCGCTTAACAAGCTGGAGTTTTACTTTCTGCCTCCACCGAAATCACTGGGCAGGGAATGGTACCTGGAACAGTTTCAGCCATTGCTGAGAACCTCAGCGCGGCAAGCTGCGGATATCCTGGCGAGTGTGAGTCATCATGTCGCTTTTCAGGTGGCACAGATTTGCAGGCAAATTCCCGGTAAAAGGATGCTGGTCACGGGAGGGGGAGCCAGGAACATCCATCTCATCAAGCAGATAAAAAAACTGGCACCACAACTTGAGGTCGTGGTGCCGGATCCAATGTTGGTTGATTATAAGGAAGCCCTGGTATTTGCATTCCTTGGTGTGCTGCGTTTTTCAGGGCGTATCAATACCCTTGCTTCCGTAACGGGTGCATCCCGGGATCACTGCGGGGGCGCTGTTTACCTGGCCTGATCACCAGGGACACCAGGGGCCGCGTTCTCCGGCAGCAGGTCCTTGTGACCGTGGTCCTTTTCCCCTCTTGCCTTTCTTTCCTTTCGCTGTATCAAACCACAGCTTTTGTTCGTCCGTAAGCAGGGACCGGATTTCCTGCCTGTGAAGGTTGCGTTTTTTTGCAAGCCGGGCATTGATGGCTGCAATCTCGTCAATGACCTGGTCGATGGCCTTGTTATCGGCTTTGTCTGCTGTCTGAAGGGTTCTTAGCCGGGCCTTCAATTCATCACGCTGGTTTTTAAGTTGCAGCGCCTCTTTGTCATACTGAAGACGTGATTTCCCGATTTTTTCCTGCTGATCTTTGGTCAGGTCAGGAATATTCATGCAATATCCACTGCCCGGTCCAAAGGCAGAATCGGCCCGGTGTTCCCGCCAGCCATGCCGCGGGCCGTCTCCCCGGCCATAACCGCGGCCCTGCGAAAAAGCCACCGTGCTCACCAGCATGACAAGTACCAACAGGCCTGCCCATTTTTCATTTCTGATTATTGTGTTCATGATGTTGTTTGAATTTGATTAAACTTTCTAAACTTATATATATTATTACTGATCAGTCTGTTATTTGCCGTTTCCTGTGTCCGGATGATTTTCTTCTCCATGCGGACGTCCGCCCCGGAAGCGGTATCCTTCCCCATCGGCCTGCCCATGCCTTTTGCCTTTTCGCATCATCTTGCCCTGACCCTGTCCTTCCCTGAAAAACATCCGGGTATAATACCTTTTCACCATTTCTTTCTGTTCCGGATTACAAATCCTGCTCACATCCCTGTAATGCCTGAGGGTAGCCTTTTTAATTTCAGCCTGGACTTTTCCGATGCTGTCTGCCAGTTCCATCAGGTAATTGGTATCGGGTTCCCGGCGGTCCATCTCACCGATCACATCCCGGCGAATCATGTCCAGTCTTTCCAGGTCAGCCTGGGTGGCCTCAATGAAATCCTGCCGGAGTTTGTGGAATGCCATGACCTGAGTCGAATCGAAGCTGGCTTTTTCGATCAGCTCCCTTCCACTGAAGCGTTGATCCTGAGGTAATTCCGGTTCCGCTTTCTTGGAACGGAGGAAAAATATTCCGAGGATTGTTCCCAGCATGCTGATATTCAATATGAACAACATGATGAGCACCCAGGCCATCCACTTTTTATTGAGCAGTGTATTCATTATTCTTCCTGATTATTCATATCAAAATAGGTGAGATAATCCTGTTCATCGAGATCGCCGAGGCGGAACACATCATTGCCGGAAAGACTTTGGTATGTTGTGCCGGCTGTCAGTGATTCCTTTCCGGAGTTACCGGCCAGGGCCATGCCGATCATGATACCGGCAAAAACCAGTAGCGGTGCGGGAAGCAGCAAAGAAGCAATTGGTTTCCAGGAAAATGTCCGGTAATCATGGGTTTCCTTATCCAGGGCTTCCATCACACGGGTAAACAGGAATGGATTGGCCGTGATCTTTTTCTTTTCTTCCATCAGGGATATTGCCTCCCTGGTCAAATGAAGCAGGCGGCTGCATGCTGTGCATGTTTCCAGGTGCCTTTCCAGGTTTTCCGATTCAAATGCGTCCAATTCATTTTCCGCATAGGACCAGAGTTTATTTTTCATCTCCCTGCACTGCATTTCCCTGTTTTTTTCTTTTGACAACATCGGTGAATGAATCTTGCGGTTTTAATACAATTTATAATATCCGGCAAGGCTTTTCTGCAGATTCACCCTGGCCCTGAAAATGAGAGACTCGACGGAAGGGATGGAGACCTGCATGATATCGGCAATTTCCCTGTGTGGCAGACCTTCCACCTTGTGAAGGGTGAATGCGATGCGTTGTTTATCCGGGAGTGCATTCAACGCCTGGTCAAGAACGCGCGCCGTTTCAGCGTTTTGTATGGGATGATCTGCCTGGTACGACCGGTCTGAATCCCTTCCGCCGTCATCATTTCCGGCACTGTGAAACCAGGATTCAAGAGAAGTGATCCATTGTTTCCTTTTATTCCGTTTTTGAAGGTTGATGGCTTTATTGACAGTGATACGGTATATCCAGGTCGACAGCCTGGCGTCGTGTCTGAAAGCATGCAGCGACCTGTAAATCTCCACAAATACCTCCTGGGCGATATCCTCCGCATCCTGGTAAGTAGGAAGCAAACCTGCAGCAGTGCGGACCACGCGGTCCTGGTACAGGTTAACCAGTTCCCGGAATGCATCACGTTCATTTGCCAGCAGTTTTTTAATCAGTTCCTCATCAGTCATGCCAGATCACAGCTCATTACAGATATTCCCTTAGACAGATCTTGCTTTTAAAACCAGCGCCGGAAATAAAAAAGTATACCAAAAAAACACAGGTATGCGAATCATGTATCTCCAAAGCCATCGGTATAACTAAATCTAAACGAAAATTGCTTCGCATTTTCATTACGATTCAGTGTACAATAAATGCCTTTGCTTATTGTTTATAGATTGAATTAACAGTGTGTTGTTTAAAAGTGGAAAGAAATAAATTCAAAGGGGCCTGAATATATAATAATTTTACCTACTTAACTTAAACAGGCTTTTGATATGATTTCAGGCATGCTATTACAGATCAGCACCGCAGGGCAAAGCATAGGCGACACCATACAACAGGCAGTCACCCAGATACAGTCCCCTCCGCAGCCGGTGTCCACGGTTGAGTCGCTCACACTGATTGAACTGGTCATGAAAGGCGGGATTGTCATGATACCCCTTTTTATTTTGTCCCTGCTGGCAGTATACTTCTTTTTCGAAAGGCTGATCGCCATCAGGAAAGCAGGCAGGATCAACCATAACTTCATGCACAACATCCGGGATTTCATTTTCGATTATAAGCTGGATGCAGCCAAAGCCCTTTGCAAGTCAGTTAATTCCCCCATCTCAAGGATGGTGGAAAAGGGGCTTGGACGCGTTGGGAAACCCATAGATGAGATTGAACGATCGCTGGAAAGTGTAGGGCGGTACGAGATCACCAAGCTGGAAAAGAACCTGAAGATTCTGGGGATCGTGGCAGGCATTGCGCCGATGCTTGGCTTCATCGGTACCATCATGGGGGTCATCAAGATCTTTTACAATATTTCCCTTGCCGACAACATCAGCATCGGGATCATTGCAGGAGGCCTGTATGAAAAGATGATCACCAGTGCAACCGGCCTGATCATCGGGGTTCTGGCCTACACCGGTTATCATTACCTGAACATCCTGCTGGATAAAGTGGTTTTCCAGCTGGAGGACAGTTCCAGGGAATTTCTTGATCTATTGCAGAAGGAGGCATGAGATGAACCTGAGGAAGCGGTCCGCTTTTCATGCGGAAGTATATACCGGATCATTGAACGACATCATGTTTTTTCTGTTGTTGTTCTTTCTGATCATTTCGACCCTGGTCAATCCTTCGGTAATCAAGCTGATGCTGCCAAAGGCAACTACTTCCCAGGCCATCAGCAAACAACAGATCTCTCTTTCGGTTACGGCCGACAAACGGTATTTTGTGAACAACCAGGAAATCGGATTCGACATGCTTGAATCTGAACTTCAGCGGATTACGAGTACCGTGACCGAACCTACCGTGGTATTGCGTTTCGACAATGCCCTGAGTGTTCAGGATCTGGTAGATGTGCTTCAGATCGGCAATAAGGTCAGCATCAAGATGGTACTGGCCACAAAATCAATGCAGCGCTGACATGCAGGATGCAGAAAACACCAACCGGCCCTTAGCCTGGATACTCTCCCTGGTTTTTCATGGCATCATTCTCGGGGTTTTATTCCTGATTGTCATGCACACGCCGATACCTCCATATCCCATGGTTGGGGGAGGATCGGGGCTTGAGGTGAATTTCGGCACTTCTGACCAGGGCATGGGCGATGTTCAGTACGAGGAATACCTTGCAGTGAACACCAGGGATCTGGGCGAGGCTCCTTCAGAGATCACCGTTCAGAAGGGAAAAGACGGAACTGACGATAACTACCTGACACAGGACATTGAGGAAGCTCCGGCCATACAGACATCGCGCAACAATGAAGCCACCAAGCCGGCGGAGGTCATTAAAATCAATGACCCTGTCGTAAATCCGAAGGCTTTGTATACCGGTAAACCAAAGAAGCAGGGAGGAAGCGAAGGCATTACGGGGCAGGCCGGCGACCAGGGTCATCCGGGTGGTTCCTTATACAGTAAGAACTACGACGGGGAACCGGGGTCGGGTGCCGGGACGGGAGCGGGTTACGGCGTCGGAACCGGCAAGGGAGACGGGATCGGACCGTCCTTTGACCTGAGCGGGCGCAGCGCCAAGTTTTTACCAAAGCCGGAATACGGGGCCTATGAAACAGGAACGGTAGTGGTCAGGATCTGGGTGAATAAACAGGGAGCGGTTACTCGTGCAGAATCCGGCGCCAGGGGGACCACCACTTCCAGTGCCGTGCTGCAACGGCTTGCCAGGCAGGCTGCCTTGCAGGCCCGTTTCAGTCCCAACCCCAATGCCCCGGAAGAACAAAAAGGCAGCATCACCTATCATTTTGTCCTGCAGAATTGAAAACCTATCCGCAAGTCCTGGAATACCTGTACTCACAACTGCCGATGTACCACAGGACAGGACCTCCGGCCTATAAGCCGGGACTTGACACCACGCTTTCTCTTTGCCTTAGTGCCGGCAATCCACACACACACTTCCCGTCTGTCCATATCGCCGGTACCAACGGCAAAGGGTCGGTATCATCCATGCTGGCCTCGGTTTTGATGGAATCAGGTTTGCGGACAGCCCTGTTCACTTCGCCCCATCTGAAAGATTACCGTGAAAGGATCAGGGTAAACGGACGCATGATCCCCAAATCCTTCGTCGTCTCATTTGTAAACAGGCATCAGGAGGTATTCCGGAACCTGAAGCCCTCATTTTTTGAAATGACTTTTGCAATGGCTGCGGCCTGGTTTGCCGAAGCGCAGGCGGAAATTGCCGTCATTGAAACAGGGATGGGCGGCCGGCTTGATTCCACCAATGTCATCCGTCCGTTGCTCAGTATCATCACCAATATCGGCATGGACCACATGCAATTCCTCGGGGACAATCCCGAAGCCATTGCTTCAGAGAAGGCCGGCATTATCAAACCCGGAGTTCCCGTTATTATTGGAGAGAGCCAGGAGGCCATACGGCATATCTTCGAAGACAGGGCGCATGGCATGCAGGCACCAATCTCATATGCTGACCGGGGTTTCGGCCTTCATTCCATAAGGCAGCTGAAGGAAGGGTTCCGCACCGCTATTTATAAAAGGGGTGAGCCATTTCTTGAGAACCTGTATTGTCCATTAGGCGGACATTACCAGCAAAAGAACCTGCTTAGCGTGTTGGAGGCATGTCATCAGCTTTCCGGAATGTTTCGAAGTATCCCGGACACTGCCATCCTCAGGGGAATCGGCCGCGTTGTTCAAAACTCGGGATTACGGGGCAGATGGCAGGTTTTAAAAAGGAAACCGCTCACCATCTGTGATACGGCCCACAATGAAAGCGGGATCAGTGAAGTGGTGAAACAACTCGGTGAGATTTCATGCAAACGCCTTCATATAGTATTCGGGTTGGCAGGCGACAAGGACGTATCATCTATTTTAAAGCTCTTACCTTCAGGAGCGGACTATTATTTTTGCCGGCCCGACGTACCCAGGGGATTGCCGGTCGAAGCACTCTACCGGACTGCTAAGGCCGCCGGACTGAAGGGAATCCCTTATAAGGGAGTAGGGGAAGCATATCGTGCAGCCCTTTCCGCCGCATCGGCAGAAGATCTGATCTTTATCGGCGGCAGCTCTTTTGTGGTAGCCGAAGTGGTATGAGGCACTTGCACAGGCAACCTCCTTCCCCGGCAGCCTGTCTTTAAGCGAAAAACTACACCACTATTACTATTGCATATTGAAAACTTTTGTACTTTTATCCTCTTTTAGCAGGCTGAAAGCTGATTATTTTATTGTCCATAAATACCTTATATATCGATGAAAAAGTTACTCATACTGTTGTTATTCGTGTTCGGATATTACACTGCAGTCTGGTCACAGGCAACCATTGTCTTTCATGAGAATTTTGAATTACCGGGCCAGGATGACAGTGTAACATACTTTTCTTCGCCAGCTCCGGGTGACATCTGGAACATCAACACCCGTCTGCATTACGGTGCCGGCAGTCTCAGGTCGGATTCCTGCCAGGTAAAGACAGGACAGGCCATATACATGACCTCCAATCCTTTCAGCACTTTGGGCAACACCAATGTCATCCTGTATTTCGACCATATCTGCAAGGTCGACTTCCTGGATATTGCCACCATTGAAGTATCGAACAATGGCGGGCAGAGCTGGGTTCAACTAACCGGAGCCCAGTATCAGGGTACAGGACAGTACGCCGCCAACGGAAACCGTTTTGCCGCCAATTCCTACGGGAACTTATGGCAACCGTCCAATGCCGTAGCCCTGCCTACCAATACCTGGTGGCGAAGCGAGTCGTTCAATATCGGCCTTTTGATCGGCAATGTTCCCGATGCGAGGATCAGGTTCAGGCTTTCAGACGGCGGCCAACCCGGACCGAACAGCAACAAAGGGTGGTATCTCGACAACATCCGGGTTCTGATGGCTCCTTCAGAACTTACTCCGCCAACCATCATCCTTGTGCCTCCGGTAATCACGGGAATTGTATGGAGTGTGGGGCCTTTCCAGATCAAGGCCAAAATCAGCGACGCCAGCGGCATCGATACGGCAAAAGTGATTTATTCGGTGAATAATGGCCCTTACGATACAGTAGGCATGGTGCACCTGCCGCTGGATACCATGATGGGAATCATTCCCACGGTCAATGATTCGGATGTGGTTTGCTGGTGGGTGGAAGCCTATGATGCATCACCTGCATACAACTGGGCAAGAGAGCCGGTATCCAGCTGCAACCAGTTTACGGCATATGCCGGGATCACTTTTCCCTTTTTCGACAATTTTGATGTGAATCTCGGACTATGGACACCCAGTTACGGAGGAACCAACCAGCAATCCACCTGGCAGCTTGGTCAACCATCCTATGGTGTGACCAGTTCTACCCATTCGCATCCGAACGCCTGGGATGTGAACCTCACAACCGCCTATGCCTCAAATGCTTATTGCATACTAACCTCACCTGTTTTCGATTTCTCAAACGCGGTGGATGCCAGGATGGCATTCTGGATAAACTATTATTGCGAATCAGGCTGGGACGGCACCAGGCTTGAATATACCACCAATGGTACCAACTGGCAATTGCTGGGAGCCGTAAACAGTCCCCTTGCAACCAACTGGTATAACAGCAACATCAATTCCAGCAACCAGCCGGCCTGGAACGGCCAGTCGAACGGATGGAAAAAAGCCAAGATAAAACTGAGCAACCTGAACAATGTTGTCGGCCAGGTTCGCTTCCGCTATATTTTCACTTCCGACGGCAGCGGCAACAATGACGGTTTTTCCATCGACGATTTC
Organism: Bacteroidota bacterium; assembly: GCA_022709385.1. Classification (GTDB taxonomy): domain Bacteria; phylum Bacteroidota; class Bacteroidia; order Bacteroidales; family CAIXZF01; genus JAKLIX01. The sequence continues at coordinate 537,481 of JAKLIX010000001.1, read as the reverse complement.
AGCATCACCCTGCCGGCACCCCAGGAAGCTACCTGTGAGGGAATCATCGCTACCAGCGGCGGCTGCGGATTGGGTAATGAAACCGTGAAAATCAAGATTCACAATGCAGGACTGACCCCCATCACCGGTGGTCTGACGGCAGGATTCCGGAAAAGTCCGACTTCACCACCGGTCATTGAAACCGTTCCCAATACCATTCAACCCGGAGATACCCTCTTGTATACCTTCACTACCCCGGTAAACCTGCAGGCCATCGGCGCCGATTCCGTTTTCATCCTGAAAGCCTGGGTGAACCTGATCAATGATCCCAATCTGGGTGATGACACTGCCACCAAAGTCATTCAGTCGAAATTCGTTCCCAATCCCCCGGCTGTCACTTCCGTCCTCATTCCTTATGGCACTTTTACCACAATTACAGCTGCCTCACCGCACAGCATCACCTGGTTCGACCAGTTCACCGGCGGAACCCAGATCGGAACCGGGCCCAGCTATACTACTCCCATCCTTTACGGAACCATGGTCTATTTTCCCATGGCCACCGCTTCAAACGGCTGTGTGAGCGTCAGGGCAAGAGACACCGTTTACGTGGGTTCTCCTCCGCCATTCGACGGGGCTACCTTGTCAATTCTGACTCCAAACACGGGCTTTAACCTGACTGCCTCAGAAACAGTCAGCGTACGGATCAGAAATTACGGCACAGATCCTATCTTCAATTTCCCAATCAAATACAGCATTAATAATGGCACCCCGGTAACGGAGACAGTAACCGATACCCTGGAAATAGATGATATCATTGATTATGTGTTCACTACACCTGCCAATCTGAGCGCTTACCAGGTGTACCAGTTTAAATCCTGGGTGGATGTACCCGGAGACCAGAACCACATCAACGATACCTCCTCCAAGACAGTGGAAAACAAGATGTTTACCTACTGTGAATCCCGGGCCACTTCCACCGGATACGAAGACATCGGCAATGTCACGATTTCCAACCTGAACAACGGGAATCCATTGCCTACATTCAACAACGGAACTTCCGCACAGTTATATACTGATTTTACCAACCTGCCGCCTATTTTCCTTACACGCGGACAGACTTATAACATCTCTGTCAGTGTGATCTTTGCCAGCGGTCATTACAGCACCTGTTGCAAGGTATTTGTCGACTGGAATTACGACGGCGTCTTCGACGAGACCATAGAAAATGCGTTTACCGCCGGGCCCACCACACAAACCAATACTACCCTGACCGGTACTATTACGGTTCCTGTAAACGCCCACCTGGGAATTACCCGTTTCCGCGTAATCGTAGTGGAAACAAGTTCACCGGGTAATATTGATCCCTGCGGACTCTACACCTGGGGCGAAACGGAGGATTATCTTGCCCTTGTGATGCCACAGTTGGATTGGGATGCCGGAGTTACGGCCATCAACATTCCTCCTGTTACCTACCCTCAGGGGTACACCAATCCACCCACCATGACCATTAAAAACTTCGGACTCAACGCAATAGACTCCGTAGATGTTACCTATGTGCTTGACAACAATCCTCCGGTCACCCAGACCTGGATCGGTAACCTTGCTCCCAACGGCAGCACCCAGGTAACCTTCCCTTCCATTACCTGGCCCCTTGGTTATCACACCTTCTGTGCCTATACCACCCTGGATGGCGATTCGAATACATTTAACGATACCCTTTGCCGGAACATCCAGGGAGTGCCGGTGGACACCCTGGCCTATTACGACAACTTCGACGGAGTGATCCGGTTCTTCCCCACCTCAACCACTGGTACCAGTTGGATTCACGGGGCGCCCGTCGCTCCAAACTGGCCCTCGCCTGCTTATTCTCCACCCAACCTATGGGCTACCAACCTGAACATGACAGGTTATACGGCCAGTGCGTTATGCCAACTCACTACCCAGATCTTTGACTTTACCAATGCCATCAACGCAAAAATTATGTTCCAGTATAATACGGAAATGCCGACAACGGGCGATGGCGTGCAGCTACAGTACAGTCAGGACGGCGGAAACACCTGGCAGCCGCTGGGCAGCCAGAACGACCCCCTGGGAATCAACTGGCATCCCAGCAACATTACCAGCCTGGGTGCTGCCTGGGCCGGTAACTCGGGCGGCTGGAAAAAAGCAACTTATGTACTGTCGAATTTTAACCAGGTTCCCACCATGCGTTTCCGTTTTGTATTTCTATCCAATACTGCTACCCAGCAAAAAGGTTTTGCCATCGATAATTTCGCCATCACCATTCCTTACCCGATTGATGCCGGTGTGGACTCCATCCTGCTACCTACCGGTCAGGCCGTGGCAGGCACCCAGCTGTATCCTCAGGTAAGGCTGGTCAATTACAGCAGCACCAACCTTACCGGTGTGGACATCAAGTACCGCGCCAACCAGGGTCCCCTGCTTACGCATTCCTGGACCGGATCTCTGGTACCCGGAGCTTCCACCATCGTAAACTTATCCCTGCCTTACATTGCCCCGCAGGGGAATTATACCCTGACCTGTTATGCAGACATCGCGGGCGACGGGGACCATATGAATGATACCTCCTTCAAGGTACTCTTCGGCATCCCTACTTTTACCATCCCCTACCACGATGAATTTGATTCAACCCTGACGTACTGGTACACCACCGGTACCCAATGGCAACATGGCACACCCACCTCCAGCGTGATCAACGCACCCCAGTCCCCTCCCTTTTGCTGGAAAACCATACTCAACGGCATCTACCAGAGAACCGGCCAGGACGAGTACCTGTACTCCCCTGTTTTCGATTTTTCGCAGACAGGCTATGACTCCCTGATCTTCGACCATTGGTCACACATATACGAAAACGACATCGCCTTCCTGGAGTATCTCAGCACCAACGGCTGGCAAACCCTTGGCTGGCTGGGCGATCCAAACGCCCTTAACTGGTACACCAACGCAAGCCACGGGTGGACAGGATTCGGCGTGCAACCAGGATGGCACCAGTCGGCTTACGACCTGAAAGTCATCACCAATTTTGCTACCCCGACCCAGTTCCGTTTTTACTTTAAACCAGTTTATGTGAACACCAACTTCGACGGATGGGCCGTGGATAATTTTAAGCTCACTTCGCCAAAAATACCCAAGGATGCAGGCGTTATTTCCATTATTCAACCAAGCGGACAAACCATCTACGGGACAGATCTCAATGTCAGTGTCAGGATTAAAAACTTCGGTTCGGATACCCTGACAGACATTCCGGTTAAATACCAGATCAACGGTATTACTTCCAACTTCGGCACCTGGACCGGATCCCTGTTGCCTGACTCCACCACGGTTTACAACTTCCCGCCCATGCCTTCGCCCCTGTCGGATTATACCCTTTGTGCCTATACAGACCTCCCGGGCGATGATAAGTATTTCAACGACACCACCTGTACCGGCATTACCGTCCAGGCTCCGGATTATGACCTGCTGGTCAGCCGTATCATTGCCCCCGAATTCCTTACCATTCATGGAGAGCCAGCCGCTGTAACCGTCAACATCAAGAATGTGGGACAATTCCCGGTCACCGAGATCCCGGTGGGATATGATGTAGGCACCGGTGCCATTACCGTTCACGAAACCATACAGCCTGCCCAGGCACTGAACCCGGGTGATTCCATCGACTATACTTTCAATACTCCCTACAATTACGAATTCCTGGGCTGGTATTACCTGTGCGCCTATACTGAATACCTTGGTGACGGTTATATGGTGAATGACACCAACTGCCGCCTTCTTGAGGAAAAATACACCTGGATTGCGGAAAATGATCCGGATGCCTTTTACCTGTCGCAAAATATCCCTAATCCGACCGACGGGACAACCCAGATCATGATCCGGCTGCCAAGACCGGGTGAGATTCAGTTCGAACTGGTCAATATGGTTGGACAATCCATATACCAGCGAAGGGAAAAACTTGGAGACGGTATGCAGGTATTAAGCATTGAAACCGAAGACATCCCATCCGGAATCTACTATTATCATGTTATTTTCAACCAGAACCGGCTTGCCCGAAAAATGGTTATTTCTCACTAGATCGCATATTATTTTGATAATGAAAAAGTTACTTAGTTTCGCCCTCCTGATCTTCACCCTCAGTCTGAGCCATGGACAGGTTATCGGCTTTCATGAAAACTTCGAATTGCCGAGCCTCGACGACAGCCTGATCTCCACCCAGACAAACCCTCCTGTCAAAGACTGGGGGATCAATACACGGCTGTATCATACCACAGCCAGTACCCGATCAGATTCCTGCCAGGTTAAGGCCGGTGCCACGCAATACCTGACCTCCATTCCTTTCAGCACCATCGGATACACTTATGTTGTACTGACTTTTTCACAGATCGCCAAGATCGATTTCCTTGACATTGCCAGTATAGAAGTATCAAACGACAATGGCGTCAGCTGGGTTCAGCTTACTGCAGCCCAGTATCTTGGAACAGGGCAGTTCGGGGCCAACGGGAACAGGTTTGCCTGTAATTCTTACGGATCGTTGTGGCAACCGTCCAATCCGCCGGCTTTACCACAGAACACCTGGTGGAGAACCGAAACCTTCGATATTTCGCAGCTTGTCGGCAATTATTCCAGTGTAAAGATCAGGTTCAGGTTATCAGACGGAGGACAGGTTGGTCCGGTCAACAATGCAGGCTGGTACCTTGATAATGTGAAAGTGACACTTGCACCCTCCGAACTGATCCCGCCGGTCATTACCCTGGTACCGCCCGTCATATCCGGTATCGTCTGGAGCGTGGGTCCTTTCAATATTAAGGCAAAAATCTCAGACCAGTCGGGGATAGATACCGCCTACATTGTTTACAGCATCAACAACGGCCCCTACGATACGGCAGGGATGACCGATCTGCCCCTGGATACCATGATGGGCATTATTCCCACAGTGAATGATTCAGATCAGGTCTGCTGGTGGGTGGAAGCATTTGATGCGAGCCTGGCGCACAACTGGGCAAGGGAACCGGTAAGCAGCTGCAACCAGTTTACTGCTTATGCAGGGATTACCTTTCCTTTCTATGACAATTTCGATGTGAACCTGGGATTGTGGACGCCGAGTTACGGCGGGACCAACCAGAGTACGTCCTGGCAACTCGGCACGCCTTCATACGGAACGACCAATTCTACGCATTCTCCGCCCAATGCCTGGGACGTGAACCTTACCACTACATACTACGACAATGCATACTGCATCCTGACATCGCCGGTTTTTGACTTTTCCAATGCGGTCAATGCCAAGTTAACCTTCTGGAGGAACAACGACACAGAAACCAATTATGACGGCACCCGGCTGGAATACACGACCAACGGTACCAACTGGCAAATCCTGGGTACCCTGAACGACCCGCTTGGTGAAAACTGGTACACCAACAACATATACTCTACCAACCAGCCTGCATGGGCGGGAAATACCAACGGGTGGATGAAGTGCAAGTATAAACTCAGCGTACTGAACAATGCTGTCGGTCAGGTAAGGTTCAGATATATTTTCAATTCTGACGGATCGCAAACCTACAGTGGTTTCTCCATCGACGACTTTTCCATCGTCCTGCCCTCTCCCCAGGAAGCTGCCCTCACCCAGGTAAGTTCTCCGAATTCGGGATGCGGGCTGGGCAATGAAACCATCACCATCACCATTCTCAATGAAGGAATGACGGTCATTAACGGGGGACTGACTGCCAGTTACAAAAAGGCTCCCTGGGCTCCTGCGGTTACTGAAACGGTTCCCGGAACGATACAGCCGGGAAGTACGCTCACCTATACATTTACCACCCCCGTAAACCTTTTTGCCACAGGGCAGGATTCTCTCTTCAACATCAAGGTATGGGTTACCCTGGCCAATGATCCCAATCACGGTGACGACACCCTGATACGGCAGGTAGTTTCCAAGGCTGTCCCTGCCCCTCCGGGCGTTACTTCCGTGCTGATCCCATACGGCACAAGCACCACCATCACGGCAACATCTCCATCCCCTGTCAGCTGGTACGATGCAATCACGGGAGGCAACCTGATCGGCAGCGGAGCCAACTTTACCACACCCATCCTGTATGCCACCACGATCTATTACCCACAGGCCAACGGCGCCAACGGATGTATCGGACCAAGAGCTTCCGACACCGTTTTTGTCGGCCAGCCCCCCCCTTACGATGGAGCCAGCCTGTTGCTGGTTTCTCCAAATACAGGCTTTAACCTGGGTTCCAACATGATTGTCAGAACAAAGATCAGGAATTACGGAACCCAGCCTGTTACCGGATTCCAGATGTCATACAAAATCAACAGCCTTCCTGCAGTAACAGAAACCTTCACAGCCACACTTCAGCCGGGTGATACCATCACCTATACCTTTACCACGCCGGCAAACCTGAGTGCCTATGCCACTTATCAGTTCAAGTCGTGGCTGGATGTCCCGGGTGACAACAATCACCAGAATGACACTGTGACCAAGACAGTGATCAACAATATGTTCACCTACTGTGAATCCTATGCCACTTCCAACGGCTATGACGATATCGGGAATGTGACCATCAGCAACCTGAACTGGGGGAATCCGCTGCCATACCTGAACAATCCCGCCGCCAACCAAACCTATAACAATTATACCACGACTGCCCCTGCCATCCTGCTAACCAAAGGACAGACCTACAGTATTTCTGTTTCAGCCATTTACCTGGGCAGCTTTTATACCTGCCACTGCAAGGTATTCGTTGACTGGAACTACGACGGCCAGTTTGATCCTGCCACCGAAACTGCCTTTACGGGAGGTCCCACCACCACCACCAACGGCCTCATGGCCGGCACCATCACCGTACCTGTAACTGCAGCGATAGGACCGACCCGTTTCAGGGTTGTTTTAGTGGAAACCTCATCTCCGAGTTCCATTGCACCCTGTACCACTTACACCTGGGGTGAGACGGAAGATTACACGGCCCTGATCATGCCCCAGCTGGCGAAAGATGCTGGCATCACCAGTATCCAGACACCGGCCACAACCTATCCCCAGGGATACAGCAGTCCGGTCAGCGTTATCATGAAGAATTTCGGTACGGATCCCATTACCTCCGTGCTCGTGGGTTATATTATTGACAATAATCCTCCCGTTACTCAGATCTGGACAGGCAACCTTGCCACCAATGCCACCACCAACGTCACTTTCACCCCCATCACCTGGCCTACCGGCTTCCACAGTTTTTGCGCTTATACCGCACTGGTGAGCGACTCCAACTCCTTCAACGACACCCTCTGCCGCACAATACAGGGCGTTCCCGTGGATACTCTGCCCTATTACGATAATTTCGACGGAGCCATTAATTTTTTCCCGACCACCACCAGCGGAACAAGCTGGATCCATGGTTCACCGATAGCGCCCGGCTGGCCTCACCCCCCTGTTTCCTCACCCAATGTCTGGGCCACCAACCTGAACATGAATTCATATACAGCCAATGCAAGCTGTTATCTTACCACGCAGATCTTTGATTTCTCGAATGCCATCAATGCCAGAATATCATTCTGGTATAACTGTAACATGCCCACCACGGGAGACGGAGCCCAGGTGCAATACAGCACCGACGGAGGTAGCACGTGGAATGTACTGGGTTCAGTGAACGACCCTCTGGGAATCAACTGGTTCAATTCCACTATCACCACCTTAGGTGCAGCCTGGGCAGGGATTTCAAACGGATGGATAAAAGCAACCTACCTGCTGTCCAACTTCAATTTCACCCCTACCATGCGGTTCAGGTTGTATTTCTTTTCCAATTCTTCTTCCCAGACATACGGCTTTGCCATCGATAATTTTGCCATCACCATCCCCTATCCCCATGATGCTGGCGTTGATCTGGTATATGCACCCAGTGGTATCAACGATGAAGGAACGATGCTGACTGTGGATGTCAGGCTGAACAACAACGGGATGAACAACCTTACGTCCACTCCCATCTATTACCAGATCAACAACAACCCCATCGTAAGCGAAACCTGGAACGGAAATCTTGTCCCGGGGGATTCCACCCATTATGTTTTCACCACACAGTTCGCCGCCCCGGCAGGCACATACACCCTGAAAGCCTTTACCGGCCTGCCCAACGACGGAGATAACATGAACGACACCGTTATGGTTGAGCTGTTCGGTATCCCCATCCTGATCCCATACTTTTATGACGACATGGACAGCGCAGTCTGCTATTTTTACACGACAGGATCGCTCTGGCAGAAGGGCAGTCCGGCCTCTCCGGTGATCAATGCACCCTATTCCCCTCCCAACAGCTGGAAAACCCTGCTTAACGGTGTCTATCCGCACGCTTCCGCCCAATACCTGTATTCACCCAAATTCGATTTCTCCATCGTGGGCATGGATACGCTTAAATTCTACCACTGGGTTCATACGCATTCCAACGACTGGGGCCGTGTGGAATACCTGGCCAACGACGGATCCTGGAAGAAGCTGGGCTATATCAATGATCCCAATGCTACGAACTGGCATAATGTTCCCAACGGATGGAGTATGGTTGACACCAATTACATTTATTCGGATTACGACCTTAAGATCACTATTGATTATGCCATCCCGACCCAGTTCCGCTTTGCTTTCAGTCCCGCTTCCTTTAACAACACCACTTACAATGGCTGGGCCATCGACAATGTGGAGCTTACCTTCCCCAGGATACAGATCGATGCCAGCACGGTACAGATCCTTCAACCAACAGGAACAAACACTTACGGACAGGACATCGTGGTGTCGGCAGTCATAAAAAATACAGGCTGGGATACCTTAATGAATGTACCTGTCAAATACATGATCAACGGGATCACGGTCGGATATAAAGTTAATCCCGGTGCACTGCTTCCGGATGCCACCGCCACCGTGACATTTGATCCCCTCCCATCACCCCTGCAGGATTACACCCTTTGTGTGTATACCGATGTGAATTTCGATACGTATTTCTTCAACGACTCTGTTTGTGAGTATATTACCGTAGTGCCCCCTCCCTATGACCTGACCATGATTGCGCTGCTGCAGCCGGGTTCCCAAACCAATTACGGAGATTCGGCCACCGTGGAAGTCATGATCAAAAACCTGGGTCAGAACCCTGTAAGTGAGGTTCCGCTGGTATATACCGTACAGGATACCTTTAAGGTTGTTCAGGAAACCTGGTACGGAAGCCAGGCCCTTCAGACCGGTGAAAGCACCACGTATACCTTCAGCACCAGGTATTATTTCCCGAATTTCGGGTATTATTACCTGTGTGTATATACCGATGTCGCCACCGACGGTTACAGGATCAACGACACCATTTGCAACCGGCTGGAGAACAAATGGCTGGATATCTTTGAACATGGGCAGTCACCCTTTGGTTTGTCGCAGAATATCCCAAATCCGGCCGATCAGACCACCTTGATTGTTTGTATGCTTCCCGGCAAAGGCGAGTTGCAGCTGGAAGTCATCAACCAACTCGGGCAATGTGTGATCAGCCGCAGGGAGAAAAGCAATGGCGGAGAACACAGCTTTGAACTGAATACCGCCGCTTTACCGCCCGGCATGTATTATTACTTTGTAACATACGGTGAAACGCGACTTGCAAGGAAGATGATCATTGAACATTAACAAAAGAGCGCCTTCGGGCGCTTTTTTGTTTGTCACCCCCCGGAGATCAGGTGCAGTACCATCACATGATCCCCATCCATGATCGTTTGTGTATGATACGCATCATTTTTTACCAGCACATCATTCACTTTAATGACCAGCATCTTAAAGGTAAAATTCTTCCTTTCCAGCAATTCGGCCACGGTCAAACTATCTGCTTCAAAGGTTTCGGATCTGTTATTCAGTATAATCTCCATAGACAAAAATCCTATGTGACACATGGCTGAAGCCCGCCGCAAGGTCCGAGCAGCAGTTCCAGAATAATATTCGCCTGCATGTGGGCTACAATTCCCACCCTGGGTGCGAGCGGAGGAAGCGTATCGGATACCTCGCTACACCGGTCACCGCAAATAATCAACCGTCCATCCCTCACAGTTTCAATGGATTCGTTCATACCCCAACCCGCCAGGCCTATACCACACACCAGGTATTTGTCATCGAAGCGGCTGAGCACCGTTTCAATGATCATCTGCTTGGCGGCAGCCTGGTCAAAAGCTTCGGCAATCACCTGGCAGGAGGAAAAAATCCGGAAGATGCTTTCCGGCTCAAGTGTCACATCGTGGACTTCGAGCTGCAGGCCAGGCCTGATCCTGAGCAGGTTATCACGCAACGCGATGACTTTCTTCATACCCAGCTGATCAATAAAAAAATATTGGCGGTTCAGGTTTGACTCGCAAACCACATCAAAATCCGCAATGACCAGTTTGCCGACGCCGGCCCTGGCCAAAGCGACGGCACAATTGGATCCCAGGCCTCCGCAACCTGCAATTCCAACCGTTTTATCCTTCAATGCATCCGGGTACATGTGCCTTTTATCTTTATGCCGGTACAAAAATAAGCGATTCATATCCAATTGCTGTATAATCTGCAGATATCCTTCCAGTCTGCGACACCATCCCTGAAACTGAACCTTTATACCACTTTAAAACCAGGTAATTTTTCCAAACACATTCCGTTTCGGCATACCTTTGCAGGCATCATGCAATTTTCAGAGGTAATCGGGCATAGCGGGCTGAAGAAGCAACTTATCCAGACAGTGAAGGAAGGACGCATCCCTCATGCCAGGCTGTTCTATGGGCCGGAGGGTAACGGAAAGCTCGCGTTGGGCCTGGCTTATTCAACCTATCTGAGTTGCGCTAACAAGCAGGCAGAAGATTCATGCGGCAGTTGTCCGTCATGCCTCAAATTTGCGAAACTTGCCCATCCCGACCTGCATTTTATTTTCCCTGTTGCCACCAATGCCACCATCAGAGAAAAACCGAGAAGCATTGATTTCCTTGAAGAATGGCGGCAATACCTGCTTGCCAGGCATGCTTATGTGAGTCTGAACGACTGGTATGAACAGATCGGAATTGAAAAGAAACAGGGGATCATCAATGCAAACGACTGTAACGAAATTGTCAGGACACTGGGGTACACCAGTTATGAAGGCAATTACAAGTTCATGGTAATCTGGATGGTTGAGAAGTTGTATCATGCGGCTGCGCCCAAAATATTGAAGATACTGGAAGAACCGCCCGACAAGACAGTCTTTCTGCTGATATCAGAAAACACTGATCTGATCATTCCGACAATTTTATCGCGGACGCAGTTACTGAAAGTGCCACCCATCGATCAGGAGGCGATGGTTTCCCATCTTCAGACCATCGAACAGGCCGGAACGTCGGACCTTCAGAAAATCGCTTCCCTGTCCGGAGGAAATTACATAGAAGCCCTGAAGTACCTGGAAGACGCGGCCGATGAAACATTGACCTTTACCCACTTCAGGAACTGGATGCTTGCCAGCTACCTTTATAAAGTATCTGAAATACAAACCATCAACGCAGAACTCGCCAAACTGCCCAAAGAAAGCCTGAAAGCCTTCCTGATATACGGCATCAGGGTAATCCGTTATTGTCTCCACCTGAATACACCGGGCCATCCGGAAATCGTCCTCAGAGGAAAAGAACTCGAATTTGTGCGGAATTTCAGCAAATATGTTACGGTCAGTAATGCTGAGGCACTCTTCGGGCTCTTTAACGAAGCCATTTTCCATATTGAACGGAATGCCTACGTACCGCTTGTCCTGATGGATGTTTCCCTTCGGGCCGGAAAGCTCCTTCAGTCAGCACGCAGTTGAGGCCGGAATCCCAATCATTACGATATTTTTCTACCTTTGTATGTTTAATTGCGAACGTACCGCGTTTGCTTCAAGGAAATTCCGCCTATACAGAAAGCCATGGAAGACTACCCCGAAGAAAGAAGAAAGACCAACCACGCATATCATCAATTTTTTACACGTGCATGCTGCCACGATCCCAAGCCCTATCAAAACAATGCGAAAGTCTTCAGCAAGCGCTGTGCAAAGATGGACGCGACGGACTGGCTGAAGGATTACCCGATCACGATCGATGAAGCAGGGTATTATTACGTGGAAATCCGGTTTAAAAACAACCGCAAAGAGATTTTCAAGGCTTCTTCAGACCAGGAATATACGGCAGGAGACATTGTGGCTGTCGAGGCCTCACCCGGTCACGATATCGGTATTGTCAGCATGGTTGGGGAAACCGTCCGCTTGCAGATGAAACGCAAAGGGATCAAGTTTCCTTCAGATGATATTAAAAAAGTATACCGCAAGGCCAGGGCTACCGACATTGAGAAATGGGTAGCGGCCGTGGAACACGAAGACAAGGCTACCTTGAAAACACGTGGCATTGCCGAAAAACTGAGGCTGGTAATGAAAGTCAATGACGTTGAATACCAGGGAGATAACACCAAAGCTATTTTTTATTACACTGCTGATGAGAGGGTTGACTTCAGGGAACTCATCAAGATACTGGCAGACGAATTCAGGGTAAGAATAGAAATGAAGCAGATCGGAGTAAGGCAGGAGGCCAGCCGTTTGGGCGGAATCGGTACCTGTGGAAGGGAACTCTGCTGCGCATCATGGATGAGTTGTTTTAAATCAGTAGGAACCCATTCAGCCAGAGTGCAGCAACTCTCACTGAATCCGCAGAAACTTGCAGGGCAGTGCGGCAAACTCAAGTGTTGTTTGAACTATGAATATGCCACCTACCTGGATGCCATGAAAGGCTTTCCCGATGTGGAAATGAAACTCAGGACAAAGAAAGGGGACGCCGTCCACCAGAAAACAGACATCTTCAGAAAGATCATGTGGTATTCCTACCAGCATGATCCCAACCACTACCTGGCCATTCCGCTTGAAGCCGTTCTGAATATTATCGAAAACAATAAGAAAGGCGTGTTTCCGGAAAACCTGGAGGATTTCGCCTCCAAAAAAGAGGTTAAAACAGAAATGGATACCCTGCTTACCCAGGACGACCTTACCAGGTTTGATGAATAAAACCAGGCATGAGCGACCGGCATCCATACCTCTCCTTCCTGATACTGGCAGCATGTCTTGTCCCATGCCTGTTTTCGTGTGACAGGAACAGAATATACGATCACATGGCGCGTATACCGGACAACCAGTGGGCACAAACATCGCCGGTGACTTTCGACTTCAATATCGCCGACAGCAGCGTTTATTACAATATCTATTTCTATGTGAGAAACACCACTGCATATCCCTATTCCAACCTCTACCTCTTTGTCACCACAAACGACCCGGCAGGAAATGCATATCGCGACACCGTGAACTGTATTCTGGCCAAGCCCGACGGAAGCTGGCTGGGAAAAGGGCACGGCAAGCTCCGGGAATCAAGGCTGCTATTCCAGAAAGACTGGTTGTTCCCATCCGGCGGGCCTTACAGGATCAAGGTGGAACAGGCCATGAGGGAAACCATGCTGAGCGGAATAGCCGATATCGGTCTTCGCATCGAACAATCAAGATGAGCCGGGAATATGAGAGCCAGGAAAAAAAAGGTCAATAACTTGTTTATCAAAAGATTCTGGATTGGTTATGCCATCCTGACCGCCATTTTAGTGCTGATTTTCATCATTATCAGCGTGGGAGGATTCGGATATATGCCCTCGCTCGAGGACCTGGAAAATCCGAAAAGCAACCTGGCTTCAGAGATCATCTCATCCGACCAGAAAGTCATTGGTAAATATTTCATTGAAAACCGGACTACCATCCATTATGAAGATCTGTCGCCCCACCTGGTCAATGCGCTGATCGCCACAGAAGACATCAGGTTCAGAAAGCATTCGGGGGTTGATTTCAAAGCCATGGGGCGGGTTGTTTTCGGGCTGGTCACAGGGCGTAATCGGGGAGGAGGCAGTACCATTACCCAGCAACTGGCCAAGAACCTCTTTCCCAGAGATGAAAACAGTATTTTCCTTAAAACTGCCATTACCAAACTCAAAGAATGGGTGATGGCCATCAAACTGGAGCGTAATTATTCAAAAGAAGAGATTATTGCACTGTATTTTAACACAGTACCTTTTGGCAGTCAGACCTACGGCATTAAATCCGCCTCAAGAACATTCTTCAGCAAAGAACCAGGAGAATTGACCGTTGAAGAAGCTGCCCTGCTGGTAGGCGTGCTGAAGGCACCAAGCTGGTACAGTCCCGTCAGAAATCCGGAAAGGGCTGCCAAAAGAAGGGATGTAGTGCTTTCGCAGATGGAGAAGTATGATTTTATTACCGAAACACAATATGATTCATTACAGGCGATACCGGTAGACATGAAACATTACCGTTTCCAGGACCATAATACCGGCCTGGCCACCTATTTCAGGGAGTATCTGAGGGGTGTACTGGAACAATGGTGCGAGGATCATAAGAAACCGGACGGAAGCAGGTATAATCTGTATAAAGACGGGCTGAGGATATACACCACCATTAACTCGGTAATGCAGACATATGCAGAACAGGCCGTTGCGGAACATCTCGGAAAAGACCTGCAACCGGCTTTCTTCAAACACTGGAAAGACGTGAAGAATGCTCCCTTCGACCGTAACCTGAGCCAGGAAGAAATGGATAACATCATGAAACAAGCTATGATCCGGACGGAACGTTACCAGGCGATGAAGAAGGAAGGCGCAACTGAAACGGAGATCAGGAAAGCGTTTCACACAAAAGTCGCCATGACGGTATTCGACTGGAAGGGTGATAAAGACACCCTGATGAGCCCGATGGATTCCATCCGCTACTTCAAGGAATTTGCACATAGCGGTCTGATGTCGGTGGAACCCCAGACCGGTTTTGTGCGGGCATACGTGGGCGGAACAAACTACAAATACTTCAAATACGATCATGTTGCCATCGGCAAACGGCAGGTAGGCTCAACCTTTAAACCCTTTCTGTATACCATTGCCATGAATGAAGGGGAATACAACCCCTGCACCAAAATTCCCAACGTTCCGGTGACTTTCGACCTGCCGGACGGGACACAATGGACCCCCTCCAATTCAGGCAAGGATGACGACGGCAAGGTAGTGACATTAAAATATGCCCTTGCCAACTCCATTAATTATATTTCAGCCCACCTGATGAAAAAGTACTCGCCTCTGGCGGTGATCAACCAGATCCGCAAGATGGGCATCACCAGTCCGGTAGATGCGGTACCTTCCATCTGCCTGGGCACTCCGGACATTTCGGTGTACGAAATGACGGGTGCCATGGCAACCTATGCCAACAAAGGCCTCTATGTGGAACCCATTTTCATTACGCGTATCGAAGACAAATTCGGGAATGTGCTTGCGAGCTTCTTCCCCCGCCAGGAGGAAGCCATGAATGAAAAAACTGCCTACCTGATGATCAGCCTGATGAAAGGTGTCGTCGAAAGTGGAACGGGCGCCCGCCTCCGCTACAAATTCGGCCTGAATTACCCCATTGCCGGTAAAACAGGCACTACCCAGAATTACTCCGACGGCTGGTTCATGGGACTCACTCCCAGCCTGGTTACCGGTGTCTGGGTTGGCTGGGAAGACCGCAGCGTTCACTTCAGGAATATGACCCTGGGCCAGGGTGCGAATATGGCGCTCCCGATCTGGGCCTTGTATATGCAGAAGATCTACAACGATAAAAGCCTGCAATTTCCTGTCGACGACTTCGAAAAACCCGAAGGTATGTCTGCAGTGATGGATTGCAGTACTTATGAGAGCCCAAAAAACAACAATGATGATTTTATAGAGGGTTTCGGTTTCTGACCACCACAAATCTGCCCCAGCCATGATTTTTAACAGCAGCCTCTTCCTGGTCTATTTCCTGCCGGTTTTCCTGCTGCTGTATTACCTGACCGATAAGTCATACAGAAACTGGCTCATCATCGCCGCAAGCACCCTCTTTTTCGCATGGGGAGCCCCGGTTTTCGTGCTGGTGGTATGGACTTCCATCCTGGCTGATCATTACTGGAATCGCTGGATGAACCGCCTTGACAGGGGAAGAAAATTGCATTTCGTGCTGATCCTGGTATATCATACCTCACTGCTGCTCTATTTTAAATATGCCAACTTCCTGGTAGATAATACCAATGAACTGCTCAGGCTGATTCACGCAGAGCCCCTGACATGGACCCCGGTGCTGCTGCCGCTCGGGATATCGTTTATCACCTTCCAGAAAATCAGCTACAGCATCGATGTATACCGTAAGCATCAGCTTCCCGCGCCTTCGCTGGCTGCCTACGCAGCCTTCATTTTCATGTTTCCGAAAATTCTGGCAGGCCCTATCGTCAGATACAGGGAAATGGCCGAAACACTGGAGCAACCGGATCAAAGGATACCCTATGAACAAAGGATCAGCGGCTTCTTTCGCTTTGTTCTCGGTTTAGCGAGAAAAGTACTGATTGCCAATACATTAGGTGAAAGCGTGGACTTGATATTCGCCATGAATGCTCAGGACATGTCTACCGGTCTTGCCTGGGTCGGAGCCCTTGCATACACCTTTCAGATTTACTTCGATTTTGCCGGCTACTCGGATATGGCGATCGGCCTGGCCGCCATGACGGGTTTCCGTTTTCCGGAGAATTTCAACAACCCCTATACCGCCAGGAGCATCACTGAATTCTGGCGACGCTGGCACATCACCCTTTCTTCCTGGCTGAGGGATTATATCTTTCTGCCGCTCGCCTACCGCCTGTCGGATAAATGGCGCAGGAAACGCTATGCCGGCCTGAAAACTGAAATGTGGATCTATATCATAGCCACTGCCGTCACCATGTTGCTGTGCGGTTTCTGGCACGGGGCCGCATGGACCTTTATTCTCTGGGGAGCATACCAGGGGTTGGTGATGATCATTGAAAGGCTGTTCCTGCTGAAGTTTTATAAAAAGACTTCATCCTACCTGGCTTGGGCCGTCACCTTTATCATCACCGTGAACGGATGGGTACTCTTCCGCTCACCGGATTTTGCCTCAGCCCGGGACTACCTTGCCCGCATGTGGTCCCTGAATATGAATGCAAGTCATACTTTCCCGGATTCGAAATTCCTCAGCATCCTGATCCTGGCTGCCGTTGTATCCTTCCTTGCGCTGATACCCGGAATTGAACAGAGGCAAAACAATATCCTGTCCATATCCCGCAGGAACACCTCCCTCATTATTAAAACCCTCATTTCCATTATACTGTTGGTGATCTGCCTGGCAGTGATCACCTCGTCCGGATTCAATCCATTCATTTATTTCAGGTTCTGAACCATGAGATTGTCCGGACTCCTGTTTTGCCTGCTGGCGGTAATCATTTCCCTTCCCCTCATTCAGGGTATCTTTCCCTATATCAGCAGCAAACCCCTGGCAGGTGCGGTCAATACTGCCGAAGCTCCGGAATTTTCTTTCAAATCATGGGTCAGCCGTGATTTTCAAAGGCAAGCCGAACCTTTTCTGCAACAGGCAACAGGCTTTTATCCGGATCTGGTACGTCTTAACAATCAGTTGGACTACAGCATATTCAACCGTGTCCATGCGAAAGATGTGATCATAGGAAAGGATCATTACCTCTATGAACAGAATTATATTGCCGATTATACTGGCCGGAATTTCATCGGCGACACTGCTGCCGAAGCCAGGCTGTCGGCACTTAAATTCATTCAGGATAGCTTATCGGAACACGGGACAGGCTTATTGATATTATTTCTGCCCGGAAAAGCCAGTTTTTACCCGGAGTACATTCCCGATGAACTACTTAAAGAGAAGACAGGCATTTCCAATTACAAATACCTGAGTGAAGGATGTAAACGCCATGGAATCAATTACATCGACTTTAACCGCTATTTCCTTGCAATGAAAGACACCGCTTCATGGCCGCTTTACCCGAGGTACGGCATCCACTGGAGCATCTATGGCATGGGAATTTGCACCGACAGCCTTTTCAGGTATATTTCCCACAACCTGGGCATCCGGATGCATGATTTCGGATGGGACGGGCTTGATATTACCGCAGACCTCAGAGATACCGATTATGATGTGGGCGAAGGACTCAACCTGATCTGGAAAATGAAAAACACTCCGGGAGCTTACCCAAGGTTTTACCACAGGCAGGTGGAAAATGCAGTGAAGCCCGATGTGCTGGTGATTGCCGACAGTTTTTTCTGGATGATTTACGGCAACGGCCTCACCACGCCCATGTTCGGGAAACATGATTTCTGGTATTATTTCGAGCAGAGTATCGCAGCCAATCGACCTCTTTCTTCATATACCGACCAGGAACTGAAAACTGAAACAGAAAGCTATGATCTGATCATCCTGATGTCGACGGAAGCCAACCTGTATAAATTTCCCTTTGGCTTTTCCGACCGCCTGCGACCATGCTATCCCTGATTAATGGGAAAGAGGTTCGAACACTTCCACCTTCAGGTCGTCTATCAGTACAGGCTTTTTCCCTCTGAGCCAGCAGTAAACTGAGAGTTTATCGTGTCCCGATCTCACTTCGGGGCTCATATAATCCCTGCTGATCTTCACCCAATCGCCTTTTCTTTCCGCAGCAGCCTGGCCGGTATACTCCGTACCCGTCCATTTGTAAGCCCCGCCTTTATGATCGAAAGTAATCACCAGTGCCAGGGGATTTGCGGGCATGGGAGCGAAAACCCAGACGGATGCCCTGATCCATACATGATCGGCCCGGCTTAGATCCCTGTACTTAATATACAATCCGGGAGAATATATGTTGTCTGAGTCCATGCGCAGGACATGCTTACCTGAAAAGGCCAGGCTATCGCTGATGATATTGGCATGATTTGCCACATTATTCTCGAAACCATTGAAATACAGCAATTTGCCCTCCTGGTAACGCAAACTGTCTGTAAAGTATTCCTCAGAAACCACCGATCGTTCCACCAGCAATAATTGGCGATCATCCGGGTGAATCCTGGTTTTGGCAAAGATTTTAAAATAATAGGGGGCTGTCATCCGGGACCCATCCAGAATATTGGCAAAGGAATACTGCCACGTTTGAAACAAATTGAGAATCAGCATTAAAGCTGCAACGAGACCGAAGAAAGCGCGGAGATACTTTTTCAATCTGCTGATGGAAGCAAAAGCAAAACCCATGGGAATGGCCAGGAAAGGGTATACCTGCACCATGGGCCTCTGGCTGAAACTTCCTGCGTAATACCAGCATGTCCAGGAAGAAACCACGTACAGATACAGGGCCAGGAAAATGCCCAGAGACAGGAAAGCCTTGTGCTTGCTGCGGTACATCATCATCAGCCCGGCCAGGGCGAACAGCATCAAAGGGGTATAAATGAGCCAGCCCTTACGGAAGCTGAACAGAAATTTAAGGGTATGCGGGCTAAGGAAGTCGAATCCTTCGCCGGGATTGACATAGGAGTAAAAAATGAAACTACCTGTCTGGCTTTTCCAGTAAAGGATCTGGGGCAGGCCTGCCAGGATGATGCAAATGATGAAAGCCAGGAGGCTGCGGTGGTTTTTGATCAGCAGCCGTAACCTTTGTTTTAATTCTGTTTGCCTGTGAATACCGTAAAGCAAAGGAATCAGCAACACCAGCATGTCGGTGGGTCTGATCAGTGTGATCATCCCGATGCTCAGGCCAAGCCAGGCCGCCACAACAGGACGGAATGTCCGGTACCATTGTACTGTCAGTAAAAAGGCCAGGGCATACAGGCCGAAGAGCACATTATGGGTCAGCAATCCTCCGGCATAGGCCATTTGCAGGTAATTGGTCCCTGCCACCACCAGCAGTATGACCAGTGCCGTCAGCCGGTCACCGAAGAACTCCAGCAGCAGTCGCCTGAGTAACAGCATCCCTGCAAGGGTGTAGAGCAATCCTCCGAAAACCAGGGCAAGCTGATAGGGATCCGACAGCCCGTCGGCTGCATAACCCAGTGAGGGTGCCAGCAGGTGTGCGGCAAAGAAGAAAGGACTGTACATTACTGCCATCCCGCAACTGTATTTGATGATCATGCCGCCCTCAGGTCCGGCGATTACCTGGTAAAAAGTTGCGGTATTATTGTATTGCTCGATGAGGGCATGCACCCATGCAGGATCTCTGAGCCCCGGATCCCCGTAGATGAACAGTGCCGGAAGATACAGATAGTACCCGAATACATCCCAGGAAATGACATTCCTGACAGGATGGTAAAAACGCAGGATGACAATGATGCTGAAAAGCAGTAAGACCAGGAGGAAAGACCAGGGCCGGGAACGAATGGCAGTTATTATTTTCACCCTCTTAATGCTATCAGCTTATTTTCTATATTTCCTGCTCCAGATATTATATTTCAGGATACAGTAGATCGCCCTGAATCCGTCCCTGGCTTTGATTTTCTTCCCTTCATGATAGGTACGCCCATAATAGGAGATCCCAACCTCATAGATCCGGATGCCGGGGAAGCGGGATATCTTGGCTGTTACCTCCGGTTCGAATCCGAAACGATTTTCACAGAACCGGATTTGTTTCAGGTATCCCGCATCAAACATCTTGTAGCAGGTTTCCATGTCGGTAAGATTGAGATTGGTCAGGGAATTCGACAGAAAGGTCAGGAACTTGTTTCCGATCGTATGCCAGAAAAAGAGGATGCGATGGGCATTCCCGCCCGAAAACCTGGATCCGTAAACCACATCAGCATGTCCGTCCAGGATGGGTTTCAGCAGCAAATTAAATTCCTGCGGGTCATATTCAAGGTCTGCATCCTGCACTACTACCAGATCGCCGGCGCATTCGCTGATACCCCGGTGCAGGGCTGCTCCTTTTCCTTGATTGTAAGGCTGGTTCAGCAGGCGGATCGTGGCTTCGGGATGTGAAGTCATGTAGGCTTCCACTTGCTTCCCGGTATTGTCACGCGAGCAGTCATTAATGACGACAATCTCTGTGGCCAACCCACCTAACAATTTGACAGACAGTACCTTATCAAGGATATTGACGATGGTCTTCTCTTCATTATAGGCCGGTACCAGGACTGAAAGCGTACGATACATCATCGGTTGGTCATGCATTTGCAAACTTAAGTTAATTCATGATTATTCCTGATAATAAACCCGCTTTACCCTCCGTGAGATCCGGGTCAGGATCTCATAGGGAATGGTATCGGCGGCAGCGGCAAACTCAGTGACCGCTTTGTCTTTACCGAACACCAGCACTACATCGCCTTCCCTTGCCTCAACACCGCTGACATCCACCATGCACATATCCATACATACCTCTCCGATAATGGGGACGAGGGTTCCGTTTATCATCAGCTTCCCCCTGCCGTTGCCCAGGGCCCTGGGGAGTCCGTCAGCATATCCGATGGGTACCACCGCGATGCGGCTCTGACGCCTGGCTGTCCATGACCGCCCGTAACCCACTGTTTCACCGGCTTCCAACTGCCTGATCTGAGAAACCATGGACCGCAGGCTGCTGACCTGCTGCAATCGTCCTTCATCCCCCGGACAAACCGCTACACCGTACAGGCTGATCCCTATCCTCACCATGTCGAACTGTGCATCGGGAAACCTGCATAATCCTGCCGAATTCAGGATATGCCTGATAAAACTGTTCCTTCCTTCAGCACGGAGTGTTTCGGTCATGGATGAAAAGCGGCTGATCTGTTCAAGGGTAAAGGGATCATGTTGGGGCATCTCACTGGCAGCCAGATGGCTGAACACCGATTTTACATGTATATACGGGAGCGCATCAAGCCGTTTGATCAGTAACTCAAGATCCTCCTCCCGGAATCCGAGCCTGTTCATACCGGTATCCAGCTTCAGGTGGATGAATATCCTGCCCTGCTGCCCGCCCGACAGTCGTTGCCTGCTCTCTTCAATCAGATCGAGAATTCTGAAGTTGTAAACCTCGGGTTCGAGGTGGTATTTGCTGAGCGCATCGATGCTTTCCTCATCGGGATTCATGACCATGACCGGAAGGCTGATCCCTGCCCTGCGCAACTCAACTCCCTCATCCGCATATGCCACGGCAAGATAGTCGACCTGGTGAAACTGCAGAAGGTTCGCAATCTCGTAGCTGCCGCTGCCGTAACTGAATGCCTTGACCATCACCATTGTTTTCACACCCGGTTTGAGCCTTGAGCGGATGAGGTTCAGGTTATGCACCAGTGCATTCAGGTTGATCTCGAGTACAGTTTCATGGGCCTTTTGCTGAAGCGCTTTGCTGATATCCTCGAAATTGAACACCCTGGCACCCTTGATCAGAATGCTTTCATGCTGAAAATTAGAAAAGGGGAACTTTTTCAGGAAATCCTCGGTGCCGGCAAAGAAGGATTTGTTCATTCTGAACCTGGCTGCATGGCGTGTGATGGCAGGGCCTATCCCGATCAACTGGTCAACCTCTTTATTGGCCAGCAGATCTGCTATCCAGGCATACAGGTCGTTCTCATTTCGCCCGCTTTGAAGCAGATCCGACAGGATCACTGTTTTTCTGCGGTGTTGCTTTTGCTGGTTTAAAAAGTCGAGCGCGATCGACAGGGAATTGATATCGGAACTGTAACTGTCATTGATAATGGTACAGTTGTTAATTCCTTCCTTGAGTTCCATTCGCATGGCCACCGGACTGAGCCGGGAAACCCGCTGAAGGATGATTTCGTCGGGAACCCCTCTGAGCAGCATGAAGGCCCAGCAATGCATGACATTTTCGATGGAGGCATCGTCCACAAAAGGAAGCCTGATATGGACCTGCCTTCCTTCGAAACGACAATGGATATCCGTCCAGCGTACATTCCGGTCAATGGATTCTATCACCAGATCGCTGTCTTTCTTTCTCCCCCAGGTGAAGAGCCTGAGCTTGCGGAATGCCTCGGTACTGATAATCCTTTGCTGGATATCGAGATGGTCGGAACAGAATATCAGGGTTTCGACATGGGTGAATAATTTGAGCTTTTCAGCTATTTTCTGGTCTTTGTTGATGAAATTTCCCGCATGGGCCTGTCCGATATTGGTAAAAATCCCGATACCGGGAAGGATGACGGGTTGCAAACGGTTCATTTCATCAGGTTCGGAAATGCCAGCTTCGATCAGGGCTAATTCGTCGCCTGACCCGATCTGCCAGACGGATAAGGGAACCCCCGTCTGGGAATTATAGCTTTTCGGGCTTCTGACGATTTTCAGGTCATCCTGCAGGAGCTGGTAAAGCCATTCTTTGACGATGGTTTTTCCGTTGCTGCCGGTGATTCCCACCACCGTAAGGCCGAATTGCCTGCGATGCCAGGCTGCCAGCTGCTGGAGTGCAAGCAGGGTATCGGGAACCACGAGGAAGACAGCTTCGGGATAATCCCGGAAAGCAAAACCTCCATCGGAAACCACAAAGGATCTGACACCTTTTTCGTACAATTCCCCGATATAACGGTGTCCGTCGTTTCTTTTGGATACAAGGGCAAAAAAGAGGGTCCCGGAAGGCTGGACAAACTGCCTGCTGTCGGTCAGCAGTTCAGCGACGCGAAGGTCTGCCCTGGCTGATCCGTGGAGAATCGCCCGTAATACAGCTGCAATTTCGGAAAGCGGATAAGAAGTGGCCTCCATCTTTCAGCACGGATAAGGATCAGTCCTGGTTATCAGTATTACATTCCTGGACGTTCAAACTGGCAGCATTGGCCAGAAGTTCTTCACTGGCGATCCGGTTGCGGTAAAGATCAGTGGCAAGATAAATGGCGTGCCGCATGGAATCCGGGTTTGCTTCATTTTTCCCGGCAAGGGCATAGGCCGTGCCATGAGCCGGCGAAGTCCTGATATATGGCAACCCGGCAGTAAAATTGACTCCTTCGTGATACGACATGGTTTTGAAGGGGATGAGCCCCTGATCGTGATACATGGCCAGAACGCCGTCATACCGCAGGTGGTCGCCGAAACCAAAGAAACCGTCGGCAGGGAAAGGCCCGAAAACCAGCATGCCTTCCTGTCTTGCTTTTTCAATGGCAGGCATAATCACCTGCTGTTCTTCCGCTCCCAGTAAGCCATCCTCTCCCCCGTGAGGGTTCACTCCCAACAAGGCGATCTTAGGTTTCGGAATCCCGAAGTCCCGGATGACGGATTGGTTCATGACCCGGATTCGTTTCATGATCAGGTCAACGGTCAGCGAAGCCGGAACATCTTTCAGGGGCATATGACCCGTTACCACGCCTATCCTCAGATTGGGCCCAACCATCAGCATCAGGTGGCTATCCGACCTGAATTTCATGGCAAGGTACTCCGTATGCCCGGGAAATGTAAAAGTCTCGGTCTGAATATTTTTTTTATTGATAGGGGCCGTAACCAGGGCATCAATGTGTCCGGCCATCAGATCCGCCGTGGCTGCTTCAAGTGCCATCAGGGCAAGCTCTCCGGCCACCGGGGTGGATTGCCCCAGATCGATCTTGATCTCCTGATCCATCAGGTTTACCAGATTGGGTTTGCGGGGATGCGCCTGGTCGGCTTTGCGGACAATATTAAAGCTGAAGTCATTGATATTCAATACCTTTCTATAATAAGATGCAACCTTGGCGGTTCCGTAAACCACAGGGGTCAGCTGATCGAGCATTCGCTGGTCCATCAGGCTTTTCATGATTATCTCATAGGAGATCCCATTGATATCCCCGTGGGTAATACCAAGCCGCAGTCTTTTCTCTTTCTCCTGGGAATCTGTCATAAGAATCTGTTTGTTATTTGAAATAATTGATAAGGAACTGGGTCAGTAGTCTTACACCCACACCTGAGGCACCCGGACCCCGGTAAGCATCTTTTTTATCGAGCATGGCCGGACCGGCAATGTCGAGGTGTATCCAGGGATAGGCGGTAAATTTCTCCAGGAATTTTCCGGCTGTGATGGCTCCCGCCTCTCTTCCGCCGAGGTTTTTCAGATCGGCCACTTCGGATTTGATCATGGCAGCATAGTCATCCCAGAAGGGAAAGACTGCAATTCTTTCGTGAACCTCGAAACCACTCGAAACCATCTTTTCCATGAGTTCGCTTCCGGCTGTTCCCATGGCAGCGATGGCAGCCCTGCCCACGGCATTGGCAGCCGAGGCGGTGAGGGTGGCAATGTCGATCACGAGCTGGGGGTCATATTTTTTCGCATATGCCAGGGCATCGGCCAGGATCAGGCGGCCTTCGGCATCGGTATTCACGATTTCCACTGTGGTGCCATTATACATGGTGATGATGTCACCCGGAACGAAGGCATTGTTGCCGGGTCTGTTGTCGGTGGCAGGCAGCAGTCCCACCAGATACACCGGCATCTTCAGGTCAGCGACGGCTTTGAATACACAGGCCACTGCAGCTGCGCCGGCCATGTCCCCCTTCATTCCCTCCATCCCCTGGGCTGTCTTCAGGTTGAGCCCGCCGGTATCAAAGACAACCCCTTTGCCGGCCAGGACGATGGGTTTTTCATTCAGGGCATCGTCAGGCTTGTATTCAAGGATGGTGAAAGTCGGAGGATCCACACTGCCCCGGTTCACGGCCAATAATCCGCCCATCTTCAGCGACTCGATCTTCTTCTTGTTCATGATCTCTACCCTGACGGCAGTTCCGGAGAACATCTCTTCGACGGATTCTGCAAATTTCAGGGCATTCAACATATTCACCGGCTCATTGACCATATCGCGGCATCTGTACACCGCCTCCACGATATGGTTCAGGTGCCGGATTTCATGGTCACTGACCGAAGGCAGCAACAGACCGATCTCCCGAAGGAAGCTTTCCTTCTTATCGCAGGATTTTTTATACTTATCGAAACGGTAGGAGGCCAGCATCATCCCCTCTGCCAGGGCAAGCACACAGGGATCGTCGCCACGGCGGGCCACAAAAACAATCTCTTCCACCCTGTGATCTTTTAACACGGCAGCAATGTCGGAGCCCAGCTTCCTGCCCTGCTCCCTGAGCGCCAGTCCGGGCTTGTGCTCCGGCAGCTTCACCACCACCAGTACATGACCGTAACGGTTAAACAGGTGAAAATCCCTGCATTCTCCCCTCAGGCTTTCCTCCAGAAAAGCCATTTCCTGCGGGGAGAAATGCTTGTCTTCCAGCTGCTTAAAATCGCGTATGACATAGACCAGGCTTTGGTTTTCCCCGTAATCTGCAAGCTTTTTAACAACTGGAAACATATTGTGTGGTATTTTTGTACGCCTGGCTGAATCTGCAAAGGTAAGAAAATGACTGATCATGGGAAATGGCCCTGATGAATTGACAGAATTGACCAAAGTGGCACTTGCCGGTGGTTTTTTAAACCGAGAGGAAGGGATCTTTCTTTACCGTGAAGCTCCTTTGCCGGCTTTGATGCAAACCGCCCACCAGATCAGGATGAGCCTGCATCCGGAGCGGGAGGTCACCTGGCTGATCGACCGCAATGTGAACATCACCAATGTGTGTGTGAGCGCCTGCCAGTTCTGCAACTACTTCCGCGGAATCAACCACCCTGAGGCCTATGTGACCACGATGGAAGAATACCGCCGTAAAATTGACCAGATGTGGGCATTGGGCGGACGGCAGTTGCTGCTGCAGGGGGGACTGCATCCCAAATTAGGTCTGGCTTTTTATACCGGTCTTTTCAGGGATCTGAAAACCGCTTACCCTGAACTGAAACTGCATGCCCTGGGTCCTGCCGAAGTGGTTCACCTGGCCCGGATGGATGGGCTGTCTTACACTGAAGTACTCACGGCGCTCCGGGAAGCCGGTCTCGACAGCCTGCCAGGCGCCGGGGCCGAGATCCTTTCCGACCGCGTCAGGCAGGCCATCTCCAAAAACAAATGCAGCGCCGGAGAATGGCTGGAGGTGATGCGGGCAGCCCACAAGCTCGATATTCTCACATCAGCCACCATGATGTTCGGCCATATTGAAAGCCTGGAGGAACGCTTCGATCACCTGCTGGCCCTGCGCCAGCTTCAGTCCGCCAAACCTGCCGGTCATACCGGTTTCATCTCCTTTATTCCCTGGCCTTTCCAGGATAAAGACACCTTTCTGAGCAGGCACAGGAACGTCAGGAACAGCGTCACTGCCGCTGAATACATCCGCTGGATCGCAATTTCAAGGATCATGCTGCCCAATATCCCCAACATCCAGGCAAGCTGGCTTACCGTTGGCAAACAAACCGCGCAGCTCTGCCTTTACGCCGGCGCCAATGATTTCGGTTCGGTCATGCTGGAGGAAAACGTCGTGAGCGTGGCCGGCGCCAGCCACCAGTTCGATATCCCGGGTATACAACAGGCCATCCGGGAAGCCGGATTCCGGCCCGTACGCAGGGATCAGCGCTTTGAACACCTGGCTGATATTGAACAACAATCAGGAGGGCTGTAGTCGGATGATAATCCGGATTGCACACCCAGGCACCTTCCCCTGTCTTAAGCCTGTTTCACTTTCTCCTGCAGGGATTTGAAGCCTTCTCCAAGGATTTCATTGGCTTCGATCACCGAAACAAAAGCATCGGGATCTATCTGGTGAATATACTCCTCCAGGATGGATATTTCCCGACGGTTGACCACGGTGTAGATGATTGTACGTGGTGCGCCGTTATACATCCCCTGGCCCGGTATGAAGGTTCCGCCCCTTCCCATGCTGTTAATGATGCGGTCGCGGATTTCTTCATACTTCTCTGAGATGATAAAGAGGGCTTTGTCGGAAGAGAGCCCCTGCATCACGACGTCTATCACCTTGCCCGTAATGAAAATGATGATCCAGGAATACAATGGAACCGCCCAGCTGGCAAAGGCCGCCAGGCCAATCAGCACGATGACGGAATCTGTGTAGATCATCAGCATCCCAAGCGGAAGCCGGGTGTACTTCGAAAGGATCATGGCGATGATGTCGGAGCCCCCGGATGTGGCCTTCGACCTGAAAATCAATCCCAGTCCGAAGCCCACCAGCACCCCCCCGAAAATGCATGACAGCAGGGGATCATTTTCCACCAGGGGTTTATCGCCCCAAAAACCGGTGATCAGATCCATGAAAACGGAGGATAGTACGAAACCCACCACTGTCTTCGCCCCGAACCTGGGCCCAAGGATCCGGATGCCGATGATGGTCAGGGGAATATTCAGCACCAGTCCCGTTAAACCCACGGGTAAGCCACCGGGAGCAAACGACAGCATCCCCTTGGTAAGATAATGGATCACAATGGCAACCCCATACACGCCTCCCGGGACAAATTTGTAAGGAGTGATAAAGAAAACAAAGCCGCCGGCCAGGATGAAAGAACCGGCTATGATCAGCGCATAGGAGACAAACCACTTTCTTGTAAAGGGTTTTTCAGTGAATATTCTGGCCATGGTAAAGAAGTTTTTAATAGCGACAAAGGTATGTGAGTAAAACCTAAACTTCTAAACCACCAAACAGTTCGCTGAACCAGGCTGGCTCGATACCCCGGGCGAAGCATTTCCGGGAATTGACAAACTCGCAGCGGCAGGCCGGATGAAATGCAACGGACTATTGCCAGATTGAAATTATGGTTGTACCTTTGCCGTCCGTTTGAAAAAATCAGTTTAACCAATTAAAGATCAAACCAGAAAACTATGTTAAATCAGTATGAAACCGTTTTCGTCATGACTCCCGTTTTATCTGAAGACCAGGTAAAGGAAACGGTTGGAAAGTTCGTCAAGCTCCTCAAAGACAAAGGAGCCGAGATTGTCCTTGAAGACAACTGGGGCATGCGCAAGATGGCCTATGCCATCCAGAAAAAAACCAGCGGATTCTATTACCTGTTGGAATACAGGGCAGAAGGAAACGTGATCCGCGATTTGGAAATCGCCTGTAAACGTGATGAAAGGCTGTTGCGCTTTCTTACCGTGGCACTGGACAAACATGCCATTGCCTATAACGAGAAGAAACGCGCCAACAAGGCCCAGCCCGTCACGGAACAAACCGAATCATGAACCTAAAACCGCTGTAAGATGGCAACACAGAACAATTCAGAAATCAAATACCTGACCCCGATAGCAGTCGATGTCAAGAAAAAGAAATACTGCCGTTTCAAGAAGAGCGGCATCAAGTACATCGATTACAAGGACGCCGACTTCCTGCTCAAATTCATCAACGAACAGGGAAAGATCCTTCCAAGGAGGATCACCGGTACCTCGACCAAGTATCAGAAAAAAGTGGCACAGGCAATCAAAAGGGCCCGTCACCTTGCTTTGCTGCCTTATGTAGCTGACTTATTAAAATAAAGGGACAACGTCATGGAAGTGATCTTAAAGCAAGATATCCCCAACCTGGGATACGCCAACGAAATAGTGTCGGTTAAAAACGGCTACGCAAGGAATTACCTGATTCCCAAAGGCTATGCAGTGCTGGCAAGCCCGTCAAACAAAAAGATGACGGAGGAGATTATCCGCCAAAAAGCGTTCAAGGCCGAAAAAGTCAGGATGCAGGCCCAGGATCTGGCTACCGCTTTGCAGAACATCACGGTGAAAATCGGCGCCAAAGCCGCTCCCACCGGAAAAATCTACGGTTCTGTCAATGCAGTCCAGATCGCCGATGCCATCCGCGAACAATTCGGCTATGAGGTGGACAGGAAAAAGATCCATGTGGACGGCGAGTCCATCAAAGATCTGGGTACCTACACCGCACGTATCATCCTGCACAAAGAAGCCCAGGCCGAAATCACCTTCGAAGTTTTCGCCGAATAAGCCGGCCCGTCCGGGGAAATTATTACTTTTGAAACAAGTGGCCGGAATCACCCGATCCCGGCTGCATGTTGCTTATGCCCCTGAACAAGACACTGATCCGGCAAATCCGCAGCCTTCACAAGGCAGAAGACAGAAAAAGCCACCGCCTTTTTCTGGCAGAAGGTCCTAAATTGGTCGCAGCATTGCTTGAAAGCAAGTGGCCCGTCCGCGAGATCTTTGCCACGGAAGCCTGGCCGGGATGGTCAGAAGAAACTTCCCTGCCCGGTGATCCTGCTGTCTATGCCGTGACTGAAGCAGAACTCTCAAGGATCAGCAGCCTGGTGACCCCGAACCAGGTGCTCGCCGTGGCAGTCATGCCGCCGGCCACCCTCGACTGGAAACTGCTGTCAAACGACCTGACCCTGGTACTCGACGGTATCAGCGACCCGGGGAACCTGGGAACCATCCTGCGTATCGCCGACTGGTTCGGAATAAGGCAGGTGATCTGCTCCAGGGGGTCGGTCGATGTCTTCAATCCAAAGACCGTCCAGGCTACCATGGGATCAGTCTTCCGGGTAAGCGTACTCTATGAAGATCTGAAGTCTTTCCTCTCCGACCTGCCCGCCGACCTGCCGGTTTACGGAAGCTTCCCGGAAGGACCACCGCTGCATCACACGAAACTGCTGCAAAAGGGATTGCTGCTGATCGGCAGTGAATCACACGGAATATCGGAAGAACTGATCCCGCTGATCTCTCAAAAAATCTCCATCTCCGCCTGCGCACATCCCGGCGATGGCAGTCATGCCGAGTCCCTCAATGCAGCCGTCGCCACGGCCATCCTTTGCCATGAATTCAGAACCAGGGGCACTGCAGTAAGCCCGCATTGTTAATCCGGATTCCATGAAAAACCTCCTGCTGATCGTTTCCGCCCTGCTGTTGCTGCCCCTGTTCACCCCGGCACAAACCCAGAGAGAATACTTCAGGGAAAACTACCTTCGTTACCACGACCATATTTATACACCCAACATTAAAACACCCCTGCTATACAGGGAAGGATGGGAACTCGGACAAGCCCGCCTGGTGCTCGGCGGTACGGATAAACTGCTGCTCGAATTCGATGACCTCGACGGAGGCAACAGAAATTACCTTTATACGGTGATCCATTGCAGCCCGGACTGGCTGCCCAGCCCGCTGGACGTAAACCAATACCTCGACGGCTATTATGAAGACCGTATCGAAGACTACGCATATTCTTACAATACCCTCCAACCTTATACCCATTACAATCTGCGATTCCCCAACGAGCGCTTCGGGATCAGGCTGTCGGGGAACTACCTGCTGGTGGTCTTTCCGGAAGACAAAAGGGAAGAACCGGTATTAAGCCTGCGTTTCTGGGTGGTTGATCCGAAAGTGAAGATCACCGGAGAAGTGAAACGGCCCGTGGTAATCGAAGACAAGGACGAAAAACAACAGCTGCTGTTCCGCATTAAAACCGGTACCTTTCCCATCATCAATCCTTATCAGAACCTGAAGGTAATCATCCGGCAGAACGGCCGCTGGGACAATATGATCAGCAACCTTCAGCCCCTGCTGGTGAAAGGCGACGAACTGGACTACACCCACGATGCAGGGAATATCTTTTTTGCCGGCAATGAGTACCGGCATGCCGACCTTAAAAGTGTGAAGACCCCGGGCGACAGGGTCCGGAAGATAGAACCCGGAGAACCTTCATACGATATTATCCTTGCCAATGATGAACGAAGGCAGTTCAAGGTATATATTACGGAAGAAGACATCAACGGCCGTTTCGTGGTCAGAACAACCGACGGAACCGATCCTTCGACAGAAGCAGACTATGTATGGGTACATTTCACTTTGCCCTACTTCCCGCTGGCAGCCGACGGGAACATCTTCCTCTCCGGAGCCCTGACCCGCTGGCAACTCGGGAAAGAGAACAGGATGACCTACAACTTCGAACGTAAGGCTTATGAACTGAAACTGTTCCTCAAACAGGGCTACTACAACTATGCCTATCTGTTCCTCGAGAACGGCGCCGTCCAGGCAGATCATGCCCGGATTGAAGGCAACCACCATGAAACGGAAAACGAATACACCATCTATGTGTATTATCAGGCCCCAGGGAATGAATACCAGGAGCTTATCGCAGTGGAAACAATCAAATCAAGGTAAAACAGGGACTACTCGTACCTGAGGGCTTCGATGGGATCGAGGCGGGAAGCCTTCTGGGCGGGATAATAACCCGAAATGACCGCTACCACGAAACACAACAGCACACCTCCGATGATCCATACCCATGGTACGATGAAGGCACTGCCGATGATCAGGCTCAGAATGTTTCCTATCAGAATACCGAGAATGATCCCGAGCATCCCCCCGATCTGTCCGATGATGACCGCTTCGGTCAGAAACTGTATCCTGATCAGCCTTCGGTTGGCACCGATGGCCTTCCGGATGCCAATCTCACGGGTGCGCTCGGTTACCGACACCAGCATGATGTTCATCAATCCGATCGCCGCACCCATCAGGGTGATGAAACCGATAATGGTAGCCGCCAGCGTAACATAACGGATGTTTTCTATCAACATCTGGGCTACCTGGTCGCTCTTGGAAATATCAAAGTCGTCCTCCCGGCCTACCGGTATCTTGCGGATCTTTCGGAATAAGCCGGTCGCTTCCCCGATGGCCGGCTCCAGATCCTGGGGGTTCTTCGCCATCACATTGATAATGAACGACATATTTGGTCTGGGGAAATACTGCCTCACATTGTTCAATGGCAAAAGACAGGTGCGGTCGCTGCTGAAACCCATCCCCGAACCCTTGCTCTTCAATACCCCGATAATGCGGTATTTGCCAGGACCGATAGAGATAACCTTTTCGAGCGGGTCTTCCTTGTTGGTGAAAATCTTTGAAACCACTTCGGATCCGACCAGCGCTACATTGGACCCCATCTGCAATTCGTGACCCGAGAAATTCCTGCCTTTTTCAAGTTCATTGCCCGAAGTGATCAGGTAATGATCATCGCAGCCAATCACGGTAATATTCGGATTGCTCTTATTGGTCTCATATTTCACGGTTGCAATGCCAGAAGCATACATGAACACGGAGGCCACAGCCGGAAAGCCATACTCTTCGGTGAACCTCGTCGCCTGGTCATAGCTGATCTTTGGATAAACCCTGGGTTTCACCTCGGAATCACCCACATGGATACGGAGCGTCCTGTTGCGGATGGTAAAGGTGTTCGCCCCCATCATGGTGAAATTGGAGTTCAGGTAGTATTTGATGGAATCGATGGCCGTCAGTATCCCCACCAGCGCCATCAGTCCAAAGGCGATGATCATCACGGTGAGTATGGTCCTGAGCAGGTGACTGCGGATGGAACGCAGGGAGATTTTTACATTTTCAAGCAGGATGGCTTGCATGACCGATGGATGTTACTGGCTTGATAACGGCAGAGAACCAATTCTGATATGAAAATCACAGTTTTTTTCCGTACGCAAGATCGCCTGCATCCCCAAGTCCGGGCACGATGTAAGCCTGGGCGGTGAGCTCTTCGTCGATGGCGCCCACCCACAGGGTAATGTCGGATCCCGGAAGGCTTCTTTTCAGGTATTCAACGCCTTCGGTGCTTGCAAGGATAGAAATGATGTGGGTGTGCTTCGGTTTGCCGTTGGTAAGCAACTCCTTATATGCCAGCACCATGGAAGCTCCGGTAGCCAGCATCGAGTCCGAAAGTATCACCACTTTTCCTTCCACATCGGGAGTTGAGGAGTACTCTATCTGAATGCTGAAACGACCATCCTTGTGATACATGCGGTAAGCCGAAATAAAGGCATTTTCCGATTTGTCAAAGACGTTGAGCAGCCCCTGATGAAGCGGAAGCCCTGCTCTGAGGATCGTCGCCAGCACGGGATAGTCTGTCAGCACCGGCACTTCTGCAACCCCCAGGGTGGTTGTGATCTCCTTCTTCTCATACACCAGTGTTTCACTGATCCTGTATCCGAAAAACATACCGATACGTTCCAGGTTGCGCCGGAACCGAAGGCTGTCCTGCTGGACCCGTTCATCGCGTATCTCTGCAATATACTGGTTGAGAATGCTGTGCTGCTGTCCCAGGTTTTTTACCATTGTTCAAATATTTGCTCAAACATACGCTAATTATTTGAAATATAAAAAAGAATGCCAGGCAAGGACAGAAGAACAAAGCAAGCACCCGGGACCAGCACCAGGCAGGAAGTTAACGGATTTACCTCCTGAGGGAAGGTTTGAAGATTCCCGCTGCGAAACGGGTGAAGGGCCCCAGGCTGTTCTTCCTGATAAAAGGATATGGCGAGGCGACTGCACCGAAACTGCCATAAAACTGTGCCATTCCGGGGTCTTCTGACCCTTCGAAATCCAGCACCAGGTTCTTCCCTGCATGCTTCCTGATCATGTAGTCGATCAGCGCCGCCATGGCAGCCTGCTGCCGGGCTTCCGGACCGGTCGCGGAAAAAAGCAGTACCAGCTTCCCGTGGGATTCCGCAAAAATCACCCCTGCGTCAGGCTCACCGCCACCGGGTCCGGACCCCAGCAGGTGAAGGCATGCTCTTTTACTGCATTCGGCCGTAAGTCTCTCCAGACGCTCATAATCCCTGTCATTCAGGGTCTTCAACTCCCTGCCCCGGTTCTCGCGGAACAGCCTGATCAGCCTGGAGGGTTTTACATCTTCCGTAATGATCCAGCCCGAGGCTGCTGCCTTGCGCACATGCCTTTTCAGGTTCTGGGAATAGCCACCGGATATGATCTCATAGGGCGGGATCAGGTCCATCACCAGGTTTGGCCGCATACGGACCGAGTATGCAGGATGGGAAGGCCTGTTGTAAGCATTCAGCTGTATCTCCGTCAGCCGGAAATGGGCAGGCAAGGCATCCAGAAAGGCATTCAGCCGCTCCCCGCCGGACTGCCCCCTGGTGAAAAGTCCCAGTTGCTGGGTAAAGGGAGGCTGGTATACATAGCGGATCCCCATCCTGCTGCGCCACGGCAGCGGGAATACACTGTCATAATCGCCTTCCACCATGGCATCCCATTGATCACAAACACTATCCAGGTACCAGGACCAGGCATACACATGGCCATTGATGGCCTCCTCAATGCAACGATCCCACTTTCGCCGGTCAATCTGTTCATGCCTCAGATAAGTGATCCCTCTGGTCATAATCCGCTTGTTAAGATTTCATCCAGCATGTTTTCATACACTTTCCGCCAGCCCTTCCACCTGCCGGTATCACTGAAACTCTCATTGTGCCACAGGGGCATAAAACAGCCTCCGGTCGCTTTCAGCTGCTGGATCAAACCGGAAATCACGGAAGAAGCCTCTTCCGTGCCGAGTTTCAAATAATCCTTCAGACTTCCGTCCATCACGGTGAAGGGATGCACCATCAGCAGGGTACTTTCCTCACGATGAAGGTCGTACCATGGAAAAGGCCGGCTGGTGCCTGCCCTGAAACCGGGTACGGCTGCATATCCCATGCTGTAATCGTCAGTGATGCCAAGCCTAATCAGCTCCCTGTATGTACCTGGCAATGAAAGTCTTAAATAATGCTGCCTGCTTGTTGTGACAGGTCGCCCCAGCATTGCGGCTAATAGCCCAAGTTCCTCCTCCAGTTTCCCGGGATCGTCAAAGGAAGCAAAGGAAGGATGGATGCCCACCGTTCCGGTTTCTGACAAGCGGCCGATGAGCTTTGAAAATGCCGGATGCCGCGACGGGATATTTTTATCGTACGGACCGTAAGCCCCGCACAGCACGAAAAAAAGGGGCTTCAATCCCCGCCTTGCGTGTACCTCCCTGATATAATCATAGGTATCATAGGGATCGGGGCGACCTGTGCATAGCACCATCGCCCTGTCGGTGAAAGCGCGGAAATCAACCTGCAGCAGGGAAAGTGCAAAGCCTCCGGCAGTCCTTTTCCATCCCTTGAACCGGTAGGCATAGGCCACATCAATATCCACCGTCGGTGTAAGGGTAAGCTGTTGAGGCAGGATGCCCTCCGGCAGCAGCAGCTTCAGCCAGTGATCAATCACGGGGATATTTGAAAAGCCATGCCGGTAAGCCAGACTGTCTTCGGCCTTGTAACGGCCGAAACGGTCGGGAGTATGGGGAAGGTACTCTTCATACCGGCTGAGCAGGTAAAAGGAAGCTGAAAATATATCGAAAGGAAAACCAGATTCCGCGGGAAACAGCACCGGTATTCCCCTGAACGAAGAAACAGGAACATCAACTGGCTGTATCCCCGGTTCAAAAAGCAGTCCATGGGGATTGACATGGATACCGGAGGAAAGGGGTTCGCCGGTATAGTTGATTTTAATCCCGTCCGCCCTCAGGAAGGCTTCTTTGTCGGTCATGATGCTGTAATCCTCACCTGCAAAGTGTTTCAGCAGCACACCGAGGGTGTATTCCAGGCGGGGACTGAAAGCAGGGACAAGGACAGCAATCATTCGCAGTTGTTCATGATTTCTTTACAGATAAACTCCGCCGCTTTGCCGTCGCCGAAAACCGGCGGAAAGGCCGCAGGAGGATTTTGCAGGTAATGATCGAAGGCCCTGATGATGCGGTCAGGATCGGTATCGGTCACCATTCCCGCACCGGCAGCGGTGATCTCCAGCCACTCCGTTTCCGGACGAAGGATCAGGCAGGGCTTCTGGTTGAACCAGGCTTCTTTCTGGACCCCTCCGGAATCCGTCATCACCATCAGGCAATGCTTTTCCAGGGTCATCATATCAAAAAAGGAAGCAGGCGGGATGAGCCTGACCAGCAGGGAACGCTTCACTTCTTCGTAGGTCTCCGGCTTCAGGTTCTTTTCAAGTATGGCTGCAGTGCGCGGATGCAGGGGCGCAATGACCGGCAGGCCGTATCCGGCAGTGATGCTGAGCAGGGACCTGAAAATATTATCGAGTCTGACAGGGTCGTCGGTGTTGTGATCGCGGTGTATGGTGGCAAGGACGTACTGACCGGCTTCCAGGTCGTTCTCCTCCATCACATTCGACTGCTTTTCAGCCATTCCGGAGAAATACAGGCTGTTATCATACATCACATCCCCGCAATGGTGAATTTTCGGGTGATCGGCGCTGGCCATTCCCTTATTTTCAAGGCTAAAACCTTCACGCTCCAGATTATTTACACCTGTCAGGGTCGGCGAAAACAACAAGCTTGACACATGGTCGCAAAGGATACGGTTGATCTCTTCCGGCATGGACTTGTTGAAACTGCGCAGGCCGGCTTCCACATGTGCAATGGGGATCTTCAGCTTTGAAGCCGCCACGGCACCTGCCAGCGTAGAGTTGGTGTCGCCGTAAAGGATGACATAATGAGGCTGCTCCTGCAACATGACACGCTCCAGCCCTTCGATCATCCTGGCCGTCTGAAGCCCGTGTAATCCGCTGCCCACCTCCAGGTTGTAGTCCGGCTCCGGCACATCAAGCTGCCTGAAAAACACTTCCGACATGTTCTCATCATAATGCTGTCCGGTATGCACGATGACTTCCTGGATGTAAAGGGAGAAATGACGCCGGATGGCACGGCTGACAGCAGAAGCCTTGATGATCTGCGGCCGTGCACCGATAACGGTAATAATCTTGATCATGAGGAAGATAACGCTTTAAAACAGGCCTTCGTCTGCAAAACTAAAATATTTTTCGTCACCGATGATGACATGGTCGATCAGCGGCATCTCCAGCAATACCCCTCCGTCCCTGAGCTGACGGGTCAGACTGACATCGGCTGCACTGGGCTGGGGATTGCCCGAGGGATGATTATGTGATAAAATGATGGCCGTGGCCTTGTGCTCCAGGGCCAGCAGAAAAATCTTCTTGGGATCGGCTACCGTCCCCGAAAATCCTCCCTCACTCACACAAACAGCCTTCCTGACCTGATTGGAACGGTTCAAAACCAGCATCCAGAATTCTTCGTACGGACTGTCGCCCAGCATCCCGCGTAAATATTCAAACACATCCTTGCTGCTGCTGATCTTTAGTCTTTTTACAGCTTCCGCGCTTCGTTTGCGGTTACCCAGCTCCAGGGCCGCCAG
Source organism: Bacteroidota bacterium (assembly GCA_022709385.1). Lineage (GTDB taxonomy): Bacteria > Bacteroidota > Bacteroidia > Bacteroidales > CAIXZF01 > JAKLIX01. Next base: position 499,828 of record JAKLIX010000001.1, on the reverse strand, counting down.
CAGGGAAATCGTCTTGGCCGGACCAAGACCCCTGAAGTTCTTCATCAACTCCTGCGCACTGCACTTCGACAATTCCAGCAGATTGTCGCCCGATTGCCTGAGGATACGCCTGGCCAGTTCAAGCGCCGATTCACCCCGCGTGCCCGTGCCAAGCAAAATCGCAATCAGCTCTGCATCACTCAGGGCATGACGTCCTTTCAACAAAAGTTTCTCCCTTGGCCTGTCTTCTTCTGCCCACATCCGGATGCTGGATACTTGTCTGGTATCTTCCATATTATCAATTAATTATATTAACAACCCTGCTGCTTCAGCGCAACATGTCCCCTCGCGGAAAGCACGCGCCCTTTAGTATAGATGCATGAAAAAACCAAAACGGAAAAAATAAAGGGAAAAAATCATGCTTCTCTGCGAAAATCTTCCTGGATTCCGGTTTCCGGAAAAACGTTCCCGCCTGTATATTCAAAAAAAATGCTTATCATTGTCTGAGATAATCTTAGCGGTATGCAACGATATGTTTTATTTTGCCTGGCAGGCTTGTGCTTAAGCCTGCAGTCAGTGGCCCAGTTTACCTATGTACAGGTAACGGCCGGTCTGACAGATGTTTATGAGAGCGGTCGCACCCAGTTTGCGATCGGAGATATTGATAACGACGGAGACCTGGATCTGGTTTCGGTGGGTGATCACTGGAGTCCGCTGATTTCCACTGAAAATGGCATCATGGTCTTTAAAAACAACGGCGACGGCACTTCCTGGAGCAAGGTGATGAACGGGGATTTCGGCTATGGCGGTGTAGCGCTCGGTGACGTGAACAATGACGGTATCATGGACGTAGCATACGGGATACATCATAATTACGCCGGCGTTGATTTCGGCGACCAGGTGCTGGAAGTGGTACTCGGCGACGGAACAGGGAACAACTGGGTCCCCTGGGATGATAACCTGGGACTGCAGGGTCAGAGCTGGGGCATGGCAGGCTGCGACATGGCCGATGTGGACAATGACGGGAAGCTCGACCTGGGTGCCAACTCATTTGGATGCTGCGATGGCGTCTGGCTGTATAAAAACAACGGAAACGGCACCTGGACCCCTTTCCCGGGCGCATTGGATCTGAACTCCAACGGGCAATTCCGTTTCGGGGATTTCGACAAGGACGGGAAGGTGGATTTTATCGCCAACAACACCCAGTTCAACGGGCAGGCCGGACAAGCCTGGCGGAACAACGGCAACGGGCAGTTCAGTCTGATGCAGAATGGCCTTCCGTTCAACACTTATTCCTTCATTTTCGATGTAGCCGATATGAACAACGATGGCGCCATGGATATCGCCACCACCGCCGACGGATACCCGAGGGTGTTTAAGTATGACATCCCGTCCAACGCATGGATCAATGCCTCCAACGGCCTGCCAACCACAACCCAGAGCCTGCAGAACCTGGCTTTCGGCGACCTGGATGCCGATTCCTATCTGGACCTGATCACCTATCGTTCGGGATTGTTCACCATCTACAAGGGTGACGGTGCAGGAAACTGGCTTCAATCGGCCACCCTCACCGTTCCGGAAACCACCCTGTACGATGTCAAGCTGCGCGACCTCGACCATAACGGCTATCCCGATATCATCTACTGGGCCAAATACAACGGCTCAAATATGATGCGGGTTTACCTGAACACCCTTGTAGCCACCGAATTGAGCCTCAGCCCGGTTTTCCCGAAAGGAAATGAGTTCTTCTGCCACGGATCCATGCAGTTCATCAAATGGACCAGCAGCCTGCCTCCCGGTAATACCGCCACGGTGAGCATCGACTTCTCCTCCACCGGCGCCCAGGGCCCTTTCTCACCGGTGATGATCAACATCCCCAACTCCGGGATGTGCCAGTGGACCATACCGGCAGCTTCCTCTGTGGACTGTTACCTGAAATTCACCATTACCACATCCGCCAACACCTACAGTGTGGTAAGCGGTCCCTTCGCCATTGACACCTGCGGCGCTACACCGGTGATCCCGGGACCGGTTTCCGGCTTTACCACTGTTTGTGAAGGCAGCAGCCCGGTGTACAGCATTCCCCCCGCTGCCGGTGCCACCTCCTACACCTGGACGCTCCCCCCGGGCTGGACCGGAAGCTCAACCACCCACAGCATCAGCACGATCGCCGGCGCCGGCAGCGGTTTTATCAGCGTGGTGGCAAATTCACCTGCCGGAAGCTCCCCGCCTCAGTCCCTGTATGTCACTGTCATTACCATCGACACCGGCGTCAGCCTGAACGGAATCACGCTGACAGCCAACCTGGCCGGCGCCGCTTACCAATGGTGGGACTGCAATGCAGCAAGTCCCGTGCAGGGTGCTTCAGGCCAAAGCTTTACCCCTGCCGTAAACGGTAGTTATGCCGTCATCATCACCCATGAAGGATGTACCGACACCTCTTCATGCCACCAGGTAATCGTGACCGGACTGGCCGGAACGGAGACCGGCGGAGCAATCCTGATCATTCCCAACCCCGTGAAAAATACGGTGACTATCCAATCAGATCTGCTTTTCACAGAAGCGGAACTGGCAACACTGACCGGGGAGATGATCTTTAAACAGCAAGCCGGTCAAAACACCTTTTCGCTTGAGCTGTCGAAACTGCCGGCCGGCATGTACCTCCTGAGGCTGCAAAGCGGTGAACGGGTTTATACCCGCAAACTCGTGAAAACGGAATGAACGCATGCAGCTGCCGGAAAGCAGGCAGTTCCTTTACACAGGGAACACACCAGGTAGCCCAGAAATTCAGGACATAAACCGTATCGTTCCTCAGCGATAGCAGGCGTTCCACTTCCGGAAAGCCCACCACCGGAGGGCTGCCGTTTCCGGGCTGTGCCAGAGCCATCAGAGACAGCATACAAACAAAGACAGTTATTAGGCTGAGACGCATCATGCTCAAAAGAACCACTTCCGGGCCTGTCTTGTTCAATTTGCGGGAATCTGTCGCCGCATCAGGATTTCAAATGCGATCTTTGCCGTATCTTCGTCCGGTAAACAGTACCAAAAGATATGGCAATCACAACTGGGGAAACGGCCGTAAACATCCGTTCGGAGGTTGACCGGCTGGAAAAGGTCATCGTCCATATGCCGGGAGCGGAAGTGGAAAATATGACTCCCGAAACGGCAGAAAGAGCCTTGTACAGCGATATCCTCAACCTGCATATCGCCCTGGCGGAGTACCGGCAACTGCACGGAGTCCTTTCAAAGGTATCCGAAGTGCTGGAAGTGAAAGACCTGCTCAGGGATATCCTGGAAATCCCCGCCGTCAAGGAAGAGCTGACAGCCCGGATCTGCCGCTGGGAAAATGTGGCATTCATGCATGACAGCCTTTGTGCCTTGCCGGCGAACGACCTCGCCACCGCCCTGATTGAAGGCGTACCCATGGAAAAAGACAACCTGACGAAATTCCTCTCCAAAGGACGCTATGACCTGATGCCCCTCCACAATTTCTTTTTCATGCGCGATCCGGCCGTCTGCCTTTCCGGTAAGGCCCTCATCGCCAAAATGGCCAGCGTGGTGAGGGAAAGAGAGTCGATCATTATGGAAAGCATTTTCTGCCATCACCCTTCCTTCGGTATCCCAACCATCAATCCGCTGCATCTGCCACTATCCTCCCAGGTGAGTATAGAAGGAGGAGACGTGATCGTTGCGAGGGAGGATGTACTGCTGGTAGGCACAGGTACCCGCACCACCACCCAGGGCATCGATTTTCTGATCGATTACTTCAAAAAAGAAAAACGCTCCAAACATATCATCGTCCAGGAACTTCCTTTCAAGCCCGAATCTTTTATCCACCTCGACATGGTGTTCACCCTGCTCGACCACGACAAATGCATGGTTTATGAACCTGTCATCCTGAGACCCAATAAATTACAAACCGTTCACTTCGAACTGGACCACGGCAAAATCAAAAACATCCGCAATGAAGAGAACCTGCTGACAGCCCTCAGGCATGTGGGCTTTGACCTGGAGCCCGTGATTTGCGGAGGAAAGGCCGATCCGTGGATACAGGAGAGGGAACAGTGGCATTCGGGCACCAATTTCTTCGCGCTGGCACCGGGAAAGGTGATCGGTTATGCCCGTAATCAATATACGCTTGAGGAACTTGCTAAACATGGCTTTGAAATACTGAAGGCCAAATCGGTGATCAAATGCGATTTCTGCCTGGATGATTACCGCCGCTGCGTGGTCACCATCGAGGGCAGCGAACTGGCACGCGGAGGAGGAGGAGCCCGCTGTATGACCATGCCCGTGAAACGGAAAACGGATGCTCATTCCTGAGTTTTTTCGAATCTAAAGCTGTTCAGATAAGAAGGAATATTTTCTATTTCAATCCGTAATTTGTACTTCTTCCTCCTGCTTCCTCCTTCTTTAATATGTCTTTTTTTATCAAATCGTTAATATCTCTTATTGCTGCATCCTTTGAACATTTCGAAATCTTTGCCCATTTTGATGAAGTCAGTTTTCCTTCAAATCCATCGAGAATTTTATTCAACAACTTCTTTTGTCTGTCATTCAATGCTGTTTTTGCATGCCTGTTCCAAAAATCTGCTTTATACAGAACCCGGGATAAAATGCTATCGGTCGATTTAAGTGCATTGATCAAACATCTTAAAAACCATATAATCCAGTCAGTAATATCTAGATTCCCTTTCTGTGTTCTTTCGAGTATTTCGTAGTAGTTTTTTCTTTCGACTCTGATTTGGGCAGACATACTATAGAAGCGCTGTGTACTGCGGTCTGATTGTGCCAGCAGCATGTCGGTCAAGGCTCTGGCTATACGGCCATTTCCATCTTCGAACGGGTGTACCGTGATAAACCATAAATGAGCCACTGCAGCTTTAAGTACCAGATCAAGTTCAATATTTGCATTGAACCAATCCAAAAACCGACGCATTTCTGATTCCAATATTGTTGAATCGGGCGCCTGAAAATGCACCTTTTCTTTACCAATAGCTCCTGAAACTACTTGCATTGGACCAGTAGGATCGTTCCTCCAGTTTCCGACTGTAATCCTATTCATTCCACTTCTGCCTGTGGGGAAAAGTGCAGCATGCCAATTAAACAGCCTTTCAGCTGTTAACGGGTTAAAACAATGTAGCGTTGCATCCAGCATCATTTCAACTATCCCATCAACATTTCTGTCTGACTCAACTGAACCTGCGATGTCTATTCCTAATCTTCGGGCAATCGAGGAACGAACCTGGACTGGATTCAAATATTCTCCTTCAATCTCTGTTGATTTTAAAACGTCAAGGGTTAAAGTTTCAAGCGTAGCCTCGTTTCTCAGATCAAATCCCAAGGATTCCATTCTTCCCATAATCCGTCCCTGTGAATTTCTTACTTCACTTAATAAGCTAACAAACTCATCAAGTCTCCATATGAAATTTGGCCATTGATCGATCTGATGTATATAAGCTTTCATTCATTGCATATTTTACAACAAAAATACAGCTTATTCGTTGCATTTTAAAATCTTTCGCCGCATAATTTGCGATGTTTAAATGAATGTTTCGTTGCTGTCAGCTGCTTTTTGTACTTGCAGGGAGTCGGTTCAGGCAGTGAAATCTCACCATGCCTTCCCCCGGAACCGCCGGTGAACATTTCAATTCATATAGCGATTCAAAACCCGAACAAATATTGAACAGACTTAACCTTGACAGGTGTTCGGGAAGCTGTTTATGCTTAGAAGAATAAAGTTGAATATCAGGGTAATTCCGGGAGAAAGTACCTGACGCTGCATAAGCGTAGTCGAAGCATTGTTTCATGCTTGGATCAGTTTCCCTCCTGGTGCCCGGTTTAGAGGTTTATTGGTTTAGAAGTTGAGTTAATTGTTTAAGGTTTAACGTTTAATGTGCTCTTGGCCGTCATGCTGAGCGTTGTCGAAGCATTTGACTTCATCTTCCATTCCCGTCATGTTGAGCGGAGTCGAAGCATAAAGAATCAATATCCAAGGCCCGGGAAAGAATAGGACAGGAAATAAGTGACAAATTCCAGGTTTAAAAGATAAAGTCCCAGATCACATAACCAGGATTCAAGTGAATACACTGAATCTTAGTGAAAATGCGAAGCAATTATCGCTTAGATTCTTTATACCGATTACTCTGGGAACACTTTTTTCGCATTCTTATGTTCTTTCGGTTTAAAAGATTCAAATTCAAGGGTCCAATAATAATCCACTCTCCAGCCACTTCGTGCATAACTCAGTGTAACTCCGTGGTTTGAGTATAAAAGATAATGTCCCGGATCGCAATGCCAGGATTCAAGGATCAATTAAAAAATCCGAATTCAATAAGGTCAATGCGACAAGAACCCGTCAGGGTTAAAAATGAATAGCTCCGGATGCAATCCGGGGGGTAGGAAGCAACGCCAAAAAAGAACTCCTGTTTTGAGAGCCTTTTTTTCCTGTGTTGAGAGAGGACATCCAGGCATATCATTTCCAAAGTTTATTCCATGCACAAGAAGTCTTTGACCGATACTTTAACCATCATCATATGTAAAAAGGATGTGGTGTGGCCACTCGCGCTCTGCGCTCATGGCGCTCAAATAGTCCTGACGCAACGAACAGAAACCCCGGTCGTCTTGCTGTTGTCGTAACGGCTCACACAGGCGCTGTCGTTGCTCAACCTCCGATAGACTACATCTGACACCGAGTACTCAGAGGAAGACCAGAAGTATGTGTAGTAGCCGAGAGTGTTGAAGCCGCCACTGCCGCCGCGGGAGCCGGCCCCAAGAGCCGTGAAGCCACTTTCGTTCGTTGCTCCTGTATTGGGTGAGATCCAATAGGTGTACCCCGTTTCCTTCATCTTGCCTCCTGCAATAAAGCTTTCAACGCCCCAAGCAATGCAGTCAGCATTCGGGTCAAGAAAGGTGGAAAGTGTACACCATTCGGCTTCAGATGGTATATGCCAGCCTGACGGGCATATGCCCTGGGTGCCGGGAATGGTAGAATATTGCATCATCTCATCCCAGTCATATAAACCACCATATAGTGCACAGTTAGCCGAGTCGTTATTGTAACAGTACTTTTCTATCAAGCTGTTGTTGCTGCATTCGGAGTGGGGTGTGCCTGTATATATACTGTTCACCATGGTCCCAATATTCAGATTCTCCTTCATCCAACATTGAGTACCGATTTCAACAGTATTGTAAACTTGTCCTCCATAAGTGAAAGCCGTAATACCCTGACAAGGCCCTGGAAAATGAAAGGTATAGTCTTCACTTGTTGTAGGATCATCATGAATCACAACTTCGTGGTTATTGGCATAACCTTTATAACGCAGAGAATCTCCCGGGGAGAATGGAAATGCTGTCAAGATTTGTGATTTAGGATAACCAATACCTGAAGGCGTAAAGCTGAATTCAGTCAAATGGCAAGTTGTCTGTGAGGAACGTCCTGTATTTGTGAGTTTTACAGTTTCATTGCCACTCCTTCCAAGGTGAGAAACAAAATACAATGACGCTCGCCCTGATGCCAACTGAAAAGAATACCAGCCACGACCTTTATCCAATAAAACGTTTGCACATGTTCTGCCCAAACAGTCATAAATGGATAAAATACCATTGTCAGGCTCAGGATTAAAAACCCGCAACAGGTAAATGCTGCCCGTCGAATGAGGGTACTCCACCAGGATTTTTGCATGGCCCGGTGTGTGTTCTCCTATTCCAACTACGCTGAAAGTGACGGTGAGGACAGTATCATTCCAATGAAGGAAAGTATCGGCAACCTGGTCAATGTTAATGATCTTGATACTGTCCAATTGCTGGTATTGAGAGCCGCTTACTGCTGTGAAGCTCAGGTCAATGCTTGCTTTCTGGCCAAACAGCAAGGTAGTGGCAATCAGGAATAACACAAACAACAGATATTTTTTCATTTTTGGTGATTTGAAATAATGGCGACAAATTTTCAGACACTTAGCTAATAATTATCGAATGTACGAAAATGTTATACCGACACTGAACAGGTTTGCGAAAAAAACCTTATTGCGGTGTCGGCACCAAAAAACTGAAAACCTTTTTTAGGACGAGACACAACTTAATTATCCAATGAGAAGTACCCGGATGCAAACTTACCAACAAAACATCATCCATCCGTCATCTCTGTCAGCCTTGAATCCTCTTTTACCGGCACGGATTGCGTTTGCAAAAAACCATGGCCCCTTCTGCAGAAACCCACTGACAATGTGAATGTTACTTGTGTTTATACGAATTACCCTGTGAATTTCAATAAAAAAATAGCAGTTTGTGAACATCAACACTCCTGTTTTGTTTAACTTTTACAACATTCCTTTATTCATTTTATAATCATTCTAAATTAGAAAAACATGAAACGACTGACTTTCATTTTCCTTGCAGTAATCACTGCTGCACAGGTATACAGCCAGGGCTGGCAGGTTGACAAATCCCATTCCGCCATCAGTTTTACGGTTCCCCACCTGGTGATCTCCGATGTAACGGGTAATTTCGGTGACTGGGATATCGAAGTGACCACATCCGGGGAAGATTTCACCGACATGAAGGTGAAAGCGACGGTAAAAGTTGCAAGCATCAATACAGATAACGCGAAAAGGGACGAACACCTGAAAGGGGATGATTTCTTCAACGCCGGGGAATATCCTGAGATCAGGTTCAACGGTTACAGTGTGTACAAGGTGGACGACAAAAACTACAAGATCACGGGTGATCTGACCATCCGTGATGTTACCAAAAAAGTGATGTTTGACGCCGTGAACCAGGGGAGTGTAAAATCGCCCTGGGGACAGACAGTTTCTGTTTGGAAAGCCACGACGAAGATCAACCGTTTTGATTACAAGCTGAAGTGGGACGCCAAAATTGAGTCCGGCGGGCTGGTGGTTGGCGATATGGTCACCATCAACCTTACTATTGAATTAGTTAAATAATGCACATATCTTTGCACTCCCATTTATACCCATGAGGAGTGTCATCAAGATTTCTATGCCGGCGCTGATGGCGCTGGCTTTTCTTATATCCTGCAAGACGGTTCATCGCCCTGCCGGCAGCAGCGGCGATGACTTTTTATGGAAAGATATTCCCGCACAGGAGATTCCGGTGATGGGGTATCAGTCCCCCCTTCCGTCTCAGTACCGCAGCCTGCTCATGAACACCGTTAAAATGAGGACTATCCTGCGGAAAACCCATACTCAGCCGGGAAACACAGGATCCGGACCCGCCACCGTGATTGAACTGCCCCTGCCCGAAGGCGGTTACGGCAGTTTTACCATCACTGAACAAAACACCATGGCACCCGCCCTCCTCGCGAAATATCCGCAACTCAGAACCTATGGCGGAACAGGGATCACCGAACCCACGGCAAGCGTCAGGCTGGATTTCATGCCCGGCGGTTTCCATGCCTACCTTTCCACTGAAAGAGGAGCCGTGATCATCGAGCCTTTTTCCATGGGAGATACCCTGCATTATCTCTGCTTTTACAAACATCTCTCCTCCAGGGAAAAAGAAGTGTTTGAGATTCCGGCCGACAGCATTCAGGAAGAAAAATAACCCAATACATATGAAAGACCATTCCCTCAGCCTTTCCTTCTTCGCACTGCTGCTCTTTTCCTTCAGCAGTGCATCTGCCCAGCGGCATCTGTGGCAGGACATTCCGCAAGCCTCCGGAGCGTTCACGGTAAAAGCCGCCCAACGGGCTGCCACCTATAAGGCCTGGACACTTGATCCCGCACAATTGCGTATCTACCTGCAACCGGCGCCTGATGAAAAACTGGTAGCTGCCCACCGCAGTGCCTTTATCTTTGAACTTCCCATGCCGGACGGGACATTCCAGTCCTTCCGCCTTGTTTACTCCCCGGTCATGGAAAAGGGTCTTGCAGAAGCATATCCCGGGATCTGCACCTGGGCAGGCACGGGTATTGACGATCCCACGGCCACCCTGCGTTGCGACGTCACCCAATTCGGATTTCATGCCATGATCATTTCGGCTTCCGGTACAGTATTTATCGATCCGGTGGACATGGATCATCCGTACGAATATATTACTTACCATAAAAAAGATGCCCTGCGCCAGGGCTTTGCCATGGAATGCCTGGTGGATGAGGCCTGCCATGCAGAGGATCATGACATCTTCCACTCCTTAAGAGAAAGCCTGAATGTGGAAGGTCAGTTGCGTACTTACCGCCTGGCCCTGGCCTGTACGGGCGAATATGCCGCTTTTTACGGAGGTACGGTAGCCGGAGCCCTGGCCGGCATGGTGACGACCATGAACAGGGTCAACGGGGTATATGAAAGAGAATTGGGCATCCACATGAACCTGATAGAAAACGACACCCTGCTGATCTACACCAATGCCTCTGCCGATCCTTACAGCAACAACAATGGTTCCACCATGCTCAGCCAGAACCAGAGCAATATCAACAATGTAATCGGCAGTGCCAACTACGATATCGGCCATGTCTTCAGCACCGGCGGAGGAGGCATCGCCAGCCTCGGCTGCGTGTGCAGCACCAGCAATAAAGCAAGGGGTGTAACAGGCAGTCCTGCACCAATCGGTGATGCTTTCGATATCGATTATGTGGCTCATGAAATGGGGCACCAGTTCGGTGCCAACCACACCTTTAATTCCACAGCCGGCTCCTGCGGAGGAGGCAACAGGGTGGCCAGTGCGGCCTACGAACCAGGAAGCGCGAGCACCATCATGGGATATGCCGGCATCTGCGGCAACCAGAACCTGCAGAACAACAGCGATGATTACTTCCACACCAGGAGCTTCGACGAGATCATCAACTATACCAGAAACGGTAACGGCAACTCCTGCCCGCTCATCACCTACAACGGTAACAATGCCCCCGTACTGAGCATTCCGGGCGATTTCAACATCCCCCTCAGTACAGCATTCAGACTGGAAGCTTCCGCCACCGACCCCGACGGCGACCCCGTGACCTATTGCTGGGAACAATTCGACCTCGGTCCGGCCGGAAACTGGAACAATCCAAGCGGCAATGCCCCCATTTTCAGATCGTTTCTGCCTGTCAGCACCGGTACCAGACTGTTCCCGAAACTCACCAACATCCTGAGCAATACATCCACGGTAGGAGAATACCTACCCACCTATGCCCGTACGCTGAATTTCAGATGTATTGTCAGAGATAACATCCTTTCCGGCTGTGGTATCACCTATAATCCCACTACCTTGAAAGTAAACGTGATCGCCACACCCGGACCTTTTGCCGTTCTCACACCCAACATCAGCGGGATCACCTGGACCGGAAACAGTACAGAAACAGTCACATGGTCTGTTAACAACACCGACCAGCCGCCTATCAGTGCGAGCCTTGTCAATGTGCTGCTTTCCTCCGACGGCGGATACACCTTCCCGTATGTGCTCGGAACCCAGGTACCCAACAACGGGTCTTACACTTTTTCTGTCCCCAACATCAATACGACTGCTGCCAGGGTGATGGTGGAAGCCCACGGCAATATCTTCTTCGATATCAACGACAAACATCTTACCATCACCCAATCGGTTGGTATTCAGCCTTCAGCACTCAATGATCAGGTCAGTATTTATCCCAACCCGGCTGATGAAGCTGTTTTTGTTGTGTTCAAGGGGGAGGGAAATCACAACTACATGCTCAGCCTGCTTAGCGTTACCGGTCAGACAATCTACCGCATGACCATAGAAAAGACTGGTGTTCAGTCCATGGCCCATATCGACCTCAGCTCCCTCGAAGCAGGGGTATATCATCTTCAGATCGCAGGAGCAGAAGGGATAGCCGTCAGGAAGATCGTGAAGGCAAGATAATCGCGGTGGTGGCCTTCATGGGTGGGATGGAGGTTGAGAAGCTCAGAAGCAAAGGGTTTTGATATACTTCGGATCTCCCGGTCCTGCTGACAGCAGGCTAAGCAGGACTAATAAGAGGTCACTGCCTTGTCTTCGATCGAAAACTCCTTGTACTTATCCTCGTAATCGCCGAAGTGTTCCCGAATCATCCAACGGGAGACAATCACCTTATGGGGATATTTATTGGCAGGATTGAGCGACATCTCATATTTTTTAAAGCTGGGTCCGACCAGGTACCTCACAATCTGGAGCTGTTTCTTTTCGGCCTGAGTAAGATTGGTGTCGCTGTATATTTCGGTGTAGAACAACACGATATCGGTGCTTTGCTTGAAAGCTTTGCCATCATATACCATCAGCTTCGCCCTGGTGGCATTGGCACAGCAGTTCACGGTAAACACGTCGACCCATTCGTTTTTGAGCGGGTCGAACTGGCGGACGGCTCCTTTATTTTCCCCTGTAAGCTTATAGGACAACACAACTTCTTTCTGTCCCAGTTTCAGTTTCAGAAATTTCGGGTTGTCGCGGGTAACATCCAGATCGATGATTTTCTGGGCACGGAGGGCAATGAAATCGCCCACCTTATTGTAATCGCCCACGGCGAGGCCGGCAGAGGACTGGGCTGCCGCAAAGACCGGCAGCAACAACATCAGGAAATAGAAAGACTGTTTCATAATACGCGGCTAATTCAGGCCAAAAATAAATAAAATCCCTATTTCTGCTCTTCCTGAAAGGATTCTCCCGAAAATCCGCTTCCATCAGGCACAAAACATGCTGCTTACCCGCAGCTCTGCTAAGAAAGGGTGTTTAGAACCTTTATGCCGGAGCGTCGGCAAACTGCCGTTGGGTTATCGGTTGTCAAATAGCCGAGGTGGTGGGGACTCATGAAAACAAGCTCTTAATAGATAAGAAAAGTTTGCACGGCAGTAACCTGAACCTGAAAACACTGTTTGAAATAGTGGAAAAAGGATTCGGTGGAAAAGTTAAAATTGCAATTGATATTTAAACATCAAACCAGCACATCAGCACATTTTTACACCGGCACACTTGTACTCATACTTGACAGGTTTGCGAATGCAAAGCTGTTTATACCGACACATAGTGGGTCTTCAGTAAAAGGTCTTCAGAGCGGGAGCGTGAGAGCGGGAGCGGGAATGAGAATGAGAGCAGCGTAACTTCCGGCCGGATAAGCTGCTTAAAAATCCCGTGTTTAAAAAGCGGATGGCGGCCAGTCAAACCCAACAAAAGACTGCCGCCACCCTGCTTAAAAAACCGGAAATTGAACCGGAGGCCTTATATTTCTTTTCTGATTGGTGCCTTCTTCGGTGAATTCTTGCGGGGTTTATTGGTTTCCTGGTAGATATGAAAAGGTTTCATCCTGACTTCATTGGGATCAGCAGGCTTGACCCCGGGGATGTAAGGCGGATTCGACCACGGATTGATGGCCGTCATCAGGATATTCACGGCTACCTTCAGGCAGGTGTTGTATTTCTCACCGTACACGATTTCCTGTGCACCTGAATCCCGGGGGGTCCCCACTACCAGCAGGAACACCGGGAGGACTATTGTTAAAAGCATCTTTTTCATGGCATTGATTTTTCGTGATACACTTCTTCGTTGATTTCACGGTAAAAATACAATGCCCAAAACCCTGAAATCAAATGTATTCGATGTGTTTACTCCCCGGGTAGACCAGCCTGCTGAAATACAGGCTTACCCCATTGGTGGATTAAATAAGGGTGTTTACAGATACAATACTGATAACCATTATGTTATAACAGAACAATCCCATGCTGTAAAATGAAAACAAGCTGTTAGTACAAGGTGAAAACCGATAAAAACGGAAATTATCTGCTGTTCTCATCCCTGTTATTTACAGGAGGCCCCGCTCAAAGAAATATTCAGTCTGATCACCGGGCTCATCTCACCAGGAAGGCGGCCGCTGCGATCTTGTCTGCTCCGCTCAGCCGCAGGAAATAATATCCCGGAAGCAAGGCCGAGGTATTGATAATGACATTGTTACTGACAACTGGTGCTTGCTGTTCCAATACGATCCTGCCGGTATAATCAAAGACCCGGATCTGATAGCGGATATTGCTTCCGGCAGATGGAAAAACCACGGCAAGCCGGTCGCTTGCCGGGTTAGGAAACAGGAAAAGTGCATCACCTTCATGCCCGGCCGGTACACCGACACTGGTGGTATATCCGGCTTCCCAGCCCTGCCCGGTCAAGCCGCCATCGCTGGTAAAATGCAACAACATGGCATTGCCGGTCGACAACAATGGCGGCGGCAGGGTGTCTCCGGAGAAATGACCCAGCAGCGGATCAGCCGTAGTGGCCCCATCGTACACATCGACAAAATCAAAATCGTACTCGGTTTCAAATAAATTGAAAATCAATGCGATGTTCACATTTCCCGGCTGCTGGATCAGCCATTTGCAGTCGGTATGGTTTCTGTATTCCCACGACCCGCTTCCGTCGGACAGGATTCCTGAAGGTGCTGTGAGGGTATCTTCCGGGAAGCAGTAGTTGGCTTCATATGATGCTGACCAGCCCTGCATAGCCACGGTCCCGTTGGTAATGAATTCCACAAACAGACTGCCTCCCGATGAAGTAATGACCGGAGGCAGGGTATTGCCGCTGAAGATACCAAGCAGGGGAGCGGAAGTATTGTTACCGTCGTACACTTTCAGCTGATCATTGCCGGTTTCCACCTGAAAGGTCAAAAACCGCAGTTCAATGCTCACCGGGTTGTTTAAAGGCTGGATAAGCCACTGGCAGGCAGCATTGTTCTGATAGTTTGCGCTGTAGCTTCCGTCATTGAAATTTCCGTACAGGGCATCGAGCAGGTGCATTCCCTGGCAGGACTGAGGAAGACCGGGTTCAATCCCGATAATGGCTTCATGGTAGTCGTTGAACACATTGCCGCCCGGATCGAGGTTGCTGATATTGAAATAGCCATCGTACCATCCGCTCCATCCCCAGTTGAAGTGAAAAAAATCATTGTTGTCGTAACCATCCAGAACAAAAGCATGACCCACATCCCCGTAAGCCGCATAATAGCACACACGGTCATTGTCGAGCTCAGCCTTCATCAGGCTGATCCATGCGGGATCGCTGTAATTGCTGCGGAGTACGAGCCGGGTACCGCTGCTGTACAGGAAAAAATGTACCAGGGCCTGAACGGCCTTATCCGAATATGCTCCGGATGCGTAAGGGCCATAGTTCATCTCTGTCCCCACCCCGCAATGAAACATCAACTGAGCCACAGGCGGATTGGGAGATACGAGCTGTGCAGGCATGGCAGTCCAATTATAGGCAGTAGCGCCAAAATGTGCACTGAGCGGGCCGTAGGACGGGTGGACATAGGTATGACTTCCGGCTCCCTGGGCCGGGTAAGCATGGTATTTCATGATCTGGGCGATGGCGGTGGCCACGCAGCCGGTAGGGACCCGGCCGTTGAACCAGGCGTCGGGATCTTCCGGGCAACTGTCGTTATACAACTCCCCCTGGTCCCAGGTGGTTTGCAGCAGGGGTCCCACGCCCAGCGTGGTTTTCGGATAACTGTCCCCGGGATCGAGGAGCGCTTTCCATTGTGCTCTGACCGCTTCTGAAGGCAAACGGCCGGAACGGATCACTCCGGCAAGCTGCTCCTGATACTGCCTGAGCAGGGTTTCCAACTGCGGAGGCCAGGCCCGGCCTGCCCAGTCTCCCCGCCCGGTATAACCAAGTACGGGAGATACCCTGTCATCGGCTGAAATGAAAACCATGCCGTTGTCACCGCTAAGGTCAACCACATGGATCAGCGGAGTGTCGTCTTCACTTAGTGTATATATCTTCTCTATCCCGAAGGTTTTCATGCTGAAACAGTCACCCCCGTTGGTCATGAGAAAATTCCCTGCAACGATAGCCGCCTGCTCAGGATGTATCCCTCCCGCCGACAGGCCGGATGATGCGCCCAGCAGGATCATCAGCAACAATGTGTTTTTTACAGTTTGCATCTCAGAGATTATCTTTATAATACTGCGACATTTTGCGGAAGAGGTGGACACGGTCCTTACCCCTGACATTGTGTTCATGCCCGGGATAAACGAAATAATCCGCCAGTTTTCCTTCCTCCACGCATTTTTTCAGGAAGGCAAGACTGTTTTGCCAGACAACGGTTGCATCCATGGTACCGTGAATAAGGAGCAATTTTCCCTGCAGGTTCTTCACATGATTGAGCAGGCTGCTTTCCTGGTAACCTTCCGGATTTTCCTGAGGGGTATCCATATATCTTTCTCCGTACATCACTTCGTAATACTTCCAGTCGGTAACGGGTCCGCCGGCACAACCCACCTTGAAGAGGCCGGGGTTCTTAAGCATCAGGGTCAGGGTCATGAATCCCCCGTAGCTCCATCCTTCCACGGCGAAGCGGGTGGTATCCGCATACGGAAGACTTTTCAGGTAACGGATACCGGCAAGCTGGTCTTTCATTTCGATCTCGCCCAGGCGGCGATGGATGATGCTTTCGAAGGCAAAACCCCGGTTGGCGGTTCCCCGGTTGTCGAGGGTGAACACCAGGAAGCCTTCGGAAGCCAAGTAATTAAAGTATAGGTTTCCTCCGCCCAGCCAGGTATTGCTGACCAGCTGCGAATGCGGTCCGCCATAAACGTAAAGGATGACGGGGTATTTGCGTTTGGGATCGAATCCGGCCGGTTTGATCATCCTGGCATAGAGGTCGGTCCCGTCATCGGCCTTCAGGCTGAGCAGGGTGGTTTCACCCAGGCGGTAATCCTTCAGCGGGTTCTCTCCTCTGAGGAGGGTATCCAGGGCCTTTCCTTTGCCGTCAGACACAACAATGGTGGTGGGTACATCCAAGGCATTGTACTGATCGATGAAATACAAAGCGCTGCCGGATGATGGTCCGGGGGGTTTAACATAGGTAAAGTGGTTATAGCCCTTCTTTGTCAGTTGTTTCAGGCTCCCGTCCTTCAGGCTGACTTCACAAAGCTGTTTTTCCAGCGGGTTTTCCACTGACGCAAGGATGAAAAGCTTGTTTTCTTTCCCGTCGAATCCCAGGAAGCCATCCACTTCCCAGGGGCCGCGGGTCAGCTGGCGGATCATCCGTCCGCTGACATCATAGAGATAAAGGTGGTTAAAACCGTCCCGGCGGCTCTGCCAGACAAACTGTCCGGGTTTTGTTTTCATGAAGACCATGGGGGTCATGGGTTCCACATAAGGGGCATCCTTTTCTTCAAAGAGGGTGGCGATAAAGGCTCCGCCGGTGGCATCATAACGGTTCAGTTTCATATGATCCTGCCCGCGGTTGAGCACGGCGATGAAGACCGACTTTTCATCCGGACTCCAGGCAATGTTGGTCAGGAATTGTTCTTTAGGTTCGCCCGTCTGAAGGAAGACAGTGCTGCCGGTTTCCGTATTATAGATTCCCACCGCCACATGGTGGCTGCTTTCACCGGCCATGGGATAGCGGGTGTTCTCCAGTGTGGCAATGCGGGTGTCGGTGTTCACCAGCGGGTATTCGGCCACCATACGCTCATCCATGCGGTAAAAGGCCAGCAGCTTGCCGGAAGGCGACCAGAAGGTTCCCTTCTCAATGCCCCATTCATTCCTGTGTACCCGCTCCGAGCCGTTCACGATCCCTTTGTCCGTATCCTCCGTAACAGGAACGGTCTTTCCGTCCTTGCTGATATACAGGTTGTTCTCCATGGTAAAGGCAGCGATCTTGCCGGAGGGGTGCAAATCAAGGTTTTCCGCTTTTTCATTCCATTCGAGGCGCTTTTCAAGCGTTTTACCGGAAAGACTGTACACGAAAAGGCTGTTGGCATGCTGAAAGCTGAACGAACCCGCATCTTCCCAGGAGACGGAAGGAAAACGTTTCAGTGTATCGGCCTTGATCTTTGCCAGGGCATCATTCAGTATGGCGAGCCGAAGGAGGGTATCCCGGCTGCCGGGTGTTTTCACCCCGGCAATGACCAGGCAGTTATTGGCGATCCAGCTGCAGGATTCCGCTCCCGTTACCCACTGCAGGTTGGAGAGCGTTTTTGGATAAAGTTTAAAGTTCATCAGGTCTTCGGGTGCCAGCTTTTTTTCCTGGGCCGGAAGCAGCAGCGGCACGGACAGCAGGAACAGAACCAGCATACGGGAGCATAAGGTTGGCATATCAACTGCGTTTTGTGTGAATCATGCTTCAAAGATACACTTTCGGCCCGAGTTGCGGATATGGTGGAATTTTGTATTTTAGTAGACCAATAGCCCTGGTGATGGCAGATAAAATTTAATTATTAATATTTTGTTTATATGAAGAAGTTTGCAGTTGTACTTGCCGGTTGCGGAGTATACGACGGCGCCGAGATCCATGAAGCAGTGCTTACGCTGCTGGCGATCGACAGGCAGGGGGGCAGCTACCAGGTATTTGCCCCTGACATGAAACAGCATCATGTGGTGAATCACCTGACAGGACAGGAAATGCCGGAAGAAAGGAACGTACTGGCGGAATCGGCCCGTATCGCCAGGGGGAATATCAGGGACATGGCCACCCTCGATATGAAGGATTTTGACGCATTGGTATTTCCGGGCGGCTATGGTGTTGCCAAGAACCTCTGCGACTGGGCTTTCAGGGGACCCGACTGCGAGGTGCATCCTGAAGTCACAAGGATTGTAAAACAATGCCTGGATCTGGACAAACCCCTGGGAGCCATGTGTATTGCACCGGTAATGCTCGGGAAGATCATGGGAAAGGTGGAGATCACCATCGGAGATGATCCGGCCACTGCATCCCAGGTGGAGAAGATGGGGAGCAAACACCGGATCACCAGGCACGGACAGGTAATCAGGGATCCCGGCCGTAAAATCTTCACCACACCATGCTACATGCTCGATGCAAGGATAACGGACATTGCAGCAGGAACAGAGAATCTGGTGAAGGAAATGTTGCAGGAGATGTAAACATCACTCCGCACTGACAATCAGCACGATCTCTCCCTTCACCGTTTTATTGCTGTAATAAGCAATGACTTCAGGGAAGCTCCCCCGTACATTCTCTTCGTAAATCTTAGTCAGTTCACGTGAAACACAGACGGAACGGTCCTGGCCGAGCACAGCGGCCAGATCCTGGAGGGTCCGGAGCAAACGGTGCGGAGATTCGTAAAGGATGATGGTCACCTCCTGTTCAGCGAGCTTTTCAAGTCTGGTCTTGCGTCCCTTCTTCACCGGCAGGAAGCCTTCAAACAGAAAACGGTCGGCCGGGAAACCGCTGTTTACCAGGGCCGGGACGAAAGCGGTGGGGCCCGGCAGGCATTCCACGGGGATGCCCTGCCTGATACATTCCCTCACCAGCAGAAATCCCGGATCGGAAATCCCGGGTGTGCCGGCATCAGTCACCAGGCCGGCGGCATTCACCGCGGCAATTTTCTCCACAAGCTGTTCCAGGGATTTGTGCTCATTAAACTTATGGTAAGGGATCATTTTGTTCTCGATCCCGAAATGCTTCAGCAGCAATCCGGTCTTGCGGCTGTCCTCCACCAGCAGGAAATCTGCCTGCTTCAGCATGCGCAATGCCCTCAGGGTGATGTCCTCGAGGTTGCCAATCGGAGTGGGGATCAGAACAAGCATGCTATGAAAAGTTGGGGGCAGGAATCAACCCGGCCCGGATTCGCTGAAGCCAAAGATACGGATTAAGGAGATTGCAGCCTGCCGAAAAAACCTGTAAGCAGCCGGAACAAGGCATCATATCCCGTATAGGGCAGCCGGCCCGCCTGGTCATCCGGGTTGTGGTAATCCTTGTAATTGTCGCCCATGGTATAGATAAAAACCGAAGGGACGCCTTTCTCGTAAAAGGGGTGATGATCGCTGTGGGCGGATGGACCTCTTACTTTAATCTCTTTCAAGTAGTTATTGGCCTCATTGATGCTTTTCAGCATAGCGGTTTCACTGCCATAAAGACTGCCGTTCACCAGTCCGATACCGTCACCACCCGTACCCACCATATCGAGATTCACCAGGAAACGGATCTGTTTCAGGGGGAAGAGGGGATGCTTCACATAATGGCGGGAACCCAGCAAACCGGCTTCCTCACCGGAAAAAGCCATAAAGACCATGGAATATTCAGGCCGGTTTTCAGGCAGGGCATAGTGCCTTGCAAGGTCCAGCATCATGGCCGTACCGCTGGCATTGTCGTTGGCCCCCGGAAAGTACGTTTTCGATCCCATCCGGCCAAGGTGGTCGTAATGGGCAGTGACGACCAGGAAACTGTCTTTTCTGCTTCGTCCTTCAATGTATGCGATTACATTTCTGGTCCGGTGCTTCTTCACATACTCCTGATCAATGCTGAGTTTGATGGAATCCGTCCCTGCCGGAAGTTTATCCCGCTGCACTTCCAGCGCCGCCATTTTCCTGAGTTTACGGGCGTTGGAAACCGACCAGACCATCCGGCCTTCACGCAACAATATCACCCCCTTCACTCCTTTGAGATCAGTGCTGTGCATCAGTGCCGGCAAGCGTTCCAGCACAAGAAAGGTGTTGGAAAGCTTCATCCCTTTGATCTTTTTTCTGAGAGCACTGACTGTCAACGTGGTATCTTTCATCCAAAGCAGGGGGAAAGTCCCGGCAATGCTTCTGCAGCCCGAGGACACCAGGAAATCCCGGCCGGGTATGAGGGTGTCGTCCTTCACAACCAAACGCACGGTTCCGGGAAAGGTATTGATAGGAAACGAATAATCCTGGAACCAGGAATCTCCGAAATACCTGAGACCCTGCTTTTGAAACGTTTCTGCGATCAGTTGTGCAGCCAGCTGATCGCCGGAAGAAACATATCCTCTTCCATGGAGGCCGGGAGCGGCAAGGGTGTCCACCAGCCGGCGGGCATAGCTCACATCCTGGCTGAATCCGGAAAATATCACAAAGGCTGCCAGCAGGCAGGTTAAGCTTATACTTTTCAGTGTCATCAAAGGAAAGGATTACAGAAAACGCCGGCGGAGAAAATCCATGATCTTGTGAAAGGCATCGGAATTGGTATCCCAGTTATACTTAAACTTGTATATATCAATCAGTTGCATAGCCTCATCGTATTGGCTCATCAGGTTCAGCTGGTTGATGGATTCGGCATAATCCTGCATGCTGCCGTTAAAGAGTTCGTTGATAAACTGGAATTTTTCATTGATGCCTATGGCGGACTTGAGGTCTCTGATCGGGTTCTGATTCAGTTTTGATCCGATGGTTCCGGCCGGATGCTCCTGCTGGAGTCTTTCGTTGATGGTTTTTTTCTCCTCTTTCAGTTTATCGGATATGCTTACGGGGCCGGAGGAGAAAGAGAACAGGTCTGGCTCGGGAGCCTGGGCAGGGGCAGGCTGCACCGGATTAGCAGCGGCGGGTAAGGGTTCGGGAGCGACCGGGGACGGAGGTGTCGGTTTTTGAAACGGTAAAGGATCCGGAGCAGCTTCCTCATGCGGGACCGGTGTTTCATGAATCAGAGGCGGGACAGAGACCGGCCTTGCAGGAGTGGAAATTGCCGGTGAGGCGGGAGGACTGACGGCGGGAGTTTCATTATTTTTCTTCTGAAGGTCAAGAAAGCTTTCGTACAGATCACGGATATTGGCCAGGATCAGGTCAATTTCAATCTGCGGGATTCTTCCTTCGTGCTGACGCAGGGTTTCCCACTGTTCGCCCATGGTTTCGAGGATCTGCTGGATTTCAGTCTTGATCATGCTGATATTCATCGGATTGAATTTAGGAACGGGAAAGCGGTTTTTTCTACCTTTGGCTACGTAATTCAACGGATAAAAGTACACAATATTAAAACGACTGCGGAAAATGTTTGTTGAAAAGGAGGCCGGTGACAGTAAGGGAAGGGGCTGGATTGAAGTGATCTGCGGATCGATGTTCAGCGGAAAGACCGAGGAGCTGTTGCGGCGGCTCAGGCGCGCTGTTATCGCAAAGCAGAAGGTGGAAGTGTTCAAGCCGGCCACCGACGTACGCTATGATGAAACCGACGTGGTTTCGCACGATGAAAATGCGGTTCAGTCGGTCCCCGTGGAAACAGCTTCACAGATTTTGCTGATGGTAGGTACGGATGTCAATGTTGTGGGAATTGATGAAGCCCAGTTTTTTGACGATCAGTTGGTTCCGGTGTGCAATAAGCTGGCAGACATGGGGATACGGGTGATTGTGGCGGGTCTCGACATGGACTACCTGGGCAAACCTTTCGGTCCCATTCCGGCTTTGCTTGCCTCAGCCGAATACATCGATAAAGTGCACGCCATCTGCGTCAAATGCGGTAAGCTGGCGAACTACTCCCACCGCACGGTTTCGAACGACAGACTGGTGATGCTGGGCGAACAGGAAAGCTATGAACCCCTGTGCCGGAGCTGCTTCATCAGGGAAACCCGCCACCAATCCGATGCATGATACTACTTTTTCATTACCTTGCCATGAACAAAATCCTGCGCCCGCTTTCAGTCCTGGCTCTTTTCCTGTGCTCCGGACTGCCACTCACAGCCACCCCCTGGATCCGCGGTGCCGGAGGCGGAGGAAATGAAGGAGGCGGTGCCGTTACGACTGATGCATCCGGAAACATCTTTCTTACGGGCACCTTCACCAGTACCAGCCTGACTTTCGGGAACACCGTCCTGCTGAATGCGGGAGGTATCGACTTTTTTCTGGTCAAGTTCGGGCCCGGCGGAAACGTTCTTTGGGCCGTAAGTGGCGGTGGGAGCGGAGATGAGTACAGCTATGCCCTCGACTGCGACGGTAACGGGAATGTATATGTGACCGGTTCCTATACCAGCAGCCAGCTTGCATTTGGAAATTCAACCCTGACCAATGCGGGCATGAGCGATGTCTTCCTTGTGAAATACACCTCCTCAGGCAGCGTCGACTGGGCTAAAACATACGGCAGTGCCATGTATGAAGAAGCATACGGACTGGATTACAGTCCGGCCGGATTCCTAGTGCTGACGGGGTATTTCTCGGGCGCAAGTCTCTCCTTCGGAAACAACACCATCACCAATGCCCAGGCATCCGCCAACGACATCTTTCTTGTCAGGCTAAACCAGAACGGCAATGTCCAGTGGGCTAAAAGTGCCGGCGGAAGCGGCAATGATGCCGCCTATGATGTAGCAGGCGATCAGCAGGGAAATATCTTTATTACCGGGGGATTTGCGAGCAGCACGATCAGTTTCGGTTCAAGCATCCTGACTCAGGCCGGTTCCGGTGACATTTTCGTTGCCCGGTATAATTCACAGGGAAATCCGCAGTGGGCAAAACAGGCAGGGGGAATATACGCGGAAGAAGGCTATGCCGTTCACTCCGACAATAACGGAAACATCGTGGTTTGCGGATATTATTACAGCGGTGCGCTTTCTTTCGGCGCTTATTCGATCACCAACAGCCTGCCGGGGCTGACAGATTTTTTTCTGGTGAAATACGACCTTGCCGGCACCTGCCTCTGGGCTTACAGCACAGGGGGGACAGGATATGAAGCAGCCTACGATGTCACCCAGAACGCTGCGGGCCAAATCTTTCTCTGCGGTGCATATACCAGCCCGTCGCTTCCTGCGGGCAACGACACCCTGGCATGTTCCGGCCAGGCAGATATTTTCACTGCAGGATTCAGTGCGTCAGGGATTCCGCTGTGGGTAACGGGAATCGGCAGCAATGGTATTGAGGAAGGAACGGGAATAACGGCTGATCCGTCAGGCAGTCCTTTCATTTGCGGATATTTCAGCAGCCCGGTGCTGGATTCCGGCAGCACGGCAATGACGAATGAGAGTCCCGGCACCAATGACATCTTCCTGATACGGCTTGGTCAAACCGGCAATCCCGTCTGGGCTGCCGCCTTTCATGGTGCAGGCTACGACTGGGCTTCGGCCGTCGCCGCAGGTTCGAACGGAAACACTTATATCACCGGCGGATTTTCATCTCAGCAAATCTGCCTGGAGACGGGCAACCTGGTCAGTAAGGGAGGGAATGACATCTTTCTTGCCAGATCCGATTCAGCCGGCAGCCTTGTCTGGGCCCTTTCTGCCGGCGGCACATTCAACGATGCGGCTTATGACGTGGTCACGGACCCCTGGGGCAATGTGATCATCTGCGGTGCATTTCTGAGCAATCCGGTAGTATTCGGACAGGACAGCCTGCTCTCAAACGGCGGTGCAGATGCCTTTGCAGCTAAATTTGATCCAGCGTCCAACCTGCTCTGGGTACGAACGGTGGGCGGCAGCGGGAATGAAGAATTTTACGGCATCTCCTGCGATCAGACCGGGAGCCTTTACCTGACCGGCTATTTCGACAGTCCCACCCTCAGTGCCGGAGGAAACCTTCTAATCAACAACAATCCGGGCACCAGTGATATCATGACCCTCGTGTACGACGGTAACGGAAACATCCTCTGGGCCGGGAGCGCCGGAGGAACAGCTTATGAAGCTGCTTACGACATTGTACCGGCGCCTGCCGGTGGATTCCTGCTGTGCGGTGCTTCAACAGGCGCATTCCCTTTCGGAACCGGCCAGGTAAACAATGCCGGGAACAGCGACCTGTTCCTGCTTAAATACCTGCCGGACGGCTCGCCCGGATGGGCTTTTTCAGCCGGTGGAAGCGGTTATGAAGAAGCGTACAGCCTGACGGCAGACTCATCCGGGATCTGCATCGGAGGATACTTCACCAGCAATGATCTGATACTGGAGGATACCATGCTGACGAATGCATCTCCAGGACTACCCGACATGATGCTGCTGCGTTTCGGTGCTGATGGAAGCCTGATCCGTGCTGCGGCTTGCGGAGGTACGGGCAGCGAAGCTATCTACCACCTGGATGTCGCTGCAGATCACCATATCCTTGTAACCGGAGGATTTTCAAGCCCGCTCCTTATCATGGGAAGCGATACGCTTGAACACCAGGGAAACGGCGATGTCTTCCTTGCAGCTGCTGACCAGGACATTTCCTTTGTCTGGGCCGCCGCGGCAGGCGGCAGCGGCAGCGAAGAAGGACTGGGGATCACAGCTTCAGGAGAGAACAAAATCACCGCCTGCGGATATTTCGGCAGTCCGTCGCTGTCTTTCGGAGACAGTTCGGCAGTGAATACCGGTTATTACGACCTTTTCTGGCTCGGTGCTGAAACTGAAACGACCCCAGTACTGTTCAACCTCCAGGGGCAGGTCGTTTATGACAATGACCCGATGACACCCCTTGCAGGCGCAGTGGCCACCCTGCTGCTTGCCGGCAACCTTGTGGCAACAGACACCAGCGACAGCAACGGACAATGCAGCTTCCCCTCCCTTGCCCCCGGCACTTACCAACTGCAGGTGCAAAGGCAGGGAGACTGGGGAGGAGTGAACGCCACCGATGCCCTGCTGATACTGAAACATTTTGTGGGACTGGAAATGCTGGCAGGGATCAGGCTGCAGGCTGCAGACACGAACGGCGACAATTTCGTTAATGCCATCGATGCTTTGGCTGCCGTGCAGCGCTTTTCGGGGATCATAGGCGGATTTATTACCGGGGACTGGGTTTTTGAAACCTTGCTGCTGGATGTGACGGCAGGCGACGGAGCTTTCCTTGTCAGGGGACTTTGCACCGGTGATGTGAATGGCAGCCATATCCCATGAAAATCTTCAACTACACTGAATTTACCGGTTCAGTTCCGCTGATTTCCGCAAGCACTTTGGCAGGAATCAACATCCTTCAGCTGCCTTCTCAGCGATATCGCTACTGATGCGAAACACTTCCGATTCATAGTAACGGGAGGCGATTGTAATCCTGGTGCCGTTGGCATGGGCCTGAAACAAGTCATTCACCAGGGAAGGATCGTTGTTTTGCTCCGAAAGATGCGACAAGATGAGATGGGAAAGAAAAGGCGCTCTGTGATCCTTGAACAGTTCCAGCGCCTGCATATTCGACAAATGCCCCACCCTGCTTCTGATCCTCCGCTTCAGATGCAAAGGATATCTTCCGTTTTCAAGCATTTCCTCATCGTAGTTTGCCTCCAGGAAAGCAGCATGACATTGAGAAAAATGGCCGCTTACATGCTTGCAGGCCTCCCCGATATCGGTGAATACCCCCACGGTGATTCCGTTACAGCTGACCGTAAAGCTGTAGGGATCAATACCATCGTGAAGCTTTGGGAACGGATGAATCACAAGGTCGCCGATGCTGATCTGCCCCCCGGCATCGAAGAAGTGCAGCAGCTCAGGAGCTACCGAAATCCTGGTATTAAGATAAGCAGCCGGCCTGAAGTACAAAGGGATGTGATGCTTTTTTGACAAGCCCTCCGCTCCGTAAAGATGATCCCTGTGTTCATGAGAAATAAAAACAGCCCTTACCTGCCCGGGTGATAATCCCGCCCGCTCCATCCTGCGCTCGGTTTCCCGGCAGGAGATGCCCGCATCAATCAGGATTGCATGCCGTTCACTACCAATATAATAACAATTTCCGTTGCTGCCGGAATTCAAAGAGGCGAAACTGAGGGACATGGCTGCAAGATACGCCTTTTCCCCCACGGGATTTCACCTGAGCAGGTGGACACAGCCTTTTTTTGTGTTTCGGGTAAGCTGGCCATTGTCATTCCCTTCATAATCAAGATACCAGAAATAAACCCCGGCGGGCGCTTCTTTATCTCCATATTTTCCGTCCCATAAACAAGCCGGATCATCACTCTCAAAAAGCAACTGTCCCCAACGGTTGTATATGCACAGCCTCAAGTTGCTGATCCTGCAGTCCACCTCCGGACGGAAGACGTCATTGAAACCGTCCCCGTTGGGCGTGAATACATTGGGCGCATCCACGTGGCAATAACAGTCGCGGTATGCCACCGTAATAAAGGCTGTATCCTGATCGCAACGGTGATAAATCCTTACCCAGTAAGTTCCAGGGGCACTGATGCGGTAGACAGGCCCGGTACTCTGATCAAACCACTCGTAACTGCACCCCCAGCAGGCCACATCGAGCGGCAGTTCCTCTCCGCTGCAAAGGATGGTATCTGCCGGCAGAAATATCCGGGGTTTGTCGAGCATACCAATAACTATGGTATCTCTGATGCGGCACTGCCCGATACCGGCATCCACCCAATACACACCCATCTCGTTGACCAGAATGGCCGAATCGGTACTCCCGTTGCTCCATACCCATGAATCACCCGTCCCGGAAGCACTCAGCATGATCTCCTCTCCGCGGCAAAGGATGGTGTCTTCACCGAGGGGGGGATGCAGGACGGGTTCTCCAAGGTACACATCGTCCACATACAGATAAGCCGAGTTTTCATACCAGATAACCGGTAAAAAGGGCATCCAAAGGGTATGGGCATCGTCCCTGAAATTCCCGATGATCAGGTGATCTTCGCCTCCCTTTGCGATATAGGTACCCGATATCCTGACCCATCCCAGGGTATCGGTTATGAAGTTGCCGGCAGGATTGTCGATATGGGCTTGCAGGCCAAATACCCAGGGGCTTTGCAGGCGTTTCTCGCCGACAGAAAAATGCACACCGATGCCATCGCTCGCCAGGGGGTGGTCGTTGGGCTGGTTGACATACATTTCAAAGAAATAACACCGGCCTGCCCTGAGGCTGTCAGTGAGTTTCACCTCCATATATTCCCTCATACCCGCAATATTCGACCTGAAGGTATAAATGCCGGCAAAACCGTTCCCGGTCCTTGCATACTGGAATCCGCCCGTGGGCTGCGACGGCACGCCCACCCAGCTGGAATACCCGCAGCAGGCATGGAAAAACTCAGGTGTTCCCTGGGAAGGATTGAACCAGGGAGCGGCCAGGTCGAGCTGGCTGGCAAAAGTGGGACAAGTGATGTATTGCTCAAAACCGGGGTTGGGGACCAGGTTCTGCCCGGGAAGCCATATCTGAACTGACAGCAGGCAGGTAAAAAGAGTCAGGCCCGTTGCAATACCCGGTCTCATGTGTCAGCGGATGAACTTCTCCGTGAACATGCTGTTGCCTGACTGTATTCGCAGAAAATAGATCCCTTCAGGCAGTTGTCCGACCGGAATGCGGATGAGGCCGGGCATGATGTTCCGAATGGTACAGACAGTTTTCCCTCCCGGGTCAACCACTGTCAGTTCTTCGATGAATTTTTCCTGCCAGTCAATACAAAGGATGTCGGAGGCAGGGTTGGGATATACCGCCAGTTTCACTGCGGGAAGCAGTCTGAGTCCGGTAGTGATATTGCAGTTGATGGGTGCAGGCAATGGTTCAATCCCGAACACCCCGCCTTCTGTGAAACCCAGGTATTCCACGGCACAATCATGGGTGACCCTGAACATCCAGGTATGCCAGTTGTCACAACCGTCGAAACAGTCATTCCACTGAAAAGTGAAATTGTAATACCTGTCGTTCCCGGTTTTGTCATAAGTGATGAGGCCGGCCGCCCCGATGAGCAGATCGGGTTCAGCGTACTGGATGTGCGGGGATGCCCACTTCAGGCTGTCTTCAAGGGCATAGATGTTTAAAAGCAGCGGAGTCTGAAATACTGCGGCATTGATGAAACTGAACCAGTTCGTGATCTGCAGCTGGTATTTCGTCAATAAGGTATCGAGGGCAGGCAGACCGGTCATGGTTTGCAGGCTTTGCCAGGCCGGAATCCACGGGGCCGTAGCGCCAACGCCAATGATCAGGCCGTGGGTGACCGGTTGCCAGGCCATATCGTGCACACAATACTGATCGAAAACACTGTCCCTGGCCGGGTGATTCACATTGAAAACCGCTGCCAGGCCCTCCATGATCTCATCCTGCTGCCAGGAGGGAATGCTCACATAAACCGTATCGGGACTGCCGCTCTGCATCATCCATTTTACGGCAAGTCCTTTCACATCAAGTTCATATTCCTGCTGCAGTATCCAGGGAACATTGCAGGAAGAGGGAATGGGCTGGGTAAAGACCAGTGACGGTGCTCCCGCCAGTAAGAGTAAGACGGTGAAAAGGAAGGATTTCTTCATGACCAGGAGATTAATGGATGAATCAACTACGGGAATACCGGACCAGGATCCGGCACATCCGCAAGAAACCTAAAGATCTTCCCAAACGCATGTTTTCAGGAAAATACGATATCAATAAGATGAGAATCAGGTGATCAGGGTTGTCCGGATTGGTCGACAGAAACCCCCGTTTGATCGATAAGGGCCAATGAATTGTTAACGGTCGAGTACTTTGGCTTCCTCCATGATCACATCATAGCGGTAACCGGCCCCGAAATCCTTGTTCAGCCTGATGATCCCCCGGAAGGTTTCGACATCGCCAGTGGCAAGCCTGTCACCGGTGGTGATGGTCAGGTCATAGTGGCCGTCGTGTTCTGTACCATCCTGAATATGCACCCAGTTCCGGCTCATGATATCGGGACTGAACTTCACCACCTTGCCGGTGACATGGATCTCTTTGCCTTCAAACTTCTCCGGACTGGCATACAGCGTGGCAATGCTGATCCCGCCTTCTATCTGGTCAATCTGAAGACCGGGTTCGCGTGGCTGCAACACTTTTCCCTGGGGAGAGGCTCCCGCCGGCATGGTATTGGCGGGAATGGGCGTGGTGCTGATGTCGGAAACAAACAATACCGACTCAAAGGTCCTGCCCAGTTCTTTACTCTCAAACTGTTGCATTTCCATGGCCTGGGTGTAATAAAGCACGTCCCCCTTTGCAGCTTCCATGGCGGGAACCGCAATCCAGTAATCTTTGTTCTCTTCGAACACCTTCAGGTAAGTGTAGTTGGTGGTGGGGATCACCTCCAGTACACTGACCGTATGCATACCCGGATGCATGCCGTCCGCTTTCTCCTTGTCCTTCTTTCCCTGACAAGATACAAAGGCAATGAAAATGCCCAATACGAATATTACGGATATTGTGCGGTTTAATTTTTTCATATTATATTAATTTACCTATTAAAATAAGCATGCATTCACCAGGCAAAAATACAAAAGATCAGGAAAGCAACACATCGGACGGGAACAGAAACATCAGGACGCTAACCAGACTCGCTTCCCGGAACCGGTATACAACCTTTCTCCGGATAATATGTCTTACCTTTATCATCAAAAAACATCCCTCTCATGAAGAAAATCTCCCTACTCTTTGTTTGCCTGATGAGCCTGGCCTTTCTGAACGCAACCGGCCAGCAACAATTACCTGAAAGAAAACCATATTTCAAGAGCCATCCGCAGGGGGTTGCCGCAGCAATGACCAGCGCTTTTGTGGTTGATTCCATTGGTGTGGCAGATTTGGTGAATGCCCTGCTGGGACCGGGTGCGGTGATCAGCAACCTGGTATATACCGGTTCTCCCCTGGCCCTCGGGTCTTTCAGCGATCCCCTTTCCTCACTCGGCCTGGATTCGGGTGTGGTGATTTCCACCGGCAAAACAATGGATATCCCCGGGCCCAATGTTTCGGCCAGTACTACCACCCTGTTGAATACCCCCGGTGATTCCCTGCTCGGCAGCCTGGTGGCATGGCCGACTTTTGATGCCGCCATCATCGAATTCGACGTCCTGGTACAGACCGATACCCTGGCTTGTCATTTCGTACTGGGATCAGAAGAATACCCGGAGTTTTCCCCTTCCAATTTTAATGATGTATTCGCCTTTTTTGTCAGTGGACCCGGCCTGCCCGGCACCATCAACATTGCAAGAATCCCGGGTACCAACGATATCATCTCCATCAACAATATCAACCCTACCACAAATCCCCAGTATTACGTGGACAATACCAACGGTCAGGAACTGGAATAT
Organism: Bacteroidota bacterium; assembly: GCA_022709385.1. GTDB lineage: Bacteria > Bacteroidota > Bacteroidia > Bacteroidales > CAIXZF01 > JAKLIX01. Next base: position 469,279 of record JAKLIX010000001.1, on the reverse strand, counting down.
GATGGTTTTACCGTCCCCTTTCTCTGTCAGTATCCCGTCCAGAATGGTCAGACCTACCATTTCAGGCTGGCACTTGCAGATTGTGCCGATCCCAATTTTGATTCGGGTATCTTCCTGAAAAAGAACAGTGTACTGGGTTATGCCTCCATGCCCGTTCCCTCCTTCAATGCCACGGTTAACGGGATGACGGTACAGTTTACAAACACTACCAATTACGCGATTTTCTATGTTTGGGATTTCGGGGACGGGGTGGTGGATACCACGGTCAGCATGACCGTTAACCACACTTATGCCACTGCCGGGGTATACAATGTGGTGATGGAAGCCCACAATTATTACCAGGTTGCCAGTTGCACCCAGACCCTGTCACTTGGAAATGTGGGTCTGCAAGAGAACATCACCGCCATCCCCGAAGCCAGGCTCATCAAGGGGAACAATGGTCGTATTACAATAGACCTGGGTATCCCGGTTCAGGCTGTTGTCAGGGTATTTGACATCACCGGACAGGAAAAAATGACAATGGAACACAGGGGTTCATCTTTAATTAAGGTGAATCTCGATCAGTTGCCCAGGGGATTGTATATCCTGCGTCTGAATACGCCGGCTTATGGGCGCAGCTGGAAAATACTGAATTAGTCCGGCCGGCTCAGAAATCAAAATCGTCCATATTCTCCCTGCCGTTGGCGTCCTCGGAACGCTTGGCACGCTTCTGCTTATTGCCGTTTTGCCCTATTTTGTATTGCACACCGATGTATGCAACCCTGGATTCTCTTCTCCGGTCGTATTCCCCGTCGAAGTTGGTGCCATAAGTATCCATACGGAAACGCTGGGTGTTGAAGATATCGCTCAGCCTGAAACTCAGGTTCAGTTTGTCTTTCAAGACATCCTTCCTTACGGCCAGGTCGGAACCGAACATTTCTTTCATGGTTCCCTGCGGGTTAACCATCGGACCGCGGTAGAATGCATTGACCTGGACGGTAAGTTTCCCAGGTAAGATAAAGGTATTGTTGATCCTTGAAGTCCAGCTGTAGTTTTCGTTGGTAAGCGAATTGTCCTCAGCCTCTCCCTTGATCTCGGTTTTAAAATAGCTGGCATTGGCGCTGATTCTCCACCATTTGTAAAACTGGTGGTCGAGCACCACTTCCACACCGTATGAAATTCCCGATGACAGGTTGAGGAAGGTCATATTGAACACCTCCTGGTTGTTGGTGGTATCCACGTAAACATATCGCCGGATGACATCCCGGATATCCCGGTAGAAGAGGGAGGTATTGAGGGTGGATTTCCTGAAATACTTTGAATATCCCAACTCGTAGATGCTGATATATTCCGGGTTCAGGTGAGGATTTCCGTAATGCAGGGAGAGGGGATCACGCCTGTCGACAAAGGGATTGAGTGAACGCATGTCGGGACGGTTGACCCGGCGGCTGTAAGAAACCTGCACTTCCTGCCGGAAGGGAAGCTTTCTGGTAAGGTGGACGGAAGGGTAGAGGCTGTTGTACTTTTTGTCAAAGGTCTGATCAAGGGTTTTCTGTTCCGAGGTGGTATGGGCATTTTCGGCACGCAGTCCGGCCTGCAGGGTATACAGCTCACTCTTGAATCCGACGATGGCATAGAGGGCGTTGATTCTTTCCCTGTAAAGGAAGCGGTTGCTTTGAAGGAGATCTTCCTCGTACACTCCCTCGATGAGGTCGAAGAAGCGGTAATCATCGTCCGTCGATCTGAAAATCCCCTGGTAGCCGCCTTCCAGCTTGATCTTTTCACCGAAAGGATGCACATAGTTGAGCTGGATGTTGGCATTTTCCCGGTCGGTCTGGGTCAGGGCACGCTGGGGATACGGACTGGAAGGGGGATATACCGAATCTGTCACATTGATGGTAAAGTGCTGGCGGTAGTATTCTTTTTCGTCTTCCTTATCCGTGTTGTAAACCACATCGAGGCTTAGTTCCCTGCCTTTCTGAGCAAAGGTTTTGCGGTAATTCAGTATATAATCGCTGCCGTCATCATCATCGGTCTCGTTGCTCTCATAGTTGTACTGCATCATGGGGTCACCCTGGCCGTTGGTGATCAGGCTTTCGGTATAACCGAATCCTTCCGATGGCCCGGTGTTCTTCATCCAGCTGAGGAGCAGGCTGTTTTTATCGTTGAATGCAAAATCCACGCCCATTTTCACACCGGTGGACTTTCTTTTCCGTTTGTTATCGGAATGCTGGCTGAGGATGCTTACACTGTCGGTATAATACGTACGGCGCAGGTTGTCGCCCCATCCTTTTCGCCGGTCGTCGCGATAGTCGACAGAGCCGAAAAAATTGAACTTCCCGGTATTGTAGTTCATATTGACAGAGCCGTTGTATTTCTCACCTGTTCCGGCATTCATGGACAGCAAACCGTTGAATCCGCCTTCTTTTTTCTTTTTGAGTTTGATGTTGATGATTCCTGACATCCCTTCCGGGTTATAGCGGGCAGAGGGATTCGTGATCAGTTCGATGGTCTCGATGGAGCTGGCAGGAATTTGTTCGAGTTTGGTTCCGGTGAGTCCGCTGGGCCGCCCATCGATCAGGAGGGTAACATTGGCATCTCCCCTGAGGCTGACAGCCCCGTTTTCATCAACCGTTACGGAAGGAACATTCTGCAGCACATCCACGGCTGAGCCGCCCATGGTGGCAATATTCTTCTCCACGTTGATCACCTTGCGGTCGAGGGTAAATTCCATGGCAGGCTTTTCAGCGGTGATGGTCACTTCGCCCAGGCGTGAGGAAACCGAGGAAAGTTCGATCCTGCCAAGGTCGACATGGGGGCTTTTAGGGTTCACCATGATCTCCGGAATGCGCTTGTTGGAATATCCGAGAAAAGTCACCACTGCATAATAGCGACCGAAAGGGACTTTTTCCAGTTTGAAAACTCCGCTGGTATTGGTGATGCCGCCATTGACCATGCTTGAATCCCGCAAGCGGAAAAGTACGACATTGGCATATTCTATGAATTGTCCGTTCGCCTGGTCTGCAATCCGACCCGTGATGCTGCCCTGGCCGTCACCCTGCTGGGCTCTCAGCCCGTAAGGGAGAAGGATGGCGAAGGTTAAACAGAAAAATAAAAAGTGATGGAAATATTGTTTATCAATCATTACTGGAAGGAGGTTCTGAAAGGAAAAGAATTTGTTAATCATTGGCAATAATAACATTTGACATTAAAAAGAGTTTAAACTTGCGGTGCCGTGGCGGGAATATGGTATTTCTTATAGTGCGGGTAAGCATATTTAAAGAAGAAAACGATGGCTGCCAATGCAATCAGCACGCAAGACCGGAAGGCGACAGTGAGGCTGGTGATTTCGGCCAGGAAACCGATGAGCACCATGCCGCCGCCTATCCCCATGTCGAGGGCTGTGAACAGGGTGGAATTGGCGGCTCCCCTGCGTCCCGGCTCAATGAGGTTGTTCACCATGGCCTGAAAGGTTGGGGTGATGACACCTCCCCCGAAACCAAGCAATACGGCTGAAAGGTAAAAGCCTTCCGGGGATTTCCAGGAGGTGATGATCATGAATCCCGAGATGACGAAGCAGGCACCCGGACCGATGAGCCAGCGTGGTCCCCAGCGGTCGAAGATACGGCCTGCGGCCGGCCTGGAGAAGGCTACACCGATTGCATACAGCAGGAAGAAGTACCCCGGGTTGGCAATGTTCAGTTCCCTGGCGTACAAGGCGATGAATGAGATGATCCCCCCGTAGGTGATATTCAGGATCAGCAGATTCAAAGACACAGGCATTGCCCTGGCTTCCAGCATTTTTCTCGTGCTGATCCTTCCACCGTTGGCAGGCAGGTAAATCGGGTATCGTACCTGCAGGGCCAGCAGCCATCCTGCCAGACTGATGAGAAAAGCAGCAATGAAAACCAGATGGTAATTGCCGGCTTCGAGCAGGACGGTCCCAAGCAGAGGGCCCACTGCCATGGCAATGGTGAAGGATAATCCGTATATCCCTATCCCTTCGCCCCTGCGGGTTGGAGGGATCACATCCACCGCCGCGGTAATGCCGCTGGTCGTGGTCACACCCCAGGTAAACCCGTGTATAAATCTCAGTACCAGTAAAATAACTATGGATCCCGCCAGGATGTAAAAGTTGAACAGGATAGAAAAAACCACCATGGATACCAGGTATATCAGGCGGCGTCCCAGTCCGTCGATGGCTGCTCCGGTCAGCGGACGGATCAGCAGTGCGGAAAGCGTATACACGGCCAGGATCAGTCCCACCATGGATTTACTGCCGTGAAGTTCACTGGAAATATAGACCGGCAGCACTGGTATAAGGAAATAGAAAGCCGTGAACATCAAAAAGTTGGCCGTACTCAGAAGCACGAAATTTCTGGTCCAAAGAGTTGCTTTGACTTCCCTGTGACTGGACATTGGTTGCAGATGCTGCCGGCATGCCGGCTGTGAAAATGAAGGCCGCAAAATTACTGTTTTTCCTGATTGACAAATAAACAGAATATACGGAAATCCGGCCATCGTAAACAAAGCCGGTAAGCGGTTGTTATATTCTGGCAATACATATTAACCAATCCAATTAACCAAGCTATGAATAACGCCATATTTAGCATTGAAAAACCAGATAATGAACCTGTTAAATCATACATTCCCGGTTCAAAGGACCGCAGGGAACTGATTGCCGTCATGGAGCAGCTCAGCAGCGAGCCCATGGAAATCCCCTGTATGATCGGTGGGAAAGAAGTATTTACCGGCAACACCGAAAAAGTGGTAATGCCGCATAATCACCGGCATGTGATCGGGATTGCCCACAAGGCCGGGGAGAAGGAAGTAAAAATGGCTGTTGAGGCAGCATTGAAAGCGCACAGGGAGTGGGAATCCCTTTCATGGGTCGAAAGGCTTTCCATCAGCATGAAAGCTGCCGAACTGATCAGCAAAAAATACCGCGCCCTGGTCAATGCATCCACCATGCTGGGACAAAGCAAAAATGTTTACCAGTCGGAGATTGATGCCGTATGTGAAAGCGCTGATTTCCTAAGGTTCAACGCTTATTACATGTCCAGTATCTATAATAACCAGCCTTCATCTGAGCCGGGCATCATCAACCGTATTGAATACCGTCCGCTGGAGGGTTTTGTTTTCGCCATCACCCCTTTCAATTTCACTTCCATCGCCGCCAACCTCAACATGGCCCCAGCCCTGATGGGCAACACCCTTATCTGGAAACCGTCCAGTACCTCATTGCTTTCGAACTACATTCTGATGAAGATTTTCAGGGAAGCCGGGGTTCCTGACGGGGTCATCAATTTCATTCCCGGTTCCGGCGCCGACATCGGCAACCTGGTGATTCCCGACCATCACCTGGCCGGTATTCATTTCACCGGAAGCAACGCATCCTTCAATAAAATATGGAAAACCGTAGCCGGAAACATCGAACACTACAAATCCTATCCCCGCATCGTGGGTGAAACCGGCGGCAAGGACTTTGTGATGGTTCATGCCAGCGCCGATCCCCGCGAAGTGGCCACAGCCCTGGTAAGGGGTGCCTTCGAACTCCAGGGACAGAAATGCTCTGCCGCCTCCCGTGCTTATATTCCCGAATCCCTCTGGAAAGAAGTGCATGACCATATGGGTGAGATGATCAGCGACATTAAAATCGGTCCTCCCGACAATTTCGAGAACTTCATGAACGCCGTCATCGACGGGAGGGCTTTCAACCGCATCTGCGGGTATATTGAAAAAGCAAAGCAAAGTCCGGATGCATCCGTCATCTTCGGGGGCAAATGCGACAATTCAACAGGCTACTTCATAGATCCGACGGTAATCCTGACGACCAACCCCCGCTTCATCACCATGGAGGAGGAGATCTTCGGACCGGTGCTGACCATCTTCGTTTACAAGGACAAGGATTTTGAGGAAACCCTGCACCTGGTAGACACGACTTCTCCCTATGGATTGACAGGTTCCGTCTTTGCCGGCGACCGCAACGTAATGTCTCATGCCTGCAGGGTGCTGAAATATGCTGCCGGCAACTTTTACTATAACGACAAGCCGACGGGAGCCGTGGTCGGGCAGCAGCCTTTCGGCGGAAGCAGGCAATCGGGCACCAACGACAAGGCGGGTTCGCACCTGAATCTCTTCCGCTGGGTCAGCCCGCGTACGATCAAGGAGAACCTGATCCCGCCCACCGACTACAAATACCCTTTTATGCGGCCTGATCTCTGTCACTGACACACCGGTGCGGATAAAAAAAACAGAGGCCACCCTCTGCAGGGCGGCCTCCTCATCCTTTCGGATGATAGAACAAAGCAAGCACTCTGATAACGAAACGATCAGTTCCTTATTGTAAGTTCGTTGATCAGGTTTTTTGCACCGGCATATTTGTCGATCACGAAGAGTACATAGCGGATATCTACGCAAATAGTCCGCTGCAGTTCCTGTTCAAAGGCAATGTTCCCGCTCATGGCTTCCCAGTTGCCGTCGAAAGCCAGGCCGATCAGCTCTCCCTTGCCATTCAGTACGGGACTTCCGGAGTTGCCTCCCGTGATGTCGTTGGTAGTCAGGAAACAAACGACCAGGTCGCCGTTGGCACCATAGGGCCCGAAGTCCTTTTTCGCAATCAGCTCCTGCAGCTTTTCAGGAACGATGAACTCCTCGTTGGAAGGATCCTCCTTTTCCATGATGCCGTATGCATGTGTCACATAATCATAATGAACGGCATCGGCGGGGTAATAATCCAGCACTTTGCCATAGGTAAAACGCATGGTGGAGTTGGCATCGGGATAATACTTTTTCCCGGGATCCATCTCCCTGAGGCCGGCAATAAACAGCCGGTCTCCCTTTCCTTTGTTTTTCGATGCACCCTGCATCTTTCCGGAGACTTTCTGCACATGTCCGAAAACGTCCTGCAAAACCACATAGAGAGGATCCTTGGCCAGGGTCTTCAGCTTCGGATTGTCGAGGAAGGCATTGATCTTTGCTTCGGATGTGAAGATGGATTTTTTAAAGGCTTCTGATGCCCAGGCATTGAAATCACCCTTGTATTTCTTCGCCAAACCGGGAAGTATGGCCGGAAGCATCTCATGTGCCACATCGCGGTAACACATGGCAAACAGTTCCGCCATGACCTGCTGATCGACTGCGGCATCGTAATCCTTGTAAAATGTTTTCACCGATTCCCGCATTTCCTCCACGGCGGCTTTCAGCCCTTCCGGGTCTTTCTTTTTGTTTTCGATGGCTCCGTAAAGCCCCATGGAACCCTGAACCAGGTCAAACACTTCCGCTCCCCGGTACAGTCCCAGCATCGTGTAGAACAGCGGTTCAGCCACCTTTGCCTGTTCACTGTATGCCTTTTCAATCATGCCGAGTGCTTCTCCGTACTTCTCCTTTCTTTTGGCGTCGGCTCCCGCCCAGGCCAGGAAGCGGCTTTCAATTTCCCTTTTTTTATCTGCTACCTTCAAACGCTTGATCCCCCGGTTCTCACCGATGAAATTTTTCCATCCGTTGGCATAGTTGGCGTATTTGGAAGAATATTTTATCCGGACGCCCTTGTCGTTGTCCATGGCTTCCTTCCATATTTCCAGTTTTTTGCCAAGCAGTTTGATCAGTGCCGGATTCATATGATTCAGCGTATATTCCACTCCGAAGGAGGTCATATACCGCTGGGTGGTCCCGGGGAATCCCCAGATCATGGCGAAGTCGTCTTTGGTCACCCCCTTGAGAGAGACCGGAAGAAAGTGTTTCGGTTCGTATGGGACGTTTTCCTTTGCATAATCAGCCGGTTTCCCGTCGGGAGCGCAGTAAACCCGGAAAATACAGAAGTCTCCTGTATGACGGGGCCACATCCAGTTATCGGTATCGCCGCCGAATTTGCCGATGCCCGAGGGCGGGGCGCCGACCAGGCGGACATCCTTAAACGTCTGATAAACAAAAAGATAATACTCATTGCCGGAATAAAAACCTTTCACAACCGCCTGGTACTTCCCGTCTTCTTCGGCTTCCTTGCTGATTTTATCCAGCATTTCCCTGATCTTTTTAGAACGGGTCTGGTCGGGAGTGGTATCCGTAATGCCCTCCAGCACGCGGGATGTTACGTCATCCATGCGCACCAGGAAAGAAGCGGTCATTCCCTCATTGGGAAGTTCCTCTTCCATCCGCATGGCCCAGAATCCGTCGGTCAGGTAATCATGATCCACGGTACTGTGTTTCTGGATGGCATCATAGCCGCAATGGTGGTTGGTGAACATCAGACCCTGTTTGCTTACCATTTCCCCCGTACAGAAATATCCGCCGGGTGCGCCGTCATCGCCGGAGAGGCCGGCAATGGCATCTTTCAGACTCGAGTTGTTGATGTCATAAAGTTCCTGAGCGCTAAGCTGAAGGCCCATTTTCTGAATATCAACCCAGTTGAGCCTTTCGACGAACATGGGCAGCCACATGCCCTCATCGGGCGGAGAAAAAGCGAAGGATCGCAGCGCAATGACAGTCAGCGCAAAAAGCAATAGTTTTCTCATGCTATACATTTTAAGTGATGATTAAGATGATCTGATTCTATCAAATTTAAGACCGGGGTGAATCTCCGTTTGCCCGAATGACGGATGCTTGTATAGAAAAGATTGGTCATTCGAGCCTGGCAGCTAATTGTTTCATTTCTTCTCTGGGATCGGCGGCCGAGTATAAAATATTATATACTGCCCGTGAGATGGGCATGTCAACCTGAAGTTCCCTGTTGATCTCGTGAATACCGCGGGCGGCATAATAGCCTTCGGCTACCATTTTCATTTCAATCCGGGCAAATTCGGGAGAATAGCCTTTCCCGATCAGGTGGCCGAAGGTTCTGTTCCGGCTGAACTGTGAATAGGCGGTAACGATAAGGTCGCCCACATATACCGGGCTGTTGATGTCTCTTTCCACACGGTTGATCCTGTCAAGAAAACGTTTGACTTCCCTGATTGAATTCACGATCAGCACCGACTGGAAATTATCTCCGTACCCGAGTCCGACGCAGATCCCGTTGGCGATGGCCATAATATTCTTCAGTACGGCTGCGTATTCCACACCCAGTATATCACGGGTCGATGATATTTTCATATACCGGCTCGAAAGTTTGCCGGTCAGGAAGCCGGATAAATCTGAATTGTCGAAGGCGATCGTCAGGAAAGACAGGCGTTCCATGGCCACTTCCTCCGAATGGCAGGGTCCGGAGATGACACCGATATGGTGATAGGGTATCCCGTATTTCTGGTGAAAAAACTTGCTGACGATTGCAAATTCACCGGGGATGATCCCTTTAATGGCGGAAACGATGATTTTACTTCCGAGACATTCAGCCGGTAAAGCTTCCAGACTTTCCTTCAGGAAGGGGGAAGGGACGGCAAAGATGAGCAGGTCTGCAAGCTCCACCACCTCAGCGATATTGGTGGAAATACGCAGTTTTTCCAGTGGAAGTTCGAGGTAGCTGAGGTAATTCGGGTTTCTGCGGTACTGTATGATGTGAGAGGCAGTTTCTGCACTTCTGACCCACCAGTGTACGCTTGCTGCGTTTTCGGAAAGCACCTTCACAAGTGCTGTTCCCCAGCTTCCACCTCCTATGACCGCAATGCTTTTCTCCATGATGAGGGCAACTCAGAGACCGAGAACCTGTTTCCCCTGGACAAAGCGGACGTCGACCGGAATACCGGCTGATTTCAGCTGATCAAGGTCAGCCTGCAGCCCGGGCCTGATCACGCTGTTGGCATTCAGGTAGTCCAGGGCAGCCTGGTAGTCCCCTTCGCCCTGGGTGGTAATAACCTTTGCAACCCATTCATTCACGGCAGTTTTCATTTTAGCCATATCCACCAGGTAGGTTCCGTCATCCCTGCGGGTGAACACCTGACGATCCTCGAAATAATTGAAACACATCATATTGGCTTTTCCGTGTGCACTGGCAGCCCCAAACCTGACAGAGCGGAAAATGCCCGCCAGAAAAGTTACATAGCAGTCTTCGGCACGAATATCCGTGATCTGGCCCATATCGATCAGCCTGGTAACCAGGAACAATCCCAGGATGTCGGCCTTGGCTTCTTCGAAACCCGCATAGGTTTCCTTCAGGGCTTTTCTGACAGGGCCTTTTCCGGTAATCGTGTTTTTTATCCCGAGTCCGTGGGCCACTTCATGAAACATGACATTGTTGAAGAAGGCATCGAAGCTGACGTGCTGCATCTGTTCCCCGGCGATCAGTTTTTCGGCTATGGGCATCAGGATGTGGTCGAATTTGGCTTTCATGGCATTTTTCAACTGTAACCTGCGGGAGCCTTTCTGTAACTGCACCTGCTCATCATTCGGAAGATTGATGGCGATGGTCTTGGCCCCTTCGTTGGCCTGTCCGGCGTAATACAGGATATCGTATGCATTGAGATCGGAATTGGATCCGGGCTTTTCGGCCTTATACTTTGCATCCACCGGCAGTTCTTTTTGCAGTTGCGGGAGCAGGGCGGAGAATTTCTCCAGCTTTTGGCTCCAGGCCTTGTCCTTGAACAGAACGGCGGCTTCATAGGCCGTCTTGATCCCGAACAGGGCATCCTCGTAATTTTCGATGGGGCCCACCACAAAATCGAGGGTGTTGGTTTTCATGTCCATCCAGGCCATGTCGCTGTCGAAATACTGATCAGTGACAAGGGCTTCGGCTCTCAGGCTGAGATACTGTTTCAGCCCCGGGTCATCGGCCAGTGCTGCGGCCTGTTTCATCAGGGCGGAAGCTTTTGCGAGCTGTTCGCTGTATGCTTCGTGGTACCACAAAGTGTGCAGGCTTTTATCCGGCTTCCTTCTGATGAGGGTATACTGGCTGTGCTTGTCTTTATTGTCGAAGGCTTCGAATTCCTCCTTGCTCATGTCGGCCGGATAGAAGGCAGCACCTGCTGGCTTTTCACCGAATTCCGGGAAAAAGGGCCGGTTTCCGTTCAATCTTTCCCACGGGCCGTAATTGATCAGCACAAACTGCCGCAACAGCGAATCTTGCAGGCTTCCAGACTCATTGAGTGCGGAGAGCAGTGAATCACGCTGCGGAAAAGTCTGCTGCCAGAAAAGATCATCCATGATATCGGCAATGTCGATCAACAGGGGGATCATGTTCTTTTCATTTTCCGTCAGGCCGCTGAGATCTACCGTGAGGCTGACTTCCACAAACTCATTCACTTTGGCGTTCAGCGCCGAATCGGCAGGGGTCATGACAATTTCTTTTTCTGATGTACCCGGTTTACATGCCCAGAAAATCAGCGTCAGGGCAGCAGGGATTGCAAAGCATCTGGCAATACGTAACATAATGACTATCCTAATTTTGAACTTGCAAAGGTAGGCTATTTATGCCCACACGGAATGGGTTTGCAAAAAAATTGCGATCCGGGGGTGTACGGCATTACTCATAGCAGACAGCGCTCATTCGTAAACCTGTCAAGCTTGAGTTAATCCTTTTCCGTTGTCTTTCAGAAAGGAAAAAATATTGAAAACGGAATAATCTGATCAATTTTAGTCCTTATATTTAGTTGCCCTTTTTAGCGCATCATTTTATATTGATATATTATTAATTGATAACGACATAGCAAATCCAAACCTATGAAAAAGTTGTTTTCGGGCTTGGCCGGCCTGGCAGTCTTGACTGCACTGGCCGGGTCGGTAATCCATGCCCAGGTACCTGCCCTTATTTACCAGCCGGCCAATTTATCCACCACACTGAACGGATGCAGCGATACCAGCATCCTGGAGATACAACTGCAAAACATGGGAACTGCTCCCCTGTTTTTCAATGTGTCGCAGGAGATTGATTTCACCGATGGTTTTGAGAACGGTCTGAACAAATGGGTTTGGACGGGTGACTGGGGAACGACCCAGGCGCAGGCCTATGAAGGCGCTTCATCACTTGCGGAAAGTCCGGCCGGTAATTACCCGGATAACCAGAATACCTATATCTGGTTGAAAGACAGCCTGATCATTACCAATGCCGACAGTGCCTGGCTGCGTTTCCAGACGAGATATCAGTTTGAGTGCGAATATGACTATATCAACATCGAGTTGCAGGTGAACAACAACGACTGGATCGTGATCGGAGGCATCACCTGCTATAACAATTACTGGAATCTGAGAGAGTATTATCTTGGCCAGTATCTTTCAAACGGAGATTATATAAGGATACGTTTTTATTTTCACAGCGACGGGTCTGGGAATGATGAGGGTGCTTATATCGACAATATCAGGATCACGGGAATCGGTCAGAGTGTCGATTGGGCCTTTTTACCGCTCACCGCCGGGGTAATCATGCCGGGCGGGCAAGAAAACCTGCAGGTGATCGTTCACCCTGACGGACTGACCACAGGACAATGGGCTCACCACATCATCATTCTCACCAACGATCCCCAGCATCCGGAGGTAGTGATCCCCATTACACTGGATTTCACCGGTTATGCTTTCCTTGACTTCCCGTCAAGCCTTCATGATTTCGGGGAGGTGATGGAATTCACCACGAAAACGGATACCCTTGTTTTTACCAACACCGGTTGCGATTCCCTGAGGGTTGACACCATGTACACCTCATCGTCAGCCTTTATCCCGCTGAAAACCGGGTTTACCCTTGAGCCGGGCGCCACGGAAGCGGTTCCGGTTCGCTTTGAACCAATTGAGCATATTCCTTACACCTGCGATCTTTTTATAACGTCGAACGATACCAGCCTCGATCCGGCTGTTCCGGTCATGATGCTTACGGGAACGGGAACAGGCGCTCCGGCCATTGCCGTTGCCCCCGCTCAGCTCTCCCATACAATAGCCTGCGGTGACTCCGTCGGGACGCAGTTTACGGTTTACAATACCGGGCTGTCCGACCTGAATGTCAACTTATTAAGTTACAACACCCTCAACCTGATCCTGCATTATCCCATGGACGGAGACGCCACTGACTACGGGCCAGAAGGACTGCATGGAACCACCATCAATACCTCTGCCGCGACAGATCGACAGGGACACCTAGGTAAAGCACTGGCTTTCAATGGCATAAATAGTTATATCGATGTGCCCGACGGGGTGTTTTTCAGCGGTAACTATACTGTCAATGCCTGGATGAATGAAAATGCCTACAAAACCTGGTCAAGGCTCTTTGATTTCGGGAACGGACAGGCGAACGACAATGTGCTCGGGATCGCCTCCAGGGGGACTACGGGTATTTACGCTGCAGAAAATTATTACAACAATATCAGTGGCGGGCAAATCTATGCATCTCCCGCTTTACCGCTCAACCAGTGGATCATGATCACCCAGGTGTTGAACGGGAACACTTACACCCTTTACAAGAACGGACAGCCATACCGCACGGCAAATACCAACCAGCTTCCCAAAAACATCATCCGGACAAGTAATTACATCGGACGAAGCAATTGGTCTGTTGACGGGTATTATTCCGGACTGCTGGATGATTTCCGCATTTACGACCGTGCGCTGTCCGCTCAGGAAATCCTGGATATCTATGGGCAGGAAGTGCCCGTCTGGCTTCAGTTTGGAATAAGCCAGGGCACCATTGTACCGGGTGATTCCATGTTATTCACCATCGGACTGAATACCGGCAATCTGCAGGCCGGTATTTATAATACTATATTGGAAATTGAGTCCAATGATCCCCTGCACCCTTTTCTCGGGATTCCCATTACCATGGAAATCACTGGAAATCCAGATATGACCGTTTCACCTGACAGTCTTAATTTTGGTTCGACGCAGCAATATGTAAGCGTGACCCAAAACCTGCAGATCAATAATTCCGGATGTGACACCTTGTTTATTCAGAACATGGTGTTTTCCATACAGGATTTCTATTGTGCCACCGGAATCTTCCCGGATACCATCCTGCCATTCAGCATAAAAGCCTATCCTGTCAGTTTTACCCCTTCCGACTCAGGCCAATACGGTGCTGACCTGCTGATTGAAAGCAATGACGGGAGTGCACTGATTTATTTGAGCGGCGTTGCCAGCGGGAGTCCGCGTATCACCTTTACCCCCGATACCGTGATTGGCACCATCGAACATTGCAATGACTCGACCGAGGTGTTGTTGCTTATTGGAAATGCAGGTTCCACCGACCTGAACTGGCAGCTCAGCGCTCAGCATGACGGCGGCAAATGCCTTGGTTTTGTCAGCAGTTCCCATGTTGTTACCGTCGGGAACCTGGGTGCCATGCCCGAACAAGGGACGATCGAATTCTGGATGAGGAGCAACCAGCTGAAGAACTATAACAACTGTTTTTCGACCCATGGTTCAACAGGAGGAAACAGAGGTTTCCGCTTTGAAGAAAATGCCGCAGGTGTTTTTGGTGTGGCGGTGGGAAATGATGCCGGAAGTTTTACCGGTTACATCCTCACCAATGCCTTATCAACGGGCACCTGGCATCATGTGGCCGTGAGCTGGGACAAAACTACCAACCAGTTATGGACTTATTATGACGGGAACCTGATAAACGACGGAGTATATCATTCCCAATGGGCAACACAGATCTCCAACCTGATGATAGGCATAGGTTACAATACCTCCCGCTGGTGGAACGGCAGGATGGATGAGGTAAGGATTTGGAGTTACAGGCGTTCCGACAGACAGATCAAGGATTTTCGCTTTCTCATGCTTTCCGGAAACGAGGTGGGTTTGCTGGCCTACTGGGATTTTAACGAAGGCAGCGGGACTGTGCTGCATGATCTGACGCCCAACCAGTTTCACGGTACTTTTTCGGGAGCCACCTGGTATACTTCTGAAGCACCCCTCGAGGGATTTGTCTCTGTTTCGCCGGATTCGGGTGTAATCCCCCCGGGAGACAATACAATGGTGTACGTGAAATTCAACGGAAACGGCAAGCTTAGCGGGACCTACCTGGCCAGTCTGATCGCAATCACCAATGATCCGTTGAAACAAGCATACCGGTATCCCTGCCGGATGGATGTCCTGGGTGAAGCTGCCATTGCCGCCGATACCAATGTCCTGTATTTCGGTGGAGTAATCGCGGGAGCAGTGAAACAGGAATCCCTCATCTTCTACAATGCAGGATGTGATACCCTGCTGGTTGATTATTACGAGCTGGATTTCGGAGACCAATATACCTTCTTTCCCTTCCCCTTTACCGTATTGCCGGAAGACTCCGCCGTGATCACTGTCTTTTTCAATCCCACTTTCGTGTCTGTTTTCAACGATAGCGTCACCTTTTATTCCAATGCCGGAAACATCGATGTGTACCTGGAGGGGACAGGTACCGAACCACCCGTGATTGCAGTGGATCCGGGTGCTTTCTGGGGAGGCGCTTATTGTGATGAGATCACTGAACAAAGCCTGACGGTTTACAACAACGGACTGGGAACGCTGGCCATCTGGATCCCTTCCATCGGGAGTGATAATCCCATAATGACACCTGCATCCTGTTCACCTCAAACAATTAGCTACTGTTGCAATATGGGGATACAGCGGGTGGCTTTCAACAGCCTGAACCATCCTTCGGGCAATGCCATTGAAGGCTACCAGGATTTTACCAGCATGTTTAAAACCACGGTATTGCCGGAACAGACCTACACCCTGACCGTGGTCACCGGTCCGGAGAACGGAGAAAACGTGACAGCATGGATTGATTACAACAACGATGGCTCCTTTTCTTCCGAAGAACTGATCATGGAAAGTACTGATAATTTCGACAGTATCCATACCGCCGTGGTGGAAATACCCGCTGAAGCTGTTGCAGGAATTCCGCTCCGCATGCGGGTGATCTCCGACTATATATGGGAAGCCGTCCCCGGACCCTGCAATAATCCCTATTATGGCCAGGCAGAGGATTATACAGTCCTGATTGCCGCCGGTATCGTGCTTCCCTCCGTGATGGATACCATCCCTCCCCTGGATTCGCGGACCTATCCCATGTATTTCAGCGGTGCCCAATTAAGTGTTGGCTATTACTATTCTCATATCGATATTTATTCAAACGATCCGCAGACAAGCCACATCAGTATTCCGACGGAACTGGAAGTGTATGGCGATCCCTTTCCTGAATTGAGTGAAGATTACCACGACTTTGGCGATGTGATCCAGTTCACACTGAACTTCTGGCAAACCAGCCTCACCAACACAGGCTGCGACACCCTTGACATTTATGAAGCCTTTTGCAGCAATCCAGCCTTCCAGGTGAATCCTGTCCAGGGAACCATTCCTCCCTGGGAAAGCATGGAGATCTCGGTGGGATTCTCTCCCCAGGACCCCGTGTATGAATGGGGAGAAATCGTGCTTGTCACCAATGCCGGCGATTGGATTATCACCGTGGAAGGGAACGGAATCCCGGCTCCCGACCTGTCGCTGGATCCCTGGCAGCTTGACCTTTCATTGGAATGCGGAACAACAGAAACATTCACATTTTACATCGACAACTTCGGTGACGGTGACCTGAATTACCAAATCAATACCAGTTCCAGTCTTTCGGAAGGACTCATGTTTTACTATCCCTTCCAGGGTGATCCAACCGACAAGAGCGGTAACGGAAGAAATCTTGAGAACAACGGGGCTGTATTGACCGATGGCCACTCCGGACTGGACTATAATGCATACAGATTTGAATATGAGAGTGGTATGAAGTATGAAAACGAAAACGACTTCATCGACAACCTCTTTAATCCGGAAGCCAGCGTTTCCTTGTGGGCCAGGTTCAGGGACACTACCGAATGGCAGAATGAACAGGCCTGCCTTTTCGACATGGGGAATACCCCCTGGGATGATATGGGCATCAGAATATATGCAGATAAGCAAAATGTATATGCCCTGGTCAACGTGGAGTACACAGATTACTACCTTTCTTTTCCCCTGGAGACCGAAGAATGGACATATGTGACATTGACTTTTGACGGATTCTTCATCCGACTTTACAAGAACAGCGGATTAGCGGATGAGGTCTGGGTTGAAGGCACTTTAAGCTATGGTTATTACTATTATATGGCGGGACTTGGCATGCGCTATTACAACTCTTATGAACCGAGGTATTTCACAGGGGATCTTGACGAGGTAAGGCTCTATAACAGGGACCTAAGCCAGGAAGAAATCAACACTTTATACCACAGTGGTTCGCATGCCATCATGATGAACGTCAACCCGGAAAATGGTAATATCGCGCCTTTTGACTGGCATGCCATTGAATTGACCATTGATGCCACGGAGATGACGGGCGGGTTCTACCAGGATGTGATCAGTATTTCTTCCAACGATCCCATGAAACCGGTGGTCTGGCTTCCCGTGAACCTGGAGATCTGGGGTATTCCGTATATCAACTACTCGCCGGCCTGCCTGGCATACGACACTATCATGCAATTTACATCTTCGGTACAGCAGATCACCATTGAAAATCCAAGTTGTACTCCGGTGTTAATATGGAATATGTTTTGTCTGGATGCCTCTTTCTACCCGGCATTTTCGAGTCTGGTAATCCCGGCAGGCGGCAGTAATACCGTTCCGGTGATTTTTGCCCCGACTGCGCAAGGTTCGCTGGAAGACACCCTCTTTATCTACTCAGAAGCCGGACTCTTTAAAATCTGTCTGTCGGGCTACTGCATCGGTATGCCGGTTGCTTCCGTCAGTCCGTCCTCTATCAGCCAGGTCCTTGCCTGCCAGGAAAGCATCTGGAGCAGCTTTGACCTTCACAACACCGGTTTCGCCGATATGGAATATACGGTCGGCGGCATTGCCAGCAACTGGTTTGGCGGAATTTCTGTAAGTGGTATCCTCTGTGCCGGCTGCTCGGTGAATATACCTTTTGAGTTGTCCAGGACGGGCATGCCGACCGGTTTATATAACACCAACATCACCATAAGCACTTCGGATCCGCTGAATCCTGTTTTAAACCTTCCGGTTTACCTGCTGATCCCGCATCCGCTCGTGGCTGTGAACCTGGGAGCCGACACAGGTTATTGTGCAGGAGGTTCGCTGGTGCTTCATGCCGGCAACTATGTTTCCTACCTGTGGAATGAAGGCTCAACAGGATCGGGTCTGGAAGTCAGCACCCCGGGCATCTATTATGTGGACGTGGTCGATGCCCACCAATGCCCCTCATCAGATACCATCGTGATAACGGAATTTGCTTACCCGGTAGCGGATGCGGGGAGCGATACAAGCCTCTGTGAAGGTACCACCCTCCACCTTGAGGGAAATGCCTCTGGTACCCTTCCTCCCGTTCCCATGAATATTCAGATCGGACAGGGCACGTCGTACTCAGGGAGCACCGGTCCGAGTCCTTTCGGAACCTACTACATGGATCACCGGGCACAGTACCTGTACAAAGCCACGGAGATACAGCAGGCCGGCCTGCACCAGGGTGAGATCAGTGCGATCGGATTCATCATTGGCTCAGTAGGAAGTCCCGGCCTCAGCAATATGAAGATCCGCATGATGCATACCGCTCTGAACAGCCTGACCGGATTTGTACAGGGCAACACCGAGGTTTTTGATACTGCCTATTATTATCCGGTGACCGGGGAGAATCTCTTCACCCTGCAGGAGCCCTTCTATTACGATGGAAGCAGCAACCTGCTGGTGGAGGTATGTTTCGACAACAACGGATGGAGCAGCAACTCCACCTTCCAGTACACATCGGTCAGCGGAGGTGTATGGGCAAGATACTGCGACAATTGTGCCCCGGGATGCAATCTTACAGGCGGCTCCGGATACAGTGAGCGGCCCAACCTGATCATCACCGGATACGGTGAACTCACACGCTACACATGGACTGGCCCTGACGGATTCTCCGCTACGATCAAAAATCCTGTCATTCAAAGTGTTACTCCCGCCGCTTCGGGGGTTTACACCCTGGATGTCGACAACGGGTACGGCTGCACCGACTCAGATGAAATATCCGTAGCGGTGATGCCCCGTCCGGTGGTTGATGCAGGACCCGACGGTAACATCCTGGGAGGGGAATATTACACTTTTGGCTCATCCGTAAGCGGAGGAGCAGAACCCTATACCTTTGGTTGGATCCCGGCTGCATCTCTGGATGATTCGGTCATACTGCAACCCACGGCAAATCCGGATTTCACGACTGTTTACACTTTTACCGCCACCGGAGCCAACGGATGCAGCGCACAGGACCAGGCTACGGTGCATGTGATCCCGCGTTTTGAACTGAGCGGCCATGTGACTTACAACAACAGTATGTTCTCAGCTATCGGTAACCTCCTGGTACGCCTGAACAGTGGCGGAACCATCGTAGATTCGACCTTTACCGACATGAGCGGCAATTATCTCTTCCCTTATGTGCTGGAAGGGAATTATTCCATCGGGGCATCTTCGGATATTGAACCTGCAGGCATCAACGCAACCGATGCCTTACTGACCGGCAAACATGTGGTGGCGCTTGAAACCCTCAGCGGACTACGGCTTAAAGCAGCCGATGTGAATAACTCCACAACCGTGACCGGCGCAGATGCATTGCTTATCCTGCATCATACGGTGGGAAATATTACTACTTTCCCGGCAGGGAACTGGTATTTCGAACCGAAAAGTATCCAAATCCAGGGAAGTGATAAGGTACAGGATTTCCAGGGGATACTCTATGGTGATGTGAACGCATCCTATCTGCCGGGCTTAAAGACCGAAGCTTCCGTTTCCCTCGAAACTGCATCTTGTCTCCTTGCCACGGCAGGTTCAGATATCACCTTGGAAATCAAAGTGAAAGAAGCATGCAGGCCTGCCGCCCTCACCCTCCATCTCACCTGGCCACAGGAGTACCTGGAGTTTCTTGACCTGTTGATGCCGCCAGGACAATTCGCAAGGAGATTAAACAGCAACGTCCTTTCTATTGCATGGAGCAATGAGGATCCTCCCGACCTGGCTGCAGGAGATGTATTATTCACCATCATTTTCCGCTTATGCGCTATCCCGCCGCCGCGCGGAATCGCACTTACGCTGACAGGGGACAATGAGATTGCCGATGCAAGCTGTAATCCGCTGGTCCCTGCCCTGTTGACGCATCCGTTGATCCTGCCGCCAGACGGGTCCTCAGGATTTTACCTGGGACAGAACATTCCCAACCCCTTCCGGCTGGAAACGATTATTCCATACCTGATACCTGAAGAAGGTAATATTGAACTTGCAGTCTTCAATGTTCTCGGCGAACGGGTACTGTGCAGCCGGGAAGGTCTCCGGCAGCCCGGTCAGCATGAACTGCGCCTGACTACCCGGCAACTGCCCCCCGGATCCTATTATTACCGGATGATCTTCCAGGGTGCCACACAGGCTGGAAGCCAGGTAAGATCTATGATAATCAGCAAATAAACCACTATGAAAAAGATATCCGCAACCCTGTTGTCCGGAACCTGGCCTGCCGGCCTGTTGCTGTTCGTTTTGCTGATGGCCTCACCTGCCAGGCTGTCGGCGCAGGCTGACCTCTTCATCCGGATAGATACCGTAACCGCTTCCCCCGGCGACAGCATTTTGATCCCGGTATACGCCCAACAGTTGAACAATGCAGGTTCATTCACCTTTTTTATCCAGTACTCCACTTCCGTCCTGAAGTTCGGCCGCGCCCTGAACTGGAATCCCCTGCTGACCGAGGGTGTTAACCTTGCCAATGCTTCGGGAGGCCAGGTTGCCGTAGTCTGGGCCGATCAGAACGGTGTCAGTATCGCCGATGACAAGCTCTTCGACCTGAAATTCAAATACGTTTCAGGCAGTACGGCCTTAAGCTTCACCGGCCAGTGCGAGATCACCGACCTGATGGGGAACCCGCTTCCCGGACCCATTACCTACCTGAATGGTTATGTAAACCGTAAACTGAGTGTCAGCATTCAGGCCAATCCTTCCTCGCTTTGTTTTGGTGATACGACTTTCCTGAGTTTCACCACCACCGGAGGATTTGGAAATGTGACCTGGCTATGGTCCTCTGATCCTCCCGGCTTCAACTCCACCTTATCCAATCCCTGGGATGTGCCTTCCAACAGCCTGACTTACCACATCATGGCCACAGACGGTTTTGACACTGCATATCAAAGCACGGCCGTGACTGTGTACTTCTTCCAAACCCCGACCCCGGTGGATAACATGACACCCGCCGACGGAGCCGCCAACCTGAACCTGCCCCTGCTGTTCACCTGGAGCCCCGCCATGGCAGCCTCACATTACGATTTATATGTCTGGGAGCTGGGAAACCCGGAACCAACAACTCCCCTGGTGTCAAATATCACCCAGATCAGCCTTCTGCTCAGCTATTTTCTTGAATACGGGAAAAGCTATTCATGGCGGATTGTCTCCAAGAATCCATGCATACAGACACCGGGTCCTGTCCAGACCTTTTCCGTACGATATCTTCCCGACCTGGTGGTTTCCGAAGTCACAGTCCCCTCCCAGGCATACTCGGGACAACTTATCAATTTTTCTTTCCAGATCCTCAATCAGGGACAGGGAAGCACACAAACAACCCAATGGTCGGATGTGGTCTATCTTTCAACCGATACAACCATTGACCCCAGCGTTGACTATTACATCGGATCCTATCCCAACCTGAGCTATCTCAATCCACAGGAAGCATATACCCAACAGGCTGCTTTCACACTTCCCCAGGGCATCAGCGGAAATTACTATGTGATCGTATGGACGGACAAAGACGGAATCCTGGCCGAGACTAACAATAACAACAATAAGAACAGAAACCAGGATACCATGTATGTCTTTCTTTCTCCGGTACCTGACCTTCGGGTGGCCAAGATCATCGTGCAGAACACTGCCTTCAGCGGGCAGGCGGTCAGTGTGACCTGGAGTGTGAAGAACCACGGCCTGGCCAGTACCGGCAATGTGACCTGGTCAGACAGGGTGTATTTCTCCAACCAGTCCGAACCCGGAAGCGGTATGGTGAACCTCGGAACCTATCAGCGAAGCGGCGACCTGGCGCCGGACAGCCTGTACGAGATGACCAGGACAGTCTATATCCCCAATTATATCTACGGAAGATATTACCTGATCATCACTACTGATATCTATAACCAGGTTTATGAACACGCCCTGGAGAACAACAACACCCTGACCAGTGATAGTATCACCGTGTTCCTCACGCCGCCTCCCGACCTGGTGACAACCAGCGTGATCGCGCCAAATTCGGCTTCTGTCAGGCAAACGCTCATCATTCAATATACCGTTCAGAACCAGGGTGCTAATGTCGCAATCAGATCCTGGCACGACCGGGTTTATCTGTCAAACTCCCTTACACTGAATACCAACACTGCTTTCATGCTTGAAGACGTTTATGTGAACAAGTCCCTGATGCCGGATTCGTCCTATACCAAACAGGCCTCGGTGACCATTCCTTCCAACATCAGCGGCCCCTATTATTTTTTCGTTTTCAGCGATGCAACCCAGAAGGTATTCGAACATCTCTCCGAGGAAAACAACATCCTCAGATGCACTCATGCCACCGAAATCCTGAACCCTGATCTGTTGCCGTCAGGAATAGAACAACCTGATTCCCTCCAGTCGGGCAGTTATCTGCTTTTCAGCTATTATGAAAAAAACAATGGACCGGGATTGCTCATTGGTAACTGGACCGACCGGATTTATCTCAGCCACCTGGCTTTCTTCAACCCCGACTCTTCAGTGATTCTTGCTACCAAAGCGATTTCAAATACCATCCTGCAGCCCGGGGACAGCCTGTTCCAGTCATTGCTTCTGACAGTCCCCGACGGAATTCAGGGTGATTTTTACATCTATGTGGTGAGTGATATTCATAATACGATCTTTGAAGGTTCCGGTGAGACGAACAACACTGCCCGGACACCAGACAGCTTTTATGTTTCCCTGACCCCCTGGCCCGACCTGGTCGGCACTGTCCTGGAACTGCCGGATACCCTTACTGCCGGATTTCTTTACACTGTTCAGTACACTGTTCAGAATGCAGGACCCGGCATCCTTCAGGGAAAAACATGGAAAGAACAATTTATTTTTTCAAAAAATCCGGATGTGCCGGGTACCTCTTATTTCACCACAAGCTGCACCGATACAGTGATCCTGCTGCCCGACAGCAGTTTCAGCAGGATGATCACTGGCGTGCTTCCTTCCTCATTCCCTGCAGGCAATTATTATGTTTGGATGAAGCTGGATGCCGAATCCAATGTATATGAGCACAATGGTGAGAATAACAACCTGCTCAGAAGCGATCTGTTTTACATCAAACCCTATCCACCGGTCGACCTGGTGGCTGATTCGCTGTCGGCCCCAGACACCTGCTACTCCGGTCAGTTTATCCCACTGGCCTGGTGGGCAACGAACCAGGGTACCGTGCCGACAAACTACCACTGGGTGGACGGCTGCTACCTTTCCGAGGATACGGTCTATTCGGCCAATGACCTGTTTATATACCAGCTGGGACACTATGGAACCCTCTATCCCGGCGAATCATGCGGCCATGCCTCCAGCGTCATGATACCCAATGGCATGACCGGCGACTATTACCTTTTCATCCGGATCGACAGATTCAATTCAAACACCGACGGAAATCCGGCAAATAATGTCTGTATGCCACGGAAAGCAGATGGCACGCCACAACCCATCCATCTAATCTTCACTCCTCCGCCTGACCTGGTGGTGGATGAATTCAATTGTCCCCCCGCCGGTATCACCGGCCAACCCCTGACCATCAGCTATACGGTCAAAAACGAAGGAAGCGGGATCACTCCCTGGAATCCGGTGTGGTATGACAGGTTTTACCTTTCCACCGATTTTGAAATCACCTGGCATGACCAGTATCTCGGCTATATGAGCAGAGAGTCTTCTCTGGCACCCGGTGATTCATATACCGATACCGTAACGCTTAATATCCCCAACTGGGCCAACGGCAATTATATCATCCTGATGCAAACAGATGCCACCGACCAGGTGTATGAACATGACAACGAAGGGAACAATATCGCCGGTCAGGCCGTCACACTGCAAATGCCACCACCGTCAGACCTTGTTGTTTTACAGGTAATTCCGCCTACCCAGGCCCAAAGCGGTCAAGCCATCAGCATTTCATATACACTTCTGAATCAGGGATCTAATCCGGTTAACGGGCAAATGCGGGATTTGATTTTCCTGTCGTCCGACACCATTTGGGATATCGGGGACCTGCTTTTCGGGAATGTGGAAGGATACGCTTCCATCGGTCCGGGCGCCACCCTCAACCGTACGGTCAGCGGGACACTCAGCGGCCTGGTACCGGGCGACTGGTACGTGATCGTCCGCACCGATGTTTTGAACAACATTGTTGAATCCGACGACCTGAACAACACAGGCTTCGGGATTCAGACCTTACAGCTTAGCGTTCCGCTCCTGCCGCTCGGTTCCTGGATCATGCAGGCCATGCCGGATTATACCATGACCTATTACAGGATAGAGATTCCCGACTCGCTGGCAGGCGAAACCCTTTTCCTGCAGTTAAAAGGGGATTCCGTTTACGGTATCAATGAATTGTATATCAGCTTTGAAAATCTTCCCAACCGAACCACCTACGACATGGCATACGGAAACCCCAACGCGGGGAACCAGGAAATGCTGATCCCCGGACTGCAGACAGGTACATATTACCTGCTTGTATATGGAACAAGCAGTTTACCGGCACCCCAGCAAATTCAGCTGCACGCCTCCATCCTTCCATTCCGCATCGTCAGCATTGATGCCGTGCGGGGTGGGAATACAGGCGAAGTTACCCTCAGGCTGAACGGTTCAAAGTTCACTCCGTCCATGTCGGTTTACCTGACCAAAGACGATGAGGTCATTCCGGGCACCGGACTTATTTTCTTTGATCAAACCAGGGTGTTCGTCACTTTCGACCTGGACAATGCCGACACCGGGGTTTATACCGTGGTGGCAGATAAATTCTGCGACGGCATGGCCCTGCTGGAAGATGCCTTCACCATTGCATCCGGTACCATTCCGGACCTTCAGGTGAACCTGTACTATCCTTCGGCGGCACGTCCGGCCGGCATCGTTTCCATCCTGATTGAATATGCCAATGCCGGGAATATTGACCTGGTAGCCCCTGAAGTAGAATTTAAAAGCGTGGTCTCGGCGCCGGTATCTCTGACAGTGTCGGGATTGAGCCAGGGACTGACCAGCCTGCTGCTTCCCCTGCGTGAACACAATGGCCCTGCCGATGTACTGAGACCCGGCATGGGAGGAACCATCACCGTCTATTCCAAAGCAAGCGCCGGACTGGCCTTCACCCTGCTGCTGCCCAATTATTAATTCATCCCATATCCACCGCTAATCCCAAACCTATGTATACAATCCGCAACATCCTGCTTACAGCCTTGATCCTGACCGTCATCATCAACCCGCGGCTCAGGGCGCAAGGTATCTCCGGCATCGCAGGCGAAGATAAAACCACCTGCAGGAATCCCGTCACCGGCCTGACCGACTCGGTGACCATCGGCATATCTAATGTGGGCAGCTGGTGCTATACCTGGTCACCCGCCAGCGGTATCGAAGATATCCATTCAGGTAAAACCAGGGCAGCTCCCGCCACAACCACCACCTATACACTGAAAGCCGTGACAGAAGACTTTGCCAAAGAAATCGTGGACGAAGTGACGGTTTATGTGGAAGACGGGGTCAACAGCATCAGCGCCACTCCAAAAAAATGCTGCTACAAGGCAGGCGAATCGCTTGATTACAGCCTGTTTAACATCACCACCGACCCTCCCGGAATGGATGAAAAGGTTAAAGTTAGCCCGGCAAGCGTGCCGGTCCAAAGCAACTATGAGTACGATACCGACATTACCCTGACCCTGGAAAATTGCGAAGGAGGTGATTCTGTGAGCACCACGGTCACTATCCATGCCGTGAACGAAGATTTCATGTCCGGTTTCAGCATCGGTTTTCCGATCAAGTATATGGAGAAACTGAACGAAGCCATGACTACCATGAACAACCTGCTGGAACTGATCAATGAAGGCATTGCCACCAAGGTCTCCCTCTGTGCGGCGGATGCCCCCTCCTGGTCAATTGGGTATAATTATTCCACGGGACTGATGTGCTGTCCCGACAAATCTCCCTGTGTCGACAGCGCTTACTCGGTCAGCCTCAATGTCGGCATTTCCGGCGGGATAACCTGCGATTTCCCGTTCTACGGCGTACCTTACATTGCATCACTCAATGTCAGGGTGGTGGCCGGTGCAGGTGCCACGCTCACCGGCACATTCAAGACCATCTGCGACGGAGGTGAAATATGCCTGGCCCTCGGTGTGTCGGGAACGCTCGGTGGCGGATTAAGCGGAACGGTCCTTGGCAAGGCTGCCCTCGATGCCAGCCTCATCCTCCAGGGGACCTTGTCTGCAGAACCCGTGAAATTATGCATTTATCCCGCAGTAACCCTCAGCGGTTCCAGCCAGGTCTGCTTCCAGGCCGACCTGGTCGGTTCCATCACCCTGATCTCCCTGATCAACATCAGCGGGACCTGGCCCGTTATCGCCAAATCTTGTGTTAATCTTTTATAATGATACTGATCATGAAGCCATTGCCACAAATAAAAGCAGCTGCTGCCACCCTGATGGTCCTAGCCATGCTGCCCGGTACACCGGTTCCTGCCTTCCCAAACCATCATCAACCCGAATCCGGTTTAATCCCCACTGCCCGGATGCTCACCGACACCTTCCCATCCTTCAGTCTTTCGGTCATTCACATCGGAATACCGGTGCTGGACGGACAAGGCTACCGCCCCGACCCGGCACATGAACTGTGTGATTCGCTCGCCTTTTATGAGGTTACAGCCCACATTCCCGGCCCGGGTGATTCCCGCCTTATCAATCCTTCCCTCGGAAGCCAGAACGCCCTCACCACCAACTCCCCCTATGCAGCCCTCTGCCGCATGCTGTCAGCCTACCAGAGCGGCAATATCGGCAATATCATCAACGAGTATTCCCCCGACGTGCTGCCCCAGGTGAACCAGGTACTCGGCAATCCCCAGACCCAGGCCCTCTTTCTGTCCAATGTCGACAGCATCAATGCTTTCAGACTGATCATGAGCCTGCAGTACGGCAACGGACTCCTGAGCTGGGTTACTATCGGGACCGGCTTGTCAGACACCCTGCAAATGCCATATTTTCTCAAACAATACAACGGTACCTGGTTTGTCAGCCTCATATCCGACACTGCTGTGATGACCTCCAACCTCGGCCTCTTTCTTCGCCGCCATGAAGCATGGGAATTGCCCGTCAGCCAGGATATCGACAACGACGGAGTGCTGAACCTCCAGGATAACTGTCCATGCAGACCAAATTCCGGACAGGAAGACAACGACAGGGACGGGATTGGAAATGCCTGCGATAACTGTCCGCAAAAAGCCAATCCCCTGCAGGCCGACTGGGATGCTGACGGAATCGGGGATGTCTGCGATAACTGCCCGCTCTTCCCGAATCCGGCACAGGAAGACGCTGATGCTGACAACAGGGGCGATTCCTGCGACAATTGCCCCCAGGTATACAACCCCAACCAGAGAGATACAGACGGTGACCTGCTCGGCGATGCCTGCGATACGGATATCGATGGCGACGGTTACCCGAACGACCTGGATCCGGATATCGACGGCGACGGCCTCCTGAATGCGGCGGATAATTGTCCCAATGTACCCAACCCCGCACAGGAAGACTCCGATACGGACGGCTTCGGCGATGCCTGCGATAACTGCCCAACCCTGATCAACATCGACCAGGCCGACATGGACAACGACCTGATAGGAGATCCCTGCGACAATGACAGGGATGGAGACGGCATTCTGAACGTATACGACAATTGTCCCGATACCTATAACCCCGATCAGGCCGATACGGACTGCGACGGGGTGGGTGATGTTTGTGAATAAAAAGATAAAAACACTTCCAATGAACAAGTCAATCTTCAGGAAGAACAACGGAATAAAGGCCTTCATGCTTCTGCTGGCCTTCTGCCTGGTGCAGGGTGCTCCCCTCAGGGCACAGATCACCATCACGAAAACCGACGCCACCTGCGGGAAAAAGGACGGAACGGCCTCCGCATCGGTCAACCACGGGACACCGCCCTACACCTTCAAATGGTCGAACGGCGCCAACGGAGCTTCCATCTCAGGGCTCGGACCGGGAACCTATACGGTCTCCGTCACAGATGCCAATAACTGCAAAGGCGACAAGAGCGTCACCATCGTGGCAAAGAAAGGCTCGCTCGTTGTTACGATGGGCTCAGGTGGTGAAGTGCCCTTCTGCGTCCAGGACGGCCCTCCCGTCATCACCCTCAGCGCCTCTGTTTCCGGCGGAACACCGCCCTATCACTGGGCTCCGGCTCAAAGCATCAACGTGTCGGGCTCGGGTAAATACTCCATCGGTGTGACGGATTCCAACAACTGTTTCGGTAAAGCAAGCGCCGTGTTTACCTTCATTCCCATCGTTTGCTCCAGAGACCCGAATGAAATCGTGGGCCCGGCCGGTTATGGCGATCCGAAATATGTGAGCAGCAAAAAGCCCCTCGACTATCTCATCAACTTCGAAAACGATCCCGAATTCGCCACAGCCCCTGCCCAACGCGTTTTGGTAACCTATAAACTTGATCCGCATATGAACCTTTCGAGTGTAAAACTCGGGGAATTCGGCTTCGGAAACCTCCTCTTCACTGTTCCACCCAATACCTCTTTCTACTCCAACCGGCTGGATGTCAGGGATTCACTGGGGTTGTTCGTGGATGTGACTGCAGGGATCAATGTGGGCGAAGGCACGGTTTTCTGGATCTTCCAGAGTATCGACCCGGCCACCGGCCTGCCGCCCGAAGATCCCATGCTCGGCTTTCTTCCCATTAATGATTCAGTCACCCACAAAGGGGAAGGCATGGTGACCTTTTCCATACGCCCCAAAAGCGATGTGATTACGGGTGATTCGCTCAAAGCTGCAGCAGAAATCGTTTTCGACATCAACCCTCCCCTGGCCACCAACACCTGGGTGAATATTGCCGATGCCGTGGCACCGCAAAGCCAGGTGGTATCGCTTCCGGCCGAATCCGACACCACGACCGTAGCGGTGTATGCCACCGGTTCCGACGACAGCGGCGGGTCAGGTATCGCATCCTTCGAGCTTTATGTTTCGGAAAACAACGGGCCTTTTCTCAAATCCGGGGAGGCACCCTGGGGCGAAGCCGTGATCTTCAGCGGGAATCCATGCACATCCTATGCATTCTACAGCATCGCCACCGACAATGCCGGCAACCGTGAATCGGCCAAGAACACCGCCGAAGCTGCTGTCATTCTCAGCCCGGCTCCGGCCATGATCATTCAGCCGCTCAGCCAGCAAGTCCCCCTCGGAACGGCCGCAGTGTTCAGTGTTGAAGCCACCAATGCCGTGTTTTATCAATGGGAAACCAGCACCGACGGAGGTGCAGGCTTCACGCCGCTCTCCAGTAACCCGCCATATTCAGGTACGACCACTTCGACCCTGACCATCGATCCGCTCAGCCCGGATCTCAGCGGTCTGGTGTTCCGCTGCCTGGTAAGCAACGGCGGTTGTTTCACCTATTCAGAACCTGCCACCCTGCTGGTTATCGCTTCCCTGTCCGGCTCACTGAAATATGACAACCTCCTGCAGTCGCCGGTTTCGGCGAGCCGTATCATCCTGTATGATATGGAGATGGATCCGGTGGATACGGCCATCACCAACCAAAGCGGTGCTTACCTCTTCTCCAATATCGCTCCCGGAACATACCTCGTCAGACCGGATATCGATAAAACCTGGGGAGGCGTCAATGCTACCGACGCCCTGCTCGTATTAAGGCATTTCGTGAATCTCGATACCCTTGAAGGCCTGCATTTCCTGGCCGGCGACGTGAACAACAGCCAGCAGATCAATGCCATCGACGCCCTGCTCATCGCCAGGCGATTCGTGCTGGCCATCAACAGTTTCCCTGCAGGAGACTGGATTTCACGACAGGATACCGTCGACCTGGGTACTACCTCCAGGGTGGTGAGCTTCCTGACTTTGTGCTACGGAGATGTGGATGCTTCCTATGTCCCGGGACTGAAAACCAGACCTGCCGTAAACCTCCTTCCGGGACCAGAGTTGCATATCAGCTCCGGTGAGGCTTTCAGCCTCCCGCTGACCCTGACATCCGATATCCTGGCCGGCGCCGTGTCACTGGTGCTTGAATACCCAGCCGCTTACCTTGATTTGACAGATATCAGCACCAAAAACCCCCGGATGACCGAAGATCTGATGCATGCCGTCTATCTGGGAGAAATCCGGATCGCCTGGTACAGCCATATCCCCATGGCGTTTGAACAGGGAGAAGCCTTACTGAACCTGCATTTCAGGGCCAAAGACCGTTCGCTCGACGGAAAACTCGCCTTTCAGGCCACGGCAGGATCGGAAGTCGCCGGGAAAGACGGAATTCCATACAGCGACCTGCAGTTGCTGATCCCTGCCCTGACTTCCTCCGACCAGCCCGAAGGGATCTTCCTGGGGCAGAATTATCCGAATCCTTTCATGCAAAACACCACCATCGGTTTTTACCTGCCATTTGAAGCCCGTATCGACATCAGCCTGTACAATTACCTGGGACAAGCCGTCAGACAACTGGTGTCCGGCGTCTACACCGAAGGACATCATCAGATCAGCTTCGATGCCTCCGCACTGGCCCCGGGAATTTATCCATACCGGATGACGGTGTTTGAAGGAGAAAACCTGATCACCCGCTTCCATCTGCTGACTGTGGGGCACTGAGACTGAAGAAAAATTCGTCTCACTGCAGAGAAATCCCTGCCTGAACGACAGGGTAACAATCATATTTTTAATACCTTTGCAGCTGTGAAAGAATTCACAACAACCGCTCTTTCCGCAACGCTGCCATTCACTTTTAACTGCCGCTCCCAAAACTGCCGGATATGAAAAGGAAACTGCTGATCAGGGATGTAAGCCTGAGAGATGGCCAACAATCCCTGTTTGCCACCCGGATGACACAGGCACAGATCGACCGTGTCCTGCCTGATCTTCAACAATGTCATTTTTACGCCATGGAAGTCTGGGGAGGCGCCGTCCCCGACGCGGTGATGCGCTACCTGAATGAAAACCCCTGGGACCGGCTGGAAAAAATCAGGGCGGGTGTGGGCGACACCGTTAAACTGGCCGCACTTTCACGAGGCAGGAACCTGTTCGGGTATAATCCTTATCCCGACGAGATCATCGAAGGCTTCCACCGCAATGCCATCCGGTCCGGAATTGGCATCATGCGCATCTTTGATGCCCTGAACGATGTGGAAAACATCAGGCCATCCATCGCCTTTGTCAAGAAACACGGCGGTATCGCCGATGCAGGAGTCTGCTACACCGTGGACCCGCATTTCTCCACCCGTGAACGGATGAAAGCCCTGCTGCTGGCGCGTAAGGTCCATACCCGGCATTTTACCAAGGAATATTTTGTGAACAAAGCGGTGGAACTGCAGGCCATGGGAGCCGGCATGATCACCATCAAAGACATGGCAGGCCTGATACCCCCCGGAAAAACAGGCCGGCTGTTCAAACTGCTGAAAGAAAGGCTCGATATCCCGGTGAATTTTCACACCCACTGCACGCCTGGTTACGGACTGGCCTCCACCCTGATGGCCATTATCAACGGTGCGGATATCGTGGACACTTCCCTCTGGTATTTTGCCGGAGGCTCAGCCGCACCGGCCTTTGAGCTCATCCAGCTTTTCTGCAACAAGCTGCACATCGATACCGGAGTCAATCTTGAGGCTACCGTAAAAGTGAATAAAGGGCTTGCTGCCATCAGGGACGAACTGAAGGAATTCGACAATTATCCCGATCCGCCGCGTGCCTTCGACATCACCCAGGAAAAGCTGCATACCGACATCGACCGCCTGCTCGACCTGGCCATCGGCTATGCCAAGGCCGACAAGGATGACGAGCTGCTTCAGACCTGTCAGCAGTTGGAGAGCTACTTCGGCTTTCCGCCTCCGGATGAAAAAATCAAACAGGCCGAGATACCCGGCGGGATGTATTCCAATATGCTTGCCCAGTTACGCCAGCTGAAACTTGAAAAACTGCTGCCACGGGCCATGGAGCTGATCCCCCAGGTGCGCATGGCCTGCGGCTGCCCGCCCCTGGTGACGCCCACCTCGCAAATCGTGGGTGTTCAAGCTGTTAACTGTGTGATTGATGAAAGCAAAAATCAGCCCCATTATACCACCCGTTCCATACAGTTTGTGAACCTGGTAAAAGGAAGCTATGGGAAAACACCCCTTCCCGTTGACCCTGAATTCCGCTTCAAAATAGCCGGAGTCAGGGATGAAAGCCCCTATTCGCCGCGATACCACAGGAAACAGGATAACCCGCTCTTCCCTGAATACGGAGACGTTCCCCTGGCTGCCGGTGAAAAGGAAACACTGCTGCTGGAACTCTTTCCCTCGGTGGCCCGTGATTTCCTGAAGCGAAAACTGGAAGACAGGTACCTGGCGGAAATCCATGCCATTGAAGAGGAGAAACGGCTGAAACTCGAGCGGGAAAAAGCCGAATACGACAGTTTGAGCGAAGAAGAGAAAAAAGAACGCATGCTGCAGGGGCTCTATAACTTCGAATGGATGAGCTATCCGGATTACCCCGTCGGATTGTCCTGAGGTTTCGCAAAGCTTTGCTTGAGACTAATAGCAAGCTTCTGCTGATACCCCAGGTTAATTAGTGCAGCCGGGCAAATTCACCACACTCCGGCTTTTTTTCTCCCCCCGGTTTGTGATTGTAACAAACTTCATGTAGGTTTGTATTTCAAACCCGGACATCATGAGCCGCATCCACTTTCATGAAACCATCTTCGGACCCGTTCACAGCAGGAGACTTGGTATTTCACTGGGAATAAACCTGTTACCCACCAATCTGAAGTTTTGTACCTTTAACTGCGTGTATTGTGAATGCGGCTGGACAGAGGCCACCGGGCCGGGTGATCCTGCCTTTCCATCCCCTGAGCTGATCTTCAGCCTGCTGGAAAAGCGGATACAAGAACTGAAAACCGAAGGCATCACACCGCATTCCCTCACCCTGGCCGGGAACGGGGAACCCACCACGCATCCCGAATTTCCGGCAATCGTAGACGGCATCATCGCCATCAGGAACGAACTGCTGCCCCGCACCCGCATCAGCGTCCTGTCGAACGCCAGCATGCTCAGGGTACCCGGCATTATGGAAGCGCTCAAAAAACTGGACAACAACATCCAGAAACTGGATGCCGGCACCGAGGAGATGTTCCGCCTGATCAACCAGTCCAAAATCAAGACAAGCCTTCGGGAAATCGTCGATAACCTGAAGAAATTCGAAGGCAAGGTGACCATACAGACCCTCTTCATCAGGGGCAGCATCGACGGGATCACATTCGACAACACCACTGAAGAAGAGGTTGCCGCCTGGCTGACCTTCATCCGGGAAATCAATCCCAAACGGGTGATGCTCTACTCTATCGAACGCAAGACACCTTTGCCGGGCCTGCTGAAAGTCAGCAAATCCGAACTGGCCAGGATAGCCGCCCAGGTGGAAAAGACGGGCATCTGCGCAGAATTCTTCGACTGATGCTTCATTATCCGCCAAAGGTCCTGATTGCATGGGGTGAAACCTTCTCAGGGAACGAAGAAATCCATGTCTGGCTGCTGAAAAACGGATATCCCGAGCTGGCTGCCCTTTCAAACTGTATCCGGGGCAGCGAGGAAGCTTTCCAATGGCTGCTCAAACACAGATATCCCCACTTTGCAGCCTTCGACAGGGCCATCGACGGCGATGTCAATGCCATGCGGTGGTTGCACCAGCACAATTTCGAGTTTCTGACGGTTTTTGCCCAGGCCTGCATGAAAAGGCATGAAGCCATTCAATGGCTGCATGAACGCAACCTGGTGATTTTCATTCACCTGGCAAAAAAAATCGATGAATTCAGGGATAATCAGTACTTCGACCACCACAAGCTGCACTTTTAGCGCAACTGATCAGCCTCCGCACTTGGAATCACCGCAACTCTTGCAAACCAGGCAGCCTTCCTGGTAAACCAGCTCTTTGGAACCACAACCCGGACAAACATTGCCCCTGGCTTTGGTGCCGTCGGGTATATACTTCTTTAATGCCCTGGCCACCCCGTTTTTCCAGGTGTTGATGGTGTCGTTCTTCAGATCGAGGGTGTTCACCACGTTGACGACAAATGGCAGGGGCATCCCGTGGCGCAGTATCCCCGAAATGAGCTTGGCATAATTCCAGAATTCCTTGTCGAAAGTACGGGAGAGGCCTTCCATGGTGACTTTGTAGCCCTCTTTGTCCTCGAACTGAAAATCGTAGCGGTTACCGCCCCTTTCCGTCTTGTTTTTAATGACCCAACCCTTCTCCACCCAAAGAGGCAGAAAGATTCCGTCGGCCCGGCCGGTGAAGATCTCGTACGGCCGTCCGTTCAGCAGACCGATGATGGCGACCCACTTCTCATAATCGTTCTGGAAGCGGATTACTTCGGCTTCGAGTACCTTGGGCCGGTTCGGGGCTTTGGTTTCCCTGAACAGATTCTCCTCCTGTTCCTTTTTATCATTGGTGATCAGCACACCGCTTCGGGAACCGTCGCGGTATACCGTCATTCCCTTGCAACCGCTTTCCCAGGCGGTCTGGTAGATACTGCCGATCACCTCCTGGGTCACTTCCTTAGGCACATTGACCGTAACGCTGATGGAATGATCGACATATTTCTGTACGGCGCCCTGCATCTTAACCTTGGCAACCCAGTTGATATCATTGGCTGTGGCCTTGTAATAGGGAGAATTGTTAATGACCGCCTGCAGGCTTTCATCATCCATGGCGGCAACCTCATCGGGATTGTAGCCGTTCACTTCCAGCCAGGTGATGAACTTATGATGGAATACATTGTATTCCTCCCAGGAATCACCCACTTCGTCGGTAAAGCTAACCCTGGCATTCTGGTCGTTGGGATTCACCTTGCGCCGGCGTTTGTAGTTGATCTGGAACACCGGCTCCAGCCCGCTGGTGGTCTGGGTCATCAGGCTGGTGGTTCCCGTGGGTGCGATGGTCAGCAGGGCGATATTCCTTCTGCCGTGGGTTCTCATTTCTTCATACAGCGCAGGATCGGCTTCGCGGATACGCTGGATGAACGGATTGTGCTTTTCCCTTTCGGCATCGTAAACCTGAAAAGCGCCTCTTTCCCTGGCCATGCTCACGGATGAACGGTAAGCTTCCAAAGCAAGGGTCTTATGTATTTCCACGCTGAAATCGGTAGCCTTGTCGGTACCGTACCTGCAACCCAGCGCGGCCAGCATGTCTCCTTCCCCGGTTATGCCCACACCCGTACGCCTTCCCTGCAGCGTCTTGTGGCGGATGTTCAGCCACATGTTACGCTCAACCCGCTTGATTTCGTCTTCTTCAGGATCGTGTTCGATTTTCTTGAGGATCTTGTCGATCTTCTCCGTTTCCAGATCAATGATATCGTCCATGATACGCATGGCTTTCTGCACATGATCTATAAACAGCTCCACATTGAAGCTGGCCTCGCCGGTAAAAGGCTTATCCACATAGCTGTAAAGGTTGATGGCCAGCAGACGGCAACTGTCGTAAGGGCAGAGTGGGATCTCACCGCAGGGATTGGTGGAAACGGTTCTGAAACCAAGGTCGCTGTAACAGTCGGGAACAGACTCCCTGAGGATGGTGTCCCAGAAGAGGATGCCAGGCTCAGCCGATTTCCAGGCATTATGAACAATCTTGTTCCACAGATCCCTGGCACGGATATCTTTCTGAAACTTTGGTTTGTCAGCGTTAACGGGATATTTCTGCGTATAGGTTTCATCGTTGATCACGGCCCGCATGAAATCATCGGTGATCTTCACAGATACATTGGCTCCGGTCACTTTTCCGGTCTCAAGCTTTGCATCAATAAACGCCTCAGAATCAGGATGTTTAATTGAAATACTGAGCATCAGGGCGCCCCTTCGTCCATCCTGGGCCACCTCGCGTGTGGAATTGGAGAAACGCTCCATGAAAGGAACGATCCCGGTTGATGACAGGGCGCTGTTTTTCACCGGGCTGCCGTAAGGACGGATATGGGATAAATCGTGACCCACGCCGCCACGCCGTTTCATGAGCTGAACCTGCTCCTGGTCGGTCTTCATGATGGCGCCGTAAGAATCCGAAGGACCGTCGTTGCCGATCACAAAGCAATTGGACAAAGACCCGATCTGAATGTTGTTGCCTATCCCTGCCATCGGTGAACCCTGGGGAACAATGTACCTGAAATCCTTCAGCAGGGCATATACCTCATCCTCATTCATGGGATTGGGATACTCTTTCTCTATCCTGGCAATTTCCCGGGCGATCCTCCAGTGCATATCATCGGGACTTTTTTCATACAGGGTTCCTTTGCTGTCCTTCAGGGCATATTTGTTGATCCAGACACTGGCAGCCAGTGTATCGCCCTTAAAATAAGCGGTGGTGGCTTCCATCGCTTCCTCATATGCATAGGATTGCAAACGGCTGGTGTCCATCTCAAACTCAAAGGTCTCCGGAGAAGCGGCCGGTGGCAGCTCCTCCTGCGAATCCTCCGTTGCGGAAATACCGGGCCTGACCCGGCGACCTAAAACTTCTTCGTAATACCCTGATTCTGTCTTTTTTTCAGTAGATTTACTGGTTTCAGCGAATAGATCAGTATTCATATAATAGCTTGCTTTTTTTCGGTAAAATTCTGTGTAACAGGCAATAAATAATCCGGGAGAATGGAAGACCAAGATACAACAGCAAGGGACTACTCTCCAAACCCAGTTTTCAACAAAACTTAAGATTAGGTTACTAAAAGCTTGATTTAAAATTAATAATAACCCAAATAACTCATGTTATCCCTCTGCTGCAACGCATCCGGGTTGCGGTACCAGTAAAGCTTTTTACCAAAGCCCAGTTTGTTGTCGGTAAATTTGATCACCTCAGGACGAAATCCCCACAGCAGCGTGTCCATGATGGCGGCCACAGGAAAACGGAGCAGGTAGGCTTTTTTACCCTCTTTCAACATTTCGTCTTCCAGTATGAAGGCCTTTCCGCCCATTTGCAATCCCTGAATTTTTCCGATGATCCTGGTTTCCAGGGCAATATTAACGGCCACATCCCCCGATGCAAGCATCTGCCTTCCATGCAGGGTATCCGGGTCGGTGGTGAACACGAAAAGCACCTGCTCCGGTAAAAAAGCATAGAAACAACTGGCTGTCCAGGGTTTTCCCTCTGCCTGGGTGGCAAGTGTCATCAGGTGGTGCCGCCGGATGAAGGACAGGATTCTTTTATCAGGCGGATGCTTGCTCAATGAAAGAAACTGTTTAGTAAAAGGAGTTTCACTGAATGGAAGTCAGTGCAAGACAAGCTCCTGACTTCATTAAATTCTGAGTTCCCCCTTATCATTTTTTCAGGATCATGTGCAGGGCAACGGCCATCAGGGCAATACCGAAAATCTTCTTCATGGTGGCAGGAGATATCCCGAGGGCTACCTTAGACCCGAAATACCCGCCGATAATAAATGCCGCAGCAATGATCATGGCATACTTCAGGTTCACCTGGCCGGCTTTATAGTAATTCATGACAGCCAGAATACCCACCGGCGGAAGCATTACGGCCAGGCTGGTGCCCTGGGCCCCCTGCTGGCTCAGGCCAAGCAGATAGACCATGGCCGGAATCATGATGACCCCGCCGCCCAAACCCACCATACCGCCGAAAAATCCAGCGGCCAGTCCGATGATCACGAGAATTAAAAACACAGTAAGACTCATTGTCATGCTTTGTTTCATTAGTGAATGTTAAAAATCAAGGCTCAGTGACACATAAAAGATTCCCTTACCCGGCTCAAAATCCTCGATACCCCAGGCCCAGTCGCAACGCAGAAAATACCCCAGGAAACGGGTTCTCAACCCGAATCCGTAGCCTCCAACAATCGGTTCCACCTGATTCTCAATTGTTACCGTGATCGGTCCCTGGGTGATTACCCTTCGGTACAGCGCATTTTCACTGGAATACGGTCCGGGACCATTCCAGGCCGTCCCGATATCTCCGAAGGCAATCAGTTGAAAATTATTGACAAAGTCGGACTTCAGGGGACGGTTGGTAAAATACCTGAAAACAGGAAGCCGGATCTCGCTGTTGAAAACGGCAAAACTGGTCCCGTTACGGATGTTCTGCGTAAACCCACGCATATTGGTAGCCAGGGTCTGGTAGGCATACGGTTTGTCACGCGATACCGGTACATCCTGGTTAAACCTGGGAGCCAGCCAGTTATCAACTCCGCCCAGATAATAGATCAGGCGGTTGGAACCCAGGGAAGTACTTGCCGCCAAACGGTTGGCCCAGATCAGGGTCCTGTGCAACCGCCGGTAATCCCTGATATCGAGTCCCAACACATACAGGTTCTTCCCACCGGATTCAATCTGCTGGTAATATTCGCCGAACACTTTGCAGCGCGATCCATAGGGAAGGTTGAGCCCCAGGCTTCTCGTCGCATCAAAAACCCATTCGGCCTTCAAACTACCCCAATTCTTGTCGTAATCCGGTTGCCTGAGATTCTGTTCATCGGTCGATAAATATACGGCATGATCATTCCTGAGGCTGGCCGTGCCCCTTACACTCATCACCTCGCTGAAAGGCCAGCTAAGCTTATATAAAAGCTGATGGGAAGTGGTTTTGACGATGGAAAACTGCGGGGATTCCATGCTGTTTTCAATTACCTGCCTGTGAAAGGTGATCTCCTTGTCGAGCCTGTCTTTTAAATTGGTGAAATTCAGCAAATACTCATTGTTCGATAAATTCAATGACAAACGCACGCCGCCCGTGATCCGGTAATTCTCCATCAGATCGGTGGCCCCCACCTGCAGCAGGGCATTGAATCCCGGGTTCAGGAAGATCGGGGAAGTACCTCCGCTGAATGTCTGGTATGTCGTATTCAGATATGTAAAATCTACCTGGCTGACCAGTTCATTGATGGTGTATTCAACCAGGTAATTCAACTGCTTGGGCAGGCTGAAAGCACGATCCCCCTTCTCACTGCCCTTTCCTGCGACAGGAATAGCCGCTTTTGCCTGAACCGAATCCCTGACAGCAAGTTTTATAAACGCTTGCTTTTCAAATACATAATTATTGATATCGATCTTTCCGGAATCAATATTGGTCAGGCTGTCCATGACCACTTCCTGTTCACTTTTGCGGACATTGTAAAAACGCTTCTTGCGCCCCTGGTATTCTTTCTTCAGCAATTGCAGACTGTCCTCCTGCCTTCGGGCAGATTCTGTCTGTATCTCCGTCATGTAAGCGGTGGGATTTAACTGCCGGGAAGGAAGGCTGCCGGCGGGAAGATTATCGGCCACATACAAATGATAGCGGTTGTCGTGGAAAATGATCTCAGCATGACGACCTGCTTCCGTACTGACATCCTGGTCGAGGATATTCCTCATATAATTGGTAAGCGGAAAGGAAACGGTGAAAAAGCGGTAATGGGTGATGGTGTCCACAAAGGCGACGGCACTGTCGAACCTGGCCAGGTAACGGTTATAAATGCCATTCTGATCGGAAAAATAGCTGATATAACCCCTGCTGTATTCCACAGGCTGACGTTCATCAGCATCGGCTGTGGCGGTAATCCTGCGCAGCCTGGTTTTCCTTCCCTTCAGATCCATGACATACAGATCGTGTTTCTCCTGAAAATTTAGCCTGAACAGGTCTTTGCCGCTGAAATCAAGGTTTTCATCCGGACGGTCGGAGGAGAATACGATCTTTCTTCCATTCTCTATGAAGCGGGGATTCAGGTCATCGAAAATGTCTTTCGTAAGCTGTTCAAAGGTATTTGCGGCGATATTGTAAAGGAAAAGATCGGTTTGTCCCCTGATCACGGCCGACATCATGAGGTTCTTTCCATCGGGGGAATAACTCATGTCAAGCACTTTATCAAACTGGAATAAAAAACGCTTGTCCATGCGCTTGTTGGCCGGTGTATAAAAGTACAGGTGGATCTTCCCCTTCTCTTCGGTCAGGATGGAGAGCAGCTTTCCGCTTGGATGCCAGGACAGGAGCGGGTAAGAATAATCCACACCGGCATCCAGTTTATACCCTCTCTTCAGGATAAGTTTCTGCTTACTGTTCTTCAGGTCACGGATAAATACCCGGTACTGACCCGATTCATTGGTGGTATAGGCAAGCTGGTCTCCATCACGGTTTAGACGCGAGCAGGTGATCACCCTGGCCGCCCTGGTTTTCAACACCAGCTGGGCCGGACCCGGAAGACTGTCGGCGCTGCTGTCGGATTCATACCTGGCTTTGAAAAAGCTGATCCAGTCCCTGATGATGGATTTGAAGGAAACCCCGAGCACGAACATAAACCCGCTTTCCACATTTTTGCTGATCTTGGCCATGTAAATGATGTTGGGGACCACCGCCTGACCATATTTATCAGCCACATACTTCCATATGGAGTGCCCGGCAAAAGCAGCCTCCTGCCCCGTCAACTGGTTAAAACGCCTGTATCTGCCACTCTGTATGCCATCCCTGACCCTGCCGTCGATGCCGGTATTCCATTCCTCGGTCAGGTAACTGATCAATCCCTGAAGGTACCAGTCGGGCAAAAACAGCAGGGTGTTGTTCTTTACCTGCGACGTCAGCGTACTTCCGTAAAGCATCTGGTTCAGCACCACATGCGTGATCCCCCTTTTGATCTGCTTCCTGAATTCCCGGTGATCGCCCGGATAATACAAGATCACCTTCTGATCAAGGATACGGGTGATCCCCCCGGTATTGTAATTATCCCCTTCCTGTAACAAACCCAGGTTGCTTTGCTTCAGGTCGGTAAGGGTATTGAAAATGATAAACTGGATTTTCTCATCCAGGTTGGTCTCCAGGTGTTTTTCGATACCGGCAAGCTGAGACTGGGCCACCTGAGCCGTATAAGCGGCCAGTTCTTTCCCGTTCAGGTAGAAATAGGTGTCGAAACGATCGAACTGATAATAAGTCCATTGGAAATTACCCCATTGCACCCTGTTCTTCCCGAAAGTCAGCTGCGAACCGTTGTAAAACTGGGCAAATGCCGTATCCAGAAAGAAAAAGCAACAAAGGACGACCCCTGTAAAAAGAATCCGCTTCAATTTCATATCATGCAATTCCACCGACGAAGGTACGACTTAATTTCGTGACAGCCGGAAGGCCACTGTCCACACCATATACTAACTTTGCCGGGCCAAATTTATTTCTTACCCAATGATACACATTAAACTATTCATATTCAATCCATTCCAGGTTAACACCTATGTGTTGTACGAAGAAAGCGGTGCCGCAGTCATCATTGACCCGGGCTGTTATTCACCGGGAGAAGCGCAGGAACTGGCCGGTTTTATTGAAAAACAGGGCCTTACACCCGAATGGCTGCTCAATACCCATACCCATATCGATCATATCCTCGGAAACTCATTTGTTCATGGTAAATATGACCTGCTGCCGGCTTATCACGCAGACGGAGCGTTTTTCGTTGCCAATGCGGCTATCCATGGCAGAAGTTTCGGCCTGGAGGTCGGACAGGTTTGTA
Source organism: Bacteroidota bacterium (assembly GCA_022709385.1). Lineage (GTDB taxonomy): Bacteria > Bacteroidota > Bacteroidia > Bacteroidales > CAIXZF01 > JAKLIX01. The sequence continues at coordinate 427,753 of JAKLIX010000001.1, read as the reverse complement.
AGGAATACCGCCGGCTCGAAGAACAGGATACAATCCGCTTCGGCAATTCCGAACTTCGTTGCCTGCATACGCCGGGCCATGCCGACGGCAGCCTGTGCTTCTATGCTGTCAATCAGAATTTTGTGATCACAGGCGACCTGATCTTTTTTGAAAGTATCGGCCGTTTCGATTTGCCCGGCGGAAATTATGACCTGCTCGAAAAAAGCATACGGGAAAAAATCTTTACCCTTCCCGGACATACTGTGCTCTATCCCGGACACGGACATGAAACCACCGTGGAACACGAAAGGATGTTCAATCCGTTTGTTAGTGACGCCGGTTCCGTGTGATCAGGTGCTTTACGGGATGTACCAGTCGCGACAGCAGGCTGAGTTCCTCGGTGATGATCTCGGCCTGCCCGCTCATCCCGGGCTGAAATTCGAGCTCCCTGCCATAGGTGGTCACCAGTCCGCCAGGAAGTTCCACCTCCACGGTATATAATTCATCCAGCGAAACCATCGACTTGGATGCAACCTTTCCCCTGACCATACCATACTCAAGATAGGGGTAATCTGCAAATTTCATGTTCACTTCCTGTCCGGGCCTCACTTTGCCGGCACCTCCCGAGGGCAGGCTCACCCTGCCGTATATCTTTGTTTCCCCCTCAGGTACAATGCTTAATACTTTCTCACCCTGGGTCACCTGCTGGTTTATACTCCACACTTTGTGAAACACCACTTTCCCCGAAACAGGGGTGATCAGCAGGTATTTCTGCTTCCATTGCTGGATGGCATTTCCCAGCTCCCTGGCCTGCCTGTCGGTCTGGGTAAGGTATTCACTCTTTTTCCGGCTGTATTCAACCGACAGATCAACCAGTTCTTTCTGGATTGCTGACAGTTCGATACGCGTGCGGGCCAGGCTCACCCCCGCTCCCTCCTGCTCATACCTTTTCATCAGCCAGGCACTTTCTGCTTTTTCATATTCCCCTGCTGCAATCACCTTCTGCGAAAAAAGAGCCGAATCGCGTAAAAACTGTTTCCTGGCCAGTTGCTGATCCTTGCCCAGAACCCTGAGCTGGCCTTTGAGTTTTTCAATATATTCCAGGGTATGCTTTTCCTTTTTTTTCAGTGCCGTGATCTTACTGGGATATTCCTTTAATGACAGGAACTGTCTGTATTCCAGCATTCCCTGGTAAAAAGCCGCAAAATACGGCATGATCTCACCCAGTGTCCAGACCCTTTCCTCCAACCGGGTCGCCCATGAAACGATCCCGGCCGAATCCGGTCTGAAGGTACCGAGCGTTTTTTCCAGCAGGAGCACCTCCTCTGTATTGGCCGGGTTTTCAATCTGGAGGAGGAGGTCACCGGATTTTACCTCCTGTCCGCCGCTTACATACATCGCAGTGATCTTGCCTTCCGCCCTGGCAACCATCACTGCGGGAGGATTTTCTGCCGTAATCACTACAGAGGATACCAGGATATCGGGATAACGTATCCACCAGCTTCCCAGCAGCATCAAAACCGCAAGCAGCAAGAAGAACAGCAGGCCCCAGCGCGTGATCCAGCGCGGCCGCCTTCCCAGAAGTTCCTCCACTTCCTGTCCCTGCTCCCATATTTCCATATTATCCTGCATGCTGCATTTCAATTTCCAAGCTCCAGTTGATTCCTGATCAAATGATAATAAGACCCTTTTAAATTGACCAAGGCTTCGTGTGTGCCCGATTCAACCAGCTGTCCCCGCTCCAACACCACGATCTGGTCGGCATCCTTTACGGTGCTCAGCCTGTGTGCCACCACCACCACGGTCTTCCCCCGGTAAAACTCCCTGAGGTTTTCCATGATGATCCTTTCATTCCCGGCATCCAGCGCATTGGTGGCTTCGTCGAAAAAGAGAAATTCCGGATCTTTATACACTGCCCTGGCGATCAGTATCCTTTGTTTCTGCCCCTGGCTCAGGCCGCTGCCCTCCATGCCGATCCTCGTATTGAATCCGAGCGGCAGTAACTGCACATCGTCCGCAATGTTGGCGATCCTGACCGCCTGGTACAAACGCTCCCGATCCGTCCTTTCCGCACCCGGAGCGATGTTTTCCGCAATGGTATCTGAAAAAATGAACCCGTCCTGCAGTACCGCACCGCATAATTCCCGCCAGAGATGCTGGCGGATGTTTTCAATCCGGATTCCTCCCACCTTGATACTTCCGCTGCCCGGGGGATAAAAGCCCAGCAACAGCTTCACCAGGGTGGTTTTTCCGCTGCCGCTGCTCCCCACCACGGCAGTCACCCTGCCATGCGGGATCACCAGGCTCACGTCTTTCAGGGCAAAGGGCGAGCGGGGTCCCTCGTACTGAAATGACAAATCCGTAATGGTGATGTCTTTCTGCTGCGGAAGCAGGCTGACTTTATCTGCTGCCTCCATAGACTCATCAGGCCGCTGGTGGATCTCCCCGATACGATCCAGGCTGATGCGGGCATCCTGAGCCGACTGGATAAACCCGACCATCTGGTCGATCGGACTGTTCATCTGGCCGATGATGTATTGTACCGCAACCATCATCCCCAGGGTCATCTCCCCTGAAATCACAGCCATCGCAGAAAAAATGGTGATCAGGATATTCTTGGTTTCGTTGAAGAACAAACCGCCCAGTTGCTGCCGCTGGCTCAGGGCCAGGCTGTCGGCGTTCACACGGAACAGTTTTGCCTGGATCTGCTCCCAGCGCCAGCGCTTCTGCTTTTCGCAATTGTTCAGCTTGATCTCCTGCATCCCCGTAATGAGCTGGTAAAGATGATTCTGATTTTCAGAACTCTGCTCAAACCTGCGGATATCCAGCCTCCTTCTTTTCCTGAGAAAATACAGGACCCACAACAGGTATGCCAGGCTGCCGGCCAGAAAGATCAGCAACAACTTGACCTCGTAAAACATCAGTACTACACTGAATATCAAAAGGTTGAATAATCCGTACAGGATAGACAGGGCCGGTCCGGTAAGAAAATATTGTATCCTGCCATGATCATAAATCCGCTGGATGATGTCGCCCAGCAGGCGGGAATCGAAGAAAGCCATGGGAAGCTTCATCAGTTTGATCAGGAAATCCGAGATCAGGTTGATATTGATCCGGGTGGTCAGATGAAGCAGGATCCAGTTTCGGATGAAATCCACCGAAGTCCGGCCGATCATCAGGATCAACTGGGCCACCAGCACCACATACACGAAGACCGGGTCGCGCAGGATCACTCCTTTGTCGACCACAGCCTGGGTGAGAAAGGGAAAGATCAACTGGATAAGGCTGGCGAGGAACAAACCCAGGAAAAGCTGCCACAAAAGCTTGTGCTGAGGCCTGAAATAGCGGTAGAGAAACGAAAAACCCGCCTTCGGGACGGTTTCTTCATCCCGCTCAAAGAATGAAGGGCTTGTTTCCAGCAGGAGCGCCACTCCCCTGGCAGCAGCAGCATCCCTGCTTCCCGTCCAGTGCAGCAGCAGTTCATCAAAACTGTATTCCAGCAGGCCTTTGGCCGGATCGGCAATCCTGACCGATTTCTTACGCCTGTTTACCCCGTAAAGGACAACGAAATGTTTTTGCTTCCAGTGCAGGATACAAGGCAGGGGAGCCTCGGTAAGCAATTGTTCCGGGCTCAGGTGTACCCCCATGGTGCGGAATCCGACCGATTCGGCCGCATGGCTGATCCCCATCATGGAAACGCCTTCACGCGTAATGAAGGAACGCTCCCTGAGGGTCTGAAGCCGGTAAGTCCTGCCATGATATTTCGCAATCATCTGCAGGCAGGTCGGCCCGCAATCCCTGGCATCCATCTGCATGAAAAACGGAAATCCCATACACGGCTGTTATAAATGCATCCCTGGCCGGGCTGAACCCGGCTCACCAGCATTCCTACGAAAGGAGTATGAAAAAGTTTTGAAAATACCCGGGATTTACCTCAGAATCCAATCCTTCAGACTGATTTTATCCTTCTCGGGTGTAACCACCTGCCAGTCGTCCGGATAGTTGAAAAGGCTGTACTTCTTCTGAATGTAACCGTAGATCCGGTACATATCCTTTTCATCCCAGCGCTGGGGATGCTCGGTAACAGGAAAAACGGCCACATTGCCCGTAAACTGGAAACGACCGTTCAAACCGTAATCAAGGGGTAAGCCGCTAAGCCTCACCGGATGCGGCGTGGCCATCAGAATAGCCTTCTGCGACTGGTATAATCGCGTTTTTACCGCCTGCAGCACTTCCTGTACCCTGCCTTCCAACACCGGGGCCTCCAGGTAGTCAAGATATACATTGATCCTCAAACTCTTGATCAGACTGACCATGGAAACCACCCGCTCTTTGTCGGTCAGCCTGTAAAATAAAAAAAGACGCCGCTCCGCCAGCTCCCGGTCTGTCGTCCGGCTCAGCATCCGGTTCGCCCTCGAAGCCTCTTCATAAGGCCGGGCAGCAAGCTCCTGTAATGTCAGAAACGGCATGTAACTTGGTTAATGAGGGAAAATCGGACAGCGATCCGCCCTCCCCCGGAAAAGTTTGTTATACTTCACCAGGTGAAGAAATGTTTCAAAACAAATCCTGGAAGGGAGATGGTTATTATTTTGGGGGTGGACCTTGAGGCGCGGGTAACACAACCTGTGCTCCACTAGGATCAGGTACATTGCTATCATCCCCGCCTTTAATAGTACATAGCTGCCTGTCGTTCAGTTGCACTGACTGAAATTGCTCAAATAATCCGCTGTGTTTGCCTGTGTTTTCCATTGTCTGTGACCTTTATGTTTTTCGTTAAAATTTGTAAGGGGTTACATCTATTTATAACATGAAAGGCAAAATGTCCCACCCGGGATGAAAAAAAATTTTACTTTTATCCTGAAAATTTCAGGTTGATCTTACTATCTCATTCACTGACAAGACATTATGTTTTGGATCTGGCTTGAATTTTTTTTAATGCTGCTGGTGCATGCCGGGGAGCACCGCCTCCAGGCCAGGCTCGCGGAAGAGAACAGCAGAAGACAGCCCACCGCAAGCCAGCTGGCTTACAAGGCAGGCTACCAGTATTATCTCGACGATAAATACGACAGCGCCAACCTGAGTTTCGGGAATGCCAGGGCGCTGTACCTGGCCGAGGGGAAGACGGACTCCGCCATGCGCAGCCACCTCTACCTGGCCGAGATCGCCGCCTATCAGGGCCTGCTCGAACAGGCCGAATGCATCCTCAGGGAAGTGCAGCAGGCCTATCCCGGCCTGATGAACCGGAACTGTGTCTTCTTCTCCGATTACAACAGGGCCTGGGCACAGGTATACCAGAAGAGGAACCAGTACGATAGCGCCCACCGCTGCCTTAACCGCGCCATCGGTGTGCTGCAGTTACACAAGCAAGCTTATGACTCCGCATTCTTCCTACCGTATTATTATAAAGCAATGTTATTTAAGAATGAAAATCAGTTTGATTCTGCTTTGTACTATAGTGACCTTACGCATGAGTCACTAATCACAGGTCGGAAGAAGTCATTAAGAAATCATGCTCAGACTTATTATTTGTTTTTTGACATCTATCTAAATAGGAATAAATTAAGTAAAGCCCATTACTATATTGACCTTGCATTATCAGTTACAAAATCACAACCAAAACTCGACACAGCATATTTTGCAGGTTTATTATTTGCCAAAGTTTTTCTTTTTAATAAAGTTGCCAAGTACGATTCAGTGTTTTTTTATACCTCTAGGATAATAAACTATTTAAATACGGTTAAACTTAAAAAAGAGAATCGTAGCTTGCTGGTTACAACCCTGTATTTAAACGCCGACATTTGCCTGCAGATCGGGGATGCACACAGGGGCAAGGAATATGCAGAGCAGGTCGTTCAACTTGCGGGTGATCCGGATAATCCGATTCCTTCTCATTTGAGTATGGCCGTAAAAATCATTGGTATTTACTATTATCGTACCGGGCAATATGAGCAATCGATCTCCAAATACCATGAAGCCATTGAAATTGCCAAGAAGTACCATATCGATTACGGTTCCGTATTCACGGATCTTGCCAGCAATATCTTTTCCCTGAAAGACACTGCGCTGGCCGAGTCCTATTATCTGAAAGCCATCGAGACCATTCAGAAAGAACCCTTGCGGGAGAAAAGAGAGCCATTTTCCCGTCTGGCTTACGGGGTCTTCCTCTATTTATGCAAAAGGACGGAAGAGGGCCGGCTGCAACTGGAACAAGCCCTCGCCCTAAACAGGAAACTTTACGGAGAAAGGAATTATGAAACTTCGAAATGCTACTTCTGGCTGGGCAACTGTTACCTGACAGCCTCACAGCCGGAAAAGGCCCTGCGGTGCTACCAGAAAAGCATGATCAGCCTGAGGCATGATTTCAACGATACCAGTATTTTCAGCATGCCATCGCTGAACTTCCGTTTCGATCGCCGGGAATTCAGCAGCATCTTAAGAAACAAGGCCAGGGCCTTCGACACCCTATACCATCGCTATCCCGAACGCCTCGATTACCTGAGTACCGCACTGAAGCACTATGATCAGTGCGTTGCTATGATTCACAGACAGAGGACAAGTTTTCCAGAGCTTACCAGCAAATTGACGGTGGCTGACAATGAAAAATCCACTTACCAGGAAGCCATGGGCGTGGCCACCAGGATGTTCAGCGTCACCAAATCTGAAGCATACAGGGAGAAGGCCTTTGAATATGCGGAGAAGGGCCGGGCGGCCATCCTGCTGACTGCTTTAAAGGAAAAACAGGCCATGATCTTCGGGGGGGTGCCGGATTCCCTCATCAGAAAAGAGGAAGCCCTGGCGGAGTCCATTGAAAGTTTCACCCGCATGATCGCGGAGGAAAAGCAATTGAGCATTCCCAACAAAGACAGGTTAAAAGAGCTGGAAAACAAACTGTTTGTGTTTCAGAGCACCCAGAACGAACTGATAGACCGTTATGAGAGGATGTATCCCCAGTATTACGCCCTGAAGTACGATGACAGGGTGATCTGCACGGCCGATATCCGGAAGAAACTGAACGAGGGGATCGCCCTGCTGGAGTATTCCATCACCCCGGCTACCATATATATCTTTGTGCTTTCCCGTGAACGTTTTGAACTGGTCACCCTGCCGCGGCCTGAAGGTTTCGGCAAGGCGCTGGAGGTGACCGGGGCATACCTGCGGGAGATGGATTTTTTCGGTCAGAGCCGGGAAGAGTATGCTGCTTATCTGGAGGCTTCGCATGCCTTATACAGGGCGCTGATAGCACCGGTGGCCGGTCTGGTCAGGGGGAAGGACCTGGTGATCATCCCCGACGAAGACATCGGCAACCTGCCCTTTGAGGTATTGCTTACCCGCCGGGCCGATCCTGGCCAGGAATACGCAACCCTGCCATTCATGCTCAAGGAGCAGGCCATCGGCTATGCGTATTCGGCCAATCTGTATTTCTTTTCTCCGCGCCGTTCCATTCCGGATAACCTGAAGCTGGCAGCTTTTTCGCCGGAATACGATGAAACGGCCGGCAGGGGCATCCGCCGGGATCCGGTGCTCAAGCCCCTGCTGTATGCCGTGAAAGAGTCAAAGGCGGCCTGTGACTATTTTAACGGCCGGCTTTTCACCGGGAAAAAAGCTTCGGAGGAGCATTTTAAAAAAGTGGCCGGCCGGTATGATGTGCTGCATTTAGCCATGCATGCCCTGGTGGATGACGAAAATCCCATGCACTCAAAGCTGGCATTCACCAGAATCAGTGATTCGGAAGAAGACGGGTTTCTCAACACCTATGAGATCTTTAACCTGAAACTGAAGGCCCGCATGGCAGTGCTGAGCGCCTGCAAGACCGGGGCGGGGAAAGTCCACAGGGGTGAGGGGATCATGAGCCTGGCCCGTGGCTTTTACTATGCGGGATGCCCCGATGTTGTCATGACGCTGTGGCCGGTGGAAGACGAGATGAGTACCCTGCTGATCACATATTTTTATGAGAATCTGGATCAGGGAATGAATAAACTGGAGGCCTTACGGCAGGCCAAGCTGAAACTAATCCGGAGTTCCGATCCCCTGCGGGCCCATCCTTACTTCTGGGCTGCTTACGTGAACATCGGGGAGATCACGCCCATGGTGAAGGAAAAAAACAGAAAGCCCACAATCCTGTTGTGGGCTCTCATAGGTGGATTAGGGCTCGTGTTGCTTGTCCCCATGGTTTGGAAAAAACTCAGGCAGAATTGATCACAGTCTTTTATTGATATCTTTCAGAATGAGCCTGGCCTGCTCCTGGTAAAAACCTTCCTTTTTGGAAAGGCGTTCGAAAGGCAGGATGGCTTCTTCCTTTCGGCCCAGCCAAAGGTAGCACAGTCCCATATACCATTCGGCCTGCGACAGGTAGAACACATCCCTGGCTTCCACGATGTTCTGCAGCAGGCGGATGGCTTCGCCGGGATTTTTATTTTCCATATAGGCGATGGCGAGGTAGAAGCGGATCTGGTTGTTGTCGGGAGCATCTTTGAGGATCGTTTCAAAATAACGGGCAGCGGTAATGTAATCGGCTTTGTGGTATGCTTCGAACCCGGCCGTGATCATTTTACTCCGCTCGTCGGTGGCTGAACGGACGCCATTGAACGGCTGATAGGTTTTATAATGTTTCTCTGCCAGGTCTTTCGAGGTGATATTCCGCCCTGAAAACAAGAGAATCAGTCCTCCGACGGTCAGCAGCACCACAATAGCCGCCGCCATCCTGAAATACATCGGCCGTTTTTCTCTTCGTTCATAATGCTTGTGGGCATCGTCGAGCAAACGCCTGAATTGGTTTGCCTTATCGTCCAGGATGGCCTTTGCCATATCCTGATGCAGCCGGTACTCTTTCTGCAAAGCCTCGTCTCTGGCCATACGGGCTTCAAAGCTGCGCATTTGATCCACTGTCATCCTACCGTCCAGGTAGTCTTCCAGCAACTCATGATTGTCCATGGTTTCCTCTATGTTGGTTTAATACAATTCTCCGAATGCGGGGTCGCTTTTAACTCTTCTGATTAATATTTCCTTACATCTTGATTTACGTTTAATTGCCATCCTTTCCGACTCGTATCCCATGATGGAGGCGATTTCCCTAAAAGAAAGCTTTTTCAGGTAAAGCCTGATGACCTGCTGACACTCTTCGTTCAGGCTGCTGTAATGCTTCCTGAACAAGGTCTCCTTCCGCTCCTGAATATACTCCAGGCGGACTGATTCCGTGTCAGAATCTTCCACTCCTTCTTCTCTTCCCCAACTGCTTTCCACGTCTTTCGAATACTTGCGTCTTCTCAATTCCAGTAACCAGAGGTTCTTGCAAATTGAAAACAGCAGCGTAATGAAAGAACAGTTGAGGACGAAGTCGTCTTGCTGTACCTTCTGAAAGACTACACTCAGTCCTTCCTGAAAAACATCTTTTACGTCATCGTATTTCCCTCCGTGTTTTACGATATAAAGCTCAATCGTCTTGTAATAGGTCAGATAAACATAGTTTACCACCCTGGGATCAGTTTTTCTGAACCCTTCTATGATGTCACCATCACTAAACGATTTACCCTTCTTCCAAAACATTTATAACATAAAATCAAAAATGTCCCACTCCGGTGAAAAATATTTTTTCAACTTTTTTAGAACGGAAACTCTTCGAAATTGTCCTCTTCCTTGTCTGGCAAGGCTTCCAGGACTTTTTTAGCAGGCAGCCGGGCAAGCAGGTGAATTTCATTTTCATCCACCACGATAGACCGGGGAGAGGTCGGGCAGGCATGTTCGCAGGCACCGCATCCGGTACAGATATCGGTATTCACCTTTGGAATGGTCAGGTTTCCCACATAAGGAACCATATCACAGGCTTTTGTCGGACAATGTTCCGAACAGGCACCGCAATGGGTTCCTTTGGTAACCACGATGCAAAGGTGTTCTATCAAACGCGCCTTTCCCATCTGGACCTGCTTCTTGGCTTCAAGGCTCAGCGGAATGATGGCTCCGCACGGACAGACCAGTGAACAAATATTACATTCATAGCTGCAGTATTTAATTGAAAAATCCAACATAGGCTGGTATAATCCCTCTATACCGAATTCGAGGATGGAAGGTTGCAAAACTTTGGTAGGACACTGACTAACGCACAGATAGCATGAAGTGCAAAAGGATGTAAAATGGGCTCTGCCAAGGGATCCCGGCGGGCAAATAGCTTTCCTCACGGCGGATTCCCTGCTGTTGAGCGGATCCAGTTCAAAAGAAAGGCTGTCGCTGCCGGCAAGCGGAATAACTGCACCCAGTCCAAGGCCCTGCTTCAGGAACTTCCTTCTGCCCTCAGCGCTGCTTTCCTTAATCCGGATGCTGCCAAAACGGGAACGATGATAGGTGACGGCTCCCTCACTGCAAACATTGATGCAGTTCATGCAGGCCACACAACGGGAAAAATCGAGCTGATGATGGTTCATGTTGATGCAGCCTGCCTTGCAAACCTGTCCGCATTTCGCACACAGGGTACACTTTGAGGGAGCTATCCTGATCCGCCAGATGCTGACATGGGATAACAGACCCAGAAGAGTTCCCACCGGGCAAAGGGTGTTGCAGTATAACCTTCCGCCAACGACACTCATCACGCTCACCAGGAACATCCAGCCAAGGGCAAACCAGGCGGCCGGACCCGCATCCCAATGCCAGTCGAGGGGTTTGACCGCATAATAGTTCATGGCCTGAAGACTTTCGGTGAAAGCATTGTAGAGCATCGTAAACAAGGGTTTCACCCAGGTTGTGAAGAACCGGCCGCTGATGCTGTATGGATCCAGCAGCAGCAACAGGGTGGTCATGCCTGATGCCAGGGACAGCAAGACCAGTAATAATATCCCGTACCTCAGAAACCTGTGTGGCCTGAGCAAGCGGAAGAACCTCCTGCGCCTTGAGCGGAAGATCCTTCTCAAACGGATTAGCATATCCTGTATGGTACCCAAAGGGCATACAGACGAACAATACACCCTTCCGAAAAGCAGGCTAAGCAGGATAAGCAGGATGCCTCCGCCGTAAAAAACCTCCCTGGTGCTGATCCAGCGCAGGTAGTACGGTATCAGCTGGGTGTCGGTCAGATAAAGCGAAAAACGGTCCGTCAAGTCTGTCCAACTGTCGAGAAACAGGAAAAGAAACAAACACAGGATCAACAGGGACAAAGCCACTCTGAGAGGCTTCAGCAGGGCGGACATGAAATTTTCAGAACTTGATCCGGTGAATATTGAGCTGGTCGAGAGCCAAACGGCCAATACCCGCCTCTGAGGCGGCCTTGATATAGGGTATTTTTTCGGGTTCCTTTCCGAACAGCTTGGCTGCAGCAGCATCTGCCGCTACAATATCGGGGGAGATTATCAGAGACTTCATCACCCTGACATCTTCCTTCGAAACCCCTCTCGGGCCGTTCTTCATCATCACCCGGTAAGCATCGACAATATTCAGGGTCGGTTTGCTGAAGGTAGTGAAATCAGCGATACACTGGTGCAGGTTGTTACGGTGCCAGTAAGTGCGGTCCCAGACGATCCCCATAAGATTCTTCATGGAAACGGTAAGCATGCCTGAGCTGTGATGCTTCAGTACCGGCACATTGATAAAAACGTCAGATTCGAGGATCAGCTCATGTACTGAAGTACTCTTCAGACTTTTTCCTTTGCTCACGCTGACTTTCTGATAATACTTCTCTGCATTGCCGGGAACTATTTTTGCTCCGGCATTTTTTGCCGCTTTTTCTATCCCGCTGTTCGCATAACATTTCACCCAGTTGTCGCAGGTGTTGTCAAAGACATAGACATCCCGGGCTCCGGCCGCCAGGCAGTGACGAACGATCGCACCCACCAGGGCGGGATTGGTATTGGCGGCAAGTTCAGGGACTACGTCCCATCCGATATTGGGTTTTACCACCACCTTCTGCCCCTTCTTCACAAAGGCCTGCATCCCTCCCATGGCCAGGATGGCCTTCTCAAACATCTCCACCGGTTCTCCTCCCCTGGCTGCCACCAGGTCATAAGGGCTTACACCGGCTCCAAACAGGGAATCCACCCTGCCAAATGTGATTGCAGCTCCCGTCAGCAATCCCGCTCCAAGCGACTTCTTGAAAAAATCACGCCTTCGCATAGCTCAATTCTGTTTGAACAAAGGTAAACTTTTTCCTAAAGTCCGGGAAATGAAGGAAAATCTTGCAGATAACCACAGCTTCTTCTATATTTGTGCGTTGATTTCACCCTGTATAAAACATCCCTCCATGAAATCTCTGGCCTTACACATCCCGCTCCGTTGGAAAAGCTACCTCCTGCTGAATATAGCCGGACTGGCTTTGATTTACTTTCTTCCCGCCCTTTCACACCTGCTCAGTTTTCCCCTTTACCTCATCGAACCCATGCGGCTGATGGTGGTACTGGCCCTGGTACACACCAACCGGCCAAACGCCTGGTTCCTGGCTGCTACCCTGCCGGTGTTCTCCTTTCTGGTATCAGGGCATCCCTTTTTCCTGAAATCACTGCTCATTGCCATCGAATTGCTGAGCTTTGTCTGGTTTTTCAGTATTTTCAGCAAGCTTCGCTGGAACACTTTTGCCTCCATGCTCACCGCCATTCTTACCAGCAAACTCATCTATTACGGACTGAAAGCCCTGCTGATCTCCCTACTGCTGATCCGGACAGAACTCGTTTCCACGCCCTGGCTGATCCAGGCGGCAGTTACCCTGGCCTTCAGCCTTTACGCACTGATGTTCTTCAGAAACAGTGCCGGCCGGCAGATCTGACGCTGTCCACCAACGGATGGCAGGCCTGTACTTCCATATCCCTTATTGTAAAAGGAAATGCTCCTATTGTAATTTCTTTTCCGTTGCGAGCAGCAAGCTGAAGACCGGATTTCTTCCGGCTATGCTGAAGGAAATCAGTGCAAAATCGTCTCTGCTTGCCGGACAGCACATCGAATCCGTTTACTTCGGCGGCGGAACCCCCTCCCTCTTGCCGGCCGGAGATATTTACAGCCTGCTGAATGCCGCCTCCGCTGCCTTTTCCCTGCAACCGGATTGCGAGATCACCCTGGAAGCCAATCCCGGTGATCTGAATGAATCTAAAGCCGCCGCATACAAAAACATGGGCATCAACCGCATCAGCCTGGGAATTCAGTCCTTCCATGAACAAGACCTCCGGTATCTTCAGCGCGACCATACTCAAAGATGCGCAGTTCAGTCAATAGAAACCTGTATTCATCAGGGCTTTGACAATATCAGTGTGGATCTGATCTACGGTATTCCGGGTCAGGGGATGGACAGCTGGCAGGAGAACCTCGACATGGTGGCTTCCTTCCGGATTCCGCACCTGTCGGCTTACTGGCTTACGGTTGAGGAAAAAACAGCACTTAAATGGCTGCTTGACAAGGGAAGGCTTCAGGCTCCGGATGAGGAAGAAGGGACCGGACATTTCCACCTGTTGCGTGCATGGGCAGCCCGGCATGGATACGAACATTACGAAATCTCGAATTTTGCTGCAAATGGCCGTTACTCCAGGCACAACCTGGGGTACTGGAGAGGAAACCACTACCTGGGTTTCGGCCCATCCGCACATGCTTATGATGGCTCAAAACGCTGGTGGAACCCCTCGTCAGTCAGCGGCTATATCGCCAGTGTCAATCATGGCACACCCGCTGCGGAAGAGGAATCCCTGGACGACAGGATGAAGTTTGAGGAGATGTTGCTGACAGGCTTACGCACACAATGGGGCGTGGATCTTCAAAGGGTGACGACAGCCTTTGGTGCGGAAACACAGGCAAATCTGCTCACCAAAGCCGCATCATATTTAGATGCCGGGTGGCTGAGGGTGGAAAATGATTGTCTGAAGGCAACATCAGCCGGTATGCTCCGGCTGGACGGCATTACGGCCGCGCTCTTCCCTGAAGAGCCGTTGTAAGCGGAGCATTCAACAGGGAGTCCCCTTTCAGCATCACCCTCAGATACACCGGCTGATGGTCGGAACAGGCGAAACCCTGATGCAGTGTCTTCACTTCCAGTACACTGATATTGGGAGAAACCAGGTAATAATCATAGATGGTTACCTGACTCACGCCTTTCTGATAAGCCCGGTCGACATCGCGGTTGGTAGGTCGTAGCGGATCGTAAGCCCATTGCCAGCCTGCAGGGATCCAGGCTGCCTCAAGCGGTCTTACTCCCTTTTTCGCCAGATCTCCCGTTCTCAGCATTCTCTCATTATAGGCAGGCGGAGGCTGGTTCCAGTCACCCCCGGCAATCACATAATTCCCGAGCCGGTATTCCTCCGATAACACTTGCTGCAGCTTTTCCATTTCTCTGCTTCTCAGTTCCGCTCCTTCCTCCCAGGCAGAGTTATGCAGGTTGATCACCACCAGGTGTTTCCCGGAAGCAAGCCGGTATCGCAGCAGGGAAAAACAACGGTCGGGGAAAAACAGGCGCTTCGGCCACGGGAACCGGCCCGGTGTGCTGATCCTGAGTGCCTCATCCACATGGAAACGACTGATATTCAACAATCCGGAAGCGATCCTGCCCAGGGGGCGGAACAAAGGAAACGGAACGAGCCTTACCTGATAGTTCAACGCAAAAGTGTAACCGAACCCGGGTAGTCCTTCCGTCAGCAGGTGAACCTGGTTGGTCAGGTAACTCCGGGTTGCAGCAGAATCCACCTCCTGAAGCATCAGGATATCAATGGTATCAGCCCGGAGAACGCTGTTGAATATGCAGTTCAGGTAAACATTGTAATGGTCGAGCGGTGCCCTGACCGTAGAACCGCCGTCATAGAAAAAGTCCATATCCCTGCCAAGCCCGGCATAGCCTATATTCCACAGCAGCAGGCTGACTTCCCTTCCGGGATCAATCCTCAGGTCTGGATTTCGATGCGGCCGGACGGCCAGTTCGCGGGGCGGACTGTAATCCTTTACGCTCAGGTAAGCCAACAACAGGATTAACAGTAATATTCCCGCAGCTGCCAGGATGACCAGAAATCTGAGAATACGGAAAAAGCCGCTCATGCACGGGATTTGTTGCTGGTAAAAGTACCAAATAATTTTTTACTTTAGCGCTTCAAAACCGATTCCTGCATGCCCTTCCTCGGAAGTATCCTGAAAACTGCCATCGCATTGCGAAGCAAGGTTCCCAACCTGGAGATCACCCGCAAACCAAACGGGATCATGCAGCAGCAGAAGGTTTTGCGCAAGCTGCTGAAAAAGGCGCAGTATACTTCTTTCGGGGAATACTACGATTTCGGGGATATGCTTAAAGAAAGGGACCTGATCACTGCCTTCCGTCAGAAGGTGCCGGTTTTCGATTACAATGCCATTTACAGGAAATGGTGGTACCGTTCACTGAACGGTGAAGCCTATGTATGCTGGCCTGCAAAAATTGATTATTTCGCGCTCAGCTCGGGCACTTCGGAAGCATCCAGCAAACATATCCCGGTGACCCGGGACATGCTGAAGGCCATCAAAAAAACAAGTATCCGGCAATTGCTGTCGCTGGCCAAGTACGACCTGCCGGAAGATCTTTATGAGAAGGGAATCCTGATGCTGGGAGGTTCCACACACCTGCATTTCAACGGCACCTTCTTTGAGGGCGACCTTTCAGGCATCACCGCGGGGAATATTCCTTTCTGGTTCCAGCATTTTTACAAACCGGGCAAAAGAATATCCAGGGAAAGAGAATGGACGACCAAACTCGATGAGATAGTGAGGAAGGCACCCGACTGGGACATCGGGTTTATCGTGGGAGTGCCTGCCTGGTTGCAGGTATTGATGGAACGCATTATCACCACTTACAAACTGCAAAATATCCACCAGATATGGCCCAACCTCAGCATTTATGTGCACGGAGGCGTTTCTTTCGGGCCTTATGCCAAAGGATTCAGCAAACTGCTTGCACACCCGCTGATATATATAGAAACCTACCTTGCTTCCGAAGGATTCATTGCATACCAGAGCAGGCCCGGCGCTGAAGGCATGGAACTGGTTCTTGACAACGGTTTGTTTTATGAATTTATCCCTTTCAACAGCAGCAATTTCAGCCAGGACGGAAATCCCGTCGAGCATCCGGAAACCTATACCATCGGGCAGGTAAAGGAAGGACAGGAATACGCCCTGTTGATCTCTACCTGTTCAGGAGCCTGGCGCTACCTGATCGGCGATACCATCAAGTTCACCTCCACCGCCCTGAATGAGATCGTCATCACAGGTCGTACCAAACACTTCCTGAACCTTTGCGGTGAGCACCTCAGCCAGGAAAACATGAACCGTGCCATCGAAATGCTCGAACACCAGCTTAATATCACCATCCGGGAATTCACGGTAGCAGGTATTCAGCACGACTCCATGTTCGCCCATAAGTGGTACCTGGGTACCGATGACCCGGTGGACCCGGAAACAGCCAGGCAGCAGATCGACAACAACCTGAAACTGCTGAACGATGATTACCGCGTGGAAAGAATCGCAGCCATCAAAGATGTGCTGATCGCGGTCTATCCGTCCCATGTGTTTTATGACTGGATGAAACTGAAGAAGAAGGAGGGCGGACAGCACAAATTCCCGAGGGTGCTGAAAAAAGAAATCCATGCCGAGTGGGAGACCTTTTTATCAACCATCACCAATAAAAAGTAAAAGATGTTCCATCCCTTGCTAGAAGGCGTACTACTGGGGCTGACCATTGCCATTCTAACGGGTCCTGCCTTTTTCACACTCATCCAGACAAGCATCCACAGAGGGCTCAATTCCGGCCTGTTGCTTGCCATGGGTATTTTCCTCAGTGATGCTGCCCTGCTGATGCTTTGCTACCTGGGTGCCTCCCAGATCATTTACGAGGGACAGAACAGCCTCGTCTTCGGTATGATAGGGGGAACCATCCTGGTCATCTTCGGCATTGTCACCTTCAGAAGAAAAGTTCATATCGACAACGAATACGTTCAACAAATCCGCAAACCCGGCCCGGTCACCTATATTCTGAAAGGGTTCCTGCTTAACTTCGCCAATCCTTTCCTCTGGATATTCTGGATGGGTGTGGTGGTGGGGATCACTTCAAATTTCGGAGTGGATACCACTTCCATTTATGTTTTCTTTTTCGGTATCCTGGCCACCACGCTGACCACAGACTTCCTGAAATGCTTTATTTCTCACAAAATCAAGCAATACATGAACCTGAAAATCCTTGCCACCATCAATCATGTAGTGGGGATCTCCCTGGTGCTGTTCGGAATCGTGCTGATTTTCCGTGTCCTGGTGAACTTCGCCGGCCTGGCATGAGATTAGGAAAACAGTTTAATGTCTTTGATGTTGAGTTGCAGGGAAGTCGTTCCGTTCCATTCGTTTTCCTCCACGTGATAACAAATACTGAAACGCCGGCCTGCCTTGATCTGGTCGATGAGATGTCCCTGCTGAAAAGCAATGGCGGGTAAGGGAAAACCCGAGATATCAGGATGAACGGCACTGAATTTCAAATGGTTATTTCCGACGACACGGGCATAACCGGTATCAATAATCCCCTCTGTCATAAAAACCGGCGACATATTCCCCGGCCCGAAAGGTGCAAACTGTTTGAGTATCCTGTAAAATTTGGAATTGATATCTTTCAGGTTGATGAGTGCATCAATCTCAATTTCAGGTGTGAGCATTTCTTCCGTGATCGTGGAAGAAACGATATCCTCAAAACGCTTTTTGAAAACTTCAAAATTTTCAGGTTTCATACTGAGGCCTGCTGCATATTTATGCCCGCCAAAATGTTCGAGCAGATCACTGCAGGCATCAATCGCATCATACACATCAAAATCCTTCACCGAACGGGCCGAACCCGTGATCAGCTCGTTGGATTTGCTCAGAACGATGGTTGGCCGGTAATAATATTCGGTCAGACGGCTCGCAACAATCCCGATCACTCCTTTATGCCACTCGGGATTATATACCACGGTTGATTTGTGTCTGGCCTGTTCCTTGTCGTTCTTGATCATGTCAAGCGCCTGCTGGGTGATCAGGTTGTCGAGGTTCTTTCTTTCTGTGTTGTTTTTATTGATCTGCTCGGCAATGGTCACTGCCGCATTCAGGTTATCGGCAACGAGCAGCTCCACCGAGTTTTTGCCACTTTCGATGCGTCCGGCAGCATTGATACGCGGCCCGACAAGAAAGACCAGGTCGCTGATGGTGATTTCCTTGGTGAAGAGCGTTTTTTTGCTGGTCCCGGTATTGAAAAGATCTTTGCGCTTGATATTACTGAACAGCAGAATCGCCTCCAGTCCGGGTCGCGGATGCGTGTTCAGCAGCTTGATGCCCTCATAGGCCAGTATTCTGTTCTCCCCTGTGATCGGAACAATATCAGAGGCAATGCTGACCACGACCAGATCTAAAAACTTCTCCAGCTTTTTCAGGGGAATGTCATTCACCTGGGCATAGGCCTGGCAGAGTTTAAAACCGATGCCGCATCCGGATAATTCCTTGTACGGATATTCGCAATCATTCCTTTTAGGATCCAAAACCGCCACCGCAGCAGGCAATTCATCGCCCGGACGATGGTGGTCACCGATGATCATGTCTATCCCCTTCGTGAGGGCATATTGTACTTTTTCAATGGCCTTGATCCCGCAATCCAGTGCCAGCAAAACGGTAAAACCGTTCTCACAGGCGAAATCTATCCCTTTGTATGAAATGCCGTAACCTTCTGAATATCTGTCGGGTATATAGAAATCGACATTCGGGTAAAAATCCTTCAGGAATATATATACCAGGGCCACGGCCGTCGTCCCGTCCACATCATAATCCCCGTATATCAGAATCTTCTCGTTATTCTGAATGGCTTTCTCAATCCGGGCCACCGCCTTGTCCATGTCCTTCATCAGGAAAGGATCATGAAGGGAATTCAGGCTCGGCCGGAAAAAAGACCTGGCTTCCTCATAAGTGTTGATCCCCCGCTGTACCAGCAGGGTCGCAAGGTTGGTGTCAATATCCAAAGCAGCAGCTAATGCCTTCGTAATAGCAACATCCCCCGCCTCCTTTATCACCCAGCGCTTCTCCATAGTGTGTTATTTACTTTATCTGACGCATTTGGATATCCAATCCGGAAAATTCAGGTTAGATTTTTGGCTCAAGCAAAGTTACAAGCTTTTCCTGAAAGAAAAGTAATAATTCAATTAAAAATCACAAATGATTGAATACCAATACACTACGCTCCTGTTGAGCGAATGGCCTCCACCGGATCGAGCCTGGAAGCACTCCAGGCGGGTACAATACCGGACACCAGTCCGATCAGTATGGAGACCCCTACACCGACCACAATGTTTTTGAGGGTCAATACCAGGGTCATGTCGAAGAGCCATTCAACGACAAGGGTTCCAAACCAGATGATGAGCAAGCCGGCGATGCCTCCGAAGAGCGACAGGAACACGGCTTCGAAAAGAAACTGCAAGAGGATGAAGTAGTTCTTTGCCCCGAGCGATTTTTGTATTCCGATGATGGTGGTTCTTTCCCGGACTGAAACAAACATGATGTTTGCGATGCCAAATCCTCCGACGAGCAGGGAGAAACCTCCTATGATCCAGCCAACAAGGCTGATCACTCCGAACAGTTGCTGAAAACCCTGCGCGATGACAGTACTTTCGTTGATCGCAAAATTATCCTCCGAACCAGGTTTGAGCTTGCGCACTGACCGCATGATCCCGGTCAGCTCATCCCGCAACTCATCGTTGGTGACATTTGGCCCGGCTTTTACCATTAGGGCGGCACCCGAATCATCCCGGTCGAGTTTAATGAAATTCCTGCCGAAATTCACCGGTATCATTACGGTTTCATCATTGGAATTCCCGAAATTGTCGCTTCCTTCCTTTTTAAACAGGCCGATCACCTCTATCTCACGGCCCCAGATTTTTATTTTTCGCCCGATGGGATCAAGTCCCTGGAAGAGGTTTTCGGCAATGGTGGCGCCGATAACCGCCACAGGTCTTCCGGATGAGGATTCGAGCTGACTGAAGTAACGGCCGTCGCTCAGTTCAAAATTCCAGATCTTGTCGTAATCATGGCTCACAGCCGAAATGCTTGCACTCTCTATGCTGTTGTTCAGGTACTTTACCGTCCGGCTGGTACCGATGATATAGGCAGCCGACGCTGCCGCCATGCTTCTTTTCTGTATCAGCGCCAGTTCATCATACTTCGGTTCCGGCCGCCTCATATATTTCCACCAGGGATACTCGCCACCCCCCATGAACCAGGGCCATTTCTGAATATACAATACGTTGTTGCCAAGCGATGCGATGCTGTTTTTTACTTCGCGTTCGATGGAATCAAACACAGTCAGTACAGAAATCACCGAAAAGATCCCGATGGTGATGCCAAGCAGGGAAAGAAAAGTTCTTAACTTATTTACTATGATTGCATTAAGTGCAAAAAGGTAACTCTCCCTGATAAGCTTGATGAGAAGGATCAGCCTTTGCCCCATAACAATAATTTATGCGAAGGTAATGGTTAATCAGATAGTTTTATATAAACTTGCAGCTTTGGATAATACCGGCCCAAATGGATGCAAAGAAGATCAAACGCGCCCTGGTATCAGTCTATTATAAAAAGGGACTCGATATCATTTTAAAGAAACTTTCTGACCTGGGAGTTGCATTGCTCTCCACCGGAGGGACCCATGATTACATTCTTTCGCTGGGGCTGCAGGCCGACAGGGTGGAAGATCTGACCTCCTACCCATCGATACTGGGCGGAAGGGTGAAAACCCTGCATCCGAAAGTGTTCGGCGGCATCCTGGCCAGAAGGGAAAGCGAAACCGACCTGCAACAGCTTGTCACTTATGATATTCCAGAGATAGACCTGGTGATCGTCGACCTCTATCCCTTTGAAGAAACCCTCGCCTCGGGCGCTTCAAGGGAAGCGATCATCGAAAAGATCGATATCGGGGGTATTTCCCTGATCAGGGCGGCAGCCAAAAACTTCAGGGATGTCCTCATCGTTCCTTCAGCCGGGGAGTATGGCGCTTTGCTCGACCTGCTCAATGAAAAACAGGGGCACAGCAGCCTGGCCGACAGGGAGGCATTTGCTGCCAGAGCCTTCCTGGTATCGGCCGGTTATGACACCGCTATTTTTAAATACTTCAATCAATCGGGCGATATCAGGGCCTTCCAGGAAAGCATGCTGCCTTCGGAAGCCCTCAGGTACGGGGAGAATCCCCACCAACAGGGTTTATTCTATGGCAGACTCTCAGAAGTGTTTACCCAACTGCACGGCAAAGCCCTGTCATACAACAACCTGGTGGATGTGGATGCAGCCCTCAGGCTGATCAGCGAATTCCAATCCACTGCCTTCGTCATCATCAAACACACCAACGCCTGCGGGCTTGCCCAAAGAAACAGCCTGAAGCAGGCCTACCTGGACGCCCTGGCAGCCGATCCGGTGTCTGCCTTCGGAGGAATCCTTGCCACCAATACCCCTGTGGATGCAGAAACAGCCGAGGAAATCAACAAGCTTTTTTTCGAAATTATCCTGGCTCCGGGATACGAAAAAAATGCACTGGAACTGCTTGTTTCCAAGAAAAATAGAATACTTTTGCAAACCAGGGACTGCCCGCTGCCCGGCAGGCAGTTCAAAACAGTTTTGAACGGGGTACTTTGCCAGGACAACGACCTGAAAACTGAAACGGAAGCGGATCTGAAAACAGTGACACGCCTTGAGCCGGACGAAAGGGAGGTGGATGACCTGCTTTTCGCCAATATTGTTGTCAAGCACACCAAATCCAATGCGATCGTGCTGGCCAGGAACCGGCAGTTGTTGGGAAGCGGTACCGGGCAGACCTCCAGGGTGGATGCCCTGAAACAAGCCATTGCCAAGGCAAAAATGTTCGGATTCGATCTGCATGGCGCCGTGATGGCTTCGGATGCATTTTTCCCTTTCCCCGACTGTGTGGAGATCGCACATGCGGAAGGGATTGATGCAGTGATAGAACCGGGCGGCTCTATCCGCGATGAAGACTCGGTACGCTATTGCGACGAACACGGCATGCGCATGGTCTTCACCGGTACCCGCCATTTTAAACACTGAAAAAAAGTATGAACATATGGGATTATTTTCCTTTCTGACCAAAGAAATAGCGATAGACCTCGGAACGGCAAACACCATCATCATTTATAACGACAAAATCGTGGTGGACGAACCTTCCATCGTTGCCATGGAACGTTCCAGCGGCAAGATCATCGCAGTAGGCAAAAAGGCCATGATGATGCACGGCAAAACCCACGAGAATATCAAAACCATCAGACCCCTGCGCGATGGAGTGATCGCCGACTTTCAGGCCACCGAAGCCATGATACGGGAGATGATCAAAATGGTGGGAATCCGGAGAAGCCTTTTCCCTCCGGCTCTCAAAATGGTGATCTGTATCCCTTCCGGCATCACCGAAGTGGAAGAAAGAGCGGTGAAAGACTCGGCCGAACAGGCAGGCGCAAAAGAAGTCAGGCTCATCCATGAACCCATGGCCGCCGCCATCGGAATCGGTATCGATGTACTGGAACCCACCGGAAACATGATCATCGATATCGGCGGCGGTACCAGCGAAATCGCCGTCATTGCCCTCGGCGGTATCGTCAATAACAAATCCATCCGTATCGCCGGCGACGACTTCAATATCGACATCGAAGAATACATGCGCAAACAGCATAATATCAACATCGGCGAACGAACCGCAGAAAAAATCAAGATAGAAGTGGGCGCCGCCATTACCGACCTGGAAAGTCCGCCCGATGAATATCCCGTCCACGGACGCGATATGCTCACCGGTATCCCGAAAGAAATTATGGTCAATTATTCCGAGATCGCCCACGCCCTCGATAAATCCATCTCCAAAATCGAAACAGCCGTGCTCAACGCACTTGAGATGACCCCCCCCGAACTCTCAGCCGACATTTACCGTACCGGTATCTATCTTGCCGGAGGAGGCGCCCTGCTCCGGGGCCTCGACAAACGGCTCCACATGAAAACCAAACTGCCCGTCCACCTCGCCGAAGATCCCCTCCATGCCGTCGCCCGCGGTACGGGAATCGCTCTCAAAAACTTCGACAAATTCAACTTCCTTATCAAATAGCAGGCCCGCTTACTTTTTGTACCTGCCATGCGTTACCTCTTATCATTCATCCTCCGGCATCACTTCACTTTCCTGTTTATCCTGCTCGAAGTGATTGCGGTCTGGCTGGTGGTAAACCATTCATTCTACCAGCACAGCCGCGTGACGGGAATGATAAGCGAAATGACAGGATCGGTGCAAACCAGGATCAACAGCGTTTATGAATACCTGCACCTGAAAAAAGTGAACGAATCCCTGGCCATGGAAAATGCCCTGCTGCGATCAAAACTCAAAGAATCCTACCTGCTGACCGATACCATGCGGTTTTACCAATCAGACACCGCCAACAAACAGGAATATTCATACCTCTATGCCAAGGTGATCAGCAATGACGTAAAATCCAGAAGCAATTACCTCATGCTGAACAAAGGAAGCAGGCACGGCATCAGAACCGACATGGCCGTCATCTCTCCCGATGGAATCGTGGGTATCGTGTCCAAAGTAAGTTCCAATTTCTGCTGGGTCAACAGCATGCTGCACAAACAAACCAGGATCTCAGCAAGAATCAGAAAAAACGGATTTGTGGGCACCATCACCTGGGACGGCATGAACCACGCCTACGGACGCTTACAGGATATCCCCGCCAATGTGCAGCTCAGTAAAGGGGATACCGTGGTTACTTCGGGCTACTCCCACATTTTCCCGCCCAACCTGATGATAGGAACCATTGCCGACTACAGGGTGGCCGAAGGATATAACTTTTACGACATCAGCCTGAAATTCTCCCAGGAATACAACAGGCTGAGCTGGGTATATGTGGTAACCGACTTTTACAGAGACGAAAAAATATATCTCGAAAGGTTCAGGGTCGATGAATAACAGGGTGCTGCAAAATATCTTCCGCCTGATCATTCTGGTCGCTGTTCAGATTCTCATCCTGAACCGTGTCCAGTTCATGGGCTTCATTAATCCCTATCTCTATGTGATGTTTATTCTCCTGCTGCCCTTCGAACTGGCCAAATGGCAACTCCTGCTCTATGCATTCGGTACAGGACTGATCATCGACATCTTTGCCAACACATACGGACTCCATGCCGGGGCCTGCACCCTGATGGCTTACGCCCGCCCTGCCGTACTCAAACTGCTCACCTCAAGGAAAGAATATGAACCGGGCCTCAAACCCGGAATACGTGACCTCGGATTCAACTGGTTCTTCTCATATGCATCTATCCTCATCCTGGTGCACCATGCTTTCCTCTTTTTCATGGAAGCATTCCGGTTCAGCGAATTTTTCAGCACCCTGCTGCGTGTATTCCTGAACGGGCTTGTCACGCTCCTGCTGGTGTTCATTGCCCAATACCTTTTCTTTAAAAAAGAAGCACGGATATAAACCCCGGCCCGTTCACACAGTCGCCGGCTTCCCTATCTCATCCTGTCAAATCCCTTCCCATATACCCCCATTACCGTAGCCACGGAGATAAACGCATCGGGATCAGTTTCCTTGATGGTCCGGAAAACCAGGGCAGATTCATTCTTGCGTATCAGTACCACGATCACATCGGTATCCTGCCCGGTATACCAGCCCCTGCCATGCAGAAAAGTAACACCCCGCCCGATATCCCTGCCAATCCTGTCTGCAATGCGCTGACTTTCCTTTGAAAATACAAATACCTGTAAAGACCGCTTGGAACCGGTCAGATAAAGATCAATCACATAGGAGGTGACCGCCATGGTTACATAACCATAAACAATCGTCTCTATTGATCTGAATATCAGATACGAAGAAGCAATGATAAAGACATCACACAATAAAATCACCTTCCCCTGACTGATATTCCTGTATTTATTCACGATCATGGCGATGATGTCGGTCCCCCCCGTACTGCCTCCCTGGGTGAATATCATGCCGATGCTCAGACCACTCAGGATGCCTCCGATAATGGCACTCATGAATTTGTCGTCAACCACGGGTTTGGTGATATACCACTGTAAAAGGGTCAGCAAACCCGACAGTACGGCGATCGAAAATACCGTCTTCACCCCGAAAGCATAGCCCAGCAGCCGGAGCGCGAATACCAGCAATACGGCATTGATGGCCAGCAGGCTGATACCCACGGGCAAACCCGTGGCAAAATAGATCAGGGCCGATATGCCCGCCACCCCTCCGCCCACAATCTCGGATGGTATTAAAAAAGCAGTCCAGCTAAGCGCATTGATGAATAAACCAAGGACGATGACGGCATACGCCCTGATCTCCCGCCAGTGACCCACTTTTCTCACTCCCGCTGCGGAAGCATTTCCCTCAGTGTGATCTTGTGTATTCATAAGATTCGGGTTTTGACCGGCAATATGGAATCACCGGAATGATTACTGTACAAAGATGCAATGAACGGCTTTACCATCAAAACAACCATGCAGCTGTCAGGCTTCAGTATACAAATATCCCATGGCACTCTGCCTGCATCCACTTTCCATGGCTGGGTTGCACCCATGTCCAGGAGAGGGATTGGTTACAAAGATAAACATGCTGTTTACGGAATTATTAAGTCGCTTATAATGTGGTTATTATAGGTGTTGACAAATGTGAACCCGGCAAGCGGCCTGCCGGTATTGAGGACAACGTGAACTTCAGGAAATCCGCCAAATGGATTTTATCCTGCAAATGTTCTCATCAGTCGGTCAAATATGCACCCTGGTAGAAATTATTTGACATATTCAGGCTATCATTAGACTTTAGCAAAAAATACCCCTTATGAAACGTTTATCCGTCTTCTTCATACTTGTTTTCACAGCCTGTTTTTCCGGGGCGCAGGAATCCGTCTTGTTTCCATTGCCAGATCTACCATTCTCCGGCAAAACCGGCGAAAAAGCTTTCACCCTTCTTCCCCAAAACACGCGAACGGCTGTCACAGACTCCCTGATCCAGGTATGCATTGCAGAAGTGAACCCCGACAGCATCGTATCCTATATGCAGCATCTGGAAAACTTTGTCACCCGCTTTGCACTGGCCGGAAACCGCAAGGCCGTGGCCTTGTGGATACAGCAAAAATTCATGAGTTTTGGCTACCTCAATGCTCGCCTGGATTCGTTTGAGGCAGCCTGCCAGTGGCCCTTGTTCAGCGGTCAGTACGACACGGTATGGCAGTATAATGTGCTGGCTTCGGTCGAAGGATCGGTGAATCCCGCCATCACCTGTATCGCCGGCGGACACTACGATGCCATTGTGTTTCCCGTGGGAGACCCCTTTGTTCAGGCTCCCGGTGCCGATGACAACGCCTCTTCCACAGCTGCTGTCATGGAAATCGCCCGTATCTTAAAACTAAAGGACATTGTTCCGGATGTTACGCTGGTCTTTGCGGCCTGGGCCGCCGAAGAACCGGGAATACACGGAAGTGCACACCATGTCAGCTCCTGCCTTCAGAATAACATTCCCGTTAAGGCATATTTCAATCTGGACATGATATCCAACCAGCCGGATTCAACGCCATGGCGCGTGAATGTGAATATGTACCAGGGACATGAATGGCTCGGTTCTATCGCCGGCAATGCTTTACAGACCTATACCCAGGTGACTCCCATGCCGGCAGTGAACAATTCCTTCAGCAGCGACAGCTATCCCTTTTACCTGGCCGGTTACCCCTGTGTCTATTTCTCAGAATACCATATATCCCCGAACTATCACAAGGTCACCGATCTGGTGGCCAACTGCAATATTCCTTATTGTACGGAAATCACCCGCGCTGCCCTGGCAGCTATGCTGAAAACCAGTACCATGCCCATGCCCGTGCAATATGAACTGTTTAATCCCGGAACAGGTATCTCGTTGATTGCCAAATGGAAACCAAATCCGGAAACCGATCTGGCCGGATATCAGGTCAGGCTGGGAACCGCAAGCGGAAATTACACCCAGCTTTACTTCACCACCGATACCACTTACAACCTGAGCGGTTTATCGTCCGACACGCTTTATTACGTGGCAGTTTCGGCGATTAACCTGCAGGGAACGGAAGGGCCCCTTACCGAACATGCCGACAGCCCGGTGGAAGTGCTTATGAACCAGGGCATCCTGATTGTCGACGATAGCGAAGGAACCATCCTCAACAGTTCCGACTCTATTGTGGATGCCTATTATGAAAACCTGCTGGCTGCTTTCACCACCACCCAGTACGATGCCTTCATGGCACAGGAAATAGGGCTTGCAGACCTGGGCAAGTATTCCGCCATCCTCTGGCATGTGAACAAGGCAACCAGCATTACGGTACTGAATCGTTTCCTGCCAGAGGTCGTCAAATACCTTAAACTGGGCGGAAAGATCCTGTTCAGTCTCTACCAGCCGGAGAGAGCCATCCACAAACTCACCGCTTACCCTGTAAACTGTACTGAAGGTAGTTTTTTCAGGGATTACCTGGGAATCACCTGCTCCGACCTCCGGTACGAATCCCGCTTTAACAGGGCTGTCGCCCAGACCGGTATTCCGGCCGACCTGCAGGTGGACAGCACCAAAACCCTCGCAACATACAATTACCACCTGACCTATATCGAATCGACCTACCCGGCTGATGAATCCCAGATATTGTTCACATACGGAACTGCATACGACACGGCCACGATATATGGCGCACAGTCGGGCAAAGCCGTTGCAGTGGCGAGCCTGAACCAGGACTGGAAAACCGTAACCCTTTCTTTTCCATTGTATTATATGCAATTCCAGGAAGCCAAGGCTTTTGTGGAGATGGTCATGACGGATTTCTTCGGCCAGTCGCCTGCCGCAACACCTGTGACGGAATCTCAGCAACTGCAGCTCCGGGTCTGGCCCAATCCTGCCGGCGAGCAGATCAGCGTCGCCATTTCAAGCCCTGAGCCCTGCCGCCTGAGCCTGGAGTTATACAACCACCTGGGAGAACGCTGCAAATCCCTGCCCGCCGAAACACTGAACGAATCAGGCAGGTGTACCATCAACCTGACCGGATTACCGGCCGGTTTGTACTTTTTGAGGGCAAACAGCGAAGAATTCATTGTGTCGCAGAAAATAATGCTGATCCCTTAAAAAAATTTCCATACTTTTATCCGTTCAGCCCGCTTTATTGCCCATGCGTCTCATCACCCGAACCATTCGGTTTTTGTTCAACAATTCCGAGCTCATCTGCTGGGTGGGCGGATTGACACTGCTTGCCGTCAGCAATCCTTCAGGAACTCATTACAGTGTTTGTCCCCTGCACCTGCTGGGCCTCGACTTTTGTCCGGGATGCGGGCTCGGGCATGCGGTTTCCCTGCTGTTGCACGGAAGGCTTGCCGAATCGCTGGAAACCCACCCGCTTGGCCTGCCGGCATTGTTTTTCATCCTTTTAAGAATTTACCGGCTGCTTCAGCCCGGCTTTATACTCACCTTTAAAAAAACCAGTCATGGACCCGATGTTTATGAGCTTACCCAACATTGATCCGGCAGAGATCATGTTTTTGCAAAACATTACCAAAGAAATGAGTGATGACGACAAAAAGAAATTTTTCCTGATCTACCAGAGCCGGCGCCGGGACCCGCAGATGATGCTGCTGCTCACCCTGCTGGGCTTTGTGGGCGTGGCCGGAATACACCGGATGATGCAGGGAGAACTTGGCCTTGGCATCGTTTACCTTTTCACGGCCGGATTGTGCTTTATCGGAACCATTATCGACATCTTCAATTACAAAAAACTGGTCAACGACTATAACCAGCGTGTGGCGGCCGAATGCCTCCAGATGATGAAGATGTTCTGAAAAAATATCGCGTTTTTTTTCCGGATTGGCTGTCGAAATGCATCTAATCATTTAGACAAACACTAAGAATGATGGAAAAGATGCAGACAGCCCTGAAAACGTATTTCGGTTTCGACCATTTCCGTGAACACCAGGCCGGGGTGATCACGAAGCTGCTGGAAGGCAGGGATGTGGTGCTGGTCATGCCCACAGGCGGAGGCAAGTCACTTTGCTTCCAACTTCCGGCCATCCTGATGAATAAACTGGTGGTGGTGATTTCTCCACTGATTTCCCTGATGAAGGACCAGGTGGACGGACTGGTGTCCAACGGTTTGAATGCGGCTGCCCTCAACAGCAGTTTCACACCCCTTCAGCAAAACCGTATCATCAGGCAGTGCAGGGAAAGAAGCCTGCAGCTGCTGTATTTATCACCTGAAAAACTGATTGCGGACAACAGCCTGCTGCATCACCTGCATGCCGGGCTCTTTGCCGTTGACGAAGCGCACTGTATTTCACAATGGGGTCATGACTTCAGGCCCGAATACCTGAAACTGAAAATCCTGAAACAAAAGTACCCGGATGTGCCCGTCATCGCGCTTACGGCAACGGCAGACAAGATCACCCGCAGGGATATCATCCTGCAGCTCGGACTGGCGGATCCGGCAGTTTATGTGGCATCCTTCAACCGGCCCAATATCAGCCTGAAAGTGAAGAGCGGATTCACTGCCTCTCAAAAATACAGGGATATCCTGCGTTTTATCGATGATCGTCCCGGGCAGAGCGGCATTATCTATTGCCTGAGCCGCAAGGAAACCGAGAGGATGTCGGGGATGCTGCGGGAAAACGGCATCGACAGCATGTTTTATCATGCAGGCATGGAATCCGCGGCAAGGCACCAGGTACAGGAAGCCTTTATCCACGACAGAACCCGGGTGATCTGTGCCACCATCGCCTTCGGCCTCGGCATCGACAAACCCGATGTCCGCTGGGTGATCCATCACAACCTGCCGAAAAACATGGAAAGCTATTACCAGGAAATCGGCCGTTCAGGAAGAGACGGGCTTCCTTCCGAGGCCGTCCTGTATTACAGTACCGGCGACCTGATCAAACTTCAGCAGTTCGCCATGCAGAGCGGGCAGCAGGAACTCAGCCTGGAAAAGCTGCGCCGCATGCAGCAGTATGCGGAGGCCATTGTATGCCGCAGGCGTATCCTGATCTCCTATTTCGGAGAAACCTTTGATGAGAACTGCGGAAACTGTGATGTCTGTAACAACCCCAAACCCGCTTCCGACGGAACGGTGATCACACAGAAAGCCGTTTCTGCCCTGATCAGGATGGGTGAAAACTGCGGTACCCATATTCTTACCGATGTGCTCCGAGGTTCCCGCAGGGCTGAAATCACCGAAAAAGGCTATGATAAAATCAAAAGCTGGGGCTGCGGCAAGGAACTGAGTTTCCACCAGTGGCAGGCCTACCTGCTGCAAATGCTCAACCTGGGGGTATTCGAGATCGCTTATGATGAAGGCTTTAGCCTGAAAGTGACCCCCTATGGCAGAGATATCGTTTTTGGCAGGAAAAGGATACAACTGGTTGAGCCGGAGATCATCAGCTTCAAGCCCAGGCACCGCCACGGAAGGACAGCGGATGAAGGTTTCGCCGGAATCCGCGGAACGGAAGACCGCAGAAGAGCGTTCCTTGTCGACCTGCGCCGAAGGCTGGCCGAAGGGGAAGACATCCCGCCTTACGCAGTCTTCAACGACGTGACGCTGGAAGCCCTGGCGCATCAAAACCCCTTGAACGAACTGGAACTGATGGAGGTGGAAGGGATGAGCCGGCATAAAGCCGGAAAGTACGGCCCGGCCATCCTCGACTGTCTTCTTACCTTGTCGCCGAAATCCTCAAAAACCAAAGGACAGACCTACCTCGACACCCTGGAGTTGTTCAGACAGGGACTTCCCGTGGAAGAAATCGCCCGCCGGCGAGGGCTTAAGCCTGCAACCATCTACCACCACCTGGCATATCTGATCCGTGCCGGCCTGGATGTGGATATCAGTTCACTCGTGACCGCCGCAGAAAGCAGCAGGATCATCCGGGCAAGGGAGCAGTTGCAGGGAGAAGAAAGCCGGAGGGCAATTTATGACGCCCTCGGGGAAGACATCCCCTTTCACCTGATAGAACTGGTACTGGCAAAATAAGAAAACGGCTTATTCCGTTGCTCCCAGGCTATTTGCCGAGCTTCTTCGCCATCTTGTTCAGCGATTTGGGAAGCTTCTCCTTCATATCCTCGAACAGGTTTTTTGAAGCGCTCTCAATCATGGGCATGATCTTCTGGGTTTCAAGCACAAAGCCGCCGTAGGCAGCAAGCCCGGTATCCGAAGTGGCGTTTTCTTTCAGCTTGAAAATACGTTTCACCGAGCGGTCGAACATCTTCAGGTTCACGTGGGCCCTGATCTTTTTCTTGCTAAACCCGCCCATGCCGACTTCATCGTAGAGACTGAAATCGATATAGGCAATCATGACGGCATCCACATCAGCAGGAAGATAATCAAAAGATTTCTTAATTGCTTCCTCATCGTCGGCAATGCCGTAGGCGGCAATAGGAATATAGCCCTTTGCCGGGGTGGTGTAAATATTGTCGTCCGCCCAGCGTGTCAGCTTTTCAAGCGAACGATACTCCGGATGCGACAAGACTTCGTCCTTATTTACAAACGGAAAGGGAAACTGAGGCAGAAAATTTTTCTGAATCACGCTTTCAAACTGTTCCACCACCGGAACCAGGTTGAAAGAACTGTCCTTCAGTATCTTCTCATAAAGCTTGGTATCCAATGGGTTATCCGACAAATTCCGGCTTCCGAACACCGAGATCAGGGCGGCTTTTTTCACCTGGGCTTCCGACAGGGTGGAAACACCCAGTACGAGCAGCATAAATAATGCTAATTTTCTCATTAAGAATAAGTTAAATGGTTATTGAAAAATTTAAGAAAGTGCAAATATACGACATTCCGGTTATTTTGAATCTTAATGAAAATGCACAGCAGGACGTTGTTGAATATCATTCCAATTCCTGATCAAATCACAACCTTAAATCTATCAGTGCCTTACCGTATTCGTTGAATATCATTCCAATTCCTGATCAAATCACAACTCTATCCTTCCGGTGATGATGCAGTAGTATGTTGAATATCATTCCAATTCCTGATCAAATCACAACCTCTGACAGGCGGGTGCTCACATCAGAAAGTTGAATATCATTCCAATTCCTGATCAAATCACAACCACTTGACTACCTTCCTGATGGGCGGCGCAGTTGAATATCATTCCAATTCCTGATCAAATCACAACGCCGGGGTTGTCAAGTTTTTTTCACGAAAGGTTGAATATCATTCCAATTCCTGATCAAATCACAACGACCTTGCCAGAGCTGACATAGTACCCGAGTTGAATATCATTCCAATTCCTGATCAAATCACAACGAGGTAGGTCAGGTCAACTTCATAAACGCCGTTGAATATCATTCCAATTCCTGATCAAATCACAACATATCCTGTACGATTACTTCACCGCTTGCGTTGAATATCATTCCAATTCCTGATCAAATCACAACATTAAAGCATGGGGGTTATGAGCATTTACAGTTGAATATCATTCCAATTCCTGATCAAATCACAACCTTAAATCTATCAGTGCCTTACCGTATTCGTTGAATATCATTCCAATTCCTGATCAAATCACAACTCACAGCAAACGGGAGTGCCGAACGAGGTGGTTGAATATCATTCCAATTCCTGATCAAATCACAACATCAAATTTCTCTTTCCAATATTCTCTTGCGTTGAATATCATTCCAATTCCTGATCAAATCACAACAATTGGCTGAGGCAGCTTTTTGAGTTTTAGTTGAATATCATTCCAATTCCTGATCAAATCACAACATAGGTTTGCGTTTCGTATCCGACCTCTATGTTGAATATCATTCCAATTCCTGATCAAATCACAACTCGAGGGCGTAACGAATGACGTTTGCGTCGTTGAATATCATTCCAATTCCTGATCAAATCACAACGACAACATTCATTGCCTCATCTGCGTTTACGTTGAATATCATTCCAATTCCTGATCAAATCACAACTATACATCAACCAGGAACACGATACGGTGCGTTGAATATCATTCCAATTCCTGATCAAATCACAACCAGACGGTGCTTTCTGTCAATCTCACAAAGTTGAATATCATTCCAATTCCTGATCAAATCACAACGCCACTGGAGAGGATGAAACAACCATTGAGTTGAATATCATTCCAATTCCTGATCAAATCACAACTATGCCACCCCTCTTGTCATACCCTGGTTTGTTGAATATCATTCCAATTCCTGATCAAATCACAACTCCTGATTAATAATATAAAAACAGAATAAGTTGAATATCATTCCAATTCCTGATCAAATCACAACCTTATCGCATTACTGTCCACCGTGTACGGGGTTGAATATCATTCCAATTCCTGATCAAATCACAACCTTTCTCTCTTTCGGATCTCTGATGGATTTGTTGAATATCATTCCAATTCCTGATCAAATCACAACATTTCATTTGGCAATGTTGGTCCCGGCAAGTTGAATATCATTCCAATTCCTGATCAAATCACAACCTGAGTGTAATACAGGTTTTTAACAGAGCAGTTGAATATCATTCCAATTCCTGATCAAATCACAACAAAGACGAAAGAATCCCGCCGGAAGATCGTGTTGAATATCATTCCAATTCCTGATCAAATCACAACACATTCTCATCCACATCTTTAACGGTCATTGTTGAATATCATTCCAATTCCTGATCAAATCACAACCCGGGCTTATGAATGCCTTTATTATGGGCTGATTCCGGCATTTTTACAATATAAAAAATGCCCAGGGCAGCGGGAAGTAATCCGGTCAGGGTCAATTTCAGGATTTCAAAGAACGGAAATTTCACAAAAATAGAAAAATATCGGGCTTTAAAACAACTCAAGCTGTTTGGGACCGGGTTCGAGCGGATCAGTTTTTCTCCCCCAGAAATTGATTATATCGCCGTACTGCTTGTCGGTGATCAGCATGATGCTCACCTGACCCTTGTCAGGAACCATTCCCTTCACACGTTTCACATGCACATCGGCACTTTCCCGACTGGCACAATTCCGGGTATAGACAGAAAACTGCATCATGCAGAACCCATCCTTCATCAGGTCCTTTCTAAAACCGGAAGCTGCTTTCCTTTCCTTTTTTGACATTACCGGAAGGTCGAAAAAAACGAAAAGCCACATGATCTGGTAGGCATTGATACGGTCATAAGACATATCTAAAGGTTCGTTGTTATGGTGGCAAAGCCGGATAACTAATCTTCTTCACCTCACCTGCAAAACAACGGGCCAGGGAGGCAGTGGTAAGGGAGAGGGCCACCATCAGCGGCCTTTTCATTTTCTGTACCACAACATCGGCAGACAATATTTCCAGCAGTTTCATCTTAATCCTGGTCGTTAGTTTCTCTGCATCAAAGTCAGTATTGAAAAGTTCGAATACTTTCTGATCAATAAAGGGTCTGTAAGGTTCCATGATGTCGTCGGCCAGGCAGAAACTATTATAGCGGTTGTGGTGGAATATTCCGATGGTAGGCAGGAGACCCGATCCGCAAAGCGCCCTGGCCACCGCTGCCCTGAGTATGATATACCCGTAATTAAGCATGTGGTTGGGCGAAGAACCGTAACGGTCTCGTTCAAAATCGCGACCGAACAAGCGTTTCCAGTAAATCCGGGCGGCCGCACCCTCCCGGTTGGTGGTATCGCCGCTCTTCACATCCCGACCCAATGCAATCAGATCACTTTCTCTGAGCCCCAAAGAGGAAAGCAAAGCGGCCTGGTTCATAATTTTGGCTTCCACTGTCTGTTTCCAGAGGGATTTCTTCAGCGGTTCAGATGCATGAAGCTGGTGGCCAAACAATTCGGCCTGTGTGGTATGCCCTTCCAGATTTAGCAGCATGGAAGAGGGCATGTGTTGATCATCACAGAAGATCACCGCTACATTGTTGTTTATCAGGGCATTCAGCAAAGGAAGTGAAATGAATATCTGCTGGTGCTCCAGCACCACGAACCCAAGGTCTTCAATGGGCGCTTGTTTAACTTCGTTTGAATCATTATTCTGACAAATTAATTGGCCATTTCTAAGTGATATCCGGGTAGGATTTGAGAAGATTATGGTTCTTTTAATCATTACAATTTATTCAATTGAGAATAACCTATATTCACCCAACTCATTCATCCATATTTTAATGGGATTTGCATTTTGCCATGCTATAAAGCTTTGAATCCTATACTCCTCATTTTCATTATTGGGCGAAGACGCCAGGTGGTGTCGAAATGTATAATACATACTCGAAATCTTCTGGACCCTATATAAGTAGCGACTGATTAGATGCCTTTCCAATTTGCCATCTGATATTGTTTCAATAATCGCCTCAGGGAGATTTAACAAAAACATGTCATTTTCCTGAAGGGTTGTTACAACAACTTTTCCGTCATTCGGAAGCTGATAGATTTCCTGGCCCTGCTGCATTCTTTCAATAACCTCCCAGAATGTAACGATGCTCTCCTTCAATTCTCCGTTATGGTCAAGATAAATTACTACATGGTGATTGTTATATGGATTCACCCATTGATTCATACCCTTTTTAAGCTGCACTGCATTAGCCATGAGTTCACGCATTCTCACCTTTCTGACAGGTACAGGATCGCCGCCGCCCTTATTGGGCAGTAGCAATAGCGGGTTCCCTTCCCTGTCGAAAAAGAAATTCTCCGGGATCTTGTAAGCTTTATCCGGGTCGATGTTATATTCATTCCTAAGGCGTCCGGTGATCAGGTTTTTAATGCCTTCATCAACGATCTTCTGAACGTGTTTGTGGTTTTCAATACTGCTTATGGGTTTCCTGATATGATAATAATAAACTGTACTCCCATGCTTGTCTGTTTCAAACAACAATTCGCCCGTTTCTTTCTCCCTGGCTTTAAGGACCGGCTTCGGGTGCCTTCCGAAATAATATTCCCTGTGCAATCTGCCCCTAGCGGCAAAACCGATGCTTTGGTATTTTTTCCCATCCTTCATGATCACCTTGCTGATTTTGGTGAGTACTTTGCTGTTTCTGCTGTAGGAAACCAGAATACCTCCCACGGCACGGCTTACATCCATCCCAAAACCCGGCCACGGCTGCGGAAAATCGGGTCTGTCTGACAACCCTCTTTCTCTGGCCTTAAGTGCCCCGAAATAATGACTGAGCCTTTGGAGATTTGATAATTCTGTAAAAGCAATTACGATAGCATCTACAGCGTGATGGCGCTGATCCTCCCGGTTCTTTTTCGGATCAAACATAATCTCACCGGTCTGGCGGTTAACCCAGACATTCCCTTCAACAAGCGTTTGGTCTTTTGTAATTTCAGGAGGTTGATTTACAATGGGGTGAAAATCCTCCAACCGGAGTATTTCAAGGATCGTAAAGTATTTCCCCGGTTTTTTCCCTGAGGATTTGATATAAGACGGATCGATATCTGCCGTAAAAAGACCGGACTCATTGACGCTCCCCTGTATGACAATTTCATTTTCAGATGGAGAGGGTGGTGTTACAACAGCCCTGGTATATTCTGCCGATTCGAACTCAATATCCAGAACAGCCCAGTATTTACCAGGCTCGAGATTACACTCACATTGATAAATGTATGATTTAAACTGATTATCGATGACAATGCCATACAGCAATACCTGGTTCAGCCTGGTCGCCGGTTGCGTTTCCGGTTCCGGCCTGACAAAATTCACTTTTCCAACTTTAAAACGGACCCAGTACGATCCATCCTCCTGATTGGTCTTCAGCTTTCTTGGTAAAGAATCATGAACAAAAATGCCCCTTTCGACTTTCCCTTTGTAAATGATTTCATCTGGACCCTGGTCTGGTTTTACCGTAAATACTCTATTAAATTCAAGCGGTTCTGCGACCCTGATCTTTGCCCAATAACGGCCGGGTGAAAGATGATCGACCCTGCAGTGAAAACCAAGATTTTTCCATGAACTCCCGGCTTCAAATTCACCTTTATCATTCACCTTTCCGGCCAGGAGTATTTGGTCCGCGATGGTATCAGGTCTCAAATTTATCATAGCATGCGCACTCACCGGTTTTTGATTTTCATCGAGAATGACATAATGGGGCACACTTTCATTTGCATACACCCGGATTCCTTCCAGGTTCAGTGGCGTAATCTCCTGCACCACGTTGTTCAAACCCCAAAGTCTTCTTAACTCTGCTGTCAACTGACCCGGCAAAACACGAACATCGTCGCAGATTTCTGAGAGTATCTCAGTGGCTTTCTTTGATATATAGCGGGTATCATTCAGTTGTCTTTCTATAAAACCTTCTGATGCAAACTTCTTCCGTGCATTGAATCTTCTTGCCTTATTATACGGCAAAATTGCAAAGGTGCGTTGTTCAATTTCCTCCCATGAATTAGCTTTCCAGAGTTTTGGATCATTGTTTACAAGATAAAACTCATAAGGGGTCTTCTCCCCTTTCTCTCTGTTAAAGTTCGATTCGCAGAGTGTTTTGTTCGCAAACCCATCATCAAGCGATATGGAATATGGTATGATGTGTTCTATTTGAAAAAGGTTATCGCGTCCCAGCAAATCTTTCACGCTGATCGTACGTAAGGTGTACGGGCATACCGCAGTACCATGTCTTGCTTCAATCTCCCTGAATAAGCGGTACTTAGTAATATTTTCCCTGCTGGGTTTCAGGCCGAATTCTATGACTTTTTCTCTTGCTTCATCATTCTCCTTTTCATTTTTCATGATCTTAAAAAGCATATCCTGGCGAATACTTTTCGAACTTTTCAGGTCCCGGGCAAGTTCAACCTGTATTCTGTCAAACCTGAAATCCTTACCAAAAGCATCATCACCCCTGTACTTTTCGAGCAGGGCGTTCACCAATCGCCTCATCTCAAATAATCCTTTCTGTACGATTGGATTTCTAAGATTTTCAAGGTCAGAGATTTTTGTGTTTAACACCTTCTTTTCAATATCCTGGGAGTGGTGATACAATTTTCTAAATGCCTTATCGTCCTGTGTAAACCCGTACTGATTATCCGGATTCCCAAGCATCTCTTTTATTTTTTTTATCAGTTCATATTCCTTATGCTCTTCTTTTTCAATTAAATAAACAGTTTTCTTAATAATTTCATCATGTGAATTGTGAAAATACTCCCACCTGCTGCCAAATGCATTTTTAACTCCTCCCAGTATCACAGCAGTCGAGAAAACATATCCCTGCTTAAGAAAGGGGAGGATATTTCTGACAGCTTTCAGTGAAACGCTTCCATACCCTTCGGTTAGTTTGACTTCAGATGCTTTTCTGGCCTTTGATTCCTCAAGCCCGTATGACTTCATGAGTTTTTCTGTCAACAAATCCTTATCCTGGTAAAAATAGAAGTCATGCCAAATTTCTTCTCGTCTCCTTTGCCACAGCTCCTCTGAAAAAAACTGCATCAGTCGTTTATGGGTGATATTGCCTGGTACTTTGTGGCTGCTGTCATAATTGAACTGTTCGTAAGTCAGTTTTAATGTTTTCGGGATTTTCTCAAAATCGAAGTTTTTATCA
The DNA here is from genome assembly GCA_022709385.1 of Bacteroidota bacterium. Lineage (GTDB taxonomy): Bacteria > Bacteroidota > Bacteroidia > Bacteroidales > CAIXZF01 > JAKLIX01. The sequence continues at coordinate 389,341 of JAKLIX010000001.1, read as the reverse complement.
TTCTCATTGATCAGTTTCAAAACCTGAAGACGATAACTTTCATTAAGCGTCAGCCCGCTTTTTCCGTACCTGATATTATTAATAAACTGATATGCACGATAAAGTTCATAATCAGGGTGTGATAAGGGACAAGGAGTCGGACCGGTCTGTATCCATTTCCCGTGATATTGATCATAGAACTTACGCCCTTCAAAAGAACATTTGGCCAGCAGTCCTTTCTGTGATCGAAGGGGCCTTTGCCAGAAAAGCAAACTCTCGCTGCTGTTAAATCTGATATCTGAGGAAGTAATTATAATATTCCCGGCAAAATATTCCTTCAGCGATAAAAAAGTTCTAACCTCAAAAAAGCCTTTCCTGACCGTAACATTATCCCTACCATATTTATCTAACAGCTTCCGGTAACGTTTTTTATTCTGCCCCGATTCAGCCAATCCTTCAAAATACCTCTTTTTAAAAACCACAATTTCACTGTTGTGCAAACCCAGGGATGAAGCCTGCCGGTTCCATATTTCTTCAAACTCCCTGATATACATTTCTCTAAGCGTATACCTTGATCTGATCCTTATCTCTTTTCCCTCTTGATCCAACTTTCTTTCATATGATTTGCCAGGAACCTGCATCATTTTATTCAAAACCACACCAAGTGTTTCATTTCCAACAAGTTTCTGAGTAGCTGTAATTCCGGTCATCTTATCCTTACCTTTATAAATAGCCCCATCATCACTTCCCTTCCGTGAGCTCAGAAATCCCCTGCGTTGTATGAAATGGAAAAAAATCCTTCCCAGTTCCATTCTTGTAATTAATCCATTCACTGCCCTGGTTCTCAGCTCATATGGATTCATCTTAAGCCAATCACGGAACGGTTGTGAGTCAGGAAACTTAAATCCTTCTGATTTCATCTTCGAATTCCAGTTTTTCCATACTTTAAGTTCTTCAATTGTCAGCGGACACATTTGAAGGTCTATCAGGACCTGTAATAGCTTCACCTTCCTCAGGCGTTTTCTGTAATGTTGCCGTCTTGCCTGCCGGTGCTCCCTGCGTGCCGCATTGTTTGACACTTCCTTATCACCCTGACCAATGGTATCTTTCACCAGTCCTTCGGGAAATATCCTGACACCGCAATCGATAATGCTTTGACCCTCTTTATCAACAACAGCCCAGCCAATGCTGTTTGTTCCCAAATCTAATCCCAAAATCTTTGTCATTTCCTTGCTATTTGAATTTCTGTTATGTATATTTGCATCGTTAAGATTTAATTCCAATTCTATCTTATCACAACAAGGCTATATGCCGAAGGATTCTATCCTATGCTCCCGCTTCGGTGGGAGCTTTTTTTTCCCGCCCAGCCAAGCCTTTGATCATGGTTTCTTTCCGGATTTGTTTAACCTTTATGTTATTTCCCGTAAAAATAACAAAACATACATCATATTTCCCAAAACATATCCCCTTTATCTGCTAACCCATTCATAATAAAGACGATATACAACCATCAACCCTAAACAAAACACCTTCAAGCTGATACGCAACACCTGGATATTTCCTGCCCCGGAACAGGTTAGCAAGGAATCGGCCCGGAACGATATACGGCAATACGCAATCAAAAGGCTTTGCATTTGCAAACCTGTCAGGTATAAGCACAAAAACATGTGGATGATACCGGAATTTTTCTAATTTCGCCCTTTCAAATATTTCAATGCTGATGAAGAATTTCAAGCTGGTAAACAACGTTTTGGGTTGGCTGGTCTTTCTGGTGGCGGCCCTGGTTTACACCCTTACCATGGAGCCCACTACATCCTGGTGGGATTGCGGAGAATACATCGCCACCAGTTACAAGCTGCAGGTGGGTCATCCGCCCGGAGCGCCTACATTCCAGATGCTGGGCCGTTTTTTCAGCCTGATGGCTTTCGGAGACCTCAGCCGTGTGGCCATGATGGTGAACTGGATGTCGGCCCTGTCGAGCGCCTTCACCGTCCTGTTTCTTTTCTGGAGCATCACCATGCTGGGACGTAAAATCGTGGCCCGTTCGGGTGAATTGAACACCGGCAAGCTCTGGGCCGTGATGGGAAGCGGCCTGGTGGGAGCGCTGGCCTTCACCTTTTCGGATTCTTTCTGGTTCTCGGCCGTGGAAGGAGAGGTCTATGCCATGTCGGGCTTCTTCACCGCCCTGGTATTCTGGGCCATCCTCAAATGGGACGTGGTGGCCGACGAAAAGGGATCGTACCGCTGGATCATCTTCATCGCTTTCATGGTGGGCCTGTCCATCGGCGTCCACCTGCTCAACTTGCTCGCCATCCCGGCCATCGCCTTTGTCTATTATTTCAGGAAATACAATCCCAGCCGCAAAGGTGTGATCCTTACCGCGACTCTCTCGGTCTTTATCCTGGCTTTTGTCATGTACGTGATCATCCCTGTCATCGTCAAGCTTTCCGCCTGGTTCGAGCTCTTCTTCATCAATACAGTAGGATTGCCCTTCAACTCCGGAACGGTCATCTATTTTATCCTGCTTACCGGTCTGATCGTATGGGGATTGCATTACACCCGCCGGAAACAGAAACTGCTGGCCAACACCATCATCCTGATCTTTACCTTCATCCTGATCGGATATTCCTCCTTCTTTATGCTGGTGATACGCTCCAATGCCGACACTCCCATCGACGAAAACGACCCCGAGGACGCCATCAGCCTGCTTTCTTACCTGAACCGCGAACAGTACGGCACCTGGCCCCTCTGGCACGGGCAGTACCACAATGCACCCATCGTTTCATACGAAGACGGTTCCCCCGTCTATGCCAGGGATGTGAAAAGCGGTAAATACATCGTGATCGACGACCGCAAACAAACTGTCCCGGTTTACGACCCCCGCTTCACCACCGTATTCCCGAGGATGTGGAGCAACCAGAAAAGCAGCCATATCAGCGCCTACAAGCAGTGGGGAGGGGATGGCGGAACACCCATCACCATCACCAAGGAGAACGGGGAAAGCGAAACCCGCTATAAACCGAGTTTCAGCCAGAATCTGAAGTACTTTTTCTCCTACCAGCTCGGCCATATGTATTTCCGCTATTTTATGTGGAATTTCGTTGGACGGCAGAACGACGTGGAAGGGCACGGAGGCATTGAGAACGGCAACTGGATCAGCGGCATTCCTTTCATCGACAATGCCAGGCTGGGAACCCAGCACGACCTTCCCCTGTCGATGAAGAATCCGGCTCACAACAAATTCTACTTCCTTCCGCTGATTCTCGGGATCATCGGGCTGCTTTTCCACATTAACCGCCATGCGAGGGACAGTGTGGTGGTGGCGCTGCTGTTCGTGATGACCGGGATCGCCATCGTGGTGTATCTCAACCAGACGCCCTACCAGCCGCGTGAACGGGACTATTCCTACGCAGGTTCCTTCCTGGCCTTTTCGATCTGGATCGGACTGGGGGTGCTGGCGATTGTGGACAGGATCGGCAAATACCTGAAGAAAGCCGACAGCCGCTTTGTGGCCATCGGAGTGACCCTGCTTTGCCTGATCCTGGTGCCGGGAATCATGGGTCAGCAGGGCTGGGATGACCATACCCGCGCACATAAGTATGCCTGCCGCGACTTTGCTGCCAACTACCTGAATTCCTGCGCTCCCAATGCCATCCTGATCACCAACGGCGATAACGACACCTTCCCGCTCTGGTACGCCCAGGAGGTGGAGGGTATCCGCACCGACATCCGGGTGGTGAACTTTATGCTCGCTTCGGGTGAGTGGTATATCCACCAGCTCGGACGCAAGATCTATGACGCCGAACCCATGCCTTTTACCCTGCCGCCAGCCAAATATGACAAGGGGGTAAACGATTATATCCCGTTCTATGACAGGGAAATACCGGGTTATGTAGATCTGAAGCAGGTAATCGATTTCATCAACAGCGACGATGAACAAACCAAGCTGGCCCTGCAAACCGGACGTAAGATCAGCTATACGCCCACCAAAAACTTCCGGCTGAAAGTGGATTCGGCCAATGCGGTGAAATACGGGATCGTCCCGCCGGAGATGGCAGACCGGATTGTCCCAGTCATCGAGTGGACCATGCAGAAGAGTTACCTCTTCAAGAACGAGCTGATGCTCCTTGATTTCCTTGCCAGCAGCAACTGGACCCGACCCCTTTACTTCGCCAATCCTTCCACGGTGGAAGATTTCATGGACATCAACCAATACTGCCACCTGACAGGTTTTGTGTACAAGTTTATCCCGGTGGTGGTGGGCGACCAGATCCAGGGGATGGGAGGAATCTCTTCTTCCGATCCGTCTTTCGATATCATGATGAACCGCTGCAAGTGGGGGAATCTTGCCGACCCGAGGGTTACCGTTGACAGGGAAAGTTACCGCAACTCGATGATTCCGAAGAACGCCTTCCTCAGGCTGGCACAGCGGCTGCTGGTCGAAAACAAGAAAGACAGTGCCGTGATGGTGGCCGACCGGGTGCAGGAGGTCTTCCCGAATGAAAAGATCCATTACGACTATTACATGTTGCCGTTCGTGGAGGTGTATTTCACGGCAGGAGCCGCAGACAAGGGCACAAAACTGCTCGAGACCCTGTCGGATATGATGACGGAAAACGTGAAGTATTATGACCGGCAACAGCCCAAATTCGCCAAATACTTTGACAAGACAAGACAGACGGAGATCATGGTTTTGAGAAGGCTTGCGCAGATTGCCAGGGAAAACGAAAAGGAGTCCCAGGCCAAAAAAATAGAGACTTTCCTTGCCACCAAGAGCAGCGGAAGTTAAACCTAAGAAGACGCTTATGACAGATCCAGGCAAAACCTACCGGAAAATCAACAATATCCTGGGCTGGGTGGTTGGCCTGTTTGCCTCCGCCGTGTATATCATCACCTCCGAACCCACTGTCAGTTTCTGGGATTGCGGCGAATACATCGCCACCGCCTTCAAGCTGCTGGTGGGCCATCCGCCCGGTGCGCCCCTCTTCCAGATGACGGGAAGGTTTTTCTCCCTGATGGCGCTGGGCGACAATGCCCTGGTCGCACAGATGGTCAATGTGATGTCGGCCGTTTCCAGCGGTTTCACCATCATGTTTCTTTTCTGGACGATCACCATGCTGGCGGGAAAGCTCACGGCAAAAGAGGGCAGCCTGACCAATGACAGGCAGCTGGTTATTTTCGGCAGCGCCCTCACAGGAGCGCTGGCCTTTACCTTCACTGACTCTTTCTGGTTTTCGGCCGTGGAAGGGGAGGTCTATGCCATGTCTTCCCTCTTTACGGCGGTGGTGTTCTGGGCTATGCTCAAATGGGAAGCCTCGGAACCCGGGAGGAAAGCCACCCGCTGGCTGCTGCTGATCGCGTATCTTACCGGGCTGTCGATCGGGGTTCACCTGCTCAACCTGCTGACCATCCCGGCCATGGCGTTTATTTTCTTCTTCAAGACATACAAAAAGCACAGCTGGAAAAACATGCTCCTGGTTGGTTTCCTCTCCCTGGTGATCCTTGGTCTTGTCATGAACGGCATCATCCCCTGGGTGGTGAAACTGGCAGGATGGTTCGAGCTGTTCTTCATCAATGTCGCCGGGCTTCCTTTCAATACAGGCACGGTGATCTACCTGCTGCTGCTGATCGGCGGCCTGAGCTGGGGATTGTATTATACCCGCCGGAAACAAAAAGTGGTGGTAAACACGCTCCTGCTTGCATTCACTTTTATCCTGATCGGCTATTCCTCATTCCTGATGCTGGTGATCCGTTCCAATGCCGACACCCCCATCGATGAAAACAACCCCGACAATGCCATCAACCTGCTCGCTTACCTGAACCGGGAACAATACGGTGACTGGCCGTTACTGCACGGGAATTATTACAATGCACCTGTTACGGGACGCAAGGACGGGAATCCGGTCTATACCAGGGATAGCAAAAGCGGCAGGTACGTGATCACCGATTCCAGGGAAGGTGTCATCCCCGAATTCGACGATCGTTTTACGACCCTGTTCCCCCGCATGTGGTCGTCGACCCAGGCGGAACATGAAACAGCCTATAAAAACTGGGCAGACATCAAGGGTGAAGCGGTGACGGTCAACAGTCCGGAAGGAGGAACGGAAACCATCATGAAACCGACCTTTGGCGAGAATCTCCGGTATTTCTTCCGCTACCAGCTGAATTTCATGTACTGGCGTTACTTCATGTGGAATTTCGCGGGACGGCAGAACGACAGGCAGGGCATGGGGTATACGGAATCCAAAAGGGGTGACATCGTAAACGGGAACTGGATCAGCGGCATCCCCTTCATAGATGAGGCGAGGCTGGGACCCCAGTCCGGACTGCCTGAAAACGCGCATAACAAGGCGAGGAACCGTTTTTATTTCCTTCCCCTGCTGCTGGGCCTGGCGGGATTGATCTATCATTTCAAAAGAAACTACCGGGATGCCCTGGTGGTGAGCCTGCTTTTCTTCATGACAGGCATTGCCATTGTGCTCTACCTCAACCAGTACGCGCCGCAGCCGAGGGAAAGGGATTATTCCTATGCCGCTTCCTTTTATGCTTTTGCCATCTGGACCGGACTGGGTGTTTCAGCCCTGGTATCCTGGCTGCATAAGGCTGCAGGACAGAAGATCAAACCCCAGATCGCCGCCGCAGCCGTGAGCCTGGTATGCATCATCCTCGTTCCGGGCATCCTCGCAAAGGAAGGATGGGACGACCACGACCGTTCGGGAAGATATACCGTGCTGCAGCTTGCTTCAGCCTATCTGAACTCCTGTGCACCGGACGCCATCCTGTTCACCAACGGCGACAACGACACCTTCCCGCTGTGGTACGCCCAGGAAGTGGAAGGAATACGCACCGACGTGAGGGTCTGCAACCTGAGCCTGCTTCAAACGGATTGGTATATCGACCAGATGAAACGCAAGGCTTACCTGAGCGATGCGGTTCCTTTTTCCCTCACCAGGGAGAAATACCGGCAGGGAAGCCTCGACATCGTCTACTTCATCGACAATCCGGCTGCCGTGGATACCAATGCCTATTACAACCTCAGGGATCTGATCCGTTTCGCCGCGAGCGATAACCCGAATACCAAGTACCAAAGCCAGTACGGTGCGCTGGAATACTTCCCGACCCGTAAAATCAGGATTCCCGTCGATACCGCACTGGTGCTTGCCAACGGGACAGTTGCCCCGGAACAGGCGGGTGAAGTACAATCCACCATCGAATGGACGCTTAACAGGCAGGCTGTGCAGAAAAACCACCTGATGGTGCTTGATCTGCTCGGTAACTTCAACTGGGAAAGACCGGTATATTTTGCTCTCACCATCGGTGATGAGAATTACATGGATCTGCAGCCCTGGTTCCAGCTGGAAGGATTTGCCTACCGCCTGTTGCCTGTTCTCAATACCTCTGACGACGGAAACACCGGCCGGATCAACACCAGGATACTATACGACAACCTGATGAACAAATTCACCATCGACATGTCGGATCCGAAGCTTTATTACAGCGACGATCATGTGAGGATGTCCTCCAACCTGAGGAACCTGTTTGCCCGCCTGGCCTCCGCCCTGCTTGATGAAGGCAGGAACGACTCTGCCCTGGCCGTGGCAAGGAAATGCCTGCAGATTGTACCCGACCATGTGATCCCCTACGACTTTTTCGTGCTCCCCTTCGCCGATGTCTTTTATAAGACCGGCCATGCTGCCGAGGGCAGGGCGGTGCTGAACCGGCTCATGGACCTTTATAAACAGGATCTCGTGTATTATTTCTCCTTCAAAGGGGATAAAGCCCTGAAACCCCAGCGTGAGAAACAGATCGCACTTGGAGTGATGCAACGCATCTCCCAATTGGCCGAGATACTGGAAGACGCTGGCGTACACACCCAATCGAAAGCACTTTTCGAGCAGTATTACGCTCAGTATCTTCGCGAAAACGAAATGAATCCATAAGAAATACCCGGTCACAAGCCCGGCAGCATCTGATAACCTTATCACCCAGCAGGATGTACTTCATCACCCCACCCAAGATAGCCATGGCGATGCACTCCAGGAAGATCTGGTGGCGGATTCCGGGTGAAGGCAGGAAGCTCTATCTGAGCTTTGATGACGGGCCGGTTCCCGAAGTGACCCTGCCCCTGCTCGACATCCTGAGAGACCAGGGGGTGAAAGCCACCTTCTTCTGCGTGGGCGAGAACGTATTCAATCATTATCCTGTTTATCAACAACTTATTGAGGAAGGGCATCGCTGCGGCAACCACACCTACAATCATCTGAACGGATGGAAGACCCCGACGGAAACCTACCTGGGCAATACGGAGCGTTGCAGCCGGCTGGTTCCTTCAGGCCTTTTCCGGCCACCCCACGGAAGGATCAGGCCGCCTCAGACGAGGGCATTGCTCAGGCAGTTTCACATCATCCAGTGGTCGGTATTGTCGGGTGACTTTGATCCCCGGAACAGCCCCGAAAAATGCCTGAAGAACTGCCTTGATCACCTGAAAGCGGGAAATATTTTTGTTTTCCACGACAGCCTGAAGGCCGCAAGCACCATGCTGGAAGTGGTTCCTGAATTCATACGCGAGGCCAGGAAAGCAGGCTTCGATTTCAGTCTTATCCCCGAAATGCCGGGAGTTGATCCAAAACCAGTGAACAGACATGCTGAGGCCGGATAAATCCAACCATCCCTTGTCTTTCCTGACGGCATTGGGCTTACTGGCTGCGTCGTGTGCCAATATCGTGGCACCTACGGGCGGACCAAGAGACAGCAGTCCTCCCGTGCTGGTAAAGGCAGAACCCGGAAATTACAGCAAACAATTCAGCGGGAACACCATCAGGCTGACTTTCAACGAGTATATCCAGGTAAAAGACCTGAACCGTCAGCTGATCATCAACCCGGCCCCTGAAGATCAGCCGGAAGTGAAAATCAAGGGAAAAACCTTATCATTGGTACTTCCGGGCAAGATCAGTGAAAACACCACCTACAGCCTTCATTTCGGCAATGCGATCCAGGATTTCACGGAAGGCAATCCCATCAAAGATTTCACCTTTGTCTTCTCGAGCGGAGACGTGATCGATTCTCTTGTTCTTGAAGGTGTCGTCAGGCATGCATCCGACCTTGAACCGGCCAAAGACATCATGGTATTCCTTTACCTTCCCGGGCCCGACAGCATGGTTTTCAGTACCAAGCCGCGTTACATCACCCGGAGCAGGGCTGATGGCAGTTTCAGATTCACGAATCTGGGCGGAGGTCCTTACCGTTTGCTGGCGCTTGATGATAAAGACCAGAATTACCTTCCTGATCTGCCCGGTGAAGCCCTTGCCTTTTCCGACAGCCTGGTGGAAGCCGGTCCGGCACCTGACAGTCTGAAGGGAACCTTGCCGGGAAAAAGCCACGAATTATTCCTTTACACAGAGCAGGACAGCCTCTGCCGCCTGCTTAAGGCTTATATGGCGCAGGCATCGCAGCTTGTGATTCCTTTTTCCCTGCCGCCTGCCGGTCTGCAGCTGAAAGTGCTGAACCCCGGCCCAGGCATGCCTGATGAGTGGTATATTCCCGAATGGAACCGGGAGCGGGACAGCCTTCACTGCTGGCTTCATCCGTCCATCAGCCAGGACTCGCTGATCCTTGAGCTTAAGGTGGGTGAGAAGGCGGATACTGTGAGGGTGGACCTGCTCAGGATAGGAAAAACGGGACGTTTCAGAAAAGACAGCAAAGACGAAAAAGGATTCCGTGCCGTTTCCCTGAGCAGCAACATCCTCAAACCCGGACAGGCTTGCAGGATCCGGTTCCCTTATCCCGTCTCCGACGCTTCACTGGATAGAAGCATCCTGGTAGCAGCGAAAGACAGCCTCTCCATCCTTCCCTTTTTCCCCGACAGCCTCAGAAGGGAGCTTCACCTGCAGTATGACTGGGATGAAAAAGCATCATATCAGTGGATCCTTCCTGGAGGCATGTTCAGGAACTATTTGTCGCAGTTGAACGACAGCATCATCATCAAATTCGGTACAAGAGCCCTGGCGGATTACGGCAAACTCAGCCTGCAGTTCCGCTCAGGGGAAAAGGGCCGGTATATCCTGCAGCTGTTAAGCGACAAGGGCCAGGTGGTGGAAGAAATCATTGGGAATGAAAACCTCGATTGGGTAATTCCCTGGGTCAATCCCGGTAAGTACAGGCTAAAAATGATCCTCGACAGAAACAACAATTCCCGCTGGGATGGCGGGAATTATCGCCTCCGGCTTCAACCCGAAACGGTCGAATATTACCCGCGTACCCTTGAAATCAGGGGTAACTGGGAATTGGAGGAAAAATGGGAAAGGTAAGCCCTATTCAGTGTGGCACCTGTTGATGCAATCAATGATCTGGGTCAGGGATTTGCTCCTGAGAGAGTAGAAGATTTTCTTCCCGTCCCTTTTGGAAGCAAGGATACCTTTACTTTTTAGGATGTTAAGGTGATGGGAGGCAGCAGCCTGCTCAATCTTCAGTTTCTTGTAAATTTCAGTGACACTGAGTTTTTCCTTTTCCTGAAGCAATTCAATGATTGCGATCCTCATCGGATGTGCAAGCGCTCTGAGGCGGTTTGCAGCACTTTCCAGTTTTACAACGTCTAATTCTAATTTTGCCATAACGTTATTTTTTTTGCAAAGATAAGTAAAATTACATAAGAAACAACAGAATATATATATTAATTACAAATTTTTAACAATTTCTGCAAAAATTTACCCTCAATCCCTCACATTCAGGTCGGTGAAATGAAACACCGTCCCGTCGAAAAGTCCCTTATCGCTGAGTTTGAGTGCAGGGATCACGAGCAATGCCATGAAAGAAAGCGTCATATAGGGTGATCTGAGGCTGCTGCCGAGATTTTTGGCACCGGCATCAAGTTCCTGGTACCGGGAAGCAACCTGATAACCATCTGCATCCGACATTAACCCGGCAACCGGAAGGGGCAGCAGGAGTTTTTCTTCCCCTGAGGCCAGTGAAACGCCTCCTTTTGCGCTGATCAGCAGCCTTACAGCCTCAAGAATATCCTCGTCGCTGACGCCCACGGCGATGATATTATGGCTGTCGTGGGCAACGGTGGATGCAATGGCACCCTTGCTGAGGCCGAAACCATTGACAAAACCGATGGCCGGTTTGGCTTCATGGTAACGGTTCAGCACGATCATTTTAAGGATGTCTCTGTCCGGATCGCTTTGAATATACCCCTGTTCGACCCGGGCTTCGCAGGTGAGGACTTCCGTAAGGAGTTGACCGTCTATGGCTTTCTGTACCTTGATGCTGTTTCCTTCGGCCGGGACGAGGAGATCTTCTGCCTGCAGGCCGGCAGTGAGAAACAGGTTGACGGGAGTTTCGACCACTGAGCTGATGAGGCTTTTACCACCGGACGCCACCCTGATTCCCCGGATCCAGGTTTCCATTACATGCATTTCAGTCAGGCTGTCCACCACCACGAAATCGGCCTGGTCACCGGTTTGCAGGAGACCGACGGGAAGGCCGTAATGTTGCACCGGTACCAGGGAACAGGCCCTCACTACGCTCATCCAGTCATAGCCCATATCCACGGCCCTTTTGGCAAGCAGGTTAATATGGCCTCCCACCAGGTCATCGGGATGTTTATCGTCGGAACAGAACATGATCTGGTCGGGGAACTCACTGATCAACGGAATCAGGGCTTCGAAGTTTCTGGCAGCACTGCCCTCCCGGATCAGGATTTTCATTCCGGCCCTGATCTTATCTGCAGCTTCCTCATAAGAAAAGCATTCATGATCCGTGGTAATGCCCGCCCTGGCATACAGTTTGGCATCATCGCCCCTCAAACCGGGGGCATGGCCGTCTGTCTTTTTCCCGTATTGGCGGGCCAGGCGGAGTTTGGCCAGCACCTCCCCGTCTCCGTGCAGCACACCCGGAAAGTTCATCATCTCTGACAAATACCAGATATCTTCCGAACGGAGTAGTGTCTCCGTTTCACTGAGCCCGAGGCGGGCGCCCGAGGTCTCGAAAGGAGTGGCCGGAACACAGGAAGGAGCTCCGAAGAAAAAATGAAACGGTACTTTCTTTCCGTTTTCGATCATAAACCTGACCCCGTCAATTCCAAGCACATTGGCGATTTCATGCGGATCGGAAACCGTGGCGACCGTACCGTGAACCACCGCCAGGCGGGCGAATTCCGACGGAATCAGCATCGAACTCTCAATGTGCACATGCGCATCAATAAATCCAGGCAGGATAAAGACTGTCGTGTTGACAGGTTCTTCCCTGATCTCCGTGATCTCCCCTTTTTCGATGACCAATGTGCCCGGGAAAATCCTCCGGTGCAACACGTCGACAATATTTCCAGATATATTCATTTTACCAATATGACTATCCTTACTGCAAATATAGCGTAAAATTCACCACTTCCCTTGCGGGAATTCCACGGAAAGAAATGTTACTTTTATAGCGGCCGGGTGAGGTGGTAACAAGCATCTGACGAAAATGAGAAAGATCTCTGCTGACTGGATATTCCCCGTGAACGGACCACCGGTGTACAAGGGGGTACTGGTTCTGGCTTCCGATGACAGCATCCTTGATCTGCTGGACCCGGAAACAGTGGAAGTACCGCCGGGAGAGACCGAACATTACGACGGTATTCTTTGCCCCGGCTTTGTCAACACCCATGTCCATCTTGAATTATCACACCTGCAGGCTTACCTGGACCCGGGCAGGGGACTGGACACTTTTATCAGACAGATCAATGCCCTGTACCAAAAGGAAAAGCCGGGGCAGGCCGCCCATGCCTTTGCCATGCAGGCAGCCGTCAGGCAGATGGAATCAGATGGCATCGTGGCTGCCGGCGACATTCTTGGTTTTGATTTCTCACAGGAACACAGGGAGATCAAGGAACAATCCACCATGTTTTTCCACACCTTCGTCGAAGTTTTCGGTTCATCCGCAGCCCAGGCCGGGCAGCAATACAGGAAGGCCGTTTCAAGGCTGGAGAAAATAAGGGCTTTCGCCCGGAACAATCAGGCATCCCTGGCACCCCACGCTACTTATTCCCTTTCTCCCGAACTCCTGATCCTGTTGAAGAACCACATCCATGAGGAAGGTTTGCCCACCACCCTTCATCATCTTGAGAATGAAGATGAAGTTCAATGGTTCAGGGATGGTTCCGGCAGGATCAGGGAACGCATCAGGGATTTCGGGATTGTGCTGACCCATGAACCCCTGAGGGGAGACCGTCCTCTGGCAGCCCTGGCCAATTATCTGCCATCGCAGGTTAAGATCCTGTTTGTGCACAATACAGCGGCCACCGCAGCCGACATCCTGATGGCCACCCGATTGTTCAGCGGGGCTGCTTTTTGTTTTTGCCCGAATGCCAACCTGTTCATTGAGAATCGTTTACCTGACATCCGGCTATTCCATGAACATCATCACCGTATCACCCTGGGAACCGACAGCCTGGCATCCAGTACAGGGCTTTCCATCCTGGAAGAGATAAAAAGCCTGCAAAAGCATCATCCGGAACTGGAATTCGAGACCCTGCTCCGTTGGGGAAGCCTGAACGGGGCTGTTTACCTGGGTATCGACCGTTGGGCGGGGAGTTTTGAAAAAGGGAAAAACCCGGGTATTAACCTGATTGAATTCTTTGATACTGAGAAATTAAGACTTACATCCCAGAGCCGGGTACGGATCATCACCAGGAGTCATCCTTTTTAATCGGGGGGGCCATGGCTTCATTCAGGCTGTCCTCCCAGGATTTCACATAATCCGCAATTTGTTGCAAATAACTGTTCCACTGAGGGTTCCATGCAGGATCGTTACGATCCAGCCAGCGTTCGACGGGTTTGCGTGACATTTCCTTCATCACAAAATTGGTCAGGATGTAACGGTAACGTCCTTCACGGCATTCAATGGAAAAATCATATTCGCAGAGGCCTGTTTCCCGTTTGAAGCCATCCTTATCGGTATAATACAGTTTGAAACGGTGCACCCCTTTCAGCAAACCGTTCTCTCTGTCGCGTGTACGGGTGACCTCAGCCGGGTTTTTAAAAAACTTATTCAGCCAGGCAATGGCTCTTACGTAGAGTTCATCGGTGTTTCCCTGCTGCTGTATTACCTGTTTCCAGGTGATCAGTCTGGTTTCTTCATCAACGGGAATATCGGGTCTGGCGACGGTATCCTGGGCTTTCAGCGGGAGTATCGCGAAAATGCAGATAGTGAACAACAACAAGCGGGTGATCTTCATGTGGCAAAAAATTATGTTTTGCAGATTAACAAATACCGGACCAGAACACAGCACACAAAAGTAGGGAAAATCGCGAAGGCCTTTCACAGAGCGGCTCATCTGTCCAAAAAAAAACCTTCCGGACGCCATTGCCCGGAAGGTTTGATATGAGATTGAGAAGATGGATTACATCATATCCATGCCGCCCATACCCGGGTTAGGCATCGGGACAGGTTTTTCTTCCTTGATCTCGGTAACGACACATTCAGTGGTCAGGAGCATGGCGGCAATGGAAGCGGCATTTTCGAGTGCCACCCTGGTCACCTTGGTAGGATCAATGACACCGGAAGCAAAGAGGTTTTCATATTGCTCGGTGCGGGCATTGAAACCGAAATCATCCTTTCCTTCCTTCACTTTCTGAACGACAACCGAGCCTTCGATACCGGCATTTTCGACGATCTGGCGGAGGGGTTCTTCGAGGGCCCTGCGGATGATGGCCATCCCGGTTTCCTCGTCCTCATTGTCGCCTTTCAGGTTAAGCAGCGAATCCAGTGCCCTGATATAGGCAACACCGCCACCGGCCACGATCCCTTCTTCAACTGCGGCACGGGTTGCATGCAGGGCATCATCGAAACGGTCTTTCTTTTCCTTCATTTCCACTTCACTGGCAGCACCCACGTATATCACGGCAACACCACCTGAAAGCTTGGCAAGACGTTCCTGCAGTTTTTCCCGGTCGTAATCGGAAGTGGTGGTTTCGATCTGGGCTTTGATTTGTTTCACCCTGGCTTCGATATTTTCCTTGCTGCCTTTTCCGCCAACGATGGTGGTATTTTCCTTATCGATGGAAACCTTTTCGGCCTGGCCGAGATAGGAGAGGTCGGCATTTTCGAGTTTGTAACCCCTGTCTTCCGAAATGACTGTACCACCGGTCAGGATAGCGATATCCTCGAGCATTTCTTTCCTTCTGTCGCCGAAACCGGGTGCTTTCACTGCGGCAATCTTCAGTGAACCGCGGATCTTGTTCACGACGAGGGTTGCAAGGGCTTCGCCTTCGCAATCTTCGGCAATGATGATCATCGGACGACCGGTCTGGACCACCTTCTCAAGAATGGGCAGCAGGTCTTTCATCATGCTCACCTTTTTATCATAGATCAGGAGGTAGGGATTGTCGTATACGGCTTCCATCTTTTCGGCATCGGTAATAAAATACGGGGAAATAAATCCACGGTCGAACTGCATCCCCTCCACCAGCTTGACGGTGGTGTCGGTACCCTTGGCTTCCTCGATGGTGATGACGCCTTCTTTTTTCACGGTGCCCATCGCCTCGGCGATCATTTTGCCGATGAACTGGTCATTATTGGCTGAAATAGCTGCAACCTGTTCGATTTTATCGGTAGAATCGCCCACTTCCTTGGATTGCTTTTTCAGGTGCTCAACCACGGCACTCACGGCTTTTTCGATACCGCGTTTCAGATCCATGGGGTTGGCTCCGGCAGTTACGTTTTTAAGGCCTGTGGTGATGATGGACTGGGCCAGCACCGTTGCAGTAGTCGTTCCGTCTCCTGCCACATCGGCAGTTTTGGAGGCCACTTCCTTGACCATCTGGGCACCCATGTTCTCCACGGGATTTTTCAGTTCGATCTCCTTGGCCACGGTCACGCCGTCCTTTGTAATCACAGGTGCACCGTAGGATTTTTCGAGAATGACATTGCGTCCTTTGGGACCAAGTGTCATTTTCACGGCATTGCTCAGGGCATCCACGCCTTTCTTCAGGGATTCCCTGGCTTCCATACTAAACCTTATGTCTTTTGCCATAACTTCTAAATAATTATTAATGTAACTTATTAAATGATCGCAACTATGTCTGATTCACGCATGATCAGGTAATCTCTTCCTTCGATGGTGATCTCGGTTCCTGCATATTTTCCGTATAAAACCTGATCGCCTTCTTTCACGGTCAGGGGTTCATCCTTCTTGCCGGGCCCGGCGGCCACAACAGTACCTTTCTGTGGTTTTTCCTTTGCAGTATCGGGAATGATAATGCCACCGACAGTCTTTTCTTCTGCGGGAGCAGGCTCAACTAATACCCTGTCGGCCAAAGGTTTGATGTTTACTTTTGCCATAATGTATTATTTTTTTTGTGAAACTTGAATTTGCGTTTGACAGTCACGGGCTTAGTCAGATTTTGTGCCAAAGATGAAGGGAAGGGGCAATGGGGACAATTTTGCAGTTTCCCCGCTTCAATGGGAAAAAAAATGTCAGAATCTTCTGACATTCTGACATTCAAAACGCTTTATTCCATGAAGCATCAACTCCTGGGAGAGGGAATCAAAGCGGTTCATCGCCTGCCGCAACGGGCATGCCTGACGCTTTGCTCAGGGGGTTCAGCAATTTACTCCTTGGCAGGAGCTTCCTGGTAATCCTGTACGGGTTGTGCTTTTGTGTTGTCTATCTTTTCCCTTAGTTCGGTATCGGCGCCCTGGCTGCTTTGTGCAGGGGGGATAATCACGGCAGAGAGCAGGCTGAGTACCAGTAAACTGACGGCGAGGGTCCAGGTGGCCTTTTCCAGAAAATCGGCGGTCTTCCTGACGCCCATAAACTGGTTGGAAGAAGCGAAGTTGGCAGCCAGTCCGCCTCCTTTGGCATTCTGCACAAGCACCACGAGTACCATAATAACACAAACGATGAGGATCAGCACTGACACAAGAATATACATGGTATGGTTTTTTTAAGTGTTTGAATCTCTATTGTTTCTGATTTTTTCAATTTGGCCTGCAAAGTAAGCTGTTTTTTCCGGATTTAACAAACAGAGTTGCTGATAAATTTCAATGGCCCTGTCGGGATTTCCCTGTTCGAGGTAAAGTCTGGCAAGGGTTTCACTGGCCAGGTCACCATGTTCTTTGAGGCTGTCTTCGCTACGGTCGGGATGCTTTGGCACAAAATGTCCGGCAGGTTTGATGGCAGGATCTTCCTTCAGGAATTTTTCGATCAGGTTATCGGCTTTGGTGGAGAAGCTTCGTTTGGGTGCCTGCGGGGGATTTTTCATCATGAAGCGGTGCAGCAAAATCCTGTTTTCAGCGAAGGCGGCCGCCTTTTTCAGGGCTGTTTCAAAGGCCGGATCCAGGAGGTTCTTCAGGTTACGGGCCAGCAGAATATGAGCCGCGGCATAAAACGGAAAATCTGCCGCCAATTCCTGCAGCAGGGGCAGGCTTTCCCGGTCAAGCTTTTCCGGGTGGTCCATCCAATCAACGATCTTGTCCCTGATCATGCTTTTCATTGTTATTACCAGTTTGCCACAGATTTATTAAAGATATCCTCCACGAGTGCTTTATTGATCTCCTCCAGCAGGGTCTGTTGAACCGATGAAAGGCTCTGGGCAGCGGGAAAATCAGCAAAGCGTGAAAAAGAGGATTCAAAATTCTGGGATTCGGCATATTTGTTTTGATAGCGAACATTGACAGTGACTGTCAGGCGGTTGAGGGCCGCCTGGTCGTTTCCCTGGATGGCAACAGGCTGGACATTGTAGCCTGTAATTTCCCCTTCAATCTGGAGGTCTCCGTTCCGGGTCACAAGGCTGAGGCTGGTCTGGTTCGTGAACTTATCCTTCAGCATATCGGTGAAAGCCTGGCTCAGGGAGGGATTCACGATAGCGGCATTGTTTGGGAAATGCGTGATGGAAATGGTTTTAGCTTCTGGCGGGATGGATGCACCGCTGAAGGAATAAATTCCGCAGGAAGCGGCAGCAAGCATCAAAACGAAGGCAAGTATGGGAATGATGCAGCGTCTCATGCTTCAGTCGTGAATCCCGTATTCTTTGATTTTCCTGTAGAGTGTTCTTTCCGAAATTCCAAGGTCCCGGGCGGCGAACTTCCGTTTGCCTTTATACTTTTCGAGTGCCTTCACGATCAGTTCCTTTTCTCTTTCAGAAAGGCTGAGACTTTCTTCGAAGACTTCCGGATCCTGAAGTTCTTCCTGAACCGTTTGGTAAGGCTGGTGGATCTGTATGGTCGGATTGTTACCCGCGGGCTCTTCCACATCAGAGAAGAGTTTGTGATAGGAGTGAGACAGGTCTTTGGGAAGGTTTTCGGCGGTAAATCCCTGGTCCATGATCTCCATGACCAGTTTTTTCAGGTCGAAGATATCCTTTTTCATATCGAAGAGTACCTTGTAAAGGATCTCTCTTTCTGAGAAGTCGGCCGCTGTTTCCTCTTTTTTCCAGAGAACGGGAAGTTCTTTGTTTCTGATCTCCGGCAGGTATTTCATCAGGGTTTCGGGGGATATTTCCCTGTTTTTCTCGATGATGGAAATTTGTTCGGTAATGTTTTTCAACTGACGGATATTACCGGGCCAGCGGTAATTCATAAGCATCTGGCGGGCATCTTCATTAAGCGTAATGGCCGGCATGCGGTAGTTTTCGGCAAAATCGGCCGCGAACTTACGGAACAGCAGCAGGATGTCTTCTTTTCTTTCCCTTAATGGCGGGATAAAGATAGGTACTGTGCTGAGGCGGTAGTAAAGATCCTGGCGGAACTTTCCGTTGTCGATGGCATCCATCATGTCAACATTGGTCGCGGCAACGACCCTGACATCCGTTTTCTGGACTTTAGATGATCCCACCCGGATAAATTCCCCCGATTCCAATATACGAAGCAGGCGAACCTGGGTTGAAAGAGGGAGTTCAGCCACTTCATCCAGGAAGATAGTCCCGGTGTTGACAACTTCAAAGTAGCCTTTGCGGGCTTCATGGGCACCGGTAAAAGACCCTTTTTCGTGCCCGAACAGCTCGGAGTCGATGGTTCCTTCGGGAATGGCGCCGCAGTTAACTGCGATAAAGGGTCCGTGTTTGCGCGGGCTCATCTGGTGAATGATCTTGGGAAAGAATTCTTTTCCCGTTCCACTTTCACCGGTAATAAGGACAGTGATGTCGGTGGCGGCCACCTGCCAGGCAATGTGGATGGCCCGGTCGAGCAGGGGAGAGTTACCGATGATACCGAAACGCTGTTTTATCGGGAGTGTATCCATAGTAATCCTTTGGACTTTGTCCAATTTGCGACAAAGTTACAAAAAAACGGAAAAAATGGCAGTGGATAAAATGCGTTTCAGGCTCAAGCCGTTTCAGTATGCCGGACATTTGCAGATATGTCATGATATTCTTAGACTGATTTCGTACATTCGTCGAAAAATTCCCTGCAGCTCAATTCCGCCCTATGCTGAACCTTCGCCCGATACGGTTCGCAGAAAATACTGTCATTCACAGGCCATGCCGGTGCCTGACCAATTCCGGGTACCGGCTGCTCTTCCTGCTATGCTGCTGCTGCAGTTTCACCGTTCACTCCCAGGAAATCAGGCTTGCCAACAACGGCAAAACGGATTACCGGATTATCATTCCGAAAGCGTTTACTCCGGATGAGCGGTATGCCGCAAGGGTGTTGCGTGATTATCTGCTGAAGATTGCACAGGTCAATCTTATCATTTACAATGATGATCAAACAGAAACAGATGAAGAAATACTGGTGGGTAACACCAACAGGACTTACGGCAAGTATCCCGTGTTGTATGCTCCCGGACTTCGTCCACAGGCATACTGGATCAAAACATGCGGAAAGAAGCTGGTGTTGCTGGGCGGAAATGACGGAGGAATCATCAATGCCGTATACAGTTTCCTGGAAGATCACCTGGAATGCCGTTTTTTCACTCCATGGGTGGAAGATATCCCGAAAAAGCAATTGATCAGCCTGAAAAACATAGATGATCTTCAGGTACCGGCTTCAGAAATCCGGATTGTTCACGGCAATTACTTCGAAGATGAAGCATTCAGAAGAAAAAGGAAGCTGCACCATGTGGAAACCTTCTGGGGTGCGAAAGAGGATGACCGTTATTTCGTACATACTTTTCACAAGCTTGTTCCGGAGGATATTTATTTCGACCCGCACCCGGAATATTTCTCCATGATCAACGGGAAAAGAGTACCCTGGGGCCAGTTATGCCTGTCGAATCCCGCCCTGGTGCAGATTGCGGTAAACCACCTGCGGGAAGTCATGGCCAGATATCCTGAAAGAAAGCACTGGTCGGTAAGCCAAAACGACAATTATTACGCCTGTGATTGTCCTGCCTGCAAAGCCATTGATGAAGAGGAAGGTAGTCCTGCCGGGCTTTTGCTGCGTTTTGTGAATCAGATCGCCGATTCTTTTCCCGACAAAGTCATTACCACCCTGGCTTACCAGTACACGCGCAAACCGCCGCTGCATACAAGGCCGCGGCCGAACGTGATGATCACCCTTTGCACCATTGAACTGAACCGTTCCATCCCTATTGAAAAAGACCCGGGCAGTGCGGATTTCAGAGAAGATATTGCCGGCTGGAACCGTATCAGCGATCATATCATGCTTTGGGACTATGAAGTACAATTTACCAATTACCTCTGTCCCTTTCCCCTGTTTCACACCCTGCAGCCTAACCTGCAGTTCTTTATCCGTCATGATGCAAAAGCTCATTTTCAGCAGTGTAATCTGGAGCGTGGTTTGGAATTTGCCGAATTAAAAGGATACCTGCTGAGCAAATTACTCTGGAATCCGAATATTCCGTCAGATTCCGTGATCAATGAGTTTATGGAAGGTTATTACGGCGATGCGGCTCCTTATATCCATTCCTATTTCAACCTTTTACACAACGAGGCCATTCTTTCGGGTGACCGGCTCGATATTTACGGTTCGCCAGTGTGGCATGCCCAGTCTTTTCTCTCGAAAGAAAAAATGGAACAGTACAATGCCTTGTTCGACAAGGCGGAACTGATGGTGGCATTCAAACCTGAATACCTCAGGCGTGTGAGAGTAGCCAGACTGCCAATACAGTATGCCACACTGGAAATTGCCCGTACCGACCTGTTCGGTGAGCGGGGATGGTATATAAAAAGAGGGGCAAAGTTTGTGATGAAGAAACAGATGAAGGAATTGCTGGATGGTTTTCATGAACGTTGCCGTTCAGAAAACATTAAATATCTGAATGAGAATGGATTGACAGTTGAAACCTATTATCAGAACACCCTGCGTTTCATACAGGTTCAGACTGAAGGGAATCTGGCATTCCAGAAGGCAGTGGTTTGTGACCCGCTGCCGGCCAGGAAGTACACACACAAAGGACCTTCAGTCCTGACCGACGGGGTGAGAGGGACGGAAGATTACAAGATCCACTGGCTGGGATGGGAGGGTCTGGATCCAAGGATCACGGTAGATCTCGGGAAAGCAGACACCATAAAGGAGATCACCGTGAGCACCCTGCAGGATCCCAAATCCTGGATACTGCACCCGCTGTTCATGAACTGCTACCTTTCAGAAGACGGGGAACATTTCACAAAAGCAGGCACGCGTACAGTTTCATCCGATCCTGAGCAGGAGACCATCATTAAAGAATTCAATTTTAGTTTAAAGCCGGTGAAAGCCCGGTATATCCGCCTGTTTGTAACGGCCACCAAAAGCCTTCCATCCTGGCATCCTTACAAGGGGAATAAATCCTGGGTATTTATCGATGAAATCACCATCCGGTAAAAAAGACACCCAACCTTTTGCCCTTTGTTGCGTCTGATAAATAAGAAGGAAGGAATGCAGGCCCGGGGGGAAAACAGGCCGGCATACAGGCTGAAGGACGGGGATAGCCTCACCGGTGAAGATGACCGGTCTGGTTGAACAGTGCATATGTTGAAAGCATCCGAAAAGCCCGGAACAATGCCGGAAAAGGTCGGAACGGACCTGATACAGGCATGCGGAAACAACGACCGTACAGCCCAGCGGCGTGTGTATGAGTTATTGTTTCCTGCGGCCATGCGAATATGCAAACGCTACTGCAGTAAGGGAGAGGAGGCCATGGAGGTATTAAACACAGGTTTTTTGAAAGTTTTTATGCAGCTCGGCAGTTACCGTGGCCAGGGAAGTTTTGAGGGCTGGGTCAAACGTATCATGGTGAATACGGCACTGGACCATGTCAGAAAGGAAAGCAAACACCAGCAACAGTTTATCCTGACAGACCAGTTCGAGGAATACACGGAGGATCTGCCCGGAGAAGAAACCATGTCCTCAATCGGGATAGACTTACTCTACGGATTTATCAGCGAACTGCCCCCTGTAAGCCGTATGGTGTTCAATTTGTATGTTTTCGAAGAATACAGCCATGCAGCCATTGCCGGGGAACTTGGTATCAGCACAGGTACTTCCAAGTGGCATCTCTCAAACGCAAGAACCATCCTGAAAGCCAGAATCAATACGTTCTGTCTGCAGGAGAGTAAAAATGGGAAATGATTGAAAAAGATCACATAGACGAATTGTTCAGAGACCGGCTCAACGGGGATGACCCGGTTTTTAAGGAGGAATACTGGCAGGGTCTGGAAAAAATGCTGGACGCCATTCCTTCTCCCCCGCCGCCCTCCGCTCCTTCCGGAATAGGAAAATTCCTGCAATTCCTGGGTTCCGGTAAAGGAATCATTGCGATGGTATCCGTGATCAGCATGACGGCAGTCACGTTCTTCGCGATCGTTAATGAAAAGGAGGACACAAATAACACTGGTCAAAGCAGTTCCGGCCAAGCCCCTGACTTTTCACCCTTGCGTGATACCATGGAAGTGAGGAAAGCGTCCCAGGCATGGATAAATCTCACCAAAGAAAACGAAAAAATAGAATCTGGTCCCCTGGTCCTTTCCGGAAGCGGTGGCAGCAGCAGCGCACGAAACAGCAATATTACCCAGGCTGTGAGCGTAAAGGCAGGCGAAGGTACTTCCACGAAATCAGGCAGGGAGGAATCCGGCAAGCGCATGCAGATGCTACGGCAGACTGAGGGTGAACCAGACCCGGATGCCCTGACTGCTGGCGAGATACCTGCAGCAGGCAGGCGCGCTTCCAGGTCACAGCAAGATTCCTACACTCAACAGCAGTCATTCAATGAGCAACCAGGGCTTACTGAAGGGCTTGGCTCAAGCAATCATCCTATACAGGAGTCTTCAGAAAACAAAACACTGGACAGCGACCTGACAGGCACAGGGACGGCAAAGGATACCGAAGCCGGCGTGGGCGACAGTTCCGGCGTAGAAAAAGGTTATAAGCAGAAAGAAATAACCCTTGTACCATTTACCGGAACCATGGATAGTGTGAACCGCCCGACTGCGACGCTGAAGGATTCCGCCGAACCAGGCGGGCGTCTGCCCGGGGCAATTCCCGGCACGGAACGGGCTTCGAATGGAATTTCAGAGAGACGTTTTCGGTTTTTTGTCAGTCCGGGAGTAACGGTTTACAAACCCCTTGGCAATGTTGACGGATTCAGGGCACCGACCAAAGCTGCCTTTCACTTTGGGACAGGGATGGAATACGCAATTAACGAACGATTCAGCATACTGCTTGAAGCAGATTTCTTACGTACAAACGGCCACAAACTGCAACGCTCGGTGAGTGGAAGCAGCATCCTGTTTTATCCTTGGGTTACCACTACCATGCTGGAGAACAGGGAGATGAATCTTCTGTTCCTGCCCCTGATAGTCCGGTTTAATTATGGGAAGCATGCGTTTGGTGCCGGCCCCATGCTGGGATACCTTTTATCAACCTCAGGAGAGATCACCCTGAAAGATTCAACTCCTGTTTTCACAAACTTCAGCCATGAAAGAGCGGTGAATTACCGCGAAGGACTGAATCCGCTTGTCGGAGGCTTCAGCCTGGAATATTCCTGGCGTTTTTACAGTAAGCATGCCATCCTGCTGAGGTATCAGAGATACACCGGAAAATTGACCGATCCTGCTCAATACGGTGAGCTCAGCCAAAGCCCCGGAGGATATTTACAATTAGCATTACAATTCAACATCCTTTAAAACTATTTACCATGAAACCAATCCCAGGCAAATCCCTGTTGCTGGCCGGAATGTTCCTTGGCGTCGTGTTGCTGTCCTGTGAAAAAAATGAATTACCCCCGGATTCCATCGAAAGCCCTGTACTAATGGCACAGGGTACTTTTAAAGGGATAGATTACAACTGGATTGTTGATGGTACAAGGGTTGAGGGAAGTACCTGGATTTCAGACTCGAATACCGGGCTTTTCCCTCATGCATTTGTGTTTAACTTCAGCGGGACAGGAACGTTGCCCGTACTTCCCGGCCTGAGATTTTATTTTAACAATCATTCGCTCACCTTCGGGAATTTGAATAATCAGATAGACAGTACCTTTCAGCCCGGAACTAAGGAGTTTACCACTGTCTTCATGAATCCTGTCAATCCATACAACCTGAACGCCGTTTCACTTGAACTGCGTGACAGCACCAATACATACAGCAGCATGACCATGGATTCGCTGATGACTTACGGTTGCATCATCGACAGCACAAAAAACATCATCTGGAAGGATGAAAAGTCTTACCGGCTGGTGTACCTGCATTTCAACTGCATGCTGGCTGGTTTGAACAGTCCGTTTGATTTATATCCTTTTACTGATGTGAAGGCTGTTCTGGCGTTTCCGAGGGAATAGGGATGTCATCCTAACGTTGATTTAAATCAACGCCAGGATGACATCCCAAAAAAGAAGCCGCCCTTTGGAGGCGGCTTCAGTTAACGGATACAAAGCAAAAACACTATTTTATCACTGTGATTTTCCTGCTTGCCATTGTGCCGCCGGCAGTACTCACTTTCAGCATGTACTGCCCGCTTGCAATCTGATCCAGCATGAGTTTCAG
Organism: Bacteroidota bacterium; assembly: GCA_022709385.1. Lineage (GTDB taxonomy): Bacteria > Bacteroidota > Bacteroidia > Bacteroidales > CAIXZF01 > JAKLIX01. The sequence continues at coordinate 364,466 of JAKLIX010000001.1, read as the reverse complement.
GCAGTGTGTCCCGGCAGCAAGTGTTTGCTGGTCGGACAATAGTTTGTTCCCCAGAAGGTCAAAGATACTGAGCTCCAATTCCTGAGTCTGCGGCAGGCTGAATTCAAGCAATAACTGATCGGTCGAGGGGTTCGGGTATACCTTTCCAAGCTGTAACGATCTTTCCTCCTGTGATCTGATACCGGTAATCACGCCGGAAGGGGTAATGACCACAGACAGGTTGTTATAAGCAGGATTGGAGGCGCTGAGGGTTACAATAGCCGGGTAAGTGGTCAGACCGGGGACTTCAGCATACACCTTGTAAGTACCCATTCCGAGGCCGGAGAATCCGAAGTACCCCTGATTATCGCTGTAATCAAGGGCCAGGGGTATATTGCTCATATTGAGCAGGATTACTTCCACATTGGGTGCGGGGGTTCCCGACTGCATCACGAAGGCGCCGCCGTTGGTAATCTGACCGTAGATCGTACCATTGCCCTGGACAGGAAAGGTCACAGGTATCAACTGGATATCATAAGGACCGGATGCGGGATTCAGATAGATGGGAAATGCCGAAGTCCAGAAAATGGTGTTCCCGTAATAGGTCGGAAGGTGCGTATTGAAGAAGGCCGAACTGGCAGTCGGGGCCACTTTCACGTAATAGACCCCGGGCAATGGATTCAGCAGGTAAAAATGATACAGGCCGGAGGAATCAATCATCATCGAGTCGATCATCATCATGGCGTTTGTACCGCCTGTTCCAATGTAGAGGTAGGCGATCCCGAAATCGAGCGCTTGATTTCCGGCCATGACCTGGCCCCAAATGGTTCCGGATGGATTATTCCCGACAGTTACAGATATACCTGAGCCAGAGGTACAACCCGCTGCGTCGGCAACCGTCAGGATTACGGTATAAGTGCCTGCCATGGCATAAGTGTGAACTGGATTGGCCTGGTTGGAAACATTCCCGTCGCCAAACTGCCAGTTATAAGTATACGGAGGTGTACCGCCCCAGGCATTGGACAGGAAGGACACGGTAAGACCTGAATAACTGCAGCTGATGGATGAACCGCAGGGCATGGGCGGGAAACCGGCTACAACGGTGTCGCAGCTGGTACTTGTGCAGTTGGTACCAGTAATGGTAAGACACACATAGTAATAACCTGCCTGTGCGTATGTGTGCAGTGGATTCTGCAAAGTGGAGGTGGTTCCGTCACCGAAATCCCACAGCCAACTGAACGGATTGCCCTGTGAAGCATCCTGGAACTGAAAAGTCAGGTTTGTCATTGTCGAATCCGGTATGGCATAGAAGCTTACCTGGCAAGGATTGCTGCTTCCGGTACATATCTGGAAGTCGGCTACGATGGGTGCATTGGTGCTGACTCCGGCCGCCCATTGATAGTTCCCGTTACAATCCAGCGTGGACAAGATAAACATGATCTGCAGGTTGGCCGGAACAATCACAAAATCTTCATAATACCCTGTCGGATCAGTATACACGGCATTGTAATAGAAGAACACAGGGGCAAAGAGGCTGTCCGACACAATCTGCACCAAATGGTTAGGTACCGGATTGCCGGTGTTCAGTTCTGTAATGGTACCGGAAATCTGGACAGTGACTGTCTGTCCGGAGGTCATTCCGGCAAACAGCAGCACTGAGGCGAAAAGCAAGAATAATCGTTTCATAATGAATAATTTAAGAATTAATAATGTGTTTTGATTCATTCACACTATTAAGACGGACGAAAAGAAAAAGGTTGGGTTGATGATGGTATCGGGGAAAGGTCAACAGACAGTTTTCAGGGTACACTGACCGATCCGGTAGGAAGAAAACCACGGTTGGAAAAAAAGTGTTTCAGCAGGATTTCACGCAGCAGACTGAGGAGTTCTTCTTTGTTAAACGGTTTGGCAAGATAATAATTGATCCCGGCTTCGATCACCTGGCTCTTTTCTTCCGGGGAAACATAACCCGTAATAGCTGCAACGGGCACCGTTTTATACCTGTCGATTTTCCGGATCTCACGACAGAGCTCCATGCCATTAATTCCTTCCCCAAGGTGGATATCCATCAGGATCAGGTCATAAAGCTTGCTTTGTACCAGTGGTAATACTTGATGTGCACTACCGGCATGATCGACCGAGCAATAGGGTTTCAGATAATATCCCAGTAATATGGCATGACCCTCATTATCCTCCACACAAAGGACCTCCAGGTCCTTACCGAGTCGCTTCAGAAGCGTTTCGAGGGAAAAAGAGGCATCATCCTGAACCAGTTCCATACCCATTTCTATTGTGAAGGATAAAGGTATAAAAAAAACGCCGGAGCCGATCAAACAAATCACATCCGGTGGAAATTTCCGCCGACCCTTTTGCAGGCCGACGGAAATTTTCCGGCTTAAACATTCAGACCAAAATCTGCTCTAAAAATGAAAACCCACCCCGAAAGTGAAGAAGCCCGGGTTGAAATTCAGGTCGAAACCTGAATGGATTGTTTTCATCTCATCATCCCCGCTTCCGGTCTTGGCCGTCTCTGACATATAAGAGAGCTCACCTACAGTCACTTCCAGACAAACTGCCTCAGTTGCCCAGTAAACCAGGCCCGGATTGATATGTACCCCGAAGGCAGTGATTTTTGCCTCTTCCGAAACGGTTGTGCCTCCATCAGTAACTTCATCCTTTTCCGTTCCGAAAGCAACAGGAATCCCAGCCTGAATAAAGAATGCGCTATGATCCAACGGTTTAATGTAATACCTGGCAAGGGGCATAATATGAAATTCACTCACCGTCAGTTTGGTTTCATCAGGGTCACCCGGGTCTACTCCTTCCTGCTTTGTCGTGGCCATGTTAAAACCAACTCCGGCACCAATCATCAGGTTGTCAGCCATAAAAAAACCCACTTTCGGATCGATCCCGAATGAAAAGGTTTTCGGACCGTCGACTGTTGTACTTTTACTCTTGTACTTAATGGCTGCAGATGAGACCATGAACGATCCGCCCAGGTACATTGTACCCTGGTCAGTCTGGCCAAAGCCAATACTTGCCGACAGCAAGATTGCAAAAAAAGCGAGAAATAGTCTTTTCATACAATTAAGATTATGTCCAGGTACCCATTGGACTGTTAAACATCATCTTGTTTTACAGGCAGGTACGCACCCTGATGATTCACCGGTGGCCTGTACTCCCAAAATTACGGCAGCCCTCCTCTTAAAGCAAGCATTGTTCATATTATTTTTCACTTTTTTTCGACAATTACTTTACGCGATCATATGTGAATTTAAGTATCTTTGTTGTGTTCCAGAGAACCTTATGAAATTATCCGGGCCTGGTGGTCCTAAACAAAAGATGGGCTGCAACTGTTTAACAATCATTCAAAACAGAGAACGATGCAATATCCGAAGAAAGTTACCATAGGCGACATCACCGTAAGAGACGGGTTCCAGCACGAGGAGATCTTTATTCCGACCGATGCCAAGCTTTGGCTTGCAGAACAGCTGATACTGGCAGGATTCAGGCATATCGAGGTCACCAATCTGGGAAATCCGTCCGGCATGCCTCAGTTCAGGGATGCCGATGAATTAATGAATCGTTTGCGAAGCAGCAAAAAGATTTCGCACCTGATCGACCAGGTTTCGCTTACCTGCATCACCATCAGGGAAAAAGCGATAGAACGGGCCATAGAAGCCCGGAAGGCGGGCTACGGACCCGACCGTATCCTGCTGATGGTTTCAACGAGCGAGTCTCATCACCGTAAAAACTCAGGTATATCGCTGGACGAATACTGGAAGATGGCGGAAAAATATATTCCGCTGGCCCATGATGCAGGGTTGAAGGTAAACGGAACGGTCAGCACGATCTGGGGCTGCCCGATCGAAGGCCCCACCGAAATGAAAAAAGCCATTGCATTCACCCAACGCTGGCTCGACCTGGGAGCTGATGACGTAGAGCATGCCGATCACGACGGTTCAGCCTCACCCGACAGGGTTTACCGTTATTACTCCATGCTTCTGGATGCCATTCCCAAACCGGAGAAACACATTGTCCATTTCCACACCACGCGGGGTTGGGGACTCGCCAATGTGTTGGCGGCATTGCAGGCCGGTATGACCAATTATGAGTCCACCATGGGCGGTATCGGCGGACAGCCGGCAAATTTTGTGAGTGGTGTACCGGTAGCCGGAACAGGAAGCTATTACTACAAAGACCCAAACATTGTCGGCCTTGTTTCAACTGAGGACATGGTGGTGATGATGGACGAAATGGGCATCGACACCCAGCTTGACATAGACAAAGTTCTGGAGACCGGACAGATGGTTGAGAAAATTGTGGGACGCCGCCTCCGCTCCGAAGCAATTAAGAACGGGCGTATCCCAAAAACCCTGACCGGTCGGTCATGATCCGGATTCATGAACTACCGCGAGAGGCCTTCCAGACCCATCCCCGGGTTTTACCCTTCCAACAAAAGCTGCAATATCTTCAGGCACTGCTGAGTGCAGGTTTTCATACTGTGGAAACAGGCAGCGTTGTTTCTCCGCGGCTGCTTCCACAAATGGCTGATTCCCTGAAACTTGTCGAGTCGATTGATCTCAGTGGGACGAATACCAGGCTGATGATGCTGCTGGTAAACAGCAAAGGGGCTGATCTTGTAGCACCCTATGAAACAATTACCTGCCTGTCTTATCCTTTCAGTATTTCGAGGGTATTCGCAGAAAAAAACCAGAAATCATCCCCAGAGGACCTGATCCGTACCGCAGACTATATTATGAATATCTGTACCCGAACCGGCAGGGAATTTATTCCATATCTTTCCATGGCTTTCGGTAATCCTTACGGAGACCCCTGGACCATCGAAATTTTGATGGAATGGGTGATGCATTTCAGGGACAAGGGGATCAGCTACCTGCCGCTTTCAAATGTATCCATCGCGATCAGCCCTGTCCTCTGCGCGGAGGTATTCCGTTCCCTTTACCGCGAATTCCCCGATATGGAATTTGGTTTGCACCTACATACCAGGCGCGGAAATGCCCTGGATTGCCTGAAAGCAGCATGGGATGAAGGATGCAGAAACTTTGACACAGTAATGGCAGGCTTGGGCGGATGCCCGATGACAGGACATGAATTGTTATCAAATCTGGATACCGCCGAGATGCTGGATTTTCTTGATGAAAACAACATAAATGCACCCGTAAGCAGGGAGGCTTATCTGAGCTTGTCCGCGCTTTCCAGAGAGCTGTTCGGTAATGGATCCTGAAGAAAGTGTACCTTTGCACCATATTGAAACAGGATGGAATACGGCGATCAGAACAACGTCATTAAAAAGGCATTTCAGGGGATCAATGAGAGACTGAAGGAACTGACATGTATTTACAACGTATTTGAAGTGCTGAAAGATGACCTCCGTCCGCTGGAGGAAGTTTTTTACGATGTCATCAGTAAAATCCCCGCCGGCTGGCAATATCCTTCCGTCTGCCAGCCCAGGATCATTTATGAAGGGGAATCCTTTGTCATGCCGGGATTCAGGGAAACTCCCTGGAAACAGAAAGCCGAACTGATAGCCGACAATAAGGTGGTTGGATGTATCGAAGTCTTTTACACCCAGTTGATCAGGGAAGTGAACAACAGCCAGTTCCTGCCTGAAGAGCAAAAGTTGCTCAACACGATTGCCTGGAAGCTTTCGGATCATATTTTTTCGAGGCGTCTGCAAAAAAGTATCAGCCTTCTTCAGAAACAAAAGGAGCACCCGGCATACAACGGAGAACATTTGCTGGATGCAAGTCCGGATGAACATTCACTCTGGAGGATGAGAATGGCCGACCTGATTATTACAAGGCTGGATATGAATAAATACGGGATAAAGGGAATATACCTCATTGGCAGTGTCCGGGACGGAAATGCAGGGCCCGCCAGTGACATTGACCTGATTGTGTTTCACCAGGCCGATGACAAACAGATGTGTCTGCTCAGGGCTTTTCTTGAAGGATGGAGTTATTGCCTGGCCGGGATCAATTTTGACCGGACGGGATACCGGACGGAAGGGTTGCTGGATGTTCACTATATTACGGACAGGGATATCAGGGAGCAAACGAGTTATGCCGCGATGATCAGTGAGCGATCCCACCCTGCCAAAGTACTCTGGCAACAACAACAATCATCTGAACAATTATGAAAACCCTTTGCCTGTTTACTTCTGATCTTCATGGCAGGCAAAGCAGGTATGAAGCGCTGCTGAAGGAGATCCGGCGCAGAGAACCAGACATTGTGCTGCTTGGAGGTGATCTGTTGCCTCATGTTCACCTGAGCGGGAACAACAAAATCGGGGCGGAAGATTTCGCATATGAGTATCTGCCCCGGAAATTCTCCGGACTGCGCGACAAGATGGGATCGCGTTATCCCAGGATACTGCTAATCCTTGGCAACGACGATCCGCGTTACCTTGAATCCTGTTTCACAGAAAATGAGCATAAAGGACTCTGGCATTACCTGCACATGCGTACCATGGAGATCAGCGGATATTTTTTCACCGGCTATGCCATGGTACCGCCGACACCTTTTCAGCTGAAGGACTGGGAGCGTTATGATGTCTCCCGCTACACAGACCCCGGATGCACGGATCCCTTTGAGGGTTACAGAACTGTGGAGCCTGATACTGACATAGAATATGCCACGATACAGAAAGATCTGGAAAACCTTGCGCATCAACTGGACATGAAGCGTTCGGTCTTTCTTTTCCATTCACCACCCTATGATTGTGCCCTCGACAGGGCAGCCCTTGACGGGATGCAGGTTGATCATGTACCCCTGGATGTGCATGTCGGAAGTATCGCCATCCGCCGGTTTATAGAAGAAAAACAGCCCCTGCTTACCCTCCATGGCCATATCCATGAATCCACCAGACTTACGGGAAGCTGGTCGGCAATGTTCGGTAAAACCCTGGCGATGAACGGAGCCACAGACGGCGGTGAACTATGCCTGATAAGCTTTGACCCCGGATCTCCGGGCAGCGCGGTGAGAGCGTTAATCAGCAGCTAATGGCTTTGCTGTTGATAATACAAGTATCTTTTAATTTTCTGGGTGGCTGTTTTCTGAAATGGTTCATGGTGAATAACCACCGCATGCAGGCGTGAAAACTTGTTCACCCGGGCATTCACATATCTTATCAGTTCCAGTTTCAATTCATCCAGCATGTTCTCAAGCTTATCCTGCATGTCCCTTGAAAGCTGTTGCCAGGTTTTCTCAATTTCCTCCATGTTGAGGTGTACCAGGGCCACCAGTTTTCCTTTTTGTTCCACCACCACGGACTCAACCACATGTTTGAAGTTATTGATGACGGATTCTATTTCCTCAGGATAAATATTCTCACCATTGGCACCAAGGATGGTGTTTTTCAGTCTTCCCCTGATGTACAAAAACCCGTCTCTGTCGAAAGCACCCAGGTCCCCGGTTTTCAGCCAGCCGTCCGGGGTAATGACTTCTGCTGTCATTTCAGGATCTTTGTAATAACCCAGCATGATGTTCGGGCCCCTGGCCTGAATTTCACCCTGCCCGGTCACGGGATCCACATTCGCCAGCCTGAGTTCGACCCGGTCAACGGCCGGACCGGTCGACTGATGCCTTGCTGTTCCGGGATTCGTACCGGCAAGCAAAGGAGAGGTTTCAGTCAGCCCATACCCAATGGCCACCGGAAAACGGGCTTCCAGAAGAAACTTCTCCACCACCGGATCCAGTTTGGCTCCCCCCACCCCGAAAAACCGTACCCTCCCACCGAACGCATTCATCAGCTTCTTACCTGCTCCTTTGTTGATCAACTTGCGAAAAAACGGAACATGGTAAAGGGTTCTGAGAATCCTCCCTGACCTGATCCCAGGTAATATCCGGTTACGGTACATCTTTTCAATGATCAGCGGAACCGAAAGGATGATCGTGGGCCTGACCCGCTGCAAACCCTCTGCGATCAGCTGCGGAGATAACAACTGCCTGAAATAAACCACGCTGGCGCCGCGGTAAACTGGCAATACCAGTCCGAGCGTATTTTCATATACATGCGATAAGGGCAGCAGGGATAAAAAAACATCCGTGTGATCAATGGGCTGAACCTTGCTGCCGGCATCCGCGTTGCTTATGATGTTGCCGTGTGTCAGCATGACCCCTTTCTGCTTTCCGGTTGTGCCTGATGTATAAATTATAGCAGCCAAATCTGTCTCCTTCAATTCAGGCAGCCGGGCAGCTTTTTCACCCGGATTGAACGCAACACCCTGACGGTCGGTGCTGATCACATTGAAATCATCCAGCCGTATTACATGCCGGATGGCATTCTCCTGCATTTCGCCAATTTTATAGGAAAGCCTGTCGCTTACCAGTAATGCGACCGCTTCTGAATGATCCAGAATATTCGAGATCTCCTGCTGGGAAAAATCCGGGAGCAAAGGTACCGCCACCGCACCCATTCCGGTGATTGCAAAGTAAGCCACAGCCCAGTTGGGACTATTGTGCCCGAGTATTGCCACTTTGCAGCCTGCAGTCATTCCCAATCTTTGAAAAAATGATCTCAGCGCTTCAACCTGTTCACCAAGCTGCCGGTAAGTAAGCGGAGTCTCTCCCATGAAGGAGAAGGCCGCTTTTTCAGCATGAATCTGAACAGCCTGCCCGAGAAGATGCTGCAAGGTTCCGTTGTTCTGTGCTGTCATTCAATAAGGATAATGTGCAAAGATAATCTATTCTATATATAATATTTGGTCACACGACACCAATGCTTGCTGTATCATTTTCAAGAAAAAATGTTATTTTTTTCTAACATTATGTTGTTTATTTCTAATATTATGTTATCTTTGCCACACAAAACATCACGATTATGAAAAAAATTGTGCCATTAATCATTGTCTCTGTGCTGGTCCTTGTGACCGGTTTTTATTGGATTATGCAGTCGGACAGGGGATTACCCCTGGCGGAAATGGTCCAGGGAATAATCATTGTGTTGCTGGTTCTGTTCGGTTTTTACATCGCATTTTCCCGGCTGAAAAGTGTCAGGCGGGGTGAGCCGGCTGAAGACGAAATGTCAAAAAAGATTCTTCAAAGGGCAGCAGCCGTTTCGTATTACGTTTCGCTTTATATCTGGGTCGGGATCATTTTTCTGCTCGACAGGGTGGAGATGGAAACGGAGGTACTGCTTGGTTCCGGCATCCTGGGCATGGGGATCGTCTGGGTGTTACTGGTATTGTTTTTCAGGTGGAAGGGTCTGAGAGATGCATAACCGTATCAGGGAACTCCGGGCCCGTTACAATCTGACGCAGGAGGAACTGGCCAGGCAGGTGGGTGTGCGCAGGGAAACCATCGTTTTCCTTGAGAAAGGCCGGTACAACCCTTCGCTGAAGCTTGCCTATGACATCAGCAGGGCTTTGCACAGCAACATTGAGGAGGTGTTTATTTTCGGGGAATCCCGCCCCTGATCCGGACTCCCATCAAGGCAGTCAGTCCGTGGATCACCGTAAGCGGGTGCACGGGATTTCCGGGGAGGTAAAGGTCTGGTTTAATTGATGAAAGGAACGAACGGTCGATTGCCGTGTTTTTCAGGAAGAGGCCTCCGCTGATTGCATCTGTTCCTGCAAGGACGAGTATTTTGGGTTCAGCTATCGCTTCCCATGTCATCCGCAATGCATGGGCCATGTTTGCCGTCACGGGACCGGTAAGTACAATACCATCGGCATGCCGCGGGGCGGCAACAAAAGAAATACCGAAACGGCCCATATCGAAATTAACATTGCCTGCAGCATTGAGTTCCATTTCGGTGCTGTTATCTCCGCCTGCCGAAACCTGCCGCAACTTCAGGGAATGTCTGAACAGACGCCTGATCTCCGGGCGGATGGCCAATACATCTGGGTACACGGGCTCTGCACTACCGGCTTTTATCACCAGGTGCTCTTCCCTGGTGACAGCCATGCGAAAGTCGTTGGTAAATCTGATCCTGTCCGGGCAAACATGCGAACATTCACCGCAGAATAGGCATTTTCCGAGATGGATTGAAAAGACAGGACTGGTTTCTATGGCATATACCGGACAACATTCTTTCAGGCGGACTGCTTCCTCATTTGTGATCGCATCCGAAATCACCGGACGTCCCCGGAACGTTTCCGGCAGAGTAACATCTTCCAGGTCAGGGATATACTGCCATCCATGCTTACCGAGAATGTTGATTTCCTTGATCATTGCAGGGTACTTTTTTTAGAGGTCATGACCGCAATAAGACAGGTTAAAGCTTTTATTGCAGACAGGGAAGTCTGAAATCTCCTGCATGCGCACTGCCAGTGCCAGCGCCATCCAGTTATGAAACGACGGATCTATAATCTTGTAACACATAATCTTACCATGTTTATCGGTAATTGCCACATGACAGATTTCGCCCCGCCACCCTTCAGTGAGTTGGACAGCTAGGGCGTCAGGGAGAAGCGTTCGTTGATAATCAGGCTGTTCAATTGCACCAGCTTGTTCTTTGATCTGATCTATCCAGTGCCTGATGAGGCTGACCGATTGTTCTGTTTCTATTTTCCGGAGCATGGCTCTGGCCATCACATCGCCCGTTTCCAATACTACCGGTTGAAATGCTGTTTCCTTCCAGGGCATGGACGGGTGAGACCAGCGGATATCCCTTTTAAGGCCGGCTGAGCGGGCAGCCATACCCACAGCTCCGACAGCCAGCATCTGCGATCTGCTGACAGCGCCGGTTCCGTCGAAACGTGATACAACACTTGGGAGTGTAAACAAACGGTCGACCATCGGTAACAGGCGTTCCATCACCGCATCAAGATTATTGCAAATTATCCTGCCAAGATCTTCATTCAGCGGGAACCAGGTTCCATGAGGTCTGACAAGACCTTTCCCAAAACGATTCCCGCACCAGCGCTGGGTAGTATTGATTATGATAGTCCGCAAGGATTCATAGACAACCTGTCCGAGCTGATAAGCGACATCAGCACAGAGGGCTGCTGAATCGCCGGTATGCATGGCAATCCGTTCCAACTCAAGCGCCACGGCCCTTTCGATGGAAAGTGAAGCGGAAAGCCGGCTGCCGCTAAGGGTTTCAATGACCGCTGCATGGGTGGAGGCATGTCCGATGACCGAGTCACCTGCGATACTCTCAGCAAGCAGCGCATGGCTTAATCCGCCCCTACTGCTCTCCATCATTCTTTCAATTCCCCTGTGCTGATAACCCAGTTGTATTTCAAGGTGCAGCACTTTTTCTCCATGGCAGATGAAACGGAAATGCCCGGGTTCAATAATCCCTGCATGAACGGGTCCCACACCCACCTCATGTAATTCGTCGCCGGCGATATTGAAGAAAGGATAATGATCCATGCCTTTGTGGGAATTCTGCCGGTCGACTGAAAATCGCAAGGGTTTCAGCCAGGGGTGCTCCTCGGGAAGGATGCCAGTCCTTTCATAAATCTCACGTTCAAAAACATGAAAAGCCGGATTATCAGCCGTCAGAGAAAGAAACGGTCCCTGATCCCGGTGCCCCATCAAACACAGCTGGTGGGTCTGGTCATCGGCCAGGATGCAGATGAACCGGTATTCGCCATCATCAGGAAAGGCAAAATAACTGACACAATGCATATTTTCATCAGCCATAGCCGTTAAAACCCTTTGTCTGAAAAGAGCGTAAGCCGTCACCGGGATTTCCGCCAGGCTGACGGGTAGTGAGGTATCAGATATGATGAGTGTGTCTTTCATTTCATCCGGGTTCAGAAAGGTTGAATGGCAGCATGGATCAGTGCCAGGAGAAAAGGGGGCTGATAAAAACAAAGCAGGGATGCCACGGCCAGCAACACCCATTGTATGGTGATCTCATACCAGTTGGTTTGGTTTTCTGACGCTTCAAGCCGTCCTTCAATGGGTCGGGAGAAAAGCAGGTGAAGCATCCGGGTTGAAAATCCGTAAACGATAAAACCCAGCAGGGCCAGCACGGTACATAACACCAGCCACTGCCCCGCTCCGGCCAGTGAAACAAACACCATCCATTCCGGCAGGAAGAGGCCGGAAGGCGGAATGGCGAGAATGAGCATTGATCCTGCCATGAGCACAAGTCCGCCGTGTGGATTCAGTGCAAAATAGTTCCCTGTCTCCTTGATTTTGTATGAATGCCAGGTCCGGAAAAACTGGGACAACTGGTAAAAGAGACCTGATTTGATCAGCGTATGGACAATCAGTATCATCAGTGCGGCAGGATGAGCAGATGGTCCGAAGCCGAGTGCGATGGCCATCAGCCCCATGATTTCAAGCGTGGAGTAAGCGAACATCCGTTTGGCATGCCTGGCTTTGAGCATATACCCTGCTGCAGTCAGTATGCTCAATATGCCTGTGAGTATGAGTATATGGTTCATCCATCCTGCAATCTGGGTCTGTGAGAACACCAGATAAACCCTGTAAAAGGCCACAAAGCCAAGATTTACCATGGCTGTGGAAATGAATGCGGATACCTGGGGCTGCGCTACCGAGTTTGCATCCACTCCCGCGGTATGCATAGGGAACAATTCAATTTTTGTGCTGTATCCCACAAGAACAAAAAGAAAGGCAATTTTGAGGTACAAAGGGTTGGTATCACCAAGGATCAGGGCCATTTCCCTGAATGTCAAGTCAAATCCGGCATTCTCCCTAAGACCGAGACCAAGGAAAAGGATACCGAAATAAGCGATTGCGATGCCGACAGAGCAAACAAAGATATATTTCCAGACAGCTTCCAGGGTAAGTCTGTTCTTCTCATGATAGATCAGGACTGATACACATAAAGTGGTTGCTTCGACAAAGATCCATACCACGGTGAGGTGGTTTGCCAGTGTGGCGGCAGTGATTGAAGCGATCAATCCGGTGAGAGCCATCTGATAATACTGGTATCGCCTGGTACTGTCAGATCGCAGGTTGATGAGGCCGTGAATGACCGTGGTAAAGGAAATGACTGTCAGCAGGCTTAAAAAAAGGCTGGCCAGGGGGTCGAAGACAAAATACTTCATCTGTACGATGCCGGGATTCAACCATATTATGGCAGTCAAACCCGACTGGTTAAGCAGGAAGGCCAGCATAAGGATTGTGATCACCTTTCTCCTTCTGAACAGCAGCATACCGGTCAGGAGCAGGATCGTGATTCCGAAGTATATCAGTAACATCATCTGATTAGTGCTTTAAATCAGCCAGGTTGTCAGTTTCCATATCACTGTACCGGGTACCGATGCGTCCCATAAACAAGCCCAGGATCAGGATACTGACCACAATATCAAGCAATACCCCGATGTTGACCAGGTAGGGCGCATCCATACCCACGGCAAGGGAAAACAGGAAGACTGCATTTTCGATCACCAGGAAGCCCACAAGGTGGGAAAAAATCCTGCGGTGGGTAATGATGAGGATCACTCCGGTAAACAGGGCAAGCATAGCAATCAACATAAAAGTCCTTTCAATCAGCTGCCCATCCAGCCGGCGTGTGATGAAAATGCTTAGCAGCAGGCCGGCCATCGTCAACAGCAAAGCATAAAAACCCGGCAGCGCGTCAGGATGAACCCGGTTTACCTGTATCCTGTTCAGTATCCTGTACATCAGAAACGGCACCGCAATTGCTTTGAACAGCAAGGTTTCAGTCACCAGAAACACCAGGTTGGCAACATTCATCTCGCGGAGCCGAAAACACGCCAGTCCAAAGAGCAACAATCCCTGCAGCGCAATCAAAGCCGTATATGTCCTGAATCTTTCCGCCATACTCAGGTAAAAGAGACTGAATGCAAAAACGACCAGCAAAATGATTTCCATATTATTTACTTGACATATAAGATGATAACAACATGATTGTAAACACAAGCAGGGCAATGGCCGTCAGTGTGAGGATAAACTGCGGGTTTTTAGTCATTTTATTTCTTGCGCGAAAAGATTCGAGCAATCCGATGATGATGCCGAAGGAAAGCTGGAGCAGCAGGAAGAGTCCGGTCTGCAGTGCGACAGGCCATCCGGACGGTACCAGGCTGTTTGAGACCAGGGCGCCGTAAAGGGCAAATTTAATCCAAGTAGAGAAATGGATTATTGCAAGGTCGGGCCCGCTGTAATCCAGTATCATTACCTCATGCACCATGGTAAGTTCGAGATGGGTTTTGGGGTCGTCGACCGGGAGCCTGGAATTTTCGACCATGGCAATCTGTATCAGCAGGTAAAAGCCCAGAATGCCGGCAATGAAGGCATAATTATTACTGAAATAGAAATGGGAGAATATTTCACTGAATGAAGTATAGCCCGTAAACATGGCATAAGTACCCAGCAACAGGAGAAAGACCGGTTCAACCAGCAGGGAATAAAGGGCTTCGCGGTTGGCGCCCATTCCCTCAAAAGAACTGCCGGTATCCAGGGCTGCCAGGATCATAAAGAACCTGCCCAGGGCAAGAATATAGGTAAAATAGACAAAATCGGCCGAAAAGGACAGTAAGGCATCCTGTCTGCCCATCGGCACCAGCAATACTGCCGTGAGTACACTTGCCAGTGAGACCGAAGGGGCGATCCTGAACACAAGCGTTGTGACCGGGCTGAGGACGACTCCCTTACGCAACAGCACCCCGGCATCGAATAGTGGCTGGAAAAGGGCCGGACCCTTTCTTCCGCTGCACAGGCTTTTAGTCCGGATGATAATTCCGGGTATAATCAAGGCAGAAACCAGGGTCATCAGCAGGATCAGCATTTCAAAGGAGATTCAGCAGGGTGAGGAAAAAGATGAGCAAAAGGAACAAAAAGGGGTACAATATATAATGTCTGATCTGCCCTGTTTGCAGGAATGCAATGCGGCGCAGCAAGCGGCGCAGGGCAGTAAAAGGCCGGTTAACCAGCCATTCCTCCAACTTTTCCACCGGATGGGAAGTGAAATTTGCAGGTTCCGGGAAGATCTCTCCAGGACTGATCTGCTTCATTTCCTTGTTCAGGCTGACCAATGCGCCGCTGAGTCCGGCAACATTGTCAGCATAGGACGTGGCGGTGTACTGCATACGAGCCGAGGGGGCATGAAACCCACAAGCCCAGGTCGGGGCGACAGATTTGGTCCGGGGAGCGGAAAACAGTCGGCGAAGAAGGAAGATTCCCACCACCAGCAGGACAAATATACCGCCGCTCAGGCTGATCATTCCGAGATTCTGAAGCAGGGGAGTCAATGTGGCGGGGGCAACGGGAATAAACGTTGCATTTACGGCAGACAGCAGCGGTTTCACGAAAACAACAGGAGCGAAGCCGATGGCAATGATCATGGCTGTGATCAGCATAAGTCCGGTAAAAGAGGGAGGCGGGGGTTCAACAGCCAGCTTGCAGGCATCAGAACGTGCTGTTCCCAGAAAAGCAATACCGAAAGCTTTGGTAAAACAAAAAACGGCCAATCCGCCTATCAGGGTTAAACCCAGTATAGCCATTATCAATCCTATCGATCCGTAAAAGCCTGCCTGATGAATGTTTAGGATCATCCCCAGGTAAAGCAGATATTCCGATATAAAACCGTTAAAGGGCGGCAGGCCGCATATTGACAGTGAACCAAGCAGAAAAAAGAAAGCGGTGAAGGGCATTTTCTTCGCTAAGCCACCCATGCGGTCAATGATACGGGTACGGGTGGCATTGCAGACGTTGCCTGCGGCAAAAAAAAGCAGTGACTTAAAAAGTGAATGATTCAGCACATGCAACAAGCCGCCTGCAAATCCAAGCAGTGCAAGATCCTTGTTGTGTGTGGCTAAACCGATGCTGCCAAGCCCAATCCCGGTTCCGATGATCCCAATATTCTCAATGCTGTGATAAGCAAGCAGTTTTTTCAGGTCGTGCTGCACAATGGCCTGTAAAACACCATAAATTCCTGTAGCGAGGGAAATCACCAACACAAAAATTCCGATGGTTAGGAAATCATGCTGAACTGCGCTTATCACCCTGAAAATTCCATAGATTCCCATTTTTATCATCACTCCGGACATGAAACCCGAGACATGCGAGGGAGCAGAGGGATGTGCATCTGGCAGCCAGGTATGAAAAGGGATCATCCCTGCTTTGATTCCAAAACCGGCAAAGAACAACAGAAATAATGGAAATTCACGATGGGTGGCAAAAAAGGCGGGCAGACTGTCAAAGCCGTATGATCCTTTTTCCCCTGAAACAAGGAATGCCATCAGCAAAAGGAACATGCTGAGGTGCATCTGGACAAGATAGTTGATACCGGTTTTCAGATTAGTTCTGGAAGTGTGATCGAAAATGACCAGGAGAAAAGAGGACAAAGTCATTAATTCCCAACTCAGCAGGAAAGGGAAAGCACTTTGCTGGGTACAGACCAGCAGCATGGAAGCATGTAACAGCAGAAAAGAAAGGTAATGAACAGAAATCCAAATTGGACGGTGATGGTTCAGATGTCCGGCAAGCGATGTCCCTGCAAAAAGATATGTGGTCAGTGCATTGAAATTGACCGTAAGGATGAAAAAACCCGACAGTGCATCAATGGAAAAAACAACAGTCTTCATTCCTGTGAGCGGGATCCGGAATAAAAAACGGGAGGATTCTTCGGAAAATACCGCAGGCATCGCGACCCATGAACTGATCACCAGTAAAACGAGCAGTGGAATTCCGCTTATCAGGTGTTTTCTCCCTGCCGGAACGGCAAGGATCAAAGCCGATGAAAGGATGAAGAATCCAATAAACAGGAATTCCATGGTGATCCCGGTGTGACGTGGGCAAAGGTAGGCTGTTTTAAACCGGGACAAAACAGCTTTTCAAAAAAACGATTTCTAATATTGGCCTGCACTGGCGTTTTTTACCTAATTTTCGTCGCTTATTTTTGAATGATAACCCCATCCTCACCTCCTATGATGAAGAAATACTCCCTCTCCTTCCTTTTGCTGCTGATTCCTGCCATATTGTTCTCTGGCAATATCAACATCATCCCGAAGCCTGCCCTGGTAAAGGAAAAACACGGCAGCTTCCGTCTTCAGGCAGGAATAAACATAGAAACCGGAAGCAATGATCCTGAAATCAGGCGGCTGGCAGGATTCCTGGCAGAGATGATCACGCTTGCCGGCGGACCGGTTCCTTCCATCACGGAAAACTCAGACCCAGGAAGGCAGACAGCCGTAATCCGGCTCATGATAAAGCCTGAACTGAACAGACCGGAAGGCAGTTACAGTCTTGATGTTGACAGAAAAAAAATCCTGATTGAAGCCTCCGGAGGGCAGGGCATCTTTTACGGCATTCAAAGCCTTCTGCAGTTGTTGCCTGTCAGGGATGACCGTTCAAAAAACAAGGCAGGAATCAGGGAAATGCGCATTCCCTGTATCCTTATCGAAGACCAGGCACGCTTTGCATATCGCGGCATGCACCTGGATGTTTGCAGGCATTTCTTTCCGGTGGCATTCATCAAGCAGTATCTGGACCTGATGGCCATGTATAAGTATAATGTGTTTCACTGGCACCTGACAGACGATCAGGGATGGCGCATCCAGATCGACCAATACCCCAAACTCACTGCTGTGGGTGCGTGGCGGAAAGGAACGCAGGTTGAAAAGAGTGATGTGACTGATAATCAGGTGTACGGAGGGTTTTATACAAAATCAGAGATCCGGGAAATCGTGGCCTATGCCGGTGACAGGTATATCACGGTGATCCCGGAAATTGAGATGCCCGGTCATGCCGTGGCCGCCCTGACTGCCTACCCGGAATACTCTTGCACAGGCGGGCCCTTTGAGGTAAGAACCATGTGGGGTGTATCGGATGATATTTTCTGTGCCGGCAAAGAAGCTACTTTTCATTTCCTGCAGGATATCCTGACCGAAGTGATGGAGCTTTTCCCTTCACCTTTTATTCATATCGGGGGCGATGAAGCGCCCAAAACCAGGTGGAAGCAATGCACCCACTGCCAGCAACGGATCAGGGACGAAGAACTGAACGACGAACATGAATTACAGAGTTATTTTGTAAAAAGAATAGGAAAGTTTCTGAATGCAAACGGAAGAAAACTGATCGGATGGGACGAGATCCTGGAAGGGGGACTGGCCCCGGAAGCCACGGTCATGTCGTGGCGTGGAACAGAAGGCGGCATTGAAGCGGCCAGGCTTGGGCATGATGTGATCATGACACCCGGCAGTCATTGCTATCTCGATCATTACCAAGCCGATCCAGCCTATGAGCCCCTCGCTATCGGCGGCTTCACCCCCCTGAAAAAAGTGTACGGATTTGAACCTGTCCCCGAAGCACTTCAGCCGGAGGAGCAACAGCACATTCTGGGTGCCCAGGCCAATCTGTGGACTGAATACATTGACAAAGGAGACCATGTGATCTATATGGCCTACCCGCGGGCAATCGCACTGGCGGAAGTCAACTGGTCACCGTCTGACAGCAGAAACTGGGATGACTTCACCGGGAGGTTGGGTCATCATTTTAAACTCCTTGACAGAAAAAATATCCCTTACTGTAAAAGCCTTTACGATGTCAACATCTCCACCCTGCCCGGAGAGGGAAAAAGTCCGCTGTTGCTTGTTCTTGGCACTGACTGGAAAAACACGGTCATCCGCTACACCCTTGACGGCAGCGAACCCGGATTGACCTCTCCCGCTTACAAAAAACCTTTTCCCCTGTCTGCTTCTACAACGCTCAGAGCGGCCGTGTTCTCGAAGGGCGAAAAACTGGGGCGGACCAACGACCGTCAAGTCAACGTCAACCTGGCAAGCGGGAAAAAAGTCAGCATCCTGCAGGCTTACAGCTCTAAATATCCCGGCAGGGGCGACAATACCGTGGCAGACGGCATGCACGGAACCCTTTCATTCGGAGGAGGCGCCTGGCAGGGCTACCTTTCAAACGACTGCGAATTCATCCTTGACCTGGCTGAAATAAAAACCGTCCGCTCCGTAACCGCAACCTTCCTGAAAAACATTTACAGCTGGATATTCCTGCCGGTCAGCTTTGATGTGTCACTTTCCGCCGATGGGAAAGATTTTCAGGCGGCTGGCCGGGTGGAAGCAGTCCCGGAAAGGTACCCCGGGCTGGAGATCAGACCTTTCCGGGTCGAAACCGGTGGAAGCAGTGCCCGTTATATCAAAATCAGGGCGAAAAATGCCGGTGTCAACCCGCCCTGGCACGAATCGGCCGGGCAGCCATGCTGGATTTTTATTGACGAAGTGGTGGTGGAGTGATCCGGATGGCATAGACGCGATGAATCGCGTCTTTACTGGTAAATATTATTACTTTTGGTCATTAAATTTGATTAATATGAAAAAGTTCATCATTCTGCTGACGTTTTCTTTTGTTTTTTCTGTATCCTACAGCCAGACACCGGCACTGACCCTGCCGCACGTGACCGGAGTGAATGCGGGAGATACCGTCCTTGTTCCGCTGACCGGTCAGGACATCTATAACTGGAGCAGCCTGGCCCTCGAGGTCTCCTTCTGGAATACGGTGGTGTTCTACACAGGGTATACCGTTTTTCACCCCGACCTGAATAATGGCAATACCATGATCAATCATTACATCGGCGGAGCCACCGATCAGCTGCTGATCACCTGGTTCGGGCTGACGCCTTTCACTGCCGACGGCGACACCCTCTACCTGCTGAAATTCTATTACCTTGGCGGATACACACCCCTCACCATTACACCACTCCCAAATATCATCACCAACAGCGGCAGCATTGGCGGTGGTGTGGGAATTCCGGACATCGGAAACACTCAGGTCCGGCTCAATCCATATCCCAATCCCGTCCCGACAGGCAAGGCGCTTAGCCTTAGCGGAGAACCCGGCTCCTACGAACTGACCCTGACCAGTCCCGACGGACGGATCGCTCTCAGTCAGGCTGTTGAGATCGCTTCACACAGGACTTATCCCCTTTGTACAGCCGGGCTGAAACCAGGATTGTATTTGATCAGACTCAGGAACACCAAAAACGACTATAGTGGAAGAACCATCATAATCGAATGATAATGAAAGATATACTAAGTTTCTTAAGTGGCTTGTCGGCAAACAACAACAGGGATTGGTTCGACAGTCACCGTGACTTGTACCAGCAATGCAGGAAAAACTTCGAGTCTTTCACGGAGGAACTGATAGCGGGGATCCAGCATTTTGATCCGGGCATCGGGGCAATCAAGGCCAAAGACTGTGTATTCAGGATCTTCAGGGATACCCGGTTTTCAAACGATAAAACTCCCTATAAGACGAATATGGGAGCTTTCATTGCCAGGGGCGGAAGAAAAAGTCCTTACTCCGGTTACTATATTCACCTTGAACCCGAAGGAAAATCCTTCGCCGGCGGCGGTTTGTACATGCCACCCTCTGAAAGCCTGAAAAAAGTCAGACAGGAGATCTTCTACAACATCAATGAATTCAAAGCCATCCTGCAGGACAAGGAGTTCCGGAGGCATTTCGACACCCTGGATAAAATGGGAGACGAGCTGAAAAAAGCTCCCCAGGGTTATCCGCCCGACTGGCCTGATATTGAGCTGCTGAAACTCAAGCATTATGTGGTCGGGGAATACTTGAAAGACGGCGACCTGACGAACGATAAATTCAAAGACAAGGCGCTTGCTTCATTCAAAGCCATGCACCCCCTGGTGTCATTCACCAACAGGGCGCTGGGGATGGAGATGTAGCAGAACCTGATAAGATACCGGAATAAAACCGAGAATCCGTATTCAGAATTCAGATTTTCAGTTTTATTTTCATTGTTTTCACTAAATCAGCCCGGGCACCTTCACCCATTCCCGGGGTGCTGTCATGGTCCTTTCCACATCGGCAATGGTCTTGGGGATGGGTTTGCCCAGTATCCTGCTGCCGTTGGCGGTTATCAGCGCATCGTCCTCGATACGGATTCCGCCGAAGTCCTTGTACGTCTCTACCAGATCGTAATTGATGAAATCCGTGAATTTCTTCTCTGCCCTGAACTTGTCGATCAGGGCCGGGATGAAATAGCAACCCGGTTCAATGGTAAGGACAAAGCCCGGTTTCAGGGTTTTGGCCAGTCGCAGGTAAGCGGTACCGAATGCCGTAGCCCGGCTGATGGTTTCATCATAGCCCACGTTGTTCTCACCAAGTCCTTCAAGATCATGCACATCCATCCCAAGCATATGACCCAGTCCATGCGGGAAAAACAGGGTATGGGCTCCGGCAGCGACGGCTTCATCCACGTCTCCTTTCATCAAACCGATGGCTTTTAATCCGGTGACCAGCGTTCTGGCAGCCAGCATATGCATATCGAAATAGCGGATACCCGGCTTTAACTCCCTGATAACGGCCATATTGGCATCGAGAACGGCCTGATACACCTCCTTTTGCCGCTGACTGAACTTTCCACCAACCGGGACAGTCCGGGTGATGTCGCTGGCATACAGCAACTGCGTTTCACAGCCGGCGTCCATCACCACCAGCCTTCCTTCCTTCAGGGTATTGCCATGATGGTGGTTGTGCAGGGTTTGACCGTCCATGCTCAGAATCACCGGAAAGGAAACAGGTCCGGCAAGGGCCAGTGCAATTCCCTCCATTGTTCCGGCAACCTCCTGTTCCACAATACCAGGAAAACACAGCTTCATACCGGTGGTATGCATCAGGTAAGCCACATCCACAGCCTTTTCAATCTCAGCTACCTCTAATGCGTCCTTGATCTCCTTCAGTTTTACCACAGCCCGGATCAGTTCCGGGGAAGACCGTTCTTTCAGTTCCCTGACAGGAATGTCGAGCCAATCGGACAAGGCAAGCTTCACCTCACTGCGGTAAGGCGGCAGGAAGTGGATTTTCTGACCCTTCTTTACGGCTGCCTTCAGCATGGCAAGGGCTGATGACAGGGTACCGGTTTCCCTGACACCCGCCTGGCCGGCCTGTTCAGCCACGGTAGGCAGGTCGCCCATCCAGATAATATCTTCAATATCTATATCATCTCCGAAAAGATAATCCTTGTCTGCATCCACATCCACGATGCCGATATAGTCCGGATGATTCAGCCCGAAAAAATAGGAAAAATGGCTGTCCTGACGATATGAGTAAGTATTGGCAGGATAATTTAAAGATACCTCAAAATTGGCAGGAAAAAGGACCAGGCCAGACCCCAATTCCTTTTTGAGTCGCATACGGCGATCTGTGTAAACATCTGAAGGAAACATCATGTAATACGGTGTTAATGGGTTTGACCGGTAAAAATAATACATATTTCCATTCGGCTGTAACAATCAGGTTGCGCTGCCGTCTTATGGTTTTTTCAAGCCGATCATGAAAACCCGACAAACACTTTGCATCCTTATGGTTCTGCTCAGCATGAACCTTTTTTCCCAGCAACAATACCAGACCATCCGGGGCAGGGTGGTCGATGCCGACAGCAGGGAAAGCCTTCCGGGAGCAGCCGTAGTGCTGCTTCAGTCAGAACCCTTGAAAGGTACCACAACCGACATTAACGGACAGTTCAGGCTGGAACGCATTCCGCCGGGGCGACACAGTCTCAGGGTCAGCTTTATGGGTTATAAGGAAGCCCTTATCCCTGAAATCACAGTTATTACCGGGAAAGAGACCATCCTTGACATTGCGCTGGTACAAAGCGTCATTCAGATGCAGGGAGTCGAAATTTCAGCCAGTCAGCAGGACAAGGACAAGGCATTGAACACCATGGCTTCCATCAGTGCCAGGAAAATCAACATGGATGATGCCACCCGTTATGCAGGGGGATTCAATGATGCGGCTCGCATGGTAAGCAACTTTGCGGGTGTGGCAACGATTGACGGAGACGGGGTCAACGACATCATCATCAGGGGGAATTCACCCAGGGGACTGTTATGGCGGCTGGAAGGTATCGAGATTCCGAATCCGAATCATTTCACCGACGGGCAGGGAAGCACGGGAGGAGCCATGAGTGTGATCACTTCCAATGTTTTGGCCACATCCGACTTTCTGACGGCCGCTTTTCCTGCCGAATTTGGCAATGCTTATTCCGGTGTGATGGATTTGTACCTGAGAAAAGGCAATGATGAAAAATACGAATATGCTTTCCAACTGGGTCTGGTCGGGACAGAAATGTCGGTGGAGGGTCCTCTCTGCAGAAAAGCAGGAAGTTCCTTCCTGGTCAATTACCGTTATTCAACCTTCGGTTTGCTCAGCCGGATGAAGATGGTGGACCTCGGAGATAATAATCTTCCGCCGGTTTTCCAGGACCTGGTGGTTAAACTCACGCTACCGTCAGCCAGGGCAGGTATTTTCTCACTCTTTGCCGTGGCCGGCCACAGTACCACCGGAACAGATCCCGTGAAAGACAGCATTCATTGGATTGGAAGGGAAGGAAGGTTCTTTGAGACGGAAGACCACCGCATGGGGACTGCAGGCCTTAAACATGTCTTTCCTTTCGCCGATAAAAAAACTACCCTGAAAACGACCATTGCGGCCACCTTCCTGCAGGATCAATGGGAAAGCGGAATTCTGGATACAAGGTATAATCCCTTCACCGAATACAGCGATGACTTTTCTTATCCCGCCCTGAAAGGATCGCTTGTACTGAACAGCAAACGCAACGCAAAAAATACAGTCGGGGCCGGCCTCATTATCAATCATCAGTTTTATCATATGTTTCTAAAACGATTTAATGGCAGCCAATACGATACCACTGTCGATACGGAGGGTTCCACCTCCTCTGTCCAGGTATACTCCCAGTGGAAACACCGCTTCAGTGATGCAACAGAAGCTTCTGCAGGCATCCATATCCTTCATTTCGCCATGAACGGAGAAACAAGTCTCGAACCCAGGCTGGGAATGAAATGGAATGTGAACAGGCGCAGCGCCATCAGTGCAGGCATCGGTTTGCACAGCAGGATGGAAGCCATCCCGGTTTATACCGCCCTGGTTAAAACAGACGGAGCGCAGGTTCAGGCCAACAGAAAGCTCGGGCTGGGTAAGGCAATGCATGCAGTACTGGGCTTTGACCATTCCCTTGCGCACGACTGGCGGTTTAAAACCGAAGTATATTACCAGTTTCTATACAGGGTACCCGTCGAAGACCGGGACAGCAGCAATATCTCCTCCCTCAACTACCTGTACGGGGTTCCTGAGGCGAAACTGAATAACCGGGGAAAGGGAAGGAACCTTGGTATAGAAGCTACCATCGAAAAGTTTTACACCGGTGATTACTATCTGCTGCTGACACTTTCCCTCTTCGACTCCAGGTATAAAGCCATGGACCAGGTATGGCACAATACAGCTTTCAACGGGAATTATGTCGTCAATATCCTGTTGGGGAAAGATTTTAAGCTGGGACGAAACAAGCAGCATCTTTTCGGACTGAATATGAAATGCTTTATGAGAGGCGGAAACAGGATACCCCCCATTGATCATGAACAATCGCGGCTCGAGCAGGAAGTGATATACGATTACAGCCGGATTTACGAAGACAGGCTGCCGGATTTTTTCCGCAATGACCTTGGCTGCTATCTCCGGATCAACAGGAAGCATTTATCCTATATCATTACCCTGGATATTCAGAATATTACCGGCAGGCAGAATACGATCGGCTATGCGTATTCCCGGGCCACACAGGATGTGGTTCCGGAAGAAGGCATGGGATTGCTGCCAATCCTGAATTTCCGCATGGAGTTTTAAGCAATCAATCCTCTCAGGGAAAGAAGATAATGACCAGCCACTGCCCTTGCTTATTGAATATTTGCATAATTTTGCGCCCCCTAAGCATTGCTTTATGAAATCTGTCCTGCTTTCCGTCATCCTGGTCATGGTGTTTCAATCCGACCCGGCCGCCAATCCTGTTATGCCGACACTTGAGGGCTTTGCGAAATTGTTTTTCCCGGCAGCATCCTGCAATCCGGCTTCTGATCAACACTGCATTTACCAACCTGCCAACATGGAGTATATATGCGATAAACTGGTTGAAAAGAACAAGCTGAAATACTTGGAAGGCAGCACTGAACCTTTCACAGGCATTTGCATGCTAAGATACGCCGGCGGACAACCCATGATGGAAACCCCATATGTTAACGGACTGCCGGAAGGCATTGAAAAGGCCTGGTACGAAAACGGAAATCTGATGTCGGAGATCAGTCTGAAAGCCGGGAAATTTAACGGCAAGGTGATATACTATTACGAAGACGGCAAGAAGAAATCAGAAGAAACCTACCTCGACGACTATAAATTTGGCCGTGCAGTGCACTACTTTGAAAACGGACAAAAAGAAAGCGAAGGGGTTTACGATAATTGCCGTGAAACCGGGCAATGGATCTATTATCATCCCAACGGACAGAAAAAAGCCGAAGGAACCTTTACCGAAGGAATCGAAAGCGGTGAGTGGATTTACTGGGATGAGAAGGGGAACAGGGTCAACAGTATGCCGGAATAAACCGGTAAACCCTTATGCCGCTTAGGTATCCTTTCCAATATTAATTAACAGCTTATTAACATCAGGCCGGAAAACTCCAATTCCGGCTTTTTTGTTTTAAACATGCTTGCGCCTGTCATATGCAAGCATTTGTTTGAATTTGTCAGTCTTATTGAGAATAATAATATACAAACCGGCCTATGCAACATCCGTTTACCCTTCATCCATGCAGAAAATGGTTCCGGACGATAAGCCATACAACACTGATCCTTTTTGCTGCAATAACATTGCAGGCACAAGCAACAGGATTCAGCCTCCGCCATGTATCCGCCCTTCCCGGTGACAGTGTTTCTGTACCGCTCTATGTAACAAACTTTCAAAACATCGGTTCCTTTGACTTTTTCATTGAGTACGATCCGCTGGTTCTGGGCTGGGGAAGCATGGTCATGGTGGATACGGCACTTAACAACAGCATCATGACTGTCCACAACAATGGCAATCGCCTTGGAATTGCCTGGGTGAACGGGAATGGTGTTTCACTTCCCGATGGGAAAATCGCCGACCTTAAATTCATATACCACAGCGGAGTCAGCCAGCTTGATTTCATTGCTTCCGGTTCAAACGTTACTGATCCACTGGGACTGCCTGTCGGCCAGGGAGCATTTTTTACAGATGGCATGGTAAGCCGGAAACTTCAGGCCACGATCACCGCCACTGATTCCATTATCTGTGAGGGAACGGCTGTCCAAATTCAGTCCGCACTGACCGGAGGATACGGCACGATTCAGTACCAGTGGACATCAGATCCGCCGGGATATTTCTCGACAAACCAAAATATCCAGGTAAATCCTTTAATAACAACTATTTACAACCTGGTGGCTTTTGACGGGCTGGATACGATCACTGAAAGTTTTGAACTGAAAGTGTATCTGCCATCCTTTCCGGGTGCTGTTAGCAGCATGATTCCATCCGACAGTACGGGCGGATTGAATTTCCCCTTTCTTCTATCATGGAATCCTGCATCGAATACCGCTTCTTACGATGTATATATATGGAAATCAGGCACGAATGAACCCACACTGCCCTTCGCTTCAAACATTGCCTCCATCAGTTACCTGATCACCGGAGGGCTCGAATTTGGCCAGGTTTACCAATGGCGGGTCGTTTCCAAAAATCCCTGCTACATCACGGCCGGTCCGGTCAGTTCATTCATTATCAGGCATCTGCCTAACCTTGTGGTTGAAAATATCGGGGTCCCGTTCAGCGCCTTCAGTAACCAGCCGCTCAGTGTCAGCTGGCAGGTTAGAAATGCCGGGCAGGGTTCCAGCCTTTCATCATCCTGGTATGATGCGATTTACCTTTCAGCGGATGATCAGTTTAATGCTTCAACCGACTATTTTGCCGGTGTTTTCCCGAATCTCTCAGCCCTCGCTCCCGGTATCAGTTATCAGAGAAACATAACCTTTAACCTGCCACAGGGCATCTCCGGGTATCATCATGTTTTCGTGCTTGCGGACTATCAGTCGCAGTTATCTGAAACCATTGAATATGATAATCGCGGAAAAAGCCTGGACAGCATCCTTGTCACTTTATCGCCGACACCCGATTTACAGGTGACCAGCCTGGTAATCCCTTCCAATGTTTTTTCCGGTAACCTGCTTCCTGTTACCTGGAGCGTTCTCAATGCCGGACAAGCCATTACACCCGCCGGAACGTGGACAGACAGGATTTATCTTTCCCCGGACACGATTTTTACTGCCTCTGCACAACTGCTCGCTACTTTTACACATCAGGGGATTCTTGCCCCCGACAGTTCCTATACCAAAACCCAGCAGGTCAGCATTCCCAACTACATTCAGGGCCGGTTTTACCTTTATGTCTTCACCGATGCATATAATACCATTTATGAACATGCTCAGGAAAACAACAACAGACTGAGGAGTGATTCACTCACTGTCTTCCTGACGCCACCACCCGACCTGGTGGCAACGGTTATCAGCGGGCCCGCAATCGTCAGTAACGGTGAAAATGTTGCTGTCAGCTACACCGTCGAAAACCAGGGCATCAATCCCGCTGCCGGCGGATGGGTTGACCGGATTTTTATCAGCCCCTCCCCGGTTTTCCAGGGAAGCAACGCTTATCTTCTGAAAGGACTGCCAAGGTATCAGGCACTTCCTCCGGGTGATAGCTACACGATACAAACAAATGTGATCATTCCGAATATCAACGGTAATGCATATTTCTATGTCTTTACAGATGCAAACATGCAGGTATTTGAATACGATCAGGAGGAGAATAATATTTTTCGCAGTACCCCCTGCCTGATCCATGCACCTGATCTGCAGGTAAGGAATGTCATCCCTCCGCCATCGGGAAATTCAGGTCAGGCGGTCAGTGTTTCTTATACCCTGGTAAATGAGGGACCGGGTAAGGCAATCGGAACCTGGACCGACCGGCTTTATATCAGTCAGTTCCCGGTGTTCAACGGAAACAGCTCGTAACTGCTGACAAGTACGAACTATTATAACCAGGTATTGAATCCCGGCGACAGCATTAGTGCGGTGATGCAGGGGACACTACCGGAAGGGATCAGCGGTGATTACTATGTGTTTGTGGTAACCGATGTAAGCAACACGATCTTTGAACATCTCTTTGAGAACAACAATACCGGACAGGGCCAGGCTGCCATGGCTGTAACACTGACTCCCTGGTGCGACCTGCATGTACTTGAAGTATCACCGGCGCAGGATACAGCCGAAGCCGGCTTACCGCTGACAATCAGCTGGACGGTGAAGAACAGCGGACCCGGGACCAACCTGGTGTTTGCATGGCGAGACCAGGTGCTGGTCACAGCCAGCACGGCACCATTTGCGCTTGCGTATCCGCTGAAAACCATCTATATCTCCGACACCCTTACACCTGATTCCTCCTATACGGTGACTACCCAGGTAATCCTTCCCTATTCCCTAATCAGCCAGCCTTATTACCTGATGGTCAGAACAGACATCGATAATACGATTTACGAACACGGACAGGATGCCAACAATACCGCTTACAGTCCCGCTTTTTTCGTAAAACCTTATCCGCCCGTGGACTTGCAGCTTACCCACATGGATGCTCCGGTTTCCGCTAACAGCGGAAGCAATATTCCGGTAAGCTGGAACGTGCAGAATGTGTCCGTTGTGGGAACCATTCCCACTCATTGGAATGATCATCTTTACCTGTCTTCTGACACCCTCTTGAATCCCATCGCCGATATTGAGGCGGGTATCATAACACGATACGGCAGTCTCGAAGCAAATGCCGGCTACGCTTCCACCAGGAACTTCAACATTCCCAATGGTATTTCCGGTAGTTATTACCTGATGATGGTAGCTGACAGAAACAACGTCAACCAGGATGCAGATTTCCAGAATAATGCCGGTCTTGTCCGTGACGAAAACGGGACTCCGCAGCCCATTACCATCACGCTCACACCTCCTCCCGACCTGGTGGTGACCAGCCTGGAAGCCTCCGGAACCGCCCTCACCGGTCAGCCCTTCATGCTCCGATACACAGTTAAAAACAATGGTACAGGCATTACGAATCCGGCAGCCTGGACAGACCGGTTTTATCTCTCGTCAAGCATGAACTTCAATCCGAACACCTTTTCAATCGGGGCCAAAGCCCATTACGGATCACTGGCACCCGGGGAATCCTATACCGACAGTCTTTCGGTTACCATGCCAAATTGGCCCGGAGGAAACTATATCCTCTTCATGCAAACCGATGCCACCAACCTGGTGTATGAACACGGTCTCGAAGACAATAATCTGAAACCCAGTCTTGTATTTCTGCAGCAACCACCTCCTGCCGACCTGTTGGCTACCCAGGTGATCGTACCCGATACTGTGATGGCCGGAGGATTATGTACCATCTACTGGTCCCTTCAAAACCAGGGAACTTTTCCTGTGGCGGGGAACATGACAGAACTGGTCTATTTTTCCACTGACGATGTCTGGGATATCGGGGATATTCTTTTCACCAGCCTTGAGGGTAGCGTGAACTTAGGACCTCAGACGCAGCTCGGCAGGTCTGCCACCGCTGTGCTGAATGATGTTTCCGTGGGCCAATGGCATGTGATTATCAGGACAGATGTTCTCAACAATATTTATGAAAGCAATGAATCCAACAATCACGGGGCTTCTGAAGAAAAGACCGTGGTAACTGTACCCGAATTGCCCTTTGATACCTGGACCCCTGATATCCTGGTGAACGACATCCCCCTTTATTACCGGATTGAGATTCCGGCAGAACTTGCCGAAGAAAGCATGCTGCTCAGGCTGAAGGGCGACTCTATCCTCGGGATCAATGAGTTATATCTTAAACATGGCAGCGTTCCTACCAGGAGCAGTTTCGATTACGCCTTTACCTCAGCGGCATCCGGTAACCAGGATGTGGTTGTCCCCTCGCTGGTACCGGGTACTTATTATGTGTTGGTATACGGAAAGCATCCCGACCGGAGTGAACAGGATATCATGCTGTTTGCCAGGATACTTGAATTCGAGATACTCAGTATACATGCCAATACCGGCGGTAATACAGGTAAGATTACGGTTCAGATCACCGGTTCAAAATTTACCCCGGGGATGTCGCTGTTTCTGCACCGGAACGAAACAAAAGTCTTTGGCTACGATCTGGTCTATGTGAACAGTTCCAGGGTCTTTGTCACCTTTGATCTGGAAGGAAGGGATTTAGGAAAATACGATGTAGTTGGCGACAAGCAATGCGGGGGGCTGGCCTTGCTGAAGGACGGATTCAGGGTGGTACAGGGCCTGTTCCCGAGCCTTGATGTCAATGTATACCAGCCCCCGAACGCCCGGCCCAACGGGATCGTTCCCATCATCATCGAATATGCCAACAGCGGAACCGCCAACCTTGACCTGCCCAACCTCATCCTGAAAAGTGTGGCCGGGGCACCTGTTTCCTTTAATCTTGCAGGCCTTGAACAAGGTATCCATAACCTTCTGATAGAACTCAGGGAAACGGGAGGCCCCCCCAATATACTCAGGCCGGGAGTGAGCGGTTCGGTGACTGTCTTTTCAAAAGCCTCCAGCGGGCTCGGTTTTTCAATACAGATACCAAAATACTAACCATTTGCAAATCATTAATATGAAACAAAAAAAGCCTTTCCGCCACGTTATATTATCTATCCCGCTTATATCGCTTAGTCTGTCAGCCATTACTTTACTTGCAGGGAACGAAGCAGGACCGGATAAAAACACCTGCCTGAAACCGGATGGTACCGCCATACCCGTGCAAATCGGCAGTAAAGGCATAGAAGGATATTGCTACTACTGGGAACCTTCCACAGGACTGAACAACTGGTTTATTTCCAATCCCACGGCCTCTCCTTCCGTCACAACAACCTATACGCTTTATGTATCAGGAGAAAATTTCAGCTATTCGGCTGTCGATCAGGTGACTGTGACTGTCGGGACAGTGGATGATTTCTCAATCACACCAAAATTCTGTTGTTATAAAACAGGAGAAACCCTTATCCCTGAGATGTTTGATATTACCACAACCCCCCCCGGTCTTGATCATCTTGTGAGTTTTTTCCCTCCGGTAATTATGCCCCAGAATCAGCAAATGTATTATACCTCCACACATGGCGTTTCCATAGGATGCGCAAGCGGCCCAAACTACCAGGTTTCATTGCCTGCTGTGGATGAAAGCATCACTGAGGAATTGGGTGTCCAGCTTCCCGCTAATCTTACAACTCTGCAGGAAAAATTTATTGACAACATCAGCGATGCCATTAATAAATTCTACAAATTCCGTGACAACCCGATTATACCTTTAATATGTGCACCGGATTTGACAGTCACCAACAATTTTTCCGTTGCACGAAGCAAGAAGTGCTGTGACCTGGATAACAACTGTGCCATATCCAATTATTTGCTCTCTTTTAGCCCAAAAATATGCGGAGAATTTGCATGCGACTTTCCGTTTTTTGGAATCCCATATATCGCTTCTGCCAACGTGAGTTTATCGGCAGGTATTTGCGGAGGTGTTTCAGCAAATTATGAAACTGGATGTTCAGAAAAGAAACTTTGCTTTTCAATCTCACCGGAGGTTACCGTGGGCGGTGGAATAAGTGGAACGGTGCTCAACGGCTCAGTGCTCAAAGCCTCCCTGCAGGTGGTGGCCACCAGCTCAGTCCCTGATTTACAAGTTTGTTTCGGAACGGATGATCCCCCGAAAGGATCCGGTAATTATTGTGTAAAACTCGATGTTGTCGGGGAGGTGAAGCTGATCTCCTTTGTCACCAAAAAAGTCTCGAGAGAGCTTATTCCCCAGACATGCGGTAATCCCTTTATAAACTGAAAACGATGAAAACAACCACAAGCAGTCTGCACATAAAATATGTGATTATTCTTATTTTAACCAGCAGCATTGCCGCCATTTTTCAAAACGTATTGGCCAGTTCAGTTTATACGCCAAGGGCAGATACTTTTCCAGGCTTTCAACTGAACACCTGCCATCTGACGATACCGTTGACCGGACCTCAGGGTTTCACCGCTGATCCTGCTAATACTGTTTGTGATACCCTTCAGGTTTACACGGTACAGGCAACCTTCCCCCCACCAGGCACGAGATGGCCGGTGAATGATCTGACAGGCAGTCTGAACAGCCTCACTGTCAATACTCCCTTCGCTGCACTTTGTCGCTTACTTTCTGCTTACAAGTCCGGAAATCACGCCAATGTTGCTTCCCAATACCTGCCTCAATACCAGGCGGGTATCCTTGAAGAGCTCACTGATCCCGTAACAGCAAATCTGTTCGATTCCCTGATTTCCGGTATCGATTCCATGGAGATCTTAATGGGATGGAATGTTTATTCCGGTTTTCTTGCTGAGGTCAGGCTTTACTCAGATTCCGACACCAGTAATTCAGCGTATTTCTTTGAAACCGAAAACGGAAATTGGTATGCAGCACCCTTGTATGATTCGCTTCCCATGAATGCAAATATCCAGGGCTATCTGAAATTCCACACGCCACATGAAATGCTCAGTACGGATGACCTTGATGGGGATGGTGCCGGCAACCTTCAGGACAACTGTCCCTGCACCGCTAATCCTGAACAGCTGGACAGCGATAATGACGGAAGAGGAAATGCCTGCGACAACTGCCCCGGTAAACCCAATGTGAATCAGGAAGATACTGACGAAGACGGAACGGGGAATGCCTGCGACAACTGTCCCTACGATGCAAATCCCGCTCAAACCGATTCAGATATGGATATGATCGGCGACAGTTGTGACAATTGCCCGCAAATTGCAAACTACAACCAGCGGGACACCGACAATGACGGTTTCGGCGATGTTTGTGACGATGATATCGACGGAGACGGCATTTCCAACAGCAATGATCCGGATATTGACGGAGACGGCATTCTTAACAATGATGATGCCTGCCCGTGGATTTACGACCCCGACCAGACTGATACAGACGGCGACAATATCGGTGATTTCTGCGACAATTGCCCGCATATCATCAATGTGGACCAAACCGACAGCGACAATGACGGCATCGGGGATAGCTGTGACCAGGACAGGGACGGAGACGGTATCCTGAATGCCTTTGACAACTGTCCCGATACCCATAACCCCGACCAGGCCGATACCGATTGTGACGGCACCGGGGATGTTTGTGAATAACATAAAAACACCTTCAAGCCATGAAATTAAATCCTCTGTATATAAGACCGGCCGGCATTAACTTACTGTCAGCCTGGTTATTCCTCGCAATGTTTTCGGGCACTTTGACAGTCGGGGCCCAAGTACAGATCGCTGTCACACACACCAGTTGCAGCGGGAATACCGGTTCGGCAACAGTCACCGGCGTTGAGAATGCTCATTTCCCTTTCATTTATAAATGGTCGAACGGAGCCACCTCAGCATCGATCAATAACCTTGCGCCCGGAACCTACACGGTAACAGTCACTGATGCACACCACTGCAAGGGTGTCGGAACAGCCGTTGTCCGTAACGAAGGATCCATCGATATTGAAGTTTCCAGCGGCGGTACCATTCCTTTTTGCATCCAGGACGGCCCGCCTGTAATCACCATCACCGCTGCCGGCTCGGGCGGTACCCCCCCCTACGCCTTCAGTCCGGCAAACAGCCTTACCGTGAACAGCAGCGGATCATACACCTTCACCGTCACAGATGCCAACAACTGCATCGGACAAACCAGGGTGGCCGTGTCCTTTGTTCCGGTGCTTTGTTCGAGAGATCCCAACGATATCGTGGGTCCGGCCGGTTATGCCGAACAACAGTATTATTCCTCAAGGCAGGCATTGCCCTACCAGATCAATTTCGAGAACGATCCTGATTTCGCGACAGCCCCGGCTCAGCGTGTCCTTGTGACTTACTCCTTCGAACAATTGATCAACAGGGCTTCCTTCCGGCTGGGAAATTTCAGTTTTGCCAATATGACTTTTTCTGTTCCGCCTAACAGCACCACCTATAACGCCCGCCTCAATCTGGAAGACTCCATCGGTGTATGGGTTGATGTAATCGCCGGAATCGATGTGGCAAACAACAACGCATTCTGGATCTTCCAGGCAGTCGATCCTGCTACCGGACTGCCACCCCAGGATCCCCTGAAGGGATTGCTTCCGGTAAATGATTCCACTCATGCCGGGGAAGGCTATGTCACCTTTACGGTCAAACCCAAAAACAATGTGGTTACCGGAGACAGCCTGAAGGCCCAGGGAATCATTACCTTCGATGTCAATCCTTTCATCGCCACCAACATCTGGCACAACATTGCAGATGCAGAAGCTCCGACAAGCCATGTGAATGCATTGGCTGCATCTTATGACACAACTGTAATCACACTGAGCTTTACCAGCCAGGACGATAACGGCGGTTCGGGTGTGGCAGCGGTTGAACTGTACGTCTCAGAAAACGGAGGTCCTTTTGAAAAATATGGTGAAACCCCGGCAGACAGCAGCCTATCCTTTAGCGGTAAAGCCTGCTCCCAATACCGCTTTTTCTCCCTGGCAAGAGACCATACCGGTAATACAGAAACCCTTAAAACGGAAGCCGAAGCATCCTGTGTACTGAGTCCGGCACCGGTGTTCGGCCCTGTAAACACTTCTCTTACAGTACTCAGCGGAGAAGACGTGAGTTTGCAGCTTAGCGCACAGGGAGCCAAATCCTACCAGTGGGAAAGCAGCTCCGACGGAGGCTTAAATTTTGAGCCACTGTCTGATAATCAAAACTTCGCAGGTGTCAGCACCCCTGTCCTTCAGATCACTGACATTCCCCTAACCTTTAATGGTTACGTGTTTCGTTGTATGGCAGGCAACGGGGTATGTACCAGTTACTCCGACAGCATCACAGTCACCATCATTTCCGCACTGAGTGGCCGGGTGTTCTATGAAAACAGCCTGAGCACCCCCATTACCAATTCCTGGGTTAAGCTCTTCAATCTTTCACAACCCGAAACTGATTCAGCTTCAACATTTCTAAACGGAAATTATCTGTTCATCGATAAAGACCCGGGTCAATACCTCGTGAAACCCGACATCGAAAAGCCCTGGGGAGGGGTGAATGCCACCGACGCCCTGCTGGTATTGAGGCACTTTGCCAGCATGATCACCCTGGGTGAGACCAAAAGGAAAGCTGCCGATGTAAACAACACCGGTACGGTCAATGCTGCAGATGCGCTACTCATTGCCAGACGCTTTGTTAATTTCATCAGTGCTTTTTCTGCCGGTGACTGGTACAATGGTTCTGACACCGTTGAACTCGGGGGGCCCAGCGTGAACAGGGATTTCCCCGTGCTTTGCATGGGCGATGTGGATGGTTCCTATATCCCCGGCACCAGGATAAGCCCAAAAATCCGGATCGAAGAAGAAGGCCTGATCAAGATCCAAAACGGCGAGGAGTATCTTCTCCCTTTTATTGCTGCTGAAGATATTGCCGCCGGTGCTATTTCGGTTGTCATGGAATATCCGGGAGATCTAATTTCTGTTGAGGAGGTATTGCTCAAGAATCCGGCCTTTCAAGACAATCTCATTTTCAAGACAGAAGGCAATATCCTCAGCATTGCCTGGTACTCCCTGCAGGGGATCGGCATTGATGCAGGAGAAGCCTTGTTCAGCCTTCGTATCCGTACCGGCGACAGACCCCTGCTGGGGAAACTTGATTTTAACCTGATGCCCGGTTCGGAGGTAAGTGATTCCAGAGGGATTCCTTACGAAAATGTCAGGCTGAACCTTGCCAGGCTGTTTTCAGATCAAAGCACAGAACGTTTCGCACTCGGTCAGAACTACCCGAATCCCTTTGCCGTACAGACAGAAATCGCCTATTACCTCTCAGAAGAAGCCGATGTCAACCTGAAAGTGTACAATCCGCTGGGTGCTCTGATAGCTGTCATCGTAGAAGAAAGGCAGGCTGCCGGTTATCACCGGGTACCATTCAACGGAGAAAAACTGGCAGCGGGCATCTATCCAGTAAAACTTGAAGCCCGTTCCTCATCGGGAACATTCTCCCAGTACAAAATGATGACAAAGACCCGCTAATAGATCAACAGCAAAAGAACTGAACCCGGAATAATCAGCAAATCACACTTGAACCCGTTAATGAAACACAAATCCCGGTTTTTTATTTTCAAAAACATCCCCGGTATGAAATCAGGCAAGCAATATCAGGCAACGGTCCCAGTAATATTATTTCTTCTTCTCACGAACATTTTCAGCCTTCCGGTGGTGCAGTCCGGAACTTTCCGGCTTAGGGATACGGGAACATCTGAAATCCAATCCTGGCCTGATACCCTTCCCTTTTCAAGTCCCCCGGCAAGCGGTCCGGTATTGCTGTTTGACAACGGACCTCTGGTAAACAGTATTGGTACCGGATTCAACGGAGCCGACCAAAGTGTTGTACAAACCAGTGCCGGAATGTCAACCCTGGGATTTAGCCATTCTGTCTCTTCCGGTATTCGCATATCTGAAGAATTTGTCGTTCCGGAAAATGAGAATTGGACTGTAACCTCCCTGAAGTTTTTTGCCTACCAGACAGGTTCATCCACTACATCCACCATTACGCATCTCAGTCTCAGGATACGGAAAGGCGGGTATATACAGGTGTTCGGCAATACCAGCGATAATTATATGACCTCCACTACTTTTTCAGGCGTTTACAGGGTTACAGAGACAGATATGGGTAATACTCAGAGACCAATCATGGAGATCGTCTGCGACATCCCTACACTGGAACTTGGTCCTGGAATTTATTATCTCGACTGGCAAACAGCCGGAAGTCTTTCATCCGGACCCTGGATTCCCAGCGTGACCGTTCCCGGCATCATCACCACGGGCAACGCCACCCAGATCAACATTTCCACCAATCAATCGACGGCCCTTGTCGACGGAGGGACACAAACTCCACAGGGGATCCCATTCCAGGTTTATGGTTATGAAACTGCCGACACTGATCCCTATTCTCTGGTGCGGCTTCAGGTTGATATGTCGGGTCAGCAGGTTGCCCCGGAAGGTGTCTTTGTGGCTTTTAATAATCAGGGGTGGAATCCGGTTGCCAATCCCCTTCAGTATTCCGGGTTCGGCATTTATGAAACTACTGTGGTGCTCAGCCCGGGTGATTCAGTTGAATACAGATTTATTAACGGTAGCGACTGGGAAGAACTCCAGTCAGGATGTTCCGGCAGCAGCTCCGGTAACCGGATACTGGCAGTTCCCCAGGGAGACACCCTGCTTCCGCTTGTATGTTACGGGGAATGCGCTCCATGTGCCGGAACAGGGGCGGTCATAAACGGAATGGTCACGTATTTTAACAGCAGTCAGTCGCCGCTGGGATTTGTCAATGTGAACCTGGTCGACCAGAACGGACAGTCCATGGCACAAAGCTACAGTATGACTGATGGCAGTTTTAGTTTCACTAACGTACCTGCAGGGAACTACTCCGTTATTGCAAGCAGTTTCGCCTTACCGGAAGGAATCAATAATGTGGATGCCCTCTTTGCACACAGGCATTCCCTGGGACTGGACACCCTCACCGGCCTGACCTTTCTCGCGGGTGATGTGAATGAAGATGACATGGTCGACAGCATGGATGTGGTGCGCATCCAGGAGAGGATCCTGGGCAAAATTCTTGAATTCAGTGCCGGGACATGGATATTTGACACGGTCAGCCTTATTGTGACATCGCCCGCTGTTTACCCGCTTGCCATGACTGGCTTATGTATAGGAGACATTGACAGGAATGCGAACCCGGGACCCGCTTGTCCGCCTTTAACCGCATCTGCCGGAAATGACTTGTTGAACATTTCCGGTGTGAATGTTCAGCTTCAGGCTGTTGCTCCGGGTTATAACGCTTCCGGTACCTGGAGCATTGTCAGTGGAAGCGGGGGAACTTTCATGGATATTCACGATCCCGTCACGATATTTACTACCAACAGCCCCGGTGCCTTTACGTTACGGTGGACTGTAAAAAACACCTGCAACGCCGCTTCTGATGAGGTTGATGTTTCCTTTCTTCCCGTCATGAATCAACCCTGCCCGGATGTGCCTTCGTTTAGCTTTGGCGGTCAGGATTACAATACAGTGCTTATTGGCGATCAATGCTGGATGAGGGAAAACCTCAATATCGGAACGATGGTAACAACGACCCAGGGCATGTCAAACAACGGGATTATCGAAAAATTCTGCTATCAGGACAACCCTTCGATGTGTAACACATACGGTGCTTTGTACCGATGGGATGAAATGATGCAATACGCTGCTTCCAAAGGTTCCCGGGGCATTTGTCCTGAAGGATGGTATATCCCCACGGCAGAGGATTGGAATGAGCTGTTCACTTACCTCGGAAGTCCCTCCGCTGCAGGAGGTAAATTAAAAGCAACCGGAACAGCTTTCTGGGGAACTCCGAACACCGGAGCCACCAATGAGAGTGGCTTCACTGCAATCGGAGCAGGGATCTACAATTACCCGAATTTTGATTTATTGCATTTGCGGACCATGTTTTGGAGCAGTAATCCGTCAGGTACAGGCAATGCCTGGGTAGGATTAAATCTCCTTAATACTTCCACCGCTCAGCTCGGTCAGACAAGTAATTTGCGAAGTTATGGCCTGTCGGTCCGATGTATTAAAAATAACTGCCCGTCTTTGGGAATCGTCAATGCCGGTGCTGATCAACTAAATATTACCGGTAACCAGGCCAGGCTCGGGGCAAATGTGCCTGCTGATAGTCTGAACGGATCGTGGACTGTCATCAGCGGTTCTGGCGGAGTATTTGACGACGTGAATGATCCTCAAAGCCTGTTCTCTGGTAAATTCGCGACCTCCTACACCCTGCAGTGGACGGTTTCCAACGCATGTTACCAGTCGGCAACCGACCAGGTGGTCATCAGCTTTGCACCGGCATTCTGGGTACTACAGAATTCGGGTATCACGGGAGAAAATAAAGAGATCTACTCCTTTTCAACAGTGGATTCCAATATTGTTTGGGCATCTGTAAGGGCTTTATCAGGTAACAATATCATACCCAACCAGGAATACACCCGTACCACCGATGGCGGAATCAACTGGATTCCCGGTCAAATACCCATGGCAGCCAACCACGCGATTTCGAATATCAGCGCGGTGGATGCCAACCATGCCTGGGCAGCCCTTTATAACTTTTCGGGAGGAGGCAGAATTTACCACACGTCCGACGGAGGCCAAAGCTGGACTGTGCAGGACAGCAGTCTTTTCCAGGCACCGGACGGTTACCCGAATTTCATCCATTTCTTCAATCCGCAGCAGGGTATTTGTGGCGGAGACCCTAACGGAGGCTACTTTGAAATCTACACTACCAACAACGGCGGACAAAGCTGGACCAGGGTGCCGCAGCAGAACCTCCCTGCTGAAAGCCCGGGAGTGTATGGCCTGGTCAACGGTTTTAAAACAGCAGGAGATACCCTGTGGTTCAGCACCAATATGCAGGAAGTATACAGGACCACCGATAAAGGATTGCACTGGGAAAAATTCAGCCACACCGTCCCCAATGGCATCCTTGCCATGAAAGACAGCAAAGAGGGCATGCTGATCTGGAATGACCAGCGGTATACCCTCGATGGCGGGAAAAGCTGGAATCCTTTCACCTTCAACGGTTCGATCTGGCTCAATTTTAACTCATCGCTGCTGGTTCATGCGAAGAAAACAGAGCGATATTCAGGAATGTATTTTATTGGAAGCAAGTCATCAACATACCATTCCTCAAACTACTCTTACAATGATGCTGCCGACTGGTACACCCTCGACAGCCTTTACCATTCCAGTTTTGGCTTCTATAATAACCAATACGGCTGGACAGGTGCATGCACGGGATACCCGCTTACGGCAGGAATCTATAAGTTCCGTGTATTATGTGAACAGGTGGTAAGCGCAAACGCAGGAGAAGACCAGGTGAATGTTTCCGGACAATCTTTGACATTGAATGCCAATGTGCCACCTGCCGGACAATCAGGATCGTGGCAGATTGTTGCGGGTTCCGGAGGGTATCTGTTCAGCCCGAATGCGCCTTCTTCCATATTTTTCGGCCTTCCGGGAAATTTCTACAAGCTGGTTTGGACAATTTCAAACGGCTGCTCATTCAGCACCGATACCGTCAGCGTCAATTTCGCCGCACCTCCGGGATATTGTGATTCAGCCTCCATAACCTACCTCGGGCAAGTGTATCATACGGTTCAGATAGGTGACCGTTGCTGGCTTAAGGAAAACCTGAATGCAGGAAGCATGATCAGCTCCAGCCTCGCAGCCACCAACAATACAATTATTGAAAAGTACTGCTACGACAACCTGCCCGAAAACTGCCAGATCTACGGTGGACTTTACCGTTGGGATGAAATGATGGACTACAATCCCTTACAGGGTTCACGCGGTATTTGTCCCGAGGGCTGGCATGTTCCGACGGAACAGGAATGGTGTCAGCTTACTTTCCTGCTCGACAACTCCGTTAATTGTTCCCTTCTCAACACCTTTACCGGCACAGATGCAGGAAGCAAACTCAAGGCAAGCGGAACAAACTTCTGGACTGCTCCGAATACCGGTGCTACCAATTCTTCCGGTTTCACTGCACTGGGTTCCGGAATCGGCAACCCAGACGGAACTTTCACTAATCTCAATATCCTCACCCGCTTCTGGACTTCAACTTCAAGCAACAATAATGCTTACCGCATATCCCTGAATTCCGGAAGTACCGGTGTCGCAAAAGGCTTATCAGGCTTTGACGGAAGGCATGCTGTCCGTTGTATCAAGAATCAATGCCAGGATCCCACTGCAAGTGCTATGGCCGACAAAACAGGCATACTGGGTAATTTCTGCACCCTGGAGGCTGCAGATCCGCTGCCTGGCCAAACCGGGCTCTGGACTATCCTGAGCGGAAGCGGCGGAATCATTGAAAATCCAGCTTTCCCGAATACCCTTTTTACCGGTAGGTTCGGGGAAACATACACCTTGCGCTGGACAGTCACCAATACCTGCAATGAATCTGACTTCAGCAATGTAATCATTGGCTTTGCAGGGCTGCAATGGGAACAGCAGAATTCAGGAATTACCGGAACCAATAAGGAAATATTCACTTTTTCCGTGGCAGACTCAAATACTGTCTGGGCCTCTGTCAGAGAAACCAACGGCAATGACATGGTCCCCAACCAGGAATTCACCCGGACCCTGAACGGTGGTGACACCTGGATACCTGGAACCATAAGCAATGCAGCCAATCATGCCATTTCCAATATCACTGCAGTGGATGGCAATACCGCCTGGGCTGCCCTTTTCTCCTTCTCAGGCGGCGGAAGCATCTACCATACCCAGGACGGCGGTCAAACCTGGAATACTCAGGGCTCCAATATGTTCCTGCCACCCGATGGCTTCCCCAATTTCGTGCATTTCTTCAATCCGCTCGAAGGGGTATGTATGGGTGACCCCAATGGCGGGTATTTTGAAATATATACCACAAACGATGCCGGACAAACCTGGACCCGTGTGCCGCAGGCAAATATCCCGCCCAATGATCCCGGTACTTTCGGAACCATCAATGAGTTTAAAGCAGTGAATAATACCATCTGGTTCACAACGAACAAACAAGAAATTTACAGATCCTCCGACAAGGGAATGAACTGGGTAAAATATCCCACCGGCATGAACTTCCAGGTAATGGCTTTCAGAAATGGCTTGAGCGGATTGCTGATCGGTGACAGTGCCAAGAGAACATCCGACGGAGGGGCAACATGGTCTGGTTTTGGTTTTGGTGGCCCACTGTGGGTTCATTGGAACGCTTCCCTCGTCTGGGCAAAAGAGACTCCCTATAGCACGGGAATGTACATAGGAGGAGGGAAAAACACGCTTAACCACTTTACCTCATACTCCTTCAATGACGGTTATGACTGGTATACCCTCGATACACTATTCCACAGCAGTTATGGCTTTTATAACAGCCTGAGAGGCTGGTCCGGTGCATGTGCCGGATACCCCCTTACCGCAGATATCTACCGCCTTGGAATGCCATGCCCACCCATGATTCAGGCCAACGCCGGCAATGACCAGGTTATTCAGGCCACCGGACCGACAGCTAACACGACTGTATCCGGGAATCTGCCGCCAGCGGGAGCCTCCGGGTTCTGGAGTATATTATCGGGTAACGGGGGAAGCCTCACCCAGATGGGTAATAGCATCTATTACACACTGACCGCAACTGCAGGTAGTACAATTACCCTGGTCTATACCTTGCAATACGATAACCTCTGTGCTTCAAGTTCCGATACGGTGATCATCACTTTCCTGCCTCCGCCCGGATATTGCAGCAGTCCGACCATCACCTACCAGGGTCAGGTCTATAATACGGTTCAGATTGGTAACCGCTGCTGGCTGAAAGAAAACCTGAATGTGGGAAGCATGATCAACAGCGGAACCGCATCTGCAAATGATTCAGTGATCCAGAAATACTGCTACAACAACCTGCCCCAAAATTGCCAGATCTATGGCGGACTGTACCAATGGAATGAGATGATGAACTACAATCCTCTGCAAGGATCCCGCGGTATCTGTCCCGAAGGTTGGCATATCCCGACCGAACAGGAATGGTGCGACCTGACGGTATTTCTTGATTATTCAGTGAATTGTTCCCTGTTCAATGCCTATACCGGCACTGATGTTGGCAGCAA
This sequence comes from Bacteroidota bacterium, assembly GCA_022709385.1. Lineage (GTDB taxonomy): Bacteria > Bacteroidota > Bacteroidia > Bacteroidales > CAIXZF01 > JAKLIX01. Next base: position 321,958 of record JAKLIX010000001.1, on the reverse strand, counting down.
ACTCAAGGCAAGCGGCACAACATACTGGACTGCACCGAATTCCGGTGCAACCAATTCCTCCGGGTTCACGGCCCTGGGCAGTGGTATCGGCAACCCTGACGGTACTTTTACCAGCTTCAACACACTTACACGCTTCTGGACGTCGACATCAGATGGCAGCAGTGCTGTCCGCATCTCCCTGAATTCTGGTGCCACCGGTGTCGCTAAAGGCTTGACAGTCTATGACGGCAGGCATGCTGTCCGCTGTATCAAAGACAATTGATCAGGTTGGTTGATTCTTGCGTTTGATTTATACTTATAAGGTCATATGAACCATATATGACCGGAAGGGTAAGCATTATGTTTATCAACAACATAAAGCCGCCAACAACACCCCCTTACGCTATCTGCATTTGACTCCGGGCTGAAGAAAAGTATTATCTTTACCTTGTACTGGTCTTTCAGACCCAGTCAATTCAGAATATGAAACGATACCCGGTTTTTGTCCTGATATTGTTTGTTTTTCTGTCATCATGCTCCTTTAACAAGGAGACGAATTACGCCATGGGCGAAACCTGGTCCTTCATCGTTTTCAGCGACATACAGCAAGGCTTCGGGGTTTACGGCGCACTGGCCAGGCAGATGGCCCGGATTGAACCCGGGCCCGATGCGGCCTTCTGCTGCGGCGACATCATGCTCAGGCCTGCCAATGAAGCAGAATGGGAAAGCTTTCACCGCTATTCCTTACCAATCACCCAAAACTTTCCCCTCAGAATGGCCAGGGGTAACCACGAGGGAAACGATCCTGTCTCGGAACTCGTGCTGAGGCAGCAGATGGAATTCCCGCCGGAACAGTTTTATTACACCTACCGGACACGGGATGTCCTGCTGATCATCCTGGATACTGAAATCGCCGGACAGGAAAACAGCATCTCCGGACAGCAACTGGCATGGCTCAAGCAAAAACTGGGAGATGCAGAAAAGGACTGCTGTACGAATCATGTCTTTGTCCTGATGCACAGACCCCTGTTTCCCCGGGGCAAGTATGCGAATACCCTGATGAAGCAGGCGGAGGAACTGCATCAGATGTTCCTGCAATACAGCAAAATAAGGGCGGTATTCAACGGGCACGAGCACCTTTTCAACCATTACATCCGTGACGGCTTGCATTACATCACCACCGGAGGCGGAGGCGGTGTGCTGACCCACGGATACGGCGGTAATTATAACCATTTCACCAAAGTATCTTTCTATCATGACCCTTTTCGCATCAACATCAAAACCATCGGTATTTTTCATGAAGTGGTCGACGATTTTGATCTGCCTGCTGGCCGCTGACAGCCTGTTCTCCTGCAGAAAATCAGCAGCCCAGGAGTTTTCGGCAGGAGCTGGCATCTATGACTTCACCGACATCACCGCCAGGGAGTTTTACCTGATCGGCAGTGGTGTGTTTATCGGCCATGACCTTTGGAATTCAGGTAATTTTAACCTTCATCTTTCATCAGGACTGGTTTTCAGCTCCACCCGTTATAACAGTCACCGCCACCTGATGTATATGCTTCCCTTATTCCTTTCATTAAATTATCCTCTTTCAGGAGACATTCACCGCCTCCGGCCTGTCTTATCCATGGGTATGAGCCTGATGTTCAAGGCCGATCAAAACCGGGACCTGGACAAAACCCACCTGGCTTTCACCTATGGCTACCTTCCCGGATACGGCCTGTGGTACCGCGTCAATGACCGACTGAAACTAACTTTCTTCAACAGCTACAACCTGCTGGTGCCGGCCGTAATGGAAGAGGTAGACATGAAGGGGATACTGCTTATCTTCGGAATAAGATACCAATTGAAAGCGCCATGAAATATCCATCCAAACATTGTTTATACCAACCGGTAATGATCAACTATGGATATTCTCCCGCATGAAGCGGAACACGCATTTGACCATAAAATATAAATTATGAACACATGAAATCAATCCTTATCTGTATGCTGATGTGGCCTGCTATGCTGACAGCCCAGAGCTTTTCCTTTTCCATGCCCAATTCAAACTTCGTCCTCATTCCGGGAGGAGGGTTCGAAAGCAAGGCCTGGGTGGGTGTTGAACCGGGGGATACTGTCGTTCTAACCGCTTCCGGTCCTCAGGAACTGTTTACGTTTTTCCAACCCTCCGTCGTTTATCAGGACCAGTTTGTTTACCTCATAGTAATTTCACCGGACAGCACATTTCCCCCTTTTTCACAGGTGGATATTTGCGCTGTCCAAAACACCGACACCATCCACAAGAGCATCTATATCACCAGGGTCAATGATTCAACCGGATTCAACCTCTACGATTCGGCCTGGTATTACCTGGATAGCGCATTTCAATATCTGAAGGCGAGCTTTCCGGCACAGCAGGCTTTTTTCGACTCACTGCACCAGTTTCCATGGATAACCTGCTTTCCCTATCCGCCCTTGCTCATCGTGACCCATCACCTGATTGTATACGGAAACTGGAGGGCAGAGGCGATGTGGCACAACATGATTCCCCCCGATGACTGGGGCAAGGCATTCATTTATAACGAAGTGACAGGAGATTGCTGGGGTGTGTTCTTCGATACCTGGGGTATTCCAAGCCTCATACCCTGTGAAATCATGCATTACAATCAACAGGATTCCATTGTCAGCAGTCCGGAAAATACTCCGCCGGATTTGATAAAAACATGGCCAAACCCGGCCTGCGAAGGAATATGGTTTAGCCTGCCGGAACAGGATTGCATGGGCAGGGATCCGGAGCTGAGAAGCAGCATTGGCCTGCCTGTGCCTTTCGAACTGTTCAGTTATCCGGGTAATATGCGCTATCTGAGCCTGGCACACCTGCCCGAAGGTGTTTACTTACTGACCATCCATGGCAGGAAAAACACCAACACCGCGAAAATCATTCACACGCATTGTCATTAATCCATATTTTATGAAAACTGAAGCCATCTTCCGAAACAACGAGAAATGGATCGCAGAAAAACTCAGGCTTGATCCGGATTATTTCAGGAAGCTGCCGGAAGGACAAAAACCGGAAGTCCTTTACATCGGATGTTCCGACAGCCGTGTCACGGCAGAAGAACTGATGGGTGCCGGCCCGGGCGAAATCTTTGTCCACCGCAACATCGCCAATATGGTCCCCAATACCGATATCAGCGCCATGTCGGTCATCCATTACGCGGTCAGTCTCCTTGAAGTCAAACATGTGGTGGTGTGCGGCCATACCCACTGCGGAGGCGTGAAAGCCGCCATGGAACAGTCCGACCTCGGCATCCTCAATCCCTGGCTCAGAAACATCCGCGATGTATACCGCCTCCACCAGGAAGAACTGGACAGCATCAGCGATCAGGAGCAGCGGTACAAACGGCTGGTGGAACTCAATGTGAGGGAACAATGCATCAACGTGATGAAAACGCCCGAGGTGCAAAAAGCTTGCTTCGAAAGAAACCTCCAGGTACATGGCTGGGTATTCGATATGGAAAGCGGCAAACTGACCGACCTTCACATCGACTTCAGTAAAATCCTCAGTACCATCATGCAACTATATAAAGTTGTGGACTAAGGCAGATGCTGACCCGGAATACGTAGTTCATGTCTAAAGGGACCATTGTGATTCATTTCACAACATTCCTTACCTTTGCACCATGATAATCCCGTTTTTAACCCCGTAATTTCACCCATCCAAACCATGAGCCTAGAAACTTTCAAACAACACCACAAACTCCTGAAGCAATACAAATATACCTGGGCCCCCATTGAAAAAGGCTACAACAACAGGACCCTGTATATCAATGTGGGCAGCGGAGAAATCCTCGAAAAACAGGTCACTCAGGAGATGAAAGACAAATTTATCGGCGGAAAAGGCTTTGGCCTGAAACTGCTCTGGGATGCCACCCGACCGGAAACCAAGTGGAATGACCCTGAAAATGAGATCGTAATCAATACCGGTCCCATCTGTGGAATCACCCAATACTCGGGAACAGGGAAATCGCTGGTAGTAACCATTTCGCCTCAGACCGACATTGTGATCGACAGCAATGTGGGCGGATTCTTCGGCCCGTTCATGAAGTTTGCCGGATTTGACTCCCTGGAGGTACAGGGAAAGGCCGGTGAAGATATCATCGTCCTGATTGATGAAACCAGGGAAATGATCGAGATTTATGATGCCGGGGATGCTGAGCGCGACAGTCACCTGCTGGCCGAATACCTGACCGAGGAACTCGCCCTGGGAGAGAAAGACCGGATGAATGTGTCTGTGGTGTCGGCCGGAACAGCAGCCGAACACTCGCTGATCGGAATGCTGAATTTCAGCTTTTTCGATAACAAACGCAAGCTGGTCAGGCTGAAACAGGCCGGCCGCGGCGGTATCGGGACGGTGCTCAGAGATAAGAAGATCCTGGCCCTGGTGGCTCATTCCAAAGGAGTGCAGGGCAACCGCAACAATGTGGTTGACCTGGAAGCTATCATGGAAAGAGGCAGGCGGTTTAACCGGGAAATGAGAGAACTGGATGATTCTCAGTGTGAAATGAGAGCTAAGGGTACCGCCCACCTTACCAACATCATGAACGACTATGACCTTTTGCCGGTCAACAACTTCAGGTTTGGTAATCATCCCGACGCCGACAAGATTCACGGCAATGTGTGGAAATCCTTTTTCACCCAGGGCATGAGCACCGACGGCTGCTGGATCGGCTGCAATATGGCCTGTGCCAAAGGTGTCGACAATTTCGAACTAAGGACAGGCCCTTACAAGGGACAGAAAGTGATCGTCGATGGTCCCGAATATGAATCCACTTCTTCACTCGGATCGATCGCCGGTATCTTTGATCCTTATTTTACCATCGAAGCGAATTTCTATTGCGACACTTACGGGATCTGTACCATCACCTGGGGGACCATCCTGGGGTTCATCATGGAATGCTATGAAAGCGGGGTGCTCAATAAAGAAAGAACGGGCGGACTGGAACTCTTTTTCGGTAATATGGACGCCTCCATGGAATTGCTGCACCAGCTTGCCCGCGGTGAGGGCTTCGGCCTGATTGCCGGCCAGGGTGTACGGAAAATGAAGGCGCTTTTCGCCGAAAAAGGATGGGGCGACCCCGGCTATCTCCAGGATATCGGTATGGAAAACAAAGGGCTGGAATATTCCCAGTATGTTTCCAAGGAATCCCTCGCCCAGCAGGGTGGCTATGCCATGACCAACAAAGGGCCGCAACATGATGAGGCCTGGCTGATCTTCATGGACATGGTGAACAACCAGATCCCCACCTTCGAGGACAAGGCGGAAGCCCTTCATTATTTTCCGATGTTCCGTACCTGGTTCGGACTGAACGGCCTGTGCAAACTTCCCTGGAACGATGTGGAACCGGAAAACAACAAGGAAACAGCAGAACCTGCAAAAGTGCCGGAACATGTCGATAATTATGTCACCATTTTTAATTCCGTTACCGGACTGCAAGTCGACAAACACGAGATCGTCCGCCAGAGCGAAAGGGTTTACAACTACCAGCGTATCTTTAACATCCGCCGAGGATACGGCCTGCGTAAACACGATGCTCAGCCATACCGCGCGGCAGGTCCGGTTACCGAAGAAGAATACCTCTCCCGCCAGGATCGTTACGACAAACAGTTAAAGGAAATCCTCGGCCTGAACCCTGAAAACATGAGCCTCTCAGAAAAAATGGCAGCTACCAGGGCATACCGGGAAGACCGCTACGAAAAACTGCTCGATGCCGTCTACAAAAGAAGGGGATGGACCCCAAACGGCGTACCCACTGTTGACCATCTCCGCAATATCGGCATGGACCTGCCCGAATTGATCGAAGTGGTTCAACCTCTTCAGTAGGATTGATATACTCATACTTGACAGGTTTGCGAATGCAAAGCTGTTTAGTATGAGTAATGCCGTACACCCCTGGATCGAAATTTTCTCGCAAACTCATTCCGTGTCGGTATACTTCCCTGCCCGCTGCAAGAACGCTGCCGGCCTGCCTGTATGTTTTTCATTCGAAAACCATTTGACCATGAAATCAGGCGGCTGCCTGTACTTTTCATGACACCTCCTTCTCCGGTTTATCCAGTCCAAATTGGCAGGATCACACAATCCGGAAAACACTGATTCGTTTATACCACCAATAACCGGATCCGGGAATCCTTACTCCTTTTGATTTTTAAATGATAATGAACAACTACCGCATCAGCCTGGCGGCCTCATTGCTGTCGGCCTTCATGATCACCGCTTTGTTTTACAGGCAGGCACCCGGCCTGAACCTGCTCCTGGCTGAAACGATCCTCATCCTGGCAGCATTCTTTACCGGACAACTCAGACTCAAGGGACCTTTCAGCATCATCAGCCTTTGTCTGCTCTTCCTCACGGCCAGCTACACGCTCCTGCTGCATTCGGTTTATTCCTATCTGGTCCATGCCATCATGGTCATGGTTTTTGCCGGTTATCAGCTGTTGCCCGCAGCCAAATCCCCCCTCACCGCCCTGCAGCTGTCTATGCACAACCTCTACCTGAGCCAGGGAAACTGGCTCAGGCAGAGCACGGATAAAGTCCGCTTTCTCAAAGCCGTCAGGCGCCCAATCCAAACCCTTGGCATGCTGCTGATCCCCCTGGCAGTCATTGCCTTCTTCGTTATCCTTTACCGCTTGTCCAATCCCGTTTTCGATCACTACCTGGTGAACATGGAGGATATACTGAACGACTGGCTTGGCTGGTGGTTCAGGTATATCAACATGGATCTGGCCGTCACCTTTGTGTTCAGTCTGCTCATCAGCAACAGCCTTTTTTTTGCTGTTGCAAGGCAGGCCATCGTGCAGAAAGATACGCTTTCGGACGATATCCTGATCAGGTCCAGGAAAAGACTTCCCGGAAAGCGGCCAATAACGGCGCTGCTTAAGGAATACAGGGCTGCCGTCTTCCTGCTGGCGTCATTGAATTGTATCTTACTTATAGTGAACATGATAGACATCAACTGGGTTTGGTTCAACTTCTCCTGGAACGGACAGTACCTGAAACAGTTCGTGCACGAAGGCACCTGGCTGCTGATCCTGTCCATCCTGAGCGCTATTGCCATCCTGCTTTACTATTTCAGGGATAAGCTGCATTTCTATTCCCGCAATAAAACCCTCAAAATCCTCAGTACCCTCTGGCTGGTCCAGAATGCCATCCTGGCCGTTTCCGTGGGAATCAGGAATTACTGGTATGTCTATTACTTTTCCCTTGCCTATAAGCGGATCGCGGTGGTTTTCTTCCTGATCCTGTGTATCTATGGTCTGTACACTATTTACCTCAAGATCAGGCATGCCCGGACTGTGTTCTACCTCCTGCGCACCAATACACTCGCACTGCTGATCATCCTGGTACTGACCTCGGCGGTGCAGTGGGACCGTTTGATTGCCAGTTATAACTTCCGGCATGCCAACCGTGCATTCCTTCATTTCGATTTCCTTGCAGGCTTGTCGGATAAAACCCTTCCCTGGCTCGATCACCCCCTGGATGAACTGAAGCTGCTGGAGCAGAAACGCAGGGATAAGTTCGGCGAGGAAGCCGGGCTTATGACGGCTGAATCATACTACCATCGCATACAAGAAAGGAAACAAGCCTTTCTGAAACGCCATGAGGCTTCCGGCTGGACTGAATGGAATCTCCCGGAGCACCTTGCTGCAAAAAAATTACACGGTAAAATCCCAGGGAACCAATAAGCAAAACTTAGGTCAAAAAGAATGATCCTTTGATCTATGGTGGACACGTATGCCCCTCCCCTTATGTTGGTAGCTGTCTTAATTCATCAGGAATATGCTTAAAAATATATTGCCCTGGTTAATATATAGGTTTCCCGGTTTTCCTTATTTTTGACAAGAGAAATGAAGCTGATCGAGGCATCGCACAGATCATTGCCATACAAAAACTGACATTTTAGGCATCCTTTATTGAAATCGTAATAACAAATTGAATATGAACCTTATCGCTTGTTTTCCGGGCAAATACATCCAGGGCAGCGGGGCTATCCTTGGTTTAGAAACGATGATCAGGCAATTCGGCAAAAAGGCGCTTGTGCTTGCTTCACCTTCAGCAGCAAAGCAACTACCTGCCGCCTATACCCGGGCTCCCTTATCGGCAGACATCCTGTTGGAGCCTTTCGGAGGAGAATGTTGTGAAGAGGAGCTTCAGCGGGTGGCGGGGATCATTGGCCGGGAGCAGGCGGCAGTGGTAGTGGGCATGGGAGGCGGAAAAGTGATCGATACCGCCAAGATCGCGGCCGACAGGGCGGGTTTACCGGTGATCATTGTGCCGACCATCGCTTCCACCGATGCACCATGTAGTGGCTGCGCCGTAATATATACGGCCGGTGGGATCTTTGACAAGGTGTATTATCAGCGGCTGAACCCTTCAATAGTACTGGTGGACATGGATATTATCGCCAGGGCGCCGGTACGCTTCCTGGTGGCAGGCATGGGCGATGCCCTGGCTACCTGGTTTGAGGCACGCTCCTGTGTAAACACGTCTTCAAAAAATGAATGCGGCGGACTCAGTACCTGGACCGGATACAAACTTGCCGGACTTTGTTATGAAGTCTTGCTTGAATATGGTGTACAGGCCAAAAAGGACAATGAGGCCGGCATCGTCAGCACGGCCCTGAACCGGGTTACAGAGGCCAATATCCTGCTGAGCGGTATCGGGTTCGAAAGCGGTGGCCTGGCTGCAGCCCATGCCATCCACAACGGACTGACCGTGTTAGCGGAAACCCATACAAGCTATCATGGAGAAAAGGTGGCTTTCGGCCTGCTCACCGGGCTGCACCTGACAGGATCTCCTCAGCATGAAAGGGATGAGGTGTATGGATTTTGCCAGGCTGTAGGCCTGCCGGTCACACTTTCCCAACTCGGACTATCCACCACTAACAGGGAGGGCCTGATGAAGGTCGCCCGGAAAGCAACCGAATCAGCCTCTTCCATTCATCACGAAGGTGAAGGCATCACGGCAGCAAGGGTTCTGGATGCCCTGCTCATGGCAGATTCCCAGGGAAGGAGTTTGCGTTTCCCCTAAAAGATTGAAAGAATGAATCAAAACCGGTGATTATCCATGAGGTTGTGTCAACCAACCCCTGGAATATCAAGCAGGCTTCACGTTCACTGCATTCCTTCCTCTTTTGCCTTCCTGGACATCAAAGAGGACAGCTTCGTTTTCAAAGATGTCTTCCACGATGTTCGAAACATGGAAGAAAATCTCTTCCCTGCTTCCTTCCACCTTGATAAAGCCAAATCCTTTGTCGTGGTTGAAGAATTTTACAATGCCTTTGTTCATGTTTCTGATTTTAAATAAACGGATGAACCTTCACCACATCGAGGTTGGTTCTGATTAATTTGCTGATATCGCGCAGGTACAGTTTTTCCTCGGCCGAGCAGAAGGAAAGGGCAATACCTGCATTTCCGGCCCTGGCCGTTCTGCCGATCCTGTGAATATAGGTTTCAGCCACTTCCGGCAGTTCGAAGTTAATCACGTGGCTGATCCTGTCCACATCGATACCGCGTGAGGCAATATCGGTGGCAACCAGCACCCGGATTTTTCTGTTTTTAAATTCATCAAGGGCTTTTTCTCTTGCCGGTTGGCTTTTATTGCCGTGAATGGCACTGGCCCTGATCCCGCTGCGGTTGAGTTCACGAACCACCACATCGGCGCCCCTTTTTGTCCTGGTAAACACCAGTGCATGCGCGATGTCGGGATCATTCAGCACATGTTTGAGCAGGGAACGTTTGTTTTCCCTTTTCACATAATAGACCGATTGCTGCACGGCAGCCGCAGGATTGGCCGGGGGTACCACGTTGATGCTTACCGGATTGTTCAGCATGCTGCCGGCCAGCTTCATCACCTCGGGGGTAAGGGTGGCGGAAAAGAATGCTGATTGCCGGTTTTCGGGTAAAAGCCCGGTAATCTTGCGGATATCATGGATAAAACCCATATCCAGCATCCTGTCGGCTTCATCCAGGATGAAAAAGGCAATGTCGTCGAGCCGGATGACCTTCTGACCGACCAGGTCTAGAAGCCGTCCGGGAGTGGCTACAAGAATATCCACGCCCCTGCGGATCGCCTGTACCTGGGCATGCTGCGACACACCACCAAAAACTGTCGTGTGTTGTAGGGAAAGATTCGCACCATAGTCTTTAAAGCTGGCGCTGATTTGCTGGGCAAGCTCCCTTGTAGGTGCCAGTACCAGTGCTTTCAGTACGGGTTTCCTTTCATAGCCCTTGTTTTCTTCCAATAATTGTAAGACCGGAAGGGCAAAAGATGCGGTCTTACCTGTTCCCGTACGGGCACATCCGAAGATGTCCTTTCCCTGCAACAGGACCGGGATGGCTTCCTGCTGGATTTTTGTGGGCGCTTTGTAGCCCAGTCTGCTCAATGCGTCAGTCAGTGGTGCAATGAGCCCGAGATTTGAAAATGTCATTTGTTTATTTATATATGATGATGAGGCTCCAGATGCTTTGTGCACGAGCCCGGTCAATCTTAAAGAAACATGTAATTTGAAACGTTCTGCAGCAGAATGCCTGCAAAGGTACAGAGATACAATCTCTTTAAAAGAGGGTGCAAAGGTACATCATTTTATCAGATCACCAAAAAATAAATATTTATTTCGGTTTGGCGTTCCAAGAGCGGGTTCGATACCTACCACACGATTCTTTTACAGACTCAAGGTGCCTTAAACGCAATTCATTCAGAAGCAGTATCCTCAGTAGAAACTTACTTAAGGAATTCCGTTTACTTTTGCTGGTCTGAACAGATAAGCACCACTAAGCACTGCTGCCTTGAGAATCATCCTGCATCCCACCGGCCCCAATTCAAAAGCTCATCTTGCCCTGCTGGCCTCAAGCCTTGTTTTCGGCCTTAATTACTGGATTGCCAAAGCCCTGATGCCGGATTACCTCAACCCGGCGCAAATCATTTTTTTCCGCATCGTGGTGAGTGCCGGCCTCTTCTGGCTGACAGCCCTGTTTTTGAAAAAAGAGAATGTGGAGATTCCGGATCTCTGGAGGATAGCCCTCTGCAGTTTGCTGGGCGTGGTCCTCAATCCCTACCTGTTCTTCCTCGGCCTGCGACTCTCCAATCCCGTGGAAACAGCCATCCTGCACACAACCAGTCCCATCGTAGTCCTGGTCTTTGCCGCCTGGATCCTCCGCGAAAAAGTAACTACCCCAAAACTCACAGGCATCGCAGTGGGAGCGGCCGGGGCATTGCTCATCGTACTGAACGGCAGGCAGCTCAGTTTCTCATCCGATACTTTCCTGGGCAATGTTTTCATCCTGCTCAACATCACCTTTTACAGCCTGTACCTGGTGCTGATCAAGCCTGTGATGCTGAAATACCATCCAATAACGGTAATGAAATGGGCATTCCTTTTCGCCATGGTGGTGGTCTTTCCATTAACTTTCCCGGCAGCCATGCAGGTCAACTGGAAGGCTTTCCCCGGCATCATCTGGTTTGATTTTCTGTATGTGGTGATCGGTACCACCTACCTGGCCTATCTGCTGGTGACCATTTCGCTGCAACGCCTGAGTGCGGCGGTGGTCGGTTTCTACATCTACCTGCAACCCCTGATCGCAACCATCCATGGGATTATCCTCGAAAAAGAAAAACTCACGGCAGTAAAACTGCTGGCAGCCCTGCTGATCTTCAGCGGTGTTTGGCTTGTGAACAGGAAAACAAGGTACCGGCTAAAAGAGGTGGCGGAACGGGACAAGTAAGAAAGCAAAGAATTTCTCTATCCTGGGCCGGTGCAGCCATTTCTCATAACTGAAAGCCACACAGTTTTCCAGTGTTTTTGCAAGGTGAACATTCATCTGCCCGATGATTTCGGAATCACCCCCGAAAAGAGCGATTTCATACATATACCTGAAGCTGCGGTAATCCACGTTGGATGAACCTATGGAAAACACCTCATCGTCGACCGTCATGCACTTGGCATGAAGGTTATCGAGGGTGTAAAAAAAGATTCTGACACCGGCCTTGTGCAATGGGCCAAGGTACTTGCTCCTGAGCAGATCCACCGTGGTTACATCAGAGTGCATGGGTACGATGACCTTCACGCTGACCCCTCTTCTGGCAGCTTCCATCAGCTCTTTCCTGATAATATAACCCGGAACGAAATACGGCGTTTCAATGATCACTTCCCTGGCAGCCCCGCGAATCAGGACTTCATACTTCTTTTTGATCATCTGGCGATAGATGGAAGGAATGTCCTGAATAATCTCGAAACCCCTGTAGTAAATCGTTTTTTTATATGAGAGTTTATTGAAAATGTATTTGTTATAGATTTTCCAGCTGTCGAGGAAAGTCTTCTTGAACGGAAGGGTAATCCCACCCGTCAAACGGATCACCATTTCACGCCAGTTCAGCGAATAGCCCGTGATGTTGGCTGAGCCCATATACACGATGCGGTCGTCGATGATCAGCAGCTTGCGATGGTTCCGTCTGTGGTTCTTTGTAAAAAAATCGAAGGAAAACACGATCTTGCGGAAAAAGCGCACATCACCTCCCACCCGGAGAAAATCCGCAAAAAAACCGGCCGTCACCTGCGATCCCCAGGAATCGACCAGCAACCTGACCTCCACACCCTCATAAGCCTTCTTTGTCAGCGCATCGCGAAATTTCCTGCCAATGCTGTCGTTGCCAAAGCGGTAAGTTTCAAGATAAATATACGTGCGTGCCTTCTCAATGTCTTTCAGCATGGCGGGATAAAACGCCATGGGATCGTCAAACAGGAAGTATTCCGGAAATTCCTTATTATCCATCATTTACAAAACAGACTGACAAATGCCATCAAAGACAATACAAAATTAGCAGAAAATTAATCTCATTCTTAACAGGTCTGCGAAAGCTGGTCAGAAGTATCACCGAAAATTGCTACGCATTTTCACTAAGATTCAGTAAAAGCAACTTATGGCATATCTTTGCTGAAAAAAGCCTATGCTTCAATCCATGACCGGTTACGGTAAAGCCTCAGGCACTTATGGAACGTCCAGGCTCGAAGCAGAAGTCCGGTCACTGAATTCCAAGAGCCAGGATATCAGTGTAAAAGTCCCCCCTGTTTTTAAAGGCATCGAAATGGAGATCCGGCAGCTGGCAGGAGAACTGCTGGGAAGGGGTAAGATTGATATATATGTAAACCTGGAAGGGAACGGACAACAGGGTTTCAGCCTCCACCGTGAAAATGCCCGTGCGGCCCTGGCCCTGATCAGGGAACTGGAGGAGCTTGCCGGAAGCAAAGGCACAGATGATACCCTGTCGCTGCTGCTGCGTTTTCCGGAAGTGATACAGAGCGGCAGCGTGACAGCCAACCAGGCCCTGTGTGATGAAGCCCTCAGCCTGGTGAAAGAAGCATGCCAGACCGTGGCCGTTTTCCGTAGCACGGAAGGGATCAAACTGGAAGCCGACATTAGCGTCAGGATCAGCCAGATAGGCGTGTTGCTTGAGAGAGTTGAACAGTTTGAAAACCAGCGAATTGCAGATAAAAAAAAGAAATTGCAGGCCGCACTTGACAGCCTGGCTCTGCCACCTGCCGATCCGCAACGACTGGAACAGGAAATGATCTTCTACCTCGAGAAATTTGATTTCACTGAGGAGAAAGTCCGCCTGGCCCAGCACCTGGCTTTTTTTAAACAATGTATGCAAAACGAAACCGAACAGGGAAGGAAACTCGGCTTCATCTGCCAGGAGATTGGAAGAGAGATCAACACCCTGGGATCCAAGGCTTATGATGCTGATATCCAAAAGCTTGTTGTACTGATGAAAGACGAACTGGAAAAAATCAGGGAACAACTCGGCAACATCCTCTAGCTCCTCCCCGCACAGACGCGATTTATCGCGTCTCACTCACCAACCTCACTCCAGCACAGACGCGATGTATCGCGTCTCACTCATCAACCTCACACCCACACAGACGTGATTCATCGCGTCTCCGCTCAATCACAGAACATAGCTTGAATGCGAGAATGAAGGGTAAATGTATCATCGTATCGGCGCCGTCGGGAGCGGGCAAAACCACCATCGTCAGGCACCTGCTGGAAGCCGGACTCGGGCTGGAGTTCTCCGTCTCAGCCTGCAGCCGGAAACCACGGCCGGGTGAAACCAATGGAGTAGACTATTACTTCTTCAGCGAAAAGACTTTCAAAGATAAAATAGAAAATAATGAATTTCTTGAATGGCAGGAAGTTTACAATGGAAACTTCTACGGAACATTGAAGTCAGAGCTAACAAGGATATGGAATAAAGGAAATTACGTTATTTTTGATGTGGATGTGCTGGGAGGGATCAATCTGAAAAAAATATTTGGTGAGCAGGCACTGTCGATCTTTATCCTTCCTCCTTCCCCTGAGGTATTGGAAGCGCGCTTACGAGGCAGGTCAAGCGATCCGGAGGACAGCCTGCAGCAGAGAATTGCCAGGGCAAGGTTCGAATTGGAACAGCAGGAGGCCTTCGACCTGGTCATTGTGAATGATACACTTGAGGAGGCACAACAGCAGGCAGTGGCTGCTGTACGTTCCTTTTTATTTGGCAATACTTGAACAATTACATTAGATAATATTGTTTATTTATTTAATTATAAATACTATACGGTTTAATAATCCAGCAGTTTCAGGATATGTGCTTTCAGAAGCTGCAGACACTTTCAGCCCATGAAAACCACCGGATTGTTGTTTGGTTCTTTCAACCCCATCCACAGCGGGCATTTGATCCTGGCCGGTTATATGCTGTCGTACAGCGATTTGGATGAGGTGTGGTTTGTGATTTCTCCGCAGAACCCTTTCAAGGAGCAGCGCAGCCTGCTTGCGGATCACCACAGGTACTACATGGTGAATCTGGCGATAGAGGACAATCCCCGTTTTTTGGCATCCGACATCGAATTCAGGATGCCCAGACCATCTTATACCATTGATACACTGACGTATTTAACCGAAAAATATCCCGGGCGACGATTTATCATCCTGATGGGATCAGACCAGTTTCCGTCTTTCCACGAATGGAAAAATTATGAACGGATACTGGAGTACTACCAGTTATATGTGTATCCCCGGCCGGGCGGTGATCCGGGGGTCTACGCCGGTCATCCTTCGGTCCGGATCTTTCCAGCGCCTATGATCGACCTGTCTTCGACCTTTATCCGTGATGCCATCAAAAACAAAAAGGATGTGCGGTATATGCTTCCGGAGAAGGTTTACCGGCACATCCTTGAGATGCACTTTTACGAAAAGTGATCAGTTGATGCTGATCTGCTTGCTCAGCGTGGCTTTGGCTTCTTCCTTCTTAGGAAGGCTCACCCTCAGAATTCCCTGTTCGTAGGAAGCTTCGATTTTATCGCTGTCCACCGATTTGGGAACGATGTATGACCTGCTGAAGCCAGTAGTCTGAAACTCCCTGCGGGTATAGTTCATGTTTTCATCAGCCGGGTTCTCCTTTTCCGAGGAAATCGTCAGGATGTCCTTTTCGAGGTTCAGGCTGAAGTCTTCTTTGTTCCTTCCCGGGACGGCCATTTCAATCACGAATGAATCGCCGGTTTCCAGAATATTGGCGGCGGGTTTGCATCCGCAGGCCGAAGTGTTGCGTTCGCTGACAAAAAAGGGATCGAACCAGGGGTTCATTGCGGGTCTGTTGCTCCATTTTACGAGTGTCATGATGGTATCCTCCATTTTTAATGTGAAACTTGATGAATTGACGAAGGAGCTACAGTCAAGATTGATACCACAGCCAAAAAACCGGCAATAAATGACAATGTGTCACAATAAAAAAGAAGTGTTATGACAATCTGGCCGATTATCCGCAGTGAAAGTACTGATTGACCAGTTTAAGGATTTCGTCCTTGTTATTTCCTATCCTTTTGATCAGGTCTTTATCGTCGAAGGATTTCAGTTTCCTGATGATATCATCGATCATGGCAGGGGGGAAGACGCCATGGCTTTCATAGATGGCGCGCTGTTGCTTGAGGAAGTCGGCAGATTCGGAGCAGGAGCCTGGCAATTGGGATAACTCGGCGCATTTATCCTGATGCTTTTTATCGAAGATATTGACATCCACATAGCGTTTTTCGGCGTAGGCTACGGCATTTTCCATGGTAAGTCCGTGACGGGCGGCCACCGTCAGGCCGGCCAGCAGGAGGTAGATATCGGCCGAGCCGTCGGGACATCTGAATTCCACGGTTTGTTTGTCGGAGAAGTCGGGCTTTTCATCGGGTTCTGTGGGATTGGCATGGTGCATCATGCTATTGGCCATATTCCAGCCGAGGGGGACACGCACGAGCACCGAGCGGTTTCTGTCGCCCCAGCATATATTGGTGGGAGCCTCCTGATGCGGTACCAGACGGAAGTAGGACGTCGGATTGGTATTGCCGAATGCAGTCAGAGAGGGGGCAAGAGCCAGATAACCTGCAATGGTTCTTTTTGCGGTATCGCTGAGTTTGCCCTCTTGCATCATCTGGTTGATCCCGTCTTTCATGATACGGGTGTGGATGTGCATGCCGCTGCCGGCCTTACCGGCCGTAATCTTTGGCGCGAAAGTGAGGGTAACTCCGTACTGGTAGGCAAGGCTTCGCAATATCCACTTGGCGATGATCAGCTGATCGGCGGCCTCCTCGAGCGGGACAGGATTAAACTCTATCTCATTCTGTTCATAATCAAGATCATGAAAAGAAAAGTTTCCCACTTCAGAATGTCCGTACTTAATGTTGCCCCCGGTGGCAGCGATGGCCTGCATGGCTTCCGTTCTCAGCTCATGCCACTTGGTAAAGGGACCGGATTCGTGGTAGCCCTTCTGGTCGGTGGCCACGTAGTTTTCATCCTTAGGGGAGATTACATAGTACTCCAGTTCACCCATGACTTCGAAACTGTAACCTGTCTCTTTCAGGAGGCTTTCATGTGCTTTGCGCAGCACATAATCGGGTGAACCCGCCATGGGTTCTCCGTCTTTATTATAGAAAGCACAGAGGATATCGAGGGAAGGGATCTGGCTGAAAGGATTGACAAAAGCGGTCCTGTATTTCGGAACGACATACAGGTCGCTGGCCCCGGTCTCAATATGCGTAAAAAGGCTTGAACCGTCGACCCTTTCACCCGTGGTCAGGATGCTGTCGAGGTAACGTTTGTTGCTGATAACGAAGTTCAGTGTTTTCAATCTCCCGTCCCCGGCCACATAGCGGAAGTTGAGCATTTCGATATTGTGATCCTGGATATAACGGATCAGGTCGTTCCTGGTGAATTCCCCGGGCAGTTTGTTCAGGTATTGAACGAGGGGATTGGCGTTCATTTCGATTACAGCTTCCATCTGATGGTAAAGTTTTCAGGCGCTCCGAGCGTGCAAAGGTATAAAGAATACTAAATCTTAGTGAAAATGCGAAGCAGTTTTCGCTTATATTCTTTATACCGATGACTCTGGGAACAATTTTTCGCATTCCTGTGTTCTTTCGGTAAAAAAGCCTGTACGGCAGGGAATGATCAAAATCCCTGCTGATTTGTTTAATGATACGCTTTGTTAAACATGAAAGTTACATAAGTCTGTTTACCTTTGCGTCAGAATCCAACATGATGAATCTGCACGAAGTTTTGTTTTTCACCGGATTTCTGGTGGTTATTTTTATTTTTCTCTACCTCGATCTGAAAATTGCCGGTAGAAACAACCATGTGATCCATTTCAAGGAAGCGGTTTCCTGGACCCTGTTCTGGATATTTCTCAGCATGGTTTTCTTCGGCTTGATTTACTTTTTCGGACATATCATCCACGGTATCACCGACAAACAGGGTGTAGCCGAGCTCGCACATCGGTTCAGCCACCCCTTGCGGATGGCCGACCCATCCCTGACCGATGAGCAGGCGCTCAGCATGTACCGGCATAACCTCGCTTTCGAATACCTGACCGGTTACCTGATCGAGTATTCACTGTCGGTCGATAACGTATTTGTGATGATCCTGGTTTTCACCGCTTTCAGTGTGGATCCGAAGTATTACCGCCGGGTGCTTTTCTGGGGTATCATCGGGGCGGTCGTGATGCGTTTCATTTTTATCTTCCTCAGTGCCGCACTGATCCAGCGTTTCGAATGGATACTTTACATCTTCGGAGGTTTTCTGGTGATCACGGGAGGGAAGATGTTCCTCGACAGGAACAAGCCAAAGCATATCAAAACAGCCGATCACCCGGTGGTAAAACTGACCTCCCGCTTTTTCAGGGTGAAATCTGATTATCACGGACACCGCTTCTTCCTGCGTGAAGGCGGCAAATTCTTCATCACACCCCTGTTCATCGTCTTACTGGTGATAGAATTTACCGACCTGATCTTCGCGGTGGATTCCGTACCGGCCATCTTTGCCGTTACCAAAGATCCCTATATCGTCTTCTTTTCCAATATCTTTGCCATCCTTGGCCTGAGATCCCTGTTCTTTGTGGTTTCCAACATCATGAACCGCTTCAGCTGGCTGAAGGAAGGACTTTCCGCCCTGCTGGTTTTCATCGGGGTAAAAATGTTGCTGCACATCGTAAATATCAAAATCGAAACCACCCATTCCCTGCTGGTGGTACTGGGTATCCTCACGCTTTCGGTGCTGGCTTCGCTGTTTTTCCCGAAAAAAAATGCGGTAAAAGCCTGAAGTGTTATATGCAAGGCTTAACGGATGCTTACAACAGGAGTTCTATTGTTGTAAAAATGTCCAATATTCCAGAATTCCTGATTGTTTTCCTTCATTAAACCACTGATTTTCTCCATCTGGTCTGCCCTGACTGCAAACAGCAGTCCCCCGTTGGTCTGGGGATCGCAAAGTATGGTTTTTTGTTTTTCGGTAAGGGGGCCCACCTTATGCCCGTAACTTTTCCAGTTCCTGAATGTACCGCCCGGGATGCAATCCTGGTCCAGGTATGCAGGTATCATTTCGAAAACAGGAATTTTGTCCCAGTTAAGCTCCGCAGAAAGCCCGTTTCCCTCGCACATTTCAATCAGGTGTCCGAGCAAACCGAAGCCCGTAACATCGGTCATGGCATTTACCCCGTCGCATTTGCCAAGTGTTTCGCCTGTTTTGTTCAGCGCTGTCATGCTCCGGATAGCAGTTGCGGCATGTTCAGGTTTCAGCAGGTCTTTCTTCTGTGCAGTAGTGAGGATTCCCACACCAAGTGGTTTTGTGAGCAGGATGAGATCTCCGGGCTGAGCAGTACTGTTGCGTTTGAGATGTGCCACATCGACCAGTCCGCTTACGGCAAGGCCGAAGATGGGTTCAAGGCTGTCGATGCTGTGGCCTCCGGCCAGCGCGATGCCGGCTTCCGTACAGACACTCCTTGCACCCTCCAGCACCTGTGAGGCAAGTTCAGGCGGCAGCTTCTCCAGTGGCCAGCCAAGAATGGAAACGGCCAGTACAGGTTTTCCGCCCATCGCATACACATCGCTGATGGCATTCGCTGCTGCTATCCTGCCGAAATCAAATGCATCGTCGCATACAGGCATAAAAAAGTCGGTGGTGGAGATCAGGGCCTGGCCGTTGCCCAGGTCGAGCACGGCGGCATCATCCCTGGTGGAAGCATTCACCAGGAGTGATGGCTGCTGCACAGGGTGGTTTGCAGTGGCCAGGATGGTTTCGAGCACGGCGGGGGAGATTTTGCAGCCGCAGCCGGCACCTGGAGAGAAGGCGGTGAGTCTGGTCATCAGGGTATTGGTTTATTTTATTCCGGGATTGATTCCGTGTTTTCCGGTAAACGTAATGATTTCATTGCTTCACGGATGATCCCTGCATTGATTGCGGCATCAGGGGTATCGGTCCGAACGACTGTGATGCTTTCAGCAGCGCGGGATTGCAGGTCGTAAGCATAGCTTTTGTCGTAATACTCCAGAATGGCAGTCGCCGCCTCCTCAAGTCTTTCTGCCTCAAGCAACTCCACAACTTTTTTCCTGCGGTCGTTGCCCAGTCGCTTCCTGATACCTTCGGTAGCGAGGATCAGGTCCAAGGTGCATCCGGCATAATCATTCAGCAAACGCCCGACACGCAATTCTGCCGGCATTTCAAGACAAAGCAGGGGTGAAGCCTTCATCTGCCTGTAAATATCCCCAGGCAGGAAAACCCTGCCAATGGTCATGCTTTCGTCCTCTATCAGGCAAGGCTGCGCATGGTCCAGCTTCCTGAGTTGATCCGCAAGCAGGTTTTCAAAATGTTCGGTGGATGGCTGGGAATGCTGTCCGATATGACCGTAAGCCGATCCCTTGTGATTTGCAAGTCCTTCAAGATCAATAACCTGACATCCAGCCTGCCGGAGTTCCCTGAGGATTTCGGTTTTACCGCTGCCGGTTTTCCCACCCAGCACCACAAAGTGGTAACTATTGCGGAAGGAAGCGAGTACGTTCTGTCGGTATTGTTTGTAACCACCTGCCAGGGTAGCGGTGTTGAATCCAGCCGTTTCAAGCAGAAAGGCAAAGGAAGCACTGCGCATGCCACCTCTCCAGCAATAGAGCATCACATCCTTCCCGTTGATCGCTTCCCTTGTGTTTTCCAGGAATGCATCCAGTTTTGGTCCGACTGCCTTCAGTCCCTCACGCACCGCTTCTTCCCTTCCTCTGAGATGATAGGTTTTACCAACCAGCATTCTTTCCTCGTCAGTAAAAAGGGGCAGGTTGACAGCGCCCGGAACATGACCCTTGCGGTATTCGGCAGGAGACCGGACGTCGATCACCGGTATCGTATTACGTTTCATGAGAAAATCACCGATACCGACAGCCTTATTCACCTTTTTTGGTATTGCGGCAGTTTTCGAAGACTTTTATCAGTCTCCCGGCAGCTTCGTAACTGGATATCTGGTTGTTAAGCAGTTTTTCGTCCATCCTTGCCATTTCTTTAACTACTGCCGGATGCTGGAAGAAATCCTGTTTCAGCCTTTCTTCGATGGTGTCCAGCATGATTTGCCGGGACTGGGCCTGGCGCTTTTTCTCCAGGTAACCTGACAGGCTGCAGTGCCGGCGGTAATCGGAGATCAGCCTCCAGGCAGTGTCGATACCCAGGCCGGTGACGGAAGAGCAATTTTCGACCCGTGGTACCCAGCCGGATTCAGAGGGTTGAAAGAGGTGTATGGCATTGGTATATTGAATGTTAGCCTGGCGGGCGAGTCTCTCCTGATCCCCGTCTGATTTGTTGATCAGGATCAGGTCAGCCATCTCCATGATACCGCGTTTGATTCCCTGGAGTTCGTCTCCGGCTCCGGGGAGCATCAGCAGGAGAGAAAAATCGGTCATGCCGTGAACGGTGGTTTCGGATTGTCCGACGCCCACGGTTTCAACCAGGATCACATCGAAGCCGGCTGCTTCACAAAGGATCGCAGTTTCTCCTGTTTTCCTTGCGACACCCCCAAGTGAACCGGCAGCGGGCGAAGGCCTGATAAAAGCATTGGGATCGTTGGCCAGGGTTTCCATCCGGGTTTTATCGCCGAGGATGCTTCCGCCGGAACGCCGGCTTGATGGATCCACGGCAAGCACGGCAACCCGGTGCTCCAAAGCAGTCAGATAGGTTCCGAAAGCCTCGATAAACGTACTTTTCCCGACGCCCGGAACCCCGGTGATCCCTATTCTGAAGCTTTTACCGCAATGCGGAAGACATAAGGCGATAATATTTGCGGCAATTTCCCGGTGCGCAGGAAGCGCACTCTCCACCAGGGTAATGGCCTGACTGAGCAAGGTACGGTCGCCACGGATGATCCCATTGTAATATTCCTCCGCAGTGAATAGTTGCTTACGGACCTTTTTCAGTCTTTGGACGGCTCCCTGGTTGACAGGCGCCGGTTGCGCAATGCCGTCCTGCACCCTGAGTGCAGAGGGAGGATTTTCCTGTTTTCTGGTCATGATGATGAAAATGCCGGATCTGCCTGCATTCCTGCCAATGGCAAAGTTAATGGAATTATTTGTTTGCAGCGGACTTGCTTTATCCCGTTCTCCCTCAGTTCTGCAGGTCTTTCAGAACTCAATTCCTTCCCTGGCCTGGATTCCCTGGTGGTAGTAATGTTTTATTTCCGTCATTTCTGTGACCAGGTCGGCTTTTTCTATCAGGGCCCGGGGTGCGTAACGCCCGGTGATAACGATTTCGGTATGGTCCGGCCTCCTGTCAACGGCATCCATCATTTCATCCAGACTGAACAGATTGTAGTGCAACGCAATACAGGCTTCATCCAGAATGACAAGATCCCATTGTCCGGACAGGATACGGGCTGAGACATCTTCCAGCCCCTGCCTTGCCAGGCGGATATCCGCGGCTTCGGGTTCATGACGGATAAAGCAATCACGACCGTATTGCCTAAGGGTGATCTGCGGTTCAAAACGCCTCAGCGCATCCAGTTCACCGTAATGCATGCCTTTGACAAACTGGGCGATAAAGACTTTTTTTCCGGCACCCGCTGCCCTGAGCGCCAGTCCCAGCGCTGCTGTGGTCTTTCCTTTACCGTTACCGGTGTATACCTGCAGATAAGCCATTTTCATTCATTTCAGCATTTGCGGTGATCATTTCCCAGAGATTTGACAATTGCCGGCTCACAAGCTTTTCAGGTGCCCACTCAATCACGCTTTTCTGATGCACCATGGCGTCGGTAAACAAAGGGTCGAAAGGCAGCTTTGCGGCCACTGTAATCTCTTTTTCCTGACAATATTCGGAAATACTTTCAGTCCATTCCGGATTAAGATCATATTTGTTGATCAGCACCCATGTTTTCACCTGAAAAGCACCGGTGATTTCCAGTGCTCTTTTCAGATCGTGGAAACCTGAAATGCCTGCTTCCGTGACAATAATCACGAGGTCGGTTCCGGTGATGCTGGAGATGACCGGACAACCGATACCCGGAGGACCGTCGATCAGGATATGGGGGATGCCGGATTTGGCAGCAAGTTCCCGGGCTTTGTTCCTGACCATGCTTACCAGTTTACCGGTGTTTTCTTCTCCGGGAGCCAGTCTCCCGTATACCATCCTTCCTTTTCTGAAGCTGCCCGAAACCATGCGGCTCCGGTTACATTCATGCATCTCTACAGCCCCGGCAGGACAAACCCTTGCACATAAGCGGCAACCATCACAGGCGGTTTCGGATATCCTGACCTGACCATTCACCAGGTGAATGGCCTGAAAACGGCAATACTGCATGCAAAGTCCGCAATTATCACAGACATCCTCCCGTATCACTGCCTTATATCCTGAAACATAGACCTGTTCTTCCTCTATTTCCGGCATAAACAGCAGATACTGGTTGGCTGCATCCACATCGCAGTCTGCCAGCACCACTTCCCCGGCACAACTTGCAAGTGCAGCAGTAACACTGCTTTTCCCCGTACCGCCCTTACCGCTGATGACTGCAATTTCCATAAGCTGCAACTATTTTATTGAACAGATCCGACAATGCTTCACCGAGTGCCTGGCTGCTTGCGGCAGGGTTTAAACCGCGTGCATAAGCAACTGCCAACGCAGGATCAAAAGGAATTTCCAGCAGCAGGGGAATCGCCTGTTCTTTCAGATACTGCTGAACACCCTGATCACCAATTCCGGCCCGGTTGATAATCACACCGAATGGTTTCTGCAGGGAACGAAGGGTTTCTGCCGATTGTTTCAGGTCACTCAGCCCAAAAGGCGTAGGTTCGGTGACGAGAATAACATAATCGGCCGGTGCCACCGTCTGTATGAATGGGCAGGAGGTACCCGGAGGGGCATCCAGGATGATGATCCCTTTATTCCCGGCTTCTGCGATCCCTGCCTTGATGAGAGATACCGGGGAATACACGCCTGCCCGGGTCCTGGATTCCACAATAAAGGCTTCCCCTGCAATGCGGTAACGGCTCACTTCTCCCAGGCTTATTTCCTTTTCGGTGATGGCATCCTCCCTGCAGGCCCAGTAACAGGCCCCACAGTCATGGCAGATTTCCTCCATGACCCGGATTACCTTCATGGCAGGCAGGATAAAGATGGCCTGATAGGTACATACCTCATGACACCTTCCGCAAAAGGTGCATTTCTCCTCATCGATAAGCGGAATGCTCTGGGTGACTTCCATTGTCTTTTCCCTCTCGCCCTTAAAGAAAAGCATGGCATTCGGCGCTTCCGCGTCACAATCCGCCAGACAAAGCGGCAGATCCTTTTCCTGTAGAATATAAAACAGGCTCACCGCCACGAATGTCTTTCCGGTTCCGCCTTTGCCACTGGCAACAGCCAGCCTGAAAGCGTGACTTTCAGTCATACCGCAGGCGGCACATGCTGTCGCACAGGGTATCCCTGATGGCGCGCTGCAGGAAAGGGGTATTCCATGTCTGCATGGCCATATGGGTCAGATAGTATTTCTCCGGAATGGGGTGGGTGCCGAAAACCACTTTCAAGCCGTATTTTTCCCGGATAAAACTTTCGAAATGCTCCATATACGGACAGGGAGGATAACCAACAAGCAGGCCGGTGGCGAAATGAATATGGGTGATGCCGTTTTTCTTCATTTCTTCAGGGGCATACTCGATATTCCCGCCCGGACATCCTCCGCAACTGGTATATCCGGCTATTTCTGCCTCCTTCCCCTGATAATGTGAAAAAGCCCCTTCCCTGTTCATAAAAGAACGAAAACACTTACCACCTGCACAGGAGGAATAGCGGTCGCAGATGACGATCCCTATTTTAATTTTGTCTATCATGGCCTCGATTTAAGGGTATTACAGATATTCAGCGGATTATTGCCTGCATTGGTGATGACCGCCATGACTGTCGTGATCGCAATAGTTGGCAGTGAGCATGAGTTTCCCTGCAAGGAAATCATTGACCAGCCGCACCGGCTGGTGCAGTGGCGCACCAGTGTATACATTGATGCATTGATCGTTAAACAATTGAATGGCCCTTTGTCCCATACCTCCTGCAATTACATCACTTACACCGTGCCCGGCAAGCCATGCGGGAAAAAGTCCGGGCTCATGCGGGGGAGGTGTGAGTAATTGCTGGCTGAGGATCTGATCCTCACTGGTTTCGACAATGGCAAACTGCTGACAATGCCCGAAATGCGGGCACAACAGGCCACCCTCAAGCGGAATGGCGATTTTTCTGGACATAAATCTTCCCTTTTGGATTGATAATAATTCAAATTTCACATTTCACTTATACCGCTCAGGACAGATCAGGAATTTCCTCCCCTGTAACGACTTCCACCTCCCATGCCCCTTCCCGGTCCTCTTCCCATACCCCTGCCCGTTCCCCTTCGGCCCAGGCCGGGTCCGCGGCCACGAATGGCTTGATTTTCCTCTGATGATCGTTCTGTTGATTCTGCTTTCTTTTTTCCGGAACCAAATCCGGTACAACGGCCGAGCCGGCGTCCTGTCATCGGACCTTCTCCTTCCGGCCCTGTTTTGTCAAATTCAGGCATCGCTTTTATTTTTAAGGTTATTACTGATGTTGCTTCTTCCATTTATGTCTCAGAATATATCTGTTAACGAACAACTTATGCTTTAGGTAAGGCTATCCGGTCCTTCAGTGTTGCCTGCCCAGCATTTCGATGACCTCTCCCACACTGGTGATCCCACTATCCGGTTTTATCATCTGAATATGAAGGCTTTCAAGTAAATCAATGATCTTTGACCCGAAATGCATGGCTACAATTTTCCCCACACCACGGGATGCGATTAACTGGACAGCCGAGGGACCGGCTCCGTTCACCGCTTCCCTGTTCGGATTTGCAATGAATTCTGTTTCATTGGACCGGGTGTCGTAAATCACAAAATAGCTGCATCTGCCGAAACGCTCATCCAGGGTCGATTCCAGGCTGTTTCCGGTGGCGGTGATGGCAATTTTCATAGGAATGACGATTATAAACATTTGTTCATTACAAAGGTAATAAACATATGCTCAAAATAATCAAAAAAACAAAAAAAATTATAATCCCTTAATGCCGTATACCCCAGGATCGCAATTTTCTCACAAACTCATTCCGTGCCGGTATACTGATGACGCTGCAAACACAGACCGCATTCCTGTGTTCTTTGGGTACAGAAATACCTGCTGCTCCTTTTCGAAACATGATCAAGTATATCAGTGAGTTACTCTGAGCACCAGGGCAGGTGTGGATTTAGTGAGTTTTCTGAATTTAGCGGGGATGCGGATGATTGCCTGTTCATTCAGGATATGATACGAAAGGTTTCCGTTCCAGCCCGGGAGGGTAATAATGGCTTGCCTGCCGGTGAAATCTTCCGGAAGGCTGACACTTTCGGGCAGGGATTCTCCTTCTTTCAGCAGGAGGAATGCATAGCGGCAGCTGCGGTCCTTTGATTGCGTAAAGCGGAAGTTGCCGGAGCTGTATGGAGCTAATGGGATCGTTCCATAAACCGCTTCTCCGTTCTGTTTCATCCAACGGCCTGTTTCCTCCAGGATACGGTACACCTCGGGGACCATATCTCCGCTTTTATCAGGACCGATACCCAGCAGGAAGTTTCCTCCCATGGACACGATTTTTACCAGGGTATGGACTACCCAGTGGACCGGCTTGTATTTCTCAGCCGGGCCGGTTGAATACCAGTTATCTCCCAGGGTAATACAGCTTTCCCAAGGATAAGGCGGGATTTTTTCCGGGATTTGTTGTTCAGGGGTTCTGTAGTTTTCGAATGCTCCGTGCACGGTACGGTCGACTACCAGCAGGCCGGGTTGGTATTTCCGGGCCATGGCGGCCATGGCGGGAATATCCGCATCCTGTATCCACTGGTTTTTACCCAGCCAGGGTCTGGTCTCCTCAGTAAGTGATCCGGCCGGTCTTACCCATCCGCCGTCGAGCCAGAGAATGTCAAACCTGCCATAATGCCGCATCAGTTCTTCAACCTGAGCATGCATAAATGTTTTAAACCTGTCCCAGCGTTCCGGATATTTCCGTGGATCATAGTTCACGTTGCGGTCGAAAACGGGAAAATAGGGCCACCAGTAATCAGGGTGATGCCAGTCTGGTTTGCTGAAATATACTCCCGCACCCATTCCTTTGTCCCTGAAGGCATTGAACACCCCGAGGCTGACATTGGCCCGCGGATTTTTTGAGAAAGCACTGGCCGGCCCGGTGATTTTATACTCAGTAAAGCGGGAGTCGAACATACAGAAGCCATCGTGGTGCTTGGTAGTGAAAACCACATATTTCATACCGGCACTTGCGCAGGCGGCAGCCCATTTTTCGGGATTGAAGCGTTCCGGGTTAAAGACCGCCGGCAAGGATTCATAGGCTTTGACATAGGTGTGGTAATCCGCCGCATAGGCTCCGCTCCGCACACACCAGGGTTCATCCTCGGGACAAAGGCTCCAGCTTTCCACCACACCCCACTGGCTGTATGGGCCCCAGTGGATGATCACACCGAACTTCCAGTCCTGCCATTGCCGCAGTTTATCCGCAACAGCCGCGTCTTCAGGCCACAGATAGGCCGCTTCCGGGGCCGTCTGCCCATATGTCGCATGACAACACAGGCAGGCAATGATGATCAATAGGTTTGTCGTTGCTTTCATGAGCAGTATTGTATTACAGCGCCAGTCCTCCGGCTCCGCGGTAAAGCCGTAATGGTTTTTTCAGTTTCACCCTGAGCACACTCATATACTGGTCGTGCCCCGCTGAGGGTGCTTCGATATAGACCAGACCCGGCACCGGGCTCCAGGAGATCTTGCCGACGATTTTCCAGGCCAGCGGACTGTTTTGTCCCAACAGGCTGATGTTTTCGATTTCAGAAAAGAGTCCTTTGATCACGACAGCTTCGCGTGGATTTCCCGCGAGGAATAAATATAATATGGTACTGTCCTTCGACAATGTACTGGGTCCGTAAAAATGCCCGGGTGGTAGACCGGGGATTGTATTGAAGATTGCTTCCGCGTGTTTGTTGTTCCAGTTGCCCAGGGCTTTCAGCACGCTGCGCTGTTCTTCCGGAATGCTGCCGTCCTCCCGGGGCCCGATGTCAAGCAGCAGGTTACCGCCATTGGAAACCACATCGGCAAAGATGGTGATCACTTCATAGGGTGTTTTCCAGTGAGTGTCTTTCGGCTGGTATCCCCAGCTGTCGTTGATGGTCATGCAGAGTTCCCACCAGTGGTATGGCGGCCGGCTGACCGGAAAGTTCTGTTCCGGTGTATCATAGTCGCCGAAGCCCTGCAGACGGCCGTTGATGATGGCGGCAGGATTGGTTTGAAGGATGCTTTTGCGGACATCGTCGGCTCCCCAGCGACGGGCGCTGTGTTCCCAGTCGCCGTCGAACCACCACAGATCGGGCTTCAGCTCCCCGGCGATCTCATCAATCTGACCCCTGAAAAAAACGCGGAATCTTTCCCACCGCAGGCTGTCCTTTTCAACACTGTACCTGGCGCTGTCTTTTAAAAAACCTGGATAATCGTGATGGCTCCAGTCGATCAGCGAATAATAAGCCCCGCATTTGATGCCTTGTTTTCTGAGTTCGGCGAAGAAAGGCTTGATCATGTCTCTGCCCGCCGGGGTGGCTTTCACGATGCTCAGCGCATTCATCCGGGTATCATACATGGCGACACCGTCGTGGTGCTTGGTGGTGATCACCGCGTAACGGGCACCGGATTCCCGGATCAGGGCTGCCCAGGCGGCCGGATCGTAGTTGCGGAGGGTGAAACCGGCGGTTTGTTTCATGTAATCGGCATGACTGATCCGGCGGTTATGAAAACTCCAGGATTCAGACACTCCGTTCACGGCATAGATGCCGGTATGGATGAAGATCCCGAGTTTGGCATCGGCAAACCACTGCATTTTCCCGCGGATGGTATCCGGATGAATTTTCTGCTGTGCCTGTAAGTGCAATCCGGCTATTGCCAGGATGAGGATGATGATGTTTGATGGAAATCGCATGGATTGGGTTTTATCAGGGTTCTGTCACTTTGAGGCTTATTTGTTGTCTGATATCCGCCGAAGAAGCTCCTGTCATAATCCTGAAAGTGCCGGGTTCAATGGTTTTTTGAAGGTTTTTGTCAAGCATACTCAGCATTTCAGGGCTGATCATGAAACGAAGATGCTTACTTTCCCCGGGCAGCAGGCTGATGCGCCGGAAGCCCTTCAGTTCTGTCAGGGGTCTTGCCACGGAAGCCAGTTCATCACGGATATACAACTGAACCACCTCATCTCCGGCCATCATGCCGGTATTGGTGATTTTAAGGCCGACGTAAGCGGTATCGCCCGCACGGATGCTGTCCCTGTCTAACCTCAAATCACCATAGTCAAAACTGGTATAACTCAGTCCGTATCCGAAAGTGAACAGGGGACGGCCTGACATATCGAGGTAATCATCGCCGCGACCGGATGGTTTATGCCGGTAAACCAGGGGTAGCTGTCCTTCATGCTGCGGAAAGCTCAGCGGAAGGCGTCCTGCGGGATTGTACCTGCCGAAAAGCACGTCGGCCACCGCATTTCCCCCTTCCTCACCGGGGTACCAGGCCATCAGGATTCCACTCACCTTGTCGATCCATGGCGCCATCGTTAAAGCGCTCCCTCCTGTGATCACCACCACCACGGGAGTGCCCGTTCCGGCAAGCTTCAGGATGAGTTCTTCCTGCCGTCCGGGCAAACCAAGGCGCGCCCTGTCGCGAAACTCTCCCTCCTCAATGCCCGCCACCACGATGGCCAGATCGCATTCCGAAGCCAGTTTCACTGCCCCGGATATTTCGTCTCCGGCATCCGCTCCCGGCAGTACATCCCAGACCAGGCGGAAACGGGCATTGCCGGCAGGCTCGGCATATTCCACACGGATATCATAGCTTTCCCCTTCCCGGAACTGTAAGGCTGCCATGCGGATGCCCGCTGATCCCGGTACGTGCCTGTCAATCAGCAGCACATCTTCGAGATACAGGCGGTAACCATCGTTGCCGTCGATGCCGATATGGTACAAACCGCTTGCCGGAGCATGCAGTTTGCCCGTCCAGCAAACAGAGTAAAAATGATTGGCAAGCACGACCGGATCGGGAGAAACCAGCGTCCACTGAAACTGAAGTTCGGGGTCGATGCGTTCCAGGACGGGCTTTCCGGCCAGGCTGATATTGTTGTAATACCTCCCCAGCAGTCCCTGCTGCCGTCGGCCTTCATGCAGGCATGAGAGGGCTTCGGAAGGGATGGTCACGCAGGTTTCTTCCGTCCTTGCGCATCCGCGGGCATAGGCTACACTTACCCCTTGTCCCGCCCTGTTCCTGATCCCTTCGAGGATACTCACCGGGCTGTTGCCCGGACCGCTGTATCCCCCGAGCCTGGCTTCCGCGGCATCCGGCCCGGTGACGAGGATGGAAGTGATGGTTTGGGGAAGCGGAAGCACGTTCCTGTCGTTTTTCAGCAGCACGACAGACTCCCTTGCAGCCTCCAGGGCCAGGCGGCGGTGGGCGGCACATCCGTTGACCTCGGCAGCCTGGGCGGGATCACAGTAGGGATTGTCAAAGAGGCCCAGCTTCATCTTGGATCTCAATACCCTGCCCACAGCCGAATCGATCACTGCCTGTGGAATGCGTCCGTCAAGGAATGGCGGTGCAAACAGGCTTTCATGGTCCAGGCTGGTCTGGAAGATCACATCCAGGCCGGCATTGAGGGATTGTACCGTGGCATCAGCATAATCAGCGGCAGTAAAATGAAGTACATTGGCGCCTCCCGTGGCGGCAGCATCAGAGATGACAAAGCCCCTGAAACCCCATTCCTTCTTCAGCAGTCCGTTCAGCAGCAGCTCAGAGGCGGTACAGGGAGAACCGTCATATGAGTTGTAGGCCGTCATCACCGATTGCGCCCCTCCGCGTCGGATGCAGGCTTCGAAGGGAGGGTATTGGTCTTCTCTCATCAGTCTTTCATTCCAGTGGACCGGGTAGCTGTCGCGTCCGCCCTCTCCCGCATTGGCGATGAAGTGTTTGGGCGTTGCAATCACACCGGCCGATTCGAATGCCTTTACATAAGCCAGGCCCATCTCCGTAACCAGGAAGGGATCTTCCCCGTAGGTTTCCTCCGTCCTGCCCCAGCGGACATCCGTGGCCATGTTGATGACGGGCGACAGTACCTGGCGGATGCCCCTGCTGCGGCATTCCAGGGCGATGGCACCGGCCACGCGGCTCATCAGGGGAAGGTCGAAGGTGGCTGCAAGCCCGATGGACTGCGGAAAAGCAGTGGCTCCCGGCCTGACCAGCCCGTGCAGTGCCTCGTCGAAAAAGATCAGGGGGATCCCCATCCGGCTTTCTTTCAGCATCCTGCGCTGAATATCATTGATGCGGACCGCATCTTCATAAGCCGCCGTGCTTCCGCCTGCAGGCAGTACCTGGCGGTTGACATCGCCCGATATATCTTCCGTCCTGAGTTGCAGGCCAAAGATACCGGCCCGGTAAAGGCCGCTGTCTTCCCCCGAAGCAGGGATCATGAACAACTGCCGGAATTTCTCATGCGGACGCATCTTCCGGAGGCTTTCCGTCAGGCGGATCTGCTCAGGAAATTCCCCGACCTGAAGGGACTGCCCCCATAAAGGGAAGAAGAAAAACAACAGGAGTATGGATAGCAGCAATGCCTTCATTGGCCGGAGGGGATGTTTCGGACGATCAAATATACTGAATACTCCGGGAACAATTTTTCTCATTCCTGTGTTCTTTCGGTATATACCCGTACTTGACAGGTTTGCGAATGCAAAGCTGTTTATACCGACACATAGGGGGTCTACAGTAAAAGATCTTCAGAGCGGTGTACGGTATTACTGGTTCTAAACACCCCTGTTCCACACTGCTGTCAAGAACCAGTTAAGTATGAGTAATGCCGTACACCGCTGAAACGTAGATTTTTCGCAAACCCATTCCGTGTCGGTATATAAGCCTATTCCCAGTATGGGCAGACATGGTGCAGGTCAGTTTTCACGCAGGATGCCAGCAGTAAATTTTTGACCATCCGTTTGATCCGCAGCATATTTTGGATATTTCAGTTTTTTCCTTACTTTTGCACCTCCGAAGGTCTCGTGGCCGAGTGGCTAGGCAGCGGTCTGCAAAACCGTGTACAGCGGTTCGACTCCGCTCGAGACCTCCAGTAAGGTGAAAGGGATGCAAAATATTTTTGCATCCCTTTTCATTTTCAAGTAGTTACGATTTGGTGGTGTAAAGGAAAAGAGGTAAATTTGAGTGAATTTACACGATTTGTTTACCAGTTGTTTACCACCCTTTCAAAACCATGAGCGCAACCTTCAAAGTGAAGCTTCGACAGGATAGAAGCAATGCCGACGGAACCAGGTCCGTTTATCTCCAGGTCATCATCGACCGTACCATAAAAAAGTACCCGATCGGGGTAAATGTCCTTGAAAAGAATTTTAAGGATGGAATTATTTCCAAAGGGGATGCTGAACATATCAGGAAAAATCTCCTGATTGACAAAGCCATGAACAAGGCGAAAAAGATCAAGTTCGACTACGACATCAAAGAAATTGCCTTTGGCCTTGAAGAATTTGACAAGCAATACAACAATGACAGGTACGGCAGCACTTCCTTCTATGATTTCGTTACCAGCCAGATGCCTTATCTGAAAGCCAGGCTGAGTGTCGATACTATAAAATTCTATGACAAAGGTGTTTCCAAACTGAAAGGTTTCCGGGCCGAATTTAACCTGGGAGAGGTGAATCTTGCATTTCTGAAAGAGTACGAACAGTATATGATCGGACTGGGGAACAATAAAAACACCATTAACAGCTCCATGAGTTTTGTGAAACGGGTTTTAAAACAGGCTATTAGGGCCGGGATCATTGATAAAGACCCATTCAAAAACTATCCGATTGAACGTATTGTTGGGAACCGGGAATTTCTAACCAGTGAGGAACTCCAGGTTTTAGTAAAGCACTATTCAGAGGAGCCCATGGAGGACAACAAGAAAAATGTACTTCAGTATTTCTTGTTCTGTTGTTATACCGGTTTACGGTATGGGGATATCAAAAACCTCAGGTTTAAAGATATTTATGAGGTAAACGATGGTGTCAATCCTCCTGTAAGTGTGATTTCCATTGATATGCACAAAACAGGAAAACCGGTGAGGATCCCCATGTTGGAAGATGCACTTCGCCTGATGCCCTTACCCGGACTGGATCAGCAAAAAGTCTTTAAAGTTTTTGCCAACCAGCCCACCAATCGATATTTGAAAGAGATAATGAAAAAAGCGAAAATCGAAAAAGAAATTTCTTTCCATTGTGCAAGGCATACTTTTGCCACCGTTGCACTCTCCTCCGGTATTCGTCTCGACATTGTAGGAGAAATCCTGGGCCACACTGACCTAAAAACCACAAAGATCTATGCCAAGTACCTGGATGCCACTTTGATCAATGAGATGAGGAAGTTTAGGGTTTAACTTGACGTTCTTATAGATTTAAATATGGCAATGGGAATATCAATATACAAAAACCGAGGTGATTAAACCCCGGTTTTTATTTGGGAAGATTTGTATATAAGAGTGTTATTTCGTTAACCAGGATAAGCAGTTTTTAAGGGACGGACTCATTTGAAGTAATTTAATTATGATGATTCTGCTGTACTCCTTAAATATTCAAGATGCAGTTGAACACCATTTTCATCGCATATATTCTGAATGATTCGATTTATGCCATGGTTATATTTGTCGAGAACTTTGTCGATCTCTTCTTCTGTAAGCATTTCATAGTATTTTAGAATAAATTCTTTCATTCGGATGATTTGAAGATCGCTAAGAATTAACCAATCCAGGATAACTGCCAGAATCTTCTCTTTAGGGAAACCAAGGATTTTGCTGACTTCAATAATTTCATCCTTTTCAGGGAAGATATTAAATCTGAACCAATCAAGATACTTATTCTTAAAACCGGTCAAAAGGAATTCTTCATTTTTATCCGGCGTTTCCACAATTTTTAACAGTTCTTGTCGCAGTGTTCGTAGAACGTACTGAGGTGAAGGAAAGTGAGAGATGTTATTAATTATCCTTTTAGATTCATCATAGGTAGTATAAGGGTTACCAAACAGAAACAAAGCCAGCTGATATGATTCTTCGTCTGTCATTGGAAACTCTGAAGGGAACTTTATCCCAAAGTAAATATTGATATCCGGCTTGTCCATTGAGGAGATTATTGGAAATACTTCCAAAGATTCAATCCTGTCTGATCACCTTAAACACCCTATTAACTTTATCCGACCGGATAATCAACAAATACAATCCTACGGGGCGATCGGACATTTTTAATAAAAACTCGATAGATCCCTTGTGTGAGGGGATCTGGGTTTCTTGAATTTTTTCACCCAAAGCATTGACCAATATTATATTATAGTC
Organism: Bacteroidota bacterium; assembly: GCA_022709385.1. Taxonomy (GTDB): domain Bacteria; phylum Bacteroidota; class Bacteroidia; order Bacteroidales; family CAIXZF01; genus JAKLIX01. Next base: position 287,697 of record JAKLIX010000001.1, on the reverse strand, counting down.
ACCATTACTCAGACCGGACCCAACAATTGTGAGTATGTCTTGGACAGGATTCGGATGTAAATCAAATGAAACTCCATTATTTAAGTCTTCAATACCAGTACATGCAGAGACCGTAACTGATGCCGTTGCAGTTCCATTACATCCATTTTGACTGCCGGTAACGGTTACAGTATAGGTGCCTGGAAATGTGAAAGATCCAGTAACATATGAGCCATTCTGCCCGCTTATAGGATATCCGTTCCATTGGTAAGTTGTAGCACCATTTGCTGAAAACGCTACTGGATTATTGACGCACACAACACTAGGATTAGCCCAGGCAGAAACAGAAGGTATCGGGTTTATCGTAACAAATTGTTGGGAGCTATTATAACTTTGTCCACAGTTGTTTTGACCATATACAGATAAAATCCCATTTCCTGCCGAACCCCATGTTACCTGGACAGAATTACTCGTTGAACCGTTTGTGTTTCCATTGGAGACGTTCCAAAGATAGGTTACTCCACTTACATATGGAACATTGTAAGTATAGGTTTGACCCGGGCAGACACTTGTATTGCCTGATATTGCCCCAGGTGTGTTAGGTACAGTAAGACCATTTTGAGTGATCGTAAATGTAGCTGATGGTTGGATCACTCCATCGCCATCCTTCACTGAAATTGTACCTGTTCTTGAATTGCAACCTGTCCAGGCATCTACATTATAAGTTACAACTCCTCCACTACCCGCTACAACATTGCTAATCCATGAGTTATTACTCTCCGCAGAATAATAGCAGGAACTACCGGTAGCTGAGACCACAAATGAACCATTTCCACCACTTGAGTTGAATGTATTAGAAGATGGAGATGACGCATAATTTGTACAGCCAGATTGCCCGGTTACACAGATCTGGAAATTTCCGGTAGCCCCATACCCTGAGTAATATTCATATACACGAATAAAATATACTATACCTGGGGTTAATCCATTAACTGTAGTCATTTCTGTCCCACCAGTGCCTGTGTTATCTACACAAGCAAGCTGTATCATATTGCCGCCGCAAGGACCAGTTAGTGCCTGGAAAACCATATCATTTCCAGATCCTCCGACAACTGTGATTGTAGCGGAACTTGAGGTAGGGATAAAATAAAAGAAAACGTCATCATCACCAGTGCCGACACAAGAGCTAAACCCTGAGGATGTGGCTCCGCAGGTTGTTGCAGAAATATAGTTACAAGAACTACTGAAATTTAAATATGTTGCTGTGAATGAACCCATGCAGCCGTCATTACTGGGTTGTGGGCAACCACTGCTATTCATTTTTAATGTGTGGGTCCAAGTATGATTACCATCATTGACCATCCAGCTGTAGCTTCCGAAGCTGAGACCATTACCCGGCCAGGGGTCCATATAATATATGGTGTTCCCTGAAATGCCATGGCCGACCAGCATATGCCCACCACCGGAAGACCAGCCCCAGCGGAAAGCAAATGGACGACCACTGCTAATTTCACTCTGAATTGTACTTTGTGTAAGTGAACTTGCTATAGCAGTACTCTGAATATTCCCAAAATGGTCAAGGATATCTTGGGCACTTCCAGCTGATCCATATAAATTATTAGCACTGTTACATGGATGTGACCAGTTAAATGTCGAGTTTCCACAACAGTTTGAGCTACTCCAGGCCCAGTTTGCGATGTTACATTGACTGGGCGTAAACCCGTAATAATCCAATATACATTTCGATGAGGCATCCCAGCACCAGTTAGAGTGTTCCTGTATGGTCTGGGTAACACTAAGCACCTGCGCAAATGTAGGCGATGCTGCTGAACATGTAAAAATGATTAAAAGAAAGTAAATAAATTTTTTCATGGCTGTATTTTTTATTGGTGTACGACAAAAGATCTAATTGCCTGTAAGGCTTTCGGTAAAGAATCGGTAGGGAAGTTGTTTCCAAATTCCGTTGATAACAGGTTCAAAGTATTTAGCGGGTAAATCCTTGCATGTTCACCTTCTGGTGATACCAGGACAAAATCCGATGACATCTGATATACCCGCAGCAGCATACCGGATTCGCTATATGAATGATGCAAATTTTCAAAGTTTTCCAAGGTTTTGGCAAGAACAGCCCCACCCAAAGCAACGACCTCGAATTGGCCATTTATCATACATACAGTAAGCAAAATCCGGTATTCTCCATTGATCAGCAACGGCACTAACCATTCTCCGGTTGAGATAATGTACTTTTCATCCGGCATCACTGTGTCAGCGAAAAACTCCTTGCTCAGAGTAAGTATCTGATATGGTTTCCCAATCGTAATGGAAGCAAATTCCGCCCTGCTGGAGAATCCATATGATGGTTCCTGGTTAACAGGAATTTTTTGAAGATATTCCAGGCTACCGGCTTTAGCGGCCGCGATAACACCAGTTAATTCTAGATCCTGTGCAGAGGCAGACAGGAAACTTACCCAAATAATAACAATTATTAAAATAATTTTTTTCATGGTATTAGGTTTTAAGTGGTTGAACATTATCTTCTATTGGTTTTATGAAAAGAATTCTTCATTTTTTTTTACAATGATTTAAAGTATTACCATCTGAGGTCGGATGGCTTCCTGGTTTTGGTCCTTTTCCCCAGTTCCACGCAGATATGAACCTCATCCGCCCCTCCCAGATTACCAAGTGCTTTTCTATTCTGGAAATCATGGCTGTAAGATAGTTTTGTCACCAAAGTGGAAGAAAGTGAATATTTAAATCCTCCAACCAGAACAAAGTCCGGCCGATTTCCGAGGTCATGGATTTCGGGATAAAATGTCTTTTTGAGCCATATACCAATGAGGTAATCATCAGTCATTAAATTTGCTCCGGCAATGCATGAAGTAGTCCCAAGATTTTCGGATCTGCGGAGATGCGCATTATTAAGATAAAACCCTGGGATAAGAAGTGGAGTCTCGTATTTCACGAATCTGTTCCGCAGATAATTGAAGGGGAATACGATTTCACCATGAAGGTTATATCCATATGGTTGCTTCCCTTCCTTCATATTACCTCCGCTGAAACCATTGCCTGTTATAGCGAATCTTCTGACTGCACCACCAATTTCTCCTCTGCGATAACCCTTCCTGTCAAATATTTGGAGCATCACGCCCCCATCTGCTTGCAGAAAGAATCGCTTATCAGTATACCCACTGTAAGAAGTCGGATAGATATTTCCGGCGGCAGGATCAAGTTGATCTGGGAACACCAAATTAGAGAAATCAGTAGTTTCGTAGCCTCCAAGGATACTGATCCCAACTGTGGAATATATGTACTTATTTATCTTGACTCCTTTTGAAAATGAGCCACCTATGTGGGTGGTCGTCAAAGCAGAGATACCAGACTTTTGGTTTTGAACGATCAATCCAAATCCAACTTTGGGATCCTTCTTGCCGAAAAGCCCTTTATTTACATACAAATTCTCGCTTGTGAACTTTTGAGGTAGCTTAGGCCATTGGCTTCGGTAGCTGACGCAAACGTTCATATTTTCATTACAACCAACTGTTGCTGGGTTGTACAATGGTAGGTTGTTGAATATTTGCGAATAAAGCATTTCCTGAGCTGTACTAGTGATGCTATACACCAACATTAATGTGGTACAGATCGCTGTAGTGAAAAATTGTACAATTGTCTTCATGATTTTTAATATTATTGGTTAATTATCTGATTAATAGCACGCTACCACTTGTTGTAATATGACCATCGACATTATTACCAGCCCATATACCACCATGACGATACAATGCTGATGCTCGCCACATGTAGTTCCCCTGTGGTAGACGATCTCCATGATGTGTTCCATCCCAGGATTCCGCTGGACTACCTTCAGAATCCAGTTTTTCACTCGCCCATACTTCATGCCCCCACTGGTCGTACACCACAATCTTGTACCGAAGAAGATGTATTCCTACACATTTAAACCGATTAACTAGATCATTCGGGCTGTCAGGGGCAAAAGCAGTAGGGATGAACAATCCTGAATCCGCATCCCGGATGTATTTGAAATGCAAAGAGGAGGTATCAGAGCAGCCAAAGGAGCTAACGGCTATGAGCGTTATTCCGAAATGCCCATCATCGGGGTAATGGTACTGTGGTTGTGTTAAAGTACAGAAAGGCAGGTTGCTGCCGGGAGCATACCATATATAGTTAGACGCACCTGCAGATATATTTGCCGGAGAAAAGGAACCATATACGATGGGATCGAGGGAAAACTCACTCACGGGTAAAGGATGGATAATAATTTGCTTTATAATAGTGTCAGTGCATCCGTCAGTGTTCATCGCTACCATAATAACCGGAAGTGTTCCATCCATAGAGAAGGTGGTGTCGTAAATACTACCACTGCCAGTAAAATTTCCCACTGAGCCGAACTTCCAGGTTTCAATCTCAATCAAACCACCACCATTAGTTTGAGTATTGCTGGTAAATGTTACAGTCTGGTTCTGACAAATTGGACCTGAAGTATATGTGAAATTTGCAATCGGCGCAGGTTTCACTGTAACAGGAATTGTAGTGCTATTAGTACACCCAAAATTGTTTGAGACTGAGAGAGTAACATTGAAAACACCTGCACTGCTGAAAGTTGTTATTCCACTGGGCTCATCTGGAAAATTAATGGTTTGAGTTGAACCATTACCAAAATTCCAGGTCCAGGTGGTTAAATAACTGTTGTCCCCTGGTATTGTAGAAGAACTATCCTCAAAAGAGAATATTCTGTTCTGACAGAGTGTACTGGTAACTGTGAAATTTGCGATAGGGTTCGAATGAATGGAAACAGAATCCTGATAAACAAAAGTGCAGCTATTCGAATCCAATACTGATAGAGTGAAAAGAAATATTCCGGTTGTCGGATATACTATGCTTGGAACCGGCAAGGATGAATAAATAGCCATAGTTCCTTCTCCAAAGGCAACATGATAACTTGTGATGGCAGGATTACTTCCACTAAAATGGAAAATTGTGGTATCCCCGTAACAACTACCCTCAGATAATATGGAAATTGGTGGTGTCGGGGGATGACTCAAAGTGATCGTGTTCATCTGCAATGAGCAAGTTGCCAGATTGCTATACGCTATTGCAGTATATATACCGGTCTGAGCGAAGGTTCCAAAGATTATGGGTGAACCATTCCCTTGAATTAGTGAAGTGACCTGGATAGTATCATTTAAAAAGAGCGCATAACTAAAGCCAACTTGGCTCCCATCAAGCCTAATCTCAACCCCACTACCTCCCATACAAAATACACCGTTGTTCTCTGCTATAAGGGTAAACAACTCTGGGGCAGGAACGACCGTAATGTTTACACTATTTGAATTTGTCACGGAATAACATACGCTGTCCGAGCATTCGATTGCAGTATAAGTGATTGTTGAATCGGGGATCAGACTAAACGAATAGGGATTTTGAGTAATATTTGTCAGGTAAATCGTATCTATTCCATCGACAATTGTAGCACTCCAGGGTGCGGTTCCAGTAAAGTGTATTGTCATTGTTACCGGGTAACTGGTACACACAGTTGTATCGTGTGAAAGTATAACAGAAGGTAATTTATGGATTGATAGCTGTATTTCACTAGAGTCGACAACATTAATACACCCATCTACTCCCTGTGCTAAAAGAGTAAGCGATACAGGTGAGTTAATTAAATCTATAGTACCGGGGGTATAACTTGGGTTTAAACTGAGTGAATCACTAAAGATTCCATCTCCACTTGATGACCACTGTAGTAGGCCAAAATTTGATGCACTTCCGCTGAGGCTAAGAACTGAACCACTGCAAATTGTGGTATCGCTACCAGCATAGCAAGTAGGAGCAGGAGATATAGTTACAGTTTGAGTCTGCTGAAATGCATTAACGCTACAACCACCTTGGCCTGTGATGGATATTGTCAGGGTGAACTGACCAGCCGATTGGTCAGAAGGTCCTATTAAATATGTAGGGTGAGGAACATTTGCCGATGGAGAGAATGTGCCATCCCCACTGGTAGTCCATAGATATGTTCCGGCTCCTGCATAGTTAATGGATGGAATATAACTGTTTGTGTTGGAACAGGTTTGGGCTGTTGGGCTCATGTTGATCACTGGAATGGCATCAATAACCACCATTCCTGACATTAAACTCGAGCACAACTGACCTGTATTGTTGTACCTGGCTACAACGGTATATTCACCTGCGGGTTGGGGGGGGAAGTTTATTATACTACCAGTACCTGTAATAATTAATCCGGTGGAAATTCCATATCGATAGAGTTCGTAATCCACACCTAATTGTGTTGCTGGGTATAACATGATGCCACTGGGCTCACAGATCAAACCTGAAGGTCCAACTACGTAAATTTCAGGGGAAGTTTGTAATGTAAAAGACCCGTTCATATTTACAGGACAACCAGGTGATGAGGGGTACGATGCAATAATTGTATATGTACCTGGGATTGATTGAATTCCAAAATTAATGGGACCATTTGTGCCATTAACTGGTAAATCACATTGCAATCCGTCCCGTAATAAGGTATACACCATTGTCGTTTGGGAACCATTAAGGCCAGGTGTAAAGCTGCCACAACTGCTCCCATTTGTTGTCATATTAAAAATTGCTGGCCAGGGTTGCAGGAATAAGGAACCTGCCATTTGGCTTTCACATAGAGTCCCAATACGAACCGCTTTAACTATGTATGATCCTGTTAATGTCTGGATTCCAAAGTTTAAAGGACCACCGGTTCCTTGCTGGGTCATAACAAGCAAATTGTTGCACCGAAGCTGATACTCGACACCGATCTCACTCAATGCTAAAATGATGGGTGCTGCCATGATACAATAAACACCATTGGGTGCCCACGTATATATTGAGGGCTTGGAGATAATTGTCACTGCCCCCATCATAGTTGCAGAACAACTATCCAAACTATTGTTGATGGCTTCGACAGTATACATTCCTGCTGTAATTTGTTGTCCAAACGACAGAGCGCTCCCGGTTCCTGGCATTGTCGCAGCAAGATGAATATTGTCTCTAATCAAGTTGTATATTCTACCTGTTTGCGATCCATTTAAATAAATAGTTGCGCCTGAACAATTATTCGGGTTAGAATAAATTGAATAAATCTGAGGTGAAGCTAAAATTTGGACCGTACCAATCATGTCAGTTGGGCAATTGTTTCCATCAAACGCAATAATATGGAAAGTGCCTGTGGTTGTCTGTACCCCGAATGAGATATCATATCCTGTCCCTGCTACCGGACTACCTACAAGATTGTTTCCTTGCATCAGCTGGTAATTAACACCAACCTCAGACCCTGACAGGCGAATTTCATCACCAGGGCAAGCATAACCATTAGGTTGAATCGAGTATTGATTAGGCGGTTGTTGGACAATCTGGCTCCCTAACATGACCTGCTGACAGAATTCGGGTGCTGGACCGGTAGCAACCACAGTGTAAGTTCCTGCAGCGTATTGCGGGCCGAAACTAATAACACTACCATTTCCCAATACCTGTGTCCCGATGGCTGCACTATCTAAATATAACTGATAGTGCACATTTATTTGAGACCCGGACAATCCAACTGACATTCCAGAACAGGAGCCATTACCTAAAACAAGAAACTTCTGTAGTTCTGGAAGAAGCTGTAAACTTCCGTTCATCCATGATTCGCAATTAGTAATATTATTGACTGCCAGAATCTTATAATTTCCTGCATTGATCTGTTGCCCAAAATTTATCGTACCTCCACTACCAGGTAAACTTGCAACCAGCAGCCCGTTGCAGTAAAGACGATAGGTTGTATTTGGTTGAGATCCGGCCAGAATTATCTGACTGTTGTCGATACACGCACTGCTATTAGGTGACCAGGGATAATTTATTGGATTCGGAGTAATTATCACACTCCCTGACATTTCTTGAGAACATAGGAACGAAGATGCACTCGTATATCCCGTAATTGTATAATTTCCTTGGGCATATTGAGGAGGAAAAGAAATAGCTCCGCCATTACCAACAATTGTGTCTATCCAGATTGAATCTCGTTTCAAAATATAAATGACATCAACTTGTGAAGAAATACATCCGATAGCAGTACCAGCACAAACAGTTCCAGTAGGTGTCATTTGATAGGAAACTGGCATGTTATAAAACATTGAAGTGCCGGACATAAATCTGCTGCAATTTGTGAGGGGATTTGTAGCAAGAATAGTGTAATTGCCTGGCATCCAAACATTACCAAAACTAATAGAATTGCCAGTTCCATAAATTGGTGTTATGTTGGTAATGATACCATTAAGGAAAAGTTCGTATTTGACTCCAATCTCTGAACCATCCAAGCCGATGCTATTACCAGCGCAGTTAACACCCTGATATTGAATATCAAAAAATGATGGCAGGGGATAAATACCAACATTTCCATTCATTACTTCAATGCATCCAGTTGCAGCATTTATGGCAATTACTTTATAAATGCCCGGTTCAAATTGAGAACCAAAATTTAAAATATTCCCAGTCCCAATAAAGCTTGTAATAGTGTCATTCCCAACCATTAGATTGTAATGAACACCAAGTTCCGACCCATTGAGCAAAACCTCGGTACCTGGGCATAGGTCTCCAAAGGACGAGACAAGAAATTTAGTTGGACGTGGGTTAATTGTAATATTGGCTTGGCCTGTCATCAAGGTGTCTAAGCCTGAAGTAATGTGTACTGCATGAACGCTGTATACCCCTGATTGTGTCACAGGACCAAAATCCAATGGTGCTCCTGTACCGAACCTAACAACTGTTGGTAAAAGGTTAGAGTTGTTTCTTTGCAATTCATAAAAAACACCTTGTTCGGAGCCGTTCATGTGAATAAAAATATCTGGTCCACCTTCGCAAAAGTTACCCCCTCCAGACACCAAATAACGAAGTGGGTAAGGAAGGCGGTGAACGTTAACGCTGTTTCCCGATGAAACCTCACATGCCGGAAGACCAGCATAAGAGGCTTTTACGAAGTAATCCCCTTCAACATTAAACGTCCCGAAGTTTATCGGACCTCCTGTTCCTGGTATAGTGAGAATTGTAATATCTGGACTTCCGGATCGCATAAGGGTGTAAACCACACCAGTCTGAGAATTCGATAATCCGATAGGGACACCAGGTCCCCCGTTTGGGAAATTCCCACCTCCAGTAACAGTGAAATTCAGAGGTAAAGTCTCTACCGTAATGTAGTGCATAGCTGAAGCGCTACAACCATCGTTGGAAGTTACAGTAAGAGTTACAGGATAAGTTCCTGGGCTTGTAAAAATGTGAGTTGGAATCGGAGATCCGGTTACAGGGGTACTGCCATCTCCGAATTCCCAAGCATAATCAACGATATCATTCTGGTTTATACTGCTTTGATCATAAAAATGAAAATCCTGGCCGATGCAGTTGCTATCAAAGGCGAAATTTGGTGTTATGATCGTAGGTTGTATTACGGCAGAAATATCAACAGAGCAACCATTTACAGAGGTTAATGTGCATAATCCTGTTGTCCCGGGCTGAGGGTTGCTAACAACTATCGATTGTGTTGTTTCACCTGTGGACCAGAGGTAAGAAAACCCTTCCGGAGCTGTTAGGGTTGCACTATTGTTTCCTGGACAATAGCCAACAGTCATATTTAACATTGAGCAAAATGTGGAAAGATATGCATAGCCGAAATGGCCTCCTAAGGAACAGTCTCTGGTGGTAAATTCAATAGTCACAGTCTGACCAATCAAACCCGAAAGATCCATGCCCACGGTAGTCCAGTCTTTATAAACACCACTGCCATCAGGGAATAAATGCCATGTAGGATCGCTTTCTACTAGATCCAACGATGCGGTAACCTGATAATAACCACAGGTAGAATTAATCAAGTTACCCGCTTGATCGAATACCCGAATTGTGAGTGAAGGTTGCTGAGAAGGGCCATGGTCATCAGGGGCTTCTAATACGATGGCGTACCTGTAAACAAAAAGAGTTGATAATGATGATACTACAGTACTATAAGAGATAGTTTCAGCTTCAGAATTGGCATTATCGTTTCCAAGTCTTAGAGAGAAATTAGCTCCAGGAGGTAACATGGGAAGTAAACCACCAGAATGAGGATCGAAACCACCAGGTGAAGTAATAATATGGTGTCGTGCAGGATCGGCTGTGATAAAGCCGGAATTTTGATAAGGATCATCAAAGGTCCCATAAGAGCCGTTCCAGCCTGCTAACCCAATAGAAAAGTCTGAATTTGTACAGGGCGAAGGCTGACCAAATACGGAATCCTGTAAAAGGATAGCAACAATCAATGTTGATGTTACTACGAAGAAGCGTAAATGTTGTTCCATTGTTACTCAGTTTTAATTTAACACTGAGTACAAAGGAAAGATGGGGTCAGTTTTCCCCAGTTACAGGAAGGCTATTTGGAATAAAGGTTGTCAATAAGAATTTCTACAGGCCGATACTTTATTTTATTACTGCCGGGAGCGTAGTCTGTTACGAGCTGAACCATCGGCTCGATAAACTCCTTGTCATAATTAGCAACGAGGGCCTGAAGAAAATCAAGGAGTTGTTTTAAGGAAAAATCAGGGAGGTCATCAGTTGATACAGGATTGCCATTATCAATATTATTTTTTTGGGGTAAATACGGATCATAATCCAATTTTAATTCCTCCCAGCTTTCATAAGTGGTCAAATCTTCCAATATTCTTATAAAGAATTCATTAAGATCAGAATTGACATTTTTCAACAAACTGTTATCAATTATATCATCTTTGGAGGCCAGGGTTTTGGTTATAAAACTAATTTCCTCCGGGAATAGGTTTGAAAATAAAATCCTGAATCCGACAGGATTTTCATTTTTCTTTATTTCAGTTCCATTGAATCCTAATTTTGTCTGAAAATACCCTTTATCTAATTGGGTAATATTCGTAAGGTTTTCTATGACTTCAAGATAATCAGTATAATGCACTACAAAGTCATCATTTTTTAATGCCTCGTTGAGAGCAATCAAACGATGAGTCATGATACTGGATAACTTTCCCAGAAAATAAGAATCAGTAACTTTCTTTTTCATGGCTGGTTTTGGCAATTCTCCATTGTTCCAGCCAATAGTACTTTTAACTAGTGTACCTTTTAAATAATGATTAAATATTCCATCTGAAATATTACGATGTTTATAATACTGGTCTTTCTTATCATGTAATAAGCTGAACATTAATTCAGGCACTCCAGACCAAACATAAATACCTGTTTTAGGGAAGGGGGACAAAACTGTTTTACTTTTTGATTTTGAACGACACTCCTCGTTAATCTTTTCAATACTTTCTATGATAGTGTCTTTCAGGTAATCAAATCCGTACTTTTTAGTATAAACCTGATCAATATTAGGCTTTTCAGTATCGCTTGTAATCACCTCAGCAAGTTTTGCTACTATTCCACGTGGCAAGCTGGTAATAATACGTCTTACAGCATAAGGGTTTACTGATTTTACGAGACGATACAAATCAAGACCATTAAAGTTAAGCCAATTACCAGCATCATCTTTGTAGAGTAAATCAAGTAAAAATATGTTAAAACTTTTCCCAATGGTTTTGATGATGTCTTCAGCTTCAGATATAGTAAAATCTTTTGTGGTTTTATTAAACGGGAAACTATCATTCTTATCAGGATAAACTTCAGTATAAAACCTTGAAAATGTTTCTCTGAAAAATTTGCGATACTCCTTATCATCTTCAATAATGAACACCTTGTAATTGGTTTTATCCCTTGTTTTAATCTCGTCTGAAACACCCTTAGAGGATAACCTAAGGTCTATTTCATCAATAATATTTTCGGTGGTTTTGGAAATTAAAGCAAGCTGTACATTGGCAGTAGCATTGTTGGCTTTTTCAATTTCATCGGTTATTTTTATTCCTGTCCATTGCTGGAACAAAGAGAGCTCTTCCAATTTTGATGTTAAGTCCGTTCTGTTATAACCAACTTCCCTGGTTTCTTTTAAAATGTTGGTTTTTACAGAATTCATTTCGTGACTTATTCTCTGAAGCCTGCCTTCATCGGAAATCGCAAGATGTTTAATCAGTTTATAGTGGATATCGGAATAGTAAAAAAATTGAATCCCTGGTTCGCTATCCAATAAACAAACATGCGGAAACGCCTCAGCAAAACTCTTATTCCGGACATCGGAGATTTCTTTTAATGTTGTTCTTTCAAGGACTGATAAAAACACAAGCTGAATAAAGTCCGACTTGTATTTTTTTGTAATCAAATCCCTTGCAATATCGTAACCTTCGTTCACATCATCATTTGACCAATTGAGTTCGGGGACAATGAAAATTATCTCAGGAATAAACTTCATATCAAAAACATTGTACTTCTCTTTGCTGTCAATAATTTTAAAATAATCCGATTCTGTCAGGAAGTCCTTAGCTTTCTTCCTGTTATCTTTAATTTTTTCAGTATCCCATGCAGCTTGGAGCTGTTGGCAAATAAATTTCTTTGATTTTTCTATTGAGTTGGTAACTAAAAATGTATTCATAAATTAGCATTTAATCTTTGCATGTAATAACCGTTGGCATATCCTGAGGCATTAACGAAATCATTTTGTCGAAAACCAAATCTACCCCAAAACTCAGCACTATTCTGAACAGCAACTAAACGCTGACTTTCAAATCCAATTTTCTCAGATGTAAACAGGAATCTTTCAAACAGTCGTTTTGCTAGTCCCATTCCCCGGTAATCGGGTGAAATTGCCATATCGTGCAGATATAAACAATTCTCCTCACCAGTAAGATAAAGTTGGCTATTCAAAGGTTTGACTTGATTCAGCAGATAAGGATGAGAAAACAAATATCCGGCTAGATTGTCTCCATCAAATACACCAAAAACTCCTTCAGAGAAAACATTCAATATTTGAATAAAAACATTTCTATCTTCCTGTAAATCATTAGAATAATCTTGCTTCTGAATATTCATGACATTGGAAATATCATCGTTATTAAGGTTCCGAACTTTAAAGGTTGTTTCCATTGTTTAGTAATTTACAGGTTTCATCATAGGGAAAGGGATAATATCTCGTATGGTGGCAGAATTTGTGAGCAACATGATGATACGGTCAACTCCGAATCCTACTCCTCCGGTAGGGGGTAAGCCTACTCCAACTGCTTTAATAAAATCCATATCCAAAGGATGATTTTCAAAATCATCTTCTGATCTTATCTCTCTTTGTGCAGCTAACCTTTCAAATTGCTCGACAGGATCGGTTAGTTCTGAATACGCATTTCCCACTTCCATGCAATTGATAAAAGGCTCGAACCTTTCCACAAATCCAGGCATACCTCTTTTCCTCTTGGTCAAAGGTGAAGTTTCTACCGGATGGTCAATAATAAAGGTGGGTTGTATCAGTTTATCTTCACACAATTCCTCGAATAAATGGGCTATCAACAAACCTTTTGGCATATCTTCAATAAACTCAATCTGATTATTGGACATGTATTTTTCGATTTCCTGAGAGGACATTGAGATAACATCAACTTCAGCATATTCTTTTATTACGTCTACCATGCTCAATCTGCGCCATGGAGGAGTTAAATCAATGGTTGTTCCCTGATAATCAATGGTTGTTCTACCAAACAATTCCATCGCAAGAAAAGCAGTCAGTTCTTCAAAACGCTTCATTTGAAACTCATAGTCAGTCCCTGCCTCGTACCATTCCATCATAGTAAACTCCGGATTATGGCTTTTGTCAATTCCTTCATTTCTGAAGTTCTGGCAAATCGTAAACACTTTTGGGAATCCGGCAGAAATGTATCTTTTTAAGTATAATTCAGGTGAAATTCGCATGTATGCCTGTTGATTTTGCAAAGCCCAGATATTGGTTTTAAAAGGACGTGCTTCAGCACCACCATAAACCATTTCAATAGTTGGAGTAAGCACTTCCAGAAAACCTTCTTTTTCCATCCAATGTCTTATCAGACTTACAATCCGAAAACGCATTTCTATTTTTTTGCGGGCTTCCTGATTGGTTTGCCAATAAATGTAACGTTCCCTGTACTTAATTTCGGGGTCGGCAACTTCATTGTACTCTTTTTCTTCTGTTGATTTACCAAACGGAATACGCACAACTGGTTTACAAATGATAGTTGCTTTCGTGGCATGAATGGTTAACTCACCCATTTTAGTGCGAAATACAAATCCGGTGATATTCAAATAATCACCAATATCCATCAGCTTTGATAGAACCTTCCAGTCTTCATCTGAGAAATCGTTTTTACCGGTATAAACCTGAATGCGTGCAGTATCGTCCAATAGGTCAAAAAACAATGATTTTCCCATTAACCTCATTGCCGTTACCCTGCCCACTAAACTGACAGATTCCTTTACCTCCGTTAATTTTACTTCATACTTAATGACTATTTCGATACTGTGAGTTCGGTAATAATCATAAGGATATGGGTTGTTTCCCATATTTATCAATTCATCTCTTTTCTGCAAGAGTACTACATCAAAAAAATCAGGCATTTTGCTCATATATTATTTTTTTACTTTTCTAATTTTTGGATTAATATCGGAACATTTTGCCACCCATATTTTTCCGTCACGGCAACCATGAATATTGACATTATCTGATTTTAGCTCTTTTATACATTCCAAAATCTTCCTTTTAATCGATTGATTAGGAACTAATAAAGGAATACCTGGTGGATATGGAGTTACAAGATTAGTAGATACAATGGATTTTAGTTCTTTGTCGGATTTTTTTAGTAAATCTTCAATTTTTTCTTCTACTCTATTGTGAGAAAAAAAAGCATCAGCAGGTTTACCAAGTAATTCTATTTCATCTTTTAAATCAGGAACTGTTTTGTTAATCTGTTTCTTTTTCTTAAGAGTAACATTATCTTCGTCAAGATTTTTTAAAGCAACATACAAGCGACCAATCTTATCAGGAGATGTACCCATAGTGAAAAGAACCAAAATGGTTGTATATGTGTCTTTTTCTATTTCCAAGCCTCCTTCTTCAAACAGATACTTGTGTATATCTTCAACATCGTAATCCAAATCACTCATATTCATTAATACTTTGAGTGGGTCATGTCCAATATTATCAGTTTTTATATGAGGAAACTCTATTGCAAAATCAGAAGGCTCAACTAGTTTAATTTTTCTGAAGGTATTTTTAATGCTCTCTCTGAACTGATTTGCCATTTCTCTAACTTCAGTAATTTTTTTATACCCCTCCATTTCCATCTGCATCCTTGCCACATCAATAGATGCAATCATGTGGTATTGTGGTGAAGTACTTGTGTATATATAAAACATTTCACGGAAATAATCCTCATTAAAATCTGGGTCATTTATATGGATTATTGAAGCCTGACTCAAAGCAGATAAAACCTTATGAACACTATGGGTAACATAGTCAGCTTTCGCATCAACGGCTGAATAAAAGCGGTAATCGGGATGAAAGTGTGCATAAGCAAACCATGCTTCATCAATAAAAACTTTTAATTTTTCTTTATGAGCAAGTTCAACAATCTGTCTTACATCTATAAGTAAGCCATCATAAGTACAACCTGTAATAATCAAGGCTTTAACCTTTTCACATTTTTCTTTTGCATCTTTTATACCTTTCTTAATTTCATCAAGGGACGGTGGTGCAAAAATTCGATACTTATTGCTATATTCACTGTTAAGGTAGGTAACATGCCCAACACCTGCCTGTATTACACCGTAATGAACAGATTTGTGGCAATTGCGGTCAATAACCACTCCGTCACCGGGCCTAAGCATTGTTTGTATAATTACCTTATTTGACGTGGATGAGCCATTGGTGGCAAAAAAAACATGTTTTGAACCAAATGTTTTTGCTGCTTTTTCCTGTGCCTCTTTAATGGAATTGGTGGAATCTAGAAGTGAACCGAGTTTTTCTACTGAAACAGATAAATCGGCACCGAACATGTTAACTCCAAAGTAATAATAATAGTCTCTCAGATACGGACTTTCCCTGAAACTTACACCACGGGCATGACCTGGAGTGTGCCATGAATCGTTGCTTTCTTCAATATAGCTTTTATAGGCTTCCCAAAATGGGGCTCTCCTTCTTTTGTTATAATCAGCAACAATCCGGTTGAAAACAGATGTCATGTCAGCTTTTAGCTGTTTTTTGGTAAAGTAAGTTTTTATTTTATTTCCACACTCACTAATTATGCTATAAGGGTTTTCGGACTGAGTGAAAATGTAAATTGGCAGTTCAGGTCTGATAGCATGAATAGTTTCAACCAATAGCATTTCAGAAAGACTTTGCTTTGCTCCGCTTTTTTCTAACAGCAACCAGTCAAGTAATACCGACTGAATATCTGTGTCCTTCCTTATAATTTTTTCCGCTTCTTCTCCGCGCTTAATCCATTTGATTGCAAATTTAAAATCGTAGCTCTTTTCTGCCAGATAATTATGAAACGATTGGTTAACTAATTCTTTATCATCAGGATTGTCTTCAATAAGCAGAATTTTATGAACAGGTACATTTGATACCTCATCTTTTCTGACCCTGTTTATAATATGGTCAATGTATTCCTGATTATCTATAACAAACGGCAATGAGCCAGGTTGATCTTGCATATTCTCAGTTTTGTCAACTATATCTAAAATATCCTGACCAGAAACAGGCAGTTGTAAAAATACATGTGAATTGTCTTTCGGTAGTCTTGATAATTTATACTCAATGTTGGTTATTAAATGTTCAAAAGGTAAAAACGATAAAAGAATTATTGGGTTGTTATTTTCATAATACCTAGCAAAGACTAGATTATTCCGAATACTCGAAATATAATCAGGATACGATTCACATATCACTATTACTCGCACATCCTCCTTATTTACAATAGTTTGTTCAAATTCGTGAATAGATGAATACCAAACCGGCTGAAACGCTTTAGATAACACCGGCTTAAGTGATTCAAAATATTGTTCATTGTTAATGAATATGAGCTTTTCCATGACTTCGATTTTGGCAAAGGTTAAATAACTTTAGTTTTCCCCTGTAATCCCTGCCTCCTTTAGTAGTAAATTTCTAAGTTTTCTCAGGTTTTCCATGCTACTATTCTCTTTCCATTCTT
Organism: Bacteroidota bacterium; assembly: GCA_022709385.1. Lineage (GTDB taxonomy): Bacteria > Bacteroidota > Bacteroidia > Bacteroidales > CAIXZF01 > JAKLIX01. The sequence continues at coordinate 270,601 of JAKLIX010000001.1, read as the reverse complement.
GATATTCATTCTTGCAAGCATCAAACTCACTGGGCAAGGCGGGAAGCCCTCCCAAACATTGATGCAAAAACATAAGAACTAAATTTAATTTTGCTTTTGTCCCGTATTTTTTTTCAATCTGCTTATATATTTGATCAAACGAATCTGCATTTAATTGTTTTAATTCATAGGTTCCCTGGTTAATAAAAATCTCATATATATATCCACTTCCTTCAAAATAATTAATATGAATATTTTTTGCAGGCTTGCTTAATTCAATTAAATCATTTTGGTATCGTTTGAAATTGGGTGAGTGAATAAATACAAACAAATCAGAGCTTATCTCTGAAATGATTTTTACCAGTTCATCAAATGCATCCTGTGAAATTTCCGTATTTCTCTGATCTGGTGTGTAAAATTTTATTATCTCATAGTCAGTGGAGATTGGTACTTTCTCAAAATAGGGATTTCCTTCTGTCGGATTAAATCTCCATGTTATGATAATTGTTTTTTTGCTCATGATATATTGTTTTTAAATTATGAACCAAAAAGAACTTTAATGATATTGTATTTCAGATTAAAATCATCGTCTTTTATTACTCCATCAATCATAGCATTCTGTAAAGAAAATACCGACCGATGCTTAACAAAATGCCCATATTCTTCTTTAATGCTTTCTTTCCATGCAGTTCTTCCTCTTCCGGTGGTAATTAACAAATGAAAATTGTCTCTATTATTAGTCGCCTCTTGGATTTTTTTTATAAAGTTGTTAATGTCATTTTTGTACTCGGGATTCAAGCTTTCAATAAATGATAAATGTATTATCAGGAAATTTATTTTATCACAAATAGTATTATTCTCATTATCAATTGCAAGAATATTGCTGCAATTCAATGATGCAGGATTTTCTTCTTTAACAAATAGATTCAATTCATCTTCAATCGTCTTCTGAAAAGACTCTCCCTTTTGACTAAATACATTGAATAGCCGGTTGTCAATAATATAGACTCCAGTGAGCATTGCCTCGGCAACATCATATTGAAGCTCATCCCATTTATTCTCAATCTCTCTTTTAAAAATACCGTGATTACGAAAAAGCAAATTGTTATTTTCTGAATTTTCACCGTGGTTAAACTGTATGGTTTTATTACCGAATTGTAAAATTATAGGATTTGTGTCATTAAGACTACACTCAAAGTTGGTGTTCGGCAACCAGAAAGACAACCAATCCTTATAAACTCCCTCGCTGTCAGATTTGTTTGTTTGTATAATTCTAATTGCATCCTGGATATTATTTCTGAATTGTGCAATATCCATATTAGAGCGTACGGCCATAAATTTATAGCGTGAGATATTATCATCATCTTCAATTATTGTGTTCTCAACAAGAGGCTTTACTTTTTCTCCTTTCCATAAATTGAATGTATATTTCACAAAACCTCCATCATTTATTGCATTGAAATACCTTTCACCATTTTTTTTATTTATTTCATCCGAAAATCTTCCGGTTACCAAGTGACTGGTACATAAAATAGATTGTGAAGTACCACCAAATATAGGTTGACTATTCTCCTTATCATAAGTGCCTTTTTCAATTTGTGCTAATATTTCTTTAATAACATCCTCTGACGATTTCTCATTTAAGTATTTTGTGAGGCTTAAGTATATCTCAAAAATAAATTTTTTGTTATTTGTTGTTTCCTTTATATTTATATGAAATTCGACTTCATCAACTTCCGGATTGGAAATATTGTAATGCTTGATGTTTCTCAGGCAGTTTTCAAAAATGGTATATACAGATTGTTTACCAACGTTCGAACCAGGTAACAAAATTTCCTTAGCTGATAAGCAAGATTTAATTTCCTCAAAATTGTCTAATGGTTTTACAAACTGGTAGTTACCAGCTAAATTATTGACATTGATTGCTGAAAAATCAACAAATGCAAACGGCATTTCATCGATTACAAATTTGATTTTATTTATTTTTTCACTTCCTGCAAGTGTACCAACAAACAATGGATTATCAACAAAACCCCATATAAGATCAAATAAATTTGAAATGGAGTTATTAAATGATTCTCCGGAAATAACAGCACTCCAGAATTCTGATTTACCCGACAAGTAATTAATATAATTATAAACACTATCATCAATTGGAACAGGTAGAGATTTATCAATACTATTAGGTTGTTTCAATTGAAATAGTTTTCTTAATAAATTATCTTTTTTTTCTCCAAGCCTAATAATATCAGAAATACTAATTGTAGTTTTTTGCTCTTTTGTATAATCTAAACCTGTGAGAATTTTGTATTCCTTTTCTGCTTTTAAGCTAATTTCACAAATTACGGATTGGGCTAGAAATTTTTTGTCAGAACCATAGTATTCTAATCCTTCAGAAATATCTTTGGTTTCCAATTCATTTTTTCTATTAGCAAAATAGTTAGAAAGGGCCATTAACGAATGAGCAGCTACATTGTGTGCAAAAGAATCAACGAGTATGGAGATATTTGCAGCACGGGTGGCATGGAGTTGAACAAGTTCCTTTTCGTATTCCAAACTAAGTATTTGGTATTGATTATATATTAAGGTTACTACATACTGCACAAAATGTCGTATAGCATTGCGGAAAGCAAGAGTAGTTGGCTCACTGAATCCAAGTACTAAGCCTCCTATCCAATCGTTGATGAACTCTTGTTTCCCATTTTTCTCTTTATTTAGATAAGTCGAAGTAGCTGGAAAATATATGTACTCAGCTATTTCAACATTATCTATTTTGTCAGGGACAATGGAATTAAAAAAAGACAAATAAGTAATGAAAGCTTTATTTAGATTATTGAATTTGATACCATAAATGGTTTCTGCACTATACTTTTCCAGTATTGAATTTAGATCCTCATCAATAAATTCGGCAAGTTTATAATTGCTAAAATTATAATAATTTGTTAAATCCGTTACCAGAGACTCATTATTCGTAAATGATCTAATTATTGAATTATCCTTTAGTTTCTTGAATTTTATTAAATGAACATCCGCATAATAAGCAGGATTATAATCCCCATTATTGAAATCATATAGTATTGGTTTGGAAAGGTTGGTTATACCATACTTTTTAAAAAGATGAAGAATCTTATTTGTATCTAAAATTTTATCCTCAATTGAATGGTCATTTTCACTTCCTTGATACAATCTTTTTAAAATATCATTGTGTAGGTTATAGTTAGCTTCATTTTCAACACAATATAAGGATGTAAACTTGTTTTTTTCAGATGGCAAGTAATAGTCAAGAATGAAAAAAGGTACTATTGTAGGATCACTTTTTATAAGATCAATGATTTTTTCAGCAACAACTTTTAAAAATTGAATATCTCTTATCCCATTAAAATTCATAATGGGATTTTGATCTAAACTGTTCTTTATTGTATTATAATCAGTTAATCTGGGATTTGTTTCATTATTATGATATTTCAACCCATTTTCAGTACAATCAAAGCACCATTTGCAATCACCGTTAATTCTATTTGTCATAAAAATGCACCTGTATTAATTGGAAATTCTGATTTTATCATTTTATTTAAGTCAACAATTTCTTTTTCAATAACTGCAGAACTCAAATGGGTGAAATTATCAAGCCAGAAGTTACTTGCTAATTTACAATCTATTATATCTTTATTCGCAAATAGTTCATTGGCATTTTCCCATATTTCTTTATAATCATAAATGCCAACATTTCTCAATGTCTCTTCAATATTCTCATAAAATGCTGAATTCTTATTACCAAGAAGCAAATCCCATGAAGGAGAAGTTGGAACAGGATATAAAGGACTAACCTCAATGCCTACAACGTTTTTAAACCCCTTTAACCAATTTATAAAATTTCTGGTTTCGTTAACGGTCTCACAAGACTCACCTAAACATCCGAGTATAAATGAAGAATGTAATTGAATATCAGCTTCAGCCAATTTTTCAATAGCATATTTGTTAATTTCAACTTCCAAACCCGTTGGATGCCCCTTTCTTAAAGAATTAATCGAGAATTTGCTGCCTGATTCCAAACCAATAATTACACGTACCACATGTAATTTCTTCAGGTCATCTATTAGTTCTTTGTCATTATAAATATCAAATGCTCTAGAATATACAATCATTTCAATATCTGATTGTTTATACCATTCAGGCATTAACCGGATTAACTCTTTTCGATATTTTATTAATCCAGTAAAATTGTCACAAACCTCAAAAAAAAGATTAGCATTGAATCTTTTCCAATAACGTTCAATCATTTGCCAGAAAAAAGATGCATTTCCCCATTGAGGTTTTAAACTAAAAATACCGCAGTATAAACAATGATTAGAAAAGTTTGTACACCCCTTAGCATTATTTATTGTTAAAGGTCGTTTTTCTTTTGAGTGAAAATATCCAAAATCATGATTATAGCTATTCCAATAAGTGTTAAGAATATCTTTTTCAAGCAAATTGAAATCAGGAATATCGATCGTATTATTTTTATATTCCTCTAAGGCTAATTTCACGGATTTACTTTTAAATATTGTTTTATTCTGCCTTCCAACAATATTTGACACATGATCGAAAACATTGACTTCTTTTTCAATACTATCAATGAATTTCACAAAGTCAATTTCTCCATTGTCTCCTGCTAAAACATAATCAACATTACATCTATTCCGAATAATTAATTCAGGAAAAAACGATGCATGATCATTACCGAATACTACATATCTAACACCTGTCTTTTTGGCGAAGTCTGCATAGTGAAGTCCGGTTTCAAAAGTTGCGGTTAAGACACTTATCCCAATAATATCGGGTAAGAAAGTTGCTATACAATCCTCAATTTCACTCATTGGCAATATTTCAGCATCTAAAATTTTAATTTCAATGTGAGGTGCATGGTTTTTTATTGCAGTTGCAATACTAACCAAGCCTAAAGGCGGATAACATGAGTAATTAACCGTCTTTACATATTTATCGCCTAAGTAATCGATTGATGAGTTCAGCAATATAATTCTGTTTACTTTCATTTTAAAATAGCAACTTTCTGTATGGAATTGTTTGTAACTGTGGCGATTAAAATAGGTTTCATATCAAGGTATTGATAAATAGCAATGTTTTTGTGAACATCACCATTTACATCAAAAGTAATTATACCACTTGCACCATTATAATCTTTAGTTGTTTTTAAAATCTCTATAAAACTTTTATTACTATCATTAGAATTATTCAATGCGTTCATAATAATATTGATACCATCAAAAATCTCAGCTGCAAAAATGCCAGGTTTTTTCCCGTATTCATTCATAAAATCATCCACGATGTTTAATCGAGCTGAGCCAATAATGCTATCTGGCAGTGTGGTTGATGAAAAGACGACACCATTAACCTGCTCATTGGCAATCTCAACAACTCTTCTGTCTTCTGCACTTTGATACGAAAATATCTTAACTGTCTTATTAATCTCTCGAATTTGTTTTATTAATAATCCTATCTCCATTGAAACACCTGAAATGTAAAAGGCATCTGGGTTACTTGACAATTGTTTGATTATGACATTTTTAAAGTCTATCTGATTTTCACCAAAAATTTCTTTATTTAGAATTGTGCCGCCATTTTTCTTATAAAATTCTTCAAATGAAGTAGCATAAGATAAAGTACCGGTAGCTTGATTTGCTATTATTGCAATCTTTGGTAGGTTTAAATCTTGTTTTAGGAAAATAGCAAATGCCTGAGTTTCTATATTATCCGCATTTATAGTTCTGAAAACATATTCTCCTGCATTTGAAATAGCATTATCAGTAGAGGATGGACTTATTAAAGGTACTTTATTCTTATTACAGATAGGAGCAATAACCAATACCTCTGGACTAGTAATTGGACCCAATATAGCAATTACTTTATCGATGATAATGAGTTTATTTGCAGCAATGGAAGCCTCTTTTGTTTGACCTTTGGAGTCTTCAATAACTAAAACAACTTTCTTACCATTTATACCACCATTATTGTTTTTCTGTTTCACTGCTAACTCTAACGCAAGTTTTGTATCAACACCATAACTTGACAAATCTCCTGTCAATGGCAAAATCGCCCCAATCTTTATCACATCCTTATCTTTTTTTGCATTATTACATGCTGCATGGAGAAAAAGTGCAAGGAGCACTATTGCCAATTGTTTCATTCTTGTCTTCATATTATAAACTATTAAAATTAATAATTCTTTTTCCCAATTTATTGATTATGTTATTTTTGTGTTCCACGAAGATTATTGTGTTTGGGTTATCTGAAGTTTTCCCAAAGTGTTTTAAAACCAGTTGCAGGAAATCCTCAGATTTCTCAGTATCTAGACCGGCTGAAAACTCATCGAGCAGCCAAAGGTTGGCATCTTGTGAGAGCAGCATAGCCATGGATAACTGCTGCCTTTGTCCTCCGCTTAATAGACCTGCTGTTTTATTCTGCCATTTTCCAATATCCGGGAACACTGCAATTATTTCTTCAATCTTTTGTTTCTTATCGGTTTTGCTTGTACCATTTAAAGATAGTAAAAGGTTTTCTTTAACGGATAGCTTAGCGAAGATGGCATTTTTTTGCATAAAGTAGGCTATGCCCAGTTTCTTTACCTGCTCGGGATTCTTGCCATTCAGCAGGTGTCCATTATAAGATATTGTGCCGGAATTAATTACACAAAGCTGGTAAATGGCTTTTAGCAGGGTGCTTTTCCCGCAACCGTTGGGTCCCGTAATTGCAATACAATCTCCTTTTCCAACCTGCAGGTTGAAATCTTCAAACACCGGTTTCCCTCCATATCCGCAGGACAGGTTCTGTATGTCAAGGATAATATTGGAATCAGTGGTTTGCATGATGTGTGTTTGTTGTGTTTAATAGTTTTCCTTGTTTCATTTCATAAACACTATCAGCCAGTTCAAATAGCTTGGCTTTGTCATGCTCAATCATCAAAAATGTAGTACCACTGCTTTTTAAGGAAATAAGGATGCTCTTTATCTGTTTTGCGGCTACCTCATTTATCCCGGCAAAAGGTTCGTCCAACAGCAATAACTTTGCCTCATTCATCAAGAGTGAGCCTAATGAAAGGAGCCTTTTTTCGCCCACACTCAACTCATAAGCCTTTAATCCGGCTTTTTCAGTTAAATGAAATTGGTCAAGTATATTTTTTGCTTTCTCAAGGTCTGCGATTTTGTTCTTTTTAATGGCCGAGTGTTTCAGCAGGTAGTTGTGCAGGTACTTTGCTTCGTGGTTGTTTCCTGCAGCCAGCAAATTGTCTAAGACAGTTACATCTGGAAAAATACGGGGAATCTGGAACAACCTTCCCATACCATGCCTTGCCCTGTAAATCACACTTTTCTTTGTAATATTTTTCCCTTCAAAAAAAACAGAGCCATTTTCTGGATTTTCAAAACCGCTTAACAAGTTGAATAGTGTAGTTTTTCCGGCTCCGTTATCGCCAAATATTCCTGTAAGCGTACCCGGAATAATAGTAAGATTTACATTATCCACTGCCACTATGCCTTCGTAGTGTTTGTATAGGTTCTGTATGTTCAGTATGGCTTCCATCATCCCCGAATTTCAAATTTACCGAACAAGCCATTGGGCTTAAACCGAACAATCAAGATCAAAATCATTGCATAGATAATCATGCGCGCATTGGCAGAAATGGAATCGGGCATGTTGACAAATCGAAGCGCTTCGGGCAACAGCACATAAATCAATGCTCCGGAAACGGGACCAATGATATTTCCTGTGCCACCCACAAGAATAATAGTGAGTATAAGAATACTTTCATCCAATGTGAAGCTCGTGGGGTCAATGTAGCTCATATAGGTTGCATACAATGCCCCAGCTACGGTGGCAAACACTACTGTAATTGAAATGCTTACAAATTTGAAGTATGCCGGGCGTTTCCCCAAAACAGTAAGCCAGACTTCATCATCCCGGGTACATTCCAGTAATTTGCACAAGGGGGTTTTCGCAAACCAATAAAAGAACACTATTGTTACAGAAGTAAAAAACAATGCCAGAAAGAAAAACTGCAATGGTGTATTAAAAACTATTCCTGCTAATTCAGGTTTCGGTATCCCTGGTATTCCGAATGGCCCACGTGTGAGACTTTGCCAGTTGTAAACCACCCCAAAGAATACAATTTGTAATGCTATGGTAGCAAGTGTAAAATAAAGATTCCGCAACCTGCCAGCCAGCCAGGTGGTAATGGCAGCATTCAGGGCAATGTTTATCAGAATGGCCAGAAACAAGGCTGTAAAAAAGTTCAATCCTTTGTCAACCATTAACAAGGTGGTAAGGTAAGCGCCTGTACCGTAGAAAGCAGCCTGGCATAAGGAAAGTAATCCTGTAAAACCCGTTTTCAGATTCAGGGACAACGCCAGAATGATGTAAATCTGCAGAATGATTAATATGTGAATGATATAGTTCATTTCTCGTCAACCCTCACATTAAAATGTAAAATACCTTCGGTACGCCATAGCAACACAATGATCAGAATAGTAAAAGTAACAGTGTCCTTCCATTGGGCAGAGAGAAAGAACTCGGTAAAATTCTGAATGATAGCAAGCATCATTGAGGCTAATATTGTGCCGTACAATGAACTTGAACCACCAATAATCACTACAACGGCAGCACTGAGTGTAATAGCCATTCCCGAATAGGGGTCAATGCCTGTATCGAACCCTTTTAACAAAGCCGCTGAAACCGCCATTATAGAACCAAGCCCAAAAACGATGTAACGGATATTTTGAGTTTTAATGCCCATCACTCTTGCTAAAATTGGATTGTCTGAAATAGCCCTTATTTTCAATCCGTAACCGGTAACTTTAATGAATATCAAAAACAGGGCAATCAAGGGAAGTGCAAAAATTAGCTGCCATACCTGAGGTCTGGTGATGATGATTTCACCCAGAGTTAAACTTTCACGGATGGTATTGTCGAGGATTTTAGTTTCATTGCCAAAGAGCAGTGCGATGATATTGATAATAATAATGTAAACTCCAAGTGAACTGATAAGGGCTATATTTTCGTTGCTTGATTTTTTTAACAGAGGCTTGTAAACCGACCATTCGATAAGAACTCCCAAAAGAAATGCAAAAGCGACAGACAGTATGATTCCGAATGCTACTCCAACAAAAGGGCTTGTCCACAGAAAGAAATACACTCCGGCAACATAAATTCCTCCGTGTGCGATATGGAAGATTTTAGTGGCTGAAAAAATGATATGGAAGCCCAGAGCTACAAGTGCAAGGAGTAGTCCGTTAATCAAGCTGTTTACTAGTATTTGAACTATCATCATTTAATTAAAGGTGCAAAGGTCGTTACAGATTAGTTTTCCCTAGTTTTCCCAATATTAAGTTTAATATTAACAGGCCATTCGGTTTTGTGAATGGAAAACAAACCATCGGTTTTTTCGGCTAAGAAAGTAAACTTGGCAGTTTCAACCGGATAAGTGAATGTGAGCATGTTTAATGTGAAATTTTGCTGTATCATTGACAATCAATTAATTAACAAATATTGAACGTGGGCATGGAATGCCCATGTTGTTTGGATATGGGCAAATATTTTAAAATATCACCCACGTATTGAAAACGTGGGTACGGAATGCCCATGTTCCTGAAACGTGAGTAAATGACACCCATGTTTGAATAAATTACTTTTTAAGAAGCTCATAAAGTGCTTTGTTTATGTAAATTATCTCTTTACCAATTTTCTGAGGCACCAATATTCCAATTTCTGCTAACTCGGAAAGATACTTACCGGCAGTCTTTCGCTTAGCGATGCCCCTGGATTCCAAATGTTCGATTTTTGAATAAGGATGCTCGAAAAGCAATTCAATAAACTCCTTTGAATAAACCAGAGGCTTTTCGGCTTTTACTTTAGCGATAGTCTCGAGGATCAAGCCGTTAATATTGTTAACCTGCCCGATGGTTTCTGCTGCCGTTTGCTCAATACCTTTCAGAATGTAAAGCACCCAAGGTTCCCAATTAGCGTTAAAGGTAACATCTCTTAACAGGCGGTAATATTCGCCTTTGTTACGAATAATGAATCCACTTAGGTAAAGTATTGGACTATCCAATAAGCCTTTCAGCATCAAGTAAAGGACATTTACTATGCGACCCGTTCTGCCGTTGCCATCATAAAATGGATGGATGCTTTCAAACTGGTAATGCTGAACCGCCAGCTTGATTAGTGGCGAAACATCATCATCTTCATCCATATTGAGAAATTTTTCCAGGTTAGACATCAGTTCTCTAATAGCATTTTTATCATCGGGTGGTGTGTAAATTGTCTCTCCAGTAGTATCATTTTTTAAGGTTGTGCCGGGCAGTTGACGAAGCCCTGCCGTGTTTTCTTCAAGAATATTCTGTACCTGAATGATCCCATTTGTATTTAAAAATCCTTTGTTGCGGATAAACTCAGTACCTGCAAACAATGCCTCCCTATAGCGAAGCACCTCTTTCGTGGCAGAATCGGGTTTGAATGATTTGGCAGTTAATGCCTGGTATAACGAATCGTGTGTGGTAATCACATTCTCTATTTCGGAAGATGCTTTTGCTTCCTTTAAAACAATGGCATTGATGAGAATATTCTGGTTTGGCAGTGTATGTGCCAACCCTTTTAACTCAGCCAGAGCAACGGCTGCCTTGCTTTCCTGCCTTAAAATGGCTTTGGTTTCAATTGCATCCCTGTCGGGAGGCAACAAAGGCAGTTCGTTGTTAGGTATTTCAGGTTTAATAGCCATGATATTGTATTTATATTAATTGATTTTAATCGCCTCACCAATGAGGTGAACAAACTGTAAATACTTGTCATATAGCATACTATGCCAACTTAAACGAAGCATGGTGTTATCTTTTAGATGTAATTCAGTTTCCATTTTGCTATACAACTGGTATAAGATTATTAAATGATATGCCATTAAGAATAAATAATACCCTCCAATCAGGAACTTCAGGAATTTGGAAGTCGTTGTGATTTGTTATCTGTTTATACAATTCTGGTAGAGGCAAAGACTGATAATATGTAAACTTTTTTTCCTCTTTTAGCACTCCGTTTTCAAATTCTCTGATTTTAATCGTATCTCCTTTCTGAACTGTAAATGAGAGGTTTCCTTGATCATAATACCAATATGTATTTTCAAGTAATCTTACATCAATCTCATAGGAAATAGCAATGTCTTTGGTCAGCTTTAATACTATTGTTTCGCCAGATTTTATTTGAACTCCATATCTGGCTTGCTTTAATTCATATTCTAAAGCATTTAGTACTTTAATAACATTCAATATTTCAGCTTTGTACCTTTGAACTCCACGTTCTGTGTGGGACAATGGATTTAGTAAGATTTTAAGATATTGCTTCAGATCATTTATTTTATCAACTACTCCTTGTTGTTTAATTGTTGTAAAGAATATCGAAGCCCTGTTTAAAATAGAATCCAGAGCATAATTTGAATTAGGTTCCTCTTTATTGATATTTGCATACAATTCCTCCGGGATGTTATCTTCTAAAATCTTTTCACAATGTTTTCGCAAGTAGTTTGCAGCCGCTGGATAATCATTTTCGACTAAATGATTTAAAGCTCTGCTCATTTCTGTTTCATTCTCAAACAATCTTGGCTCTGGTTTATCAGGATCTTTCTCATTGACATAAAACTCCCAGAATTTCCAATTATCCGGGAAAGTGCCATTATTAATCTTGTGTTTAGCAATATTGAATAGCTGCTTATCGTGTGTAAATATGAAGAGCTGGTAATTTGGTTCGTAATCTTCAAACAACAACTTTAGAACTACCTCTCGATTGCTCATGTCCAGACTAATTAGCAAATCATCCAATGCTAATACGTTCAATTTATCTGCCGAAAGCCTCCTTTCGAGTATTCCAAGACGTATGGATAGACCGATGGCGGCCTTCTTTGCTTCATTCAAGAAAGAATGAGGTCGCTTTACCGCATCTGGGTGTCCGTAATAGTTGTTGATTTTTAAGATGATAGAAGGCTTTTGTGTGAATCTGAATTGTGTGCTTGTTCTCTGAAATTCAACAGGCATATAACTTAACTCAATATCAATAGGATATCCAAACTTTCTTTCAAGTATTTCATTTGCTCTGACATTAACCAAACCCAATTCCTGCCGTAGTTGTCTGTTAAATTCATCTACCAGATTTTTATACTGGTCATAAGCTGCTGATCCGGCTGTAGGATACTTTTTAGTGATTGGGTCTTTTTGTAATTCTTCGTTAATTTTTTCAAATGCTTTGTCAAAGTACTTAATCCCGGCAGTGTAAGGTGCCGGGGCATTGAAAGGCATAAACCTGAAAATCTGCTCCTCGAACAAAGGCAATTGTTCAGGTTGATGTTTATGCATGAACCTTAAAAAACTTGCAATCACATTGTAATCAATAAAGTCGCTGCTTACAGCACTTTGTTGTAAATCAGTATTGCCAATGACGCTATAATCACCAAGTTCAATTTTGTATTCATTCCCATCATCCAAAGCCATTCTGATAAATGCCCTGTCTGCTTCAGGTTTATGGATGTTAACCAGGTTTTTCTCGTGAGCAGGAGTGAAATAGTTGTCAATATCCGCTGGTTCTTTGTAGCTGCATTGTAATAACGTATAGATAGCCCAGTAAATGGAGGACTTACCGCTTCCATTTTCGCCCCAGGCAAGGACATTTTCCCCGTTGGGTAATTTAAGTGTGTTGCTTAAAACATTGCCGGTGAAGAATTTAAAATTCTGTAATTGAAGTTCTATTATCCTCATTGGCTGATGGTTGAATTAATAACACCGACAATATTTTTACTAACGATATTGGCTTTAAGCAATATATTACGAATGGGATTTTTCTGCTCATGTAACCAGTGGTAGAAGCCAACTACCGTTTCAATATCTTTTTGTGTGTATTGGTTTGTTATAGGTTGAACACGGTTCTCCAAATGTTCAATTATCCTTAGTTCCTGCATTTCAGGCTCATTGCCAAAATAGAGTTCGTAAAAAGCATGGTCAATTACTTCCTCGATGGAATTTATAATCAGGTCATCGCCAATATATTTTATAAGGGATTCCTGCCGTGGCTGATAAACTAGCAGAATATAATCAACCAGGTTAGCAAACACATCCTGTTTATCGGTTTCAATAATGGGGATTTCAAGCAAAGGCTCTTTGTCAACCTGGTAATTATTGCCCTGCATTTTGCCCTTGTGCCTTAACCAAAAGGCAATGAGTTTGCTGTTTAGCAAAGCAGTGAGAAATTTTAGGTTTACCCGGTCAGTCTTAATTAAGTAAAAAGTAGCAGATACGTAGGTGTCGAAGTCAGCATAGGTAAATATAGGTCGCCCTGCACATTTTCGCTGAACAATTATTTTTTCTCCAATAAAAAACCTCTCTTCCCTTGCACGATGTAACCCATAAGGTTTGTTGTCTGAGGTGAACACGGAGATAAATTGATCAAGATGCTGCTTGATATTTGGGTATTCGTCTAAAGCTTGAGGGTTTTTAAATGAAGAATCCGTATAGATAACAACTTGTTCGTAATCAGTGCTTCCATAGAATCTGGAAAATTTGTCAGTAGTAAAATATGGCTTTATCAGCTCATGTTCTTTTTTGGTAAGTGATATATTGTTGAGCTCGGCAACGCTTAATGCAAATATCCCTTGACCAACTTTGAATGAACCACCTAATTTGGTTGCATTTTTTTTATTCAAGAAATCTTGTGGAAAAACAATTCCTTGAGCTACCTCATTTTCAAATAACTTAATATGGTTGACTGCCTGTATTTTCTTTAAAATATTTTCATTAGCATCACTGGCAAAAGTGATGTACCCATTAACATAATTAGCAGGGACAAAGTCAAATAGCAGTTTTTCAAAATTGTCATGTTTACCGTCTTTCTCACTTTGTAAAAAGTAATCAAGGAAGGTTTTATCAATGTTGTCAACTAACAATCTTGAATAATGGGTAATATAGCTTGCGGCAGGCTGTTTGGTTTTCTTCACTACATAAATCATCGTTTGAATACCTGCACTTTGAAACACTCTGTAATTTCCAAAGTCGGTAAAAGAAAGCATTTCGGTTTCCTGAACAACCTTGTTCCTAAGAATAGCTGCACCAGCACTTGTAATCCAGTTATTCTGTGCTATAAAGCACTCAATACCGCTATTATCTTTCAGCATGTCCATACAAAAGCAGGCAAACAGATACCAAATGTCCATCTTGCCCATGTAATATGGGCTATCTCTGAGACCGTCAAAAGCAGTCCGGTTGGTATATTCCTTAATATATGGAGGATTGCCGATTACAATATCAAATCCACCGGTTTCAAAGACATCCATAAAGTACAAATGCCATAAAAAGTAGGGTTTGTTCTTATGGAAATTACTAATCAGGTTTTCGTAGCTCTGCCAAAGCCTTTCTTTCTCATTTATAAGGGCTTCTCGCTGAGACTGATACTTCTCCAATCCTTTTTTAAGCTTTTCAAGTTTCCTTTTGTGAGCAATTGTGGTATTAAATGTATCACTAAAGTTGGTTAATTGAATCTCTGTAATTTTTGCAGTGAGTTTGTTTATTTCATTCTGGATTTTTCCCCGCTTTTCTTCAACCTGTTCTTTAATAAATTCTTTTTCCAAAGTTTCAATTTTGGCTTTAATTACGATTTTCTCCTGAGGGTCAAAGCTCTTAAAGTACTTCTCTTCCAACTCTGTTATATCAAAATCCTGATTTTGCCATAAATAGGTAGTTATACTGCTCTCTTCGACCATTGAGCCAAACAGGTTCCGATTTATACCTTTCCTCTGCTTGTATTCGCTAATGTTAAAAACCAAGGGAATTCCTTCAAATTTCTCTAAAAGGCTATGTCCCTGCATAATTTTATAATCGAGGTTTGGCAAAGGTTTCGGGTAGTCCTCGTCAACCACAAGGGCTAACCAGAAACGTAAACGGGCTATGTCAACTGCACCCCGTTCTAAATCAACACCGTAGATGCTCTTCTGGATGATGTCCTTTTTGGTTTGTGCCTCGTCAAAAGGAGTTTCCGGGTCAAGATAATTATGCAACTTGCAAAAAATACCGTAAATCACTTTTAGTATTCCCATTGGGAATGCCCCTGAACCTATGGCAGGGTCACATACTTTTATGCAATGTAACAGTTTTTTGATGGTACCGGCATGGCTTTCAATAAAGGGGGTAATTTTCTCCTTATCATCTTTAACAAGTGATTCAATTGCTTTGTCATTTCCCGGCATATGATGACATAAATACTGAATAATTGTCTGCTGGCTCATGTAATGGACCACCTCTTTGGGAGTGTAATAGGTCCCAGAGTTTCGATTCTCTTCCAGCAAGTTTTCGAAAATATGCCCCAGCATCTCAGGGTCAATGCCCACTTCATGGTCTTCCGGGCTATTCTCGTCTATGGTGAAATTATATTGTTCTAAAAACTCAAACAGGTCTTCAAACATCTGAGCCGGAAAGTCAATATCATTTCCCGGGGGAAAATCATTATCAAACAAACCTCCATTGAGGTAAGGTACACTTCTTACTGATCCATCATTGAAAGGAGAACGGGTATCAATCAAAAACTCGAAATTCGGACGTTCTTTATTATTTAGCGTGTTATAGAACAGTTCTTTCAGATACTTGCTGTGAAAGCTTTCCGGATGTTTTGAATCTTTGAATAACCTAAAAATGAAATCCTTGTAACCATTTGCAGGTGAAAAAATTCTCTTTACGGTTTTCGTATAATCATCACTTTCGGTACTCTCAGGCTGAGCTGAAAGGTTTTTTTCTTTTGGAACACCCATCCAACCTTTTCGCTGAAGGAAATAAAGGAATACTAAACGTCCTAACAGTTTTTTTGTAAAATCTCTAATCGGAAGTTCGTTTATAGTTTTTTCATCCTCCGTCTCATTTCGGTCAATTCCAAAAATATTATACCTGATATTATCATCCTCAATAAGATGATTATTGAAAATCTGAAACTGCTCCTTGTATTTTTTGAAAAATTCCTCCGTGAGCTTTTCAACAGAAAACGCATCAATGACATCTTTCAGTTCAAAATAAAAGCCGTTCTTCTTTGCAGCCAATTCCTTGAGGCGTTTGGCAGCAGTGGTGGCACTTTCATTTTCGCCAAGAACATAGGTATATCGTTTAGGATTGGTTTTGAACTCTTCATAAGTGCCATCTTCCTTAAATCTTGATTCTTTACTGATAAAGGAAAGGCGAAAATCTGACTTGTCCTCTGCATCAGGAATGTAAAAAGCTAAGATGCCGTGGTTATTCGCCTGGTCAATAAACTTAGCAGTAAGATTGTGGAAGCCAACTTTAGCTTTGGTAATGTTTCCCTTTTTAACTGCAACTTCCAGAATAATGATTCTCTTGTTATCTGTAAGCGTAATTTCACCTTTTTGGTGGATATAGGAAATTTTGTCGTTGTTGTTTTCAATTACAACAATGCTGTTTTCGAAACTACAATTTGGGAATACATAGTCAATTACCCTATGCCACTTTGAAAAGTCGTAGGAACCGGTCAATACTTGCTTTAACTCTTTTTCTTGCATAGAATAATTGCTTGTTAATTATTAAAACTCTCACTGATAATAATTTCCGGCTTAAACTCTTTCAGGTTAAATATTGGCTGCAAAACTGGCGCAATATCATCTTCGATCGTCTGTAAAGGATATTTATGCAGGATTTTTAAGACTTCTTCCAACAGAACAGCTTGTTTAAGAGGCACTGTTTTGACAGCCTTCGCGAGTTTATTTACATCTCTTTGCAGGTTTTGAAACTTTCCCAAGCGGATTGCTTGTTTAGCATTATGTAAAAGCTCCTTCTCCTCAGGGTTAGCAACCTGAATATTCGAAATTGCATCTAGGAATGCCAGCGCTTTTTTCTCATTAGGCCCCTGAGTAGTATCAATCTTTCTTTCCTTGCTTTTTTCCTCCTCTAACTTGTGAGCAAATAACTGGATGGCCATTTTAACCTGTTCGTGATGGTGTTCGTTAAGGTCAATTGCCTTTTCCGTAACTTTTGAATAATACTCTTTTTCTGCCTGTAAGAAAGTAAGTTCGTCAATTTCCCCGTTTTCCCTTACCAATAAAAAGGCATCCCTTTTCTCGTTTCTGATGAAAGTGATTGTTGAGCCTTTCAGAACTGGACTTTTCCTGCCAACTCTTGCCCTAGTTGGCATATTCCGTATCTGCTTAAATAAATCGGGGTTGTCTTTTCTGAACTTACGTAGCTCCAACAAGATTCTTAGTTTCTCATCTTTTTCTTCGTTAACCGTTTTGTCAAACAATCCAAAGCTTTCGGTTACTTCGTCCTGTGAGTAAATCTGGCTGTCTTCACCCATTGCACTGTGGAAAGCCTGTAATTTCATGATTGCCTTTTTCTCAAGTTCAATGTCATTGTTCACCTTAGCAGTAGGGAAGAAGTTGAATACATAAATATTATTGGCTTTGGAGCCAATCCTGTTTACTCTGCCTATACGCTGCATCAAACGGGTACTGTTCCATGGGGTATCGTAGTTTACAATGATATTAGACCTGTGCATATTGATCCCTTCAGCTAATACCTCTGTGCTTATGACCATATCATAATCGTCCTTTTGCTCAGTAAGAGGTATATTGGCATCAAAGTTTGCTTTTACCAAAGGGAATCGGTCTTTTCTTGTGCTACTATCAACAACCAGAATCTTTTCAAATCCTGCTTTACTTAATTCATCTTTCAAGTAGATCGTTGTTTCTTTTGATTCTGAGAACACAACAATTTTTTGCTCCTTGTTTATTGTTTTGTCAAACAGCTTCTTACTCAGGTAATCCTTGAAAATGTCGAGTTTGGGGTCTTGGTCAACCTGATCCCATTCTTTTACCATTTCGGCCAACAAGGTTTTATCCTTTCTCAAACCATTAATAAATCCAGGCTCAAAATCCTCTGCTGTGCAAATTTCAATTGTTGGGTCTGAATCTGACAATTCAGTAAGCACAGTTATTAATTCATCTTCTTTCCCTTCATTAATATAATCATTCACACCTATATTGGGAGCAATATATATTCTGTCATTATCAAACATCGTGACCATGGCATTGGTAGCCTCTGAGAATCTCCGCAAGGATTGTTTAAAAGCATAAAAGCTACTGTCAATACGCTTCACTAACAGTGTTTTCATAATTTTTGCTAACTGGGTAGAAATCAAATCAGCCTTTTGATATTTCCCCTTCTTATGGGGTTTTAAATACTTGATAGCCTGGTAGCGATTATATGTTAATCCTTTAGTAGGATGGCTTAAATACAAAATAGTCTTATCGTAAAGTTCATCCAGAAAATCATCTAATGGATAATAGATTTTCTCCGGTTTATTTACAGCAGGAAATATTACACCTTGTTCCTTTAAATCCTTGGCATACTCTTCATTTTCAACCAAGTCGGTTCTGGTTCTGCGAACGGTAAGAGGTTCGATTACCTTAATCCTGATTTTTTCATAAATGACTTTGACGGCCGTACTTACATTTTGAATGTCCGGTTCATCTTTTAATTTTTTGTAAGCATCAATCTGGTTTCTAAAGAAGTGCTGCAAATTGGATATTTCCAGCGATGAATTTTTTGAGTCCTGGAATAAATAAACCAGATTTGCAATGTCTTCCGGTCTGTTGTTTAAGGGAGTTGCCGAGATCAGCATCACTCTTTTTTGTTCATAGGTATCGTTGTTCAGTTTTTTCCTTGTATGTGATTTGCAGATGTTCTGCAAGTGAAAATACATTTCTGCACTATCACTTCTGAATTTGTGAGCTTCATCAACAATGATCAAATCATAATCGTGATGCCTGGTGACTTTATGCAAGCTACCGGAAGTTATAATTTTGTAATTGTGTAATCCAAAGCTATATAGTGTATCTTCCCAATTTTCCTTTATTGCGGGAGGACAGATAATCAAAGTCTTTGATAAATATGAAGGGAAACCATTTGAGTAAAAGAATTTCTTTGCTATAAGAGTAGCAACAACTGTTTTGCCCAAACCAACCACATCAGACAGAAAGAAGCCGTTGTGCTTCATCATTTTATTATAACCATCAGCCACAGCATCAACCTGATAGGATAGCTTCTTGAATCCGTGTGGTAAATCCTGAACAGAATTTGGATCGAAGTCTATGCTCCGGCCAAAGTATTCAACAAGGAATTTCATGTACACCTCAAATGGTGTAAACTCATTATTGAGATAGGTTTCCTTTTTAAGTTTCTGCACAAAATCCTTTCCTATCTCAATGCTCTCATTCCAAAGTTTATCGAATGTCTCGGTTGCAAAATCAATATCAGTATTTTCTCTCAATTCAACATTAAACTCAAAATTTCGTTCAAGTCCATTATCAGTTAAATTACTTGATCCAGTAATAACTGAGCCATATCCGTGATCATGTTTTTCCTTCTCTCTAAATATGTATATTTTAGCATGAAGGTTTTGGTTTGGATGGACTTTGATTTTAATTTTTCCAGTTACCAGGTCCTGAATCAATTGCATCATTCCATCTTCAACCTCTTTATCATATTTTGCCTCCTGGATGTTCTTTTTTATTTCTAAAAAAAAATCATCACGGCTTTTAGCAGGATCTTCTATGAAAAGTAAACCACGTTTATTCGCTTCATAAATAAGATTGTCGATGTTAATGCCTACCAATATTCTAATTTCAGCAGCTTTTTCAACGAAAGGTCTAATCCGAAAGTAGCCAGAAGCCCTAAAGTAGCCAACCAAAGCATCAAAAAAATGAATGTTTCTATACTTGAAAATCCCCTCAATTTTACTGAGGAGTGTATTTTCATTTTCGTTTGTAAAAAACTTTGTTGACATCTACATTCCTTTCTTAATGTTTTTTGAGACTGTCTTTAAGGCTTCATCCGCCAGGGGTTCATCTTTTACGACATCCATTACTTGGTCGGCAAGCCAAAGCGTAAGCAATTCCTGTTCATTAGCACTGAGTAGTTTAGCTAAAACCGGAATCTGTTCCTTTTTTAACTGACGATCGCCTCGTTCGATTTTGCTTATGATAGAAGTATCCATATCCATTTTGGATGCAAGTTGGCGTAAAAGCATGTTCTGCTTTGTCCTGAGTTCTCTTATTCGTTCACCAAATTGTGTTGCCATTATAAAATTATTGTCTTGACAAATATTGGCTAAAATAGTTAGGAATTGTGACAATAGAGTCAACTACCACAAATTTTTAACAAAAAAATTGATTGTAAACAAGATAATTGCCAAAGATAGTCAGTTCAAAGTAATACATAAGGAAGCCCGGGCAACCGGGCTTCCTGAAAAGTATCGGTTTTACTCAGCTGACCTGGCAGGTTTCTTCTCTCAGTTTCCCAAACCGGTTATCGGCTAGTGCAAGGAAGGTCTGAAGGTCGCGGCCACATTCGTAATGGATGTGGATCCGGGTATCCACGTAGGTTTCGGAGATGGTAAAGCTGAACTCTATGCCGTTTCGGAGGATCCTTCCCTCGATGTCTTTGTTGAACCACTCCACCGGCAGGTTTTCAAGGCTACAGAGGAAAGCAGCCTTTTTATCGGCGTTCTCGGTATCATAATCCAGCAGAAGCTTGTAGTAGGACTCATAGTATTGAATCCAGGCCTGGAGCTTCCTGAGGTTGAGAACGCCGATGTTGTTGGGCGCCGGAAGCTTCTCTGTTACCTTCCTGCGGGTGTAGTGGGTCACGTTCTTAAGGCGATCGATGGAACGGCACCAGATAGAGTACTTCTTGTTGTACGTGCTGTAGGAGATGTTCAGTTCCAACTCCGGATGGATAATGCGGGTATATGCATGTTCGAAGTAAAGCTTGCCGTCTTGTTCAGATACCTGGACGGTAACCTCGGCGGGTAGAAACTGAGAAACCTGCTCTGCCAGCTCCTGGGCAGTTTGAACATAGGTTGACTTGTGGTCACGGTTTTCGATGTGCATGGACATGAATTCCGGAAGGCTTACATTTTTCATAGTGTTTTGGTTTTGAGAGTTAAACATGATTTTTTTGCTTAACTCAAAACCGAAAGGAATCAGGCAGTCAGGGGTTTATGTCATTCCCGTTACTACGTAGCGGGATGAACAAACCTGAAAGGCCTGCCCTTGACTGCCGGTAAAATGACTGGAGGTTACTTTGCAAGAAAAATCATATTACCGAAGAACCAAGAAAACTGAAATGGAAGTAGAATTATGAACATATGGCAAAAGAATCGGAAAAGATTCAGCTACCTATTTATTTCGAACTTTTGAATTTCTTCGGAAAAGCTATGCTTTAGATCATTTAAAACCACAGGAAATTCATTTTCAACCCTTTTTGAGGCATTTATACTATCCTTAAAAGCTTGAACCATTATTTCACCGCCATTGACCCCGGCATTTTTAAAAAAACTGATTGTACTATAGTCATGACTTGCCACCCTAAACTCTTTCAATATATTCTCAATTGTTTCACAGCTTAAATCGCTTAAATACAACTTGTTGACTAAATATGAATCTACAAATTCATTATATTTATTGAAAAACTCAGTACCCAATTCCGTTTGAAACTCATCGGAAGATTTCCCAGTCGGAACGAATTTAAGCTGTGAGGTGTAAATAGCTAAGCTTTTGTAAAGAATATTCAGTTTACCATGTACGTCCGTTATCGCATTTATTTTTCTTTCATGTATTCTTTCAAAAACGGTGGCATTTTTATTTGCAATTAAGGCAAGATCTGTTTTATACTTTTCGAGTGATGAGGCAAAATACTTTTCAATTACTCCCTTTCCGATAAAAAGAATAGCTGAAAGTAAAATGACATTGGGCAATGAGGTGATGCCGATCAATTTAAAATATTCAAGCCAATCCATAAATGTTAATTTAGTGTCAATTGCGAATAAAGGTAAACTAATTGAACGATCAGTTTTCCCAGAAAATAAAAAAAGCCTGACTTTCGCCCGGCTCAGATTTAGAAGGAGTCCCCTAAAGGATTCCTTCGTCGGCAAAGCTGAAGTAGGATTCAGAGGAGAGGATGATGTGATCCAGCACCGGCAGTTCCAGAAAGGCGCCAGCTTCTTTCATCTTGCGGGTGAGTTGGATGTCAGCCTCGGAGGGCTTAAGGTTTCCGCTAGGATGGTTGTGAGCCAGGATTATCGAGTTAGCAGAACATTTTAGGGCGACCTGGAAAACGCATTTTGGATCAGCAACGGTTCCGCTTTGGCCTCCCTTGGACAGCTGATAATATCCCAGGATTTTGTTGGCACGGTTCATCAGGATGATATAGAAGTATTCGATATGATCGAGTTGTCCATCCCAAATGGTAGTGAGTGCATCGTAAGCATCCCTGGAGCAGGAAATTTTCTTCATTTCCGAAGGCCTGATTTTGTGGCTGTAGGAGACCTTGATTTCAGCTAAGTTCTGGTGGAAGAGGTCGATTGAGTTCATGGTGTTTAGGGTTTTGAGGTTTAACATGATTTTTTTTGCTTGTCCTCAAACCGAAAGGAATCAGAATGTCAAGGGTTTAGGTCACGTTCATCTGACCAGGTGAAATGAATAAACCTGTAAGGTCCACCCTTGACAGGCGATTAAATGAATGAAAGGTTACTTTGCGAAAAAAGATCATGCAACCTCAAAACCCCAGGACCCGGGCGAACTTCTGCCAGAAAGCCGTAATCAAGATAAAAGCTGGAAATGCCTGCTGGGATGCATCACTCACTATGGGGGTCGGTCAACGTATATCCTGATGAACCGTGCAAATCCACCACTTACAATTTTAACGGCACAAAAAAAGCCCCGGTGGGGGCTTCCTTTGAAGATTGGGATTCTCAGTTTGCAGAAGTTGCAGAGGAGATCAAATCTGCGTTCTGGTCTTTGGCTATCTTTTCGGCCAGTGAAACTGCCTTTTCGAAGTTCCATACCCGGTAAGCGTACTTGGGTTCTGCATCCAGGTCGGTGGATAAGCAAATTGTCCAGAAGGGGCGCTCATCTCCATCGTGTGTGGAAGCTCCGCCGTCGCTGAAGGGACCGTTCAGGAAAACGTGCATTTCTTCTTTCTTTGGCTCAGCCGGGGTGCTGATCACCTTACGGGTTTTTCCTTTGGAGTCGATTCTGGTTTTGCCATTCTTTTTTGCGGATTTTGTTGTTGTTGTTTCCATTGTTTTAGGTTTTAGGGGTTTGAAGTAGATTTTTTATGCTGTTTTCCATTACCGTAAGAGGAGTCGACAATGTCAAATATGTATGTCATTTTAGCATAAAGTGAACACACCCGCAGGGCTCTTAATTGACATCGAATCATCAGCAGGTATCTTCGCATGAAAAAATCGGATCACACCCCTGGAACCCGGG
Organism: Bacteroidota bacterium; assembly: GCA_022709385.1. Classification (GTDB taxonomy): domain Bacteria; phylum Bacteroidota; class Bacteroidia; order Bacteroidales; family CAIXZF01; genus JAKLIX01. Next base: position 247,275 of record JAKLIX010000001.1, on the reverse strand, counting down.
AAACGGCAGTACACCGCAAAAGGGACAAACCCAGGTTAAGTATAAATACCCGGTGATTTCCCTGATGCATCGGTAGAAATCGTTTTCAGGACCCTGAAGCTATTGTGGACCATAAATAAATGAGCGCAAATGGTTAATATCCACTACCTTGCACCAAAGCCGGAATTGGAACGAAAGCAGGTAACAAGAAAGACCAGAAGCTTGATCTATGCAACAGAACAAGAATCCAAAACAACAATTCCTCACCGGAATAGAGAAAACGGGCCGATAAAATTGAATCAGCAAGTCCACCGGGAGGCCAGCGGACCTGCTGAAGGCTTAGTTTAACCCGGAAATGGCCGGCTCATAAGCTGCCGGATTTTCTCCAGGGAAAGAGAGGAGATGTTATCGACATCCACTTCGGAAAACATGGAATTGACAACAATAAGCCGATGATTGTTGATGTAGCCGTATATACTGTAGGCATCATGGATGATGGACCGGAATCCGTCAGGACCGGTGTGCTGAAGCCTGTTGACAGCGGATTCAATGGCTTCGTTACGGCTGAGCTCATTGGCACAGACAGCCAGGCCGGAATAGCCTTCGGTGACAGACCAGCGGCTGTCTTCGGTGTTGAAATACTTGTGAACATAAAAGCAATACGCATCAAAGCCGGGGATCCTGAGCGGCCAGGCCACATGGATTTTTACGCGTGCGATGGTGGGTGGGGGCATCGGCTTCGAAGATGCAGAAAATGGATTGCTTTATTCCGATTTCTAACTATTGTAGGGTTTTGATTTTTTTGCAAAAGGTAGAAAAATTCATCCGGTTTAATCCGGTGATGACTTACCAAGTCAGGCTTTCTTTTTTGCTTCTTTTCTTCTTTGTGCAAAGAAAAAAGAAGCGAGTTTGGTAGTCCCGGACTCCGGAAAGAGGTGTGTTGGGTATAAGAAAAATTCGAGTTTGTATAAAATAAAGGCGTCTTTTTGCCTTTTTGGAAATGGATAATTTGATTTGAAATTTATAATACGCACATTATCAATAATATAATATCACCTTAACCTCGAATACAAAAGCTTTGCTTTTGCGAAACGCATGTTTCAGGCCGACCCGCTCTGCCGATAGAGTGCAATTGCACCGCCTTAAAAAACGGATATATGACGCAGTCCCCTGATTTTCCGGCCTAAAAAAAAGGAGAATTCATTACAACCAGAAGTCTTCAAACCATAAATATATTTTCCCTTATCAAGTATTCCAACCATTACTTTCATGCTGGAGGTAGTAGAAAAGATCAAGGCCCGGGATAAATGCAAGATGCCCCTAATCATTTCTAAGCAGGGGCATCATAGGATGAAAACCGGAGTTCTTATACGTCGTCAGGGAATCTGTGAAAAGTTGGTTTTACCGGGATCTTCCTTTTCCGTAACATTGATTTGGCTGAATTGAACCCTAAACTTCTAACCATTTTATCCCAATACTCCCATTCTCTCCACTTTCTTTTCATCATCTCAATTTTCACATTAGCCGAGATGTTCCCATTACACGCTTTCTGGTAAAGTTCCAGCGTCTGATGCATTTCATAGCGTTCTTTCATTATTTCATCTTCATATTTCCATTTTATCTTCTCAATCAGGCGGCTGGCCTGCTTGTTGCCCTGCTTTGCTTTTTCAAGCAGTTGATGATACATCCGGCAGTTATCATGCCATTCAAACTTAGTCATTTGATTTTTCTTCTTCATGATTCGTTTCTATTATGAAAATTGAGATTTTAAATAGTTTGCTTACTTCCTACTTTGTTGTCATTCAAATTGCTGATATACAATTATTTAATGACCACCATATTTTATCTATACTTACTTCCAAAGTGAGATAGAGGATCAGAAGGGTAATAACTCCTGCTCAGGATCAGGTGTAGGATTGGAAGCAGAAGGAATAGACGGGGGATTGTAGGGTAAATCGAATTTATCGATGTACTCATCCGTAAACCGGACAAAGTAACCGTGGTACTGCATTTTGCCTTCGTATTTCTGTCCCCGGATAAATCCCAATGATTTAAAGGCTTTTCCCAGCTTTACTTCTGAAAGACGGTTTGCTAAATCCCGGTCCTCCTGCCTCAGTAATTTTATAAGTTTCAGTGCGTAAATAAACCCTTCGAAGTTGTCAGGTGTCCCTGGCATAAAGTAGGTTTGAATTATTTCCATTTCAATCGTAACAACCTGGTAACGCTTGTTTACTATCTCATTCTCCCTGATTTCCTCTGAAGTAAGCTCATATTTGAACCCCGACTTATACAGATAATAAGCCTGGCACCAGATTTTATTTATATCAAGCTTGATGCTATAGTCGAAATCAATTTGCTGGATCTCCATACATAGCCAACGGACTGTCCCTGCCTCATCATTCAGGAACTCAGTCCGGTCGGTACTTCCAATGAAACTGGCCCGTCTGGGGATCACAGATGTTTTGCGATCGTATGGTCGGCGAAGTTTTTCCTTGTCTTTTGAGAACAAGGATTTTAAAGCCTGGATTTCTGTTTTACCCAAGGTAGACAATTCATCCAGGTTGATCAGGAAGTTCTCACAGATACTGATATGGCTGTCTTTGTCAGTACTGATGTCTTCGGCAAAATAGTTCTTCAACGCTGGTGGACAAAGCCAGCGACAAAAAGTACTTTTCCCGCTGTGCTGGCTCATTCCAACAAGGACAAAAGCCTGTTTATTAAAAACATTCTCTTCCAGGGCACAGGCAATGGTCCGGACAAGATGCTTCCGGAAGTGTGTTACAAACCGATTCCGGTCAGTCATTTTAATGTAAGTGGTCGCTTGTTCGATGTAGTCGGGATCACTCTCTGGATTCCAGGGAGGCAGGGATTCGAAAAATTCCAGGAAGGGATCGTAATGGTTCACAAAATCAGATCGAAGAATAGCCAGCAGGTCAGACAGTGATACATGAATCTTCTTCTCCCGGAGCGTGACATAAATGCTACTCTCGTTTATTTCCTTGTATTGCTCCTCGGTTTTAAGTTTATATTCGTATTCATTGGTCACTACATTGAACCTGAGGTCGTATGTTTTCTTTAAAAACCGTTTTACAACCGTAAACAAGGGTACACCGGTTTCCTCCTGGTCCACTGCTTCCAATACATTATTCCTGCTTAAAGAATCTTCAACCAGCTTTCTGAAATCACCGGATGAATAATGCCTGAAGAAATCGGATACGTCTTTACAGGGATTACCACGGAAATCAGAATGCTGTCGAAGCTCATCAGGCAGTTTAATATTGTAAACTGTGAGGTATTCCTTGGTAAAGGTTTCTGCATTTTTCCGCCCTGCTTCATCAAGATCGAAACAGACAAAAAGCTTTTGGGTCTTTTTTTGCAACCGGTTTAATTGATCCTTGCTTAGCCTAGCCGATTCGCTGTTAAGGCTGACGGCAGGAAATCCATTCTGCACCAGGTTCATGGCATCTTTTTCACCGGCTGTCAGAATGATCATTTCCGGATTTTCAGGAAGCTGATCCCAGCCAAAGATGAAATCCCTGGGCCGGTTTCCTACCCAGAAGAAACGGTTTACTTTATCCTGAGGTTTGTTGATCTTCTTAAATGCCCCGAAATCATAGAGGAAGAGGAAATAGTCCGCAGAAGATCGTTGTTTGCCGTAGCATTCCAGGGAGTAAATATTAAACCGGTTCAGTGTTTCAAGGCTTACACCAAAATAATCGAGCTCATTTTGACTGAAGGTTTTCTTTTTTATCTCCTTTGTGATTGACTGGCTTTTAGGCAAAGATGAAATTGCAATGGGAGAGGAACTATAGTTTGTATATACAATCCTTTCTGAAATGAATTTTAATGCATCCGGGAAGGAACATCGTTCTTTCTCGATAACCAGGTCTATACAATTTTTGGCTTTCCCATCATCACCAAAGTCTGTCAAAAAAAACACTCCTTTAAAACTCTTCAGGTTTGCTGAAGGAGTTTTTTCCTCCCGGATTTTAAACAGTTTGTTTTCTTTTGCAGTGGGATAATAATACCTGAATATTTCAAACTGGTAGTCCCGGTTACTTAGAATTTCTTCTTTGGATAGTGAACTCATACTATAATATATGGTTTGATGAAGTAAGAAAGTAAGATGAAGTAACTTGAATTAATCATATTGCTTTGTTTTAAAGTGCAGATATTGATGTTGTTACAAGAGAATGAAGCAACAAAGCAAGATCTGTTCTTGATGGTTAAATCATTGAGTTGCCAGGAATTCGTTGAGTGCTTCTTCTGATATCCTGCCGGTTTTAGTGGTTTTAATGACCCCGGATTTGACCAGCTTTGTTATAGAAGCATGAGCCATATGCAGGCGATGAGCCACCTGGTTGATGGTATAGAGTTTGGGATGTTCCTGCTTTGCTTTACTTTGATCATGATCAAGCAAGGCTTTCTTAACACTGGATTCGATGATCTGATGAAGTTCATCTGCTTTGATTAAAACTAAATTCTCCATGTCGTAAAATTTGTAAATACTAATTAATTGGTTTAACTTTGTGTCATAAAGATTACAATACAACGCAAATGTAAGTAAAACTAACGTATAGTATATTTTATTTATTAACAAAAGTTCACTTTCAATTTATAAAGCTATGGATACCAATTTAGTAGGGTTTGAAAACCGAATAAAGTTTCTGTTAGGCATTAAGAAAATGACTATAAGGGAACTTTGTGAGAAAATCGGGATGTCAGATGTAAACCTATACAGGCGATTTAAAGCAGGGTCGATTGAAACCAAGCACCTGGAAAAGATAGCCGAAGTTCTTGGAGTGCATCCCGGTTACTTTTTTGGATCTGAGTTAGAAAGGATCACTGAGAATGAAAGAAGAGAGTTGATTCTTATGAGAGCTCAGGTATCTCAATTAGAGAAGCAGGCTAAGTCCTGGGAGGACATAGCAAATAAATATGTCGAGCAGGCAGCGTATAATCGAAGTATTGCAGACCTCTGGATTAAGCATGCAAACGATATCGAAAAAATGGTTGTAGAGCTCAGAAAAGAGGTGGCTGAGCTTAGAAAAATCAAAAGTGTGTAAGATGTTGATAATGAGAGGTATCTGCATTGGATTCGAACTTAAGCGTTTACCAAATGTTTACCAGGGGTGCTTCAATCTATTGAATATCAGATCAGATTAAAAGTCCGCTCGAGACCTCGAGCCTGAATGCGTGATTGCGTGAATGCAAGAATGCGAGAATGCAGGGAAAAAAGGCAGGAATGTTTCGATGTTCCTGCCTTTTGGCTTTTGAGCGCCCATCTCCTACTTTATAATGAATTTCCTCCTTACATTTGCCTGTATCCATATCCCCGAGCTCCTTGAAAACAAAGTACCTGGTTTTTATCCTTATAAGCCTGCTTACCTTCAGTCTCCCGCTTCACGGCCAGGATTACCGCGTCATCTTTGTACGGGGCAGGGTCATTGCAGACCTTGCAACCCGCCCGGTTCAGACGGGTGATATGCTGAAATCTTCGTCGGGACTGCGTTTTGAAACGCAGGAAGCGGTGGTGATCGTGATCAGCAGCCAGGGAAGGCGATACACGCTGAAACCGGCCACCGCGAAAAAGCATGAAGAGAAGGAAAGCCTGGAACTCGTGAAGGAGCTCCTGATGCCCTCCAGGGCTTACCTCAGCAGCAGGGATGACGGTTCCTCGCAACAGGATCTTTTCGGCTTTTTCCGGAGAGAAAGTCTGGCGGTTACCGGAGATGAGCTGGAGTTACCGCTCGACACCCTTCGTTTTCCCGACAAGCCGGGCTCCTTCTTTATGTTATTGTGCGAAACAGGCAGGCAAGTTTGCCACCTGCCCCTGTACCGCCGGCAACACAGCCTGTTACTCAGAAAACCCGCTCAGCAGGCGGCTTGCGGCAATTGTCCCTACCAGGCGGTATATGTGCATCAGGCCGATACGGTTTTTCTCGGGGAATCTTCCTTTACCCTGTCATTCCCAGAAAAGGAGGAACTTGATGCCGCAATACCCCCGCTGATCAAAGCCCTGCGTCAGAACGGTGCCGATACCTTGCGGATTCTGGAAGAGATCAGCGCTTTCATTTCAGAGTGCTGGGGTATTCCTGACCCTGACAATCTGCGCAACTTCCTGCAAACACATTATTTACCCTGAGAAACGCATGAAACGAACTGTCCACCGCCGGCTGTTCATCGCAATTTTCCTGGTTGTCAACACCCTGATTTGCGTATTACTCAGCTTCATGCTGATGAATATCAGTTACTTAAACAAACATCACCATGAGCTGGATGTGATTTTTACAGGCAATTACCTGAAACATTTTCTGCTCGGCCGGGAGGATGCCTGGCCTGTGGAGGATTATCTTTTTATTGACCTGGCCTACCAGAAAAGCCTGGTGGACAAAATCAGCGGAGAAGGTTATGTCGTTGGCAGAAAAGCAATTACCGACAGGAACAAAGTCCGGACCTTCCTGGAGATGATCAACCGCAGCGGCGCCTCTTACCGCTTCATCCTGCTGGACGTCTTTTTCGAAGATCCTTCACCCGAGGATTCACTGCTGCAGGCTGAACTGGATCGCCATCCCCGATTGATCATCCCCTACCACCTTTCTCCCCAGGGTACGCCCAGGCTGCCTCTGTTCAAAGCACAGTCAGGTCTGGCCGACTACAGCAGCATGGAGAAACATTTTCTGAAGTACAGCCTGGTATCGGACACCTGCCGCAGTTTGCCGCTGGTGATGCATGAAAGGATCAGCGGAGAACGCATGACAAAGGGAAGCTTATGGTGGTACCTGGGAGAGAAAAGGGTATTTAACACCTTCATCCTTCCCTTTTTCATCCGGAAACACCAACTTTCAAGCGAAAACAGCGGAATCAGCTATATGTACCTGGAGGACTTTTTTCACCTGGGTGATCCGGATTTTATCGCTGAGTTGGTGAAAGACAGGATCCTGGTACTGGGCGACTTCTCGGAGCAGGACTTTCACCCCACCATAATGGGAGAGCAGCCCGGTGCCCTGATCCTGACCAACGTATACCAGTCGCTTCGCAGCGGCATCAACACCATCACCCTGCCATTCCTGTTGTATCTGTCGGGCATGTTTCTGTTGCTGTCGCTGCTGCTTGTTTTTCCCCATGAAAGGATCCGGAACAGCGGTTTATTCCGTAGGCTGGGCAAGGCAAGGATGAACTGGATTACCCATTTGATATTCAGCCTATTGGGATGGTTCTTCCTGCTCTTCCTGATTTCTTTCCTGTCCACACTGTTCTTTCATATCTCTTTGAGTATCCTGCTGCTGTCATTTTACTTTCTGGCAGTACAGAAACTGAAGGAGAGGTATGAAGTATGAAATGTGGCTTCAATCTTCATCTTTCTTTTGCCAGGAACTGCACCATTTTCCGCAAGGCATTCCCGCGGTGACTCAGCCTGTTTTTCTCTTCCATATTCATTTCGGCAAAAGTTTTTTCATGGCCGGCGGGTTGGAAGACAGGGTCGTAGCCGAATCCGCCCTTCCCTTTCCTTGCATGTAGGATATTTCCCTCCACCCGTCCTTCGAAATAATGAATTTCACCATGAATGATCAGGCAGATCACCGTACGAAAAGCGGCCTTGCGATCAGGCCGGTCGCCGAGTTCGGCAAGGATTTTATCGATATTGTCGTCGAAGCTGCAGCCTTCACCGGCGTATCGGGCTGAGTAGACCCCCGGCCTGCCGCCCAGGGCTTCTATTTCCAGGCCGGTATCATCGGCAAAGCAATCAGTACCATAACGATCCGACACGTAAACAGCCTTCTGCAAAGCATTCCCTTCGAGACTTGGGGCGGTTTCGGGTATATCGGTATTGCAACCGATTTCCTTCAGACCGGAAATCTTAGTGAGAAGACCATGATGACGGAGTACTTCCCGGGCTTCCTGTAGCTTATGCATGTTATTGGTGGCAAATACCAGCTTCATATAATGATTGTGTTAATTTGAATATTTGGTATGCGGCAAATTTACTATATTCGCAGCAAGCAAACCCTTCCCGGATGAGCAGAAGAAAGATACCCCACACCTTTGCGCTGGTTTTTTACCTGATTGTTGCGGCTGCCGTGCTCACATGGATCATTCCCGGCGGGAGTTTTGAACGCAGGACCCTGCCGGTGAACGGGGTGGAACGTTCGGTGATCGTGGAAGGATCCTTCCATTATGTTGAAGCCAGTCCCCAGACCTGGCAGGTCTTTTCCGCCTTTTTCGAGGGCTTTGTCAGCAAGGCTGATATTATCGTTTTCATCCTGATGATAGGCGGGGCTTTCTGGATCATGACAGAGAGCAAGGCCATTGATGTGGGGATATACAGTTTTCTGAAGTTCACCCAGCGGCTGAAGCAGAAGCGTTTTTTCCGCACCCTGGGTGTGGACAACCTGGTAATCACGCTTATCATGCTGATGTTCAGCATATTCGGAGCGGTTTTCGGCATGAGTGAAGAAACCATCGCCTTCGTGATTATTTTTGTTCCGCTGGCCATATCCATGGGATACGACAGCATCACCGGGGTGTCGATGTGTTTTGTGGCTGCCGGCCTGGGATTTGCGGGTGCCTTGCTGAATCCTTTCACCATCGGCATTGCCCAGGGCATCGCAGAGATACCCCTGTTTTCGGGCATTGAGTACAGGTTGTTCTGCTGGTTCGTGATCAATGTTGCAGGGATTGCCTGGGTATTGGTGTATGCATCACGGATTCGTAAAAATCCTGCACGTTCCCCGGTGTATAAAGAAGATGATTACTGGCGGAAGCGTGATTCGCTGGATGTGGATAACATCAATACCGGCACGCCCCGTTCTGCCTGGTTCACCTTTGGTTTTCTCAGCCTGGTGCTGTTGGCTTTTTCATGGTTTTATCCGGTATCGACGCTGGTTTTTGGTGTGGCAGGCATCCAGCTTCCCGCTGTTCCGGTACTTACGGGCATGTTTATCGTTCTGGGGATATTCTCCCTGAGGCAGTCGGTTCATTATTTCATCCTGAACCTCTTGTTGTTCACCATCTTGTTTCTGATCGTGGGAGTGATGGGGTATCAATGGTATGTGATGGAAATTGCCGCACTGTTTCTGGCCATGGGGATATTTACCGGGCTGGCCTTTGGTTTAAAGGCAGATGGCATTACCACTTCATTCCTTGACGGGACCAAAGACATACAGACGGCAGCCCTGATTGTGGGGATGGCCGGCGGCATCCTGGAGATTTTGAACGACGGCAGGGTGATAGATACAATACTTTACGGCGTGTCAAATGCGATGAGTGATGCGGGGGACCTGGCTTCAATAAGTCTGATGTACACCTTTCAGACGCTGTTGAACCTGATTCTGCCGTCGGGTTCGGCAAAGGCTGCCCTCACCATGCCGATTATGGCGCCATTTTCTGACCTGATCGGCGTTTCCCGGCAGGCGGCCGTGATGGCATACCAGTTCGGCGACGGCTTCACCAACATGATCACCCCCGTTTCCGGCGTGCTGATGGGTGTCCTGGGTGTGGCCAAAATTCCCTATAACAAATGGTTCCGCTGGATACTGCCCTTTATGATCATGCTAATCCTGCTCGGATTATTGCTGCTGATCCCTACGATTTATATCCGTATGAACGGATTTTAAACTGAATTCCTTCCTATATTATGCCTTTATACCGAAAGAACACAGGAATGCGAAAAACTGTTCCCAGAATCATCTGCATAGGCGAAAATTGCTTCGCATTTTCACTAAGATTCAGTATAAAATAGGATAAGGCGGTAAACGACTGAAATTTATTATCTTTGAGAAAACTTATTATGTGATGAAATTCCCGTGAATTTTCACTCACCTACCATAATGACAATAACTACATGGGTATTCTCCCGCATGAAGCGGGACAGGCATCTGAACATTGAAATTAAATTTATTATCATATGAAATATCAGGATATCATTGTGATTAACCCAAATATCCGATTTGGAAGGCCTTGCATCAAAGGAACACGAATAACCGTCTATGATGTCTTAAGCTGGTTAGCATCTGATATGACGACAGAGCAGATTATTAATGACTATCCAGAATTAAAAGCCGGGGATGTAAAAGCTTGTCTGGCATTTGCAGCCGACAGGGAACACAAACTCCGTGTTGCATAATGAAATTACTGTTTGATCAGAGTATCTCATACAGGGTGGTTAAAGGACTCCAAAATATTTTTCCTTTTGCCATACAAGTCCGTGAATTAAAGTTAGAAAATTCGACTGATCGAGAAATATGGGAGTTTGCAAAAAGAGAAGGCTATACCATTGTTACATTCGATTCGGATTTTTACGATCTCACGCTCGTTCTCGGTATCCCTCCAAAGGTAATTTGGCTGAGATTCGGTAATACTTCAACAGATCATTTGATAAAGATTCTCATAGAAAACCATAGTTATATTAAGGAATTCATTGAGAATCCAGAATACATTCAGATTGGTTGCTTAGAGCTAAATAAAAACATTTTCGAAGCATAATACAGCGCTAAAACACAACATAACAAGTATTTACAATTCTTATCAAACAATAGTCGTTTACTGTATTTAGCGGCCACCCGGTATCAGGCTGCAAATTTCTTTGTACATTTGCATAAACCCAACACCCATGTTCCGGAAGAAGCTGCTGTTTCTGGCCGGGATGATCTTCGGCCTATACACTGCCCTGCCTGCCGGCAATGGTACTGACAGTTATTCCCAGGAGATTTCCAGCCCGCCACGTCGTCCATTTCTTTTCCGTTCTGCACCCCTGCAGGCAGACACCATGATCATCAACCTGTTAAACCAGGTCAATCCCGACAGCATTGCCGCCACGATTCTGCACCTTCAGTCATACGGTACACGCGATTGCATGAGTCCCCAGGCTGTTCAGGCGCAGAACTGGATCAGGGACAAACTCCAGTCGTACGGACTGTCTGTGTACACCCAGGATTTCCCGCAGCCTTCCAATTCGAGCGACAATGTCATCGCCACGCTCAGCGGCACGGCTTTCCCCGACGAATACGTAGTGATGGGTGCACATTATGATTCCTATTCATATAATTCCAGCGCTCCCGGCGCCGATGACAACGGCTCGGGCACTGCCGCCGTGATGGAGATTGCCAGGATACTCAGTCAGCAAAGTTTTGGCAGAAGCATTATTTTTTGCCTTTTCTCTGCCGAAGAATACGGCCTCTACGGCAGCCAGGCATATGCTTCCGGGGCAGCCGCCGGCAACATGAATATCCTTGGCTACCTGAATCTTGACATGTGCGCTTACCTCTATGGGCTGCCAATCCGCACCAACGTGATCGGTCCCCAGACAGCACAAGCCCTGCTGAATTTCTACCAGCAGACATGCAGTGTGTATCTTCCTGATTTTCAGGTTACCATTGGTGGAAACCTCCCTGGTAACAGCGACCATTATTCATTCAATGTCAACGGTTACATGGGGATTTTCCCCTTCGAAGATGTGAATCATTACAGTCCGTATATTCACACCCCCGATGATGTTTTCGGGACCAGCGCCAACAGCATGGACATGGCGGCTGTTTTTGCACGTTCCGTAATGGCAACGGCTGTTTCCATGGCCACCACGATCCCGCCTCCCCTTGGTCTTACAGCCATGCCGGATGTGCAGGAAATCCAGCTGAACTGGAAAAACCCGGGCGTACAGGCCACCGAATACCGGATTTACCGTAACGACATGAACCAGGTGTATGCCGTGACCACCGACACCTTTTATACTGACTTCTCCGTTGTTACCGGCAATCTTTATGAATATGCCGTAACGATGGTTGCCCAGGGCAACAACCAGGAATCGCCCAAATCTGACATAGTCCTGGTAAAAGCCGTCGGTCCCCTGCCGCTGCCTTATGCCGACGACTTCGAGAACGGAGACACTTACTGGGCCGGTGTTGACGGCTGGTCTCTGACCACCGCATCATATCATACTGCCTTTCATTCACTTACCGATAGTCCCCAGGGAAATTACGGCAACGGTATCAGTCATACTGTTTACCTGAATCCGTTTAGCCTGGCCGGATACGGATATGCAACGGTTGAATACCAGGCCAGGTTTAACCTGGAAAACGGTTTTGATTATGTGTACCTGGAAGGTTCGACCGGGGATGAATACCAGCTGCTTGCCAGCCACAGCGGGAACCAGGCCACCTGGAGTCTTTTCGGGGCCGATTTGTCGGCATTTGCCGGGCAGCCATATGTGTCGCTGCGATTCAGGATCGTTTCAGACACGAGTAACGTGGCTGATGGCTTTTACCTGGACGATTTTGTCATTAATGTCAGTCCGGTGGGCCTTGAGGGACCGGCAGAAGATATGCCGGAATCCGTGTTTTGCAGGCCCAATCCTTTCAACGATCAGACAGAGATCACCTTTTATCATGCCGTTGCCGGTTTTGTAAGCTTATCGGTTTACAATTCAACGGGACAAGAGGTGGCCATGCTGTGCGACGGTTTTCTGGCACCTGGCTGGCACACCTTTGTTTTTGACGGCCGTACACTGAAATCAGGGTATTATTTCTTCAGGCTCAATACAGGAAAGCAATTGATCAGCGGGAAGTTGATCAGAAATTAAGATCCAATCCGGGAGTGTTTATCTGATAATCCCGGCCGGCCCGGGACCAGTTCAGGGAAACAGTCCGGTAAGCAGGGCCGGATAAACTCCGAGAATGAAAAGAAGGAGGACAGCCGTCAGGACCACGATTCTGGTTGAAAGCGGATAGGGGATGGTTCTGGGTTCTCCCTTGGATGAAAAGACGAAGCGGAATACCGAGAAATAGTAATAGATCCCTACCAGGGCCATCAGGATTGCGATCAGGGTGATCCAGAGGAAGTCCTGCCGGATGGCCTGGAAGAAGACCATATATTTTGCAAAAAAGCCTGCCAGGGGAGGGATACCGGCAAGAGAGAGCAAGGCAATGGCGAGGACAAAAGCGATAAAGCGGTTGTTTTTCCAGAGTCCGTTGAAGATATCCAGTTGTTCTGAGCCGCCGGAAGCCTTTTTAACGCTGAACAGCACAGAGAATGCGATCAGGCTTGCCAGGGAATAAGTGAATGTATAATACAATAAAGTTGCAGGGCTCATGGGGTCGGAGCTAAGCAGCACGAGCATGAGAAAGCCGCTGTTGGAGATGGAGGAGTATGCGAGGAGTCTTTTAAAGCTGCTCTGCCATAAGGCTGTAAAGCTGCTGACGGTCATGGTAAGGAAGGTAAGGATCCACATTATCCAGATCAGGGATTCGGGAAGCGGGATAAGGGCCAGGTCGAGCAATCGCCAGAAGGCGGCAAAGCCTGCAGTTTTCACCACCGTTGCCATGTAGGCCGTTATCAATGTAGGAGAACCTTCATACACATCGGGGCTCCAGAAGTGAAATGGCACGGCAGCAACCTTGAAAGCCATACCGATGATGATCATCAGAACCCCTGTCTTCAGCAACCCTGAATCCATAAAGCGGGGCATGGCCTGTCTGATTTCATCAAGACCGAAGGAAGCCGTGACTCCGTATAGCAGTGCGATACCAAACAGGAGAAAGGCAGAAGCGAATGATCCCAGGAGAAAGTATTTGAATGATGCTTCATTGGAGCGGTAGCTTTTCTTTTTCCCGCCGGCAAGAATATAAAGCGGGATCGAAAGTATCTCTATGCCAAGAAAAAGCACCACCAGGTTATTAAAAGAAACCATGAGGATGGCGCCCGTAAGAGAAAAAAGCAGCAGGGCAAAATTTTCGGCAACATTCCTGTCCATATCAGCATAATACTCCACTCCAAGCAACAGGATAAGCAGGGTGATTACCATCATCATGACGCTGAAGCCGACGGCAACGGGATCGAAAACAAGCATTCCGTTGAGCAGTGCTGAATCCCGTCCGGCTCCGCTGATCTGAAAAAACATCGCCAGCAGGATGGCCGTCATGGCAAGGGGTATCAGGATGTCTTTGTTCCTTCCAAGCCCCACAAAGAGAAGCAGCAAACCGGCAGTAATGATAATGATCAGTGAAAGCATGGGAACATGGTTAATGGATATTGAATGCCAGGTTGATCAGTTCTTTCACCGGACCTTCGGTCAGGGTTAACAAAGGCTGTGGATAGATGCCTGTCAGCAGTACCAGTGCCACCAAAGGAAGGATAAATACCAACTCGCGCGGGTTCAGATCGGTGAAGCCGGCGGTGAGTTCATTGGCCGGACCGAGCGCTGTTTTTTGGTAGGCGTACAACATGTAAACGGCACCAAGCACCAGGGAAAGCCCTCCGAGAATCGCAGCCCAGAGATGATAGGAAAACAACCCCAGGAGCATCAGCAATTCTCCAATAAATCCATTGGTCAAAGGCAGGCCGATACTGCCGAGGAATACGACCAGCATCAGGGCCGAAAAGCGCGGTGCCGCGACCTTCAGTCCGCCCAGGTGGGCCATGTTGAGGGTTTGGGTTCTTTCTTCTATCAGTTGTGCAAAGTAAAAGAGCAATACGATGAGGATGCCGTGGGAAAAACTCTGGAACAGTACCCCCTGCAGGGCGTATTCATTAAACGAAAAGATGGCTGCGCCCATCAATCCGCCGTGTGCAAGACTCGACCAGGCGATAAAGGTTTTGAAGTTATTTTGTTTCAGTGCGATGACGGAGAAAAGGATCATGCCGGCCAAAGCAAAGATCATGATCCAGTATCCCCATTGCAGCGAAAAAGAAGGAAGCACCGGGATCATCCAGCGGATCATGGCATAGATGCCCATTTTCATGAGCAATCCGCCCAGCAGCATACTTCCTTCAACCGGGGCCACCGTGTAAGTATCCGGTTGCCAGGAATGAAAAGGAAAGAGGGGGATTTTGATCGCGAAAGAAAGCAAAAGGAACCAGAACACCCAGTATTGATCGCAGGGTTCCAGGTTAATATTGAGAAGGTTCTGATATTCAAATGAATGCGGGGATGGTGCCTGAAAATACAGGTAAATAAAGACGGCGATCAGGAACAGGCTGCCAAAGAGGGTATAGATGAAAAACTTCATGGTTACCGACTGTCTTCTTTCACCACCCCAAAGGAAGAGCATGAAAAAGACAGGGATCAGCGACAGTTCCCAGAAGAAGTAAAACAGGACGGCGTTTTTGGCAGTGAAAACTCCGGTAAGGGCAAACTGAACCAGCAGGATAAGCGAATAAAAGACCCCGGGCAGTTTGATATCCTTATGCCAGCCCGAAAGAATGACAAAGGGGATCAACAGGTTGGTAAGCAGAACCATAAGAAAAGAGATCCCGTCCATTCCCACGTGAAACCAGATACCCCATGAAGGGATCCAGGGGAGGATGAGGCTGTATTGTTTTTCACCGGTACCCGTAAACCAGAGGGTGCAGGTAAGTACGAGCAGGGCAAGGGATGCGGTGAGGGCGATGCTTTTCACCTTACGTAAACCTGGTATTATCAGGATAATCAGGGCAGCCAGCAGGGGGGTAAGTATGAGTACCAGGCTCCACATATCACGTGATGATTAAGTTCAGGATAAAGAAGAAGAGGATACCGGCCACCATGACAAATGCATAAAAACTGATGTTTCCGTTCTGAAGTCTGCGGATTACGGCACCGGCCTCAAAGGCAAGGTTCCCGGTGAAATTCACGATACGGTTAATGACATTTCTTTCAAGATTTTCGAACAAAGTGGATGACAGGTACTCATAAGGCCTGACAAAGAAATAATGATAGGCTTCATCTACATAGAACTTCTTGAATACGATACGGTTATACCATGGTCTGATAAGGCCGTCCGGTCCGGGGACTCTGGACATTTTCACGAAAATGATCCAGCCAAGGGCAATGCTTCCGGCAAGGAGCAGCAATGAAATCAACAACAGGGTCCATTCTGTATGATGGGAGAGGGAATGATGGCCCGAAGCCACAGCCAGGGCCGGGGCAAGCAATCTGTTGAAACTGGCTGATCCCCCGAACAGTTCCGGGATATTGACAAATCCTCCGGCAAATGACAGCACGGCCAACAAGACCAGGGGAATGACCATGACGGCCGGCGATTCGTGGGGACTGGCGGTGAATGGTTTCCAGCGGTTTTCACCTGAAAAGGTAAGGAACAGCAGCCTGAACATATAGAAACAGGTGAGCAGGGCACCCGAAAGTGCAAGTATATACAGCAGCGGATTCGCCGTCCATGCCTGAACCAGGATCTCATCTTTGGAAAAGAAGCCTGAGAAGGGAGGAATCCCTGAGATGGCGAGTGTTCCAGCCAGGAAGACCCAGTATGTATAGGGCAGGAATGATTTCAGACCGCCCATTTTCCTGATATCCTGCTCTCCGTGCAGGGCATGAATAACACTGCCTGCGGCAAGGAAGAGCAGGGCTTTGAAGAAAGCATGGGTTGTCAGGTGAAAGACGGCGGATGAAAAGGCTCCCAATCCAAGGGCCAGGAACATATAACCAAGCTGGCTGACAGTGGAATAGGCCAGCACCTTTTTGATATCGTTCTGGTACAGGGCGATCACAGCGGCCAGCAGGGCGGTAGCCAGTCCGATGATCACGATCAGCGTCATGGTGAATGGTGCCAAAACGTAAAGGGCAGATGAACGGGCGATCATGTAGACACCGGCCGTAACCATGGTGGCGGCGTGGATGAGGGCGGAAATGGGAGTAGGCCCGGCCATGGCATCCGGAAGCCAGGTATAAAGCGGGATCTGGGCACTTTTACCGAGTGCGCCGATCAGCAGAAACAGCGTGATCAGACTGATGGTCAAGGTACCGGAACTGACTCCTTCAAGCTTTGAGAAAATCTCATGAAAACTCAGGGTACCGAAAGTAAAAAACAACAGAAAAATGCCGAGGATGAAACCCAGATCACCGATCCTGTTCATCACAAATGCCTTCCTTGCCGCAAGATTATAATCTGCCTGCTTATACCAGAAGCCGATCAGCAGATAGGAACAAAGCCCTACGCCTTCCCACCCGATAAACAGGATCAGGTAATTGGCCCCCATCACCAGCAGCAGCATGGAGAAAGTGAACAGGTTCATCTGGGCAAAAAACTCGTTAAACCTTTCATCTTCCTTCATATAGCCAATGGAATACACATGGATCAGCAGCCCGACTCCCGTCACAATAAGCATCATGGTAACAGAAAGGGAATCGATCAGGAATTCAAAAGGGATGGAAAAACCTGCGGTCTGGATGAAGGAGAACAGCTTCAGCGTATAGGCAAACTGATGATTATCCCTGACAATGAAAAACAGGATGAGACTGTAAAGGAATGAAATACCCACGGAAAGGCTCGCGATATATCCTGCCCTGCCTCCCTTCAGAAATCTGCTGAATAAACTGTTCACCAGGAATCCGGCCAGGGGGAAAAGCGGTACAAACCAGGAATAATATGCCAGGGTAGCCGGATTCACCATTTGAGGCGGTTTAACAGGTTAATGTCCACTGAGTTGATGTTTCTTTTCATCATCACCAGGATTGCCAGTCCGACGGCAACTTCCGCTGCCGCCACCACCATGATGAAGAAGACGAACACCTGCCCTGCAGGATCGGAGTGATAGGCTGAAAAAGCCGTGAGCAGCAGGTTTACCGAATTGAGCATCAATTCGATACACATCAGGATGATGATGGTGTTTCTCCGGAAAAGGACACCGGCCACACCAATGGAAAAGAGTGCTGCACACAGTATGATGTAGTGTTCGAGCGGAATGATGCGGATGGCGGTAGTTACGGTTTCCATATCAGTTTTTTGTCAGGGGGTCGCGTTTGCCAAGCAGTACAGCACCCACCATGGCCGAGATAAACAAAACAGAAGAGATTTCAAAGGGAACCAGAAAGTCTTTAAAAAGCACTTTACCAAGGTCGCGTACGAGTCCGATTTCATGATTGAAAGGATTGGCAGCCCGGATTTCCATGGCACCTCTGAGACTGGCAATCAGCACCAGGAATAATAATCCGCCGGCGATCAAAGCGATAAAGCGGGTCAAAGGGGTTTTTCTGGGTTCGTTGGTTGGGTTCAGGTTGAGCAGCATGATCACGAAGAGGAAGAGGACGAGGATGGCACCGGTATATACAATGATGTGCACCACCGCCAGGAATTGTGCGTTCAGCAGGATGAAATGCCCGGCAATGGCCAGGAAACAAAGCACCAGGTGGATCACGCTTCCGACAGGATTGCGTGACAGCACCACCATCATGGCAGTAAGGATGGCAACGGCCGCAAGCAGGTAAAATAAAAATGTCATGTCCTGTGCCTTACTTATTGTGTGCGAATTTCTTATTTTTCTTGAATTCCAAAACTTCTTTTGTTTGTCTTGCCGACACATCGATCCTTTTATCCGGATCTGCAGGTTCCAGCAACAAGTCTTTGCCGTAAATAAAAGGATGCCGGTTATAATCTGATTCCACGATCCTTTCGGTCAGGAATATGGCCTCTTTCGGGCAGGCTTCCTCACAGTCGCCGCAGAAGATACACCTGAGCATATTGATCTCATAAACGGCCGCATATTTTTCTTCACGGTAAAGGAACTCTTCCCCTGGCTTACGTTCGGCCGCCACCATGGTGATGGCCTCTGCCGGGCAGGCCACGGCGCACAGTCCGCAGGCAGTGCAACGTTCCCGGCCTTCATCATCCCTTTTCAGTACATGGTGTCCCCGGTAAATTTTACTGAAAGGCCGTTTTTCTTCAGGATAATTGATCGTGGCTTTTTTCCTGAAGAAATGCCTGATGGTGATCAGCAAACCACCGAGGATGGCCGGGAAATACAGGCGTTCGGCCAGGCTCATCTTCTTGTCGGATACGATCTTTGATCTGTTGGTCAGTGGCTGCATCTTGTCTTATTTGAAGTAGTCTGAGAAAAAGACCACACTGCCCGTGATCAGGATGTTGAGGATGGCCAGCGGGACAAGTCCTTTCCAGCCGATGTTCATCAGCTGGTCGTAACGGAACCTGGGCAGGGTCCAGCGCACCCACATGAAGAAGAAGATCACCAGGAAAATTTTCAGGAAGAAAAAGGCGGATCCGAGGAGGGTGATCAGGTTAGGAGAGAGGCCGGAGTCTTGCAGCAGCGGCATCTGGTAGCCGCCGAAATACAGAGTGACAATCACTGCCGAGGAGATAAACATATTGATATACTCGGCGAAAAGGTAGAATCCCAGTTTCATGCTGGAATACTCCGTATGAAATCCGCCGATGAGTTCGGTTTCACATTCGGGAAGGTCGAAGGGGGCGCGGTTGGTTTCGGCAAAAGCACAGATGAGGAAAATGACAAAGCCCAGGGGCTGATAGAGGATATTCCAGTGCCATCCGCTTTGTTGTTCAACGATCTCCCTAAGACTGAGGGTGTTAGTTACCAGGACCAGGGCAATAATCGACAAGCCCATGGCCAGTTCGTAGCTGATCATCTGGGAGGCTGCCCTGATGGATCCCAGCAGCGCATATTTATTGTTTGAGGCCCATCCGCCGAGCATGATACCATAAACACCGATAGAGACCATGGCAAAGACAAACAGTATCCCGATGTCGAGGTCGGCCACCTGCAGGGAGAAGCTTTGGCTGCCCACAGTGAAAGTTCCACCCCAGGGGATAACGACCCCCGTAAGCAGGGCGGTAGTCATGGCAATGGCCGGACCCATGATGAAAAGGGCTCTCTGAGCGGTATTGGGAATGATCTCTTCTTTCATCAGCATCTTCAGTCCGTCGGCCAGGGGTTGCAGCAGGCCGAGCGGTCCGGCTCTGTTGGGTCCCCGCCTGTCCTGCATAAATGCCGCAACCTTACGTTCCGCCCAGGTGGCATACATGGCGACCAGCAATGTGATCAACAGGATGGCAAACAGAAAAAATATCTTATATCCGAGTTGAAATCCTTCCATGTTATTTCTTTTTAAAGGGAGGTTCCCTGGGTGGCTCCTTGATCAGCTCATAAAGGTTCTGGGAGATCACCGATTCGTGTTTGATGTTGCGCGGCCCTTCCAGTGTCCAGTCATCCAGATCCTTTTTCTCAAAACGGCAGGTATTGCAGATGAAATCTTCCACTTCTCCGTATGCATCTTTCCTGGCGGTAACACGGAGAATCTCCTTTCCGCTCATCCAGAGCACGGCTTTTCCCTTGCATTTGCTGCATTCCCGGTGTGCATCATAAGGTTTGGTGAACCACACCCGGCTTTTAAAGCGGAAGGTTTTATCGGTAAGGGCTCCCACAGGGCAGACATCGATCACATTCCCTGAAAAATCGTTATCAATCACCTGGTCGATATAGGTCCCGATTTCCGCTTTATCTCCTCTGAAAAGGATGCCGTGCACCCTTTTATCCGTAAGCTGATCAGCCACATAGATGCAACGGTAACAAAGGATACAGCGGTTCATGTGTAACTGGATCAGGTCGCCGATATCAATACGTTCGAAGGTCCGTCTTTCTTCTTCGTAGCGAGAGCCGGACACTCCGTGTTCATAGCTGAGGTTCTGCAGGTCACATTCGCCGGCCTGGTCACAGACAGGGCAATCGAGGGGGTGGTTGATCAGAAGGAATTCCACCACGTGTTTGCGTGCTTCCAGCACTTCCTTCGAAATGGTATTTTCCACGATCATTCCATCCTGCACCAGGGTGGAACAGGAAGCCACCAGTTTGGGCATGGGGCGCGGGTCGGAAGCGGATGTCCGCACAACTTTCACCAGACAGGTTCTGCACTTTCCTCCGCTTCCTTTCAGTTTGGAATAGTAGCACATGGCGGGTGGAACGATTTTTCCCCCGATTTTCCTGGCGGCATTCAGGATGGTGGTACCCGGTTCCACTTCAACCGTGATATTATCTATGCTTACTTTGAAAAGGGGCATCGTTTCTGGTTTACGTGATCTTCAAACTCCTGCCGGAAATGCCGGATGGTGCTTCTGACAGGCCAGGCAGCTGCATCCCCGAGCGGGCATATCGTATTTCCTTCGATGTTTTTGGCCACATCCGACAACAGATCAATATCCTCCATTTTACCATGTCCGGTTTCTATGCGGTGGAGCACTTTTTCCATCCATCCTGTTCCTTCGCGGCAGGGGCTGCATTGACCGCAGGACTCATGATGATAAAAACGGGTGAAGTTCCACAGGTTCTTCACAATACAGGTAGTATGGTCCATGACGATGAAACCTCCGGAGCCCAGCATGGTTCCGGATTCAAATCCTCCTTCGCTCAGGGACTCATAAGTGATCAGTCGGGCTTCGCCTTTGGCAGTTTTCAGTATCAGTGCTGCAGGCAGGATGGGAACAGAGGATCCTCCGGCCACCACGGCTTTCAGTTGGTTTCCGTTACGGATACCGCCGCAATATTCATCGGAATAGATGAATTCTTCCACAGGAAGTCCCATTTCCACTTCATACACCCCTGGTTTCCGGATATGCCCGCAGGCCGACATCAGTTTGGTGCCGGTGCTTTTCCACACGCCGATCGCGGCATAGGCTTTTCCTCCGTTTTGAATGATCCAGGGCACAGCGGCAAGGGTTTCCACATTGTTTACTACGGTAGGGCAATCCCACAGGCCGGAGACCGCCGGGAAAGGAGGTTTAATCCTCGGGTTGCCGCGTTTTCCCTCCAATGATTCGATCAGGGCGGTTTCCTCTCCGCAGATGTATGCACCTCCGCCCGGATGACAATGAATGTCGAGTGAAAAACCACTTCCCAGGATATTTTTTCCGAGCAATCCGGCAGCATAAGCTTCTCCGATGGCCCGTTCCAGGATCTGGTGCACATAAAACAGTTCGCCCCGGATATAAATGTAGGCGGTAGCCGCTTCCAGAGCAAAAGCCGAGATCATCATCCCCTCCAGCAGCAAGTGGGGATTTTTTTCCATCAGGTAGCGGTCTTTGAAAGTACCCGGTTCGCTTTCATCGGCATTACAGATCAGGTAGGCAGGTTTTCCGGTATTTTTGGCCAGGAAACTCCATTTCATTCCCGTAGGGAAACCCGCCCCGCCTCTTCCCCTGAGGGTGGAGAGTTTCACTTCCTCCAGCACGGCAGGCGGACTCATGGCGTTCAGGACCTTCCGGAAGGCTTCATACCCTCCGTGCCGGCGGTAAACATCCAGTTGTTGAATGCCTTCGATGTGCATCTGAGCGGTGAGTATCCTGATTCCCATCTTTATTTATAGGGGTTTTGACGGGTGGTAGCGTCCTTGCTGCTGCAATCATCAAGGAAGGCATCTATTTTTTCGACATCGAGGTTCTCGTAGTATTTTATCCCGGCCTGCATCACGGGTGCATTCCCGCATGCTGCAAGGCATTCCACCGTTTTAAGGGTGAATTTCCCATCGGGGGTGGTTTCACCTGCTTTGATCTGCAGCCTGTGCTCCAGGTGGGCTATGATCTCTTCTGCTCCGTTCAGCCAGCAGGGACCGGTACGGCAAACCTCGATCACACAGTTTCCGACCGGCTGAAGGTTAAACATGGTATAAAAAGTGGCGACTTCATACACCTCCACAGGCTGGAGCTTCAGAAGGGATGCCACATAGTCCATGGTTTCCCGGCTCAGCCATCCGCCGGCTTCGGCCTGGGCCATGTGAAGCAGGGGCAAAAGTGCTGATTTCTGCTTTCCGGGAGGATAACGGGCAATGATCTTTTCCACCAGGGCCAGGCTTTCCTTATCAAATTCAAATGAGGTTCTTTGATCTTCCATGGTCTTCATTTTCAGGCATCCAGTTCGCCGGCAATAACGTTGAGGCTGCTCATGGTCAGCACCGCATCGCTGAGCATGCTTCCCTTAACCATCTCAGGGTAGGCCTGGTAGTATATAAAGCAGGGCCGCCGGAAATGGAGGCGGAAAGGAGTCCTGCCCCCCTCGCTGACCAGATAAAATCCGAGTTCGCCGTTCGCTCCCTCCACACAATGATACACCTCCCCCACCGGTATATCCGTTTCTCCCATCACGATCTTGAAATGATAGATCAGCGCTTCCATATCATTGTAGACTTTTTCCTTTTCGGGAAGATAATAGGCAGGCACATCAGCGTGAAAGGTGGTTTTGTCGTCCATGCGGTCAAGTTTCTCAAGGGCCTGCCGGATGATACTCAGACTCTGCCACATCTCTTCCTGTCTGACCATAAAACGGTCGTATGTATCTCCCTGGGTTCCCAGAGGGATGTCAAAGTCAAAATCTTCGTAAGAGGCATATGGATTCATGACCCTGACATCGTAGTCCACACCGGCAGCCCTGAGGTTAGGACCGGTAAATCCGTACGCCATGGCTCTTTCAGCGCTGATGGGACCCACCCCGATGGTCCTTTCCATAAAAATACGGTTACGCTTCAGCAGCTTCTCAAACTCCTTTAAAACTCCGGGATAGGAATCGAGGAATGCTCCAATCTTTTTCCATGCATCCCAGCTGAAATCCCTTTCCAGTCCGCCGATCCGGCCCATATTGGTAGTGAGGCGGGATCCGCAGATTTCTTCATAGATCTCGTAAATCTTTTCTCTTTGCTGGAACAGGTAAACAAAGCCGGTAAGCGCACCACTGTCGACCCCGATCACACTGTTACAGATGTTATGATCTCCGATACGGGCAAGTTCCATGATGATCACGCGCAGGTAATCGACCCTTTTGGGCATTTCAATGCCGAGCAGTTTCTCCACGGTCATATGCCATCCCAAATTGTTCAGCGGTGCAGAACAATAATTCAGCCTGTCGGTGATCGGAGTGATCTGGTAAAAAGGCCTTCTTTCGGCCAGCTTTTCGAAGGCCCGGTGAATATACCCGATGGTTTGCCTGGTATCGATCACGAACTCCCCGTCCATGGTCATCACATTCTGGAAAACACCGTGCGTGGCAGGATGCGTAGGGCCCAGGTTCAGGGTGTTATATTCCCTTATTTCATCGTGGTCAACGAAATCGGAGACTGGAGATTCGCTATTTTTATTAGGATCCTGCATCTGTTGATTATCTGCCGAACATGGTATCATCTTTGTCTTCCCTGGTCTGATCTTCCAGAGGAAAATCCTTACGCAGCGGAAAACCTTCAAAATCATCTATGTTTAAAATTCTTGTCAGTCCCGGATGACCGTCGAAAACAATACCGAAAAAATCCCAGGTTTCTCTTTCCATCCAGTTGGCAGTGGGAAAAAGTGATGTGAGTGACGGGAAATGCGGATCTGCATCCGTGGTGAACACCTTGATCCTGATCCGGTGGTTATTGGTAAAGCTGTGGAGGTGAACGACAAGCCCAAGCGCTTTTTCTTTATCAGGGTAGTGCATCCCGCAAAGGGTGGTCAGGAAACGGAAGGCCAGATTATGATCCTCATACAGATGGCGGATAACCGCCAGGAAAGCCTCCTTTTCCACGGTGATGCTCATCATGTCGTATGAAAACTCATGTGCCAGGATGCTGTCCCCGAATTCATGGGACAATTGCTGCAGTGTCAGCGTATCCAATGCCTCCTTTACCGTGAACATCACTCTATATCATACTGGTTAAGCAAAGCCTCATATTCCGGGGAATGTCTTCTTCTGAGGGATTCTTTCCCGACGAGTTCCTGAATTTTCAGAATGCCGTCGATGATCTGTTCCGGTCTAGGCGGACAACCCGGGACATACACATCCACCGGAATGATGCGGTCTATCCCCTGCAATACGCTGTATGTGTCGAAGATGCCACCGCTGGAAGCACAGGCACCGACCGACAGCACCCATTTGGGCTCTGCCATCTGAATATAGACTTCTTTCAACACCGGGCCCATTTTCTTGGCGATGGTTCCCATCACCATGAGCAGGTCGCTCTGACGAGGGGAAAAACTGAGCCGTTCCGACCCAAAACGTGCAAGATCATAGGTAGCTCCCATGGTGGCCATGAATTCGATACCGCAACAGGAAGTGGCAAAAGGCAGGGGCCAGAGTGAATTTTTCCTGGCCAGTCCGATCGCCTTCTCAAAAGAAGTGACAAAGAATCCTTTTCCACTATATCCGTCCGGTGCCTTTGCAAATTCAATCATATTCCTTGATTTACCGTGGATTTAATCCCATTTAAGGGCACCTTTCAGAATAATATAGAGGAATCCCGCCATCAGTAACAATAAAAATACCAGCATCTCAAGGAAGCCGAAGGCGCCAAGTTCCCTGAAATTCACGGCCCACGGATAAAGGAAAATGACCTCCACATCAAAAAGCACGAAAAGGATGGCGATCAGGAAATACTTGACGGAAAACGGGCTCCGTGCATTTCCCATGCCTTCAATCCCGCATTCAAAATTTTCCAGTTTTGCCGCCGACAACCTTTTCGGACCGAGCCTGTGGGTCAGTAAAAGGGTGGTGATCACAAATCCCAGGACAATGAAGGACTGGATCATAATGGGCAAATAATCCTGCGGCATTGAATTTTCAGTTGTGAAGCCAATAACAACCGCAACGGGGCAATTGTTTGGTAAAAGTAGTGACAATTGCTGATTTGGAGCGGAAAAAGCGATGAATAGTTCCCTTATCCCTGATTTACAGTTGTTTGCCCAAAACGCAGCTCTTTTTCGCCTGCCAGGCCTTACCCCCGGCTTCATGGAACCTGAAAAGCAGGATGTACACGCCGGGATCCGCCCGGTAGCCTCTCTGGTCAATGCCATCCCAGATGAAGGTATTTTCCGTACCGAGGATTTCCTGGCAGGTGATTCGTTTCACCGCCTGCCCGGCACTGTTGAAGATGTCGAGGTTGAGAACCACACCCTGGGTTGCAGGCCTTACCGTCATCAGCAGGATGTCGTCTCTTCCGTCGTTATCAGGTGAAAAGACGGGCGGGAGAATCTCAATTTCCACCGATGATGCAGAAAGATCGGGCGTTTGTGAATTCTTCAATGCGGGAGTGGCATATCCGCAGCCCGAAGAGGCAGAATGCCAACTGCTACCCAGGGTACCATCCAAGTGTGCAGCGATCCTTTCCAGAGAAACTCCTTCGGTCCGCTCGAGCAAAGGGTAATGATAAGCAGGCTCATACCTGATCCCGTCGATGATGTTGTATGAGCGGTCGGTCAGCAGCAGCCGGTCTCCTTCATTGGAAAGGGCCGGGAGTGAGGCGGGAATGAAAAAGCCAAGGGCATTTGAAAGGGGATATTGCGTGGCCAGCATCTCAGGATCCATGGTCAGTGCTAGGTATTCACCCGGATACCACAACCTGCTTTCGCCGCTAAGCGGGTATTTACCGTTGATCTCGCCTCCGGAATCATCTGTCTTACACAAGACGAAGTCCTTAAGATCCAATATTTCCGATGAACAGTTCAGGATCTCGGCAAATTCCGGGCCCTGGTCTTTCGGCTCGTACAGTACTTCGTTGATCACGGCATCACCCTTTTCCGGCTGCATGGGAAGTCCGAAAGGGATTACCGCCTGGCAAACCGACAGATTCCCGGCACAATCCACCAGGGTATCCTTAAAAACCAGCTCATAACTGATGTCTTCCCTGAGGCATGTACTGAGCTGCAGATCCGTGGCCTTATAGGCCGGTGGAAGCGGAACGATGCCGGCGGGGTTTTCCCCCGGAGGAGTGATGGTCCATGAAGCCACGTTTTTTAAGCGGCTGCTGTCGATGCTTTCCGAAAACCAGGCACGGATCGTAAACGCATCCGGTAAGGTAAGCCTCAACAGTCTGGGGGGATTCAGATCGGGATTCGACGAAAGGACCGT
This sequence comes from Bacteroidota bacterium, assembly GCA_022709385.1. Lineage (GTDB taxonomy): Bacteria > Bacteroidota > Bacteroidia > Bacteroidales > CAIXZF01 > JAKLIX01. Next base: position 220,695 of record JAKLIX010000001.1, on the reverse strand, counting down.
ATTTGCTGTTCCGGGACTGCCACCTTTGCTTGCCCTGCTTGGTTTCCAGTTCTCCTTTCCGGCGCAGGGATTGCCGGGATCCACCTGCTCTGCAGACCATCCGCCTTCCGCTTTGAGCGGATCGTCTATCCACTGCTTGTCATAGTTAACTGTGTGAATGACCCTTCCTTCCTCATCCTCCAGTACCAGGAGAGCAGCTTCATTGGAAACAGAAAACCCGGGAATGCCTTGGAATTTGCCGTAGGCGGAAAGGAGCAGACTGGCATTGGAATCTGCAAGAATCAGACAGGAACCGGCTTCCATCACAAAGGCAGGCAGCGACCATTCGGTTGCAGATATCCCGAGTTTCCACTGATAGAGCTGCACCGGATAATCAGCCCGGTTGAACAACTCAAGATACTCAAAGGGTGGCAGGCCGACCTGCGGTACGGGGTCGGCCATGATTTCGTTGAAAACCACATCATTATACCCTGCTTTATAGTACATAAACCACAACTGGGTGGATGGCAGCATGTTGCCGGCAAGGTCACCAATGCTGTCTATCGTCAGCAAAATCTGGACTTTCTCCGGAAAAGGACTGGCAAAAGCAAGGTAACAAATAGAATGATCGAGGGGATCGGTATAAACTGAAACCGGCTGTCCCAAAGCGTTTCCTGCCTGGTAGTGCACAGGATCGGCAAGCAAAGCCGGATCCATCAGTTCACTGAACCGGACGGCAAGGGTGTGCCCGTTGAGGGGGTAATGATCTGTGACAGCCGGAGGTGTATGATCCGGCTGATAGGGACGGATGGTCACATCGTCGAAATAAAATTTGGTGGCATTGCTGCTGGTGAACTTGCAGAAAAATCCCGTCCAGTCTGCAATCACCGCCGTCGTATCGACACCTTCCGCCTGGAACTTGAAGTAACTTCCTCCGGTGGAATCTGCAAACAGGGTCCACACACCCGGCGGGGTGCGGGTAATCCGAACCCTGATGCTGAATGAAGCTGCAATGGTACCGCCCAATCCGCGGCAGACAGAAAAATGCCGGCTGCCATCCTGCCGGAACAGTTCAAGGGCATCCGCGCTTCCGGCTTCTCCAAGCTGGAGGTAATATCCTTTCAGCGGGCCACCCAGATCCTGATGGTCGGAACAGAGGTAAAACCTTGCAAAATTGTTGGCCGACGGACTGAACGACAGTTTTATCCAGCATATCCATTCAATACTGTCGGCAAAATACGCTTCTGTCACCAGGCAGGCGGAATCCGTACCGCTTCCTTTCAGATGCAGTTGTTTGGAGGTATTCACCTCAAAATCAGCAGTATTCCCAATCCATGCAGGATGATTGGTGAAATCGCCGTCAGAAAAATCATCAAACACTTGCGCTTGCGCCACACTGACAGTTAACAAGCTGAAAAAAAACAGACTGAAACCATTTTTACCCATCATCATTCACAAATTCAAAATCCATTTGTTTCCGCGGAAGGTCGATATGACGGACGATCACCCTGACCGGGTCGCCCAGGCGGTATTCCTTCCCGTGCCTGTAACCGATTACTTTATAGTTGTCTTCATCCAGATAATACAGGTCATCTTCCATGCTTCTCAGAGGCACCATGCCTTCTCCCTTGTTGATATCAAGTTCCACGAAGATTCCCCATTTACTTACGCCGGAAATCAGGCCGCTGAATCTCTTCCCGATCTTGTCGAGCATGAATTCGGCCTGTTTGTATTTAACGGAAGCCCGTTCTGCATCCGTGGCATTCTTTTCCATATCCGAACAGTGCTTGCAGTAGGCTTCGTAATCGGGCTGGTTAACGGAGCTTTTCCCCTGAAGGTAGCGTTCCAGCAGCCTGTGAACCATCAGGTCGGGATAACGCCTGATGGGGGAGGTGAAATGCGTATAGTAAGGAAAAGCCAGTCCGTAATGCCCGATGTTCTTTGTGGAATAGACCGCTTTGGCCATGGTACGGATGGCCACGGTTTCTATCAGGTTTTCCTCTCCTTTTCCGGCCACCTGTTCGAAGAGCCGGTTGAGCGAATCGCTGAGGGTTTTTCTCGAGCTTGCCTTCACGGTATACCCGAGTTTCCTTACCAGTTCGATGAAATTGCCAAGCTTTTCCTGGTTGGGAGTATCGTGAATACGGTAAACAAAGGTTTTAGGGGCTGCCTGACCCTGCCGCTTCCCGATTTTTTCGGCAATGCTCCGGTTTGCAAGCAGCATGAACTCCTCAATCAGCCAGTTTGCCTCCTTTTGTTCCTTAATGAAAGCCTCAACCGGCCGTCCCTTCTCATCCAGCCTGAATTTTACCTCTCTCGAACGGAAATTGATCGCGCCTTTACGGAATCTGTCATCCCTGATGGCTGAGGCAATCCGGTGCAATACCAGCAGTTCCTCTTTGTAATCCCCTTCACCGCCCTCGATCATCTGCTGAACTTCTTCATAAGCATACCTTCGGTCGGAACGGATCACGGTTTTCCCGGTCCAGTCAGCAAGCACCCTTCCTGCACCGTCAATTTCGAAGACCACTGAAAAACACAGTTTATCTTCATGAGGCCTCAAAGAGCACATCATATTCGAAAGTTTTTCCGGTAGCATCGGGAAAGTACGATCCACAAGGTATACGGAAGTTCCTCTTTCAAAGGCCTCCCGGTCGATGGCACCCCCGGGTTTCACATAATGTGACACATCGGCAATATGCACCCCCACTTCCCACCTTCCCCCGTCAAGCATTTTCAGCGAGATGGCATCATCGAAATCCTTGGCATCAGGCGGATCGATGGTGATGGTAAAGATATCCCTGAAATCCCTTCTTCCGCTCAGGCTGTCCTCACTGATACCATCCGGGATGCGGGAAGCTTCCTTTTCGGCTTCTTTGCTGAAGGCAAGGGGAAAATCGAAGCCGGCAAGAATGGCATTCATTTCCACATCATTTTCGCCTGGTTTGCCAAGTACTTTCATAATCTGTCCGAAAGGATTCTTCGACTGCTCCGGCCATTCGGTAATCATGGCGATCACCTTATCACCATGAGTCGCGCCGCCCAGACCTTCGGGCTCTATCATCAGATCGACCGGCATGCTGGTATCATCCGGAACCAGAAACGCATGTTTCCCAATCCTGTGAAGCACACCGACGATTTGTTTCTTTCTTCTTTCAAGTACTTCAAGTACCTGGCCTTCCTGTTTTCTTCCTTTTCGCCTTGGGAAAAGCATGACCCTCACCCTGTCGCCGTTGAGGGAACGGTTGGTGTTGTTGGGTGCGATGTAGACATCCTCATCAAGCCCGCTGTTCACCAGGTAGGCCTTGCCGGTCTGTTTCATGTCAATGATCCCTTCCACCGTACTGCCACGGCTTGCCACCGAGAATTTTTCGGGATTCCGCCTGTACTTGCCCCTGGCAGCTTCGATGATCTCCCCGGATGCACAAAGCGCCGAAAGAATCTGCTTAACCAAATCCCTGCTTGCCTTATCGCTTATCCCGAGCTGTCCCGATACCTGCCTGAAATTGTACCCGCCGAATGGATTGGAAACAAAAAGGTTCAAAACCTGACTGCTAAAACTGCCTTTCGCTGTTTTACTGCTTACTTTTGCTTTCTTTTTCATTTTACTCCTATTAGGAAATTTTTTCATACCTCAGCATGTACGGCCATACCCGCCACCGGACGGAACAGACATGTCATCGCTTCATCAGCACCGGCCCTGAAAAGGTTTATACTGATGTTGCCCCTGACAGTGCATGGTTTACCGCATTTCTTTCTGTCCGGAATCACCGGCAGGAAGATAAAAGTATGCATAAATTTTCCAACTGAGGGTTTGTTTTCCATATATATGTTTTAGAAAGGGAAAGTGGAAAAAAAACAAAGGATATTTTTTGGAAAAAAACGTGATTAATATGAAATCACCTGATTATCTTAAGATTGGAGACAAGGTAGCCCTGGTGGCTCCGGCGAGGAAGGTGGAAGCCTCACAGATGGAAAAGGCTATTTCTGTTTTCAGGTCCTGGGGGCTTGAGGTAGTTTGCGGGAAACATCTTTACAGTAGCTGGCATCCTTTTGCCGGAAAGGATTTTCAGCGTACGAACGACCTTCAGCATGCACTCGATGATCCTTCCGTCAGAGCCGTATTCTGTGCCCGGGGAGGATACGGAAGCCTGCGCATTGTTGATCAGTTGTGCTGGAGCGACTTCAGGAAATCTCCAAAATGGCTGGTAGGGTTCAGCGATATGACGGTGCTTCACGGTCATATCAACCGGCAGTGCGGGATACAAAGCCTTCACGCGCCCATGCCATATAATTTCTTTTTAAATCAGCTTACGGATGACAGTCTGGAATCTCTCCGGAAGGCCTTGTTTGGAGAACCCCTTCAGTATCAGTGGCCTTCACATCCCCTGGATATCGGGGGAAAGGCTGTCGGGCTGCTCAGCGGAGGGAACCTTTCTATCCTGGCTGCCATCCGGGGGACCGCCTCCGCTTTTGAAACGGAGAACACCATATTATTTATCGAGGACCTGGATGAATACCTCTATCATATTGACCGCATGATGCTTTCGCTGAAACGAAGCGGCTACCTGTCGAGGATAAGGGCGCTGGTGGCAGGCGGACTTACTGATCTGAAAGACAATGAGACCGGCTTTGGCAAAAGTGCGGAGGAGATTATCCGCGAATGTGTCGAAGATTTTGAGATCCCGCTTGTTTTCGGGTTTCCGGCTGGTCACCTCGACAACAACATGAGTCTTCCCCTGGGTTGTGAAGTGGTGCTGGAAACAGGCAGTGAGAATACGCTGACTTTTATCCGATAAACATGGCAGCGCATATTGATTTAGGGAAACAGGGAGAACAGATCGCATTGGAATACCTGAAAAAGGAAGGATATCAGGTTCTTCACACCAACTGGCGGTCGGGGATCAATGAACTGGATATTGTAGCCAGAAAAGGGGATTTTCTTGTCGTTGTGGAAGTGAAGACACGAACAGGAAAACCGTTGGTTGAGCCGGAGGTTGCGGTTGATTTTCCGAAACAAAAGGCACTGATCAAAGCAGCCAACAGTTACATCCTTAAACACAACATCTCCCTTGAAACCCGATTCGACATCATCAGCATCGTCATGCACGATGAGCGTCATCAGCTTCACCATATCACCGATGCTTTTTATCCCAGAATGGGCAGGATATGAAAGAAAAGAATAACTTTGTGAAAATTAAGTAATAAGCTATCATGAGACCACCCAGGAAGGCGGGAGACAAAACCGGACGCAAAGCCGGCAAACAACAGGGTTCATCATCCGGGCGAAGCGTGAAACGGAAAACCGGGAAAGAAGAACAAAGCAGACCGTATGGCGGAAGAGCTGTCAAGGCAAGGGAAACCCCAAAACCGAAGCCTGCCGGGGAAGAAAATTCGGGAACCGGTAACAGGAGGATCCGGAAAGGATCCTGGGATAAGCCGGAGGAAAAGGCTTATGATTCCAGGCGCGGTGAAAGAAGATCATTTAAAGAAGGTACCACCGCTGATCGCAGGCGTGAAGAGAGGCCTGCCAGGGAAGAAAGAACCCGTACCCGGACCAGGCAGGCCGATAGCAGGGACAAGCCCGCATCATACGGGCGCCGGAGAGATGAACGAAGTGCTGACGAAAGGGGTTCGTATGGCCGCAAAAGAAAGGATGAACAGCCGGGGAGGAAGGATGAACGGCCCGTCAGGCGATCAAGAGATGAAGATTCTGGTCGCAGGACAGAATCACCTTATCCGCCGCGTGAAAAAAAACAGCGGCCGCCTGACAGCAGGTCCCGTGGAAGCGAAGAAAGACCAAGCCGGGATGGATACAGGAAGAGAAGTGAAGGTGCTGCCTCCGGGACGGGTCGTCGTATCCGGAAAACCGAAAGGCCCGACCAGTTAGACACAAGGCGGGAAGGCAGAAAACAGGGAGGATCAGCAGCAGCGAAAGGCGATGGCCTGATCAGGCTGAACAAGTTCATTGCCGATGCCGGGATATGCTCCAGACGGGAAGCAGATACCCTGATAGAAACAGGGGCAGTCAGAGTCAATGGCGTGATTATCACGCAACTTGGAACCAAAGTTTCTCCGAACGACAAGGTACAGGTCGGAGATCAGACCCTTTCGCGGGAAACCCTTCGTTATGTTTTGCTGAACAAACCAAAAGGTTTTATCACTACAGTGGACGACCCGGAAGGACGTAAAACCGTGATGATGCTGATCCGGGATGCCTGCAGGGAAAGGGTTTATCCGGTCGGGAGGCTGGACAGGAACACCACGGGCGTATTGCTTTTTACCAACGATGGAGAACTGGCCAAAAAACTGACCCATCCCAAACACGCAATCCGGAAAGTATATCATGTGGTGCTCGACCAGCCACTGAGAAAAAAAGACCTGGAACAGATTGAAGAAGGACTTGAACTGGAAGACGGCCCGGTGAAAGTGGATGCCATCGCCTACGTGGGCGAAGGGAATGACCACCGCCACCTGGGCGTCGAGATACACAGCGGCAAAAACCGAATCGTCAGAAGAATCTTCGAACACCTGGGTTATACTGTCGGCAACCTCGACCGGGTCATTTTCGCCGGTCTGACCAAAAAAGACCTGCCCCGTGGCAGGTGGCGCCTGCTTACCAAAGAAGAAGTGAATTTCCTCAGGATGCTGGGTTAGGAAACCGGACCACCTTCCGGGTTCCGTTCAATGTTTTTTCTTATATAAGCCGGCCAGGCAACAGGCCACATGGGCCAGGTGGCTTCAACCCATTGATCCGATAGATAATCTCTTATCTGTCTTATAATCTGATACTTGAGAAACACACCCGCAAGGAGTGTTGATTTATGCAACATGTGTTGAATTTATCAACATCCATCAATATCCCTTGTCTGTCAAGCATTTCAAAAGGATGCGCCAAGTTACTGTTGATTTTATTTACACACTTCTTTGTTTAATTTATCAACACACTGACCTAAAAACCTCATTATCTTTTATTTATGAACTCTGGCATTGTATTTGGCAATAAAGCGATGGTATGAAAAAACAGAAAACACATTTAAGAAATTCATATTAAACACTTACAGCAATGAAAACTTTCATTTCAATCCTTAGCGCGCTTCTCCTGCTCTGCGGAACAGGCAGCAGCAGTTTCCAAGCCCTTGCTTCAGGTGAGCAGCCGGCAACAGGTTCCGGACTGACCATCAGCGGTACAACAGGCTTATCCGGCCTTCTCACACATTGGGCCGATGCATACAACCAAAGCAACGCAGGAAATCCGGTATCGGTCACTACCATTCAAAGCCTCGCCTCCCTGGCTGGCAGTGACATCAACTTTCTTACAGAAAAAGAACTTCAGCAAACCGAAGGATCCACTGCATGGAAAATGGTAGTCGGTCGTGATGCCGTCGTGGGTGTGGTAAACCATGCCAACCCGCTGTATGAAACCATCATGAAGCAGGGAATCTCCCAGCTTGCCCTCACCGGATTATTCGGGCAAACGGGAAATACTACCTGGGGAGCGCTGCTTGGCGCTACCCGGGATAATAAGGTTCACATCTACATCAGCGGAAGTGAATCCGTAAAAGCAGGGCTGGCGGCTTATCTTGGACTGCCCGTCTCAAGCCTGGAGGGTGTCAGCGTGGTGAGTTCTGAGGATTTCAGCCGTCTGATGGCCGCTGATCCGGATGCCATCGGCTTTTGTAACCTCATTCAGGTTTACGATCCGGGCAGTAACGGTCTGTCCTCCGGTTTAAGCTTCCTTCCGATCGACAAGAACGGAAATGGCAGGCTTGATTACAGCGAAAACATTTACCAGGATGTGGTTTCTTTCATGAGGGGACTCTGGATTGGCAAATACCCCAGAATATTATGCGAGAATCTTTATGCCTGTTCAGTTACAGCACCAGGATCAGCCACCGGATCAGCCTTCATGAAGTGGGTGTTGACAGAAGGCCAGCAATACCTTGGATCAGAAGGATACCTTGAACTTGTTGCAACCGACAGACAGCAGAAACTGGAATCCCTTAACGCTGAAGCAGCCGTTGTACCAGGCCAGTCGCGGAATGCCTTTTCAAAGAACGCCCTCTTCCTTATTCTCGGCGGCCTGGTGCTTGCCTACCTGCTCACCCTGTTGGTGGTTTCCCGTACCCGCAGGCTTAGAACCACCACCGAAATGACAGGCGGTGTTTCCGGTATCCTGAGGGAAGACGGTATCCAGGCTCCCGCCGGATTGTATTTCGACAAATCCCATACCTGGGCCTTCATGGAGAAAAACGGGCTGGTGAGAGTCGGGGTGGATGATTTTCTGCAGCATATCACCGGTACCCTTACCAGGATCAGAATGAAAAATCCGGGAGAAAAAGTGAAAAAAGGTGATGTGATCCTGAGCCTGGTCAGAGATGGCAAGCAGCTCAACATCAAATCTCCCGTTACCGGCCTGATCAGAGAAATGAATACCATGCTGATTGAAGAGGCTTCCCTCGTAAATAAATCGCCCTATGACCAGGGCTGGGTTTATATGATTGAACCCGCCGACTGGGTGAAAGACGCAGAATTGCTCGTGATGATCGACCGCTACAGGTGCTGGATTAAAAACGAATTCTCAAGAATGAAGGATTTTCTGGCAGTCACCATGCAGGCTAAAAGCCCGGCATTCGACCAGCTGGTCCTCCAGGACGGGGGTGCATTGTGCGACCATGTCCTGGCCGACCTCGAACCCAAAGTGTGGGAAGACTTTCAGACCTTTTTCCTCGACAATCCCCGCTAAGATCAAAGAACCAGAAACTGACTATCTATACTAAATCACCACATCATGGGATTAGACAGAAGAAACTTTTTAAAGACCATGGGGGTCGCAGGTGCGGCCCTCGCGGTCGGTAAACCATCCCAGGCAGCCGGAAACAAGGGAAAATACACCGAATTTTACGGAATTCTTTATGATTCCGTAAAATGTATCGGTTGTCAGAATTGCGAAGTTGCCTGTACCGAAACCTACGGCTTCCCTGAAATTACAGATACCCCGCTGGTCGGTACCGAACGCCATACCAGTGAGACCAGGAGAACCATCCTGAATGTGCAGGAAACCTCCAGGGGAGAGGTTTACACCAGGGAACAGTGCATGCATTGCAACGAACCGGCCTGTGCTGCTGCCTGTCTCACACAAGCCATGTATAAAACCGAGGAGGGTCCGGTAATCTGGAGGGGGGACAAGTGTATGGGATGTCGCTACTGTATGGTTTCCTGCCCTTTTGATGTTCCCAAATTTGAATACCACAGCTCCAATCCGAAGATCGAAAAATGTACCATGTGCTACGAAAGGATCATGGAAGGCGGTATCCCTGCCTGTGTGGAGAGTTGCGGATTTGATGCCCTGCTGTTCGGAACCAGGCGGGAGTTGCTGACTGAAGCCCGTAAAAGGATATGTGCCGAACCGACAAAGTACTCCGATCACATCTTCGGTGAAAAAGAAGCAGGGGGAACGGGGTTGCTCATGCTGACCCCGCTGCGACCGCAGGAACTTGGATACCGGACCAACATCGGGAATGAATCCTATCCGGCCCTGACCAAAGGATTCCTTTTCGCCGTCCCTTCGGTGTTTGTGCTGATCCCGCCCCTGTTGCTGGGCATCCATGAAGCCACAAAAAATAAGGGCAGCAAACAGGAAGAGGAAGAAGTTTAATCCTTTTACATCACTCAAAACGACCTTGTATGAATCAGATAAACTTAGCAGCAGCAAATGAAAATCAGGCCAAATCCACCTGGAAATTCCTGCTTTCAGAATTAAAACCCAAGGGAAAAATCTTCACGCCTTTCAATATTATATCCTTCCCTATTATGATAACCGGTCTGGTACTCATTGTCATCCGTTTCTGGAAGGGACTGGGTGCTGTGACCAATCTTTCCCAGGAAGTACCCTGGGGGCTCTGGATCGGTTTCGATGTGGTAACGGGTGTTGCCTTCGCAGGCGGAGCCTATGTCCTTACATTCATGGTGTACATCCTGAACATGAAAAAGTATCACAGTATCATCAGAGTAACAGTGCTGAACGGCTTCCTTGCCTACGTCTTTTATGCCGGTGCCCTGCTGCTCGACCTGGGCCGCCCCTGGAATGTGATCAATCCCATCATCGGCAACAACTTCGGTACCAGCTCGGTACTTTTCCTGGTAGCATGGCATTTCCTGCTTTATATGATTGCCCAATTTATTGAATTTTCTCCTGCCGTTGCCGAATGGCTCGGGGCAAAAAGAATACGCAAAATATTGTCGGCCATGACCTTAGGCGCCGTTATCTTCGGCATTACCCTTTCTATCCTTCACCAGTCCGGCCTCGGAGCACTCTATATGATGGCACGGGAAAAAATCCACCCGCTCTGGTATTCGGAATTCATCCCCATCCTGTTTTTCGTTTCCAGCATCTTTGCCGGATTATCCATGGTGATCTTTGAAGGTTCCATCAGTTATAAAGTGTTTTTCGGCCAGATCAGCGAAAAAAACCGGCATGCCCACCATGAAATCATACACGGCTTATCAAGGGTTTGTGCCGGAACCATGTTCGCTTACCTCTTCCTCCACCTGCTCATCTTCCTGCACGGCAGACACTGGGGACTGATCAATACTCCCATGGGTTATTGGTATCTGCTGGAAATGTTTGGCTTTGTGCTGCTGCCCATGTTGCTGTTTTTTTACGGATACAGGGTAAAAAGCGGCTTATGGATCAGGATTGCCGCCATTTTGACCATGCTGGGCGTGATCCTGAACCGCCTGAATGTGACGGTGATCGGATTTCGCTGGGATATGCCGGTTCGCTATATCCCTACCTGGATGGAAGTCTGCGTCACCCTGGCAGTGATTTTCACCGAAATATGGATCTTCCGCTGGGTGATCCGCCGCATGCCTGTGCTCCGGGATCCCCCGGCCTGGGCTAAATCACATTAATATGAATACACATCCGGTAATCAACAATCATTAATATTAAAAATACTATTATGGAAGGTTTTAGTTATCACAATATATTTGAATCAAAGGGGATTCAGTATATTGCCATCATTATCTTTTTCATGGTGCTGATACCATTCTGGCTATTGCTGAACAAGAGCAACAGAATCGGAAATAAGATCAGGGAAGGGTTCGGAGTATTGTCGTCAAAGATTTTAAAGCTGCCACAGGGTCTTTTCTTTTACAGAAATCATACCTGGGCTTATCTGGAAAAGACGGGAAATGCCAGGGTCGGACTCGATGAGATGCTGTTGCATCTTACCGGCGAAGTCAGGCTGGAATCCGCCAGAAAATCCGGAGACCAGGTCAGCAGGGGCGACCTGATAGCCACCCTCAGCCGTGATGACCGGCAATTGAGTATTTACTCGCCCATCAGCGGTCAGATCACGGATGTGAACGAAGTGGCTGCATCCGAGCCTGAAACCCTGCATCGGGATCCATACGGAGAAGGCTGGGTTTACAAGATCAAACCCTCCGACTGGATTGCAGAAACACAGCAAAGCTTCCTGGCTGAAAAAGCCGTAGCGTGGTCGGGCAGGGAACTGACCAGGATCAAGGATTTCATGGCCGGAACTTCCGGTGAGCATCACCCCGGCTATGCGGCAGTGGTGCTGCAGGACGGAGGTGAAATCATGGAAAATGCCCTGAGTGAATTACCCGGAGAGGCCTGGCAGAAATTTCAGCAAGAGTTCCTCAGTATTGCCTGAATTAATAGTGTAACTTAGCGTTTTCTAATGATGCGATACATGTAATGGCCATATTATCTGAAACGCAAATGACCGGTTTTTGGAAAAAGCTGGTCAGGCGGTACGCGAAATTTTGTTCATCCATCTTTGGCAGTGTGGTCTGTGCGATCACACTGCTTTCTGTTTTTCTGTTCCTGGCCTTCGGCATCATTTTCTGGTCGGTGAACGAAAAATACATGAAAAATGTCATCCACCAGAACGGAAACAATATCGCTACCCTCGTGGAAGGAGCCCTTTACCAGTCGATGCTGCAAAACGACAGGGCCAACCTTCAGAATACCCTGGATATTATCAATACCCTCACAGGAATCGATGAGGTAAACCTCTACGATAAAAACAACATCCTGGCTTATTCCTCCACCTACCCGGATACCATCAACCACGGCAATCCGAACTGCATCAGTTGCCATCAGAACCTCGACCAGATGTTCCATCATTCTGAGAGATCCTTCCGTATTCTCGAAGCTGAGAACAGCTGCAAAATGAAGATAGGGGAATCAGGCAACAGGCATTTATTGCTCAAATCTCCCATCCTGAACGAAAAATCATGTTACCAAAGCAGTTGTCATTACCACAATGCCAATGATGTGGTGCTTGGTTCCCTGATCATCAGGATTCCATTGCGTGAACTGGATGCTTCCCTGAACAAATCCTCCATCGATTTTTTCCTGCTCGCTACACTTACTACCGTAATCCTGGTAATTTTTCTGATCATCTTTATCACCCGGAAGATTAAACCACCCCTGCAGGCTATCATGAAAGCAAGTGAAGCGGTGGCTTCCGGTGACAGAAGTACCCGGCTGGTAATCAAAGACAACGAACTGGCAGACATGCGTATGGTGTCGGAAGCCTTCAACGCCATGCTCGAAAGCCTGCAGCAAGCCGGCAACGAATTGCAGAACTGGTCGCAACAGCTGGAATACAAAGTACAGAAGAAATCCGAAGAACTGGGTGAAGTACAGAAAGAACTTATCAATATTGAACGAATTGCCTCACTCGGAAAACTGTCCTTATCGGTTGCCCATGAGATCAACAACCCGCTTTCAGGTATCCTGATATATACCAAACTCGTCCACAAACAACTGGCAAAACAGGAACTCGATCCGGAAAAAAAAGAAGCTATCCTGAAAAATCTGGCCCTGATAGAAAATGAAACCAAACGCTGCGGAGATATCGTGAAAAGCCTGCTCGACTTTTCCAGAAACGACCAGAATGATTTTGAACCGAAACCATTGCACGCTATCCTGCAGGAAACCTTCGACCTGATGAGCCACTCGATGAAAATCGCCAATATAAACTTCCGGGCTGATTTTGCCGCCGACGCTGACCTGGTTTTCTGCAATCCCAACCAAATCAAACAGGCCTGCCTGGCCATGCTGGTAAACTCCTCGGAAGCCGTCACCGAAAACGCGCTCATCGTCATCAGGACAAGCAATCCCGATGATCAGCATATCCGCTTCGAAATCGAAGACAACGGAATCGGTATCGCGGAAGAAGACCTTCCCCATATCTTCCAACCATTCTTTTCAACCAAGCAAAACTCCAGCGGCATCGGGCTCGGACTGGCAATCGTGCACGGTATCATCCAGAGCCACAATGCGAAACTCGATGTGAAATCTTCACCCGGAATGGGTACGAAAATTTCTATTTCCATACCCTTGATAAAAACCAGCCCGCAATAAGATGTGTCCATGAGGAACATCGTTCATACAAACCGACGATGATCATATATGGATATTCTCCCGCGTGAAGCGGGACAGGCATGCGACCATTAAAATCAAAATTATTAACACATGAAAAAGATTTCAATACTGGTTGTGGATGACGAAGAATCGGTCAGGGATTCTTTGTACAACTGGTTTTTAGAGGACGGTTATCATGTGGAATGTGCCGAAAGTGCCAAAAAAGCCCTTCTTATCCTCGAATCCATGAACTTCGACATCATCCTGGCTGATATTAAAATGCCGGGTATGGACGGACTTGAAATGCTCCGGAGAATCAAAGCGTTGAAAAAAGAATCCATCGTGATCGTCATCACCGCTTTTGCTACAGTCGATACTGCCGTTCAGGCCCTGAAAGACGGTGCTTTCGACTACGTCACCAAACCCTTCGACCCCGATGACCTTTCCCACCTGATCCGGAATGCTGCCAAACAGATCATGCTTACAGAGGAAAATGAAATGCTGAAGGAAAAAGTCATCTCCCTGGAAAACCTCGAAGACCTCATAGGGGTGAGTGAACCCATGCAACAGGTTCTCAGGGAGGTGCAAAGTGTGGCCCAAACCAATTCATCGGTCATCATTTCAGGCGAAAGCGGAACAGGCAAAGAGTTGATAGCCAAGGTAATACATTCAAACTCCCCAAGAAAATTCTTCCCTTTCGTGATCGTACACTGCGGAGCCCTGAGTGAAAGCCTGCTGGAAAGCGAACTGTTCGGCCATGAAAAAGGAGCCTTTACCGGGGCGATGTACAACCGCAAAGGCAGGTTCGAAATGGCCGACAACGGAACCATCTTCCTGGATGAAATCTCCACCATCTCTCCTAAAATGCAGGTGGAACTGCTCAGGGTACTGCAGTCAAAATCGTTTGTGAAAGTGGGCGGAAACAAGGAAATCAGCTCCGATTTCAGGGTGATCTGTGCAACCAATACCGATCTGAAGACCATGGTGGATGAAGGAAAATTCAGGGAAGACCTGTTTTACAGGCTCAACGTGGTGAATATCCACCTGCCGCCTTTACGCGACAGAACGGGTGACATTCCCCTGCTGGTGGACCATTTCATCAGGAAATACGCTTCCGCCATGAACAAACCCATGGTAAGCATCGAACCTTCCGCACTGCAAAAATTGCAGGAATTCAGGTTCCCGGGCAATATCAGGGAACTTGAAAACATGATTGAACGTGCCATCGTGATTGGAAACGGCAAAAAGATCACCCTCCGGGATCTGCCCATCACCAAAGATATCCCCGGACTTGCCACCGAAAGTCTCGACGACCTGGAAAAAAATCACATCCAGCAAATCCTTGTTAAATACAGCTGGAATATCAGCAGATCGGCCAAGGCACTGAATGTCGACCGGGTGACGCTGTACAATAAGATACGGAAATACGACCTGAAACCCTGAGTGGCCTTCAAACGGAGGACCTCCTGCCAATGCCCTGTTAAGCAAAGCCTGAATGAACCCGGAAAACATCGTTTTGATATCCTTCGGCCAGTTTGAAGCAGCATTTCTACTGAGCATCGCCCGGGAGGTCAAACGGGAGTTTCATCATCCGGTCCGAATCAGGGAAGGCCATCTGGACCTGAGCGAACATTACGATGCGGTCAGGGGACAGTACAATGCTAACAGCCTGCTGAAAGCGGTGGATCAGATGCACAGGCCGGAGCATACTAAAACATTCGGACTCTTCCAGGTCGACCTGTTCATCCCGATCCTCACATTTATCTTCGGCCAGGCATTTCTGAACGGACGCTCAGGCATCGCTTCGCTGTACCGCTTCCGGTCTGAAAGATACGGGATGAAATCCAATGAAGACGCATTACTGGAAAGGTTCACCAAAGAGGTGATCCATGAACTGGGGCATACATTCGGACTGGTTCATTGCTATTTCCCGGGTTGTGTGATGCAGTCAAGCACTTACATAGAAGATATCGACCAGAAAAACGCGGGTCTTTGTGCCCAATGCCGCGAAAAACTGAATCCCGGCTGAGAACCGGAACAAAGCAGAAGCCGAAAATTATCCTCACATCGAAAAAAATTTCCGGTCCGCCATGCCCTGTGTTATGGTGCCTCTTTAAACCGCCTGTCACCGAAACAAAGGTTAAATCCGAATTGCAAACCGGCCGTTTTAGTCCTGCCCGGATTGTAAAAAGCAAGCGCATTGTCGGTGACCATATAAAACTGAAAGGCTGCAAGCTTCAGCGAAAAACCAAGGGCGAGATTATACAGATTCCGCTTTGTAAGGTAATATCCGGCCGTTAGTGCAAGCAATTTCCCTGCTTCCAGCTCATAGTTCAGCATCAGTCCCGGTTTCCACCGGCGGTCAAAGACTTCGTTTCTGAGCAGGAGCCCGAAATGATTCCGCTTTCCAAGGCTGTATCGTGCCGTGAGATTGAAGGTAGCCAGAAGATATGACACGTAAGGCTTGTAATGGGTCCTGAATCCCATGCTGGCCGATAAGGAATCGAGCAGGTCCTCAAACTTGTCGCCCAAACTGATGCTGTCGCCTGTGAAATATTCCTCAATATCAATCCCCTCAAAGGTGTAGGCATGGTTTTTTTCATCACTGACAAGGCTTCGGGGATTGTTCTTCCAGTGGATAAAACCCAGATCATTCACCGAAACTCCAAGGGTCAAGGCATCCAGCAGGCGGTACGTAATCCCCAGGTCAACGGCAAAGCCCGGATTTTTCCATCCGTCGAGCTGTCGCAGCATCCTTTTTTCATCCAGGCTGAAATCAAGGGAATCTGCCGGATGATCGGGTATACCGGGAAAACTGCTGTTGATCTCGATGTCTGAATCGAAGGTAAGGGCATAAGCCAGGGATTCATCGGTAAAGAGGGTCAGAGAGGTTTTCCTTGAGTAGATATTGGCGACGCCGGCAAGGTATTTCAACCTGAATCCGCTGGTCCACCTGTCGTTGATTTTCCGTGAGGCACCAAGGGAAACCTCATGAAAGAGCGACATATTCACACCAAGTCCGCAAATATCGGCCGTGGTATTGATAAATCCGCCGTTCAGCCGGAAAAGCAGTGTCATCAGATCCTTGGAATAGTGGAACGAACCCATGAACCTTTCGGTCACTCTCGCTTCCAGGTAATACTGCTTCAGATGAAAGCCAAATGCCAGGATTTCTGAAGACAGGTTCACAGAAACATCATTGTTTTTCTTCAGTCCATCGAGAAAAGCATCCACATCAAAACGAAGGCTGTCGTCGGATCCGCGGTAAAACACATCATGAAAGGTAAACCCTGAGTTAACTGCTCCGACATGCCACGACGAAAGGGCAGGGATACCCATCCACCATGTGTATGGAACTTCTCCTGCGGGGTTGAGCCTCAGAGACTGCGGTACCGAACGGACAAAGCCAAGCTGCAGGGATTCCTGTGCAGGAACTTCCATGAAGGCAGCCATGAGCAACGCAATCATGAGATGCACAATCCCGGCCCGGTGTTTCATGGTGAAGAAGTCGAATAAGTGAAACGCACTTTTGCTCCCATCCTGATATCAAGATCGTAATCCCCATAGATTTTCACTAATCCCTGACCGGTGGTGTTCAGGCCAGCCCTGAGGATCATCTTTTTGCATGTGGACAGCCGCTGCAGTCTCTCCCTGGTCAGGGGTTGCGGCAGATAAGTGTATGCCTGCACAGGCGGATCATCCACGATCCTGTAATCGGGAGGCCCGCCCACTGGCGCTGCATGCACCAGATGCGGGTCGTTTTCGTAAACAAGAGAATCCAGTATCTGAAGGCTGGAATCGGCAAAATAGGCTTGTACCCTGATGTCTAATGGAAAACGGTTCACCGTAACCATACGGAAGGCAAACTCCTGAACCTGATCAATGTCTCTGAAATTGAAATCCAGGGTGTCTTCGAAGTTAAATCCTTCGACCGAACCGAAAAAAGGGAGTTCAAGCCTTACATTCACCGAGAACCTGCTGGTGTCAAGGATGAAATTCTGTGCTGCAGGATTGCCGTCAGGATTGGATTTCCCGAGCAGCGAAAAGGACAGGTATTGCGGGGAAATGTCCAGTGCCTGGTTCAGATTACAATTAACCGGTGTAAAAATATAAGTGGTATCGGCAGTGCTTCCGGCTTCAGAAATATCCGGTGATGGGAAAACCAGCGGATTGGGAAAAGCCGGATTGTCAATCAGGTTTACCATGGCCGGAGGAATGCGGTCAGACCATGCTTTAATTTCATTCACAGCCAGTTCCATGGGCATGCCCACCGAATTGGAGGTCGAAACCATCAGCTTCAGATCACTAAAATGCAGCTTCCCCTGAAGGTTATTCTTGAAAATATTCAGGGTAATGGAATCGGAAAAGGGATATTCAAACTGCCCGAGATACCCGTAAACGGCGGTAAAGCGAAACCCGCTGATGTCTATATCCAGGCTGAATGTGTATGGCGAAAGGTTTGGATTATTGTCGCCTGCAATAAAAAGCTCGAAATACACCGGTAGCTCAATCTGCCCTCCGGCATTGACAAAACTGATGTGATAACCGCTGAGATCCAGTTGGTTCTGCCCTGTCACGGGAAGCGATCCGGTGT
Source organism: Bacteroidota bacterium (assembly GCA_022709385.1). Classification (GTDB taxonomy): domain Bacteria; phylum Bacteroidota; class Bacteroidia; order Bacteroidales; family CAIXZF01; genus JAKLIX01. The sequence continues at coordinate 202,720 of JAKLIX010000001.1, read as the reverse complement.
AGTGATGCCCGAGCAGGGCTTCAAATACCTGCCCGTCCTTTTTTACCGTCGGAAGGACGACCCTGAGGCTGCCTTCATGGTTGATGTCTGAAGAAAAATTCACATGCACCAGGGCAGATTTCACCACCATACTGTCAATTCTTTGACCGCTTTGCGGCGGAAAAAACACAAGGGTCTCGTTAAATGGAAGTGTCACTTCCATCCCCGGCAAAACCACCAGCTCAATATTGTCTTTCACCCAGTCCGCATGCTGGTCGGAAATATTTATGTAATCCTCAGCCCTCAACGAAAGCACCTCCTTCTGGTACACAAGGGTAAGCAAATGGTTGCTGTCTTCCACAATCAGCGAACCCGCAGGCAGCAACCTCGAAATGCCAAGCTTCGAATGAACCAGGGGCACTGCCAGCTCCGGATCCAGATCAGGACCCGCAAACTTTGAAAAATCAAAGTCCTCTTTGACACAGCCCCCGGAAAACATGAGAAGCAATGCCAGACAAACAGAAAAAAAACAGCCCGTGGCGGACTGTCCCGAAAATCTTATCAGCGGTAAATACATTTATATGCGCAGGCTTTTTCTATCCGCAGGCGGAATGTCTGATTCGCCTGCACAATAAACACCTCCGACATGGAAAAGGTTTGCCACCGGGTTTCCCCGGGCAGTAACACACGCATGCTTCCGGAAACTACTGTCATTTCCTCTTCAGTAGCTGTCCCGAATTCATACTCCCCTGCTTCCATCACTCCAATGGTTGCCTTTCCCTCCTCATTCTCCAGGGCGATCGATTTTACCCTGCCGTCAAAATATTCATTGACCTTTAACATAAACCTCTTTTTCCGGTAAAAATAGCATGAAAAACGACATCCTGCTTATCCTGAAAGCATAGCGGATAAAATTTCAACAGACCTGAAACCAGGAAGGCTGATTTTTGTTGTATATTTGAGTACCGAATTACTTAAATAGAATTTTATTTTAAGCCCCTTATTTTCAAGGTAATGTCAAGAGCCGGTAAAAAGAAATGGTTTAAAAAATGGCATAAATGGCCGGCCCTGATCCTGTCTGTCTTCATTCTTTTATTCTCACTTTCGGGTATTGTATTGAATCACAGATCATTTTTCTCAGGTGCGGATGTTTCACGCCGGCTTATTCCTGAAACCTACCGATACAAGAACTGGAATCTGGCAGCAGTCAGGGGTGGTTTATCTTGGAAGCCTGACAGCCTGCTTGTATATGGTAATATAGGAATATGGCTGATCGACAGCAATTTAACCAAGTTTAAGGATTTTAACCAGGGTTTTCCGGAGGGGATAGACAAGCGGAAAATTTCCTCCCTGGCAAAAACGGCGGACGGCGGTCTGTATGCCGGAACACTGTTCGGATTGTACCGCTACGTGCCTGAAGCCGGATCATGGCAGGAGGTTTCATTGCCGGTAGATGAAAAGCGGGTCGTGAAGGTGCTGTTCAGCGGCGGTACGCTCTGGGTCATGACCCGCTCTTACCTGATGAGATCCGTTGGAGCCGGTCTGCCTCGTTTTGAAATGGTGCATATCGGCGCTCCTCCGGGTGATGACGGAAGGGTGAGTCTTTTCCGCACCCTGTGGGTGATTCATTCCGGGGAGATTTATGGCATGGCAGGACGACTGCTGGTGGATTTTATCGGATTCGTGTTCATCTTTCTTACCCTGACCGGATTGGTTTACTTTGTAACACCCTATACGGTCAAAAACCTGAGTGCGAAGCTGAAAAGTCGCTGGAAACGTTTCAACCGCTGGTCGCTGCGATGGCACAACATCACGGGTTCCTGGCTCATCCTCCTGCTGATACTGACTGCCGCCACAGGCATTTTTCTGCGTCCTCCCCTGCTGATCGCCATCGGTGACAGCAGGATTGGCAAAATCCCCTTTTCTGTCCTGGCCAATCCCAATCCCTGGCAGGATAAACTTCGCGACCTGGTCTATGATGACAGCAGCCGGCATTTTATGCTGGCAACTTCTGAGGGGATCTTCCGGATTGACCCTGAATTTCGCGGATCACCCGAATATTTTTCATTTCAGCCGCCTGTCAGTGTGATGGGGATCAACGTTTTCGAACCCCTCGACGAGGGATCATGGCTGATCGGGTCTTTCAGCGGACTTTACCGCTGGAATCCTCAAACCAGAATCCTTAGAGATCATGTGAATGGTGCAGTTGTTGACGCTGCAGCTTTATCAGGCAGTCCGTTCGGCGGACTGGCCGTGGCCGGTTACCTTCAGACTCCTTCAGGAACCGAAGTCGTTTTTGATTATGGAAAAGGCGCCATGTTCCGGAATACGAAGGGGGGAATTTCCTCGGAATTTCCCTCCATGCCGTCCGAAATCATCGAAAAAAGTCCCATGTCGCTCTGGAACCTTGCCCTTGAATTCCATACCTGCCGGATTTACGGTGTGTGGATAGGAGATTTCTATATACTATTGATCCCCTTGTTCGGACTGGGCATTCTTTTCATCCTGGTGACGGGTTTCTTCTCCTGGTATTATGGAAGAAAAAAGAAAAGGGCAGCTGCGGCCATGACGGTCAGGAAGCAGGCCAGTATTTACGCTGAAGCCGAAGTGACACATTAACCAGGAAGATCAGCACCGGTACTTCGACCAGGGGCCCGATCACCGCCGCAAAGGCTTCTCCCGAACTGATCCCGAAAACGGCTACGGCCACGGCTATCGCCAGCTCAAAGTTATTGGAAGCTGCCGTAAAGGCAATGGTCGTGGTCCGGGGATAGCCCGCCCTGATCCGCTTTCCCATAAAAAATGACACGAAGAACATCACGACGAAATAGATGACCAGCGGGATGGCGATCCTGACCACATCGAGCGGTATGCGGACGATGTATTCCCCTTTCATGCTGAACATCACGAAAATGGTGAATAGGAGGGCCACCAGGGTCAGGGGACTGATCCGGGGAATAAATTTCGTGTGATACCACTTCTTTCCTTTCAACCGCAACAGTATCAGACGCGTCAGGAAACCTGCGATAAAGGGGATCCCAAGGTAAATAAAAACACTCTCGGCGATCTGGCCTATCGTGATGTCCACCACAAACGACTGTAATCCAAGCCACTGTGGCACCAGGGTGATAAAAAACCATGCATACACACTGAAAAACAATACCTGAAACACCGAATTAAAGGCCACCAGTCCCGCAGCATACTCCGGATCGCCTTTGGCCAGGTCGTTCCAGACAATCACCATGGCGATGCAGCGGGCCAGTCCGATCAGGATAAGCCCGGCCATGTAATGCGGATAGTCCTGCAGAAAAAGGACTGCCAGGAAAAACATCAGCAACGGACCGATGAGCCAGTTCTGAACCAGCGAAAGGCTCAGCACCCGTACATCCCGGAAGACATCCCCCAACTCCTCATACCGCACCCTGGCAAGCGGAGGATACATCATCACGATCAGCCCTATGGCAATGGGTATGTTGGTTGTCCCGGAACTGAAATTGTCCCAGAAAGGAGCTATGCCTGGATAAAGATGACCGGCCATTACCCCGGCAAACATGGCCAGAAAAATCCACAGGGTGAGGTACCTGTCGATGAAGGACAGCTTTTTCAGATTGGTACTCATCGGACCTGTCTGATATGGTTGTGGTAAAAATCCGTAAAGCCTTCCCTGATCTCATCCCTGACCCGCCGGTACACGGGTAACACGTCCTCCTCCGTACCCATAGCATCGGCCGGATCATCGAATCCGATATGAAGCCGCTGTGTGACCTTACCCGTAAAGGCAGGGCAGACTTCCTTTGCTCCCCCGCAAACCGTGATCACATAATCCCAGCTTTTCTCCAGGTACTCATCGACATGATGCGGCATGTGTGCACTGATGTCCAGTCCAAGTTCATTCATGACCTTCACTGCATGGGGATTGACCCTCGCTGCTGGTTCAGTACCGGCAGAAAACACTTCCAGGGAAGAATCCATGGCCTTCAGGAAACCGTGGGCCATCTGACTTCTGCAGCTGTTGCCCGTACAAATGATCAGTATATTCATGATTCAAAATTATAACTTCATGTTTTTGTCTGTGTTAGCTTAATGTTAACTTTTATTCCGATTACTCCGGAAACACACATCGCATTCCGGTGTTCTTCCGGTAGAGAATGAGATTTTCGTACACCGCTGGAACGGATTTTTTTCGAAAACCCTTTCCATGCCGATATTATTCCGTTTGTGGCCAACCCTTTTTAATGAAAATTCATAAACATGTGTTAATCCCTTGGTTTATCCCATTTTCGGAGGAAACAACGCCTTAACCGGATTCGGCAATTTATTAAACTTCTTCGTTACTCCGGTAAAAAGCGAAAAGCGGTTGGTAATCTGATATCCGTCAACATATTTATACACAGGTAATTCCGGCTGAAGCTGGATTTCCCAGAGTTTATAAAACCTGTAAGAAAATTTGATACTCCCGTATACAGCAAAACCACCACTTGATTCAACGCGGATGTGATTCTCGCGTTTATCTTTATCCCTGAATTCAAAACGGGTCTGAAGACTGATGCTTGTTTTTAAATTGTTTCTGTAATAACCTGAAACACTGGAGACATACAGATTCCCGTATTTATAGAAGAAGTTCCTGGAAATGATCCTGGTTGTGATATCAGCCGACCCTGATACAACAAAGCTCCATTTTGAAAAAGGCTTTTTGAAGAAGTAAATCAGACCGGCATTGTATTTTAATGCGCCGTTTGAAGGTTGAAGCGACAAGGGCAGTACGATCCCGTCGCTGACCTGGTCAAACACTCCGACAGGGATTTTCAGCCCGGCGGTCATACTGACCTGATGGTTCGAATTCTCTTGTTGATACAGCGCATATTGAAGATTCAATTCAAGGTCACCAATTCCCTTGCCGCTGATCAAATGATTTACCGGAACAGACACGGATTGACTTTTATCGATAAAATACCCAAGTTCCCCGTAGACATTCAATTTAGGTGCAATTCCATACCTGAAATACAGGGAGGTAAAGTGAAATCGGTTGAAATTTACGTTCGGAACAGCTACGGCATGGTCCAGGTGATAGTATTGGTCGGAAAAACTGTATTTATACGACAAACCAAGTTTCAGCTGATTGGGTTCCAGTTTATCCTGCTGAAAACCGATCGTACTCGGATTACCGGCTGAACAGCACTGGGCTGCCGCCTTTTTCGACGGCAGATAAAAAGAAAAAGAGAAAAGGAAAAGGAAAAACAGTCTGCTTACACCAGTATATGCAGGTTTGCAAATGCAAAGCTGTTTCCTGTGGAATTTCATTTTATTGTTTTCTGACATGTAACATGATAGTATCTGACACACTGCCCGTACTGTTTGAAACAGTACATTTGACCGTATTGGTACCGATGCATGAAGGACAGCCCCAATAGATGACCGTAACACTATCGAGGCCGACCATACTTCCGTGATCAGTTTTCCAATTGTATTCCAAGTCGTTACCCCTGGCATACACCGTGATAGAACATTGCTGCCAAACCAGAAGATCGCGGGCAGAAGGAATAATACTGTCAATTTTTATCTCATTGGATGTGTTTTCCGGTATGATATCCGAATGTTTGCTGCAGGAAAATCCGCTGAGAACGGCTGCCAACAGCAGAAACAGGTAACTAAAGTAACGATATTGCTTCATTTTACCGGTTAATGCATTTTTCCGAATCTTTTTTTTGGCTTCAGGGTACACATACAAGATCCCGTCATGAGTTCATCCCGGTTTTTTCTTACAGGATACCCCTCTCTTTCCCAGTCAACAAATCCCCCGCTGAGACTTGCAACCCTGGGATAGTTATTGCTTTGCAGAAAAGATGCAAGTTCACGTGTGTACAATCCCACCTCATCGGCCAGAATATAAAACTGTTCGCGGGGAAGTTGCATATATTCATTCCGGAACCTGTCCCTGGGAAGATGGACCTCACGTGCCACGCAAAAGCATTTCACTGCTCTTTCATAATCAGGCCGTGTATCGACAAGTACAAAATCCTCCTCCAGATTCCGGACATCATTAGGGGTCAGGCAAAGTATGCCCTGAATGATGCTGCCCCTTGTTTTGGAAACTGAATTCTTGTTCGATGGCATTGATTCTCAAAATTTGTATTCAAAACAAAAAGCAAATATTGACGAGTACGCATACTGATTATCAAGGGGTTTCCAACCCTGGTAGCTCAATGACAGGGAGATGTTGCGGACTGCTTGGTAATGGATGCCGCCCACAAATGCTTCACCGTCTTTTTCAATATTCCAGTATTGGTCTGAGCCATTGGTTTTATTTGACCTGAGCCTGTCGTAACGAAGGAACAATGCTGTCTTCTCTCCGGAATATACAGATCCGTACATTGAAATACCATACAGCGCACATTTTTCCTGGCATCCGTGATTGAAATGGTGGTTATACTCAGCTCCCAGCCTGAACCGGCCGGGCAAGTGGTAAGCTGCTAAAACTGAAACAAGTTGCTGCGAGGCCGTTTTACTGGAATCACCCGATGCCGTGTGATCATAATATATCCTGATAATTGCGTCCTGGAATGGTTTCAGGTCGACTCCCGACGCAATTTTCACTGCTCCGCTTTGATCCTGGGTCAACCGGAAACCTTCGCCATTGGTAACTGCCAGATCAACAGCAAGAAAGGATGAAGGTGAATAATAAGCAATAATCCCCAGATCGCCGCTCGGAGTCCCAAAGTACCTATCCTGAAAGGTCTCCATAACATAACGATAACCCCATATTTTTTCCTGGGTGATATAGTGATTTTGAAGGATTCCGCCAGCCTGTATTTTAAACTGTTGTGAAATTTTGTATTCAAGGAAGGAGAACTTAAGCGACATCGTATAATAACTGCCTTCCTTATAAGAGTACGACAGCGGATTCCCCTTACCAGAAGAGTCAATGCTCGTCAGGTTCCCAAAAACAGTAGGCCGGCCGGCATCAATAACAATCGTTCCTGACCATTCAGGAGAAAACTGTTGCTGATATCCAAAGTGTGCCCTGTTGATGTACATACCATATCTGGTACCGGCATCCCGTATTTCAAGTAAAGTCCGGTTAAATACCTGTGTGATGACTTTTCCTCCCGGGGTGAAAGACGTATCACTCTCAGCCACCAGGCGGCCACTTGAAAACCCGCTAATCAGGATCCCGAAGACCAGGGTCATATGAAACATCCTTTTTGGATGGCACTGACGTTTATAAAACGGAACCATAAATAATACCGCTTACGGTTGCCATTATGATCACGAGACTTACATAGACGATCGTTTTTTGTGTTCCCAGCACTCCCCTGATCACCAACATATTGGGCAGTGAAAGTGAAGGACCTGCCAACAACAGGGCCAAAGCCGGTCCTTTCCCCATACCTGAGGCGATCAGGCCTTGCAGTATCGGTACTTCCGTCAGGGTTGCAAAATACATAAATGCCCCGACGACACTGGCGAATAAATTGGAAAACAGTGAATTACCGCCAACTAGATTTTGGATCCAATGAGCCGGAATAATTCCGGCGATGCTTGTTCCGTCATGTACCGAGCCCAGCAGAAATCCCGCCGTTACAACCCCGATAGCAAGCAATGGCAGAATCTGCTTTGCAAATCCCCAGCTCGACAGCGTCCATTCCCTGTTGTCGGGATGGTTTTTATCTTTCAGGGTGATATAACTCAAAGCAAACACTCCTGCCAGCATGGGAAGCAGGGGTGCAAGTTTGTTACCGGCAAGATAATTTGTGGCAATTAGTGCCGTAATGCCTACAAAAATGACTGCACCGGCCACCTGTTTCCAGTTAATTTTCAGAATGAAGATCAGTGAAAATATCAGGAACAAACTGAAAAAACCTGTGATGTACCATTTATAAGCCCAGATATAATACCAGGCACCGGCTGTCTCCCCTGAACCGGGGCTGCCCCAGTTGGCAAAGACCAGTATCAGCACCAGGGTGAAAAAATGAAAGGAAGTCTGCCATAGCGGACGTTTTTCATCCATCATGGCGACATTCATCTGTTCTGCTTTTTTTATTCTTTCTTCTTTCCAATATATCAATGACATGGCCGATCCGATGATGATGCTGAAAAGTACCGCTCCCAGCGTTCTGGCAACACCCATCTCAAAGCCCAGGATACGTGCTGTCAGAATGATGGCCAGAATATTAATGGCCGGACCGGAATACAGAAATGCAATGGCGGGACCGAGTCCGGCACCTCTTTTATGTATGCTTGAAAATAAGGGGAGGATGGTACAGGAACAAACTGCCAGTATGGTGCCTGAAACCGCTGCAACGCTGTAGGCAAGCCATTTTTTTGCATTCGCTCCAAAATACCGCAGGACAGATCCCTGACTTACAAAAACCGAGATTACCCCCGCAATGAAAAATGCCGGTAACAGGCATAACACCACATGTTCGCGGGCATACCATTTCACCAGGTCGAGACTGGCATCCACCGCCACAGAAAACCTGGCGCTTTCGACCGGTAAAAAAAATGCCGCGGCAAATATTGCCAGGATCCACAACAGCTGTCTGATTTCCTTTTTCGTTTCCATGATTCTATGAATCAATCAATATAGTATATGAAGATGTAGTAACAACCCACCAGTATAAATAGAACCGCGACAACCCGACGGAACCATTTTTCAAAAAGCTTGACCTTATTGTAAAAACTTCCGACACTCGAAATTGAAAAAGCAAGTAACCATGCCGTAATGATGACCGGTAAACCGGTGGCAAGTGCGAAAACGGCCGGCAGAACCAAACCGGAAGTGCTGCTGATTGTCAGGGGAATCAACATCCCAAAATACAATACACCGCTATACGGACAGAAGGCAAGCGCAAAAACCACTCCCAGTAAAAAGGCACTCCACCAGTTGTTTTTCCGCTCAGGCTTTTCAAGTCCGGAAGATAATCTTCGAAGTCCGGGAAAATTGATATGAAGGATGTCGAGCATCAGGATACCCACAATGATGAGCAGGGGACCAAGTACTTTTTCACCATTGGCCTGGAAAAAACGGGCCAGGTGAAAGGTATTCGCCCCGAAATACAGGATCACTCCCAAAGCAGTGTAACTTACCGCCCGGCCCAGGGTATACCATAATCCGTTATGGAATATCTTCCTGCGGTGCTCAATTTCACGGCTGATAAACCCGATTGCCGTAATATTGGTTGCAAGCGGACAGGGACTGATCGCCGTCATGATACCCAGGATGAAAGCCGACAAAAAGGGAAGATTGCTCCCCTCTAACCACTGATTCAGTATTTCCATCGCTTGCTACTTAATTAGTTCCATGATCTTTGTTACGATCCCGTTCCTGAATGATTCCGGATTTTTAATGTTTGAAAACGCCCAGTTGGTCAGGTCGGTTTTTTTCGCAACTTTCCCCTCTCTGTAAGATGTGAAGGCCAGCGTCGCCCCATAGGCATCATATTCTTTTGCAAGTGCTTCATTCTCAGATAATTCACAATCAATGGAAGCCAGTCGCAAGATTCCTTCGTCCAGTTCGGCTTTGAAATGCTCAAGGATCGCCCTCCTGAGTTCAGACTCTATGGTGGAGCAGGTATTACACCTGTGAGTAAGGTGAAAATAATAGACCTGTAATTTCAGTTCAGCAGGGATATTGTCAGCATGTGTAATACTGTCCCTGTCCTGACCCATGGACATTCCCGCAAGGAACATCAGTAACAATGTGATAAAACAGCTTTTCATAATAATGGGTTTTATTCGTATGCTTAATTGGTAATATTATAATGTTGCTCATGCTTGATAGGTTTGCCAATGCAAATCTGTTTAATATGAGCATTGCCGTACACACCTGGATCGCAATTTTCTCACAAACTCATTCCTTGTGAGTTTAATGCCTGTTAAGCGGATTGGTTTCGCAATCGTTCAACATGCTATGGCTTCAGCAAACCTGAAATGTTATCCTTCAGAATTTCTATGAATTTTTCTTCTTTGTTTTTTGCATATCTGAATCCGTCGCCTGTGAGATCAACGCTGACTTCTTCTCCTTTAAAGGAACGGTTCAGAAAAATACCGGATCCGAAAGCCTGGAACTTCTCGCTGACTTTCTTGTTCTTCTTATCGTCAACATTCAGGACATATCTTTTTATCCGCCCTTTTTTCAGCTCGTCGCCGAAATACAACTCCAGTGTTTTGGCTGTGGCTTCCTCGATGGCTATGCAGGAGGCACAACGATTGGTTAGGTGAAAGTTGTATACAGAAACCACGGGCAAGCTTGTTCCGGCAACTGCCGTGTTCTTTGTAGTATCTTCCGATGTACTTTCCTTCGCCTGAGGCGCTGCGGGCATTGCCACTGAATCAGGCATGGCCGAAGCTTCCTTCTGAGGACTTTGGTCATTGGCAGGGCCGTCGGACGAGGAATGGCAGGATGTTGTTATTAACACGCTGATAAACAGCATTGAACTCAAAATTAAAATACGATTGGTCATTTCTAAAATATTGAATTGATTGATTATTTACTGGCTGCAACCGCCGTGAAGCGCTAAATATCCGACTTGTCCGGCATGTTGTTAAGGTTTGCAATCACCGGTATTTTGTTGAGCCGGTTTAAAAAATTCATTGATGATCTTCCTGGTGATTTCCCAGTTTTCCTTGTTAATACAGTATTTGATCATGGGCGGTTCGATCTCGCCCTGTATCAGTCCGGCATACTTGAGTTCTTTCAGGTGCTGCGAAAGGGTGGAGCGGGCGATCGGAATATCCCCTATCATCTCCCCGCTGGTACAGCATGCATTCATGCTGTGCAGTTTCTGAAGGATATAGACCCGTGCGGGATGGCTCAGTGCCTTGGCAATGCCGGCAATTTGTTTCTGCTGCTCTGTGAATGAAGGCTTTGGCATCTCAGTCAGCGTATTTTAACAATATCTCCTGTAGTTCGGGGGCCGAAGGCAATCGGCCGCTCAGCACCACTTTGCCGTTAATCACCAGTCCGGGAGTGCGCATGATGCCATAAGACATGATCTGCATCATGTCTTCCACTTTTTCCACATCAGCTGCAATGTTCAGCGATGCCAGTGCATTCAGGGTCTCCCTTTCCAATCTTTTACAGTTCGGACACCCGGGCCCGAGAATCTTGATTTCCATGTTACGATGTATTAATGTTTTTATGTTTCGCAAAATTACGAAATGTTTTTATACTACCAGAAAATTGATAAAAAAATTAATCCACACCCGACAGCAGGCGCAATGTCAAAAAAAAACGGCGAATTACGTATTTCTTGCCCGTGCCGGTTTGCGCGCGGGAATAAGGTTAAACCACGAAATTTCTACCTTACAATACTGATTTTCATTGTCTTGCCTTGAGAACCCTCGTTGATACGGATCAGGTAGATGCCGTTTCTGAGTGCGGGTGCACTGAGGTCAATGGTATTTATACCCGGCTGTAGATTGACCATGGCATTGTACACCAGCATCCCTGTCAGGTCGAAAACTTCCAGTCCCGCCACGGCAGATGCTGTTCCTTCGCAGTAGTATTCAAATTCCTGGCCGTATAACACCGGATTAACCGGACTGGCCAGGGTGTTGAACAGTGAGGAGGGAGACCACGGACTGATGACCAGGGTATTGGATGAACTTCCACAGAAAGCGCGGACCTGCCATTCATAGGGAGAGGCGGGAAGAAGGTTATTCAGGCTGAGGGTGTTGACCAGGGCATTCAGGGTGATCCAGGGGCTGTTGGCATTGGTCATGAGTTTGCGGTACCTGACCTGGTACTTGACGGCACCCGTGGCCGACCACTCCAGTGTGGCGGAATGGTCAGTGAGGTTAAAGGCGGTGAGGTTGACCGGTACCGGGCAGGTATTTAAAGGCGGGATGACGATGGTCTGGCAGAAGGTGTCGGTACAGGTAAGGGAGGTGTTATTGGAAAACAGGGTGGTAATGGCCAGGCAAACCGTATAGGTCCCGGCCTGGTAATAATAATGTACCGGATGCTGCTGGGTTGCGCTGAAACCGTCGCCGAAATCCCAGAGATACTGGGTGGTATTGTTCACTCCCGTGGATGTGCTGGTGAACTGCACACCAAAACCCGTAGCCGGGGTCGGATTGGGTAACATGGTAAAAACAAAGGAAGCATGACAGGCCGGCTGGGGAGCAAGGGTGGTAAAATAGCCGATCACCGACCAGGGGCCGGTGTTCATCAGGTTGGTGGCCGGACCGGCGCATACACTGCGGACCAACCAAGAATACTGTGTATTGGGCATCAGACCCTGGATGGTTTTACCGGGAGTGGTCACGGTAAATGACTGCCACGAAGGATATCCTGCCGGACAATAACTCAACTGATAGGCTGTGGCACCCGTCGGGTTCCAGCTCAGATGCGCGCTGGTGGCAGTGATGCCGCTGACGGTCAGTCCGGCCGGAGCCGGGCAGGTATTCTGGGAACGGGCTGTGTGAAGCCCTGCCAGGGTGACTGTGAGTACAGCCAATATGAATGATGTAATCGCTCCTGATTTCATTTGTTTGATTTTTTTGTTCTTACCGATAAAAAAACCTTGCAAGATACAACAAAACAAGGAATAATGCAAGTTCAGAAACCCGTATCTTCGCACAAAAAAATTAGGATGAAGACAAATCCTGTATCAAGACTGGCCGGGATGGCAACGGTCCTTGTTTTGTTATGCCTGCTTTCCTCCTGTGCCAACAAAGAAAGCGTGGATGCCTGCCTGCAGGGCCACACCTATGGATTCTGGGGCGGGTTGTGGCATGGCATCATTGCGCCCGTCGACCTGGTGCTGATGTTGTTCCGCGATGATTTCACCGTTTATGCCCAGAACAACAACGGGGCCTGGTATGCTTTTGGTTTTTTGATCGGAAGCGGCGGCTGGGGCCTGCTTGGAGGCAACCGGATGCGAAGAAAAAAATAAACCCGGTTCATTTATACCGACACGGAATGAGTTTGCGTGAAAATTACGACCCAGGGGTGTACGGCATTACTCCTACTAAACAGCTTTGCATTCGAAAACCTGTCAAGTATGAGTATAATTTGTAAAAGTTACCGGCACGGAACGGGTTCGCGAAAAACGGATTCTCAAAGGGTGCGGTATTAAAAGAATTCATGAAACTCGGAGAAACTTTATTCGTCCGCAACAGGGAAGCATGGCGGCAGTGGCTGGAAGTCAACCATGCCGTCAAATCAGAGATCTGGCTGGTTTATCACAAAAAAATCAGCGGTTTACCCTGTATTCCATATGCCGCAGCCGTGGAGGAAGCGCTCTGTTTCGGCTGGATCGACAGCACCATGAAAACCATCGACGACACTGCCGCTGCCCAGCGTTATTCACCCAGGAGAAAAAACAGCAGGCTGTCGGAACTGAACAAGGAAAGGGTCAGGATGCTGCTCAGCCGCGGAAAAATGACAAAGGCCGGCCTCGAAAGCATCCGGCATCATTTTGAGGATTTTGACAAACGTATCTTAAAGGAATTTATCATACCGGATGACATCCTGGATGAAATCCGCCGGGATCAACAAAGGTGGAATCATTATCTGTCATTTCCTGAGTCATACCAGCGCATCCGGATAGCCTTTATCGATGACGCCCGGTCCAGACCGGAGGTTTTCCGTCAAAGGCTGAATTATTTCCTGAAAAAAACATCGGAAGGAAAACGATTCGGAAGCTGGGCCGGAGATAAACCGCTATAAGGAATCAAACTGTTTGTACACGATGGCCGCCTGGCGGGTGATTTCCTCCCACGCAGCTTCCACCGACTGCCTGGTAACGGCCGTATTCCCTCCGACAAGCCTGAGTGTGTATTTCCCGTCAAGAACAGTATGAGTCATGAATATCTTACCTCCATCATTCAGGGAATGCAGTAATTTCTGGTTGATCCGGTTCAGTTCCTGTTCACCGCTGATCCCTGAAGGTTTGAAACGAAAACAAACCAGACCGAAAAGAACCGGGGCAAGGAGTTCGAAATCTTCGTGCCTGAGAATCTCATCTCTCAGCCACCGGGCATGACCGATATGTTCTCTCAGCATCTTCTGCAGGCCTTCGCGTCCATAATAACGAATGACAAACCAGAGCTTCAGCGCCCGGAACCTTCTCCCGAGCTGGATTCCCCAGTCACGGTAATTGTTAACCAACCTGTCCTCCGGTGTTTTCAGGTACTCTGGCATAATATTGAATGTGTTGACCAGCGAAACGGGATCTTTCACCAGGTATACACTGCAGTCGAAATTGGTAAACAACCATTTGTGCGGATTGAATACGATCGTATCTGCCATCTCCATTCCCCTGGCCAGGAACCTGTATTCGGGAAGCAGGAGGGCTGCGCCGGCATAAGCGGCATCCACATGATACCATAAACCGTATTGCCCGGCGATCCTCCCGATCTCTGCCAGCGGGTCAATGGCCGTGGACCCTGTGGTCCCGAATGTAGCTACCACTGCCAGCGGATGAAAGCCCTTACCGAGGTCTTCCCTGATCGCAGCCCCAAGTGCAGCAACATCCATGGCAAAATCATGATCCACTGGTATTTTCACCAGGTTATCATGTCCGATACCCGTGATTCTGATGGCTTTATCAACCGACGAATGGGCCTGAACAGATGTATAAATCCTGAATTTCTCCTTTCCTGAAAACCCGCTTTGATTGATTGCCAGGCCACTTGCTTTTTCCCTGGCCGTGAGCAGGGAAACGAGGGTTGCGGTGGATGCGGTATCCTGTATGACACCGGTGAAATCAGGCGGTAATCCAATCATGTCGCGTATCCACGCCATCATTCTGTCTTCCAGCTCTTCTGCGGCAGGCGAAGTATACCACAACATGCACTGGGCCCCGAGGGCAGCTGTGAGCATCTCTGCCAGGATGGAAGGTTCGCTCCTGCTGGCAGGGAAATATGCAAAGAAGGAAGGATGCTGCCAGTGCGTAATGCCTGGCAGTATCACCTCCAGAAAATCCCGGAAGATCGCATCCATCGGCTCACCCCGTTCCGGCGGGGAGTCCGGAAGCTGTTTGCTGATGTCGCCGGGCCTGAGCAGGGATCCGACAGGATAATGGCCGACTGCTTTCACATAGTCCGATATCCAGTCAGAGAAAGCATGCAGATAATGATTAAAATCATTGGAATCCATATTATTAACTATTGATGCATCGCATGTGTTTGAGTACCCGGTACTTTTTTTGCTTCCTTACAAAGCCCCGTCCCGAAATTAAACATAAGACCGTATATTTGGATGCTTATTGAAAGAAACCATCATGGATGCATCGGCAAAAACTCCGGCCCTGATCGAAACCCTCATCAGGAAGGGAACCCTGAAGCAGGATATTTACGAAACCACCCTGCAGGCATTTAAAACTTTTAAGCAGGTGATCAGGGAGATTGTGGAGGAGAACAGGGACGCGGTCAATATGGCCGACAAAAGAATATCCCTTGAATACCGGGATAAAACAGACTTCGAGGTAGAAATGAAGTTCGCGGGCGATGTCCTCATCTTCCTGATGCACACCAACATTTTCGAGTTCTCGCGTGACCATGAGGTGATGAAAACTGCCTACATCAGGGAAGACGCCAAACGTTCGTACTGCGGCATGATCACCATCTTTAACTTTCTGGCGGATTCATTCAAATATAACCGGATGAACGATGTGGGGTACATGATCGGCAGGATCTTCGTGAACAGGGAAAAACACTACTTCCTGGAAGGGAAAAGAGAGGTTGGCAGATTGTACCACAATTTTTCCACTTCCGAGCTGAATGTGAATTCCATCAGGGAAATCGTAGAGTCAGCGATGCTGTATTCCATTAATTTCGACTTATTGACACCTCCTTATGATGACATGAAGCTGGTCACTGTTTCGGAGATGCAGGTCACGATTGAGAACATGCCGCTGAAGACCGGAAAAAGGCTGGGATTCAGGTTTAATGCCGATCCTGACTAAGACTTCATCCTGGCTTTTTTCGTAAAAATATTTTGCAGATAATAAAAATGGTCGTACTTTTGCACTCCCTTACGGGAAACGGTCCGTTCGTCTAGTTGGCCTAGGACGCCAGGTTTTCATCCTGGAAATCAGGGGTTCGAATCCCCTACGGACTGCAAGCAAACCAATATCAGCATTATGGCTAATCATCCTTCAGCCCTTAAAAGAATCAGGGCAAACGAAAAAAGAAGACTGCTCAACCGTTATCATGCACGCACCATGCGGAATGCGGTGAAGAAATTTCGCGGGCTCACCAGCAAGACCGAAGCCATCAGCAAGCTCCCCTCGCTGTCCTCCCTGATCGATAAACTGGCCAAGAAAGGAATTATTCACAAGAACAAGGCCGCCAACCTGAAATCCAGCCTCGCAAACCAGGTCAACCACCTGGCCTGAACCCGTAAAAAATATCCACATGGGGGCTGTCTCATCACGAGGCAGCCTCTTTTTTTTCCCCTCCTAAAGGCAGGAGTAATTCATTTTTCATCCTTGCCTGATTGGTAAATCAATAACCATAGGGTCTTTATTATTCAGGAACAGGATGACATATTCAAGAGCCCCGGTTCTCAGGGTGAAGGATTGGCGAAGGAACCGTTCACATCTCCCACGCAAAGCCCGTAAAGGTCCCGGGTGACTGTGGCATTTTCCGCAACAACGACTACCCCGGATTCAAAAATCCAGTCTCCGGCAGGATATGAGCTGATCAGTTCCACGTATCTTCTGACAGTGATCAGGGCATCGATCGCATTGACATATCCTGTCAGATCCACATCAGCCACTGTCAGGTTCAGCCCGTTCAGATATGTTACACCGGCAAAATGCATCAGGATCATCAATCCGTCGGTTGCGTTCACCCCGCCCCAGGAAAGCATGGTTGAAGCTGTCAGGGAATAGATTCCTGATTCCACGGGCTGAAATGCATAATGGCCCGTAACATCCGTAAGCGTCTGTGCCACAACTGCATTTCCCTGTCTGAGATATACTGTGGTATTTTTCAGTGCTGTTCCGGCAGGATTTTTATAGCGGATGCTGCCTGATATCCTGGCACCGCAGGGTAATACCACCAATGAAGTGACTATGGTGCTGTCACAGCCATGAACACTGACCAGAGTATCATAGTAGGTGCCTGAGTTAAATTGGTAGGCACCGGCAAGAAAGATGCTGTCGCCGGTACAGATGGTATCCTGCACCGTGGTGACCGATATCGGGTTCACAATTACTGCGATGGCTGCCCGCTCGCTTTCGCAGGTATTGACTGTCTGGGAAACAAAGAAATAGACCGTTCCGGGGACCAATGTCTGAGGAATAGGGGCGGCTGGATTTCCGATGCCCCCGCTCTGGCTTTCATACCACAACAGTTCATCGCCCAGGGCTGTGAGCGGCAATGCATCATCAAACTGACAATACACAAAAGGAGTAGTCACCTGTGGGGCAGGAGGCAGGGAAGCAGGTTCAGTTACCAGGAAATTTGCACTGACCTTATTTCCTGCCAGGTCGCTCACCGTTACGGTATATGAACCCGCCGGCAAGCCCGTTAGGGAAGAAGTGACCGCTCCCGTTGACCATATATATTGATAGGGTTGCAGGGTTCCGGTTGGCAGCAGGTGGATTTCACCGGTATTTCCGCCGTGACAGATAACGGGGATCACCCTGGCAGTAAACAGGGAATGATACGACGCAAAGCCGTCACCAGCGCCACCGGCAAATTTGCTTAAAACCGTTGACAACCAGACTGCAGAGACTTCACTGCTGTAACCGTCGGCATTGCCACCGCTGAATTTACCGGCTGTAACATATCCCATATACAGCGTTTCAGCGGAAGCGTAGCCGTCGCCCAATCCGCCCGAGCATTTTAAGGGCGATAAGGGCAAAAAATTAACGGAAACGGCCGCATCATAACCATCGCTGCCGCCGCTGGAAAACCGCTGCCCGTAGGTATGCTGAACCCCCGGCAACAGGAGTGCAACTGACAATATACAAATGAATATTATTTTTTTCATTATCTTCATATATTAACCCTTAAAAACCAGATCCAATCCTTTTATCGTTCACAAAACTCAAACAGACCCGGTGCACATAAACCTTCAGATCACGCGAAAACCATCCTTCTGACTGCCCCCTGGTCCGGCTCCCCTCAGGGCGCCGAACGACAAATACGGAAACCGTGGTTGTTGCTACGAACCGTATAGACGTCCGACGCGTAGATACGGGCTGAGAGCCTCAAGTAAGCGGATGTAACGTCCCAACCTCCACCGCGAAACCCTGAACCGTCGGCACCGGTCACGGCGCCTGTAACCAGTCCGGGCCAGATGCTGACATCGGCATTACCGGCACTGTTCAGTGCACCGTTGCCATGAAGACCGGAATAATAGCGGCCGGTGGTACTACCCAAACTAACAGTACGCTCCCAAAGGTTGCCGCTCATTTCCATGATGCCCCAATAAGTAGCGCCGCTTTCAAGCCTGGTCTTGTTCAGCGCTCCGGCCGCGAAAATACCGCAGCGCAGCGGGCCGTCGAGGCTGCCGTTGGTCACATCGTAAGCGGCATTACCGGTACCAACTCCCTGGTTGGCAGCCAGCTCATTTTGCCCGCCATTGTTGATTAAGGTATAAGCCACGTTATAAATCGCCGTGCTGCCCCAGGTATACTCCCCTGCCACAACCGCCTGCGGCCCGCGGCAGGCTTTCTCGTACTCCAGTTCGGTCATGGGCCTGAGACCTGCCCAGTCGGCATAAGCACAGCCATCCGGCCAGTTCAGAAAGTTGCAGGCCCGGTCTGGTGCGGAAGCCATCAGGTAAGGCCAGTTGCCTGATATGGTGTAACGGTTCGCCGTAGTTACATGGTAACGCGTTACACACTGGGCGGCCGTCAGGCTGTTCAGGAAATCTGCCCACTGCCCCTGGCTGATCTCGTATTTCATACAGTAAAATGCCTTAAACCCCGTCGGGTAGTCCGGGTTGTTAATGCTGGTGGTCCCCAGCATATCGATACCGCCGTCACCGTCAACAAGGATTCCGTTGCCTTCCAACTGGGCATCATCGTAGCTGGTGTTGCCGCATTTGATCACGACAGGCTGATCAGAGATCAGCACAGGGGTGTTGGTGGCAACCTGACGGAGACTGCCCGTAGAAACTCCGTCGCCGGCATAGAACGAGCCTTCCGGCACATACACCATTTCTATGGCAAACACCTTTACCTGTATGCTGTCGGTATTGCCGATACCATTGACCGCGAGGTTCCAGGAAAGCTGCAGGTTTTGAAACGCATTGCCGCCGACTCCCGCTGAACGGTAAAGGAAAACACCCATCCCATCGGCGGGTACAACTGCCAGACAACCGGCCGGCAAAACATGCCCTGCGGTGTTCAGGATCACATGCTGCCATTCGGGCAATGGATAGCGGTATTTGACAAACACCCAGGCGGCATCGTGGTTCACGGCATCGTTCCAGGAGTTGTCCCAGCTCAGACTGAAAGTGATGATGCCCGCAGAAAGGCTAACATCCGACACTTTGATATTGTTGGAAAACAAGGCGGGCCAGCATGAAAGCATGATAAGGATCAGAACAGTGGTCTTTTTCATAAGTCTGTTGTTAAATACTAATTACAAAGTGATGTAACAAATTTATTGAAACGATTCAATTTTAATGAATCTTTTTATGGTGTTTTGTTGAGAAAACGTTTGCCTTTTCCGTAATTCATACATAGCGGCTTTGCAACAGCCTGGCTGCGGCAGGGTCAATGAGTTCTTTTTTCCTGACTTCCTCGAAAAGCCCGGCCATGTCGGCTGCTTTGAGTTGTTGTTTCTCCTGTCCGCTGAAGTCATGGATGATCTTTCCGCGGTGAAGCATCAGCAGGCGGTCGCCCATCCTGGCAGCCTGCTGCATGGAGTGGGTCACCATCATGGCCGTGATCCCTCCGTTCCTTACAATTTCCCCGGTCAGATGCACCACCCGGGCTGCCGTGGTGGGATCGAGCGCAGCAGTATGTTCATCGAGCAACAGCAGGCGTGGCTTTCGCAAACTTGCCATCAACAGGGTCAGTGCCTGCCGCTGCCCGCCCGACAATTTCCCGATAGGGCTGTGCAGCCGGTCTTCGAGGCCCATGTTCAGCGGCCTGAGCTTCTCACGAAAATCTGCAAGGGCCGCAGCAGACAAGGCAGGTCCGAGTCCCCGCCTGCCTCCGCGTTTTGAAGCAAGACTAAGGTTTTCCGCAATACTCATCCCGGGAGCCGTCCCCGTAAAGGGATTCTGAAATACCCTGCCAATCCAGGCCGCCCGCCTGTGCTCCGGCAAACGGGCAATGTTCCTTCCATCCAGCAGGATCTGCCCGCTGTCGCAGTAAAACACTCCCGCTATGGCATTCAGCAGCGAAGACTTTCCCGATCCGTTGGAACCAACCAGCACCACAAAACTTCCCTCCTCCACCAGGCAGCAGATGTCCTGCAAAACCTTTACCTCATTGACAGTCCCCGGATGAAAGGTCTTGGACAAATTTTTGATGCTCAGCATGCTCCTCCTTTCTTCTTCATCTTTCCAATCATGCCCGGAAGTACCAGGGCGGCCAGGACAAACACGGCCGTGATCAGCTTCAGGTCGTTCGGATCAAGCCCCCATTGCAGTGCCACAGCCACCAGCAACCTGAAGATCACCGATCCAAGTACGGCACCCGTCAGCAAGAATCCGAGCGATTTGCTGTCAACCAGTGCATCCCCGATGATCACACTGGCCAGACCCCATACCAGCATACCGATACCCATCTGTACATCGGAAAATCCCTGGTACTGGGCAAGCAAGGCGCCCGACAAGGCGATCAAACCGTTCGACAGCCCGAGTCCGAGCATGATCATCAGGCTTGTATCCACACCCAGCGCCCTGATCATCTGCTGGTTGTCGCCGGTAGCCCTCATGGCAGTTCCGGTATTCGTCCGGAAAAACCAAAAAAGCAGCAAAGTGAAACCAACGATCAGCAACAGATTAAAAATCAGCATAAAAAACTCCATCCCATTTACAAACCAACCCAACACCCTGAAACCCGACTGATCTGAAAAACATGCGATCCCCGGCTGACAAACCGAGAACACCGAAGGCGTGTTTGAAAGTGACACATTGCTTTTGCCCATGACGTGAAGGTTGACCGTGTAAAGTGCCGTCATGACGAGGATCCCTGACAACAGACCATTGATTTTGAATCTGGTATGGATAATAGCAGTGCATATTCCGGCCAGACTGCCGGCAAAAAACGCCATCAGACAGGTCAGCAGGGGATTTACATGCATGACGATCAGGCTTGCCGACACTGCTGCGCCGAGGGTCAGGCTTCCTTCTGCAGTAATATCCGGGAAATGAAAGATCCTGAAACTGATGTATGTCCCCAGGGCAAGCAGGGCAAGGATCAGTCCGACGGTAAGGGCGCCAATCAACAGGGTCATGGCCTGCCTCCTTTCTGTGGCCGGGTAATGTTTTGAGGAAGTCCAATCCAGCAGCTTCCGTAACGAAATGCGCTTTCGCCCGCACCTGTGCCCTCCCTGTCATCATCGAGCAGGTGCATCACCTGCAGCAGCCTGCCCCTGCTGAAGAGCAGGCGGATCAGGCTGTCCGGTTCAGTGTAATCCCTGCTGAGCGGTAAATACTGGAAAACGGCTGCATGAAAATGTACATGGAAGCCGGATTGTTCATTTTTCGGCCTTGTGAAGCGCAGGATTTCCCCCTCTCCGGCTGTGGTGGCCACTCCCGCAATCAATGCCAGCGACCCTGCATATTCCGGTCCGGGAGTCAGCATGAAATATTCCCTGATTTCCGGAAAGGAGAAGATGGCCTGTGGCTTGTCAGGGCCGGCCGGGGATTTTCTCAACACACTGCCCACCATGCCTGAGGTTTCAGCCAGCATGAGCAGGGTGAAGGTCTCCTGGCCGGTATGCTCCCTTATTTTCTCCAGCAAAGCACCGAAAGGCAGTGTTCCGGCTTCATCCCTGCAGGTAAACTGCAATTGAAAGTTGAACACATGTTCAAAGAAAAATCCGTACAACACAGTGACTTCGGGGATCATTTCCCCGGTTTTCAGCAGGTAATCCGGACTGTTCGGCCGGTCGGCCGGGAGACAGGCAACCGCATGACCGAGCCCGATCAATTCACCGAAACGCTCCCGGCAATCATCAAAGCTTTCTCCCAGGGCGCCAATTCCGGCACCGTAGATGCTCCCGTCAAACTGCAGGCTGATACTATCCGCTTCCTGATAGCCTTCCTCCCTGAATTTATCCGGGTCCCCGTATAAATATAGCTTAGGCGTTTTTTCAGCATGAATCTGCCGGATGCGAAAGCTGCATGCACCGTCATCCTGTACCATGTCCGGCTGATCAGCACCCTTTGAAGATGCAGCCTGTTCAGCCGGCATGATGAGGCTGTCCAGGCCGGTCATCTTCAGGGTATTGGCCAGGTTCACCGACACTTTGCCAATATAAAACTTCCCTCCGGTCTGCTTCAGTAGTTTGTAATACCTGAGCAGGATCCGGATACCCGGGGAACTGAGAAAGTTTACATTCAGGAGATCGAGGCCGATGTTCCTGTGCCCGGCCCTGAGAACTTCATCCAGGCTTTCGTCAAGGTGCTGCGACCAGTATGCATCGATCCGGCCTGTAATATGCAGGCAAATGCCATCGGAGAGAATTTCCTTCTGTATGGTCAGCGTTTCATGCATGCCGGTCAGTGTTGCTTTTTGCGTATGATCTTATCGGCCCGGGCAAGCACCTTTTCCGGAATTCTGACCCCATGTTTCAGGGCAGCTTCTTCATTGATGATCAGGATGGTTTTACTGACGTACCGGAAAGGGATAGCGGAAGGATATTCCCCCTGCAGGATTCGCCTGGCAAGCTGTACCGCATCGAGCCCTGCCTGGTGATAATCCCTGGCCAGGGTAATCACTGCTCCTTTTTCGGCCTGGTCGCTTACAAAGCCCAGCAACGGGATGTCTGCCCTGTCTCCCGCCAGGATGATACTCCCGAACGAGAGGGAGGTCAGGTTATCGATGATCTGGCAAACGACTTGCGGATTACGGGCCATCAGGGACCGGGCCGCTTCGCTGATCTCACTGCTGGCATTCACGGGTACGCCAAGGAGGGTGATCCCTCTGACCGTAAGTGCTTCTTCAAGGTGAAGGAGATTGGCCAGGGAATTGGCTTCCCCCGGAGTAAAAAGGGTGCCGGCTGTCTGAATTCCGGGAAACACCTCCGCCAGGAGGGCTGCCATGCCGTCATAATCCCCCTTGGTGCTGATGCCTGTGATATTCGGCAGATGATCCGAAAAAGTCTTACCGGCTCCGGCGACAATGGGATCGGCAACAGTGGTAAAGACAACGGGGATCTGTTTTATCTTCTTCACGGCCGCTTGCAGCGTCGGCGTGGAAGTGACAAAGACCAAATCGGGCTTCTGGCTTTTAATGGCATCAAAGATCAGATTAAGCGTCCCTACGTCTCCCTGGGCGTTTTTCTCCAGCAGAATGTAATCCAAACCCGTTTCCGACTTCAGGTCTGCCAGTCCGTCCACAATGCCGGCCCTGGTCATTTCCGAAAGAGGTGAATCAGAATACTGCACCAGGGCAATGTTCAGGAACCGTTCCGGACCGGGCTTTTTCCTGTCGCGCAGATCAAGCAGCAGCAGCAGGGCTGATATCCCTAATAAAAGGAGGAGTGGCTTCCAGATGGGTCTGATCAGTTTCATTTCCCGATATCTTCAAACCAAAGCGCAGGATGTTCACGGATGAAGTCCTGCATCATGGAAATGCAGGCAGGATCATCCTGGATAAGGAGTTCAACGCCCCTGGCCCTCAATAAATCTTCTTCCCCCCTGAAATTCCTGTTTTCCCCGATGACCACCTTCGGGATACCGTAAAGCAAAACAGCTCCTGAACACATGGCACAAGGTGAAAGGGTGGTGTAAAGGGTACATTGCCTGTAAACGGATGCCGGTAATCTGCCTGCATGCTCCAATGCATCCATTTCTGCATGCAGAATAACACTGCCCTGCTGAACCCTCCGGTTATGGCCTCTGCCAAGGATGTTTCCCCTGTAAACAAGGACGGATCCGATCGGAATCCCTCCTTCAGAAAGGCCTTTCATGGCTTCTTCAAGCGCAACGGATAAAAAAGGCTCCATGAGTGCGGATCAATGAATGGAAAAGCGAAAATAGTGTTTTTTAACATAAACACCTTTAAGCCCTCTGAATAGCTTTCAGCCTGATCCTGCTGAAAAAAAACTTTATCATACAGGTTACCTTTTTACGAATCAACTGTCTAATAAAACAAGCTGCCCCTATACCCCCCCGATTATTTTAAATAAACTGATATTCAATAATATAAAAATGCGGTTTTTCGAAATTTGTTTTACATTTGTAACCCAATGATACCTTTATGACAAGGGTAACCGCCTTATCCATCACCCTGGGATTATTTATTTCTTCGCTGACCATCCTGAATGCCCAGCCACCCTGCGCCACCAATCCCATTGCAGGGGATTATTGCAGTACGGCAACACCCATCTGCAATCTGAACGGTTATTGCGGAAACACCAGTGCTTTCTATACCAATACCGTCAGCGCGACCAACAGCAGCAATGAAACTTTTACGCCCCTGGGTGCAGTTTTTTGTGCAACCATCCAGAATAATTCCTGGTTGAAATTCATCGCTGACTCAACGGTAGCCATTTTTGACGTCTGGTGCAGCAATTGCCAGATTAACAGAGGAATACAAATGCAAATCTATTCCACCACAGATTGCTATAATTACATTCCTTTTTCAAACTGCTGGAATCCTCAGACGCCTACCAACGGGCAGATCATGGCTACCGGACTGACGCCCGGAAATGTATACTTCTTTATGATTGACGGAGCCATGGGGGATGTCTGTGATTACGTGATTGCCTGCAGTGTAGGGGTCAACATCGCTCCTGTGATTTCTCCCGACCAGACGATATGTGAAAACAGTACGGCTACATTATCAGCACTGGGAGGCATAAATTACCTGTGGACTTCATTTCCCCTGGATCCCTCACTTACCGGCCAGCAAAACAATGCAACCATCATGGTTACGCCTGCCGTTACAACCACTTACACAGCTTTGATCGTGAACCCGGGTTTGAATAATTTCTGCGCAAACGACACCACCATCCTTCAGACTGTCGTGAGTATCAACAATGTGAATGTCCAGGCTGCCGGCGTCGTAACAGCTCACTGCGGCCATGCCGACGGATCCATTACTGTCACGGGAAGCGGTGGCGACAGTACCTACACCTACGTCTGGAACACCACGCCTCCACAATACACTCCGACCCTGAGCGGGGTGCCTGCCGGTACCTATACAGTTACGGTTACCAGCGACGGATGCAGCAAAACAGCCAGCTTTACCGTACCCGATGCACCCGGTCCGACGCTATCCATGACTTCCTATTCCAATGCCCATTGCAATCAGGCCAACGGGAATGTTTACACACAGGCTGCTGGCGGAACACCACCATATACCTACCTCTGGAATACCACTCCTCCGCAGACCACCTCCAACCTGCAGAATGTATGGCCCGGCAATTACACGCTCACCGTAACCGACAGCAATCTTTGTACTGCCACTTATTCGATCATCCTTACCAATGAACCCGGGCCCACTGTCAACTTTAGCCCTCCCGCCCCCATGTGTGAGAACCATCCGCCCATCTACCTCAACGGCGGAAGCCCTGCAGGAGGAACCTACACAGGACCGGGTATCACCGGCAATATTTTCAACGCCTCACAAGCCGGAAACGGAACACATCAGATTATCTACACCTATGCTGATATCTTTGGCTGTATCGGGGCCGACACCCAGTTTGTCACCATCAACGCCATCCCCCTGGTCACCATGCCTTCACTGCCGTCTCTTTGCGCGGATGCGGAGGCATTTACGCTCAGCGGCGGACTTCCGTCCGGTGGTTATTATATTGGAACAGCTGTCGTTAATGGAATCTTCGATCCTTCAGCCAGCGGAACAGGCATCTTTTCGCTTGGATATACCTATTCAGATTCTATCGGTTGCGGTGACACAGCTTATCAATCCATACAGGTGCTGCCTTTGCCCCTGGTCAGCCTGGCTGACATCAATCCGGTCTGCATCAGCGACAGCATCGTCCTGATCAGTGGCGGTTTGCCCGCCGGAGGTACTTACAGCGGACCTTATCTCACAGGAACGGAATTCTTTCCATCCCTGTCAGGCAGCGGTACCTTTACCATCACTTACACCTATTCCGACACAGCAGGATGTACCAATGCCGATTCCACCATCATGGAGGTGATTCCGCTTCCCTTGGCTTTCCAGGTGGGCGGAGGTGGAACCATGTGTGCCGGTACCCCCGGCCTTGCGGTTACCCTCGACAGTTCCCAGACCGGGATCACTTATACCCTGCTGCTTAACGGTCATATGCAGGGATTTCCTTTTTCCGGAACAGGAAGCCCCCTTTCTTTCAGCAACCAATCCCTTGCAGGAATTTATACCATCCACGCCGTCGATCCGGATCACAATTGCCAGAATGACATGGCCGGCAGCGTGGAAATCAGGGTGTATCCCAGTCCCGCCGTTGACCTTGGTGAAGACCTCTACCTTTGCGACCTCCCGGAATTGTTGCTCGATGCCGGAACCTATGCCGACAGTGTGCAGTATGAATGGCAGGACGGCCATGACAGCAGGGAATTCAGGGCAAATGCACCCGGATTTTACTGGGTGAAGGTTTACCTGGGCAATTGCTACGGTATCGACAGCCTGGAAGTGATGGACTGCAGCGACCTGGAACTGCCCAATGTTTTTACACCCAACGACGACCAGATCAACGACCGCTTTATCGCCCGCAAAACAGGGGAGATCATTGATTTTCATATTATTGTATTTAACCGCTGGGGAAATACGGTATATGATTCCGGAGATTTGGCGGAAGGTTGGGACGGAACTCTTTTCAACCGAGGGAATGACTGTGCCGAAGGAGTGTATTTTTTCACTGCCGCATGGGTTTCCATTATTTATCCGCAGGAGCCGCGCCCCAGGAAAATCAATGGTTCGGTGACCCTTTTACGCTAATGGGATGTCATCCTGGCGTTGATTTAAATCAACGCCAGGATGACATCCCAAAAAAAACTACCTTTGCCGGCCTGGAGAGATGGCAGAGTGGTCGAATGCGGCAGACTCGAAATCTGTTGTCCTGCCTAGCGGGACCGGGGGTTCGAATCCCTCTCTCTCCGCAAGTGGGTGTGGGTGTGGGTGTGGGTGTGGGTGTGGGCGTGTTAAAGTATTCTTAACTGTTTTCTGCAGTTGCGTTTTCCATTATTTTTGTTTCCCTTATTCAGATTCATCCGAAAAATGAAAGCAAATACTCTTATCTTATCCTGGCTGTGTTGCCTTTTTCTTTTTGTTGCAGTCAACAGCTACGGCGCTTATCTCAAAGACATGCCGGTCACTGTGTATCAGCCCGACGGCACGGCGCTTCAGCTGTTCGCCTCCGGAGATGAATATCACAATTGGCTTCATGATGCCAATAACTTCACGATTATCAGGAATCCGTCGAACGGTTATTATGTGTATGCCATCCTTGTGAACGGAACATTACAGGCAGGAAATCATATTGTCGGGCAATCCGACCCGCTTGCCCTCGGACTGCAGCCCGGCCTGAACATTCCAGCCTGGGAATGGCAGATGAAAAGAGAAGCCTTTGAGGAAAATACACCGAAAAAAACCGGCATTACCCCACCGGGGCAATTTGTCCCGGATGTCAGCGGAACATTGAACAACCTGGTCGTTTTCGTGCGCTTCAGCGACCAGTCACAGTTCACTCAGGGTATCGGGGTATATGAGGATTTTTTTAACAACAATACGGCAGGCGCGAACTCCATGATCAACTATTTCAAGGATGTTTCATACAACAGCATGACTATTCCCTCTACATTCTACCCCCTGCCGGCAGGTACTGCCATTCTTTCTTACCAGGACAGTCACCCGCGTGCCTATTATATGCCCTACGATGAAGTGACAAATCCTGACGGATACCTCGAAAGTGAGAGAACAGAAAGGGAACATACCCTGTTGAAAAATGCGGTCGAATATATTGCAAGCCAGGTTCCGGGCAGTTTGAACATTGATTTCGACAATGATAATTATGTTGACAATGTATGCTTTATCATCAAAGGCGGTACCACGGCCTGGTCGACCCTGCTCTGGCCACACCGCTGGTCTTTGTACAGTCAAACTGTCTATATCAACGGTAAAAGGGTTTGGGATTACAATTTCCAGCTGGAAGATTTTCTGAGCGGATCCGGTGTCGGAGTGCTGGCCCATGAGATGATGCACACCATGGGCTGCCCTGACCTCTACCATTACGACGACAACGGAATTGACCCGGTCGGCCCCTGGGATCTGATGGCCTCCAATGCCAATCCGCCCCAGCACATCGGTGCCTTCCAGAAATACAAATACACCGGCTGGATCTCATCCATTCCACAGATCACCACCAGCGGAACCTATACCCTGAATCCCCTGGCCACTGCCACAAACAATGTGTTCAGGCTGAATACCCCGAATAACCCCAACGAATATTTCATTTTTGAATATCGTAAAAAAGAAGGCGCTTTCGAAAACTCCGTTCCGGGATCAGGACTTCTGATATACAGGATCAATGCACTGGCAGGAAATGGGAATGCCGACGGCCCGCCTGATGAAATATATGTTTACAGACCCAATGGCACCATCAGTACCAACGGGAATGTTTACAATGCGCATTTCAGCCTTGCTACGGGAAGAACCACATTTAACAACACCACCAATCCGAATGATTTTCTTTCAGACGGAGTGACCCTGGGTGATATCGATATTTCTTCCGTGACCGCTGCCGGAAGTACGATTTCATTCACCGTTACCATGGGTTCTGTGGCCTACTTCACTGCGAATATCACAGAAACCTGCAGTTACCAGACTATTTTACTTCAGGACCAGTCTACAGGAGGCCCGGCATCCTGGAACTGGAGCTTTGATCCTCCCCAGGTGCAATTTGTCAATGGAACCACCGCCTCTTCCCAACATCCCCAGGTGCAGTTCACGGCAGGCGGGATTTATAGTGTTACGCTGATCATCAGCGGCCCTTCAGGCAGCGACACCCTCACGCGGGAAGATTATATCAGTATCCAGGCACCCGCTATCCCTCCTTTCACAGATAACTTTGAAAGTGGCAGCTTCACCACCAAGAACTGGACAATCAATAATCCCGACGGTCAGACAACATGGGCCATATATAGCGGCGCCGGCGGAAACGGCAGCAGCACCAAATGCGCCTATATGGACAATTATAATTATCCCAGCAATCCCCAGACCGATGAACTGATCATGCCTCCGGTGATCCTGGCTGCTGGGGGTTCTGCACAGATCACTTTCAAGGTGGCCTACCGTCCGTACAGCGATGAATACCATGATACCCTGAAAGTTCTTCTTTCCACGGACTGTGGCCAGACTTTCCCTTACATCCTGTATAACAAAACGGGTAGTGTCCTTGCCACCGGTCCTGCCGCCACTTATATGTTTATTCCGGCAGTAAGCACCGACTGGCGTACCGAAAACATTAACCTTACCGGCTACTTAGGCAATACCGTTATCCTGAAATTCCAGGCCATTAACGGCTATGGCAACAACCTGTATATCGATGACATCAATTTTACGGGTTCTGCCCCCGTGAATGCAAACTTCAGCGCTACACCCACCAATCCCTGCAAATACGGCACGGTTCAGTTTACCGACCTTTCAAGCGGATCACCCACAAGCTGGTTTTGGACCTTCGGCGACGGAAGCACCTCAAGCCTGCAAAATCCTTCACACCAGTATAGCAATACAGGAACTTACACAGTGAGCCTCACTGTTACCAAGTCAGGCAACAGCAACACCATGACTAAAACAGACTATATCACGGTAAATCCCCTCAATACGGTTTCTGTCAGTATTGTCCAGGAACCTGCAGGCACGTTTTGCTTTGGGCAGGCTGTCACCTTTACCGCTGCTGCCGTAAACGGAGGCAGCAACCCTTCCTACCAGTGGAAAAGAAATGCAGCCAATGTGGGTGGAAATGAACCCAGCTATACCGTTTCAAACTTATCAAACGGAGAAGTCATTTCCTGTGTGCTTACCT
Source organism: Bacteroidota bacterium (assembly GCA_022709385.1). GTDB lineage: Bacteria > Bacteroidota > Bacteroidia > Bacteroidales > CAIXZF01 > JAKLIX01. The sequence goes on along the minus strand of JAKLIX010000001.1, from coordinate 172,621 downwards.
CCAACATCAGCTGCCCGGCAAACAACCCTGCCATGTCGAACCAGATACAGGTGAGCGTGCAAAATAACGTAACCCCCTCGGTGAGCATTACGGCTAATCCGGCCGGAGCCATTTGCCAGGGTACCAATGTCACCTTTACTGCAAATCCTGTCAACGGTGGAGATAACCCTGCCTACCAATGGAAAAAGAATGGTCAGAATGTGGGAAACAACCAGCCTGTTTTCCAAACCGGCAGCCTGGCCCAGGGAGACCAGATCAGCTGCGTGATGACCTCAGCCCTTCCATGTGTCACATCCAACCCCGTCAACTCAAACACGATTACCATGGTGGTCAGTCCTCCCGTTACAGCCGGTCTTTCCATCATTTCAAATCCCGGCGGTGCAATTTGTACGGGTACAAACGTCATCTTCAGCGCCATCCCGCAATTCCCCGGAACCAGTCCGGTTTACCAATGGACCGTAAACGGACTAACAGTGGGATCAAACAGCACCCAGTTCAGCAGTCCGGCCCTTCAGAACGGAGATATGGTACAATGTCGCATGACTTCAAACCATACCTGCGTGATCAACAACCCTGTCTTCTCCAATACCATTGTGATGACTGTCGGGGATCCGGTACAGGTATCCGTGGACATTCAAGCGGATCCCGGAACCAATATCTGCCAGGGCCAGCAGGTAGTATTCTCTGCCCAGGTCCAGAACGGAGGCCCAAACCCTGCTTATGTGTGGCGGAAAAACGGCATCCTGGCCAGTTATAATCCTACCTATACTCCTGTAAGCCTGGCCAACGGAGATGTGATCCGCTGCCAGGTGACCTCCAATGTCGTGTGTCCGGTTGGTAATCCGGCCGTCGACAGTGTCGTTATGACCGTCAATCCCATGCAAAACCTGACAGTGAACATTACGGCTGATCCTCCCGGATCCATTTGCCAGGACAGCGAGGTGATGTTCTCGGCAACAATAACGAACGGAGGTGAAAACCCGCAGTACCAATGGTTAAAAAACGGACAGCCAGTTAGCATTGATCCTCAATATGTTACATCAGAACTCACCCACGGGGATGCAGTGCAATGCACTGTAACATCATCATTATCATGTCTTTATCAAAATCCGGTAAGCTCCAATACGCTGAACATGAATGTGTTGCCCGCTGTTCCGGTAAGTGTCAGCATTATGGCTGCTCCAGGTATATCCGTCTGTTCAGGCAGTAGCGTTACCTTTACGGCAAGCCCTTCGAATGGAGGCAGCAATCCCGCCTATCAGTGGTTCCGTAATGGCATACCGGCCGGGACCTCACAAAACCTGGTCTGCGGAGATCCGGCTGAAGGAGAAACCTTCTGGTGCCGGCTGACAAGCAGCCTTGAAGGCTGCCTCAGCGGTAATCCTGCCCTCTCAGATACCCTGACAATGACGGTCTATCCGCTTCCGCAGCCGGAGCTGGGCAACGATACTACCATTCCCTTTGCAGGCAGCATCATGCTGGATGCTGGGCAGGGATATATTACCTATGATTGGAATACAGGACAGAATACGCAAACGATCCTGGTGGATACCACCGGACTTTATGCTGTGACGGTCACCGACGCAAACGGCTGCAGCAATACCGACAGCCGCATGGTCACCGTTGGTGATTGTTCGCTGCAGGGCTTTCTTACTTACCTGAACGCAAACCAAACTCCCCTGAACAACTCCTTTATCAGCCTGAAACAGGGTAATACCACCATGGCTGAGGTTGGTACCAGTGAAACAGGTGCTTATTGCTTTTCTGGGGTGCCGGCCGGCCAGTACCAGGTATTTCCTTCCACCGCTAAAGCATGGGGAGGGGTGAACGCTGTCGACGCACTGCTGATCCTGCGCCATTTCGTGAATCTGAGTCCGCTGACCGGACTGGCTTTAAAGGCGGGTAATGTCGACAATTCTCCTGTCGTCAATACCATTGACGCTCTTATGGTACAACGCCGGGCGGTGGGTTTGATGGAATCCTTCCCGGCCGGTGACTGGGTATTTGACAACCCGGTACTCATGATTCCCGGCTCACCTGCCCTTACCCAGGATCTTCACGGCCTCACAACCGGCGATGTGAACGGCTCATACCAGGTTCCGGCAAAGACGAAAGCCGGGGTAATTCTCACTGAAGGAGACGAAATCCTGGAAACAGACGGAAACAGGATCGTATTGCCCATCTTTTGCAACATGCCCTGCGAAGGTGGTGCGATGACCCTGTTCATCCGTTTTCCGGCGGCTCAGGTAAAGGTCGAAGCTGTCAATGTTCCAGGAGATTATCAGGAACACCTGGTGTGGACAAGCCATGACGATGTCCTTGCCATCTCACGTGTCAACCCCTATCCACCTGAAACAGCCGCCGGGGAAGCCCTGATGTGGATCACCCTTGTCCTGACAGACCCGGTGATTCCTTCCCTTTCGCTGGAATGCCTTCCTGGTTCTGAAATTGCCGATGCAAAGGCTGAGATTTATGATGAGGTATTGCTTTTCCATCCAAAAATAATCGCAGGTGAATCAGGAAAGCACGGCTTATCTGTTCATCCGAATCCGGTTACCGACCAATCCTTCATTCACCTGTCGCTGCCCCGTTCCATGCATGGAAAGCTCACTGTCCTGAGTGCCGAAGGGCAACTGCTGGCAGTACTCGCAGACAACGTCATGGATGCCGGTATCCACACTTTTAAAACCGGGAACTGCTTCCCGAACAACTGCTCACGCGCCCCGGGTGTCTATTTTATCAGGCTGGAAACTCCGGACGGGATAAGCATTGCCAGGATGATCATCACCAGATAAAGAATCGGTGCCTTCCTTCAGCATAGATTAGCAGTTGCAGGGAAGTGCCATAACGTATTAAAATCATAAAACTATGATATTGTTTACACCCTTTATAAAAGCCTCATGGAAGCTGTTCTTCATATTGCCGGTTATTGCAGGATTTTCCCAACTGCATGCCCAGCCTCTGAGGATTGGTTCCGGGGACGGTAACCGGGTCGGAATCAGCAGCCAGGATCGGAATCACCTGGAGGTATTTTGTATTACGAATGAGATTCAAAGCCTTGAGGTGAGCACGGATGCTGCTTTGTTCACCCAGTTCATACTGGAAAACGGTGCTTTCCTTGAAGACCATGGAAAGCCGGCCCTTCCGGTAATCCGCAGGCTGATTGAGGTCCCGGCTGGAGCTACCTTCAGTATCAGCCTTCTTTCCTTCCATTATACCGACATCCCCCTTTCAACGGGAAATTACCACCGGGTGATGCCTGCCCAGCCGCCACAGTCAAAAAGTCTTACAGAAAATCCTCCTTTCGTCTTTGACAGCCTGGCCTACCTTGAGAATGCCTTCAGTCCTTCATTTCCGGTCGAAGTTATGGAGCTGGGAGAAATGCGCGGCCTGCGGTTGGCCAGGCTGAGTGTGATGCCGGTTTGTTATAATCCGGCCCTGGGAATGCTGAGGGTATATGACAGCCTGCGCTTCCGGATCAGCTTTCACAATCCTGATCCGGTCCTCAGCCGTTCCAGGCAGTACCTGACAAACGGTCCCTTCTTCTCAAACCTGAAAAAAAGCCTGTTTTCTGCCCTTCCTGCGGATGCACCCCTCGACACCATCATTTCATATCCCGTTAAATACGTGATTGTTTCCCCTGTGAGCTTTCAGGCCGCGTTGCAGCCGTTCATCAACTGGAAAAGGAAAAAAGGATACACCGTGATCGAAGCATACACCAACAACCCTGCAGTAGGCTATACTGCTGCATCCATAAAAAGTTACCTCCAGAATCTTTATAATGCGGGAACTCCCACGGATCCGCCACCCTCTTTTGTCCTGCTGGTGGGCGATGTGGCACAAATCCCGACCTTTAGCGGCAGTGCCGGCAGTCATCCCACCGACCTGTATTATTGTGAATACACGGGCGATAAGTTACCGGAACTTTTTTACGGCCGTTTTTCGGCTACCAACGAAAGCCAGCTCCTCCCCCAGATCAATAAAACACTGGAATATGAGCAATACCTGATGCCTGATCCGTCTTTCCTTGACCACTGTGTGATGATAGCCGGAGTAGATGCCAATTACGGCCCCCTGCACGGAAACGGGCAGATCAATTACGGAACCGGCACATACTTCAATACCGCCCATAACCTGATTTCGCATACTTACCTTTACCCCGGATCAGGCAGCCAGGGACCCCAGATCATCCAGGATGTGAGCAACGGCTGCTGCTTTGCCAACTATACGGCACACGGAAGCAGCAACGGCTGGGCCAACCCGTCTTTCACAAAGACTAACATCCCCAGCCTGAACAATGCCGGAAAATACCCCCTGATGGTGGGAAATGCATGCCTTACCAATAAATTCAATGATACTGAATGCTTTGGCGAAGCCCTGCTGCGGGCCTCCAACAAAGGGGCCGTGGGATATATCGGGGCTTCAAACAACACCTACTGGAATGAAGATTTCTACTGGGCCGTCGGCGCTAAAACAGTCAGCGTGAACCCTTCTTACTCAGCCACTGCCCTCGGAGCTTATGACCGAACTTTTCACGACCACGGCGAAGCCTACAGCCAGTGGTTCATGACCCAGGCACAAATGATCTTCGCCGGCAACCTGGCCGTCACCCAAAGCAGTTCCGGCATGGATGACTATTACTGGGAAGTCTATCACCTGATGGGCGACCCCGCGCTGATGATCTACTATTCCCAGGCTGAAACACTCTCTGTTAGTTACAACCAGCTACAGCCATACACGATCAACAGCCTCACCGTCAACACCGAAGCCTATGCATACGTGGCTGTTTCATGCAACGGAGTGCTGCATGGAGCCGCACAGGCAGACAATACGGGTCTGGCATTAGTCCCGCTTCTGGCTTTTCCCGGCCCCGATACCGCCGACGTGGTGGTTACTGCCCAAAACAGGCAGCCCTTTACAGGCACCCTGCAACTTACGAACCCCCTGACGCTGGATGCCGCCTTTACCGCCAGTACCCAGGTTGTAAGCCAGGGCTCGGGTGTCAGCTTCACCGATCTTTCAAGCGGAAACCCGACCACCTGGAACTGGTCATTCCCCGGAGGCAATCCGCCGGTTTCTTCTGATCAGCATCCTTTTGTCATCTATAATACACCGGGTAGCTGGCCCGTTAGCCTGATCGTGTCAAACGCTTCTGATTCAGACACTTTAACCGAGCAGCAATACATCACCGTGAATCCCCTGGCTTCTGCAAGTCTGGCCCTCGGAACATATACCGGTTGTTCCGGACCTTTTTTTATTCCCCTGGAAATAAATAATTTATATGATGTTGCGTCGATTTCCCTGGTGATCAGCTTCGACAATGCCGGCTTAAATTATAACGGTTACACTAACCTGCACCCGCTGTTCAACAGTTCCGGCTTCCTGATAAACCAGAACGGAGGCAACATCTTCATTTCATGGCTATCGCTCAGCCCGGTCAGTCTCGGATCGGGAACACTGCTTCATCTTCTTTTCGAATCCAATGACACCGGCAACTTTCCGCTGACCTTCAACACAAGTGTTCCGGGCAATTGTTACCTCACCGGTTTGACGGGAAACGAGATCACCTGCGGTTTCCTGAACGGCCTCGCCGATATCAGCGGACTTACGGCACCAGTAAGCATTGTCACTTCGGCTTTGCCGGGAAACCAGCTCTGTGAGGGAGCCCAGGTGGTCTTTCACGCTTATGGCACCAATACCGGCACGAATCCTATCTTTACCTGGATCAGAAACGGCAGTATCGCCGATTACGGGCCGGTTTACGTTGAAATGAATCCGGCCGACGGTGACCAGGTCTATTGCATCCTCACCTCAAGTGCCTCATGTGCCCAGAATAATCCGGCCATTTCAGAGGTGATCAGCCTGACGGTATATCCCAACCCCATCGTGAACCTCGGCAACGACACGGTCATCAATGCACCGGATCAGGTCGTCCTCGATGCCGGCCAGGGCTTCTCCTCCTATCTCTGGTCTACGGGCGATACCACCCAAACCCTCATCGTTACGGTCACCGGGGATTATGCGGTCACAGTCACCGGCAGTACAGGCTGTTGCGGAACCGACCAGGTCCATGTAACCGTCATTGCTTACAACTATTTTACCGGCAATCTGCACTATGGCAATGCAGGCATGAGTCCGCTCGGAAACACATTGGTACAGCTGAAAGCTGGTAATACCATCGTAGCGGAAACCCTGACGGCTCCGGATGGGGGTTTTACGTTCAGCAGTATCGTTCCCGGAACCTATCAGATCAATCCCATTTGTACTAAGGCCTGGGGAGGAGTCAATGCCACGGATGCCCTGCTGATCATGAAACATTTTGTACAGATTTCACTCCTGAACGGATTGTATTTGAAAGCAGCCGATGTGGATGCCACCCAGGTGGTCAATGCCGTGGACGCCCTGGCCACACAAAAGCGGTCTGTCGGAATTATCAGTGCTTTTCCGGCAGGCGACTGGGTATTCAACAAGCCGGTGGTTTCTTTCGACGGCCAAAGTCTGCTGAATATCCCGGTGGATGGACTGTGTTACGGAGATGTCAATGGCAGTTACCAGCCGCAGGCTTCAGCGGCCGGTGGATTGCCACTGTATGTACAGGAAACCCTTACGGCAAATCCTGAAAAACTGTTGATCCCTGTCAGGGCAGCATCGGGATTCACCCTGGGTGCCCTCAGCCTGCAACTGCATCTTGAAGCAGATGCCGGTACGCTGGCAGGTATGATTCCTCCAGACAATGAATCTGATTTCATCTATCACATTCATGACAATACATTAAATATTAACTGGTTCAATCTCGAAGGAAAAACAATCAAACAGGGAGAAGACCTGTTTCACCTGATCATCAGCCATGCCCGGCTTCCCCTGGTTCCCGGTGAAAAAATCACCCTGTCTTCCGCCACTGAATTTGCCGATCCCGAAGGAAATATCATTCCGTATCCCGGCCTTGCCATCCCTGCTTTCGTCCCTGCCGGAACTGAATCCGGCCTGCAGCTGCTGCCCAATCCTTTCAGCAAAGAAGTCCGTATCCTGATCTCACCTGTTGATGCTGCTCCGACCAGATTCAGGATATGCAACATCCTCGGCAATATGGTTTATTCCAGGGAATGCAATCCGGATGAAAACAAGCGGGAATTCAGCTGGGACGGGAAAGACAGCCGGGGAAAGGATCTTCCTCCGGGAGTTTACCTGCTCCAGGTACAAATAAATAATGTCAATTACAGCAAACAACTGATTAAAACAGAATAAATCCCTGCCAATGAAAATATCCATATTATCCGCTGCCCTCAGCCTGATGTTGTTCTGCACGGCTGCCGCTCAAACCAGGCCTTCCGATAAAACAGCGGGCTTCGTCATTGAGGAATCCAATCCAGGCTATACCGTGTTGGCTTTCAAAACTGGAATTGTACGTTTTGAAGAGATCAGCATTGATGGCAAAAAAATGGTCTATCCACTGCTTGAAGGGGTCTTCCTGCCATCGGAATCAGGTGCTCCCAATCTTCCGGGCACGGGAAGGCTGCTCGCCGTTCCGAATGGTTCAGAACCTGTCGTCGAAATTCTTTCCGTGAAAACAAGCAGTCTGCAGCATATGCACATCGCTCCGGCCCCCGTGATACCAAAAGAAACAGAAACAGGCCTTGTGTACCGTTTTAATCAGGAAATATACGGAGCTGATGCCCTGTATCCGGCAGAACCTGTCCGCCTTTCCCCGAAAATGCAAATCAGGGGAGTAGAAAGCGTCATGATCGGAATTACCCCCTTTCAGTATAATCCTGTAAACAAAGAACTTACCGTGATAGAGGAAGTCCGGCTGAAAGTGACACATCAGGGAGATGGCACCTACGGCCAGGATCGCTTACGCAGCCGGTGGTTTGATCCCCTGCTGCAGGATATGCTGCTGAATCCCGCTGTGCTTCCCGAGAAGCAATATAACCAGACCTACGGTCCGGCTGATGACGACGGATTCGAGTATCTGATCATCGTACCCAATGACGCCATTTTTTACCAGTGGGCCGATTCGATTAAAAAATTCCGGACCGAACAGGGCATCCTGACAGGGATAAAAACCCTGGCACAGGTGGGTGGAAATACGCCTGCCGCATTGGAAAGCTACATCAACAACGCATACAATACCTGGAGCATTCCCCCCGCAGCAATCCTGCTGCTTGGAGACTACGGAAGCAATGCCGCCAATACGATCACCTCGCCGGTATGGGACAATTACTGTGTTTCAGACAATATCCTCGGGGATGTCAACAATGATGAATTACCGGATATCGTCATGGCAAGGATCACGGCACAGAACGAGGCCCAATTGCAGGTCATGGTAAAGAAATTTCTGCAGTATGAGACCAATCCTCCTGTGAATCCCGCATTTTACAATCATCCCATATCCGCATTGGGATGGCAGACCGAACGCTGGTTTCAGATCTGTTCGGAGGTAGTCGGCGGTTTCTGGACTCATTCCCTTGGAAAAAGTCCTGTCAGGATCAATGCCGTTTATGCCGGCAATCCCGCCAGTGATCCCTGGTCCACTGCGACCAACACCAGCACGGTAGTGAATTATTTCGGACCGTCGGGACTGGGATACATACCCGCAACACCACAGGCATTGGGAGGATGGTCCGGCGGAACTGCCACCATGGTCAACAATGCCATCAATTCCGGGGCTTTCATGTTGCAGCACCGTGATCACGGTTATGAACAGGGATGGGGCGAACCGGCTTACAGCAGTTCCAGTATCAACGGACTGACCAATACCGACCTGTGCTTTGTTATGTCGATCAATTGCCTTACCGGTAAATATAACTACGGCTCCGAAGTGTTCGCGGAAAAATTCCACCGCTACACTTATGGCGAAAACTTCAGCGGAGCACTGGGCCTGCTTGCAGCCTCCGAGATATCCTATTCCTTTGTGAACGATGCTTATGTATGGGGTGTCTATGACAACCTCTGGCCGGCTTTCATGCCCGGATACGGCAGCAATCCGGCACACAGGGGTATTCTTCCGGCATTCGGGAATGCTGCCGGTAAGTACTTCCTTTTCCAGTCTTCATGGCCTTACAATACCGGAAACAAAACCGTCACCTACCATTTGTTCCACCATCACGGTGATGCCTTCCTCAGCGTTTTTTCAGAAGTTCCGCAAACCCTTGCCGTCGTTCATGATCCTGTTATTTATGCAGGGATTACTTCATTCGCGGTAAACGCCAATGCCGGTTCCCTGATCTGTCTTTCCCTCAACGGGGAAATCCTTGCCACGGCCACAGGTACAGGCTTCCCGGTAACACTGAACATTCCGGGCAACCAGATACCCCCGGACCAGATCAAAGTCGTGGTTACCCTGCAGAATTACTACCGCTATACAGGTACTGTGCAGGTGATCCCCCCTTCCGGACCATACGTCACCAGGGAGTCAAGCCTGCTGACCGATCCCAACGGCAATAACAACGGTTTGCTGGATTACGGCGAACAGGCTTCCCTGACCCTCGGAATGAAAAATGTGGGCATTCTCACAGCAGACAATGTTACGGTAACACTCCACTCCGCTGATCCCTGGGTCTCCATCACGGATTCAACTGCTTTTTATGGAAACATCGCACCGGGAGCTACCGTCTCGGTACCGTCAGGATTTGCTTTCAATGCCGCTGCCGGTATACCCGACCAGCATACCATCCCTTTCTCGGCCACGGCAAGCGACGGAACAAACAGCTGGATCAGTCACTTCAGCCTGAAAGCAAACGCACCCCTGCTGGAATACCAACAATACCAGATTACTGATCCCACAGGTAACGGAAACAACAAGGCCGACCCCGGAGAAGTATTTTCCCTTTCAATATACGTTATAAATGAAGGACATGCTGAGGTTTCCAATGTGACCGGAACACTCACCTCCGCCGATCCCTATCTGAATATTCTGTCCAACAACCTGAACTTCGGCAATATCCCTGCCGGGGTGTCGGCCGTTCAATCCTTTCAGTTATCGGCCTCCATCCTGGCACCCCTCGGGCATCAAGCCATGCTGAATGTGAATTTTACCGGTGATCTCGGAATCACGGCCACAGGAACCCTGAGCCTGATTATCGGGCAAATACCGGTTCTGATTCTGAATCTCGATGCGAACAACAACGGCGGACAAGCCATCCAGGCCGCCGTCCAGGCCAATAATGTCTCTTCCGTTATGCTGACTTCCATGCCGGCCGACCCGGACATTTATTCTTCCATCTTTCTCTGCCTGGGCATTTACCCGAACAATCACGTATTAAGCCAGCAGGAAGGACAGATCCTCACCACATACCTGAACAATGGCGGGCAACTTTACATGGAAGGGGGAGATACCTGGGCTTATGATGCTCAAACCACCGTCCATCCTTTGTTCATGATCGAAGGACTGGCCGACGGTTCTGCCGACCTTGTCACAGTGAACGGCCAGAATGCCACCTTTACGCAGGGCATGACCTTTTCCTATAACGGAGAAAACAGCTGGATCGACAGGCTGGGACCCGCCTCCGGAAGTACCGCCTTCGCCATTCTGAAAAACCAGTCGCCCTCTTACACCACCGCCATGGCATATCAGTCCGCCACATATAAAACCATCGGCGCTTCACATGAATTCGCCGGCCTGGCAAACGGAGATTTCCCCTCTACACGAAACGAACTCATGTTTCAGTACCTGCAGTTTTTCGGACTGGTTAACCTGAATGTGAATGCGGCCTTTATGGCAAGTGACTCGGTGATCCTTGAAGGAGAAAGCATACAGTTTACTGACCTTTCCACCGGGAATCCTTCCTCCTGGGAATGGACATTTCCCGGAGGAAATCCATCCGTTGCAACCATCCCAAATCCTACGGTAACCTACAATTCCCCGGGTATTTACAGCGTGACACTGACCGTTTCCAATGGATACACCGTCAGTTCCATCACCCGTACCGACTATATCCTGGTGGGCTCGCAAACCCTGACAGGACAACTGACCTACGACAACAGCCTCTCGACCCCGCTGAACAATACCCTGGTATTGCTGAAACAGGGAAGCGCAAACTTTGCCCAGGCAACAACAGGTGCGGGCGGAAATTACCAGCTTGAACAAATCCCGCCGGGCAATTATTCCCTTGACGCCTCCTGCCCTAAACCCTGGGGTGGGGTTAACGCAACCGACGCCCTGCTGATCATGAAACAATTTGTAGGGCTCGGGCAACTGAGCGGCATCCGCCTCATCGCTGCAGATGTTGACAACAACACCATGGTCAATGCCGTGGATGCGCTGGCAGTGCAAAGAAGAACCGTGGGAATGATCAGCGGCTTTCCAGCCGGTAACTGGGTATTCGAAAAACCCCTGTTGTTTTTCTCCGGGCTGAGCCAGATCAACCAGGATTTTAAAGGACTGTGTACCGGAGATGTCAACGGATCCTATACGCCTCCCGCAAAACAACAATCCAGCCTTTCCTTTCATGCTGATGGTGTATTGGTGGTGAAACCCGGCCATCCTTTCAACCTGCCCGTATCCACCACCACCGTTTTATCCCCTGCAGCCCTGACACTTCACCTGGAAATTCAAAATGATATGGCAAACATCCTGGATATCAGAATGATCTATGACCAGGAAAACCTGATCTGGCAAAGGACAGGGAATACCTTGTCGCTGTCGTGGTACAGCCTTCGTCCCCGACCCCTGAATCCTGGACAGGAATTGCTTAGCATTACCCTTGACTGTGAATCATTTGAAGATAATGCAACCATGTTCACACTGCTGCAGGGCGAATTGGCAGGGATAAACGGCGAACCGCTGTTTACTTCCCTCAATATCCCCTGGATACAAGCCTCTGATGATGATTTCCGGGCAAGTCTTTCCCCCAATCCCGCTTCGGATGAATCAATGCTCCTGATCACCCTGGAGCAGGATGAAGCACTCGAACTTTGCCTGTATGATCTGGGTGGCAGACTGGTGAACCGGATGGAATGCGGTTTACTCCCAGCAGGTTCTCATGAGATCGCCTTTATGCCGGACGGCCTGGAAGCAGGAATTTATTTCATCCGCATCCATACCGGAAGTCGTAAAGAACAGCTTCGCCTTGTCAAAACAAATTAAAAATTTTGCATAACTTTATCTAATTCAGAAATTATCATTAATTTTGTGCTTACAATCCGGAAAGGGCTGTTTGACCGGTTTAATTAAGTTATTCATTTTTAAAACCATATCCTGAAAGGGAGATGGTTTTAATATATTAAAACCAACAATATGACCAACAAAACCCGACTGTTGCTTGCCTTGCTGACGAGCTGTTTGTTTATACAGGCTTATTCCCAGCAAATCATTTCCTATTCCGACCAGCGCGACCGTGAAGGTTTGCAGGTAATCAGTATGAATGAACAGGGCATTGAAGTTAGTTTTGACCTTAGCACGCTCACCATCGGCGATCTGACCGTGGAAGGAGAAAACATGAAAACCCTTGAAATACCGGGCGTATTTCTGCCCAATGACGAAGGCTGTCCCAACCTTCCCGGAACCGGCCGCTACATTGCCATGCCGGCAGGAGCGATCGCCAGTCTCGAAATTCTCGAGGTGATGACGGAGGTGATCCCGAATATTGCAGTGGCGCCGGCTCCAAGGATACCCAAAGAAAATGAAGACGGACTGGAATACAGGAAAAACGAGAAAGTTTACAGCCAGGATGCTTTGTATCCCGCACAGTTTATCCAAGTGTCTGAAAAAAGTAACATACGCGGCGTGGATGTGGTCATGCTCGGCATCACACCTTTTCAATATAATCCCGTAAGTAAAACCCTTACAGTTTATAAGCATGTCCGTGCCAGGGTAAACTTTCATGGCGGCAACGGACAGTTCGGTGACAACCGACTGCGCAGCCGCTGGTTTGATCCCCTGTTGCAGGACATGCTCCTGAATGCTGCCATGCTGCCAAAGGTGAACTATAACAAGCATATGGTGAATACCGAAGACGATGGTTTCGAATATCTGATCATCGTTCCCAATGATGCATATTTCTCCCAGTGGGCAGACAGTATCAAAGAATTCCGGACAAAACAGGGCATCATCACAGGGATTAAAACCCTGGCCGATGTGGGCGGAAATACCACTACAGCGATCGAAACCTACCTGAACAACGCTTTCAATACGTGGACCATCCCGCCGGTCGCCTGCCTGCTGATCGGAGATTACGGCACCAATGCCGCCAATACCATCACTTCTCCCATATGGGACAGCTATTGTGTTTCCGACAATATCTACGGAGATGTCAACAGCGATGACATGCCCGACATTGTCATGGCAAGGATGACGGCTCAAAATGCCGCCCAACTCGAGGTAATGGTCAGGAAATTCATTGATTATGAGAGAAATCCTCCGGTAAATCCCGGTTTCTACAACAATCCCGTAACTGCGCTGGGATGGCAGACGGAACGTTGGTTCCAGGTATGTTCCGAGGTGATCAGGGGCTTCTGGGAAAACTCCCTTGGGAAAACACCCGTCAGGATCAATGCCATTTACGACGGAAATCCATCGGTGGATCCCTGGTCCACTGCAACCAACACCAACACGGTCATTAACTATTTCGGTCCTTCCGGATTAAATTATATCCCTGCCACACCCCAATCCCTCGGCGGATGGTCGGGCGGAACGCCTGCCATGGTTACAAGCGCCCTGAATGAAGGTGCCTTTATGTTGCAGCACCGTGACCATGGCTTTGAAGCCGGATGGGGAGAACCCGCATACACCAGTACAGAAATCAGCGACCTTACCAATACCGACCTCAGCTTTATCATGTCGATCAACTGCCTGACCGGTAAATACAATCACGGTTCGGAAGTGTTCGCCGAAAAATTTCACCGTTACACATACAATAACCAACCCAGCGGAGCCCTTGGCATTATCGCAGCTTCGGAAGTCTCTTATTCTTTCGTAAATGATGCGTATATCTGGGGTGTCTATGACAACCTCTGGCCCGAATTCATGCCTGCTTACGGCAGTACCCCCACAGAAAGGGGCATCCTTCCGGCTTTCGGAAATGCCGCCGGAAAATACTTCCTGCAACAGTCATCATGGCCCTACAATTCAAGCAATAAGGAAGTAACCTATAATCTCTTCCACCACCATGGCGACGCTTTTCTGACGGTCTACAGCGAAATGCCGCAAAGCCTCACCGTCAACCACGACCCGGTGATCTATGCCAGCGTTACCAGCTTCGATGTCACAGCCAATCCCGGTTCGCTGATCTGCCTGTCGCTGAACGGAGAGATCCTGGGAACAGCCACCGGTACGGGAAGCCCCGTAACCATCAGCATCCCCGGTAACCAGCTTCCGCCGGATGTGATCGATGTGGTGGTTACCTTACAGAATTACTACCGCTACGAAGGACAGGTGCTCGTCATCCCTCCCACCGGACCCTATGTTATCAAAGATCAGGTTGCCGTGAATGACATCAATGGCAACAACAACGGACAGGCCGATTTTGGAGAAAACATCCTGCTGAATGTCAGCATGAAAAACGTGGGCGTCCTGGTGTCGGCAAATACAACGGTTACCCTGCAGTGTGCAGACCCTGCCGTTACCATTACCGATGGTACGGAAGTTTTCGGAGATATTCCTCCGGCCGGAAGTGTGTCCTTAAACGATGCCTTCGCCCTGACAGTGGCCCCCGTGATTACCGACAACTACCCGGTGTCGCTCACCCTGACCGCGACCAACGGAACGGATACCTGGACCAGCTACTCCACCCTGCACCTCTTTGCTCCCGACCTGAAAACCGGAACCATACAGATCAGCGATCCGCTCGGTAACAATAACGGCAGACTCGATCCCGGTGAAACCGTCAGTGTGATCATCACTACCCTGAACTCAGGTCATTGTGAAGCCGTCAACACCATCAGCGGCCTGGTTTCGGCAGATACCAGCGTTCAGATCCTCACCGCCCAGATCAACCTGGATACCATCGCGGCAAACGGACAAAAAACCGCCACTTTCACCATCCAGGTATCTCCTTTTGCCATGCAGGGTGATAACATTCCTTTCACCTTCACAGCCGCTTCAGGCAGTTATCAGACTGTCAAATATTTCATCCAGACCATCGGCATTGTGGCGGAAGACTGGGAATCCAACACCTTTACCCATTACCCCTGGATCAACAACAGCAATGTACCCTGGACCATCACCACCAGCAATCCATACGAAGGACAATACTGTGCCAGGTCTGGAACAATCGGGAACAATGCCAGCACCACCCTCAGTATTTCCATGGATGTGGTGGCCAATGATTCCATTTCCTTCTACCGCAGGGTATCGTCAGAAGCCAATTATGATTACCTGAAGTTTTTCATCGACGGGGAGCTCAAGGGCCAGTGGAGCGGCAATGTGGCCTGGGGACGCGTAGTGTTTCCCGTGGCTACCGGCAGCCATACCTTCCAGTGGACGTATTCCAAAGACGGCTGGCAAACCGGCGGTTCTGACGCAGCCTGGATCGATTATATCATCTTCCCGCCCTTCGGAGCCATTCCCCTGCAGGTCACTGCCCTCGCCTCTCCTGCCACCATCTGCCTCGGTAATACCGCCCAGCTCTCTGTCAACAGTACCGGCGGCATGCAACCCTTCACCTATCAGTGGGCACCTGCTGCCAGCCTGAATAATGCCACCCTTGCAAATCCCGTGGCCAGCCCGACCACAACCACCACTTATACCGTCACAGTCACCGACCAAAACAACCAGGCGGTGATTTCCACCGTGGTGGTGAATGTAAACAGCATCCCTGTCACTCCGGCAAGTCCGACCGCCTCGCAAACACAGGTCTGCCAAGGAAGCGGCAGCATCCTGGCTTCGACCACAGCCGTAACGGGAGCCGTAACCTACAACTGGCTGCTGACTCCTGCCGCCGCCGGCAATGCAAACGGTTCCGGAACCTCCGCCTGGATCAACTGGAATGCAGCCTTCAGCGGCAATGCCACCCTGCAGGTCAGGGCAACCAATGCCTGTGGTTCAAGTGATTATTCCTCTGCACTGTCGTTTACGGTGCTGCCCAAACCCAATGTGACCCTCAACCCCCTGAGCAATGTATGCGTCAATGCAAGCCCATTCACCCTCAGCGGCGGAGTTCCGGCAGGAGGTACATTCACCGGAACCGGCGTCAGCAATAACAGCTTCTCCCCTGCAACAGCAGGAGCAGGAACCTGGAATATCGCCTATACCTGGACCGACGGAAACGGTTGCAGCAATACAGCCTCCCAGCCGATCTTTGTGGATCCCTGCATCGGACTGGATGATGTTTCCGGCGACGCAACCATCATGCTCTTCCCCAATCCCGGAAACGGATTGATCACCCTTAGCCTGAAAGATGCAACTGCAGCCGGCATCAGGATAAAAGCCTTCACAACCACAGGTACCGCCATCAGGGAATGGTCCTTCGAGGCCGGTGCTCAGCATACTCACCTGCTCGACCTCTCTGACCAGGCTGAAGGATATTACCTGCTGCAGATTGAAACCGGAAACCGGACTTTCTACAGAAAAGTGCTTCTCACAGGCAAATAAAAGCAGGACGGAACCGGTGTGACACATGCTTTTCATGGGTCGCCGGAAAAGCTGGTGCCCGTACACGCTTTCAGAAATAATGATGATTAATTAATCTCATCTTTGAGGTTGATTGACGGATTTCATTATTTTTAGCATTCATTTTAAAGATTTTGTTTCAGAACCTATTAAAGCATTAATTATGAATAGGTTATTACTCTTTACTTTTATTATTCCACTATTGACTGCCTGGCATGCCGGAGCCCAGACCTGCCGTGATGTCAGTGTGGAATTGTCAGCCACCGTACAGGCCAATCCGCCCCGTATCACCCTGAACTGGGTAAACAATGCCGGGGCCACGCAGTATCAGGTTTTCCGCAAGCTGAAGCATGAGCAGTACTGGACGGGGCCGCTTGCAAGCCTGGCAGGGAATATCAACCAATATACCGACCAAACGGTCTCAGCCGGGATTGCATATGAATACAGACTGATACGATCAGCTTCCAATTACACCGGTTACGGGTATATCCTCAGTGGCATTGCAGTCCCGCCCGTTGAAAACCGGGGGAAACTCATCCTGCTGGTAGACAATACCTGTGTTTCCTTTTGTGCTGCCGGACTGTCGAGACTGGAAGAAGACCTGGCCGGTGACGGCTGGACCGTGATCCGGCACAATGTCTCAAGAACCGCAGCCGCCGGCAGCATCAAAACACTGATCCTGAATACCTATAACCTTGACCCGGCCAATACGAAAGCGGTCTTCCTATTTGGGCATGTACCCGTACCTTACAGCGGCAATATCAATCCCGACGGGCATTCCGACCACCAGGGCGCCTGGCCGGCCGATGTCTATTATGCGGATGTGGACGGTGTGTGGACGGATGTGACCATCAACAACACCTCTGCCTCGAGCTCACGCAACCACAATATTCCCGGCGACGGCAAATTCGACCAGAGCATCCTTCCCAGCAATACTGATTTGATGACAGGCCGGGTGGACCTGGCGAATATGCCCGCTTTTTCATCCTCTGAACAGCAGTTGCTGAATAATTATCTCGATAAAAATCACCAGTACCGCCATAAAGCATTCACTCCCGTCGTGAGAGCCGTCATCGACGACAACTTCGGCTATTTCAGCGGTGAGGCCTTTGCCGCCAGCGGGTGGAAAAGTTTCGGGCCTCTTGTGAGTCCCGCCAATGTGAGTGCAGCGGATTATTTCACCAGCATGACAGGAAACAGTTACCTCTGGAGCTACGGCTGTGGAGGAGGATCCTACACAAGCGCCGGAGGCATCGGAAATACGACCAATTTTGCCGCATCAAACCTGCAGGGCGTGTTTACCATCCTCTTCGGTAGTTATTTCGGCGACTGGGATTCCAACAACAACTTCCTGCGGGCGCCCCTGGCCCAGGGAAGCATGCTCACCGATGCCTGGAGCGGAAGGCCCCACTGGCAGTTTCACCATATGGGACTGGGTGAACCCATCGGTTACAGCACCCTGGTGTCACAGAATAACAGCGGCCTGTACTATGCCGGATACGGTGCCAGGTTTATTCACATCGCCCTGATGGGTGATCCCACCCTCAGAAACGATGTCCTGGCCCCTCCCACAAACCTGCTGGCCGTGATGAACACCAACCATACCGTTCTTACCTGGAGCCCTTCCCCGGACAATGTGCTTGGATATTATATTTACCGCAAATACATCACAGATCAGGAATACACAAGGATCACCCCCGATCCGGTCGTCATCCCGTTTTATACAGACTCCTGCCTGGCAGACAGCGGTACGTTCACGTATATGGTCAGGGCCATTGCCCTGCAAACCAATGCTTCGGGCAGTTATTACAACCTGAGTCAGGGCATATTCGATTCCGTATGGCACGATAACCTGTTCGAAGTAACGGCCATGGCCGCCTATACCCTGCAAAACAACATGGCCAGCTTTACCAATTCTTCCGTCAATGCCGGTCAGTATTTATGGGATTTCGGTGATGGCAGCTACAGCACCGAAGCCGAACCCCAGCATCAGTTCCTGCCGGGCAGCTATACAGTCACACTGATCGCTTCCAACGACTGCGATGCCGATACCCTGGTGATCCAGATCAATGGCCTGCAGTGGAACACCCTTTCAGGGGTGCTGGCATACCAGAATGCCGGCAATACCGGGATGCCCTATACGTATATCAACCTGCTCGACGGACAGGGTAACCTGGTGGCAACGACCATGACCCAACCCGACGGAACCTACTTTTTTGACGATCTTCCGAACGGAACCTACCAGCTTGTGCCCATTGCAGGAGATGCCGGAGGCGGCGTGAATGCCACCGATGCCCTCGTCGCGCTCCGGCATTTTGTCCACCTGACCACCCTTACAGGATTGTACTTCATCGCCGCCGACGTGGACCAAAACGCTGTTGTCAACGCCATCGACGCTTTAATGATCTCCAAAAAATTCACCGGCCAGTTGTCCGCCTTTCCGGCCGGCGACTGGTACTTCGAACAACCCGTGCTGGAACTGAACGGATATGTCAATCATATCCATCATTTGCACTGTATTTGTTACGGCGACTGCAACGGATCGTACAACCCATGGTTTTAATCCCTTCCGTTCCGACGGTAGTTTCTATGTTATCTTATTGATATTCATCAGCTTAATCCAATCATCACTTCAGGTTAAAAATATTTTGCCTATTCAGGTTTATTTTGTACCTTTGCATTCCTTTACCAGGTGTCGTAGCTCAGTTGGTAGAGCAACGGACTGAAAATCCGTGTGTCACTGGTTCAATTCCAGTCGACACCACCAGACAAACAAATAAAGCCTTGAATATCAAGGCTTTATTTGTTTAAGGCAGAAGGGAAAAAGTATAAGGATGATCGTTCCGATGCCGGCTTAAAGTGTGATCTGCAACAACTCATTCGCCAGCCGGTGAAGCCCGGCCTCAATCTTCTTCGACTGGGCCGGACGGGGATGCTTATATCCGGAGGCATACTGGCTTAAGAGGCTTTCATTGATGCCTGTCAGTTTGGATAAGGCTCTCCTCGTAAAAATGTGGTTGTAGTAGTTCAGGAAGGTTTCCACATCAAAAGAATATTGAAGGCTATAGTGTTTCTTAAATTGGGATGGTATTGGAAGCTTATCCTCCGCCATTCCTTCCAGGTGAAAGCTGATAGCTTCAGAAATATTAGCTTTTATTTCATCGATAGTAGCAGCGGTGCTCACACACCCTGGAAGTTCAGGAAGATAGGCTGAATAACCTGTGTTTGATTTTTCGATAATGACGACGACCTTTTCCATTTTGCTTCTCCTTTATATTAATCCTGCCTGTTTTATAATTGAGTTTAAGGTTCCTTTCGGGATATCATCATTCAGATTGCCAGAGATAGTCACCCTACCTGGGATATCAGGATTTTTGTACTGCCGATGACTCCCTTTTTGGGCGACCATCGTCCAGCCATTTTTCTCAATGATTTTGATTACCTCCTTAACCTTCATTCAGGCAAACTTTTCACAAAGGTAATACAAATAATACCTTTCCCTAACCACAGAGCTAATTATTTTTTTCTGAAAATAAACTACGAAATATTTATTGACTCACTCTGCATATGTGCCAGAAATGGTGCGAAATATTCCTCAATATTGGGAAATGATGAAAATGAAAACTTTGTAACCGCCTGATATTCAGATAATATAAACACATTGAGAAGCCTACCGAGAAATTTATTCAATTCCAGTCGACACCACCAGTCAAACAAATAAAGCCTTGAATATCAAAGCTTTATTTTTTTAAGGCAGAAGGGAAAAAGTATAAGGATGATCGTTCCGATGCCGGCTGAAGAGGCTTTCATTGATGCCTGTCAGTTTGGATAAAGCTCTCCTTGTAAAAATGTGGTTGTAGTAGTTCAGGAAGATAATTTTTATACCTTTGTGTATTATACCAAATGGTATTATACCAAATGGTATCATGCAAGGATAAATACTGACTTATGCAAAAATCACCTTTTATTTACGGCAATACTGTAAGTGAAACCTCCTTCACCAACAGGGAGGCTGAAGTTGAAAAGCTGAAGAGCAATTTGCTCAACGGTATAAATACAATGATCATATCTCCCAGACGTTGGGGAAAATCTTCTCTGGTGGAAAAAGTTTTACTTGAAATAAATTCAGACGGGAGAAAGACAAAAACCGTAAACATTGACTTGTTTTCTTATAATTCACAGGAAGCTTTTCTCGAAGGATTTGCAAAAGAAGTGATTAAAGCTTCTACTCCCAAATGGCAAGAATGGTTGAACAGTGGGAAAGATCTTTTTAAAAAGATTATCCCTAAAATAAATATCGGGATGGATCCCGTTACTGATTTCAGTATCAGTTTTGATTGGTCAGAGTTGAAAAAGCACAGTGATGAAATCCTTAACCTACCGGAAGTCATCGCCATTGAGAGGGAAATCAAAATGATTATTTGCCTCGATGAGTTTCAAAACCTGGCTGCTTTCCCTGATTTTGAAAGTTTTGAAAAGAAAATGCGGGCGGTGTGGCAAAGGCAGAAAAATGTCACCTACTGTCTTTACGGCAGCAAACGTCATATGATGTCCGGCATTTTTAACAGTCCGTCAAAACCATTCTACCGTTTCGGGGATATTATGTTGCTTCCAAAAATAGAAACCTCAAAATGGATAAGTTTCATCATTGAGAGTTTTAAAATAAGCGGCAAACAAATTGACGAATCGCTTGCAGCTATCATTCCCAAGCTAATGAAAAATCACTCCTGGTATGTCCAACAACTATCTCATTATACATGGATTCGTACTGATATTCAGACTACTATATCCGAGGTTGAAGCAGGATTCATCGAATTGATACAGGCGAATAGCCCACTTTACCAACATGAAGTCGAAAACCTGAGTACGACTCAATTAAATCTTCTAAAAGCTGTAGCAAAAGGCGAGTACAAGTTTAGCAGTGTGGCAGTTATGTCGGCCTATAAAATTGGTACTCCCAGAAATGTCAGTAAAAATAAAACCATCCTGATCAATAATGATATCATTCAGGAAGTCGATGGCAGATTTGAATTTTTGGATCCTGCCTTTGAAATATGGTTTAAAAAGCAATTTTTTAATACCCCATATTTCTCACTTTCAGATAACAGGGATAATCAATGAGCCTAATCATTCCCAATTACATATATACTCCTGCAATGTGTGCCACAAACATGCCAGATGCTTGCCTGGACAGGCTTCAGAAACCTGAAATGTCAGTTACTGAGGATCACTTTACAGTTCGCTGACACCTGACGGCCTTTAACAACCCGTATGAAGTACATTCCATTGTCGAGACCAGCAAGAGAGAAAACAGTTGTGTTTCCCTGGCCGGGCTGGAAGAACTTCACGGTTTGTCCGAAACAGTTCAGTACCTGCACTACGGCGCCGGATAAGTCCATTTCCAGACTGAGGTATGCCATATCGGTGACCGGATTGGGATAGACGATACAACCTCCTTCATCGTCACGGATATCGAAACCAACATTGCCATCCAGTTTGGCGATGAAAGCATCTGTATTCCCGCCTACGGTATTGATCAAGGTTGTGGAACCAAGGGTAAGGCTCGAACTTCTGAACACCCCCCCGGCAAATGCATAACCCTCGTTGTTAGTGGCAATGGCAGTGCCAATGTCATGGCCGGGAACGCTACCGGGAATCATTGAAATCCCCCACATCGCATTGCCGTTGGACTTGTCAAACCTTGAAATAAAAATTTGGTATTTATTGGTGGTGTTGGTCAGTATATTGGGTCCAAAAGCGATAGAGCCCATGAAAGTTCCGGTGGCATAGATACCACTGAAAGGGTCGGATGAAATGGAAAGGACACTTGAACGGGAGGCTAGGGATGCCTGAACTGCCCATTGTTCGATACCGTCCGTATCGTATTTCATTAGAAAATAGCAATCGTCGGAACCGGAATTGGTAAGGGTAAAAGGTCCGAAAGTTATCTGGTTGCTTGCAAACTCCCCTGCTATATATGCATTTCCGGCGTCATCTAAGCAAATTGAATTCAAGGTTTCGTTGAGGCTTCCTCCTGTGGATCTGACCCAAAGTACATTTCCAACACTGTCGTATTTCACAATAAAAATATCAAAGAGTCCGATTCTGTTGACAACGATAGTATCGAAGGTAAGTGAAGGACTGTTGAAGCCTCCGGCGGCAAATACATTCCCGGAAACATCGACAGCGATCGCAGATCCGAAGTCACGTGTGGCTCCCTGCGCCGACCGCACCCAAATCACATTGCCAAGGCTGTCCATTTTTAATACAAGGAAATCACGCTCTGTCAATGAAGTGTTATTTAGTGTATCGGAACCCAGAATGAAGTCAGAGCCCTCAAAGTATCCCGTACAATAAATAAAACCTTCCGGATCAACGGTCAGGGAAAGCAATTCATTATGGCCGTTGCTTCCGTTATTGGATCTTGCCCAGATTGCATTTCCGTCAACATCATATTTAACGACAAACAATTGGCGTTTCGAAGGATTGTTATTATAAAGGGTATTGGAGCCGAAAACAATGCTGTCGCTCTGAAAATATCCGGCAACGTATATGTCTCTCGATTCACTTACACAAACAGCGCTTCCCTCATCAGATCCTTTCCCTCCTGCCCTAATTGCCCAGATTATGTTCCCCGTGGCATCCAACCTGGCAATAAACACATCGTAAATCCCGGAATCTGCATTGATCAGATTAAAAGTATCAATACTAAGTAAAGGACTTGAAGTAGTACCTGTTATGTAAACATCTTCAACCTTGTCACATGCAACAGATAAAACCTCATCAAAATAGATTCCACCTGCCATTTTGGCCCATTGCCAGCTTAGATTTTGTGCATATCCGGCACCAAAATGTAAGGCTAAGGCTAAAGTAAACGACTTCATTATTAAGCTCATAATCTTTCCCTTTAAGTTATATATTACTATTGATCATTCATTGTGAACCAAAAATCCAGGAATTCTTCAACCAACTTATAGTTCATAGATTGCTCATCTTTTATAGACAATTCGGCTATTGGAAACTGATAAATACCCTTACCATCCTCTATTTCAACGATCAGACCATAAATTTCGACATAATCAGTTATGCGGGTTATAACCCAGTTTTCTGATTTTGACTCTTCAGGTGCAATCAAACCTACAGGGATAACCGAAATGGGAAACTCAAGTTCTTCAGTTAACTTATGGATCCATGTGAATGCATTCTTCACATTTTCTGCACTTTCAATGGGTGGGGTTCCTGAATTTTCACCTGCTGTTCCCCGCCATTCTGATATTTTACCGCAGACATTACATTCAGGACAGTTCCAGTGGATTTCATCATAAAGAATTGATCTTCCCACATTAATGACACCACGACAATTCTTAGTAAAACAGCGAATCTCCTGCTTGTCCCCGGAATATTTCCGGGTGTAACTATCTATCACCAATAATAAAAAACCGGCGAGTTCTCTGGCTTCTTTGGGTGCATTTCTGGGTGTTTTACCCTCATCATCCAGGAAGTGGGACATGTTGGTAATGTACATGCACAAGCAGTATTAACGACAAATTTAGTAAATATATAAGGAGTCTTAATAAAAAGTGCAAAACAATGTTCGTTTAGATCCAGCTATACCGATACGCCTGGACATACTCTTTTTGCATTCACATGTACTTTCGGTATCCTTATTCCTGAGTGCTTTTGCAAACCCATACCGTGGAGGAGATTTGGTCAATCCCTCCTGATGATGATTTTTCTGCAGACGATTCCTTCCGGCATGATCAGCTGAAGAAAATACATTCCGGAAGGCAGGAAGGAAATTTCTAAAACAGTCCCTGAACTGTTTATGGAAACCATGCCCCTTGAGGCCACCCGGCCATAGAGGTCTGTCAGTTCATACGTGACATTGCCGGTGAAATCTCCGGAGTATCGGATGTTGAGTATTCCGTTGCCGGGGTTGGGCCAGAGAAAGATGGGGCCGCCGTCACCCGGGCTTTCAGCAATCCCGGGACAAGGTACCACAGCCATATTCGCGGAGGCGGTGGCCATACAGCCATTGGAGTCTATAAGCGTGTATGATATTGCATAGTTGCCTATCGACAGGCCAGACGGATTCACAAAATAATTAGGGTGTACCCCGCCGACCCCCGGTCCTGCATAGGTCCCTCCCTGGGGGTTCCCCCCGCTGAGGGGCTGGGGCCCCCAGTTGGCACAATAGGCCTGCGGCAGGCTCAGGCTGATGTTTAGCGGTGGCAGCACGTTGACAAACACCGGAAGAGAGGTGTCGGAAACACAGTTGAGAAGGGTCACGACCACAGCGTAGTTCCCGCCCTGATTTACAGTGTAACAGGGCTGTGTGGCATTGGGTATGGGAATCCCGTTCTGCAGCCACTGATATGTCAGGTTATTCGCCGGCTGAACGCAGATGTCGGTGCTGCTTCCCTGGCACAGGTTGAGCAAGCCTGAGGGATTGGTGACAACTACCGGGGGAACCATATCTGTATACACGGCCGTCATGGTATCCCCGGGCAAGGGTGTGATGGTGGTCATGGGTGTGCTGGCAAAGACAGTCCCGTTTTTCAGCCATTTGTCAAATTGTTTGCATTCCGGGCTGTTCAGGTAAAGGGGGGCTGTCAATGCGTAGGGGGGGCCGGAAGCACACTGGAAAACACCCGGGGTGACAAGTGACGTAGCCCCGTTGGCCGGGGGCATGATGCTGACGGTGACCCCCGGAGGTACGGACTCCACAAACACATCCACCAGGGTCAGGAGGCTGTAATGCACGTTCACCTCGATGTGGTCCACGTAGTCGTTGCTGTGGTTCGCATCCCCGTGCCCTTCCAGCCGTACTTCAATCCCGTTGATCACCGCACCGGCAGGAACCCCCATGCTGAATTTATAAGCCTGCTGGATCAGGGTGCTGGAATTCGTAAGCCGCAGAAGGAAGGCGGCATCCGAAAGCTCTGCCGCGGTCCAGTTGTGACCCCAGGTATCGGCCGAGCCGCCCCTAAGCTGTATGCCGTCGGCAGTGCCAAAAGGGCCGAACAACTGGGAAGGGGTGTAGTTCTGACCATTGTTCCACGAAAGGTACACAAAGGGGCAGTTGCAACCCGACTGGTGGGGAGCGGTGGTCCACTGGTCATCGCTGTGGAAAGCAAGGGCCGGATTGGTCCAGCCGTTGGGTGCCGAAAAACCCACCGGACTCTTAAAGCCGGTGGAGAACTGTGCAATCGTATCGACATGCGCTGTCAGGATCAGGATGATCAACGAAAGAATGGTTTTCATACCAAGGTATTTTTTGCCTAAATATACGAAAACCTGTCAAGGTTGCGTAAAAACGCTTAAACCCCGCAGCAGAAAATCAGGTCTTTCGTCCTGAGCCTGGGGTGATGTGCAAATATCCCGCTACGGATTCATGGGAACGAAGGGCAAGCCGGCCTTCTTCATAAAACACTGATCATTGAAGCGGAATAAGCTCCCTGTGTTTCTCGAGCCAGGTATTGAAATCCTGCAGCTCAGGATTCAGTTTCCGCGTAGCTTCGATATTCCGGGCCCCACAAAAATCAGCCTCGAAATCATGTTTGAACTGGAACATATTCCCCATGTCTTCGGCACCGGGAAATCCAAACGAACGGTACAGGTCGAAAGGGATGCTCTGGTACCGGACCTCCTGTCCGAAAGCCCTGCCCATGGTTTCTGCCATCTGTTGTCCGCTAAGGTGTTCACCTGCAATCCACACAGTCTTCCTGATATAGTCATTTCCATTGCGGAAGATCTGGTATGCACACTTTCCGATATCCTCTGCGGCGATGCCGGGTAATTTCCTGTCACCCATGGGAAGGGCGAAGGTGAGGATCCCGTCTTCCCCTTTCTTGGGGCCCAATCCGAAAAAGATCAGATTATCCCAGTAAAAGGAAGTGTTCAGGATGGTAACCGGCAGGTCAGCATCGGTGAAAAAACGATTGGCTTCCCCTTTGGAATCGAAATGAGGCACTTTGTATTGACCCATGAGGGTAGGCATACGGTTGTCGTCAAGCGGAACCCACTTCCGGGTATCTTCCAGCGAGGACCAGATCACATGGTGCAGCCCGGCAGTCCTGGCCGCCTCAGCCATGGTATGTGCATGAGCCTGTTCTTTTTCCGGGGAAAAGTGTTCCCAGAAGAAAGTGACGCAAAAAGCGCCGTAAGCACCCTGCAGCGCAGCACGCACGCTCGCGGGATCATCAAGGTCGGCGGTCACCACTTCAGCTCCGAGGTCGGCCAGGAATCTGGCTTTCTCAGAATTTACATTGCGGGTGATGGCACGCACCGAAAATTCGCTTTCCCTGTCATTCAGGATCGCTCTGGCCAGACTGCCACCCTGTGCCCCGGTGGCTCCGAAAACCGCTATTATTTTCTTGTTTTGCATGATGTTAAAAGTTTTAAGTGATTAATTACACTGCCCCGGGTATCCTTATGATGAGAGGCATTCCGGCATGAAGCAGCAAATCTTTAACAATATCTGCTGACCATGGGTTGGGGAATCATCGGAAATTAACAATACTTTAAGGATACGGAAAGTCACATTACTTTTCCAGAAAAGGATTGATGGAGTCATGCCTTCCACCCGTGGATCGCAAATTTTTCGAAAACCTATTCCGTGTCGGTATATTAAGGTATGAGTACCATGATTGACTCCGCAGCCATTAATGTAACTTTGTTTCCTTTTATCCGTATATTTGCGGAGAAATAGAAATGCAATGAACCTAAGCTTTATCCATTTTAAAGAAACATTTTTTCAGCAGGGACTGTTTTCTATTGATCATATTCGTTTGGTTTATCCTGCTTTCAACACCGACAACCTCCTGAACTGGCAGAAGGCAGGATATATTCATAAACTTAGAAACAAGTGGTACTGTTTCAAAGAATTTCTGACAGTTGCAGACCATCAATTCCTGATAGCAAATAATATTTACTCTCCTTCCTATATCAGTCATCAGGAAGCCCTGATGTTTTATGGTATTATCCCTGAACATATCGTGGATTCTGTATCTGTTACGACCAGAAAAACAGTTGCCTTTGAAATAGGCAAAAGAATCTACAGGTACCATTCTATCAGTTCAAAGGTTTATTTTGGATATGAATTAAAGGAGATGACAGTTAACGGCTTAAAGAGAAATTTCCTGATCGCCGACAGGGAAAAAGCCATACTTGACCTGTTGTATCTTTATGATTTCTACAAAACGGAACAGGATATTTCAGAACTGCGCTTTAATGAACTCGTACTTGAAACCGAAGTGAATTGGGAAAAACTGAATACCTACCTGGGGAAATTCAATACAAAGACCCTGATTAAAAGGGTTAACCTGTTAAAGAAAATCCACAGCCTATGATTAGCTTACAGGAGATCATAAGACAATATCCCCAGGATATTCGAAAGCCCGAATTTTACGATCAGATGGTGAAAGAATATTTCCACCACCATATGTTACAATCATTATTTACGGGAAGGTTTGCAGGAAAAATAGATTTCCTGGGTGGGACGGCCTTACGATTTTTTTATAACCTCACACGGTTTTCAGAAGATCTTGATTTTGATTGTTTTGATTTGATAAAAGCGGAATTTCTTGAAATGACAACCAAAGTTGAGAAAGATTTACAAGCTTCAGGTATTGATGTTTTCATTGAAGACAAAAAGAGAAATGTTGAACTGAAGGCCTTTCGCAGGGTTTTCGTTTTCCCGGAATTGAAATATAATATGGGGATGAGTCAGCAGAAAGAAGCCAGGTTTTTCATTAAAATTGAAGCAGAGCCACACAATTTTACATATCAGCCTGAAATAAAAACCATGAATGGCTTTGGAATAACTTGTCCGGTCAGGACGGTTCCTCTGGACATTTTGTTTTCTTCCAAAATTGCAGCTGCCTTAAACAGAAAAAAGGACAGGGATTTTTTCGATGTGGTGCATCTGATCAATTTCGCCAGACCAAATTTCGAATATCTGGTGAGTAAATGTCGTATACATAACCCGTCAGAACTTAAGGAATCATTGCTGAAAGCCGCGAATGACAAGAGATTAAATACCCGAACAGTTTACGATTGTGAGCATATGCTTTTTGACAGTAAGGATATTCAGAAAATCAAGAATTTTATACCATATATTGAGAATTTTAATTTCCAGAAATAGTGAGTATTATACACCCCTGGATCGTAATATTCTCGCAAACTCATTCCGTGTCGGTATATTTCGCAAACTGGACCTTTTTTGAGAAAGAATGATTATTTTTCTGCCATGAAACACCTTTATCCCTTCACTTTTCTGACCTTGCTGTTGTGTCTGTTAGCCGGAAGGCTGTTTTCCCAGTTCCCTCATCCTGCCCTTACCGGCTACTGGCATAACTGGAACGATTTCAATGCCCCTTACATACCACTTGACCAGGTAGATTCGCGCTACAATGTGATGGCTGTGGCTTTCGCCGTTCCTGAAACCGGAAGCAATCACAAGATGACTTTCATCCCCGACGGTATCAGCCAGGCCGCCTTTATCACCCAGATTCAGGCACAGCAGGCACAGGGAAAAAAAGTACTGATCAGTATCGGAGGGGCCACTGCGCCTGTGATCCTGAACAATGCAGCGGACAGGGACACTTTTTCCGCAAGGATGCTGGATATAATCAACACCTATGGTTTCGACGGCATCGACATTGACCTGGAAGGCGGCAGTCTGAGTGTTTCGGCCGGCTCTACGATTGCCATGCCCGTGGATCCCCCCCTTGTGAACCTGATCCAGGCCATCCGCGATATCATGCAGCTTTATCATCAGCAGCACCAAAAGAAGATGCTTCTCAGCATGGCTCCGGAAACGGCTTATGTGCAGGGAGGCTTTGTTGTCTTCCAGGGCATCTGGGGTGCTTACCTGCCCCTGATTGATGCCCTGCGCGACAGCCTGGATGTGCTCCATGTGCAGTTATACAACAGCGGCAGCATGCAGGCCCTGGACGGCAACCTTTACAACCAGGGTACCGCCGACTTTATCGTATCCATGACCGAGATGCTGATACAGGGATTTCAGACGTCAGGAGGTTATTTTCAGGGGCTTCCCGCATCCAGGGTGGCGGTCGGACTGCCTGCCTGTCCGTCTGCCGCCGGCGGGGGATTCACGGATACCGCCACCGTAGCAGCCGCAGTGCGTTACCTGATGAATACGGGCCCAAATCCGGGTACATACCAGAGGATCAGTCCCACAGGATACCCCGACCTGGCCGGGATGATGACCTGGTCCATCAACTGGGATGCCACTCCTGCCTGTGGAACGACCTGGGAATATGCCGCCAATTACCAGGCGCTCTTCGGGACAAGTACCGGCATTTATCCGGAACCGGACGGGAACAGTCGATTACAGCTTTGGCCCAATCCAGCCTCCACCTCCCTTCACATCCGCTGCCCGGATGCAGCATCTGAAGCAGGTCACCCTGAAATATACGATCTCAGCGGAAAATGCATCCGGTTTTTACCGGGAGACAAAGAAGCAATGGAGATCGACATCACAGCACTGGAAGAAGGGATATACCTGTTCAGATACGGTTCATTGAACAGAAAGTTTCTGGTGATCAAATAGTGATATCCTTTCCCTGTCCCGGATCACTCCCCCGGAAGGTAGGAGCCGTCCGCATCCCCGGTACAAACACAATGAATATCCAGGTTGAGGGTTTCACCGGGCTGAAGGCTCAGTTGCGGATGTTCGCTGACCCAGTCTCCGGCCGGAAAGGAGGAAATCAAACCGGTAAAACGTTTCGCCGCCATCAGGGCATCCGTGGCATTGATGAAAGCGGAGGCATCAGTGTCGGCGGCTTCGGCCTTTAAGCCATTCAGAAGCGTAATACCGACAAAGTGTTTCAGGATGATCAGGGCATCGGCAGCGTTGACACCTCCCCATGGCAGGGAACAGACTGCCTGCAGTTCATAGGCAGCAGGATCAAGATCTGTAAAGGTGAAATGTCCGGTTGGTCCAGTCAGTGTACTGTCGATGCAGGCTCCCTGGGAAAGAAGCCTGACCTTTACAGCAGCCAGCGGACTGAAAACCGCATTGTCGTACCTGACCGTGCCTGTAATCCCTGAAGAAGCTCCGGTATATTCGAAGGCCCCTATATCATCGGCTGATCCGAGGGGTCTCGGATTGCCGTCGAAATCAAGCGGAGGGGCAAAGACACTGTCGGCCGCATCGATGGCAATGGATCCGGCTGAGAGATGAAAGTCATCAGCCATGGCATTGAGAAACAAACTGTCAAGATCCGTATACAGCACCAGGGAATGGGCATCCTCCCCGCTGTAGGCCGTCCATGCTCCTGCTTCCACCTGGGCAGTGGAGAATTCGGTGGTAAAACCCACATTCACCGTCCGCATGGGATTGTCATTCTGAAAGATATTGTAATCGCCGTGATAATTCCCTGTTCCCGTATAACCGTCGATCAGCAGGCCGATATTGTCACCGCCGGCCACGATACAGTTGTACATGTAGAGGGTATCGGCCGGGTCATAGATCTGAACATTATAGACACCCGCGTCGAAAAAGGTACAGTTTTGCATCCTGACGGTCTTGGGGGCGCCGTGCCAGTCGAGTTCCACATTGGTCACGGCATTGCTGTGACTGATGCAATTCGTCAGCACCAGACTGTCCTGCCAGAGTTTATAGCCTCCGTTCGCGCATTGATAGGCAAGGCATTCGTTTAAAAGGGTGTTTCTTCCGCTGATATCGAAGCCATCGTACATGTGGTGTGCCACGCAGTGATTAAAGATGAAACCATGCTGGTTGCCGTGACCCAGTGCAAATCCGTCGGAATTGGCCGTACTGTCGATACAATCGCGGGAAACGCAATGATTAAAGACGCCGTTGTAACAGGGATCGCCGCCTGAAGGCGAAACATCCACACCATACCAGGCAAAATGATAGGTTTCGACCTCATTCAGTTCAAAATCGTGGGATCCCAAAGCAACCCCGATACCGAAGAAACAGGCATGCACCTTCAGGCGATTCAGCCTGAAATGATGGGAGTATTCTATCCACAGGGCGGCATTGCTCCAGTTCCTGATCTCCAGGTCTTCCAGTACCACGTAAGAAACATCAGACAGTACCAGTCCTGTGCCGCCGGGCAGGCTTCCGTCGATCACCGCGGTTTCGCCCGGGAAGGAAGCAAACACAATATCCCCTTCCGGCAGATTACCGGATGATGAAAAGTACAGGTTTTCCGGGTAAATGCCCTCCCTGATCAGCACGCTGTCGCCGGCCACGGCCTGATCGACGGCATGCTGTATGGTCAGCCAGGGCAGGGCAAGTGTGCCGGGATGGCTGTTGCTGCCCCAGGATGCTACATAGTATGTGGCTGCATCTGCCTGCCAAAGAAGCAGTTGACCCAGCAGTACCAGATTGAAGGTTCTTATGTTCATGTTTACCAGATTCCGGCAGGCAAGCCTGTCAATGTAGTCGTGAAATTACACGATTGCCTGCCTCTTGTCAAGCAAAATGACCTGATAAAATGCAAAGCACTGCCGGCTGGAATAATGACATGGTATGAGTATAACCTTACCGAAGGTTTTATTTTCACTACTGCACTGTGCCGGTATAATTGGATGTCACGGCAATCTCGGGTATATGACCCAGGCCATACCGGATGAATGTCGAATAATGATACTTAAAAAATTTTTATGCATCATGATGATATACCGAAAGAACACAGGAATGCGAAAAAAGTGTTTCCAGAGTCATCGGTATAAAGAATTTTAATGCGCACCAAATAATCACTATTTTTGTGTGAGATAAATTTAAAAATCAGGATAATATAAAGTATTAGTTTCAATTATCATGTATATCAGAAAACAAACTTTTGAAGGTATTGGAAATGAAAGTGCTTTTTTATGGGGTGCCAGGCAAACCGGAAAAAGTACCTTGTTAAAGCAATTGTTTCCGGATTCCATGTATTTCGACCTACTGTTAAATAGTGAATTTGAGCGGTTTCAGCGGAATCCGAAAATTCTGACAGAGATATTGGAATATGCAAATCCCTTACAGCCGGTGATCATCGATGAAGTGCAAAGGATTCCTTCACTCCTGTATGACGTTCACTGGCTGATCGAAAATAAGGGAATTCAGTTCATTCTTTGTGGATCGAGTCCTCGAAAGATCCTGAGACAAGGAGGTAATCTCCTGGGAGGAAGAGCCATACGGTATGAGTTATATCCGCTGGTTTATCCTGAAATTCAGGATTTCACACTTATCAGAGCGCTGAACCATGGATTACTTCCCAGGCATTATACTTCACCACAACCTGTGAAGCTTTTATCAGCATACATAGGCAGTTATTTGCAGGATGAAATCCGGACTGAAGCTGCAATCAGAAAAATGAATTCATTTACGAGATTTCTCGAAGCGGCAGCCTTTTCAAATGGTGAGGTCGTGAATTATACCAACATCGCTTCTGAATGCGGGGTCAGTGCCCCGACCGTAAGAGAGTATTTCCAAATCCTGGAAGATACCCTGATAGGCAGATTCTTACCCTCATTCCAGAAAAAACCCAAAAGAAGGGTTATCGCTGCACCAAAGTTTTTTTATTTCGATCTTGGTTTGGTGAACTACCTGCTTAAAAGAGGAAATATCAGATTCAACAGCGATATTTTCGGCAGGGTTTTCGAACATTTTATTTATCAGGAGATTTATGCCCACTCAAAATATTCAGCCTTGGATTATCCTGTTTGCTATTGGCGTACAACATCCCAGATCGAGGTGGATTTTATACTGGGTGATTATGAAGTGGCTGTGGAAGTTAAATCAACTGACTCTGCAACACACCGGCATTGTAAGGGTTTGTTGAGTTTTGGAGATGAATATCCGGTGAAGAGACTTATCCTGGTCACCAATGACCCGTATCCGCGTCAAATCGGGAATGCTACTGTTATGCCCTGGAAAGTTTTTCTTGATCAGTTATGGGGTGGAGGGCTGATCTCATGAAAAATCCATGTTTGACAGACACCAACAGGCATTGATCATAAGCATGGACATGCTCCCGCATGAAGTGGGACAAGCATTTGACCTTTGAAAACTAAACTATGAACAAATGTATTTGAGCCTATCAACATTTATTCGACTTCCCAGCCGTAATCCACGTATTTCCAGTTCAGGCTTCCGTTATCCAGGTTTATCAGCAGGAATCCTTCCTCAAAACCAAGATTCGGCCCGGTCCACCAGCGTCCGCAGACGGCACCTCCGGTGATAAAACGGGTGCCGTTGACCTCAATGTCCTCCACCGTGTGTAAATGCCCCTGGAGCACGAGTATGAGGTGATGCCGGGCGAACAGGTCCAGCACTTCCTTCGCATTCACTACCACCAGCGAGGAGTCATTGGCCCTGGTGGTACTGTTATAAATCTGATTATAAACCGTTACAAACGGAATATGGGTTGAAAGGATAATCGGGGTTGTGGTGTCGGTGGCAGCCAGTTCATCTTTGATCCAGTCCAGTTGAACAGTGTCTATCATCCCGACATAGCTGTTTTTCCTGGTATCCTCCACCGAATTCAGTACCATGAACTTATAATCTCCGTAAGTAAAAGAATAATAAGACTTTCCAAGGCGGTTCTCATACATCTTTTCCCCGTATTCGGGATGTGCGGGATCGGCATGTGCCTTATCAAATATCCCGTAGATTTCATGGTTTCCCAGGGTATTGTGCACCGGCATATTCAGTTTGCTGGCGGTGGACTGGTAAAGTTTATACAATGAATCTGCCCTTCCGTAAGTCTGGCCGAGGGCATCCATGATAAGGTCACCTCCGGTGATAACGAAATCGGGGTTCAGCCTGTTCACTTCTTCGATGGCCCGTTCAAATCCTTCCACCGCTTTTTTTTCGGGTTGCAGGTGAATGTCGGTCATAAAAACAAAACGGCACTTAGCAGGGGAAGCCTGCGACCAAATTGACTGCATGGGAAAAAACATGATCCATATCGGCAGCAGGAAAGTGCAAACGGCAGGTTTTAAGCAGCGCATATCATGAAAGATTTTTGTTCATGTAACAAAGATATACCAAAAAGAATGATATTATAAATTTGCTTTCACGAGCAAAATTCCTTATCTTGTCCCCTTAAACCGGATCAGCAGGTATTTCCTGCCTGAAATCAAGCCCTTCCGGCTCAACGGACCGGCGGGCGTGCTGGCTCTTTCTCCTGTCCCGGGCAGACCACAGGTTTTGATCAAGCTTCCCGGATTACACGCGCTGCTTCCTGCCGGTTTTAACGCATCAGATGCGCCGGGTGAAAAAACAGAAATCCATATCGACATAAAATGCATTCACATGAGAAAGTTTTGTGTATTCATCTTATTCCTGTTGCTTCCGCTGATGATCGATGCAGAAGACATTATCTGCCCGCCCGACATGGTGGTCGGGTATACAACTCCTCCATTCCCACTGAGCGGGGGCATTCCCGAGGGAGGCTTATATTCGGGTGAGGGCGTTATTTTAAATGTGTTTTACCCGGCAGAAGCCGGATCGGGTGTTCACGAAATCACCTACACCGTATTTTCGACCTTGCAAATCCTAAGCTGTACCTTTCTTATCCAGGTGAATGATCTCCCCCAGCAGGCAGGGTATCACCTGCAAGCCGGTCTGCAGGTTTTACCCTGGACTCCATTGCATTATTTCAGTCCGTCCGACGATAAAATCAGGCTTCGTCTGCTTGGAAGCTCACCCGGAAACGGCATCACCCAGGTTACTTTTTATTTTTCGACCGACGGAACAAACTGGACAGATATCAGTACTGACATGGACGGCAGTGAACTGATTGCCCCCGGACCGGTCATTCCTGGGGATGTGCCTGCCGACGGCTGGTCGGCCTGTTTCACTCCGGATTATGACCTGTTTGATCTGGACAGTGTCTGGTTCAAAGCAGATGTCATGAATACGGACGGAACAGTCACGGAGGTGACGACAGAAGCGGTTCCGATCGATATGACCCCGCCTTCGGGTATTACCGTCAGGTTAGGGGATGATCCGATGACACCGCCCACTGCCTTGCCAAATCCCTTCTTTGATGTGTTCTCGGAAATCATTCTTGTGGATATCGATCCCAACCAGGCAAATATCGACAGCGTCGGGGTCAGTGTGAGAAACAAACCGGCAACTTACAGTAAAAATATCCCAAAACAGGGTCAATGGGGTGAAAACGACTGCGGTCCCGTGGCCCTGGCTGCCTGCTTTCACTACTTCGCCAACAATGGTGATGATGCAATCATGGGCGGAATGACGCCCGACGAGCTGGCCGACAGCCTGAAGATCCTCTGCGGCACCATCGACACCCTGGGAACCTATGACAACATGCTCGCCCGCGGGGCAAGAACTTATCTGAGCGGCAAGGGTTATTTCGTCAGGTTCAACGACCTGCTCTGGGAGGATGTACCCGGAAATCCATACCGCGACTGGCTTCCAAGCGATATGCAGGTATTGCGAAACGAACTGGAAAGAAGTCAGAACATCATCGTTCTGTTCAACTGGATTGACGACCAGGGTAAGAAAAAAGGACATTATATGACCATGAACTCCATTACCAACAATCCCCTGGAAAATGGCAACTACCAGGTGGGGTTCATGGATCCGATGTATGAAGAATATACCACAGGAGAGATCGATCCGCAAACCGGAACCAGTCCCACAGGCTTTACCAATGACCAGGGTGATGTTTTCCCTCCGGCAGGAGCAGAAATTGCCAGTTTTATGATCATCTGCCCGGTGGTCACCGGACCGGTGATACAGCATACTGTCGTTGCCGCCGGACCCGATCCCGACACCATCAGTTTCACTTTGCCCGATTTCGGAACCTATTGGATAGACCTGACAGTCAAAGACCTGGATGGTCACCTGCATAACGCCAGCTATCCCATCCGCTATGCCCAGCCGCAAGCTCCCCTTCAGGATTATCATCTGCAGGCAGGCCTGCAGATTTTACCCTGGATGGAAACCTATTACCTGAGTCCCCTGGACGAAAAGATCCGCCTCCGGCTGCTGGGAGCGATCCCGGATGATGATATCAGCCAGGTAAACTTTTACTGCGCAACGGATGACGATCCATGGCAGTTTATCAGCACCGATTACGACGGAAATGGCTTGGCGGGCCCCGGCCCCCAGGAAATCCCCTCAGTCCTTCCCGACGGCTGGTCGGCATATTTTGCTCCGGATCTTACCTTATGGAACGGCGACAGCATCCGCTTTAAAGCAGAAGTCATCAGGGAGGACGGCACGTCGTCAGAATTCAAATCGACTCCGGTACACCCAGTAAATCAGACTCCTCCCGCAGGACGCAAGATCAACATCAATGATTTTACCATCAATAAGGAATTTGACCAGGGATTTGCCTTGCTCACAGAAGCTGTTGTGAGGATTAAGGTTGATCCCGGAACGGGAAGTATCGACAGTGTGGGAGCTTCGCTCAGGCCAAAAACGCCGGTCTATTCAAAGAACATCCCCAAACAAGGTCAGTGGGGTCAGAACGACTGCGGCCCGGTGGCCCTGGCAGCCTGCTTCCATTATTTTGCAAACCAGGGAGATACAGCCATCATGGGAGGAATGACACCGGATGACCTGGCCGACAGTCTGAAAATTCTCTGCGGCACCATCGACACCCTGGGAACCTATGATCACATGCTCGCCCGCGGAGCAAGGACCTATCTGAGCGGTAAAGGGTATTTCGTCAGGTTCAACGACCTTTTATGGGAAGATGTACCCGGTAGCCCTTACCGCGACTGGCTGCCAAGCGACATGCAGGTACTGAGGCGCGAACTGGAAAGAAGCCAGAACATCATCGTGCTGTTCACCTGGACAGATGCGGAAGGTAAGAAAAGGGGGCACTATATGACCATGAATTCCATCGTGAACGATACCCTTGCCAATGGCAACTACCAGGTGGGATTTATGGATCCGATGTATGAAGAATATAACAGTGGAGAGATCGATCCGGAGACAGGCAGCAGTTCCACGGGATTTACCAATGAATCGGGCGATGTTTTTCCTCCCGCAGGCGCACAGATCGCCAGTTTCATGATCATCTGCCCGGTGGTCAACACCCCGGTAATTCAGCATGGGGTATACACCACGGGACCCGACCCGGACACCATTACCCTTAGCCTTCCGGATTACGGAACCTACTGGATCGATGTTACGGTGAAAGATCCGCAGGGATATGTGCATACCAGCAATATCCCGGTTCGCTACGACCCTCCCCAGATCAGCTGTCCGCCCGATACAGTCTTCATCACTTATCATTCATCCCCTTTTCCGCTGAATATGGCAAAACCTTCGGGTGGGAATTATTCGGGCACGGGAGTATTTAACAATACTTTTTATCCTTTCCTGGCCGGTTATGGATCCCATACCATTTCATACGAAGTTGTGGTACCGGGTGCCGGAATGCTGAACTGTACGTTCACCATCTGTGTCCCTGATCCGGACATCACCCTGACTGCAGGCCATTACGTCAATCCTGCCGACTGGCACAACTGGATAGGACCGGATTTGCCGGAAGCAAGGCTGAGAATTTACGGGGGCGAACCTGCATATCAGATCGACAGTGTGGTATTTCACGCATTTCTGCATCCTGATTATGTTTACAACCCCGACATAAGCTGGCCGGGCATGGGGTGGCCGGGTAACAGCGACCATGAAGGAGGAAGCTACGGAGCGCATGGCCCCCTGGATCTTACACAGGGTATCGACGGCTGGTCGGCGGCTTTGCCCATGGATATTTTTTCCGGGACAGATGAGGCTGTTCCGCTTTTTCTGGAAGCTTCCGTACATAGCGGAGGTAAGGTGATCCACAGCGTCAATCGCAGCACCTTCGATCCCAGCCCTGTGACTTCCGTGAGCGTGAACATCGAAGACGGATACACCACCCAGGATTCAGAAGTCATGCTGACGGTGGAATCACTGCTGGCCAATATCAACCACGTAATGGCCGAAATCGAAGCAAAGCCAGATTCATTCGCCAAAGGGATACCCAATGTCCAGACCCCGGGAATGAACAACTGCGGGCCTGCCGCATTGACAGCCTGTTTCCGCTGGTTTGCAAACCAGGGAGATACCGGTATCTGTTCAGGCTTTTCGAATAGTGCCATCATCGACTCCCTACGCAAGCTCAGCGGTGTTTCCGGCGGAGACCCCATAGCAGGAGATGAACTCGTAAATGCTGCATTGAAATGGCTTTCGCGGCATGGCAATGAATATGAGATCCGCGACAGCCTGTATGAAGGTGAAGATGACGACGGAAACCTGGTCAGGATATTCCATGTTCAGTCCTGGAGAAACATGCGAAATGAACTGGAAAAAGGTCAGAACGTGATCAGTCTTTTCAACTGGGATTCGGCCGGAGTGGAGCTTGGACACTTCATGACCTTTAATTCCATCGTAAACAGGCCGCTGGCCAATGGACATTACCGGGTTGATTACATGGATCCTGCAACGGGAACCATCATTTACGGTGAACTCGACCCTGCAAACGGCAGTGTCAGCAACTTTTATGATGCCGACAGCAACAATTACCCTCCCGACGGCGCCAGGATCACCGAAAACATCATCATCTGCCCGAAAGTGACTCAGGGAGGCCCGAGCAATGCACCTACCAGATTACAACCTATTACGGAAAGTGTTCCATGGGTTTTCAACCTGCCACTTCCGGAACCGGGTCTTTACCGGGTACACCTGCACATAACGGACCTGGATATGTTTACGACAGATGTTGATCTGGTGGTGGAAAGACTGCCATTGACCACACTGAGCGGAGTGGTTCATTACGACAATACAGATGAAACACCTCTGGCGGGAGTAACGGTGAATCTGACAAGCGACGGGACATTCCTGCAATCGGCGACCACCGACAGTGCAGGTGGCTTTGTCTTCTCCGGTCTGCAGGAGGGAACTTATACGCTTCAGTGCGAAAGCCAGCAGGCCTGGGGCGGGGGAAACAGCATCGACGCCCTGAAAATGCTGCGGCATTTCGTGGAACTGGATACCCTCAGGGGAATGCCCCTGACGGCTTCCGATCTGGACATGTCGGGACTGGTGAATGCCAACGACGGCCTGCTGATGCTCCGCCGTTTTACAGGCCTGATCGATGCGTTCACACTACCCGACTGGCTGTTTGAAGAAGTCATCGTTGATATTCCCGCGGGACAAGCCTTGGTAAACCGCCATATCAAGGCCATCTGCGCAGGTGATGCCAATGCTTCCTGGCCATAGAAAATACCCACAGTCCTGAAAGGATTGCCAATGTGACGTTCAAGGTTGTTACAATATATAAGAC
Organism: Bacteroidota bacterium; assembly: GCA_022709385.1. Classification (GTDB taxonomy): domain Bacteria; phylum Bacteroidota; class Bacteroidia; order Bacteroidales; family CAIXZF01; genus JAKLIX01. Next base: position 132,784 of record JAKLIX010000001.1, on the reverse strand, counting down.
GACCGATACATTGTACTGGATTTTGTAGCGCCAACATACAATTATACCGAAAGAACACCGGAATGCGATGTGAGTTTCAAGCGTAATCGGTATAACAGTATCTTGACCGAAAACTGCTTCTCATTTTCATAAAAATTCCGTATAATTGTAAGATGATAAGACTATCCCAATGAAACAAGCTGCTTTTTCAATTTCGCTCCTTCTGATGCCGGCCATGCTGATTTGCCAGCCCACCCTGACCTCCTGGGATGTGAATCCGGCTGCCGGGGAGGTTGTAACACTGCATCATGCTGATCCTGCAGGATTTAACCCGGGAACCGGGGGTGCCGGCATCAGCTGGAATTTTGATTACCTGACCCCTGTAAGTACCTCCGGTTTTTATTATGTGGATGCGGCACTTACTCCTTACGGTTATCTGTTTCCCCAGGCCAATCTTGCACAAAACAACGGGAATAATAACTTCGGGTACCTGCAGGTGAATAATTTCAACCTGAGTTACTGTGGCGCTTATGCATCCAACGGAGCCACCATTTACACCAACCCTGAAAACCTGCTGATCTTTCCCTTTTCCTATACCAGCTTTCTGACAGATCATTTTGCGGCCTCATTTTCTGCAGGCGGTAATCATTATATCCGCCAAGGCGTTGTGAATACCAATGCCGACGGATACGGCACTTTGATCCTACCCTGGGGGACTGTCAATAATGTTCTCCGCGTTCATTCCCTGGAAAATTACAGCGATTCCACATCAACCGGAATCACCTACATCACGGCGGACATTTACTTGTGGTACAAAGGCGGTACGCATCATCCGGTGGTAACATACAGGAATGTCATTTCCGGCACCGGATCCGATGAAACGCTTACTTATCTTGATCCGGTCTGTGTGGGAACGGATCAGCGAGCCGTTGACCAAAACTGCCATGTTTTTCCCAATCCCGCATCAGACAAGCTGCACCTGGATCTCATTACAGAACCCGGAAAGGAAGTCATGGTCAGTTTGACCAGTCTGCCAGGAGATGAAATCCTGGTCCGGATGATCTCTCAGGATCTGGACGGTCAGATCAGTTTTGATCTTGATCTCGGCCAGGTTTCACCGGGATTGTATCTGTTAAACATCCACCACGGCCGGGAAAAGACAATACGCAAGGTGGTCGTTCAGAAATAGCGCCATTGTCCGGATAATTATATCTTTACGCCTTCGTTATCCGCTTATGGCCAGGAAGCGCGGTGTTTTTTCCAGGGTGATCAAATGGTCGCTGATAAGCCTGCTTGCCGCAGCAGTCCTCATCACAGCGACAGCTTTTCTTTTCGCCCGCTGGTACGGAGAACAAATCCAGACAGTCTTCGTTGCACAACTCAACAAAAGACTGGCCAGCGAGATCAGTGTGAGAGAAATCCGGTTTTCCCTCTTTCGGCAATTCCCCTATGCCACGCTGGATTTCACGGATCTGACCGCACTGGATGCCACCGTAAAAAAGAAGAAGGACACCCTTTTACAGGCTTCCTCCCTGCAATTACACTTCAACCTGTGGCAACTGCTGCAGAAAAAGTATGTGATCCGGAGGCTCGATCTCAGGCAGGCAAGCCTGACCCTCAGGATTTATCAGGACCTGAGCGATAATTATCACTTCTGGAAAGACGCCGGTGAATCCGCTCCGAATGATTTTTCCCTGGCTCTCGAAAAAGTGGTATTCGACCGGGTAGAAGTACGTTACCGGAATGCTCCGGCCGGCCAGGATTATCAGTTCTTTGTAAAAAACGCCAGGGGAAAGGGACGTTTCTCTGATGAAACCTTTGATATGAAACTCAAAGGCGGGCTGTTGACCAGGGACATCCGTTCCGGTTCGCAGCATTACCTCAGGAATAAAGACCTCTCCATCGCCCTGGATGTCAATGTGAACCAAAACAACGGGCAGATCAGCGTCAGCGCCGGCAGGGTGCAGGTGGGAAAACTGAATCTTGAGGCCGGCGGAGGCCTGGTGTATTCCCGCGATAAAAAGTCGATGAACCTGCAATTCAAGGCTGAAAACACCCGCCTGGAAGATCTTTATGAGGATTTGCCGGATACCTGGACCAAAACACTCAAAGACTATGCATTAAAAGGAAAGCTTCAGCTACTGATGAAGGTAAGCGGCAAGTTCGGAGGTGCCAGCCTGCCGTTCATCGATGCAACATTTTCTGTTGAAGATGCGTCGCTGAGTGTAAAAAATGAAGGGATCAGCCTGAAAAACCTCAGCTTCAGCGGTAATTACAAAAACCAGGGTACTTCTGATCCGGCCATGCACCTGCTGCAGATTCCCGCCATCGCTGCCACCCTCGGCAATGACAGAATAAAGGGCAGTGTCGATATTCAGGGATTTGCTCCAGTCAGATTGCTTTGTATCCTGGAAGGGGAAACCAATGCCGGAGAACTGATCCGGTTGCTGAAACAGGAAAAGAACATCAGCGGTGATGGCAGGCTTGGCTTTCAATGCCTTTACAGAGGCTTGTTTGAATCCACAGACAGTATCGGCCTGAAGCAAATCATGGAGGGTAATCTTGAAGCCGGCCTGAAACTTCATCAGTTATCGCTTGAACTGCCGGGAAAAGGGCTTGCTTTTACCGGGCTCGAAGGCGCGGGGTCCTTCAACAACAACGATCTGATAATCAATAAACTCAGCGGCAGTGTGAATGGTCAGGCCTTCAGCACTTCGGGCTACCTCTATCACCTGCTGACAGAACCTGCCCGGAGTAGGACGGGTCCCCAGGTAAAGCTGAACCTGGCTTTTCCTTCTCTCGACCTGGATGCTTTCCTGAAAAATGACAAAAACATCCGCGGCCGGGATGAATCCGGATGGCTGCCTGAAAACTGGTCAGGCGAGCTTGCACTGAATGTGGAAACCTTTTCATTCGGAAGTTTCCATGCGCAAAAGGTCAATTGCGCCTTGCGCTACGGCGGAAAAAAAATGCTGGTGCACCAGCTTTCCATGCAGGCCGCTTCAGGTACTTTTTCAGGAGAAGGCATTATCGACGGCAGCGACGGTAAAAAGCTGAAAGTCACTGCCGATGCCAACATCAACGCCATGGACCTGAGCAGGGTTTTTCAATTGTTCGGAAATTTCGGACAGGATTACATCACCCATGCCAACCTGAAAGGGATCGTCAACAGTGAATTCCAGTGCAGTTTCAGTATGGACGGCAGGATGCAGATCGATCCCGCGAGCCTGGTGGCTAATGTGGAAGCCGGGGTGGAAAATGGTGAACTGAACAATTTCAGTCCCGTCAGCAAACTGGGCAAATTCATACGCGTGGATGACCTGTCGCAGATCCGCTTTTCAAGTCTGAACAATACCATCATTATCCGCGACCGGACCATCACCATTCCTTCCATGGAAGTGAAATCAAATGCACTGGATTTCACCATGTCAGGTACCCATACCTTCGACCATCACATCAATTACCGCTTTCAGGTGCTGCTTTCCGACCTTCTCTGGCGCAAAGCCAAAAAAGAGAAAAAGGAAAATGAGGAATTTGGAATAGTACAGGACGACAACAGCGGTCGGACCATGTTGTACATCCTGATGACGGGAACCGTGGATAAGCCGGTTTTCCGTTACGACAGCAAAGGTGTAAAGGGTAAGATCGTTTCAAGCTACCTCAATGAAAAAACCAATCTGAAACAGATACTGAAAGAGGAGTTCAGCCGGAAAAAGACCGAACAGGATACTGTCAGCGCCAAAGAAGAACTGATACGCCGACAAACAGAAAAGGGTAACTTTGTGATTGATTGGGAAGGCAGCCTGCAGGACAGCCTGAATAAAATGAAACAGCGCGGAACTCAGGAAAGGAGAAAAGAAAAAAAGAAGGATGAAAAACAAAAGTTCAGGGTGAAATGGGAAGAGGACGAACCGGTTAAATAATTTATTTACAGTTATATAAACAATGGCGGTCCGACAAAATCGGACCGCCGCTAAATCACTGATCAGCTTGGGATTTTTTACGGCATTGAACATTTATGAAAGGAAACGAAGGTGGAAATGGCTGCTGTTCGCCATAGCCGTCATTATCGTAACCGCCTCGCTCTGGTATACCAATGTGCTGGTGGGGAAGATTGCGGCAGATGAAAGGCAGAAACTCAGGATGTGGGCCGACGCCACCCAGCGGAAAGCACGTTTTGTAAGCTATACCGACAGTTTCTTCCAGCGTCTGAAGGTGGAAGAACAAAAGAAGGTCAGGCAGCTTGCCATGGCAACCCAACGCCTGGCAACGGCCTCCAATTCGGTTGACATCACCCTGTATTCAGAAATCATCGAGGACAACACTTCTATCCCTGTCATCCTCACCGATGAGGAAAACCGGATCATCAACGGCAGAAACCTGGAGTTCAGCCTCGACACCGTCAGGGTTCTTGAAGGAGCACTGAAAGAGGAATTTACTCGTTACCCACCCATCACCATCGAGTTTTTTCCGGGAAGCAGAAACTACTTCTATTATACCGATTCCCGCCTGTTTTCAGAACTGAGAAGGGTGCTTGATGACCTGATCCAGACCTTCTTCACCGAGGTGGTTGAAAATTCCGCCTCCGTACCGGTCATCATCACTGATTCCAGTCAGACCAGGATCATCGGTTACGGCAACCTCAGCCATGAACAGGTTATAGACAGTCTGAGCCTGAAAAAGACCCTGCTCACCATGGCATCCGAAAACACCCCCATCAAACTGGATCTCGAAGGCCAGGCCAGTACTTTCATCCATTATAAAAGTTCATACCTGCTGACCCAGTTACGGTATTACCCTTATTTCCAGCTTGGTATCATTGCACTTTTCCTGCTGATCTCCTACATTCTTTTCAGTTCCGCCAGAAGATCCGAACAAAAGCAGGTTTGGGTGGGTATGGCCAAGGAAACCGCGCACCAGCTCGGAACGCCCATTTCCTCCATCATGGCCTGGTTAGAGCTGATGAAGATGAACAATGTGGACAATGAGACCATCATTGAACTGGAAAAAGACACCCGGCGGCTTGGTACCATTGCCGAACGCTTTTCCAAGATAGGATCGGCCCCCTTGCTCAAAGTCGAAAACCTGGTCAGAGTGATTTATGACACGGTGGATTATCTCAAGCCCCGCAGCTCCAAAAAAATCATTTTCAGTATCAATGTTCCCAGGGAGCACAGTATCCTGATACCACTCAATGCCGGCCTGTTTGAATGGGTGGTGGAAAACCTCTGCAAAAACTCCATCGACGCCATGAGCGGAAACGGGCATATCAGCATTGAAATTCTTGAAGAGAAGAAACATATCCTGATCGACTTTACGGATACCGGCAAAGGGATTCCGCGTTCCCGCTTCAAGACGGTTTTTCATCCCGGATATACCAGCAAAAAGAGAGGCTGGGGCCTTGGCCTGACCTTATCCCGCAGAATTATCCGGGAATACCACAGGGGTAAGATCTTTGTTAAGTCTTCGGTGATCGATCAGGGAACCACCATCCGGGTGATGCTGCGCAAAAGCTGATCAGCGGCCTCTGGACCGTTTGTTCAGCTCGTCTGATCTCTTTTTGAGCGCTTTCATCTGTTTTCTGGTTTGCTTCGTCTGGATGTCCTGGTGTCTTTTCAATGCAGCATCGTATTGTTTCTGCACTTCTTTGGCTTTTTCGGCCTTGGTGTCCTCGATGCGTTTCATGGCCGCTGTGGCACCGCCTCCCGTCCGGCATGACATCATGCACAGACCCAGGCTAAGCGTAAGCAGTAAGATGATAAAATGCTGTTTTTGCATGGGCAAAGAAAACCCTAAATTAATTACTTATGGCCAAACGGAACGAAAAGATGATTATTTTCGTTATACCGAAAGAACACGGGAATGCAAATCATATGTTTCAAGAGTGATCGGTATGACTGAATCTAACCGAAATTTGCTTCGCATTTTCACTAAGATTCAGTATATCAACAACCAGGTTCACATAACATGAAGGGAAAAACACAGATCCTCATCCTGCTTACAGGGGTCTTGCTGGTCCAGATCGCCGGCGGTTGTAAGAAAGACAAGAAGTACGACCCCGTACCCTATGCCTATGTTAACATCTTCATTGATCCGAACAGCACCCTCTACCAGAACCTGAATGTCATCGGCGGGTATGAATACCTGTATGTCGATCCTCCGAGCAGGGGAATCATCGTGTACCGGATTTCCGAAAGTGAGTTTGTGGCATTCGAACGGACCTGTCCTTACGACCCCGCGGCAGCCTGTGCCCGGGTCCAGGTAGAATCCAGCGGGATCACCGCCATCGATTCCTGTTGCATGTCGCGTTATATCCTGCTCGACGGATCACCCTTTTCCGGTCCGGCAACCCTGTCGCTGAAACAATACCAGACTTACTATAACGGGAATCTGCTGCATATCTTCAACTGAGCTTCGCCTGATGGCCACGGATTGGATTGCTTTGCGTGTTGCGGTAGTTTGCTGAAATTGGATCATTCCAGACCGTGAGCATGCTTCGACTGCGATAAAAATGACGAAACCCGGAGCAATGCTTCTGCACGCCCGGCCTTTAAAACCACGGAGTTACACGGAGTTATGCACGGAGTGGACAAGGAGAGCCTTAGATATTGATTCTTGATATTGATAATTAATGCTTTGACTCTGCATTACTCATTAACCTTCGAGGTTGCAGCGAAAGCTTTTTAGCAGGCCGAAAATGAACTACAAAGGTATTTAGGACACATGGGTTTGAATTCTATGTGAACTATGTGCCTTTGTGTTAAAAAAGGCTTCGAGCTCATTAAATCTTAGACCTTAGACAATTAACTCAACTTCTAAACCAATAAACTACTAAAGCTGTTTCCAGCCGAAACACTGATCCCAGTATGAAACAATGCTTCGACTACGCTCAGCATGACGGATGAGGTGATGCTTCGACTACAAAGGAAACTAAGGACTAGTAACGATAATGATCAGGCTTGTAGGGTCCTTCTACCGGAACACCGATATAATCGGCCTGCTCCTGACTCATGGTGGTCAGTTTCACTCCCACGTGCTTGAGGTGGAGGCGGGCCACTTCTTCGTCGAGTTTTTTTGGCAGGCGGTACACACCGATATCGTAAGTATGCTGCCAGAGGTCGATCTGGGCAAGGGTCTGATTGGTGAAACTGTTGCTCATCACGAAAGAAGGATGTCCAGTGGCGCAGCCCAGGTTGACCAGCCTGCCTTCGGCCAGCAGGTAAATGCAATGCCCGTCGGGGAAAATGAATTTATCCACCTGTGGCTTGATGTTGACTTTCCGTATCCCGGGGTAGTTGTTGAGCTGTTCCACCTGGATTTCATTATCGAAATGCCCGATATTGCAGACGATGGATTCGTCTTTCATTGCGGCCATATGGTCAATGGTGATGACATCCTTGTTGCCGGTGGCAGTAACATAGATGTTGCCATGAGGCAGGGCATCCTCCAGGGTGACCACTTCAAAGCCTTCCATGGCAGCCTGAAGCGCGCAGATCGGGTCGATTTCCGTCACCATGACCCTGGAGCCGTAAACCCTGAGTGATCTCGCGGACCCTTTGCCCACATCGCCATAGCCCAGGATGACAACCACCTTGCCTGCGATCATGATATCGGTGGCCCGTTTGATGCCGTCGGCAAGCGATTCGCGGCAGCCATAGAGATTGTCGAATTTCGACTTGGTGACAGAATCGTTTACGTTGATGGCCGGGAAAAGCAACTCTCCTTTTTCCATCATCTGGTAGAGCCGGTGCACCCCGGTCGTGGTTTCTTCTGATACTCCCTTCAGTTCGGCAACCATCCGCTGCCATTTGCTGCTGTCTTCAACATAGGCACTCCTGAGCTGTCCCATCAGCGCCGCCACCTCCGCATTGGCCGGCTGTTCTTTCATCAGCTCCGGCTGCTTTTCAAACTGATGCCCCAGGTGAACCATCAGGGTAGCGTCCCCGCCATCGTCCACAATGAGGTTAGGCCCCTTGCCTCCCGGAAAACTCAAAGCCTGCATCGTACACCACCAGTATTCTTCCAGGGTTTCGCCTTTCCAGGCAAAAACAGGTGTTCCTGCAACTGCAATGGCGGCAGCTGCGTGATCCTGGGTGGAAAAAATATTGCAGCTTGCCCAGCGCACTTCAGCGCCAAGCTCCCGCAGGGTTTCAATCAGCACGGCCGTTTGTATGGTCATATGCAGCGAGCCTGAAATCCTGGCTCCCTTCAGGGGTTTTTCCTGACCATATTTGCGTCGCAGGGCCATCAAACCCGGCATTTCTTTCTCAGCCATTTCAATCTCTTTGCGGCCCCATGCTGCCAGGCTGATATCTTGTACTTTATAATCCAAATCGTTGTTAATTAATACATTATCCATAATAATTCAATTTTTCTGCTTACAATTTCAGGGCTGCAAAGGTAGGGATTATTTTAATATGAATCCCATACCCTGAGCTCCGGTTTTACACCGGCAGCCAGATAATCCGTTTCAGAAACGTTGGGTGTATCCGTGACAGTATGGAAGACTTCCCTTATGGCTGTAATAATCCTGGTGATATTCCTCCGCCTTCCAGAAAACAGCGGAAGGCCTGACTTCCGTCACAACATTGTAACCTTTGTCTTTCAATTGTGCTATCAGCCTTTCGGTGATTTCTTTCTGCTCCGTATTCCGGAAGAAGACTGCCGAACGGTATTGTTCACCACGGTCGGGTCCCTGGCGGTCCCATTGTGTCGGATCGTGGATCTCAAAAAACAGGCGTGCGAGGGTTTCATAGCTGGTTTCAGCAGGGTCGAAGATCACCTGCACCACTTCATAATGCCCGGTTTTTCCGGAACAAACCTCTTCGTAGGATGGATTTTCCTTATGTCCGCCCATATAGCCCGATTCCACCGAAATCACTCCCTTGCTTTTCTGCAGAAAATGCTCCACACCCCAGAAACAACCACCCGCAAAAACAGCCGTATCGGTTATTCTTTCCGCCGGCAGCACTTGTCCGTCCGGCGTAAATTCCATGCTGATGCTGTTGACGCAATGCCGGCTGTTCTTTTCGGTAAATCCTTCTCCTTCAAATACATGCCCCAGATGCCCCCCACAATTGGCACATAGGATTTCGGTCCGGCGTCCGTCGGCATCAGGCTGCCGTTTGACAGCACCCTGGATTTCCTCATCAAAACTGGGCCAGCCACATTGTGCATCAAATTTGGTTTCAGAACGGTAAAGCACAGCCCCGCATCTTTTACAGCTGAAGGTGCCTTTTTCCCAGAAGTCCTCATACTTTCCCGAAAAAGGCCTTTCAGTACCCTTATGCACAATCACATAGGTTTCATCCGGAGTTAATTCCCTGTATTTCATGGTTTTATTTGATTCTGTCCCCTGACCGCATGCCTGTAAGGCAAGGAAGAACATTCCGGAGACAAGATTGAAAAAAAATTCAGACTTCATTTGATACCACTAACGAACAACAAGGCAGGCTATTATCCGGCTAAGCTTCAGCCGGGCATGATAGTTCCTGATTATCATAAAAGGAACAAACAATAACTGAACAAGTTTAACAATACCGAAAGAACACAGGAATACGATGCGTGTTTCCAGCGTCATCGGTATAAATATAACAAAAGAGGCTGCCCTTTTGAGACAGCCTCTTTCATCTTACAGCTCAACTGTAAACCATTTCATCAGATGAGTTTCTTGAAGAGCATATACCAGCTCACTTTATACATAGGGGAAGAAGGATCATTGCTTACTTTTTCTGCTTCGGCCGCTGATGCAGGCGACTTTACCATCACGTCTTCACCGGGATTCCAGTTAGCCGGGGTCATCACTTTTTCCCTGTCGGCCACCTGCAAAGCAGCAATGGCTCTTTTAATTTCGTCAATATTCCTGCCGATCTCCATAGGGTAAAAATTTACCGAGCGAACAATGTTGGACGGATCAACAATAAATACGCCCCTGACATTTTTTGTATTGCCGGAACCAGGATGCAACATTCCGTACATTCTTGAAACACTCCTGTCCTCATCGGCCACCAAAGGGAATTGAATCGGTTTAGGATTCCGGTTTTTGTATTTCACGGTCTCGATCGATTCTTTCCAGCTCCGGTGTGTTTCAAGCGCATCGGTAGAAATAACGATAAGCTCGGTATTCAGTTTGCTGAAGTCACCTTGAACCTGAGCAAGTTCAAGGAGTTCTGATGAACAAACTGCGGTAAAATCGGCGGGATGGCTGAAAAGGACCTTCCATTTGCTTCCGTAATCACCGGGAAAATTGATAGTCCCCCTGGTTGATTCCGCAGTAAAAGCCGGCGCTTTTTCCCCGATCAGGGGAATACCAGGCTGTTCGGCTTTCTGGGCAATCAGGTTTATAGAGAAGATCCCCAGTAAAAGGGAGAGAATTACATACTTTTTCATATTTGAAAGATTTAAAATTATAATCTAAGAAACCCGGCATTGATCGCTTTGTTAATGGAAAACACCATTTTATGAATTAATTAACATATTCATTTTCACCTCAATATATACTAACACGGAATGGGTTTGCGAAAACAATACACTATAGGTGTTGCAGGGCATTCAGTATATCTCTGAATGAGCAGTGAGAAAGTGGAATGAATGCCGAAAAAAAAGCCTGCAATGAGGACTTGCAGGCCGGGAATATGGTATGTGGAGCGTAGGGGAGTCGAACCCCTGACCTTTAGACTGCCAGTCTAACGCTCTAGCCAACTGAGCTAACGCCCCGCTAAGGGGGTGCAAAGATAAACAAGGATTTATAACTTTACAAAAAATTTCTGTACCTCCTCAGGGGGAGAAACTTCAACCACAGTCGGGCATGCGACTTTTCCTCGCTATCAGGATAGAACCAGAAGCCACCCTGCTGGCAGTAATGCAGGCCATACAGCAGGAATTGAAGCATGAGAGGATCAAATGGGTGGAAAACCATAATCTCCATGTGACACTTTGGTTTCTCGGCGAAACGGATGAATCAGATCTGCCCTTCATCAGAAACGAAATGCTGAAGGCAGCGGCGGAAATTCCTCCCTTTACATTCCTGGTGAAAGATTGCGGAACCTTTGGCAAAGCACGTAATCCTACCGTGATATGGCTGGGTCTGCAGCTGCCTGAACCCATGATGATCCTTCATAAACGAATCAGCAATGTATTCAATGACAAAGAAAGCAAGCAGGAAGCGGCAGCTTTTACACCCCATCTGACCATCGGACGCATCAAACAAGCCGTCGATGCCACACAGCTCAGAAACATCCTGAAAACATTCAGCAATATGGTATTCCAGGAATGCACCGCCACAGGTTTCACGCTTTACCGGAGTCATCTGACCCCGGCCGGGCCGCATTATGAAGCATTGTACCGCTTTGATTTTCAAGATACTTCTTTCCAAACATGAAAATGCCCGACATGATCCCTTCTGAAATACAGGAATCCATCGCCTTAATGCTGTTCCCGGCTCCCTTTAGTGTCAGGCGAAGCACCCCGCTCTCCGGAGGATGCATCAACCAGGCATACCGGGTGGACACTGAGGACAACAGCTATTTCATCAAATTCAATCACGCAGGCCTGTATCCGGGTATGTTTGAAGCTGAAGTCCGCGGACTTGAAGTGCTTGAGAAAACGAACACGCTGAGGGTTCCCCGTCCCATCCTTGCGTCCACTGCCGGCCGGTACACCTATATTATTATGGAGTTCATCGGGACTGGTAAGAGCCATTCGTCCTTCTGGGAGGATTTCGGGATGAAACTGGCCCGCCTGCATCGCAATACGGCTTCTTCCTATGGCCTTGACCACGACAATTACATCGGTTCCCTGCCGCAGTCAAACCGCTTTCATGACTCCTGGACAGACTTTTTTATCACTGAAAGGCTGGAGCCTCAGCTGAAGCAGGCTGCAGACAGCGGTGCTGCCGGCGCACCACTGCTCAGGCAATTTGAAAAGCTTTACCGCCTTTTACCATCCCTGATTCCACAGGAGCCACCGGCCCTCATCCACGGAGATCTCTGGAACGGAAACTACATGACAGCCCCGGACGGTTCAGCCTGCCTGATAGACCCGGCCGTCCATTACGGTCACAGAGAGGCCGACCTGGCCATGAGCCTGTTGTTTGGCGGATTTTCAGAAAGTTTCTATGATGCCTATCAAGGAGCATATCCTCTTGAAAGCGGATGGAAAGAAAGGATGGATATCCATAAGCTTTATCCCCTGCTTGTTCATGTGAACCTCTTCGGAGGGGGATACATCCGCTTCGTCGCTTCTATTGTCAGTACGTTTTGAATTATTTCGGAAAAATACCCCTTTTTTCCTCCCACAATTGTTTAAAACTCTTCACCGGAACCTGGGGTAACTCCCTTCTCGGACCCCAGCTTTTGGCAAAAAATTTCCGTAATACGTAATTTCTCATGCGGGCACCGCCATAATCCATCCGCCTGCGCCGGGTGAACACCTTTCTGGCCGTCCACATGGCAAAGCGTTCCGAACTTTTCGTATACCCGCTCTTTACCATGTCTCTCCTATTGTACAGCAGGAGTTCATGCAGGTTGATCTTCACCGGACAAACCTCGGTACACTTACCGCAAAGCGAAGATGCAAAACTCAGGTGCTTGTATTCCTTCATGCCGAACATCTGCGGGGTGATGATCGCCCCGATCGGACCGCTGTATGCTGACTGGTACGTATGTCCCCCGATGTTCCGGTAAACCGGACAGGCATTCAGACAAGCCCCGCAGTGAATGCAGGATAAAGCCCTTCTTTGCTCGGTCTCTTCAAGTACATTGGTTCTACCGTTGTCCAGCAGGATCACATACATTTCCGACGGACCGTCGGTTTCTCCCTCCTGGCGCGGACCACTGATCAGCGAATTGTAAACCGTGAGTTTCTGACCGGTACCGTGCGTGGCAAGCAATGGCCAGAGTAAATCAAGATCCTTTACCGATGGTACAACCTTATCGATACCGGCAAGCACGATATGTACCCGTGGGAAAGAAACCGACATCAAGGCATTGCCTTCATTTTCAGTTAATGCCACCGCACCTGTATCGGCAATCAGAAAATTTGCTCCGCTGATACCTGCATCGGCCCGTATGAACTTATCGCGTAAGAGCTCTCTTACGTAAGCCGTGATCTTCTCAGGTGGATCGTCGAGCGGGGTGCCGAAACGTGCGTTGAACAGCTCCGCCACATCTTCCCGGGACTTATGCATTGCGGGAGTGACAATATGATAGGGTTTCTCTCCTGCCGTCTGCACGATGAATTCGCCCAGATCGGTTTCAACTGCCTCAATTTTATGTTTCTTCAGAAAATCATTCAACTCCACTTCCTCGGTAGTCATCGATTTCGATTTGACTACCAGTTTTGCATCATGACGCCTCAATATCCTGTATATCTCCCGCAAAGCTTCCTTTTCATCCTGAGCCCACAATACCCTACCCCCGTGACTTTCAAAATTCGCTTCAAATTCTGCAAGATATTTATCGAGCTCATTGATCACCTTATGCCGGATAAATGCAGCTCTTTCCCTTGCAAGATCCAAATCCTGATATTGCTTTTTCCCTTGTAAAACTGCCTGATCGTATCTGGCAATATTGAAAAGGATCTTTTTCCGGTGATCCTTATCAAATGCCTTATTTTCAGATTCTTCAAGGAAAATATTGGATAATTCGGACATGATGCGCTCTTAATGATTCAGTAAATCCATCTTTTCCACCCTTCTGACATGCCTTCCGCCTTCAAAATTTGTGATCATAAACACTTTAAAAATCTTTTCCGCCTCATCTTTTGTCAGAAACCTACCCGGCAGAACCAAAATATTGGCATTATTGTGTAACCTGGCCAGCCTGGCAATTTCTTCCGACCAGCATAATGCGGCCCTGATCCCTTTATATCTGTTGGCCGACATTACCATACCATTGCCCGAACCGCAGATCAATACACCATAATCAAAGCCGCCAAACAGGAAATGTTCACATACTTCTCTTGCAAAATCCGGATAATCAACACTTTCACCTGAAAAAGCCCCTTTATCCGTAAAACGGTACGATCGCTGTCCGTATGTCATGATCAAATGTTGCTTCATCTCAAAACCCGCATGATCTGAACCGATCACCACTGATAAGCCCGTTTCATTCATAACATTCAGTTTACATTATACTGAATCTTAGTGAAAATGCGAAGCAATTTTCACTAAGATTCTTTATACCGATGACTCTGGAAACACTTTTTTCGCATTTCTGTGGTCTTTCGGTTTAACAAAGTTATGACAATTTAGCCAGAACGAGCCGCCTGCCATCCGTCTGTCCGCATAATTTCAAAATTATAAAACTATATTATTGATATTCAATAAATTAAACTTATTCACCCATCACTTGTTCATAAGTCTGTATCTTTGTTGATAAATCCGCCATAATAGGGCAAAATGACTGTTGATATTTTTTTGGTCCTTTTTTTCAACTCACAATGAACATGCTGTTAACATTTCTTCTTTTCATTTTTATTCACAAAGCCTTATTAACAACTTGTCAATAAAACGTCAATATTTTAAAAATGAGCACTCAAATGAATAATAAACTGTTCATTCCCTTGTTCATTGGAGGGGATAACTTTCCGGAAAAAGTTTTTAACCATATGAACAGGATACTATAATAACCATATAAAATTCTTATTAATTAAATATTATTATGAAATGTTCATGTTTGTCGAAAACGAACCGGGGCTCATAAACACCCGGACATATCTTTTTGTCGACAGGCAGGCATTGGATCATAAAGTGAAACATAGGAACAAATGAATGTAAACATGTTTTCAACCCAGGCTCAACATCCGACAGATTACAAAGACGCATTTCTGAAACTTAAAAAGGAAAAACAAGCGATACTGTTAGCTCATTATTATCAAATACCTGAAATACAAGATATTGCTGATTTTGTAGGAGATAGTCTGGGTTTGGCCCGTCAGGCAGGTACTACGAGTGCTGATATCATCATATTTGCCGGGGTACACTTTATGGCTGAAACTGCGAAAATCCTGAATCCGGCTAAGCAAGTGCTGTTGCCCGATCTGAATGCGGGTTGTTCTCTTGCTGATTCCTGTCCGCCCGATGCCTTTGCGGCTTTTCTGAAGGAACATCCTGATCATATTGTTGTGTCTTATATAAATTGTTCTGCGGCGATCAAGACGATGTCCGATGTGATCTGCACTTCCAGCAACGCGGTGAAGATTGTATCCTCATTTCCGCCTGAGCAAAAGATCATTTTTGCACCGGACAGGAATCTGGGTGCTTATGTGAACAGTGTGACAGGAAGAAATATGGTTCTGTGGAACGGAAGCTGCGAAGTACATGACATCCTTACTTCTGAAAGAATAATAAGAATGAAAGCAGAAAATCCCGATGCCTTGCTGATTGCGCATCCTGAATGCAAGGCGCCGGTTCTTGCCCTTGCCGATTTTGTTGGTTCTACTACTGCTTTGTTAGACTATACGATCAAAAGCACTGCCACCAGATTCATCGTGGCTACTGAATCCGGTATCCTTCATCCCATGAAAAAAGCAAATCCGGATAAGGAATTTCTTATTGTCCCGGCTGATGAAACCTGTCATTGCAATGATTGTCCTTATATGAAAATGAACACCATGGAAAAGCTTTATCTTTGTCTGAAGAATGAAAGTCCACAGATTCTGATGGATGAAGAAACGATCCGTAAAGCTGCCAGACCTGTTTACAGAATGCTTGAATTATCTTAATATTTATATAATTTTATGAAGCATATCAGTTTATTGCCTGCATTGATCATCATTTTGATTTGCAGTACAGGTTTGGATGCACAAAGCGGCAGTGATACAAGTGAATATAAACGATATTATTACGAAAACGGCAAACTTTCGAGTGAAGGCTGGCTCAGGCAGGGTACACCCGATGGTTACTGGAAAACATATCATGAGAACGGAAAGCTGAAATCGGAAGGAAACCGGCGTGAGTTTGAACTTGACAGCCTTTGGAAGTTTTATGATGAAGACGGAAACATCATTCTGAGTCTGGAATATCGCAAGGGGAAAAAACACGGAACGAAAACAACCTATGTGGAGGGGGAGCGTATCGATGAAGTTTTTGCGGATGATGTCAAGCAGGGATTCATGACCTATTATTTCCCGGATGGGAAGAAGAAGAAGGAGATTCCATTCAGTAAAGGTTTGGAGGATGGTTTTGCCAGGGAGTATGACCAGGAAGGAAATGTAATTACCCTGATGGAATATAAAAAAGGTTTTCTGGTATCGCGTGAGTATGTAAACCGCAGGGACAAAGAAGGCCTGGCACACGGCAAATGGGTCACATTCTGGGAAAACGGCAATATCCGTAGCGAAGGAACATACCGGGCAGGCAAAAAGAACGGGTATTTCAGGGAATACACCACGGACGGAAAATTATTCAAAATATTTAAATATATTAATGACGAATTGCAGGAGGATGCAGAAGAAATAGCCAGGATTGATGAAAGGGCTGATTATTATCCAAGCGGTAAAGTAAAGATTCGGGCGCAATACAAGAACCAGGTACCTGACGGTTTATGGCGTGAGTTCACGGAAGACGGAAAACTAGAAAAGAGTCTTTTATACAGGAGGGGAATTATTGTAGGAGAAGGAATTACGGATGATGCCGGGCTCAGGCAGGGTCCATGGACCGAATTTTACGATGACGGCCGTAAAAAAGCCGAGGGAAGATACAAGGATGGAAAACGGATCGGATACTGGAAGTTCTATTATTGGAACGGGAACCTTGAGGAAGAGGGGAATTTTGATCAGAGGGGAAGGGCGGACGGCGACTGGAAATGGTATCACGAAACAGGGACAGTCCTGCGTGAGATGGCCTTTACAAATGGCAGGGAAGACGGCCTGATGACCGAGTATTCTGAAGACGGTAAAGTGATTGCCAGGGGTGAATATCTTGATGGATTGGAACAGGGAAAATGGATTTACGACTATGGAGACCACAGGGAGGAGGGCACTTATCTGAACGGGCAAAGGGATGGAGAATGGCAGTATTATTATGAGAACGGTAACAGGGGATTTGAAGGTAAATTCGTGGAAGATCTGCCGGATGGAAGGCATGTATATTACTGGGAATCAGGACTTAAAAAAGATGAGGGTGTTTATGTGATGGGTGAGCGCGAAGGCGATTGGATCAAGTATAATCCCGATGGCACTCCTTTCCTGATCGTTACCTACAGAAAGGGGAGGGAAATCCGTTACGACGGAGTAAAGATTAAACCGGAACTGAAAGACAATGAATAGAATTCACTATCTTTGGCCCCTAATTTAAAATCGCTGCAATGAGTACAATTCTTTTGGGTATGATTGGTCCCTGGCAGATCATACTGATCGTAGTGGTTGTATTGTTGTTGTTCGGAGGCAGAAAGATACCCGAACTGATGAAGGGGCTGGGTACCGGTATCAGGGAGTTTAAGGACAGCATGAATACGCCGGACAAGAAAAAGGAAGAGGAGAAGAAAAAGGAGGAATCCGGCAAGGAATGAGGGCATATACAAATTTGGGTTTATCAAGGTATTCTTGTTGATAAGTATTAAAATTTGTTAAAAAATCCGCCTGAAAACACCTATTTTTGTAAACTTGAAGTTTGTATTATTGATTAAATCTTTTCGAGCCAAACAATTGAATCTAATGATCACCAGAAAATCAAGACATACCCGCACGGGATTTCTTCTGATCATCGCGTGTTTTTTCTTTACTTCCCTGCAATCTTCCAATCATTCTTACCAACCGTCCAGCGACACTTCCAGGAACCTGAACGTTGACCTGGTCAGGGACAATCCCATTATTGCGATGCTTGACAGCCTGGCCAGGCTTACCTTCAACCAAACGCCGGACTTTACAACGAACAGGGATGTATTAAATATTCATAAGTATGAAGAGGGGTATGTCCCTGAGTTTTCCGACAGTGTGTATACCCTCAGGCTCAGGAAACTGAGTCAGCAATCTCCATTTGAATACCGTTACAACAATATTGTCCGCCAGTATATCGATCTGTATGCTGTGCGCAAACGGGATCTCACCCAGCGTATCCTGGGGCTTTCAGGTTTGTATTTTCCGCTGTTCGAGGAGCAGCTCGACCGTTTAAACCTGCCTTTGGAGCTTAAATACCTTGCCGTGATCGAATCGGCGCTGAATCCGGTTGCGCGCTCTCATGCAGGTGCCAAAGGCCTGTGGCAGTTCATGTTTCATACCGGGAAGCTTTACAATCTGAAAGTCAGTTCTTATGTTGACGAACGCAATGATCCCTATAAGGCCACCATTGCAGCCTGTGAGCATCTGAGAGATTTGTATGCCATTTACCACGACTGGTCGCTGGTGCTTGCCGCCTATAATTCGGGTGCGGGAAATGTAAACAGGGCCATCCGGAAATCGGGCGGGATCATGGATTTCTGGACCATCATGCGTTACCTTCCCAGGGAAACACGTGACTATGTTCCGGCCTTCATTGCCGCCAGTTATGTGCTTCACCATGCTGCCGACCATAATCTTTACCCGGTACATCCCGGAATCCTTTATACTGAGGTTGATACTGTCACCGTCCGCCAGGCCCTTACATTCGACCAGATTTCGGAAATGTTCAACATTCCGCTCGAGAACATCCGCTTCCTCAATCCGGCATATACCAAGGATCTCATTCCGGCCGGGCCGGAGCAGACTTATGCACTCAGGCTGCCCCTGTCTTATGTAGCTGACTTTCTGAATAATGAGGAAGCGCTGTACCAGTTTAAGACTCAAAAGGGAATGGAAAGGGATCAGCTGATGGCGCAGATACGTGATGTACAGGAAAGATCCATTACCCATGTGGTGCGCAAGGGAGAAACCCTCGGAAGCATCGCCAGGAAATACCGCTGCAGCGTGGCCGATCTTAAACGCTGGAACGGGATCAGGCAAAACCATATCAAGGCCAACCGGGAACTGATTGTTTACACTGCTGCCAAAAACGAAAAGACAGCTCAGGCTGATGCCGGGAAAAGCATCAAATCAGGCGAAAGCACAGAGATCAACCCTGGTATGATCGGACCACCGGTCTATGAGGACATGCTTGTGAACGCGGCCAACGATCAAAATACTGCTGCCGTACCCAAAAACCGGCAGGATGATAAGTTTATCTATCATACCATTCGCCACGGAGACACACTCTGGGGCATCGCCAATAAATACCAGGGTGTTACGGTGGAGCAAATCAAGCAGTGGAACCAAATCAAAAATGCCAGGCAGATCAAGCCCGGACAGAAACTGAAAATCGCTCTTGGAGAGGGTTGATAATCAGTTTGATATAAAATTTCTCATTTTTTTCTCATTTTTCTTGTTCTGCCGGTTTTTTTTGTCGTAAATTTGACCAGTTGGTTAAACCATGTGGTTTAATCAGCTAATTAAAATTGGTTCCCATCCAGGTTATTATATAACAGTTAATTATGAGTATCAGCACGGAAGGGCTAATCCTGGAGGCTGCAAGGAAAGTGTTTGCACGCAAGGGTCTTGAGGCCGCCAGGATGCAGGAGATTGCCGATGAAGCGGGGATCAACAAGGCCCTGTTACATTATTACTTCAGAAGCAAAGAGAAGCTTTTCGAACTGGTGTTTCGCGAGGTGCTCGGAAAATTTATCGGAGGGATGAAAGGACTGCTGAATGAGGACATTCCCTTTTTCAGTAAAATAGAAGGTTTTATCGACGGATACCTCGATATCCTTTTTCAGAATCCCTATCTTCCGGGTTTCATCGTGATGGAAATACACCGTAATCCGGCAGAGATTGTCAGTTTTATGGAAAGTCGAGATATTCCCATAAAACTATTTGAAAGTCAGATCACTGAGGAAGCAGCCAGGGGCAATATCCGGGCAGTCGATCCCAGGCACCTGGTAGTGAATATGATTGGCATGTGTGTATTTCCTTTCATAGCAAAACCCATACTGAACGCTGTATTGTTTGGCGGCAGCCAGGAAGCATACAGGCGTTTTCTCGATGAAAGAAAAGAAACGATCAAGGCTACCATCATTGAATCATTGAAAATTAAGTAAAATGAGAACGATATATATTATGGTACTGCTGCTTCTTGCTGTGTGCATGTACGCCCAGCAGCCTGATACCCTTCTGCTGAAGGATTGTCATGAGGAAGCCATCCGTTTGTATCCACTCACACGGCAGCGATCCCTGCTCGGCGAGGTCACCGAATTGAAAATCAGGTCGCTTCAGACAAGCTATTTGCCACAGCTTTTTTTAAACGGACAGGCATCCTGGCAATCGGAAGTCACCGAAATTCCCTTCGATGTGCCTTTTATCCAAATTCCATCGGTGGACAGGGATATGTACAGGATGACGCTTGATGTGCAACAACTGATCTGGGACGGAGGCAGCAAGCGGCATCAGCAAGAGATTGAAAAAGTGGGTCTGCAGATCGGACAGAAGGGGTTGGAGGCCGAGTTATACAGCCTGAAGGAAAGGATCAGTCAGTTGTATTTCAGTATTTTGTTATTTCAGCAAAACAGCAGGATCCTGTTGTCGGTACTTGAGCAGCTCACAGAACAACAGGCCATGCTGGAAGCCGGGGTACGCCATGGATTGGTACTCGCGGGTCAGAGAGATGTTCTGCTTGCCGAGATCATGAAAACCAATCAAGAGCTTCTCGAACTGGAAAGCGGTAAACAGGCAGGTCTGGACATGCTGGGTGTTTTTCTGGACAGGAGCATGCCATCCGATCTTGTCCTGAAGCTGCCGGATATACCGGATATCCGTGAAGAGGCTGTTTCACAAAGGCTTGAACCGCTGGTGATGGAATTGAAACAGCAGCAGCTGGAACTGACGAAAAACCTGAGTGTCAGTAAATACCTGCCGAAGATTTCGGCCTTTGCACAGGCGGGCTACGGCAAACCGGGCCTGAACATGCTGAAGCGTGAATTTGATGATTTTTATATGGTGGGTGCCCGCTTTCAATGGAATATCTGGAATTGGAACCAGCAGAAGAGAGATAAGCAGGGGCTTGATCTCCAGAAGGATATCATTAGCACCCAGCGGGAGACTTTCGACAGGAACCTGACAATGAATCTGAGAAATCTTGCTGCCATGATCCTTAAAAATGAACGCCTGCTTGAAAAAGACGATGAAATCATCCGTCTCCGGAGCAATATTACCCGTATGGCAGCCGCTCAGCTGGGAAATGGCGTGATCACTCCCGGTGATTATGTTACGGAACTCAAGCAGGAAAGCATTGCCCGGCTGAATAAGGAAAACCATTATATTCAATTGATAAGGACGAAGATTGAATATCTGACCGTCCTCGGAAAATATTAAATCCTGAAAATAGAACCAATTCACGGCCGTCGCCTTCAAGAATAAAAATCAGACAATATGAAGAACATTCCGATGATTGTGGCAGCAGTCCTGCTTCCCCTGCTGTTCTCCTGTTCCGGGAAGAACAAGCGTTCTGATGCATACGGAACCTTTGAAGCAACTGAAATAAGCGTTTCCCCTGAGATATCCGGACGATTGCTTGCGTTTCAGGTTGAAGAAGGGCAAAACCTGAAGGAAGGACAGTTGATCGCCCTGCTTGACAGCACCGACCATGTACTGAGGCTTCAGATGCTCAGGGCACAACAGCAGGCCGTTGCCAATAAACTGGAAAGTCTGCATGCCCAGGCCGGGGTGCTCGAACAACAGAAAACCAACCTGGAGGTTGATCTGGAGCGCACGCGCAAACTCTTTGCCGATCAGGCGGCCACACAGAAACAACTTGATGATGTAAGCGGAAGCCACAAGCTGTTGCTCAAGCAGATCCAGGCGGTACTGGTACAGCGAAAAGGAGTCAGTGATGAAATAGAGGCCTTGTCGCAACAGATTGCACAGGCCCGGGAAAACCTCAGAAAATGCCGTATCCTCAATCCGGCGGATGGGACGGTACTTGAAAAATATCATGAGGCTTCAGAGATGGTAATGGCCGGCAAACCATTGTATAAAATTGCCGACCTGTCGGAAATGTACCTGCGTGTGTATATCAGCGGCAGCCAGCTTCCCCAGGTGAAAATCGGGCAGGAGGCAGAGGTAATCATCGACGCGGATAAAGATAAAAACCGCACACTCAGCGGGACAGTGAGCTGGATTTCATCGTCCGCTGAATTCACCCCTAAAATCATCCAGACCAAGGAAGAAAGGGTGAACCTGGTTTACGCGGTCAGGGTCAGGGTGAAGAACGACGGGAGCCTGAAAATCGCCATGCCTGGAGAAGTCAATTTCAGGTGAAACATGGAAGATATATCTATTCAAATCTGCGGTATCGGGAAAAGCTGGGGCAAGGTCAGGGCTTTGCACGATATCCGGCTTGAGATCGGTAAAGGAGAACTGTTCGGGCTGATAGGTCCCGACGGGGCGGGCAAGACCACCCTGATCCGCATCCTGGCCAGCCTGTTGCTTCCCGGAAGCGGTACGGCCAGCGTGGAAGGATACGATGTGGTGAAAGACTACAGGAAGATCAGGGATATTACAGCTTATATGCCCGGTCGCTTTTCGCTGTACCAGGACCTGACAGTTGCCGAAAACCTCAGCTTTTTTGCCACCATCTTTGGAACCACCCTTAAGGAGAACTACCACCTTATCAGGGATATATATGTCCAATTGGAGGCTTTCAGCAACAGGCCGGCAGGCAAGCTTTCAGGAGGGATGAAACAAAAACTGGCCCTTTGCTGTGCCCTGATCCATCAACCACAGGTGCTGCTGCTTGACGAGCCTACCACCGGTGTGGATGCCATCTCACGGGCTGAGTTCTGGGAGATGCTGCGAAGACTGAAAACCCAAGGCATCACTATCCTGGTATCGACTGCTTACATGGATGAAGCAGCCCTGTGCGACCGGATCGCGCTGATACAGGAGGGTAGCATACTGAAAACCGACATTCCTTCTGCCATCCCGGGCGATTATCCGCGTCGTTTGTACGCCATCAGTGCAAAGCAAATGTACCGTCTGCTGAAAGATCTGCAGCAGATGCCCGCTGTGTTTACGGCTTACCTTTCCGGTCAGCATATTCATTTCAGCCTGAATCCGGATTTTCCGGAGCCCGGACTGATAGCAATGCTGCTTGAAAAAAGCGGTCATGAAGGAATTCAAATCCGGGAAGTGGTTCCGGGGATAGAGGATAGCTTTATTGCCCTGATGAAAGGAGAAAGCGTATGACAGCGCCAGCAGAAGCAGTCATTACGGTAAAAGATCTCGTGAAGAAGTTCGGATCCTTCACCGCCAATGATCATCTGAGCTTCGAGGTTTACCGGGGTGAGATCTTCGGCTTCCTGGGAGCCAACGGGGCCGGAAAAACCACGGCGATCAGAATATTGTGCGGATTGTCTGTTCCCACCTCCGGGTATATCAGGGTGGCCGGATTCGATGCCTTTACCGAAGCGGAAAAGATCAAAAAGCACATTGGTTACATGAGCCAGCGGTTCAGCCTGTATGAAGACCTGACTGTTTTCGAGAACATCAGGTTGTTCGGCGGGATTTACGGGATCAGTCGTAAGGCCATCCGCGAACGGGCGGAAGAATTGCTCGAAACCTTGCAGATGCAGGCGGTGAGGGATACGCTGATCGGCAGGTTGCCTCTGGGATGGCGGCAGAAACTCGCCTTTTCGGTAGCTGTTTTTCACCGCCCGGGTATCGTTTTCCTGGATGAACCCACCGGGGGCGTCGATCCCATTACGCGCAAGCAGTTCTGGGAAATGATCCATGCTTCCGCCGCCGACGGGATCACGGTTTTTGTCACCACTCATTATATGGATGAAGCAGAATATTGTGACAGAATTTCCATCATGGCCGAAGGAAGAATCATCGCACTCGATACACCCGCCGCATTAAAGAAACAGTATCATGCGTCCAGCATCAATGAAGTGTTCACCAGGATTGCCCGAAATGCATAAAACTGCAGCATGAAAAAGTTCCTTGGTTTTGTCAGAAAGGAGTTTCATCATATTTTCAGGGACAGGCGCACCCTGCTGATCCTGTTCGGAATGCCCGTGGTTCAGTTGCTGTTGTTTGGTTACGTAATCGTAAACGATCTCAGGAATGCCCGGATTGCCGTACTCGACCTTGCATCAGACCAGGTAAGTCGTGAAATTACCGGAAAGATCATTTCTTCGGGTTTTTTCAGGCTTGTGACTTACCTTGAAAGCGAGCGGGATATCCACGAGGTTTTAAAGCAGGGGCAGGTCAGGGAAGTGATCATCTTTGAGAAGGATTTCGCCCGTAAGCTGCAAAGCGATGGACGGGCTGCGGTACAGGTGATTGCCGATGCTTCCGAACCCAATACGGCCCGCATGATGGTGAATTACACCCAGGGAATCCTGATGTCATATACACTGGAACGCAACCGGAATCTTCCCCAGGCAGCAGCCATCATACCTGAAGTCAGGATGGAATATAACCCTGAGCTCAAAGGGGTGTATATGTTTGTTCCCGGTATCATTGCCATGCTTCTCACACTGATATGCACCCTGCTTACGTCTATTGCGATTACCAGGGAAAAGGAACTGGGTACCATGGAGGTATTGCTGGTTTCCCCGCTCAGGCCGGTACAGATCATCCTGGGAAAAGTGACGCCTTACCTGCTGCTTTCGCTGCTGAACGCCATGGTGATCCTGCTGATGGCAAACCTGGTTTTCGGCGTGCCGGTGGTTGGAAGTGTGGTGCTGCTGCTTGCCATGACCATGTTGTATATCCTCACCGCCTTATCGCTGGGTATTCTGATTTCCAGTCTGACCGGCAGCCAGCAGGTGGCCATGATGATTTCCATGGTGGGCTTACTGCTTCCCACCATCCTGCTGTCCGGGTTTATTTATCCCATCGAGAACATGCCGCTGTGGTTGCAGGCGATCTGCCATGTCATGCCTCCTAAGTACTTCATTACCATCATGAAAGACATCATGCTCATGGGCAACGGTTTGATGTATTTCTGGAAGGAGGCCGTGGTACTGCTTTTCATGACTGCGGTGTTTATTATATTGAGTGTGAAGAAGTTTAAGATCCGCTTAAGCTGATGTGAGATGAGAACCATTGGCTTTTTAATACAGAAAGAATTCCTGCAGATCTTCCGGAACCGGTCGATGCTGCCGATCATATTCGCCGTTCCCGTGGTGCAGCTGATCATTATCGTACATGCAGCCACCTTTGAGATGAAAAGTATCAGGCTGTTTGTGGTCGATCACGACCGTTCGGTGCTGACGCGTGAAGTGTGCGACAAATTCAGGGGCAGCGGTTTTTTCCGTATTACGGGGTATTCTGATCTGGACCGGGACGGGGAACAGGGCATGAAGCAGCGAGAGGCCGACGCCATCGTGGTATTTCCGGCCGACTTTGAAAAGCAGGTTTCCATGGGCAGGGATGCCCGTTTTCAACTGATTGTCAACGCCATCAATGGATCTGCGGGGGGCCTCATCCATGCCTATACGCAGTCGGTGGTGCAGGATATGAACCACAATCTCAGGAAGGAAAGCGGGTTGATTTCTATGGAGACAAGGCCGCAGCAGATCGACCTGACGTATACTTTCTGGTACAATCCCGAATTGAATTACCAGACCTTCATGGTACCCGGCATCCTGGTCATCCTGGTCACCGTCATCAGCCTGTTGCTTTCGGGGATGAACATTGTAAAGGAGAAGGAGATCGGCACCATTGAACAGGTCAATGTCAGTCCGATCCGCAAATACCAGTTTATTGCGGGCAAACTGATTCCCACCCTGCTGATCGCCCTGTTTGAACTGGCCTTTGGGCTTGGAGTCGGAAAACTCCTGTTTGACATTCCGCTGGAGGGGAATCTGTTGCTGGTGTTCTTTGCGGCGGCCGTTTACAGTTGTGTGATCCTGGGCCTGGGACTGCTGGTATCCACCATGACCGGCACCCAGCAGCAGGCCATGTTTGTGTCTTTCTTTTTCATGATTGTCTTTATCCTGATGAGCGGTTTGTTTACCGCGGCTGAAAACATGCCCGACTGGGCACAGTGGCTCAACCACCTGAATCCGGTGGCTTATTTTATCCGCATCATCCGCATGGTATTGCTGAAAGGCTCTGGTTTTACGGATATCCGTCCCGACCTGTTCGCCCTGGCCCTTCTGGCCGTGTTATCCATTACACTGGCCGTAAGAAGGTACAGGAAGACGGTGTAGGGTTAGCGTTGTATGATAAGTTTTTGGCTACCCAGGGTCTTTCCTTTCTGCTGAACAGACACAAAATAGCATCCTTGTTCAAGATTGCTTATGTCAACCGTATGATTGCCACCAGGCATGATTTGATTGTTTTGACAATTATGCCCCAGTGCATTTGCAATGGAAACAAGAACTGTTTCTCCGGGCACCATGAATGGAAAATGGAAACTGCATTGTTGACAAGCCGGATTTGGAAATAATGAAAAATGAGCAGTTGCCTGCAGTAAATCCTCATCTCCTGTTGTGATGATTTTTACGGGGACCCTGCATAAACCGGCAAAGCATACTTTATTGTTGAGTGAGAATCCATTGTTTACGAAGTAGCAATTTGCACCTGCTTCATTTGGGTTGTTGATCACCGCAAGGTGATTCATTTCGTAACGTGCGATATATATTTTATTATCCGGACCCAGCTGCAAATAGCCGGCTTTGTAACCAGTTGAACTGCCTGAAGTTGCATGGCCGATGATCGTCGCACTGCCCAGAATAACGGGAACAGAATCAATACTCAGGTCAAACTGATAAACATTGTCGGTTTTCCAGATGGCAATGTATAATTTACTGGCATCTTGTGAGAAAGCTGCTCCCAATACGTTTTGAAATCCACTCATAAGCCGTGGATTAGAAAGTTGACCTGTACTCATGTTGAAATCGAATATTTCCACCAATCCGTCTGAATAGACTGTGGAAACAAGTTTGGTTCCATCTTTTGAAAAAGTCATTTGGCCGAGTGAATTATACCCACTGGGTATACCTCCTGAATACGCTGAACCGATATTGCTGACTACGGGGTTAATGTTTAGTCCGGCTGAGGTGATTTTGTAGCAGTAAAAATGGTTGTTACCCCAGATATGAGTTATCACCCAGTAGCTGTTGTCGGCAGGATTGTAAATGGCATCAATTTTTTCGGTGGAGGGGGAAAACAGCAGGTTGTTTTTTGAGACGACAGAACCGAGACCTGCCTGTTGAGACATATCCACGATATGATAATTGAATCCCTGGGCGCCGGCGAAGATGTCCACCGTAAAAATATAATACAGGCCTGAAGACGGACGGGGTACGATCAGGGCACACTGGCCGCCCATATTGGAGCCGTTCAGACCACTACCGTTATTCATGATAAAATGGTTCTTGTTCCAGACAGTCTCGCCATCGGTATAAAAGAGCAGGTTACCGGCACTGTCGCTGATACAGCTTGTATTGTCCCAGGACGTTGTCTGTCCGGCGGACAGTGGCTGTGGCAGGGCCCCGTTAAAGTCAATCCCCGCATTATCGCCAAAAAACCAGATGTTTGCCTCCTTTTGGGCATACATTGTCATGGACCATGTGATCAGGATAAGGGTAACAATTCTTTTCATATAGATGAAGCGTTTAACAGATTAGTCCAAAATTACATATAAATCACAGCAATATCATTAAGAATTGAAAAAAATAGCGTTGAGCAATTCAAGGGGTTAATTATAGCTATCCATCAGATAATGAGCCACATGCATATATACTGTTTCAATATAATGATTCATATCTGCTTATTAACAATGTAGACCATTATAAAATACTCTTAAACAGCAGGATGTGTAAAAATTTGTTAAAAAACAGAACATCCTTGTTTTTTATGCGTTTAAGAGGGCAAACATGGCAGTAAGGGATATGAACACAAGCGTTAAAAATTGTTAAGATGGGTACTTGCTTGTGGTCTTATGTCGAAGCTGCCGGAAAACAAAGTAATTTTGCGCCTCTTTTTCAGAAACATAGCAACAGTGAAGGATTTAAGCAGGAATATTGGCACGAAAGCCTTGGTAATCATGCTTGTCATGATGGCCATGCTGACGGCTTCATCCTGCCGGAAAGCGGAAAAAAACGAGCTGGAGAGCACAGCGAATGGCAGCACGCTTGAAGAAATCAGGCAGCGTGGAAAGCTGCAGGTGATCGCCGATGATAATTTTACCTCCTATTTTCTTTACAGGGGTTCGCCCAAGGGATTCAATTACGAACTGCTCAGGGCTTTTGCCGACCACCTGGGCGTACAATTGAGTATCGCTGTTTCGGGGGAACTCGGGAAAAGTTATGAGATGCTCGACAGGGGAGAAGTGGACATGCTGGCCGTTGATCTGCCTGTGATTGCCGATCAAAGCCATATGCTTTATCATACAGATCCTTTATACCAGGCCAATGCCGTATTGGTACAGCGCAGTAGTTCCGGTTTTGCCGGGGAGAAAGTTTTGGTGCGCGATCTGTCTGAACTCGCGGGAAGAACCGTGTATGTCGAAAAGGGCAGTCCGTTCATCCAGATGCTGACCATGCTTTCCATGCAGTCGGATGAGGGCATCAGGGTAGTGGAACACGGGGAATATAAACCGGAGCAGCTTATGGCAGCCGTTGCGAAGGGCGAGATTGACTATACGATTGCCTATGAACCCTTTGCAGGCATGATCCGGAGGTATCATCCGGGTTTGGATATCCAGACCGTGGTCGGACCGCAACAAAACCTGGTATGGATGGTAAACCGGGAAGGGGAAGACCTGCTGGCTGCTTTCAATCAATGGCTGGGGCAATATAAAAAGGCAAAGAAATTCTCCGTGCTGTATGAGAAATATTTTGTCGGAGCACGTACGGTAAGTGTGATCGGCAGTGATTTTTACTCGGTCAGGGGAGGGAAGATCTCTCCTTACGACGGGGCTATTCGCAAGTACAGCCGCATGATCAACTGGGACTGGCGTTTGCTGGCCGCATTGATCTACAAGGAAAGCAAATTCCAGCCCCAGGCACAGGCCTGGTCGGGAGCCTACGGTCTGATGCAGCTGATGCCGGATTTGACCGAACAATACGGTCTTGATTCACTGTCGGCTCCGGAAAAGCATATTGAGGCCGGGGTAAAATACATTGCCGGGCTTGAAAAGCAGTTCCTGCCTCTGGTTCCTGACCATGACGAAAGGGTGAAATTCGTACTTGCGGCATACAATGTCGGGCTTGGGCATGTACTTGACGCCAGGCGGCTGGCTGAAAAATACGGAAGGAACAACACCATCTGGACCCATCACGTGGATACGTTCCTGTTGCGGAAATCGCAGCCGGCCTATTACCGTGATCCCCAGGCCTATTACGGTTATTGCCGCGGTGAAGAGCCCTACGCTTTTGTAAGGGATGTCATGGAAACCTACCAGCTTTACCGCAACGCCATCAGAAATTAGATTCCTGCTGATTTTTTTTTCCCTAATTTAGCTTCTTCATTTCATGGCATGAGGAAGTGTTGTCTGTTGTTCATCCTGTGTTTTTCAGGGTTTATGCTTATGGCTCAGACCGGGAAGGAGGATGCCGGCCGTATCAGGCGTACTGCCCTTTATACCGAAAAGCCGGGGATAGATACCAGCGGGTCCGGGGCGCTTATGAAGAACCTGGAAGCTGAAAAGTATTACAACGAGGGTATCAGACAATACCAGGAAGGCTTATTTGAGCAAGCCCACCGTTCCTTCACCTTAGCCCTTGAACAGGATTCGGACAACCACAGGGCTTTTTACAACAGGGGTATTGTGAATATTGAACTGCAGCAATTCAGGTCGGCCATCGGAGATTTCGACCGGGCCATTGCCCTGAAACCCACCGGGAATGCTTATTTTAACCGGGCCAGGGTGAAGTATGAAACCGGCGATGCCCAAGGTTGTTTCGATGATTACACTACTGCCATTGCCCTTGATTCGGCGAATGCCATGGCTTATTATTACCGTGGCGGTATTTATTTCGAAAGTGAGGACTATACCAATGCCGTGAAGGATTACACCATCGTGATCAATCTGATGCCGCGTTACGCCCAGGCGTACAACGACAGGGCGAGCGCCAGGAGGATGCTGGATGATCTGGCCGGTGCCATGGAGGATTACAATACGGCCATCCGTCTGAATCCCGGGCTGCCGTTTGTCCTTAACAACAGGGGCAGTCTCTACAGGATGACAGGAGAATATGACAAGGCAATCGCAGATTATACAGAGGCCATCCGCCTGAAACCCGACTATTTTGTTGCATTCAATAACCGGGGCACTGCATGGATGAAAACCGGAGAATATCAGAAGGCGGCAGATGATTTCACTGCTTCGGTCGCGATCAATCCTGAATATGCTTTTGCTTATAACAACCGTGGCAATGCCCGGCAAAAGATGAAGGATTATCAGTCGGCTGTGGTTGATTACACCATGGCTATCCGGATTGATCCCGGATACGGGATTGCCTATCTGAACAGAGCCATTTCCAGAGAAGCAATGGCAGACATCCGTGAAGCATGTGAAGATTACAGGAAAGCGCTGGAACTGGGTGTCAGCGCCGCCGAGACTTACTTCAGGCTACTGTGTAAATGAGCAGGGATGAGACATACCGGTTTTTCAGGGCCTTGCTGCTGGTACATCTATGGCTGCTAATCCTGCCTGCACTGAAGGCACAGGAGAAAAACACCGAATTCATCAAACAAAATTTTCCAAAGGAGAAACACGAATTGCTCAAAGATGCGCTCCGTAATATCAAAGAGGGGGATCTTTATTACCAGTACGGCAACCGGGCTACCTATCTTCAGGCACTTGATTATTACCTGAAAGCCAATGATTTCAATCCGAATAATGACGACCTGAACTATAAGATAGGTAAATGTTACCTGGTTTCCCTCGAGAAGTCGAAAGCGGTTTTTTTTCTTGAGAAGGCAGCCCGCATCAATCCTGGTATTGCTCCCGACATACAGTACCTGTTGGGTCAGGCATATCATTTTAATCAGATGATCGACCAGGCAGGCCGGGCTTATACTACTTATCTGTCGGGGATTAGCGGGAAAGGGAATGAACAAGCGGTGAAAGAAGTACAAAAAAAACTGAAGGAATGCGAGGTTGCCCGTAAACTGATGGGGAATGCGGAAAAGGTGACCATTGAAAACCTGGGAAGCAACATCAACACAAAATACCCGGAATATGCCCTGGTGATCACGGCCGACGAATCAAAACTGCTGTTTACTTCATCACGAGACAATACTGTCGGGGGAGACATCGATCCCATTGACCTTTATTATTACGAGGACATCTATATATCGCCGCGGATCAGTGATCAGGAATGGAGCGTTCCGCTGCACCCGGGGAAGCCCCTGAATACCGAATATCATGATGCCACCGTGGGGCTGACGCCTGACGGACAGAAGCTGCTGATGTACCGGGGCGACAATGGCGGTGATTTATACGAAAGCCAGCTTAAAGGGGAGGAATACGGGAATCCGGTAAAGCTGCCGCGTCCGGTAAATTCGAAATACCATGAGCCTTCGGCCTGTTATTCACCTGATCAGCAGACGCTTTATTTTGTCAGTGACAGACCGGACGGTTATGGCGGTCATGATATCTATTCCTGTTCTATAAAAGATGGCAGGTTTGGGGATGCTGTGAACCTGGGACCGGTAATCAATACCGAATATGATGAAACAGGCGTATTTATGCATCCGGATGGTAAGACCTTGTATTTCAGTTCACAGGGACATCCCACCATGGGCGGTTTTGATATTTTTTATTCGGTACTGGAACAGGGCGTCTGGTCTGAACCGCGGAACCTGGGTTTTCCGGTGAACACCACGGATGATGACGTGTTTATCGTACTTTCGGCTGACGGGCGCAGGGGATATCTTGCGTCCTACCGTCCGGGAGGTTACGGGGAGAAGGACATTTACAGGGTTACTTTTCACGGTCCGGAGAAACCACTCGTCGACAATACCGAGGACAACCTGCTTGCCAGTATCATCGAGCCTTTCAGGCAGGCCGTCATGGCGCCGGTGGCAGAATCGAGGACCAGCCAGCTGACCCTGTTGAAAGGAACCGTATATGATGCCGTTACCCTGGAACCACTGGGTGCCGCTATTGACATCACCGATAATTCCATCGGGGAGGTCGTCAGCAGTTTTGAGTCAAACATGGTCAGCGGGAAGTACCTGATCGCCCTGCCTTCGGGTAAGAATTACGGTATTGCCGTCAGGGCTGATGCTTACCTGTTTCATTCCGAGAACTTCGATATTCCACAATCCCGTGGTTATCAGGAAGTTGAAAAGGATGTGTATCTCAATGTCATAGAGGTTGGCAAGAAGATCGTATTGCGTAACATCTTTTTTGATTTTGACCGCTACACCCTGCGTCCGGAATCCAGGGCAGAGCTGAACCGTTTGCTGGAACTGCTGAAGCAGATGCCCCGTTTAAAAGTGGAGATCAGCGGGCACACCGACAGTTTTGGTTCGGAGTCGTACAACCAGGTATTGTCGGAGAACAGGGCCAAAGCGGTGGTGGAGTTTCTGGTGGCAGCCGGTATAGATAAAACAAGACTTATTTACAAGGGATACGGGCTGACCCAGCCTATTGCGAGCAATGCGACTGACGAGGGAAGGCAACTGAACAGGAGGACCGAATTCAAGATTCTTGCAAAGTAGCAGCAGTTTTAGGTTTCTTTGATCCGTTTCAGCCATTTTTCGAGCCTGAGCGGCTGATATTTGTTCATCATTTCCAGCAGTTCTTCCGCATTGTCGGCGCAAAGCAGCGCCTGTCTGTGGGCGTCCCTGACAAATCCTTCACCGGTCATATGATCAAAGAAGCGGATCAGCAGGTCGAAGTAGCCGTTTGTATTGAGGAGTCCGACCGGTTTTTGGTGCAGGTCGAGTTGTGTCCAGGTGAGCATTTCGAAGAATTCGTCCATGGTGCCGTAACCGCCTGGCAGCGCGATGAATCCACCCGACAGGGCTGCCATCTTCAGTTTTCTTTCATGCATGGAGTCGACAAAATGCAGCTCGGTCAGTCCTTTGTGGGCAATTTCCTTGCGGGAAAAGAAAGAAGGGATCACACCGGTGATCTGAGCACCGCTTTCCAGGGCTGCATCAGCCAGTTCGCCCATGAGTCCGACTGAAGCGCCTCCGTAAACCAGCCGTATTCCTTCTTTTGCGAGGTAGTGGCCGAGTGAGCGGGCTGCATCCCGGTAAACCGGACTGACGCCGGAGCTTGAACCGCAAAATACACAAACAGATTCCATGTGGTTGGCATTAATGGGCTTCGAGCCAGTTTTCGCCTGTATTTACTTCCACCTCTACCGGTACTTTAAGCGGAATGGCTGTTTTCATCAGGCCTGTGACCAGGGGAAGCAAGACAGGCAGTTCTTCGCGGAAGGCATCGAACACGAGTTCGTCGTGTACCTGCAGGATCATTTTCGATTTGAGGCCCTGATCCTCCAGCGCCCTGAAAATATTGATCATGGCGATCTTGATCATATCGGCTGCAGATCCCTGGATGGGCGCGTTGATGGCATTCCGTTCGGCAAAGCCCCGGACGGCTGCATTGCCGGAGTTAATGTCACGGATATACCTCCTTCTTTTCATGATGGTTTCCACATATTCCTGTTCTCTTGCCATCCGGATGGTTTCCTCCATGTAGTTTTTTATTCCCGGGTACTGAAGGAAATACGCTTCGATGAGGGCAGCGGCTTCTTTCCTGGGGATGTTGAGCCGTTCCGACAGACCAAAAGCGCTGATGCCGTATATGATCCCGAAGTTCACGGTCTTTGCGTTCCTCCTCATTTCACGGTTCACCTGGTCAGCAGCAACCCTATACACCTTTGCAGCTGTAGCCAGATGAATGTCTTCACCCCTGAGAAAGGCCTCAGTCATGGCTTTGTCGCCGCTCAGTTCAGCCATCAGCCGCAGCTCAATCTGGCTGTAATCTGCCGAAAGAAGCACGTAATCCCTGTTCCTTGGAACAAAAGCCTTTCGGATTTCCCTGCCCCTTTCCGTTCGGATTGGGATATTCTGGAGATTGGGATTGTTGGAACTCAGGCGTCCCGTAGCTGCCACTGCCTGGTTGAATGAAGTGTGCACGCGGCCTGTACGGGTATTGATCATCTGGGGAAGGGTGTCGACATAGGTTGACTTAAGTTTGGTCAATGATCTGTAATCCAGTATTTTAGGTATTATGGGATGTTTATTGACCAGTTTTAGCAGGATTTCTTCCCCGGTGGAATATTGTTTTGTTTTACTGGTTTGTTTTGGTTTTTCAGCGATCTGAAGGTGGTCGAACAAGACTTCTCCGAGTTGTTTTGGAGAAGCGATGTTAAAACTTACTCCTGCCAGGCTCATGATTTCCGTTTCGAGGTTTTCGATTTCATGAGCCAGTTGAATGGCGTATTCGTCGAGGGTTTTTCTGTCGATTCTGATCCCTTCGGCCTCCATGGAAGCCAGTACGGGAACCAGGGGTGCTTCTATTTCCCGTAAGACCATGTTTGTTCCTGTCTTTTCCAGTTCCGGTTCAAAGATATGGGCGAGCTGAAGGGTGATGTCGGCATCTTCACAGGCATAGTCTTTCAGCAGCACGGGATCTACCTGTCGCATGTTTCCCTGGTCTTTGCCTTTTTTACCGATCAGGCTTTCGATGGGGATTGTCCTGTAGGCGAGGTAAGTTTCTGCCAGCAGGTCCATATTGTGCCTCATGTCGGGCTGGAGCAGGTAATGGGCCAGCATGGTATCGAAGAGGGGGCCCCTCACTTCGATATCGTACCAGTGCAGTACAGAGATGTCGAATTTAAGGTTTTGTCCTGTTTTCCTGATACCGGGATTGGTGAACAGGGGTTTAAATTGTCTCAGAATTTCCGATGCTTCCTCATAAACCGGCGGAAGGAGGAGGAACCAGGCTTCACCGGCCTCTATGCAGAAGGAAATACCCACCAGTTCGCAGTGATTGGGATCCAGTCCGGTGGTTTCGGTATCGAAACAAAACCCGTTGATTCCGCTGAGTTTTTTGATCAGGTTCTGTATTTCTTCCGCTGTCTGCACCAGGTGGTATCTGACTTCACTTTCGTGAATGGTTTTAAGTCCGGTAGTCTGATTCTCCACAGGAAGACCAGAAAACAGGTCTGCTGGCGGCGTTTGGGCAGCTCCCTCCTGCAGGCTCAGGTCGGTGAACACCCTTTTGGCGAAGGTTCTGAATTCCAGTTCATCTAAGAGTTCTCTGAGCGCCTGGCGGTCGGGTTGCCTGATTTTCAGTTTGTCCTCATCGAATGCGATGGGCACATCGGTGATGATGGTGGCCAGCATTTTACTCATCAGGGCCTGGTCAGCATAGGTGATTACTTTTTCGCGCTGTCCGGGGTTTTCGATACGGGCGGCATTGGCAATCAGGTTTTCAACGTTGTCGAAGGTTTCGAGCAGTTTGCGGGCATACACCTGGCCGATACCGGGGATACCGGGGATATTATCGGATGCATCGCCCCAGAGGCCGAGCAGGTCGATCATCTGTTCCGGTCTTTTCAGTCCGTATTTCTGACAGACATCTTCGGGACCGATAATCTCAGGTTTTTCGCCCATTTTCCCCGGCTTATAGATGAGCACCTGATCAGAGACGAGCTGGGAGAAATCTTTATCGGGGGTGACCATATAGGTAATAAATCCGGCTTCCGAGGCTTTTTTGGCGAGGGTTCCGATCACGTCATCGGCTTCGTATCCGTCGACAAAAAGCAGGGGAATGTTGAAGGCTTCCACCAGTCTTTTTATATACGGGATGGCGGTTGCAAGATCTTCGGGCATGGCTTCACGGGTTGCTTTATAGCCTGTGAATTCGAGGTGGCGGGCGGTGGGAGCCATGGTATCGAAGGCCACTCCCAGGTGGGTGGGTTGCGCATTTTTCAGCAGATCGTACAGGGTATTCGCAAAGCCGAGAACAGCCGAAGTATTCAGCCCTTTGGAATTGATCCTTGGGTTTTTATTCAGTGCAAAATAGGCCCGGTAGATCAGGGCCATGGCATCCAGTAAAAACAGTTTGCTCATGGAATCAGCTTTTGGCAAAGATCAGGATTTTTGAGCTTTGGCTGCGTTAATAACAGGATATGGTTGAGAAAAAACGGAACTGCCATGTTGTGCAAATTCGTCCTGTGGTTACTTTCATGGCAAATTGAGACTTATGCCATCTGTCAGGAAAAAAATCACGGGCAAGAAAAAAATATTTGTCCTCGACACCTCGGTCATTTTATATAATCACAATGCATTACGAAGTTTCCAGGATAATGACGTAGCCATTCCGATCACCGTGCTGGAGGAGTTGGATAACTTCAAGAAAGGGAACGATATCAAGAATTTTGAGGCCAGGGAATTCATCCGGATTCTTGATAAATTGTCTCCCAGGGTAACCTTGCAAAAATGGGCGTCTATCGGATCACCAGCCACCGGCAAGTTCAAAGTGATCATGAACGAGAAGAGTGAGTTGGATGCCCAGGTTGTATTTGGTGACAACAAGCCGGATCACCGGATATTGAATGCGGCCCTGGTGCTGACCCGGGAGTATCCTGACCGCAGGGTCATTCTGGTGACCAAGGACATCAACCTTCGGCTCAAAGCCAAGGCTTTGAACATTGCTGCGGAGGATTATGAAACCGGCAAGATCAAGGATGTGGAGCGTCTGTATACGGGAAAGACCCTGATTGAAGGATTGCCCAAGACCCTGATCGACCAGATTTACACCGACGGGTATTGTTTGCCTGCGGATCTGGGAATCAGGGATCCGATTCCCAATCACTATTTTATTCTGAAGAATACGAGGAATTCCGTGTTAAGCTATTTCAATCCGCTGACAGAGCGGATAGAAAGGGTTGAAAAAACACCGGCATTCAAGGTTACGCCCCGTAATGCGGAACAGGTATTTGCATTGCACGCCATTTTAAATCCCGAAATCAAGCTGGTGACCCTGCAGGGTGTGGCGGGTACAGGTAAAACCCTGCTGGCGCTGGCCGGGGCCATGGAACAAAGGCGCAATTACAAGCAGATCTACCTGGCACGGCCGATTGTGCCGTTGAGCAACAAAGACATCGGGTATTTGCCGGGTGACATTAAATCCAAGCTCAATCCTTACATGGAGCCCTTGTGGGATAATCTGAAATATATTCAGAACCAATACTCAGAGCGCGACAAGGAGTACAAGAACATCAATGATGCCATAGAAAATGAGAAGCTGATGATCACGCCCCTGGCTTATATCAGGGGCCGGAGTATATCGAGTGTGTTTTTTATCGTGGATGAGGCGCAAAACCTTACCCCACATGAGGTCAAAACCATCATTACCAGGGCTGGTGAGAATACCAAGATCATTTTCACAGGCGATATTTACCAGATTGACACACCGTATCTGGATTCACAGAGCAACGGTTTGTCTTATCTGATCGATAAAATCAAGCATCACCCCATTTATGCCCACATAAGGCTTGAGAAAGGAGAACGTTCGGAATTGGCCAATCTGGCCAATGAGTTGTTATAAGGTCTTCTTCTTTTGCTGGTGTAACACCATCAGGACGGTATTACCCACGGCTTCCAGCGTCAGGGGGTCGATGGATTCCATATTGTCTTTTACCGTATGCCAGTGTTCAAAAAATGGTTTGGCCCCGCTCATATCCTGGTGGATGATGTTAATGGTGGGGATACGGAGGATGGTATTGACGTAATAGTGATCGTCGGTAACGGCACCTCCCAGGCGGTCCGGGAAGAAAGCACCATATCCAAGGCGGGAAGCCGTTTCCCAAACCATGGAAACGATGCCCGGTGCATAATACACAGAGTATTCTTCTTTTGGGAAGGTGGCATTTTTTGCACCCACCATATCCAGTAAGATTCCGAATCGGGCTTTGTATCCGGGTTTATGCGGATTTTTCGACCAGTACTGGGAGCCGAGGCACCAGGTATCTTCTTTCTGGGGTAAGGCATCTTCGGGTTGTCCGTAATCTTCGGCGTCGAACAACACGATATCCACGCCAATGCCGGGGTCATCCAGGGCAAGCTGTCTGGCGATCTCGAGAAGGACGCCGGTACCGCTTCCACCATCGTTGGCTCCGAGGATCGGATTTTTTCTCATGTCCGGATCGGGGTCGTGATCAGCAATATGCCTGGTATCCCAATGGGCGCAGAGCAATATACGGTCGCTGCGTTCAGGATGAAACATGCCGATGATATTGCGGATATTCAGCAGGGTATTGTCATAGGCTCTGACAACCGCTTTCTGCACCATCACATCCGGCATGTGTGAACGCAGGGTTGTTTCGAGATATACGGCACAAGCCAGGTTGGCTTTGGTTCCGGGTACCCTCGGGCCAAAGGCCACCTGTTTCGCAATATAATCGTAAGCACTGTCCGCATTAAACGACGGCACGTAGGTGCTGGCGGTATCTTCAGGCTGGCTCCCGGACGAAGCAGGGGGGGGTGATTGTTTGCAGGAGAACAGCGTACATGCCAGCAATACCGTAAACGCCGGTATTTGATACAGATGTTTCGATTTAAATCTGATCATGGGAAAAGGCTTGACGGCTGACCGAAGGTACCGGAAAACACGAATTCGTCGAAGGCCATTCTTTGTCTTGGTTCAGTTTCCCTGATACGGTTATTGCCTTCCAGCTGGGAGGGATCTCCCAGGAAGCCGACGGCAAATACCGTGATGGGATCAAAGTCAGGGGGAATGCTGAATGCCTGCCGGCAGAGATCCGGATTAAAACCACCCATCTGATGCACATAGAGGCCTTCTTCGGTGGCCTGTATGCTGAGATGGGCGACTGCCTGCCCCAGGTCGTAGCGGTAACTCGAATTGGGCCTGTCATTCCTGTTCTGGGTTTTTTTACCGACGGAAAGCACCAGCACCGGTGCATTTTGCGCCCAGCTCCGGTTGCCGTCATCAAGGCTGTCCAGGATTTTTGAAAAACTTTCGTCTCCATTTGTTCCCAGGATGAAGCGCCAGGGTTGCTGATTCCCGCCTGAGGCGCTCCAGCGGGCTGCTTCGAACAAAGTCCTGAGTTTTTCCTCGGGAATATTGTCCGAACGGAAGGCCCTGGGGCTCCAGCGCCTGATAAGTAAAGCATGCATGGGATACAGGT
The DNA here is from genome assembly GCA_022709385.1 of Bacteroidota bacterium. Lineage (GTDB taxonomy): Bacteria > Bacteroidota > Bacteroidia > Bacteroidales > CAIXZF01 > JAKLIX01. The sequence continues at coordinate 93,722 of JAKLIX010000001.1, read as the reverse complement.
TTTGGGCTTCTTTACTCATATTGTCCTTTTTTAGATGAAACATTTCATTTTGCAAGCCACATCAGCGGATCCATCAGTTTTTTCCCTTCCCACAGTTCAAAGTGCAATTCGGTGCGGGATTCATCAGGATCAGTATACAGTTTACCGACGGCTTGTTTGGTTTTTACCTTATCTCCTTTTTTCACGTACACTTCTTCCAGGTTACAGTAAACTGTCAGATATTCACCATGCCGGATGATCACCACATTGTTGAGGTTTGGAATGGACATGGTTCCGGTAACGGTTCCGGTAAACACGGATCTTACCTGGGAGCCGCCGTTTGTCAGGATGTTAATTCCCTTGTTGTTTGTTTTGATCCCTTTCAGCACGGGATGTTCATGTTCGCCGAAAGTGCTTGCCACAATTCCTTTTTCAGTGGGCCAGGGAAGCTTTCCGCGATTGCTGGTGAAAGAAGAGGATAATTCTTTTTCTTCGGGTGTGAGGCTGAGGGTTTTTTCAGTGGTGGCTTTGCCGGAGCTTTTATCCACCGGCATGGATTTCCTGATCTCTTCTGCAATCAGGTCCTGGATGGCTTTCTGCAGGCGGCTCAGGGCTCTTTCTTTTTCCCTCAGTTTCTTTTTCAGTTCGTTCTCCTTTTGTTTCAGTTGGCTTACGGTCTGGCTTTTTTCTTCTTTTTCCCGTGTGAGTTTGCTTTTTTCAGTTTCCTTGGATTTCGCCAGTTGCAGTTTTTCATTTTTCCTTTCGTTTAAAACAAGGATGGCTCTGTTGATTTTTTCCTGGTTTTGCATGATGCGCAATACCTGTTGTTTCCGGTGATTACTATACTGCTGGTAGTATTTCAGCCGTTTCCAGGCCTGGTTGAAATCTTTGGCTGCGAAAATGAACATTAATCTGTCGTAGGCATTCCTGTTTTTATAGGCCTGGGTGATCATCCGGGCATATTCTTTTTTCAGGCGTGCCTGGTCGGAGTTCAGGTTTTCAAGTTCCTGCTGATTGTTGCTGATCTGGTCGTAAAGCGATTCAACCTGGTGGTTGATGGTATTGATCAGCTTTTCCCTTTTTTGAATCTGGTTGTTGAGGATAACGACGCGGTTTACGGATAACTGGCGGCTTTTACGGGTTTCGTTTAACAGCTGGTTAGTGTAGTTGATTTCGCTTTCCAGATCTTTTTTGTTTTTTTCGAGTTTGGCACGTTGATTTGATTGGGCTGAAAGGTTTGGTATCAGCAGAATCAAAACCAGGGCAAGTAAGAGAAAAGACCGCAGTTCCGAAAGAGGCGGGCGGTATGTCAGGGTTTGTCTCATCCTTGAATCAACAGGAATGTAAAGATATTCAATATGGTTATTATTCGGTGAGATTGGTAAATTTGGCCGGTATGGAGAAAGGATAGCTCAGGGTTTCATCAATTTTGATTTTCGAAAAGTCGAGGGAGATGCTGATTTCTTTTTCAGCACTGATCCTCACTTCCTGGTGGGAGGGAAAACGCTGGTTATTGACCATGACAAAGTCAGAGTACCGGATTTCAAGTTTTTTATTCTCCCTGCCCAGTTCCTTGGTATGAATTTCTTCGATCTTGCCTGTTTCGGGATCTATCCAGATACTTTGTATGAGTACTTTAAGGTTTTCCGTGGCATTTCTGACGTATTTCCTGAGTTTTCTCCTTCCTATGGTATGCAGCTTATACTTTTGTCCGTCGATATTAAGCCGGAATTGGTCGTTTTCATAGAATCTCAGGTCGTTTCCCACAAGCAGGGCCTGTAACAGGTCGAAATCGAAACCAGAATTCAGGTTATTGTTGATGAAGCTGAAATCGGAGCGAAGGTAGGTATTGTTCATTCTGTTGATAAACAGGACAGAATCGAGCGAGATCAGGATACGGGCTGCCTCGAGGCCCAGTAAAGGGGTCAGTGACGCCCAGATCACGCTGTCGCGGTGGATGCGGACCTGGCCTGAGATGTCAGAAGCTTTTTTATCGATGATGATCTTTGCGCTGAACTTCATCGAAAGGGTGTTGTAACTGATTTCATTGCGTTTGAGCAGCGAAAAGACGAAATCGGGTCCTTCTTCTCTGACTGGCTGACGGATGACCCTGCGGGCCGGGCTGCAGGAGGAAACACTCAGCATGACAGTGATTCCTGCCAGCACGAAGGGTATAAACCGCCACCGCCTATTCATAGAGCTTTTTATCGCGAAGTTTTTTATCGAGCAGCTCGGAAACCGTACCTGTATCTTTTGCTTTTTGCCAGTATTCCAGGGCTTTGTCGGTCATTCCTTTTTTAAAAAGGATGTCGCCGTAATGTTCCAGAATTACCGGATTGTTGCTTCCTTCTCCCTGCAAAGCTTCCTGCATGCGTTTTTCCGCATCCTCCAGCCGGTTCATTTTATACAGTACCCAGGCATGGGTATCCAGGTAGGAAGGATTGCCGGGTGATAACTCATTGGCTTTCCGAGCCATTTGCTCGGCCAGCTCCAGTTTCTCTGAACGAAGGGAAAGATAATAGCTGTAGTTGTTCAGTACATAGGCATTATCGGGCTTGAGCCTGAGTGATTTTTCGTAGGCTTCATCCGATTTCCGGTATTCTTTCAGTTCGTTCCAGGTGTCTCCCAGCATGGAATAGAAGGTTTGTTCCATTTCATCGTTGTCGACCACCAGGCTGGCGCCCTGCCTGAGCACTGTGGCCGCATCCTGGTATTCTTTGAGCTGAAAAAGGGCCATTCCCCTGAAAAGGAAAGGCAGCGGCTGCTCAGGAAACAAGGCCAGCGCCCTGGCCGATAAGGCGGCCAGACTCCTGTAGTCTTCCTTTTCCGCTTCAATGCGGATCAATTGTTCCCAAACGGCATAGCGGCTGCTGTCAAGGCTGATTACCTGCAGGAAAGCATCTCTGGCTTCTTTCAGTTTCTGATCGTGGTATAAAAAATCCCCGTAAATCGACCAGGCTTTGGGTTCTTTCGGGTGAGCCTTAATCAGTTTATCGAGCAGGTGGTAGGATTGTTCCCTGATCCCTTCCACCATGTCGGAAAGGGTCAGGTAAGTGAGCAGGATTTGAATTTTCGTATCAATGGAGAGTTCCGGATTGGAAAAAGCCAGATTCAGTTCATCGAACGATTTATCTTTTTCGCCTGCTTTCCTGTAATACTCCGAAAGTGCAATATGGACATAGGGGTCGGAAGGATCCATTTCCAGTATTTTCTGGTAGATATCTCTTGCCTTTTCGGGGTAACCGTTCGCCATATAGGTTTCAGCAAGGATAGAGTAGTAGCGGGTTTCGTCAGGGTAGCGTCTTACAAGTTTTTCGATTTCTTCAATGGCTTTGTCGGTTTTTCCCTGGGCAAGGTAGATTTTTTGTTTCTGGAGGACGATCACTTCGTCGAGGCCGAACATCTTTTCCATGTCATCATAAATCCTGATGGCGTCATCCAGTTTTCCAAGGTAGATGAAGTTCTGAGCCAGGTCTTCATAGAATGATGGATTGACGGGATCGAGCCTGATCATTTTTTTATATTGAACGATGGCTTCTTTGAACTGTTGGGTTTGCTCCAATAATTGGGCATAGAGGTAGAGGTACCAGAGGTTGGAGGGATCGGTATCAGCTGCTTTTCGTGCCATATTCAGGGCTTCGCCGATATTTTTCTGTTCGATATAGCATTGCGACAGCTCATACATGGCTGCCGAATTTCCAGGATCGAGGCTGAGGCATTCAAGGTAGCGTTGGATGGCTTTTTCGGGCTGTTCCAGAATTTTATACCTGCTTGCATCCAGGAATGCTTCGCGTATTTTTTGTGTTTCTTTGTCGAGTATCGTCACCTCCTGCCGGGCTTTCCCCTTTTTCTTCGACCCTGTTTCCGCTGTTTTACAGGATGCGAGCAGTCCGGTGGCAATACACAGGAGGCAAAGCCAAAGGAAACGGTGCATATATCTGAATGAAATGGGATTGGTCATAATTGTATATTTTCAGGATTGCCCTCAGCGGGTACCCGTATGTCCGAAGCCGCCACTGCCCCTGTCGGAGGGTTGAAGTTCAGGCACCGCTTGCCATTCGGCCCTTTCATGCCTGCTAATCACCATTTGGGCGATGCGGTCACCGTGATGTACAACAAAATCCTCACCGGAAAGGTTGACCAGTATCACCTTGATTTCTCCGCGATAATCGGCATCAATGGTACCGGGTGTATTGAGTACGGAGATCCCTGATTTGATTGCCAGTCCGCTTCTGGGCCTTACCTGGGCTTCGAATCCGGGAGGCAGTTCGATATACAGGCCGGTGGGGATCAGGGCGCGTTCAAGCGGTTTCATGACCAGGGGGGTATCAAGGAAGGCCCTCAGGTCAACCCCGGCCGAATGCATGGTTTCATATGCCGGCAGGGGATTTCCGGAGATATTGACAATATTGACGAGCATACTTGTGTGATCGCGGTTTGTACGGCAAAAGTATACCGAAAGAACATAAGAATGCGAAAAACGGGTCTCAATATTCATCGGTATTACTGAATCTAAACGAAAATTGCTTCGCATTTTCATTAAGAATTCAGTAAAACGAAAATCGCGCCGTGAAATTACATCAGTCAGGAAAGCCGTGCCAATTGTCGCTTTTCAATCATCCAAACCGGTACGGCAAACAGGAAAAGCGCCAGGGTACCGCTGATCAGGTCGGTTACCGTGGAACCTGTCCTAAGGGCATCCTGCAGGAAGTAGAGGACCAGGGCGAGGGAAAGGTAGCCGAAGGCTTTTTTCAGGGAATAGGCGATAGGGTAATATTTTTGTCCGAGGAAATAGGAAATCACCATCATGGAACCATAGCAGGCCAGGTGTGTCCAGGCAGAACCCATGTATCCCATCAGGGGGATGGTAATATAATTTAAAAGCAATGACAATCCGGCTCCGAACAGCGATATATATGCGCCATAAAGCGTGCGGTTTGTCAGCTTATACCAGATGGAAAGGTTGTAAAAGACGCCAAGAAACAAATTGGCCATCAGCAGGATGGGGACAACCTTTAAACCGGGATAATAATCCTTTCCCACAAAATGCCTGACCACATCGATATACACCATCACCGCAAGGAATATCAAGGCACATATAATAATGAAGTAATTCATCACCAGGGCATAAGTCTGCCTTGCATCCTGTTTTTTAAACTCCGAAAAGAAAAATGGTTCGGCTGCAAAACGGAAGGTCTGTATGAAGAGGGTCATCAGGATGGAAATTTTATAACAGGCCCCGTAGATACCGAGTTCCGACATGGCCGTGGAAGGATCCGGCAGGAGGTGTTTGAGCAGGATACGGTCGAAGGACTCATTGATCGTGCCTGCCAGTCCCATTACCAGGAGGGGAAGGGCATATGCGATCATTTTTTTCCAGAGGGCCCGGTCGAACTGCCAGCCTGCATCTCTGACACAGGGCAGCAGCAGTAAAAGAGTAAGTCCGGATGAAATGAGGTTTGAAATAAATACATAACCTACACCGACGGAGGGATCATACACCCTGGAAAGGATCAGATGCAGGCTGCTGTCGGCTGCGCTGTGATTCCAAAGATACGGACAGAGCAGGATAAAGAACAGATTCAGCAGGATATTGGCCGTAATGCTGAAGATTTTCACGGCGGCAAAGCGGATTGGGCGGTTTTCCTGGCGCAGTCTGGCAAACGGAATGGCGGTAAAGGCATCCAGGCCGATGATGATGGCAAACCAGCTGATGTATTCCGGATGATCGGCATACCCGAGACTGGAGGCAGTGTACCCTGAAGTGAATACTGCAGCCAGGATAAAAATGAGGGAAGTTGCCAGCAATGAGATCAGGCTTGTGCTGTAAACTTTTTTGGGTTCCGTTTCCTGGGCAAAGCGAAAAAAAGCCGTTTCCATACCGTAGGTCAGGATCACAAAGAACAGGGCCACATAGGCGTACATTTCAGTAATCACGCCATATTCACCGGTTTGAAACACGCGGGTATACAAGGGTACCAGGAAGTAATTGAGCAGCCTGCCCAAAATACTGCTCAAACCGTAGATCATGGTTTGTCCGGCCAGTCTCCTGATAGGATTCACGATGGATTGATCAGGGCTTAAAAGTACAACAATTAGCCTTCAGGCAAGCGTAAAAAGAAGGTGGTTCCTTCTCCGGGCCGGGATTCAAAGCTGATCGTCCCGCCATGATCTTCCACGATGCTTTTCACCATGGCAAGTCCGAGTCCCATTCCGCCTGTTTTGGTGGTGAAGTTTGGCGTGAAGATTTTGGGTTTCTGGCTGTCCGGGATCCCGGTTCCGTTGTCATGAAAGGAAAGAAGGACCATTCCGTTTTCAGAACCAAGATTCACGGTGATGATACCTTCAGCAATGGTTTCCAAGGCATGGACAGAATTTTTAAACAGGTTGACCAGTGCTCTGACCACTTGCTTTCGATCAGCGGTTATCCATACGGGTTCTGTAGGCAGGTTCAGTACAATGCTCACTTTTTGGTTTTCAGAAAACAGATTTTTCACACTCAGGATGATGTCTCTCAGGTCTTGTGTTTCTTTCCGGAGTTCAGGCATACGCGCAAAGTCGGAGAAGCTGGTTGCAATCTGGCTGAGGTTGTCGATCTGTTCGATGAGGGAGGCAGCGAAGCGCCTGAGTCTCTGCTCCCAGCCTGCTTCCTGTTCTTCATATGATTTAATCAGCAGCTGCACGCTGAGTTTCATGGGAGTGAGGGGATTCTTGATTTCATGGGCCACCTGCCGGGCCATCTCCCGCCAGGCCGATTCCCTTTCAGACTGTGCCAGTTGCTCTGCACTCAGGGCGAGTTTGTCTATCATCGCATTGTATTCTGATACCAGTTCCCCGATCTCATCCGCTATCGGCCAGGCGATTTTTTCATTGGGTTTCCCCAGTTTCACCTGGCTGATCTTATTTCTGACCAGTATCAGCGGCCTTGTCAGGTAGCGGCTGATCACAATGGCCAGGGCGACAGAGAAGATGATCAGCAGCAGGTAGAGGTTGATGAATGTGACGATAAAAGCTGAAAGCTCTGATCTGATTTCATCCTGTCGCGCAAAGTAAGGCAGGTGTAAATACCCGATGATCTTGTCCTGTTCATTCCGGAAGGGAAGATAGGCCGACAGGAAGGCGTAGCTGCCGATATGTTCTTTATGGATAAACAGGGATTTTTGTTCAAGGGATAAATTGGTAAATCCAAGGGGATTCATCCGGGTGGAAATGAGTCCTTCCTCGAAGATCATCGGCCTGGATGAGGCGACCAGCCTGCCATGCAGGTCGAAGATATTGATATCGGTGAAAAAGATCAGGCTGAATTTATTCAGCAGATAAAACAGTTCGCTGGCCATATCAGGGCTCAGGGCCTGACGCTGACCGAGTTTTTGTTGTATCTCAATCAGCACTGAGTGTGCTTTTTCGGTCAGCGCACCGGTGTTTTTCTTTTCATTCAGCCGGATAATATAAGAAACAGTGCTTATACCGATGATGATAAAGGAAAGAAGGATGAGGAATATCATCGACAATTGCAGGCGTTTGCGGAGGGTTTGTTTGTGCAGGGCAGCGTCCGTTGTCCTGGCTGTCATCAGGAAGGCAAGGATGCTTAGCAGGCTGGTAATTAAGGAAAAAAGTGAAAATGGAGCGATATGATCCAGCCAGTCCTGTATTTTCAGGCTGATCATCATGATATTTTCGGCATCTGTGCGGTAGTACAAGTGCGAAAAGCCACCGGTTTCGAATTGTCCGAACCTTTCGTTACCGGTCACCCGTGTATCAAGCGAAAGGGGATAAGTGTATTTTCCGAAACTTCTGACAAGGCTCTGTTTTTCATAGAGTGCCCAGGAATACTGGTTCAGGTCAGGGGCAAGCCTTGATTCTTTTGAAATGAGCAATTCAGGATATCCCAGGCCTTTGGGAATACGCTTTGAAGTGATATCCACATAAAGTGTGGGTGAAGCGGAAAGATCTTTTTGGCTTTCAAAAGTCAGAATGGCGAGGTAGTTCATGGAGCCGGTGCCATAATCAAGGAAGTACAGCTTGTCGGAAAGGGTTGTTTTTCCTACTTGTTGCACCACTTCGTTGAAATAGGTGCTGCAGTTGACAATAAGGTTTTGAGGGATGACAATATTCAGGGCTTCATCAGGGTAACACAGGGTAAATTTAAGATCGTAGCGGTTCCAGTAGCCGCTGAAATAGGTAGCAGCGACATGGGAGGTAATGGCATTTTCCTGTGCCGGCGATGGCGGGTTGTTGTGTATGAGTTGATTGAGCAGTGTATCCTCGGGGATTCGTTGACGGATCTCACTCACAAGATATTCTGCGATGGGGTCGCGTTCGTTGCTGAGTTTCTGGACGAGGATTTTTCGTTGTGCGATTTCCTTTTCATGTTCAATCGTGAGAATCAGCCAGGTTGCAAGGAAGCCGTTCAACAGGATCAACCAGAGCATCCAGGCCAGGGTCAGGGGATTGGGCTTATTATGACTTACAAGCCAGAACGAGCCAAGGATGCAGGCATAGATCAGCAGGGGTATCCAGAGCATCCCTTGTTGGTTCCGCAGCAAAATCCCAACAGTAAATGTGGAAATGGCCAGCAGGATCGCGGACTGTTTATATGAATAGCTGCGGATCAGCCTGCGGAGAAAGGGATATGAAAGGAAGAAGGTGGACAGCGAGAGGAGAGACAACAGGATAAAACCCATGAAACTTTCTTTGGAAAGGTTCAGGGGATCGGAAAAGGAAAGGGAAAATGCGGAATGTTTAATCAGTAACGGAAAAGACAGGACGTAGCCGGAATACAGAAGGGCCGGAAAGAAGGCCGCCATGGCTGCATGAAGAAGCTTGTGTTTTATTGTCTGCTTTGCTGATAATGAATGAAGGATAAGGCGGAAGAACAACACGGCAAGCATCAGCAGCAGGATGGCGTTTATCATGAAATCGCCGAGTGAGGGCAGCAGGGATGACCAGGCAAAGTCGGAGGGAGAAAACAGCCTTGCGGAATACAAGAAACCCGGTATTTTGAAATGGAAGAGCAACCATCTGATCAGAACGACATCTGCGGTGAATAAGGTGAAAAACAGGGCTGGACGTCTTTTGTAGAAGGAAATATTTCCAAACACCAGAAATACCAGTATAAAGAATAGTACCAGTCCCGCAGCAAGCAGGAGTGTGCTTATGATGGCCTGAACGTCAGTAACCGGCCTTTTACCGGAAGGTATAATATATAATATGGTATGGCCATGGGTGTCTTTCACCTCATAACCGGGCGGGTTCAACCTAAGTGTATCGGTGTGGGAAAGCTTGAAGCAGGAGTGGAAATCGTTTTTAAGGTAATCATTTTCGTACGGGTACAGGTGGCGGATAAGGGCCAGGGCGCTCACCTGTTTGCCGGATTTGGTCCGGGTGCTTGCATGCAGATACCATCCGTTACGGAGCAATTGCACGGGTTTCAGGGAATCGGGATCGGGAACGGGAAAGATATTGTTGCTCCAGTATTCGAGGCTGTCATTAAAATGAACGAAAATGCCGAACGATTTATGAGACATTTTCCGGATCATCTCGTCGTCTTTTACCAGGAAACCACTGTCAGCGATTTTTTGTGCAATTTGATCCAGGGCGTCATGAAGTTCAGTTTGCCTTTGCAGAATTTTCCGGTTGAATTGTTCTGCAATTTTTTCTGGTGAGGGGGGTGCCATTTGCTGGCGGTTGAGCATAATCAGAAGGAGGAAGCAGATCAGCGAAGCGAGAAGGAGAATGATATTTCTGATTTTCAGCACCTTACTATTTTTTTGATATAAAAAGCTGTTATTCAGTGTATTATGTTCATTAAAAATAAGCCTTATAGTGAATGAACGGGCATTGGGTATAGGTAAGATTCATTTTGGGGTTCAGATCGCTTATAAGGCTTAAAATTAACTTTTCTCTCTTTCGGCCAGGAAAATGATGCTTGAATAATTTCCGGTATGTTTCGCTGCGAGGTGGTTAGACCGGTAGCCATGCCATGTAGCGCGAAGGAATTGTTTTTTCCCTGCCTGATAGGAAGAGCTGAGCAGGCTGATATAATATGCATCGGGCAAGAGATGACTGGTGGCTACAATTGTAAACCCGGATTTTTCCAGCAGGCAGCGGAGGGTTACAGGTGTAAAGTGGAGCAGGTGGCGGGGCAGGTCCCAGGCGGCCCAGTATGCTTTGTAGTGTTGTGCATCATAGCTGTCGGCATTTGGGACAGCGACAACGAGCAATCCGTCAGGGGCGAGCAGTTTTGTTATCATTTCCATTGACTGCAATGGCCTGGGCATATGTTCGAGTACATGCCAGAGGGTAATTACCTGGAAGGAAGCCTGGGGGAAGCTGTCAATTGCATCAAGGTCGCAAACGTCAAGGCTGTTTACAGATGTAGCGTAGTTCCGGGCGGCCTGGTTGGGTTCCAGGCCGGCCACCGACCAGCCGCGTGACTGGCCCATTGCCAGGAATTCACCGGTACCACAGCCGATATCAAGGATACGGGCCGGTTTACGGAATTTTTCCAGCAAGCGATATTTTCTTTTCAGATTATATTTTCTGATAATTCTGTAAACCCTGGGCAGGAGTCCGGACTGATTTCCGGTATGGGAGAGGTAGTTTTTCGATTCGTAGTAGCGGTCGGGGTTTAATGGGCGTGGGTTTGTAAACAGCAGGGAGCATTCCATGCATTTAACAACTGTGAAGTTTTCCCCGCTGAGGAAGTGGTCAGATGTAGTCAGGTGATGTGTGAATTGTGAACAACCGCATAAAGGGCATGCTTGTAAGTACTCCATAATCAAGTGGTTATATTAATGTTTCACGTGAAACATTTAACGTTTATAGTATACAATCAACACAGAGATATCGGCCGGGGACACACCGCTGATTCTGGATGCCTGGCCGATGGTAGTTGGTTGGAAGCGCTTCAGTTTTTCCCTGGCCTCGAATGAAAGGGCGGGGATGTGGTGGTAGTCGAAATCTTTTTTCAGGGGAATGTTCTCATAGGTTTGCAGTTTATCGGCCAATTCCTGTTCCTTTTCGATATATCCCTGGTATTTGATTAATATTTCAGCCTGTTCCACACATTCGTTCCGGATATCGGAAGGAATCGCCGATATGGCGTACTCAAAATCGGGGTGAAAGCCAAGCAGGTCGTTGAGTTGCACCTGCGGGCGGCCGGCAAGCATGGCGATGCGTGTTTTCTGGCTGACCGGGCTGGTACCCAGTTTTTCAAGTGTGCCGTTCACCTGGTCAGGATCAAGGCTGATTTTTCCTGCCATTGAAAGGATGAGTTCGACGAAGGACTTTTTATCGTTTACCACCTTCAACCGCTCCTCTGAGGCAAGGCCCAGTTTGTGCGCCATCGGGGTGAGCCTCAGGTCGGCATTGTCCTGCCGGAGTAAAATGCGGTATTCAGCCCTGGAGGTGAACATACGGTATGGTTCGTCAACCCCCTTTGTGATCAGGTCATCAATGAGTACGCCGATGTATGCGTCGCTTCTTGAGAGTATGAACGCTTCCTGTTCCCGGATCTTCAGATGGGCATTGATCCCGGCCATTAATCCCTGTCCGGCCGCTTCTTCGTAACCTGTGGTACCATTGATCTGACCAGCGAAAAAAAGATTGGCCACAAGGCGGGTTTCCAGCTTGTAATCCAGTTGTTCGGGAGGGAAATAATCATATTCAATGGCATAACCGGGCCTGAAGATTTTGGCCTGTTCAAATCCCTCTATTTTCCTGAGTGCTTCATACTGGATATGATCCGGAAGCGAACTCGAAAAGCCGTTAATATAATATTCTATGGTATTCCAGCCTTCCGGCTCCACAAATAACTGATGTTTGTCTTTTCCCGAAAAGCGTTCGATCTTGTCTTCGATGGACGGGCAGTACCTGGGTCCGACGCCTTCTATTCTGCCTGTGAAAAGGGGTGATTGCGCGAAACCCTTTCGGAGCAGGTCATGGACTTCCGGACTCGTATATGCCAGGTAGCAGCTTCTCTGACGGGTGAGCGGAGGAGTGGCGGTAAATGAAAATTTGCCCGGCTGGTCGTCACCGCTTTGTTCAAGCAGTCGTGAGAAATCGATCGAACGCCCGTCAACCCGAACCGGGGTGCCCGTTTTAAGCCGTTTACTTTCAAATCCGAGATCACGCAAACAGGCTGTCAAACCTTCGGCAGCCGCTTCTCCTATCCTGCCTCCTGAAAAGTGTTTTTCCCCGATGTGGATCAGTCCGTTCAGGAAAGTACCATTGGTCAGGATCACCGCCCTGGCCGGAATCTCATGCCCCATGCCGGTAACTACAGCTTTTACGCGACCGTCCCTGACAAGCACCCCGGTCACCCTGTCCTGCCAGAAATCCAGCCCGGGAATCTGTTCGAGTACTTCCCGCCATTTAGCTGAAAACAACATCCTGTCGTTTTGTGCACGGGGGCTCCACATGGCAGGTCCCTTCGAACGGTTCAGCATCCGGAACTGTATCATGCTGTGGTCAGTGACAATCCCCGACATCCCCCCGAGTGCATCAATCTCCCGGACGATCTGCCCTTTGGCAATACCCCCCATCGACGGATTGCACGACATCTGGGCCATGTTCATCATATTCATGGTTATCAGCAGCACCGACGAGCCGAGCCTGGCTGCCGCGGCTGCCGCCTCGCATCCGGCATGGCCTGCGCCAACCACGATGATATCGTATTCCCTGAACATAATGTATTACAATGGTGCAAAGATGGGGTAAATGACCGAGACAAGGACAGGAAAGGGACAAATTTTAGCCGGAGGCTGTGGCAGCCGAAGGTTAAGCGTGATCAGGGAAGCTGCCGGTACAGGTCAAGGTAGTGGTCTTCCCTGGCGCTCATGATAGCTTTCAGGTCGGGTGTGTCATCCAGGTAATCCATCAGGTGGAGCAGCCCGTGGACCATTACCCTTCGGACTTCTTCATCCCGGCTGACCTTGAATACCATGGCATTTTCCTCAACCCGGTCGAGGCTGATGTAAATATCCCCGTCCAACTTCGGGCTGTGATCTTCACTCAAACGGAAACTGATCACATCGGTCAGGGTGTCATGTTGTAAGTACTGACGGTTCATGCTGAGCAGGCAGGCATCATTGCAGAAGATGAAATTCACCTGGCCGGCTTTTTTCCCTTCTTGCCGAAAAACCTCCCCAAGCCACTGCCGAAGCCTGGCCTTATTGCCCGTGATGTCGGGAACATCCTCAAAGAAAAACCGGAAAGCTGAAACCGCCATAAAGCGAAAAAAAAACCTATTTTTCCCTGCTCACCTTTTGCTCCTGCGACTGGAAGTAATTACGCAGGGCTTTGGTACGGTACATCGACAGCTCGTAATTAATGCTGGAAATGTGGAACACAATTTCCAGCAAACGACCTCCGTCTTTAAAATACAATTCGTCAGACAAACTCCTGATCAGATACAATCCTTTTTTAAGGCCGGCTGCCTCCCCTTCTTCAGCTTCAGTGGGGTCGGATACCCGGGAAGGATCAAAGCCTTCCCCTTCGTCCCTGACGGAAAATGAAAGTGCGGTGTTAGAGGAAGTGAAAAGAATGTGAACCTTTTTGGCATGATCCTCCCTGTTGCCGTGAATGATGGCATTCCTGACGGCCTCAGTAAGGGAAACCAGGATGTTTCCGAAGTAGGTGTTGTTGATGTTGTATGTGTCACTGATTTCTTCGACCATGTGCACTACCTTGTTGAGGTTCTGCAAGTTTGAGTCGATCACGAGTTCCTGCTTTTTGGATATCATAGCTTGCTTTTATTCTACAAAGTTATAAAAGTAAGCGCTTACCTTGCTCTTATAAAAAGGTTTTAAGGTAGGCGGTACAGTTTTCAACAGTTCGGTTTCCCTCGATTTAATCTTATTATACTCAAAAAAATTCTTTGGGTTACTGTACAATTGATTTTTTGCTTCGGTTGATTCACGCCTTTCCTCTTTCTCCCGTTCCCTCATGGCCTTCTCCGATTCCAGCAGCCGGGTCAGGATTTCTTTCTGCCGCATCAGGGTCTGGTTGGTGATGATTTTGTTTACGAGATCGGTCTCGGTTTGTTCCATGTCGTGGATGATCTTGTTCAGATTGCCGGTGTTCCCTTTGCCTTCTTTTGCGATTTCATCCCGCAGGCGCTGCATTTCACGCCGTATCGCTTCCTGCTGGGCTGCCATCCTGGCAAGTTGCTCACTCATCGACTGTTTCCCCTGCCCCGGTTTCATCTGCCCGGGCATACTCATCTGTTCTTTCAGCTTTTCCATCTGCTTGTTGAGCTGGTCCTGCAAATCCTTCAGCGATTTTAACGGCATACTGCCCGAACCTTTGGAGTTCTTCTTGCAGCTTGCCATGCCGGCCCCCTGCGACTCCATCTGCATCTGGTTCAGGCTTTCCTGCAACAGCAGCGCCAGGTTGTTCACCCCGGTCATCACAAACTGCTGCTTACCCGCTGCATTGACTGTCCGCCGGTCCGTCATTTCCTCCAGCGACTTTTCCACATTCAGGTTGATCTCGGCGATTTCTCGGGTTACCGCAGGCTTAATGCTCGCCTGACGCTTGCTCAGGGCAAACAGCGAATCCTCCACCATCTGCAGATCGTCCTTAATCTTTTTCTGCTGTTGAATCATCTTAAGATATTGTGGATCATAGGTCCTGGCCTTGTTAACCTGAAGCATCAGTGCTTCCTGGTCGAAGGAGATCTGAACAAGATTCTCAAGAATGTCGCGCAGCGATTTTATATCCTCTTCTATTTCCTCGCTCTGCATCTGCTCCTGCATCTCCTTCATCTTCTGCGACATGTTCTTCATCTTCTGGGCCGCCTTCTTCTGCGATTGCGAAGCCTTCTTATTCTTCTTTTCTTTCAGGTTTTCCGAGCTGTTCTGCATATCCTGCCTGATGTCCTGCTGCTCCTGCCCCATATCGGGCATATCATTCGGATTCTCCAGTTCCTTGTTCTTTTTTTCCAGATCTTCCAGATCTTCACCAAGCTTGTCGAAAGCCTTGTTCAGTGAATCCTGTTCTTTTTTAAGTGATTCATTATCAGCTTTTTGATCGAGTGATTCCTCTGACAGGCGGTCCTGCTTTTCTGCCAGCGAATCGAGCTTTTCACGGCTTTGTTCCAGTTTATGCTCGAATTCCAGTTGCTTGAAAATCTCCAGGTTACGGTCGAGTTGTTTTTCAAGGTCCTCGTTGCTCATCTGCAGCTTTTCCATCATCTGGTTCATCTTGTTCTTATCCAGATCTTTAAGCATTTCCTGCATTTCGAGGATCATTTTTTTCATTTCTTCCGGAAGAATCTGCTCGAACAAGTCTTGCAGCTGTTCCTGTTTCTGAAGGATGTTTTCACTGAGTTCACGGTCTTCCTGTTCCCGTAGAGAATTGGTCTTTTGTTCTTTACCGATTTCTTTCACTTTTTCCTGCAAATCTTCCGTTCGTTCGAGCAAGTCCTGTACCTGTTTCTTTTCCTGCCAGCTCATTTCCTTTTTATCGACCATCTTTTTATTGAGCTCTTCCACCTTTTTCTGGATATCACGGGCTTCACGGATGGCGTTCTCCATCTCATCCTTCAGTTTTTTATTGGCCTGTTCGCTCTTTTCGCCAAGCTCCTCCAGGGTGGGAGCCTTGAAGAACATTTTCTGGCTGCGGCTCGCTTTGGGACCCTGTATGCCGTCGTTGTCCCATACCTCGAAATAATATTCAACACCCTGACCGGGAGTGATATCAAGGCTTCCAAGGTCGAAGAAATGATAAAACTCCTGCTGGTTGAGTGAAGGATTAATGACCAGGGTGTCCAGGCCTTCGGGTGTTTGTTGATCAGCCTGTTCACCCGGTTTGAGAACCCTGTAATTGAAGGTCAGGCGGCTGAAACCATAATCATCCCGGATACCCCCTTTAAAATAGAGCCGTTTTTCGAAGACACTGTCCTTGTATGCTTCGACACTGACCAGCGGGTAGGAATCAGGGATTACATTGATGCCGAAGCTGAGTGAATCGGAATTCATGAGGTATTCGTTCCGGCTGCTGATTGAGTATATCTGGCTTTCGGTGAATCCGGAAGTATAGGTGAATACATTCGAGGTTTTCTGGTCCAGTTGCTGAAGCCTGTCCTTGAACCTGAGCAGGATGCTTCTGGTATCACGGGTGAAAAACTTCCATGTCACAACGGTACCGTAAGGGATGAGCAGGTCTCCGCTGTTGAGCATGGTTTCGTTTTCCTTTCTGAGATAACGGGGATAACTGAGTTCCACTTCGAAGTTCAGCACAATCGGTTTGGGCAGTACGCTAAGTTCATAGGAACGGGAAGAGTAATTCTCGGTGACGATGCGGAATATCAGGTCTTTCTGAAGATTTTTAAATTCGTAGCGGTACCTGACATTGCTTTCCCTGTTCATGCGGTAGCGGCTGTTGTTATAGGTGATTTCCAGGTTTTCGGGTATCTCGTTGCCATTGATTTTAACTTCCAGGGTGAAATCCTCCTGTTGCGCGGCTTGCAGTTTTGGATTCAGGATTTCGATGCTGAAAGGGGCTGGTTTTTCGAAATAGGTATTATGCCGGATAAGCCTTGCGGATGGCTCTGTAATGAAACTGGGTGCGGTAAAGACGAGGATGAGGAGCAACAGCACGGGAGGAAGGGTGAACCTGAGGTATTTACGGTTTTCTTTCAGGTTGATGGCTGCTTTGAAAGGGACGGGTTTCAGTGTATTGATCTTCTGGTTGATACTGGCTTCAATCAGGGCGGCATGCTCCGGATTGTGGTTCTGCATCTGCTTTAGCTGCAGCGTGTTCAGCAGGCGGTCCTGAACATTCTGAAAATGGGTGCCGATGATGCGGGCAGCCTGTTCGTGCGATATTCTCCTGCCCAGTTTGTAAAGAGCGGCCAGGGGCAGGGCGATATACACTGCCAGGATGAAAAGATTGGCAATCAGGTAAAAATAGAAAAGAATAGTACGGCTAAGGGTGTCAAAGTGACCAAAATACTCCAGGGTATTGGCCACCAGGAAAAAGACCACCAGGAGGGAGATGCTGTAGAGCGCTCCCCGGATCAGCTTGTTCTTGTAATACTTCCGGATGAATTCATCCAGTTTCTTTATCAGGATCGTGTAATTGTCTGTCATTTTCTGGGCTTCAATCGCCTTAACCGGTAAAACAAACCGCAGGGGGCTGCAGTTCAGCACCCGGAGGTTTATTTCAGTGACTCAGTCGGCTTGTCATGCTTAACGGCAGGTTCCGGCTAATATTTTTTATCTTTGGCAAAGATACGAAAAGACATGAGAAGGAAGATTTGCACACTGCTTGTGTTGATGCCGCTGCTGGCCCTGTTTGACGTTCTTCAGGCACAGCAGGCCTATATTTGCAAGCATGACTTTCGGAAATGTGATGCGGAGCCTAAGGGCCTGAACGGGATTTTGCATTCGTTTTATCAGGATTATGACGTCAGGTTCTGCCACCTGGATCTCAGTCTTCAGAAGCATACTGTTTTTGTGGAAGGCAGTGTAAAGACGATGGCGGTGTCGAAAAAGCCATCCCTTCAAACGCTTTGCTTTGAACTGATCGATACCCTTGTTATTGATTCCGTGATCTATCAGGGTCTGCCGGCTGTTTTCATCCATGCGGCCGATACAGCCTGTGTGCAGCTTAATCCGCCTGTCAGTCTGGGCGACACCTTCAGTTTCCGGGTTTACTACCATGGAACACCCGCCACCGGAGGATTCTTTTCAGGGATTAGTACGGCCGTTTCCACCCAGTGGGGCAATGAGGTTACCTGGACGCTTTCCCAGCCTTACCATGCCAGTCACTGGTGGCCCTGTAAACAGGATCTGACCGATAAATACGATTCAGCATGGATCTTCATTACTACGGATACCTGCTGCAGGGCAGGATCCAACGGACTGTTGACGGCAGTTACACCGGTGGCTCCCGGCAAACACCGCCATGAATGGAAAACCCGCTACCCGATTGCCTATTACCTGATCTCGGCAGCCGTGGCCGATTACCAGGAGTATGTGATCTACGCTCATCCGCAAGGGCAGGATTCCATCCTGATACAGAACTATATCTATGATGCGCCGGGATGCCTGTCGTATTACAAGTCCGATCTCGACAATACGGCCTTTTACCTGGAGTTGTTTGCGGAACTCTTTGGCCCCTACCCTTTTGCCTCGGAGAAGTACGGTCATTGCCAGGCTCATCTCGGCGGAGGGATGGAACATCAGACCATGAGCACCGTGGGAGCATTCGATTTCGGGCTGAACACCCACGAACTTTCCCATATGTGGTTCGGGGATTATGTAACCTGTGCTACCTGGAGCGACATCTGGCTGAACGAAGGTTTTGCGACCTATGCCCAGTATCTTGCTGCGCAATACCTTGCCGGTCAGCAATATGCCGACCAGTTTATCCGGGGCGTCCAGCAATATGTGATGTCGGAGCCGGGGGGTAGTGTGTACATTCCGCCCGGACAAACTGCGGATGTCTGGCGGATCTTCGACGGCAGGCTTTCATATAACAAGGGCGCAGCCATCCTGCATGCCATCAGGGGAGCCATGCACAACGACAGCCTCTTCTTTCAGACACTGAAACAGTTTCTGCAGCAATATGGCGACAGCGTGGCGGTGGGAACAGATTTCAAAGCGGTGGCCGAACAGGTATCAAACATGAATTTTACGGCATTTTTCGATGAATGGTATTTCGGAGAAGGTTATCCCATCCTGGATATCAGCTGGTCGCAGGACGCCGACAGCCTCATCATCCGGGTTGAACAGTCAACGTCCACTCCGGTCACTCCCCTCTTCCATTTCGACCTGGAATGCATGCTCTTCCGGGGCACAGGCGACAGCCTGATCCGCCTCCACCTGGATGCCCCGGTGAAGTTTTTTCGCATGAAAACCCATGTTGCCGTTGACAGCATAAAGCTTGATCCGCACTACTGGAATATCTATAAACTTAACAGCCTGAACAAAATACATGAAGCTGAAGCCCCGATTTCCTTCACACTGTGGCCTAATCCCGGCAGCATCATTCATTACCGTCTGGGTCCGGGATTTTCAGGAAAATACCGTTTGAACATATGCGATATCAGTGGCCGGCAGGTTCTGTCCGAAATAAGATACCAGAGGGAAGGCATCCTCGATCTTGCACCGCTTGCAGAGGGAATCTACTTTTTAAGCATTGAAACACCGGGCAGTAAAGCGGTACGCCGCGTCATCCGGCAATGAGGGCTGATACCGGACAGGGATCCAAAACAGGAATGACCATGAAGGGATCAGCTTTTGAAATTATTGCAGCATGACTGGATGGCATAACGGTTTTTTGCCATCGGAAACCCGAAGCAGGTAAAGACCTTTGGGAACCTTATCCCTGGTAATCCTGATTGTTCCGGACTGAGACACAATATTTTCGTCCAGTATCAATGATCCGTTGGAAGCATAAAGCCTTACACTGAAATTGCCTGCTTCCGGGACCTGAATCCGGATCTGGTCACCCGTCACTGGATTGGGGTAAACCATCATGCCCCTTTTCGCGCCGGACCCATCTGAAAGCCCGGCTGAATAACCGCTCACAGAACCATTGAGCATGGTGCATCCCGGATCCGGCGTAAGTGTCAGGTTTGAAAACCCTCCCAGATAAGTGAAATGAAAGGCAAATATTGTATCGTGAATAAAGGTGGAGGAAGAAAACGTACAAAGCATCACCTCCAGGCGTGAAAAAGTCCCCGGTGGGTCAGGAAGGACCGTATTGGTCACATTTGCATAACCGTTGGTAAAAACAATGAAGCAGTCGTAATTTTTATATTCCAGCACGCTGTGGTCGTAGGTTATTTCAAAGCTGAAGGCACCGGGATTGTAATAATTGGAAAAAACCGCAAAAACTGTCACATCGCTGCCGGGGATTGCTCCGTATACACTGGAAAGGGAAATGGACTGGCTTTTTCCCGAAAGTGTTGCAAACAGGACGATGCTCAGGATAGAAACGATTTTTTTCATGCTTGCTGAATGTTTGGGTAATTGGGTGAACGCCTGAAATTTTCCAAATATACTGAGGAAAAAGCCTGGCTTTCAGGATTGAGGGTTAAAAGTGTTTTTTTCGTTAAAGACTTCCGTCACCAGTTCGGGCCATTTCAGTTTCATGTCGCGGAGGGTCTTCAGTACTTTTTCGGCCACGAAATAGAGTTTTTGCCAGTTTTTATCCGAGGGGACGATATGCCAGGGGATATCCCCGCATTTTTGAAATATCTTTTCATACACTTTGAGGTATTCAGCTGTTTTTTCACGGGTTTCCCAGTCGCCGTCCTTATGTTTCCAGTGTTTTTCCTTCAGGGTGATCCTTTCAATCAGCCTTTCTTTCTGCACATCCGGACTCACATGCAGGTAAAACTTCAGGATACGGGTGCCGTGATGTTCCAGCAGGCGTTCGAAGTCGTTGATGAGGCGATAGCGTTGTGCTATGGTTTTGGCCGGAATATATCCTTCCACGGTCGGAACCAGGATATCCTCGTAGTGGGATCGTATAAATACCTGAAATTCTCCTTTGGCCGGAACCGCCTGGTGGACACGCCACAGGAAGTCGTGTGCATATTCATCGGGAGTTGGTTTTTTAAAGCTTTTCACTTTGATCCCGATCGGGTTGCAATATTCAAGCAGGCCCCGGGTCAGGCCGTCCTTGCCGGAAGCGTCCATCCCCTGGAATACCAGCAGCAGGCTGTGTTTCTGTTCTGCGAACATCTGGTATTGCAGGGCACCGATCTCTTTGAGGATATGGCCTGTTTTTTCAACAATCTTTTCTTTGTTCCAATCCTTGCGAAAGGTCGGATAGTCTTCGATTCGGATCTTTTTTGGTTTTTTGTTTTCTGCCATGATGGGATGGAAATTGATGAATGTGCTGTTTCACAGAACGCTATTGCCGTTTATCCGATAAAGTGGCCACATAGATGTATTTCAGCGTGGTCTTCCCGGTGTTAACAACCCTGTGTTCTTTTTCCCGCGGTATATAGGCAATGTTTCCGTAATGCAGATCCAGTTCCTGATGTCCTGTAATTTGCAGCTTACCGTTTCCCGTCAGTGGAATGATCATTTCTTCGTAATCTTCCGTACTGTGCTTTTCTCCGGCAGAATCAGGCAGCAGGCTCACCACTCCTGAGTAAAATACGGTGCCTTCTTTATGGCCGTCGAGCAAGGCCTGGTATTGAAGGCTGTCCGGGTGAAATGAGATCAGGGCGGGTGCCGTTGTGTTACCGGGTCGGGAGCAGGAAATCATCGCCATGAGTGCAACAGGAATGATATGGACCGGAGCCTTGAGGTGACAGGGGAACAGCATACTTGTCAGTTATTTGGTCAATGTAAGCAAATGTAATTTTTTTTCGGGGATATTTTATTTTTGCCTGCCTGATTTCACATGGAGAAAGAGCATGGAACATTTCCTGTTTAAGAGAAACCTGATTGCTTTGGTTCTGGTGAAGGTTGCCAAATGGATGAACCTGGTGATGCCTGTGATCGTGCTTTTTTACAAGTCGAACGGCATGAGCATGCAGGAAATTTTCACCCTTCAGGCAGTGTACTCGGCCACCCTGATGTTTCTTGAGATCCCGACCGGTTACTTCGCAGATTTTGCGGGCAGGCGGAACAGCATCCTGGCAGGTTCTTTTCTGGGTTTCACGGGATACCTGGTATATAGTTTTTCATCAGGCTTTTACGAGTTTGTGGTGGCCGAAACCATTCTGGGACTGGGGATGAGCCTTGTTTCGGGGGCCGACTCGGCCATGCTGTATGATTCGCTGCTGGCATCGGGGAAACAGGAAAGCTATACACGCTACGAAGGAAGGATCACTTCTTCGGGAAATTTTGCGGAAGCGCTTGCCGGAATCGCCGGAGGATTGCTGGCCTTGCTTTCCCTGCGCACACCTTTTTATTTCCAGGCGGGGATTGCCTTTTTGGCAATACCCGCAGCACTGGCGCTCAGAGAGCCTCCGGTACACGGCAGGATAGAGAAACCTGGTTACCGGGATATCATCCGGGTAGTAAGGATGGTGGCCGGAGGTGACAGGAAATTATTCTGGAACACCGTTTTTTCTGCCGTAACGGGCACTTCGACACTCGCAATGGCGTGGTTTGCACAACCCTGGCTTATCAATACCGGATTGTCGGTATCCGTGTTCGGCCTGGTCTGGGCTTTGCTGAATCTGACCGTAGGCCTGGCTGCCATCTGTGCCTGGAAAATTGAGTTGTTTGCCGGGGTACGGAAAACGGTACTGCTGTTCACGGGCATGCTTCTGATTTCGTGGTTCCTGCTGTCGTTTACCTCAGGTCTTGAAGGAATAATCATCCTGGTGGCTTTTTATCTTGGCCGGGGGATCGCAACCCCTACCCTGCGCAATTACATCAATATCATCACCGCTTCCGGCATCCGTGCTACGGTGCTTTCGGTGAGGAATTTCATGATACGCGGACTGTTCGTCTTGTTGGGTCCTTTGTTTGGAAGGCTGACGGATGTGTACGGACTTTCCTTTGCCCTGCAGGCAGCGGGATTGATTTTTACGCTGCTCTGCGGCATCAGCCTGTTTTTCTTTTTGAAATACCGGACGTATGAGGTTTGATTTTTTTAACGTCAAAGTGAGCGCAGACCGGTAAAAACCCAAAAGCAGCAGCGATTTAGTCGTTTGGATATGCCTTGTTCAGCCAGGCTCTGATCTTGCTGAGGTTACAGGGTGACAGTTGGTTTTCTCCCTGCGGCATGGCTGAAAAATTACCGGTCCAGCTTACCGACCCCCACAACTGACCCGTTGCGGCCACGGCACTGACCCCGGCATAGTTGTCAAGACTGATCCCTGCTGAAGGAGAAGCCGTACTGTGACATTTTACGCAGTACTGGTTCATGATGGGCAGGATGGTACCGGAAAAAGTAACATTGACGGTGTCACATGTCTGATCAGTCAGGTGCTGGTAAAGATATTCCTCATTGTCGTTGTAACAGGATACAAATCCCCATGCCAGCAATATTAATATGCTGTAAATGAATATGTTGAAATTGGGAAACCGCATATTTAAAAGCATTTGACATTTATACCGAAATAAGCGAAAATAGCTTCGCATTTTCCCTTAGATTCAGTGTAAACTTACGACAAAGATAACAGTCAGGAATGAATAAATGTTCTCTCATGTCAGGACATTTGGTATTTATATTAAAAGCAGTATCTTTGCGGCGCGAAAGCAGCAGGTTGTTATGATGACGGCCTGTTTCTCCGGACAGAAAGATAGAAACTGACAGAGGGGACCTGGTCCCCTCTTTTATTAGCAAGCAATGACAGACGCCGTTTTCATCAGGCAGATTGCCGAGGAAAAGTTGAAGGACAGTCCTTTGTTTCTGCTGGATGTGATCATCCGCAAGGGTAACCGCATCCTGGTCACCATCGACGGAGACCAGGGTGTGAGTATCGCTGACTGTGCCAAACTGAGCCGTTATATTGAAAGTCGTCTCAACAGGGAAGAGGAAGATTTTGAACTGCAGGTATCCACAGCAGGGGCTGACAGCCCGCTGAAGCTGAAGCGTCAGTATCCCGGGCATTGCGGCAGAACCCTTGAGGTGTCGCTGATTGACGGCAGGAAATTGCGCGCTGTTTTGGTTTCGGTGAGTGAGGACGGATTGTTGTTGATACCGGAAAAAGGAAAAGGAGCAGTAAAAAAACCGGCAGAACCAGCTGAGGGCGAAATTCGCATTACCTGGGAATCCGTTGTGCAATCGGTAGTGATCGTTTCATTTTAAATTCAATTAACAGATAAATATTTTCTTCGTATGGAAAACCTGAATTTGGTCGAAACCTTTTCAGAATTCAAAGAATTCAAGAACATTGAGCGGGAAACGATGATGCGTATCCTTGAGGATGTATTCAGGCATATGCTGGCCAAGAAGTACGGATCGGCCGACAATATTGATATCATCGTGAATATTGACAAGGGAGACCTTGAGATCTGGAGAAACCGGACAATCGTTGATGATTCAACCCTGGAAGACGAAAACACCCAGATTGCATTATCGGAAGCCATAAAAATTGAACCGGATTTTGAGGTTGGAGAAGAAGTGTCAGAAGAAATCCGGATGAATGATTTTGGCAGGAGGGAGATTCTGTCGATCCGGCAAAATCTGATTGCCAAGATACAGGAATTTGAGAAGGACAGCATTTATCGCAAGTATAAAGAAAAGATCGGGGAGATTATTTCAGGAGAGGTTTACCAGGTCTGGAAAAAGGAGATCATGGTACTGGACGAAGAAGGCATTGAGTTGTTGTTGCCCAGAAGCCAGCAGATCAAGCACGACAACTACCGGAAGGGAGATTCCATCAGGGCAGTGGTTTCAAAGGTCGAAATGGATAACAACAATCCGAGGGTTATTCTTTCCCGGACATCGGAAGTTTTCCTGGAAAGGCTGTTTGAACAGGAAGTTCCTGAAGTGTACGACGGGCTGATCACCATCCGCCGGATTGTCAGGGAACCGGGTGAACGTGCAAAAATTGCAGTGGAATCCTATGACGACAGAATTGATCCGGTAGGAGCATGCGTTGGAATGAAGGGATCAAGGATACACGGCATTGTCAGGGAGTTAAAAAACGAGAATATCGACGTGATCAATTACACGACCAATGCTTCGCTTTTCATCCAGCGGGCGCTGAGTCCCGCCAAAATCACATCCATCACCCTCGATGATGAAAATAAAAGGGCGGAAGTGTTTATGAAACCCGACCAGGTATCCCTTGCCATCGGGAAGGGAGGTTACAATATCAAACTGGCCGGTAAGCTTACCGGTTTTGAGATTGATGTATACAGGGATACGGATATTGACAGTGAAGATGTGGATCTGGACGAATTCACCGACGAAATTGATGAATGGATCATCGAGGAATTTAAAAACATCGGGTGCGACACTGCCAAAAGCGTGCTTGCCCTTGATATTGACGAATTGGTAAGAAGGACGGATCTTGAGGAAGAAACGGTGAAGGAAGTGATCCGCATATTGAAAGCAGAGTTTGAATAAATAAAAATAGTCGTAATTTTGAGCCTTCGTGGCTGTTCAGCGGTCAGAAGCGGTTGAAAAATATGGAAGATACTGTTAAGGGCATCAGGTTAAGCAAGGCTGCCAAGGAGTTGAATGTCGGGATTCAGCACATCGTAGATTTCCTGCATAAAAAAGGAATTACGGTTGATTCGAATCCCAACACCAAACTGTCTCAGGAAGCTTTTGCCATTTTGACCAAGGCCTTCCAGTCAGATATCAAGGTTAAGGAGGAAGCGCAGAAGATCGGACTGGATGCCTATCCCCGGGAAAGCATTTCCATTGATGACAAGGTTTTAACCAGGAGGGAAGCAGAGCCCGAAGAAGAGCCTGAAGAACTGTTTATCAAGAAAACCCATCTCGATCTGGAGCGGCCGAAAACGGAAAAGACCAGGAAGGAAATCAAGGCTCCGAAAAAGCCGGTTGAACCAGCCCCGGAAGCGAAGGAAGAGAAGCCGCAAAAGCCTGCTGCGGAAACACCTGCTGTTCCTTCCGCAGAGACTGAACCCGTGCCTGTACCGGCCGCAGCGCCTGAGCCTGCAAGTACAGATGATGCAGTCCGGGAAGAATCCAAAGTAAAGATTCTCGGGAAGATCGATCTTGAGTCCTTGTATCCGAAAAAGACCAAAGGCAAAAAGAAAAAGGCCGAAGTAAAGGAAGAGGAAAGTACTCCGGTGGGTGAAGAAAAACCTGCCGTTGAAGCGGATGCTGAGGTGAAACATCCTGAAGTGATGCAGGAAGCTGCCCTGACACCGGCAGTTGAAGAACCGGAACAAAAGGATATCCCTGCCCCGGAAGTGAAGCCGGAGCCGGAAACGCCTCCCAGGGAAGATCCGAACTTCATCAGAACCCGTACACCCAAACTCGAAGGTCCTGTGATCCTCGGCAAGATTGAGCTCCCGGTGGAGAAAAAGCCGGTGGCATCGTCCTCTGATGATAAGCTGAAAGCCAAGAAGAAAAAGCGGAAACGGATCAAGAAGCAGATCATCCCGCTTGAACAGGAGAAAACGGATTCCAGGGACGGAAAGATCAGGAAGGGCCCAGGCCAGAAGCGGGGTGTACGCGATGTACCCAAAGCCGAGCTCAGCGACGAGGAAGTACAGAAACAGATACGGGAAACCCTGGCACGTCTGAGCGGTACCGGGAAATCCAAGGCTTCCAAATACCGCCGTCAGAAAAGGGAACTGGTCAGCCAGCACATGATGGAAGAACAGGCCCGGCAGGAAGAGGAAAAGAAAAATATCAAGTGTACTGAATTCGTGACGGCTAATGAACTCGCCATCATGATGAACGTGGCGGTTACCCAGGTAATCTCCACCTGTATGCAGCTGGGGCTGATGGTTTCGATTAACCAGCGCCTGGATGCGGAAACCATTGTGCTGGTTGCAGATGAGTTCGGATATAAGGTTGAGTTTGTGGGTGTTGAAGTTCAGGAGGCCATCGGTGAAATTGATACACACGATGAGGAGGGAGATCTCCTGCCCAGGCCACCGATCGTTACGGTCATGGGACATGTGGATCACGGGAAAACCCTCTTGCTTGACTATATCAGGAAAACCAACGTTGTTGCAGGGGAAGCTGGAGGAATCACCCAGCATATCGGGGCCTATGAAGTCCTGCTTGATGGCAACCGCAAAATCACCTTTCTGGATACCCCGGGTCACGAAGCCTTTACGGCCATGCGTGCCAGGGGTGCCAAAGTCACGGATGTGTCCATCATCATCATTGCGGCAGATGATTCCGTGATGCCCCAAACCGTGGAAGCCATCAACCATGCCCAGGCCGCCGGTGTCCCTATGGTCTTCGCAATTAATAAAATAGACAAACCCGGAGCCAATCCGGAAAAGATCAAGGAACAGCTGGCCAACCTCAACCTGTTGGTGGAGGATTGGGGTGGAAAATACCAGAGCCAGGAAATTTCAGCCAAGGCAGGGCTCAACATAGAATCCCTGCTTGAAAAGGTGCTGCTTGAGGCAGAATTGCTTGACCTGAAAGCCAATCCGAATCGCAAAGCCCTTGGTACCATTATCGAATCCTCTCTCGACAAAGGACGCGGGTACATAGCCAAAGTCCTGGTGCAGAATGGAAGCCTCAGGGTGGGTGACGTCATTCTTGCAGGAACCATCCATGGAAGGGTCAAAGCCATGTATAATGAAAGGAACCAGGCAGTGAAGGTCGCCGGTCCCAGTACTCCCGTGCTGTTGCTTGGTCTGACCGGGGCACCTCAGGCCGGTGATGCCTTCCATGTGATGGAAGATGAGAAGGAAGCAAAATCCATTGCTGCCAAACGCTTGCAGTTGCAGCGGGAACAGGGTATCCGCACTCAAAAGCATATCACCCTCGATGAAATCGGCAGGCGTATTGCTATCGGAGACTTTAAGGAACTGAATATCATCGTGAAAGGAGATGTTGACGGGTCGGTGGAAGCCCTTTCTGATGCCTTACTGAAGCTTTCGACAAAACAAGTCCTTGTCAATGTGATCCATAAGTCGGTTGGGCAGGTTACTGAATCCGACGTACTGCTCGCTTCAGCCAGCAATGCCATCATCGTGGCATTCCAGGTGAGACCTTCCCTGAATGCACGTAAACTCGCTGAAAAAGAACAAATTGATATCAGGACTTATTCCATTATTTATACCGCCATCAACGAAATCCAGTCTGCCATCGAGGGCATGCTGACCCCTGAATTTGAAGAAAAGATTACCTGTAATGTGGAAGTACTAGAGGTGTTTAAGATTTCCAAAGTCGGAACGGTTGCCGGATGCAGGGTTCTCGACGGGAAGATCAGCAGGAATACACCGGTGCGGGTCATCAGGGACGGGATTGTGGTGTATACCGGTTCGCTGGGATCACTCAAACGTTTCAAGGATGATGTGAAGGAAGTGTCGGCCGGTTTTGAATGCGGATTGAACATCGACAACTTCAATGATGTGAAAACAGGTGACATCATCGAAGGATACGAACAGGTGGAAGTCAGACGTAAATAACACAATACCAATCCCATGAGCCAGAAGACAAAAGGGATGCGCATCGGTATCCTGACGGCAGGGGGGGATTGTCCCGGAATCAATGCAGCCATCCGCGGGGTAGGAAAAACCGCCATACTGGAGTATGGGATGGAAGTGATCGGGATATCCTCCGGATTCTTAGGATTGATTAACAAGGAGTATTTCCCTCTCGGAGAAGATGATTTG
The DNA here is from genome assembly GCA_022709385.1 of Bacteroidota bacterium. Taxonomy (GTDB): domain Bacteria; phylum Bacteroidota; class Bacteroidia; order Bacteroidales; family CAIXZF01; genus JAKLIX01. The sequence goes on along the minus strand of JAKLIX010000001.1, from coordinate 65,529 downwards.
TCGGGGATACTCACCCACGGCGGAACCATACTGGGCACCTCAAGGGAGAAACCCTTCAAGAAAAAGGATGGTCCCGGGCCCAGGATCGACAAACCCAAACTGATTAAAAAACATTACGATGAACTTGGTTTGCATGCCCTGGTGTGCATTGGAGGCAACGGAACACAGCGGACGGCAAGCCTGCTTGCTGAAGAAGGGCTGAATGTGGTGGGCCTCCCCAAAACCATTGACAACGATGTCTGGGGTACCGATATCACTTTCGGCTTTGATTCAGCCCTGTGGATCGCCACAGAAAGCATCGACCGGCTTCACAGCACGGCCAACTCTCATAAACGTATCATGGTGATCGAGGTGATGGGACATCATGCGGGTTGGCTGGCGCTTTACAGCGGCATTGCCGGAGGAGGCGATCTGATCCTGCTTCCGGAAATTGACTACAGTGAGGCAATCATCGCCGATTACCTTGAAAACCGGGCCCGCCTGAAAAAACCATATTCCATTGTCGTTGTGGCCGAAGGCATCAGCAGGCCTGAAAAACAACCGGCTGCCCAGTATATCGGGCAGGTGATAAAAGAAAAAACCGGGCTTGAAACCCGGGAAACCATCCTGGGCTATATCCAGCGGGGTGGCAGCCCCTCTCCCATGGACAGGATTCTGGCAACCCGTTATGGGGCTACGGCCGTTGAAATGATCGCCCAGGAAAAATTTGGCGTGATGGTTGCCACAAAGGGAAATGCGATCACCAGTGTTCCCCTGAAAGAAATCGGAGAAAAACTGAAGACCGTTCCCACAGATCATCCCCTGATCAGAAAGGCCAGAAATATGGATATCTGTTTCGGAGACCAGCAATAATCCAGGTACCTGCCATTGTTATGCTAACCAGAACACTTTGCAGTTTATTCTTTTCATGGATGTTGTTAGGCTGTCGCCTGCTGCTGCCAGCACAGATCACGGCGCTGGAAACCCATTACGAAAAATCAGGTTTCAGGGAAACGCCGCGTCATGATAAAACCATCCGCTATTGCAAACAACTTTCGCAGGCTTCATCATGGATACATTATACCAGCATCGGTACCAGCCCTCAGGGAAGGGAAATCCCGCTGCTGATCGTCGATAAACAAGGCCGCTTCGACCCGGCCGCGGTGCATCAAAGCCGGAACGCGGTGGTGCTCATCCAGGCCTGTATCCACCCCGGTGAACCCGATGGCAAAGACGCCGGCCTGATGCTTGTCCGCGATATGGCTGTCACCAGGCAGCTGGAAAGCCTGCTGGATAATGTTACCATCTTATTCCTGCCGATACTCAATGTGGACGGACATGAACGTTTCGGCCCCTTTAACCGCATCAATCAGAACGGACCGGCCGAAATGGGCTGGAGAACCAATGCCCAGAACCTGAACCTCAACCGAGACTATGTTAAAGCCGAATCCCCTGAAATCCGTTTCTGGTTGCAGTTGTTCAATGAGTGGCTGCCCGATTTTTTTATCGATTGTCATGTTACCAACGGGGCAGATTATCAATATGTGGTGACTTACAGCATGGAAACCGGGGGGAATATGGATCAGGGGCTTACTTCCTGGCAATCCGGTGAATTTCTGCCTGCCCTGGAAAGCAGGATGCTTGCTTCCGGTTATCCGGTGATACCCTATGTGGCCTTCCGCGACTGGCATGATCCACGCAGCGGACTTCAGACCTGGGCTTCCCCGGCCATGTTCTCCACAGGTTATCTGGCGGTGCAGAACCGGCCCGGACTGCTGATTGAGACTCATATGCTGAAAGACTACAAAACCAGGGTCAGCGCTACCTATGAAATGTTGAAGCACAGCATTGAACTGGTAAACGCTGATTACAGGAAACTGACTGATCTTGTAAGAAAAGCAGATGAGATTTGTATGGCTGATCTCAGCGGGAAATCATTTGTTGTTCGTTACGATCTGTCGGAAACCGACAGCACCATGATTGATTTCCTCGGCTTTGACTATACGGTCGAAAAGTCTGAACTTTCCGGCGGAGACTGGTTCAGGTATACGGATCAGCCGGCAGTGATGCAAATCCCTTTGTTCAATAAGCTGAAACCCGCATCAAGCGTTATTTTGCCCGAAGCTTACCTGATTCCGCCCGAATGGACTGAGGCGACCCGTATCCTCAGGCAACATGGCATCAGGACATTCACCCTCAGACAGGAAAGCAGGATAAAGTCGGCCACCTGCAGGTTCAAAGATGTTCAATTCAGAAATACACCTTTTGAAGGCCGGATGACTGTTACCTTTCAATGTGACACATTGACGGAAGAATGCACCTATCCGGCCGGCACGGTGGTGGTTGAAACACGGCAGCGTGCTGCCAGACTCATAGCGGCACTGCTGGAGCCCGGCTCTCCCTCCTCTCTGGTTTATTGGGGTTATTTCAATGCTGTTTTTGAACAGAAGGAATATGCCGAAAGCTATGTGATGGAGAAGCTTGCCAGGGAAATGGCCGCCCGGGATCCGGCCTTGCTTGCCGAATTCCAGAAAAAGAAAGAAACAGATGCCGGCTTCGCCAAAAGTCCCAGAAATATACTGAACTGGTTCTACGCCCGTTCTCCCTGGTGGGATGACCGTAAGGACATATATCCCGTGGGCAAACTCTATGACAGGAAAATTGTTGATAAGCTGAAACAATAGTCTGCATGGCCAACTCCCTCGAAAGTATCCAGGCTCCGGTCAGAGACCACATCATTGCATTTGAATCGGGGTTCAGGCAGGCATTGCAGAGCAAGGTATCCCTGCTCGACCTGATCATGCGATTTGTGGTTAAACGTAAAGGAAAGCAGATCAGACCTTTGTTTGTGTTTCTTTCTGCCGGTATTTGCGGCGAGATCAAAGACCCCACTTACCGGGGTGCCATGATGATAGAGATGCTGCATACTGCCACCCTGATCCATGATGACGTGGTGGACGACAGCAACGAAAGGAGGGGGTACTTTTCACTGAATGCGCTTTGGAAGAATAAGATATCGGTTCTGATCGGGGATTATCTTTTATCGAAAGGATTGTTGATCGCACTCGACCATGATGACTTCAGCCTGCTTAAAATCGTTTCTGAAGCCACCCGCCAGATGAGCGAAGGGGAACTTCTTCAGATAGAAAAATCGCGATTTCTGGATATCAAGGAGGAAGTGTACTTCGATATTATCAGAAAAAAGACGGCTTCGCTCATCGCTTCCTGTACGGCGGTCGGAGCTGAATCAGTGAAGGCCACTGCGGAAGTGGTCAGGAAAATGCATGATTTCGGTGAAAACGTGGGAATTGCTTTCCAGATCCGGGATGATTTATTCGACTATGGCGACGGGCATGCAATCGGTAAGCCGCGGGGGATAGACATCAAGGAAAAGAAACTGACACTGCCGCTGATTTACCTGTTAAGGAATGTGAACGCGCAGGAGAAAAGACACCTGATCCATCTGGTCAGAAGACACCACAATGATCCGGAAAAAGTCAGGGAGATCATCGAAAAGGTAAATCACAGCGGCGGGATTGATTATGCAAGGCTGAAAATGGCGGAATACCGCGACAAGGCACTGGAAATACTCGGCACTTTTCCTTCCGGTGAGATGCGCGACTCCCTTGAAAATCTGGTTATCTTTACAACTGAAAGAAGCAAATGACACGTTGTACCGCTTTGCTGATACTTTTTTTTCTGTTCCTGACCCATTTTATTGACGGCCAGGAGCTTTCGACCGAAACCTGGCCGAACGGTCAGAAAAAATCAGAAGGTCTGATGCGCGACAGCCTCATGGAAGGCAGGTGGGAATCCTGGCATTCCAACGGGCAACGCTATGCCCTGGGAGAATACAGGGCAGGGAAGAAAACCGGCCTCTGGAAATACTGGTTCGAAGACGGAAAGCCCTGGAGCGAGATCAACATGGAGAACGGGCTTCAGATATCCTGGTACAATAACGGGAATAAGGAGCGGGAAGGACAGGTCGTGCAGTCTGCCAGGGAGGGAATCTGGACAGAATGGTGGGAAAACGGGAAGGTGAAAGAAACCACCTCCTGGAAGGGAGGGGTCAGAGAAGGGCCTGTGAAGAGCTTTTTTGAAGACGGAAGTCCGGAATTCACTGGCTTCCATCAAAACGGAAGCCTGAACGGAATGGCCTTGTGGTACAGGAAAAACGGTCATAAAGAAATGGAGGGGAAACTGCTCAATGACCTGCAGGACAGTATCTGGGTGTTTTACCACGAGAATGGAGTGAAGGGGAGTAGCGGAAACTTCAGGAATGGGAAGCGGGAAGGGCATTGGGTGTATTATTATCCCGGCGGCGAAAAATGGCGGGAAGGCAGCTATCTGGATGACAAACGGGATGGGGAATGGGTCAGTTATTATGAAAGCGGTGTGGTGCAAAGAAAAGGCGCTTTTGTGAACGACCGCGAGGAAGGATTGTGGACCAGTTGGTATGAAGACGGGAAAATCAGGGACCAGGGTACTTTCAGCCAGGGAAAAATGAACGGACGCTGGCAGGGATGGTATTCCAACGGTAAAATGAAATACGACAATGAATACCAGATGGATATCCGCCATGGCAGATACAGTTTCTGGTATATGAACGGCAACAGGCAGGCTGTCGGGTTTTACCGCGATGGGTTGAGGGACGGACAGTGGACAGAATGGTATAATACCGGACTGATGCAGGAAAGCGGAATGTACCGCCAAGACAGAAAAGAAGGATTCTGGACTTTTTTTGATACCGACGGAGTGAAAATCCAGGAACAAACCCTGCTCAACGGTCATCCGGAAGGGAAATGGGTAAGCTTCTATCCCAACGGAAAGCCCTCAGCCATTGGTTTTTACAAAAACAAAGCCAAGGATGGCGAATGGAAATACTTTGACGAGAAGGGCAAATTGCGTTATTCTGTTACTTTTTCCAAAGGAAGGAAAGTCAAAGAAAAGAAATCCGGTACCACTGCCATACCGGATAAGTAATTCAATCTGTGTGGCAACCGACGGTTCATCGGGCGGAATCCTGCCCTGAACGCGGTTTTCATTCCTTCATTATCCGTACCTTTGTAGCATGAAAGTGGCAGCTCTTGTCAGCGGCGGTGTCGACAGTTCGGTGAGCGTTCACCTGCTGAAGGAAAGCGGGATCACTCCCCATATCTTCTATATTAAGATAGGGATGGAGGATGAACCGGGTTTCGTCCATTGTCCGTCGGAAGAAGACATTGAGATTGTAGCCTTTCTTGCCCGTAAATATGCCTGTCCGTTTGATGTGATTTCGCTTCAGGAAGAATACTGGGAAAGGGTGATCGATTACACGATACAATCAGTCAGAAAAGGCCTGACGCCCAATCCGGATGTCATGTGCAACAAACTGATCAAGTTTGGCAGTTTCAACGATAAATACGGGCATGAGTTCGACCGTATTGCCACCGGACATTATGCAGATGTGGAAAGGGACGACCCGGGATTGTTCCTGAAGACCTGCCGCGACAACCACAAGGACCAAACCTATTTTCTGGCAGGTATCAGCAGCGAACAGCTTGCCAGGCTGCATTTCCCGCTGGCTGCTTATCTGAAGCGGGAAGTCAGGCAGATGGCGGCCGATGCCCGCCTGCCCAGTGCCGGCCGGCCCGACAGCCAGGGAATCTGTTTCCTGGGAAAAATCAATTATGCGGAGTTTATCCGGAGGTACGTGGGTGAAAAGGAAGGACCCATCGTAGAACATGAAACAGGTCGTATCCTCGGAAAACACAGAGGATACTGGTTTCATACCATCGGTCAGCGCAAGGGACTCGGGCTCAGCCAGGGTCCCTGGATCGTTGTAAGAAAAAATATCCCTGAGAACACCCTCTATGTGTCACATGGTTATGATCCGCTTGCTGTGTACAGGAAGTCAATCTATATTAAAGATTTTCAATTTATTACAGAAAACCCTTTCGGTGAGGAATTCATTGGGAAAACAGCATTGACATTCAAGATCCGGCATACGCCATCCTTTTCATCCGGAAGGATTTATAAAGAGAATGGCCTACTCCGCCTGGAAAGCGAACAAGGGATTCACGGGGTGGCTCCCGGGCAGTTTGCCGTAATCTATGATCCCGCAATGAAGCTGTGTTTGGGTAGCGGCGTGATTTCCGAAGAGAATAATGACTGAAAGTCCTGAAATCAGGGGATGATCAGGGCTTGTGTCCGTAAAACCTTTGTCTGGCTGTACTCACAGAATGATTTTTTTTGTAGTTTCGTATGCATAAACAAGCGACAATGGAAAACTTTACGGCATACAATCCTACGGCACTTCATTTCGGGCAAGATGTAATTCAGGATTTGGGAAATACCGTCCAGGGTTACGGCCAGAGGGTATTGCTGGTTTACGGCATGGGATCTGTAAAAAGCTCGGGTGTTTATCAGCAGGTCATGGCCCAGCTGACCAAAATAAAGGCCCAGGTGTATGAATACAGTGGCATCAGACCCAATCCCTTGCTTGAGGATGTGGATGCGGCAGCGGAGCTGGGAAGGGTTAAAAGCGTGGATGTGATTCTGGCAGTCGGTGGCGGAAGTGTCATTGATACGGGTAAAGCCATCGCTGTTACCATTCCTGTCTTTCATTCGGCCTGGGATTTCTTCACCGGACGCGCAAAACCGCAGCGGGCCATACCGCTCGTTGCCGTGCTGACCCTTGCAGCCACCGGATCTGAAATGAATCAATTCGCCGTCATTCAGAATAACCGGTCGAAAAACAAGCTGGGTTTCGGCAGTCCTTTGATGTACCCCCGTCATGCTTTCCTCGATCCTTCCTTTACCCTGAGCGTTCCGCCGGATTATACTGCTTATGGTATCGTTGACCTGATTTCCCACGCAATGGAGTCCTACTTCGGGAAGGGCGATGCATCCCTGTCGGACCGGATTGTATGGGCCATCATCAGGGAAGCCATGGAGTACGGGCCGGCATTGATGAACGATCCCGCAAATGTGGATTTGAGGGCGCGAATCATGCTTGCGGCCACACTCGCATTAAATGGGATTACAAACTACGGACGGCTTTCCGGCGATTGGGGCGTACATGCCATCGGACACCTGCTTTCTGTCCTTTTCGATGTGCCACATGGGGCAACTTTGTCCATTGCTTATCCGGCCTGGTTGAAGGTGATGAAAGAAAGACAACGCGAGCGCATTGTCCTGCTGGGTAAAAATCTTTTCGGCACCGACGATCCGGACAGCTTTATCCGTCAGCTTGAAAGCTTTTTCAGCATGCTGGGTAGCCCCGTACGCCTCTCTCAGATCGGTCTGACGGCTCAGCAGCACATCCAGATCAGGGAGCATATGAGCAGAACGAAGGCCACGGGAAGGCACCTGGCCTTGACAGAAGAGGATTACGATCACCTGCTTGCCCTGATGGCCTGATTACCGTCTGAGCCTGAACTGCTGATTTATCTGCATGATATGCAGTTCCACTTCACTGAACAGTGCCGTCACTTTCTTATTCCGCTTCGCCTGTACCGAATAGGCAGTTAATACATTGGGAATTTGCCTGATGGTTTTCAGTATCCTTGTGATGGCACTCCCTGGCAGCAATCCCCGGATCAGCAGAAAAAAATCAGATTCACGGAGATCAGGCAATAAAACGCCCTGCCTGTTCCTGTTGGTCAGCAGGTAATAGCTGATTTCGTCAGGTCCCTTGTCGTCCTTGAAAAAGGAAAATGTCAGGCCGCTTCCCGCTTCCTCTTCCGATACCTCAAGATCTTCGGAGCGCTTTAAGTCCAGGTACAGTTCACGGTTCAGGTAATAGGCCAGCCTGTAATCCTTCATGGCTGTGGCAATCCCCAGGATCTTATAATCCGGTTCATCGGGAGGATCGAGGTAATGCTTTTTGACCATTTGCCCTGATTTTCTCTAAGATTCTTTATACCGATGACGCTGGAAACACACACCGCATTCCTGTGTTCTTCCGGTACACAAAGGTACATTACAAAATCAGTAAGCTGCCTTCTTAATATTCAATTAAAAAGAAATCTGTAGTTTTAAGGCGATGAATATAAAGTTGAAACATATATTAAATAAATCTTAGTAAATAGAATGAATAAATCAAGATTTTCAGCCTTTAAGTGGCTGACGGGCATGGTATTCCTGTTTGTAATACCGGTTCAGCTAAGTGCGGTTCTTCCTTATCCGGCCTGTGCATACATTACAGGTCAGGTCATCTATTTCAATCAGGCGGGCACTCCTTTAAGCCAGGTGACGGTCAGTCTGATGGATGCTGACGGACAGCTTGTGGAATCTGTGCAGACTGATGAGGAAGGTCATTTCCTTTTTTGTGCCCCTGCAGGTGGCTTGTTCACGCTGAACCTGAATACGGCAGCCCCTGCCGGTGGGTTTAATGCCGGCGATGCTTTATCGGTGCTTCAGTATTTTACAGGTGTACAGGCCTTGTCGGGTTTAAACCTGGCGGCTGCCGATGTAAACGGAAGTCAGTATGTCAATACCACCGATGCCCTTCTTATACTGAAGCGTTTTGCAGAACAAACCGGGACTTTTCCTGCCGGTGATTGGCTATTTGAGTCGCCGGTCATCACTGCAGTGCCGGGCGACACGGTCGAAGTGGCAGTACGTGGATTATGCTATGGTGATCCTGACGGATCGTTTGTACCGGCCTCCTGTCCCGGTTTTCTGGAATACGGCGGACAGACATATCCATGCATTCAGATCGGAACACAATGCTGGATGAAGGAAAACCTGAATGTGGGTGTCATGATAGACAGCACTTCGGAGCAAACCGACAATGGCCTGATAGAAAAGTACTGTTACAACGACAATCCTGCCAATTGTGATGTGTACGGAGGGCTCTATCAATGGAACGAAATGATGCAATATGTAACGACACCGGGTGCCCGTGGGATTTGTCCTGAAGGCTGGCATATACCCGACAACAACGATTGGTGTACCCTGACCACCTTTCTCGATGCATCGGTCAACTGTAATTCCTTTTCATGGACAGGCAGTGTGGCCGGAGGTAAATTGAAAGAGAGCGGATTGGTTCATTGGAATGCGCCCAATACAGGCGGCACCAACGAGAGTGGTTTTACTGCCCTGCCTGCCGGATACCGGAGCAGTTCCGGCTTTTACAATAACCGGAACCTGTATGCATTTTTCTGGATGTCAAATACCTATACCGGGAATAAGGGTCTTTACCTGATTTTGAATACCAGTCACGCCGACATTCAGCGATATCATTATCCACGGGCCGGCGGATACTCGGTTCGCTGCGTGATGACGCCCTGAGCTTATTCCTTTGGGTCAAGCTGCAGCTGATCAAAGGCCTTTTCCGCTGCCAGTTGTTCTGCTCCCTTGATGGAGAAATCCGTACCCCGGGCCACAGGATTTCCGTCTATTCTGATTTCAATCACATATTGTTTTTTATGGCTGGACCCGCTTTCGCTGAGCAGCGCAAATTCCAGGCTGCATTTTTCCTTTTGCGACCATTCGAGGAGTTTGCTTTTGTAGTTGGTCTCCGTATGTTCAATTTCGTCGAGGTCGTAATGATGGGCGATGATCCTGTCAATAAGGAGTTTACGTGAGAAATTATAGCCTTTGTCAAGATATACTGCCCCGATAAAGGCTTCAAAAGCGTCACCCATCATGGATTTGTTGTACGAAAATCCATCCTGGGTGGATTCAATGAACTGGTCGAGACCCAGCCTGATGGCCAGTTTGTTCAGGTAGGCCCGGCTGACCATTTTCGAACGCATTTCCGTAAGAAAACCTTCATCCTTCAGGGGAAATTTTTTAAACAGATAGTCGGCTACCACGGCGCTGAGAATGGCATCGCCGAGGTATTCAAGTCTTTCATTGCTGATCCTGACGGTGGGATTGACTTCAATGGCTGCCGAGCGGTGTCTGAAAGCCAGTTTGTAGAGGTGAAAATTGTCGGGGGTGAAACCAAATAAATTACGAATGGAATCTACCAGGTTTTTTTCCTGGTGATCCTCCGTGAGATTAGCCCGTAATAACCTTAATTTCAATTATTTACCAGAAAACTTCTTAAAAAGGATGGAGACGTTGTGCCCCCCGAAACCAAAGGTATTGCTGATAGCGGCTTTGATAGGCCTTGCTTTTGGTTGGTGGAAGGTAAAGTCGAGACGGTTGTCGATTTCGGGATCGTCGGTAAAATGGTTGATGGTGGGAGGCACCATGCTTTGATGAATGGCGAGTACGGTGGCAATTGCTTCAACGGCTCCGGCAGCGCCCAGCAGGTGACCTGTCATGGATTTGGTGGAGTTGATGCTGATGGTGTAAGCATGATCTCCGAAGAGGTTGACGATAGCCCTTGCCTCTGCGATATCACCCAGGGGTGTGGAAGTACCGTGGGTATTGATGTGGTCGATATCTTCCGGTTTCAGACCGGCATCGAGGATGGCATCGCGCATCGATTTGATGGCGCCCAGTCCGTCGGGATGGGGTGCCGTCATGTGGTAGGCATCGGCTGAGAGACCTCCGCCCGCCACTTCGGCGTAGATGGTGGCTCCCCTGGCTAAGGCGTGTTCAAGTTCTTCAAATATCAGGGCTCCTCCACCTTCACCAAGCACAAACCCATCGCGATCTTTATCGAAGGGTCTTGAGCCGGTGGCTGGGTCATCATTCCGCGTGGAGATGGCATGCAGGGCGTTGAAGCCACCGATCCCGGCCTCTGTCAGGGCCGCCTCTGAACCACCGGCAATAAAAACACTGGCCTTACCCAGGCGGATGTAGTTGAAAGCGTCGGCCAGTGCATTGGCCGAGGAGGCACAGGCAGATACCGTGGCAAAATTGGGACCCCGGAAACCATAGCGGATGGAGATGTGACCGGCAGTGATGTCCGCAATCATTTTAGGAATGAAAAAGGGACTGAAACGAGGTGTTCCGTCACCTTTCACATAAGCGGCAACCTCTTCATGAAAGGTTGAAAGTCCCCCGATGCCCGATGCCCAGATCACGCCTGCCATATCCAGATCGATCTGTTCCAGGTTGAGGCCGGAATGCCTGACAGCCTCATCGGCAGCAACCATCCCGTAAATGGCGTATAAATCATATTTGCGCGCCTCCTTGCGGTCGAAAAACGCAAGCGGGTCGAAATTTTTCACATCGCAGGCAAATTGTGATTTATACCTGGTGGCATCGAAGCGGGTGATCGGAGATGCCCCGCTAACTCCCCTGAGCAGGTTTTCCCAGAATTCAGAAAGATTGTTTCCGACGGGGGTCAGTGCCCCCATGCCTGTTACAACAACACGCTTTAACTGCATCAATAATGCCGGATTACTTATTTTGTATTGTTTTCAATGTAGGAAATGGCATCTCCTACAGTGCCGATCTTTTCTGCCTGGTCATCGGGAATGGCAATGTTGAATTCCTTCTCGAATTCCATGATCAGCTCTACGGTGTCCAGTGAATCGGCTCCCAGGTCGTTGGTGAAACTGGCCTCAGGGGTTACCTCATTTTCATCTACACCAAGCTTATCAACTATGATAGCTTTGACTCTTGCGGCAATGTCTGACATGTTATTAAGGTTTTTTGGTTTTGGGCTGCAAAGAAATAACATTTATTAACATTTTGCAAAAAAAAGTCAAATACGGTCTTTTGCCGGTAATTAAATGTGTGATTAATAATAGAATATACTCCCGGAGCCTGATTTTGTTACTTTTGTGTCTGTGATTCCCCGGTTATTGGTAAACCTTCTCTTCTATGATGAAAATAGCTGTTTTCGCTTCAGGCTCGGGTACCAATGCCCAGCATATTGCTGAGTATTTTCATGCCCATGCTGACATCCGTGTTTCATTAATAATCAGTAATAAAAGAGATGCTTTCGTGCTTGAAAGAGCAGAACGCATGAAAATTCCGGCTGTCGTGATTACCGGCGAAGCATTCAGGGAGGGCCGCTACATTCAGGGGGTTTTAAGTTCCCATCAAATCGACTTCATCGTCCTTGCCGGATTCCTGCTTTTATTGCCTGCCACCCTGATCCGTGAATATCCCGGCCGTATCCTCAACATTCACCCTGCCCTGCTGCCCAAATATGGCGGAAAAGGTATGTATGGCTGGCATGTGCACGAAGCTGTCATTGCGGCGGGTGAAAAGGAGAGCGGGATCAGCATCCATTTCGTGAATGAGTCCTACGATGAAGGACAGGTGATTTTTCAGGCAAAATGTCCTGTGTATGAATCAGATACTCCAGATACCCTGGCCACGCGCATACACGAGCTGGAATACAGCCACTACCCCCGGATCATTGAAAAGGTGGTCATGAATCTGACCACCTGAGCAAAACGTGCCTTTAGTTTGCCTTTACCACTTTGAGGGCTTCGGCAGTGGCATTCAGCAAAGGCTGGATGGACAGCGGCTGGCCGACTGCCTGCTGCATCCATACTTCAGGTGTAAGCCTTCCCTTGGTGTACATGCGCATCAGTTCGTCGGCAAGCACCTTGCCCTTTACCTGCCCTTCGATCTGGAAATCGATCAGATGACCGACGGGATATGCAGGAAGGTAAAGCGGATTGTCGATCATGTGGGAGTAAATGGCCAGAATCGGCTCGTCCCTGCTTCCGAAGACCGGAGCGTAATACTGGTTCCAGACCTCTTTTGCAGCGGCGGTTACGGCTTCTTTCAGCTGCGATTTGGTGGCATTCGGATTGGCATACAACCACTTCCATACACGGATATCCACCAGCGAAACACCCATGATCTCATAGCTTGCCCAGAAATTGTCGAGGGCCAGCAGGTGTTCTTTCAGGGGATTCTCATCCTTCATGCCCAACAGTTCAAGGTCTCGCTTCTGGAATAAGAATGCCACAGCTTCGGTGAAGGCAGTGGTGGGGACTCCGTTCAGCATATAATAGTCCATATCCTGCAGGGTAATGGTCTGTTCCACATTATGCCCGAATTCATGGACGGCGATGTTGTATCCTTTATAGTTCATGCCGTCCTTTGCGATTCTTGTGCGCAGGTGAGCCACATCCGACTTCATGGAAGCCCCCCAGGCATGACCCGAGCCCCGGGCGGCATCCACCACGATGCGGGAGGAGATTTCGGCAGTTTTTTCTTTTGTGAATCCCAGCATTTCCAGCATACGCGGCATGTCTGCCTGCAGTGCCGCGGCGTTTGGATAGCGCTGCCTGGTGATCACATTCAGTTCTTCTTCGTTCATGCTGCCCTTGGCCTTAAATCCGTTGTACCAGATGTCGAAGGGCTGAAGCGGCCTTCCGAGACGCGCAGCAATCAGCGATGCCACCTCTTGTACCTGGGGAGAGGAACAGAGCCCGGTGAAGAGGGATTCAACCTCCTCCATCGAAATCTCCATGCCGGCATCAAAGGCCCGCTGCATATAGGTCTTGTAATAAGGATTATACTGATCCAGTGCTTTCAGGGCCTTGAAATTGTTCAACAACTGCTGGTAGCGGGTGTCGGGTTCTGCCGTGTTTTCTGTTCCGGCAGGAAGCACGCTGTTGGTCACCGGATCCCATTGTACCTGATTGTTGTTGATCACTGCCTGTGGAATGCTCTGGTCAATGATACGCTTCATCACCTGATAAATCAGCTGTTGTTTTTCCAAACCCTGTGCTTTATCGGCATACTGCGATTTCAACTCATCCCGAAGCCCCCAGTGTGAAATAAGCTTCATGTCTTCCGGGAAAAAAGTCCTGCCCCGGCTGTCGGTGAGCTTGCCCATGTAAATGTTGTACTCACTGATGTAGTTGTCGGAATTTGAATAAGCTTCGGCCGCTTTTTGAATCAGCCCGGCCGGTTCACGGGAGGTGTACAGATCTCCCATCCTGGCGTAAGCCCATTCTTTCCGCGACCAGGTCTTTCCAAGTTCATTTTTCTCTTTCAGGTTGTAATAGGGAAAGTTTAGCAACACCATGAAAGCAATCTTGTTTTTGAAGAAATCATCCTGCAGGTGGGCGGTCGGAGAATATGCCCCGAAAATTTCATCCACCGGCCGGATGGGCGGGCCATCAAGGTGCAGGGGTTCTTTCAGGCTGAGACTTACCTTGTTGCCATGTCCCCAAAGGATTTCAAAGTTCCGCGACAAGGTCATGAATAAAGTGTCCTGTGCCCCTTCCGTACCCGTAAAATGTTGAATGCAAAAGTCCCTGAATACTTCCTCACTGCCGTCTTCTTTCACCCAGAACGCCGCAACCTGGTTCACGCCTTTTTCAATCCGGAACCGGGCAGATTCGCCATAAAGCTTTATCAGCGAATCACTTGCTTTTTCAATACTTTCTTTCCCGATAAAACGGGCTTGTTTTCCCTGGTCCATGGACTTAAACTCATTACAGGATGACAGTCCGAACAGGACGGGGACAAGAATCAATAGCAGCTTTTTCATAAGAAATAAGATATGGGATGGTGTTACTGATGGAGGATTGCTCATTTTTTTCTGTTTCCATGGGGATTTTGTTCCGGCGGAGTTTGCAAAGATATAAATTCGCATTCTCTTCCAACCTTCACCCCATGAACCCCTACCTTCATCGTCTCATTCTCGAAGGAGAACACCAGCAACTGGATTTTAAGGTAGAGATCTCGGATTCACGGAAGATAGCCCGCAGCATGGTTGCCTTTGCCAACGCCACGGGAGGAAGGTTGCTGATCGGTGTGAAGGATGGTGGCGGAATTGCTGGTGTCAGGTCGGATGAGGAGATTTATATGCTCAAGATTGCTGTGACAAAATTCTGCAAACCAAGGTTACAGTTTGAGGTGAGAAAATGGCAGAGCGGGAAAAAAATGGTGGTGGAAGTGATTATTCCTGAAGGTAACAGAAAACCCTATTTCTGTCTGGAAGAGGATGAGCGGTGGAAAGCCTATATCCGTGTGAAGGATCAGAATATTCTGGTGGAAAAGATCGTACTGAAGGTCTGGGAAAGGCAAAAACAGGCGGCCGCTACGCTGGTCCGTTACAGTCATGTGGAGGAATGGCTGGTTCAGCACCTCGAGCTGCATCCATCCATCAACAGTGCTGCATTTTCTCATATGGCCGGGATACCACCCTTTGTTGCAGAGAAAGTTCTTGTGAATCTCACCTGTATGAATCTGTTACAAATGACCATTGATGAGCACGGAACCTTCTTTTCTATCAATAAGGAGGGCTTTCAGGATTATTAAAAGGCTGTGCTTTCTATTCGAAAATGATCCCCTCGGGTTTAGGAGTCGAAGTTCCTGCATCCAGCACAAACTTCCATTGTCCGTCATCCAGTTTCTTCCAGATTGTTACGTAGTTCCCATAATAGGTAGTGTCTGATGAGGGAAGTCTCCACCAGCCATAGGTATATCCCAGGTCACCTGATTTGCTGATCTCGGCTTTTACAGGTTTCCAACGCAGGGGCAACTGGGGGTCCAGGGTATTCAGCCAGGCTTCCAGGGCTGGTTTTCCGGTGATGGTTTTTGCCTTGTGGTTCATCTTGATCAGGCTGTCGCAGGCATAATGCATGAATGCAGGTTTAATGCCAATGTCCTGAGCCATGCGGTCGAAGGCTTTGTCAACGGCAATCAGCGTCCTTTCAGCTTGCTGGGCCTGTGCCGGACTGATCAGTCCGCACAACAGGATGACACATAAAACGTAAAGGCTGGTCTTCATAAGGAGGTGTTTTTATGGAAACTTTCCCGGAGGGATTTCATTTGTTGATCGCTTAATCCGGCTGGTTCAATACCCGCTGATCTGCACCTGAGATAAATATCGGCCGACTTGTCCACCAAATCTATCAGGTCGAATGCAGCGCCCGGATCTTCTGCCACAGCAAGGCAGCCGTGTTTTTCCCAGACGACCACCCGGTGCGATTCCAGGGCTTTCAGAGTCGCTCCTCCAAGGGCTTCCCCTCCTGTTTGTTCATAAGGAACCAGGCCGGCCCCTTCCGGAAGAAAAACCACGGCCTCAGGTTGCATGCTCCAGATCACACGCCTGAAAAGCTCAGGATCACGAAACAACGGCATATGGCTTAAGGCAATGATGGCGTTGGGATGTGTATGCACCACCGCCTTCAGACCTGAACGATTGGTTATCAGATGCCGGTGGATCATTAAATGCGAAATCAACTCGGAACTCGGCCTGAGAGCACCGAGCGAGCCTGCGGAATGGGACAGGGCACACCAGGATTGTCCGCTTTCGTGTATCCTGATGATCAGGGTGTTCGACTGAATGCCTTTTTGGATGTCCCGCATTCTTCTGCCCGTTCCGGTGATGAAAAAACACTGGCCGGCCAAGGATGGAAATGAAACGGGAAGACTGAAACAGGGAATTGCCGGATCATTTTCAGGTATCCTCAGTGTGTCAAGCCTGACGGATATATTACCGGCATTGCGTTCTGCCCATCCTTTATACCAGAGATAACTGCAGACTTCTTCTGTTTCCTTCAGAAGTGCGGCAAGCTCCGGATTTGAACGGATCAGGATATCATACATAAAAAAGCAGTGTTCCTGCGGGTAAACCTGCGGGTGCTCTGTGAATGTTCCCGTAAGTTCCGCAGAAACACTGCTTTGTACGCAGGTTTCGGCTTAAGGTTGCCGCTTATTGAACCTGTAGTTTCCCGCTTGTCAGCAGTTCCCCGTTCACGAAGGTTTTCATTACGTAGGAACCTGGCTGCAGGTGGGCGATGCTCAGTTGTATCTGACGGCTTCCCGCATCCAGCGTGTAAGTCCTCTCTGCCACCTTGCGCCCTGTCATGTCGAAGACCTGAAGATTCACATCTGAAGTTTTTTTCAGGTCCACTTCCACGAAAACATTTTCTTCGGCAGGATTGGGCCAGATGCGGCCTGAAGTGGCCGATTCAATTTCTGTCACGCTGGTGTAACAGTTCATCGGTGTCAGCACGCCTTGAGGGAAGGCTGCTTCAATGGCTGCGATGGTAGCAATGGGCCAGATGTCGTTGTTGATCATCCTGGTATCAGGCCCCACCAGAATGATTGTCGGATATGCAGCCGGATTGTACAGGTTGTCGATGGCATCTCCGCCTCCTTCCAGTCCGCTCCATTGCGGATAAGTGTCGGCCGTGTCACCGCCCGCACCAAAGATGAAGGTGAACAGCTGGGCATTGGTCCCGTCTCCTTCATTGCCGAGAACGATCACATTCCCCTGGTTGCAACCGTATTTGTGGTAGAACTCATCGATTTTCGGGGCGGTAGCCTGGCAGGGACCACACCAGTATGCAAAAAAGTCGATAAGTACATATTTACCCTGGGCACAGTAAGCGTGAAGGTTATGGGTAACACCGTGATAATCGGTTACCGTGAAGTCAGGACAAACCGACCCTACCGGTATGGGAACCTGAGCTTTCAACCCAAGGCTCATCAGGCTGATGATTAAAATAAAGGTAAACTTCTTCATAGGTTAAGGTTTAATTTTTTGCAATGATACGACGATTTGCTGAAAAAAATACATGCCGGAAAAAGCATACCTTTGCATTTCCTGATTTATAAGACAATGTGCTGATGGAGCTTTTTCCCGGTAATATTCAAAGCAAACTGCCGCATACCGGCACTTCCATTTTCGCCATTATGACGAAACTGGCATTACAGCATAAAGCCATCAACCTTTCCCAGGGTTTTCCTGATTTCAGCGTGGCACCGAAGCTGATCTCCCTTGTGAACAAATACATGAACAAGGGATATAACCAGTATGCGCCCATGCAGGGTATCCTCCCCCTGCGCAAAGCCATTTCGGAAAAGGTCCGGCTTTTGTACGGGGCTGCCTATGATCCCGAACAGCAAATCAACATCACCGCCGGGGGAACCCAGGCCCTGTCCTCAGTGATTGAAGCCTTTATCAGGGATGATGACGAAGTGATCCTGTTCGAACCTGCCTATGATTCTTACGCTCCCGTTGTGAAGCTCAACAACGGCATCGTGAAGTATGCAGGCCTGAAGCTGCCCGACTACCATATCGACTGGGCTGAAGTCAGGAAAATGATCACGGCAAGAACCCGCATGATCATCATCAATTCGCCGCAAAACCCTACCGGGGCTGTCCTCGGGCCTGAGGACATGCAACAGCTTATTCACCTGACCGAAAACACCGATATCCTGATCCTGAGCGATGAAGTGTATGAACACCTGATTTTTGATCATCTGCAGCATGAAAGCGTTGCCCGTTACCCGCAACTCGCCAGGCGTGCCTTCGTGGTCGGTTCATTCGGAAAAACTTTCCATGCCACCGGCTGGAAACTGGGCTTTGTCCTGGCCCCGGAAAACCTGATGGCGGAATTCAGGAAAACCCACCAGTTCATTGTCTTTACCTGCAATACCCCTGTTCAGTATGCCATCGCGGATTATCTCCGCGAAAAGGATTCATGGCAGTCGCTTGGCAGTTTTTATCAGCAGAAGCGCGACTATTTCACTTCCCTGCTTACCGGATCGCGCTTCGAAGTGATCCCTTCGCACGGTACCTATTTTCAGTTGCTGTCCTACCGGCAGATTACGGATATGAAAGATACCGAATATGCCACTTTCCTGACCCGGAAGCATAAAATCGCCTCTATCCCGGTATCAGTTTTCTATAATAAAAAAGATGATCACGGGGTGTTGCGCTTCTGTTTTGCCAAACGCGATGAAACGCTTGAAAAAGCAGCCAACATATTATGCAAGATCTGACCATTTCACTCGTCCAGGTTGACCTGGTGTGGGAAGACATTACCCAGAACCTGCTGCGCTTCGATGCCTGCCTCGATCCGCTGGCCGGAAAACAGGATGTGATCCTGTTGCCTGAGATGTTTAACACGGCTTTTGTGGTCAGGCCCGAACAGGTCGCCGAAACGCCCGGCTCCCAAAGCATGCGCTGGCTCAGCAGAAAAGCCGCCGAGCTCCAGTGTGTCATCGCTGGATCCATGATCATCAAGGAAAGTGGTTATTATTACAACCGCCTGATCTGGATGAGACCCGACGGCAGTTTCGACAGCTATGACAAAAGACATCTTTTCCGCATGGGCAACGAACACCTTCGTTTCCAGCCCGGTAAAAAGAAGGTTATCATTCACCATCAGGGCTGGAAAATAAGACCCTTTATCTGTTATGACCTCCGCTTTCCCGTCTGGTCGAAAAACACATACAAAGACGGAATGTATGAATACGACCTGATGATTTACCTGGCCAACTGGCCTGAACCCAGGAGAGAGGTCTGGACCAACCTGCTGCGGGCCAGGGCTTTGGAAAATCTGTCGTTTGTGGCGGGAGTGAACAGGATTGGCATGGACGGAACCGGAATCAGCTACGCAGGCGATACCTGCCTGGTGGATTTCAAAGGACAGCTTGCCGCCACATGCCCCGCGCATGAAGAACATATTGCTACAGTGCGAATTTCCTTTGACGAACTGCGGAATTTCCGCGAAACGTTCAATGTGGGTCTTGACTGGGACTCCTTTACCCTGAAGTAAACCAAAGGCTTGAAAGATTTGCCTTCATACCGGTCGATCTGGAAGATCGCCTGGCCGATCATCCTGACGCTGCTCGCCCAGAATCTGATCAACGTGACAGACACGGCATTCCTGGGCAGGGTCGGAGAAGTGGAACTCGGGGCCAGTGCCATAGCCGGACTGTTTTATATCGTGCTTTTCATGCTGGGATTCGGCTTTGCCATCGGCGGCCAGATTCTGATTGCCCGTCGGCTGGGTGAAAGAAACTACCGTGAAATAGGCCGCATCTTCGACCACAGCCTCCTCTTCCTCCTTGCCCTGGCAGTGGTGTTGTTTTTTACCATCAAACTGCTGGCTCCCCTTGCCCTCCGGGTCATGATCCAGAGTCCGCAGGTCTATCAGGCGACACAGGACTACCTGCGCTACAGGATATGGGGCATCTTTTTCGCCTTCCCGGCAGTGCTCTTCAGAGCCTATTACACCGGGATCGCCAGAACCAAATACCTCAGCTGGACTGCCGCCCTGATGGCTGTTGTCAACATCCTGTTCGATTACCTGCTGATTTTCGGACACTGGATCTTTCCCGCCATGGGGATTGCCGGTGCTGCCATCGCTTCGGTGATATCCGAGACCGTTGCGTTTGTTTTCTTTGTCCTGATCTCACTCACCCCTACCAACCTGCACAAATATCAGATATTCAGATTCAAAGCACCCCAGTGGGCCCTGCTTCAGAAAACCCTGGAAATCTCGGTCTTTATCATGATGCAGTATTTTGTCTCCCTGGCCGGATGGTTCATGTTTTTTATGATCATCGAAAAAATGGGCGAACATCCCCTTGCCGTATCCAATATCATCAGGTCGGCCTATATGGTGCTCATGCTTCCCATCTGGGCATTCAGTTCCGCCGCCAATACCCTGGTCAGCCGGTCGATAGGCGCCGGACAAAAACACCTGGTAATACCCGTCATAAAACGGATCGCCGGAATGAGTTTTACGCTCATCTTTGCCGTAGTGCTTTTTTCAATCTGTTTTCCGGAACTGATCCTGTCCGTGTATACTTCGGATCCGCAGCTGATCGCAAGCACCCTCCCTTCGCTGTACGTGATCTCGGGCGCACTGCTGCTTTTCTCTGTGGTACAGATCATCTTCAGCGCCGTGTCGGGTACCGCCAATACCAACATGGCCCTGCTGATCGAAACCCTTACGATTGCGATTTACCTGCTTTATGTTTACCTGGTGGCCCTGGTCTGGCAGCAACCCATCGAAGTGGTCTGGTCGAGCGAATACGTGTATTTTGTGCTCCTTGGAACACTCTCTGCGCTTTACCTCAAAACAGGAAGGTGGCGGAAGAAGGAGGTCTGAAAATACCTCCGGCATCCCAAACTTCAATACCTTTGTTCCTTCAAGCCATGATCAAGCTTAGCGTCGTCATCATTACCTTTAACGAGGAAAAGAATATCGTCCGCTGCCTGGATTCAGTCAAAGAGGTTGCAGATGAGATCATTGTGGTGGATTCCTTTTCAACCGATAAAACGGGTGAAATCTGTACGGAAAAAGGAGCCCGTTTTGTCAGGCATCCCTGGCCTGGTTACGGTGCCCAGAAGAATTACGGTAACTCCCTGGCTTCCAACGACTGGATCCTTTCTCTCGATGCGGATGAAGCCTTGTCTCTGAAACTTGGTGAATCCATCGCCAGGGTAAAGGAAAATCCGGCATACAGAGCCTATGCCATGAACCGCCTGACAAACTACTGCGGCCATTGGATCAGGCATTGCGGATGGTATCCCGATACCAAGATCCGCCTTTTCGACCGCCGGTCCGCACGCTGGGATCTCGAACTGGTGCACGAAAACCTGCTCATCGATGAAGGCACGGCAAGCGGTTTCCTGCAGGGCGACCTGCTGCACTACTCTTTCCTGAGCAGGGAAGACCATCTCAGGCAGGTGGAACACTATTCAGGACTGGTTGCACGCCAGTTCTTTGAAAAGGGAAGGAAAGCCGGGCTCCTGAAAATCTGGTTCAGCGGTCCGGCCCGCTTCATCAGGGATTATTTCTTCCGCCTTGGCTTTCTCGACGGCACAGCCGGCTTCAGTGTCTGCAGCCTCTCTGCCAGGGCAGCCTTTTTAAAATACCGGAAACTGAGAAAATTGCACCATGAAAGGAAAAACCATCCTTTATATCATTCCTGAAATGGTTCAAACGAAAACTGTTTTAAAGGAAAATACCTAACACCACTGGATCGTAAACTATTCCTCAACCCATTCCGTGTCGGTATAAGCAGACTCCTGAATCTGCTGGATGGCAGAGCCAGGTAAGACCTGCAGTAAGACCCTGCGGATGTCAGAACAAAAGAAATATCCATGTTTCACAGACATCAATCGAAAATGATCATTAGCATGGATATTCTCCCGCATAAAGCGGGACAGGCATCTGATCTTTGAAATCGGAATTATAAATATATGAAAATTAAACGAATAGCATCAGGTGAAAAAGCAGTGCTCTCCAAGATAAGGGAATTGATAGGCTATGCCCGGAAAGCTGTGAGTCGCCAAATTGATAATACCATGTGCCTCACTTATTTTCTGATCGGAAGGTATATCATAGAGGATGAGCAACAGGGTAAAAAACGGGCTGCTTATTCGGAAGAAACATTACATTATCTTGCAAAAGAACTTACCTTACAGTTTGGCAGGGGTTTTTCGGCTCGCAACCTGGCCAATATGAAGAAGTTCTACCTCACGTATCAGTCCCGACTGAGTTGTGATATTTTGCAGACACTGTCTGCAAAATCACCAGGCAGTGGCGAAACCGACATTTTGCAGACACTGTCTGCAAAATTGACCGGATTATTCATGCTTTCCTGGTCGCATTACCTGCTGTTATGCAGGATTGATAATGAAGCAGAAAGAGATTTTTACGAAATTGAATCCCGGCAAAATATACCGACACGGAATGAGTTTGCGAGAAAATTACGACCCAGGGGTGTACGGCATTACTCCTACTAAACAGCTTTGCATTCGCAAACCTGTCAAGTATGAGTATAACTGGTCTTTCAGGGAGCTGGAACGGCAGTATAACAGTTCGCTGTATGAAAGTTTGGTATTGAGCCGCGACAGTGAGCAAGTCAGGGAGCTTTCAAGGAAGGGGCTTCAGATTTCTTCACCGGTAGATGCCATCAAAGATCCACTGGTATTGGAGTTTCTTGGCTTAAAGGATGATACAGCCTATTCAGAAACTGATCTGGAAAAAGCTATCATTGATAAACTGGAACATTTTCTGCTCGAGATGGGAAAGGGTTTTCTGTTTGTGGGCCGTCAGGTTCGTATCACCTTCGAAGAAGAACATTTCTTCATTGACCTTGTATTATATAACCGTTTGTTAAAATGCTTCGTACTTATTGACCTAAAAATCGGCCGGTTGAAACATCAGGACCTCGGGCAGATGCAAATGTATGTCAACTACTTTGACCGTAAAGAAAAAACGGAGGATGAAAAAGAAACCATTGGCATTGTCATTTGCAAGGATAAAAAGGACGCTGTGGTTGAAATGACTTTACCTGAAAACAAGCGGCAGATATTCGCCAGTAAGTATCAATTATATTTGCCGTCTAAAGAGGAATTGAAGCGCATCATCAATCAGAAATCCTGAGACAGACTGTTGAAACAGCAGGATTTTTTGTTCTCATTCTTTGTGAATAACTGACAATCGAAGCACATTGCACCATGAAAGGAAAAACCATCCTGATCAGCCGGACCGACAGCATCGGTGATGTGGTCCTCACCCTGCCGGTGGCAGCGATGATCAAACAGCAGCTTCCCGGAAGCCGCGTTCTTTTTCTTGGGAAGAAATATACCAGGGCCGTGGTCGCTGCCTGCGAACATGTGGATGATTTCCTCGACTGGGATGAGGTTGAAAAACGCGGCCTCATGCATCAGACCGAATGGCTGAAAGCCTGGCAGGCTGACGCAATACTGCATGTTTTTCCGAGGAAAGACATCGCCGTGGCCGCCATGAAGACGGGAATTCCCCTGCGTGCAGGCAGTACCGGCCGCCTCTGGCATTACTATACCTGCAACAGGCTGATCCGGCTTTCAAGGCGAAGGTCTGTCCTCCATGAAGCACAGCTTAACCTTCGACTCCTTAAGGTCCTTGGGATCCGGAAATTTCCGGAACTTCAGGAATTTGCGGAGCTTTTCGGGCTCAGCAGGATCAGAGAAGCCGATCCCAGAATGAAGTCCCTGTTGTTGCCGGATCGCTTCAACCTGATCCTTCATCCCCTTTCAAAAGGCAGTGCAAGGGAATGGGGCATGGACCGCTTTATGGAACTGGCGGCCATGCTGCCTCCCGAACGCTTCACGATTTTCGTGACCGGAAGCAGGGAGGAAGGCCTCGAAATCAGAAGCAGCGGGATCTTTTCGCTCCGTCATGTGTATGACCTGACTGGCCGCTTCATGCTCGACGAGCTGATCAGTTTTATCGGCCTCGCCGACGGACTGGTGGCCGCGAGTACCGGTCCCCTCCACCTGGCCGCCGCCATGGGAAAAGTGGCCATCGGCATCTATCCCCCCATCAAACCCATGCACCCCGGACGCTGGGCTCCCCTCGGCAAACAGGCTTCATACCTTTTTACCGATAAACATTGCAACGATTGCAGACATTCCGGCTTCTGCCATTGTATGCACGACATCCTGCCGGAATTGGTCAGGGAAAAACTGGAACAGCATGCAGACCGTAAATCAACACCTTCCTCAGGCTTATGATTCCATCCCCTGAGAACACCCTGCCCTGGATGTGTATCGTTAATCCGAACGCCGGTCTGAAAAAGGCACAGCGCGACTGGCCCGTGATTGAATCGCTTCTGAAGAAGCACCAGATAGCGTATCAACATCGTTTTACCATCGAAAGGATGCATGCCGTGACCCTCACCAGGGATGCCCTGACAGCCGGATTCCGGAAATTCCTGGTGGTTGGAGGCGACGGTACCCTCAATGAAGTCCTCAACGGCATCATGATGCAGGACATCATACCAACGGCTGATTGCACCCTGGCCATGATCCCCGTGGGAAGCGGAAATGACTGGTGCAGAACCCACGCTATCCCCTTCAGCTATCCGGATGCCGTCAGGATCGTGGCCGGTGGACACATCTTCATACATGACGTGGCCAGGGTGAATTACCGCCACCATGATACCGACCAGACAAGGTATCTGATCAACATGGCGGGAATGGGCTACGATGCCATGGTCGCTTCACGCACCAATGATATGAAAGACAAGGGAAAGGGAGGTGCTTTCTTGTATATTTACAACTTGCTTACCAGCCTTTTTAAATACCGCTATGCAAACGCAAGGGTAATGATCGATGAGCGGGAACATGAATTCAAACTTTTCAGCATGAATGTTGGTATCTGCATGTACAACGGGGCCGGTATGAAACAACTGCCCGATGCGGTTCCCGATGATGGCCTGCTCGATATCACCGTCATCCGCAAAATAAGCCGCCTGGCCGTCATCCGGCATACACCCAGACTCTACGACGGCTCTTTTATAAAATTGCCGCAGGTGCTGACATTCAGAGGGAAAAAGGTGCTTGTCACCGCATCACCCGCGATTTCTCTCGAAGCCGACGGCGAATCGCTCGGACATTCGCCCTTTGTGTTCGACATCGTCCCGCAGGCAGTAAAAATTATCACAGGCCGGACCGACTATCAATCAAATTAATAGTACTTTAGCTGCCGTAACCAGGATTAAATCTTCATAGTAATATCAATCAATATGAAAACATTCATTAAAATATTCACATGTTTAACCTGCACCGGTTTGGTGTTATGCGGTTGTTTACCCGGATTTGCACAGCAAAATGCCCTGGATTTCGACAATGTTAATGACTATGTCAGCGTACCTTCCGCTTCTGCCTTGATTGCCGGGTCCACTTCCATTTCAATGACCCTGTGGGTATACCCCGACAATGATACCATCGTTTTTCCTGATTATGACGGATTTTGTGGATTCAGGAACAATACCGATGCCGATTTTTACATTATCAGGCACGGGAATCATATCGTGGAGGCAAGGTTCAGGGAAAGCGGCGGTATGGTCTCGGACGTGGTGATGTCCGGATTGCAGCTTTATCAGTGGCACCATTTTGCCATGGTCTATGACGGGAATTTTCTGCGGCTTTACCATAACGGGATCGATGTCGGAAACGTCCTGGCATCGGGCACTATCAGCAGTGCATCTCAAACATTCTTCATCGGGGATATGATTTTTCAGGGATATCATTTTTATCATAAGGGAAAGATCGATGAGGTCAGCCTGTGGAATGTTGCCCTGACACCGGACGAAGTCTGGGAAATCTATAATTGCGCCATCGACCCGGCCTCACCCGGATTGTTGCTGTATTACAAGTTCGACCAGGGCGTTGCAAACGGGAACAATACCGGCATCACAAACCTGCTTCCGACAACAGGAAGCCTCAACGGAATCCTGAACAATTTTGCCCTTACGGGCACCACTTCCAATTTCGTGGACGGTGTGAGTACTCCGGTGCATTATATTGCAGACACCATTTGCAGCGGTCAAACGTATGTGTTTGGTTCGCAGAATCTTACTCAGTCCGGTGTGTATACTCAAACCTTTCCGATGCCTGGCGGATGCGATTCTGTGGTGGAGCTTACACTGCATGTGATCCCGGTCAATACTTCCGTTTCCCTGCTGGGAACAACCCTGATCTCGCAGCAAAGCAATGCCCAGTACCAGTGGGTCGACTGCGACAATGCCTTCGCTCCTGTCCTTGGAGCCGTCAATCAGACCTATACGGCAACTGCCAACGGAAACTATGCCGTCATCGTCACTTATGAAGGTTGTTCCGATACATCTAACTGCGTGGCAGTAACAACAGTAGGGCTGCCTGGCAGGCATGAAGGGAAGCAGTTCAGAATCCAGCCCAACCCGGCATCCGGAGAGGTTTTCATTTATTCCCATCAATGGATGGAACAGGCGGAGGTGAGGGTGTACCGTACCGACGGGGTGGAAACAAGCAGGCTTGAAAACCTTGCCGGAGACAGGATCAGGCTGGATATATCCACCCTTGAACCGGGATGTTATTTTATAAGCCTGACTTGCGCCGGATTCACCGGTCAGGCGAAACTGCTGGTGCAATAAGGACGGATTTAATCTTCTTCGCTTTCTCCTGCTGCTTCCTTCCAGTCCCCTTTGGCTTTGATAAGGCTGATGAGTTCTTCCACCGCCTCCTGCGCTTCAATGCGTGACTTTTCCAGTGTTTTGCCCTTATAGAGGTTCACTTTTCCTTTTCCCGCGCCCACATAACCATAATGGGCGTCGGCCATTTCGCCGGGACCGTTCACGATACAACCCATCACAGCGATCTTCAGTCCTTTCAGATGCCCTGTCCGTTCTTTAATGGTGGCCAGCACCTTTTCAATGTCGAATTGTGTCCGGCCGCAGGAAGGACAGGCAATGTATTCGGTACGGCTAAGTCTGTCTCCTGTAGCCTGAAGGATGTCAAAAGCTGCCATGGTGGGCAGTTTGCAACTGGCTTCCGGTTTCCACTCAAGCCAGAGGGCGTCCGGCAGACCGTCGTTAAGCAGAAATGCGGCTTCCGTGGCGGCACGGATGTGAAACTGGTCGATATCATAATCCGGGTAAGACAGGCGCAGGATCAGCGCCTGCCGGCAATCATGCTTCTGTAGCATTCCAATGAACTGCCTGATCTGGTGAATATTATCATCTGGCATTTTGTGGATCACAAGGACTGTATCCGCTTTGCCGGCCAGTACCCTGGCTGTTTCCTCCCGCCATTGTGTCCTGCCCAGGTTAATCCAGGGATTGGGTAAATCCAGAGATTCCAGGCTCGTAAAGGAGACGGCATCCACAAGGGGGTGAATGGCTTTGTGCTTGAGATCGTAATCGTAGATGTGTCTTACCAGCCGGGTGTCGGGGGGATGTTCGTACCGCATGATGCCGGGAGGTTCATAGAGGTAGTCAGGTTTGTAATCCGTATGGTGAAAGAAATAACACCGGTAACCGGCTTTACCCAGGCAGGTGGTGACTACCGCGGGCGACTGCCCTGATCCCATCCTGCCCGTCCAGCGGCTGGACCTTCTGCTGTAAACGCCCGGATCTATATATGATGGCAGGCTGTATTCATTGCTGTAAGGTCCGTTTCTTTGGTTGTAAGGTGCGGCAATCATCCTGGCCACGGGAAGCTCCCTTTCGGGTTCACCCGTCAGCGATACCCGGATAGTGTCTCCCAAACCTTCTTCCAGCAGGGATCCGATGCCACAGGCCGATTTAATCCTGCCGTCTTCTTCATCCCCTGCTTCTGTGATACCCAGATGCAAGGGGTAATTAAAGCCTTCTTCCTGCATTTTTAATACCAGCGACCGGGTGGCAAGGGTGCTGATCCTGACGCTGCTTGCTTTCATCGAGATCACCAGGGAATGAAAGCCTTCCCCGGCGATGATCCGGATGTATTCCATGGCCGATTCCACCATGCCCTGAGGGGTGTCACCGTACCGATTCATGATACGTTCCGACAGGCTGCCGTGGTTGATGCCGATCCGGATGGCCGTACCATATTGCCGGCAGACCGCCAGCAAAGGAAGCAATCTTGCGTGTATCCGTTCCCGGGCTTCTTCGTAAGTCTTGTCAGTGAATCCGGCGTGAAGCCCTGGCCTTTCCTCACAGTAGTTTCCCGGATTGATCCTGATTTTTTCAACCCTGCGGGCCGCTTCCTCCGCAATGGCCGGGCTGAAATGAACATCGGCGATCAAAGGAGTAGTATAACCTCTGTGGACCAGCCCTTCTTTTATGGAACTCAGGTTTATTGCCTCCTGCATCCCCGGTACCGCAATACGGACAAATTCACAGCCCGCGTGAATAAGTCGTACGGCCTGGTTCACGCTTGCCTTCGTATCCATGGTCGGCGTATTCGTCATGGATTGAATGCGGATAGGCTGCTGACCCCCGATCAGCAGGTTGCCGATCTTAACCTCACGCGTAAGCCAACGCCTGTATGCCGGTGCTGTTTCCAAAAAACCCTGAGAATTATTTGATCAGACTGATGCCTTCCAGCGCAGATTTGTCGTTCGGACTGATCAACAAGACCTTATTAAAGAGTACTTTGGCTTCACGCAGTTTCCCCAGCCTGAACTGAGTCCAGGCGAACATCAGTACCGAATCGTAGTCAAAGGGAAACAGATTGACTACTTTCTCAAAGTACTTCAGTGCATTGGCGTAATCTTCCCGCTGATAATACAACAGGCCGAGTTTGTAATTGACCAGGGTATATTCCGGTGCAATTTTAAGTATTTCAATATATTGATTTTTAACCAGTTCATTCTGACCGAGCGAAGTTGCGGGATAGGTCAGCCCGAGCCTTGCTTCGATGGCATATGGCTTCAGGTTGATGGCCCGCTGGTAGTAGGAGGAAGACTCAGTGAACTGACCGGCCTTGTACAATACCCAGCCCAGCCTGAGATTGATCTCATAGGAAGATTCATCATAGTGCTTTCTGATAACCTCTGCCGCACGGGTGTATTCTCCGTTGTTCTCATAAGTGTAACTGTCTTTAAAGGCCTGTTGCAGCAGCTTGTAATCCTGGGCCGTGAGTGTACCTGAAATTAAAAACAGGGTAACTGTCATTAAAACGGCAGCGTGGCTGATTCCTTTCTTTAAATTTTCCATTGAATACCTCCTGTAATACTGTGGGTTGAATAATAATAGCTTGCATCTTTAATCCTGCCTTCATTGGAGTAGTACCAGCAGGTACCCTTGCGTGCAATGAAACGGTAGTGTAAAGATAATTGCATTTTCCCGGAAAGCATGGTATAAGTACTGAGCCCGGTTTTATAACGTGTGGGTTCCGGGCTGTTGTATACAATGGCTCCGTTATATTCATTCGACAGGCTTTGATCGCCCAGGATAAAATGAGCTTCCAGCCAGGTATTCCGGCTGAGCTGTTTACCCCCGTAGCAGCCGGCGATCCACCTGGATTCACTCGCTGAAAAATCAAGCGTTTTGCCTGGATCCACCTCCCTGATAATCCGGGACACCCGGATATTCAGGTAGGTACGGGTATTGCCTGAAGGAAACCATGTCGCATGGCCTGTTAACTGCGACTGCTTTTCCGAAAGAAGGTCGGAGTATGTTCCGCTTAATCCGAACTGCCACTTTTTGTGGTTTTTGGAGATATCCAGACCAAAAACCTTGTTCGTTTGAGCGAGTGATTGTTGTGGAAAAGTATAGGAATACAGGTAACGGATGCTCTGAATGGTGTCCCATCCGGGATTTGCCCAGTAATGGATGCTGTCCCAGGCATAATGCCAGGTGAAGCTGTTCCCCTCCAGCACGATCAGGTGAAAGGAGGGACTCAGCGTCCATCCCCTGCCGGCATAAAACGCAGGATTAATAAAATACTGGTGCTGGTTAAGGGTGAATCGTCCCGTGGTGTCTGCATGACCCGAGTCAGGCATATGGAAATACCGGATCCGTTTGGCCATTTCAAGGCTCAGGAATCCATACTGATGGTAAACCGAGAGCCGGGAAGCCGGTTCATGTCTGAATCCCTGCTGCAGATACAGGCTGTTGCCGTATATTGTTACTTCACCATAAATATCCGGTTTTCCGGCGATGCTGACTTTCCCGGCTTTTTCTTCACTTTCCGATAACAGGAATGTGACCTGGGAAGTGGCCTGTGACAGGTAATCGGGCGATCTGATCTTGTTTACTTTTCGGGCATAAGGGCTTAATGAGGCGGCAGCTTTTTGTTTTTCGGGCAGCATGTTGGCAAGCAGGCAGGAATAGTAAAGGTATTCTCTGGTAATGCTGTCGGGTGGGTGAAGACGTGCTGCCCTCCCGTAATGCCAGGCAGCTGTGCGGTAATCGGCCAGGATGTAAGAGGCATAGGCCATTCTTAAATGCAGGTAATAGAATTCAATCCCGGCTTTCAGTGCTTTGTTTCCCGTAAGTAGCAGCGAATCCCACTGCCCGGTCATGTACTGTCGGTAGGTGGCCACATCGGCCTCAATGAGGGCTGAACCGGGCTGAGCCGCGACACCGCCCCTTACAAGCAGGACGGCTGCCAGCATCATGCACAAACGTAAAATGAAACATTGCCGGAAAGGGTATTTCCGATGATCAGTCCGGAGCTTCATCAGTCGTTGATTTCTTTCGTTTGGATTTCCCCGGTTTCAATGTTTTTGTCCTTTTGCCTGATATTGAACCCTTGAAAACGGTTGCCGGCAATCACAATCCCGAAATGCATTTCACGGATGACGTAGCTGCCGGCTGACAGGCGTACAGCGCTGTTCAGGAACAAAGTACTGCCGTCAAGATCTGTTTCAGATTTGGTGAATTCCATTTCATAGGTCGATTTCAGGAAGAGAAAGAAGGGAGAGATAAAATCCTGAAGCCAGAGTAGCGGTCCGGATGCCAGCTGGTCCGACGGAAAGCGGTCGCTGATCGCCATCGATTTGTAAAAACCCTTCATGATCTTATAATTAGCCAGGAAAAAAGCATAAAGCAACGATTTCCTGTTTCCTTCGAAATGGGTGAAATAGTGCATGGGTCCCTGGTTCCTGAAATATGCCCTGCTCCCGCTGGCCTCACAATAAATATAGGTGTAGTTGTAAGGATCGGTCATCACTTCCCATTCAAACGCTTTTCCCGCCATGGCAGGCGGATTGTTCACTTCAAACCGGATACGTTGCCCGGGTATGAAATGATAGGCCTTCTCAAGGGTTTTATCCACCTGAATGTTGGAAATGATCTCATCCTCAGCAGGGCTGCTCCATGAAACAAGCTGGTTGGTTCCTGATAGATGCCTTATATAATGGGAAAATGGATAATCGAGGGTTTTAGAGCCGATATGAGGCGTTGCCTGTACCTGGAAATGCAGGTGGGGCCTGGGAGACCGCCCTGAATTGCCGCATGCGCCGATCAGTTCACCCTTTCTGATATAATCTCCCTTATTCACTTTGACACTGCCCTGCTTCAGGTGGCACATCTTGGTGTACAGGTTTTCGGCATGCCTGATAATGACGGTGTTTCCCCAGTTCTGGACAAGATTCATCTCCCCCACCTCATTATCGTCGATATAGCCGGTAGCTTCCGTGATCCAGCCGTCTGCAGCGGCCACCACAGGCTTCCCGAAACAGTAATAATCTTCTTTCCTGCTGCCGTCGCCTGAGTGATAGGATTTGTTTTCATCCCTGATCTCGAAATCCCAGGCATGCTGCCATTGGTCTTTGTGCGTGTGTTTCCCCCTGTGACCCTGGCTTACTGCCCATTCACCAAAAAATGGAAGACTCAGGGGCACATAATGGTCGTATGCAAAACGGTCTTTATTGTTGCGCTGGGTGTAAAGGTTCTTCTCCGGTGAATATAATTGGTGCAGGACAAGCTGCGGCTTGTTGAAGAATCGTTCCCTGTATTTCAGGAAGTACAGAAACAACAGCACGATTATATTGAAAGGCAGGCTGAAAATGGAAAGCTGGTATATTTCCAGGACGGATGACGTACTGGTGATGATAAACGAGATCAGGGGCGTGAGCAGCGGGATCCACAACAGGGAATGCCATGAAGAGATCAGAAAGAAACCCCCGATGGCAATGGCCGTGAGGATGAAGTTAAACCCGATGTACCCGTATGAGAGTTCATTGAAATTCGCACCTATCAGGTCGTAATATCCGTAAGCAGCGTAAAAACCAAGCAGCGACAATAAGAATGACGTCCTGGAATAGATCAGCATTCCGATGGCGATCAGCAGGCCGGGAACCAGGTGATACTGGAACAGGATCGCACCAAGGGAACGAAAGTAGATCACCAGGGAAGGATGCAGGTCGATATTGTTGACCCATTCGTAAAGAGTAACCATGTTGCTTCCGCCCAGGGCGTACATTTCATTCAGGCTGAAAATGCCCCTTTCGGAAAGATAAAGGTGTTCGAACTGCCGCGACGACAGCAGTACCATCCAGATACCGGCCAGGAAGGGAAGACTGAGGTACGGAAGATGGTATTTCCCGATGACGCCTTCCAGGGCAATGGTAACAAGCAGGGTAAGGAGTGAAGCGAAAAACAGCACGATAAAAAATTCGGTGTTCGGCTGGTAAAACAATCCCAGGCCCAGGCCGGTGAGCAGGCTGTTGAACCCATAGTTACCCGCACTGATATTCCTGGTGTTCAGTCCTGTCAGATAAGCCACCAGGTTGGTCGCCATTACAGCCAGCAGGCCGCTCAAACCAGCCACAAGGTCGAAAAAGGTGACAATGACCAGGATCAGTGCAAAAAGCTTATTGTTGCTGAAAAAGACCAGGGAATAACTGTTCAGCGTACTGTCGACGAAGCGGGGGAACAAGTTCCGGAGCGATTGCATGCCGCTTAAAGCTCAAATGATGTCAGGTGTGCTGGCGTATGCTCCAGGCCGGTGAGGGTCTCCATATGCTCGTTGTCCCTGATCACATGGGGTTTCCCTTCCTGGTCGATCAGTACAACTTTGGGGCGCAGCGTGATGAACTGCATCCACTGTGTGAGGTTATAAGCTCCCGTGTGGTGGATAACCAGATGGTCACCTTTGTTCAGCAGCGGCAGGTTTGCACTGTCGCGGATCACATCAATGTTCATGCAGAGCGGACCATACAGGGTTGTTTCTTCCGTGTACTCGGTAAATGACTGGGCCGGACTGATCTTATGATCATACCAGAAGGCGGTGAACAGCAGGTTGACCCCGATGTCGATGATGGTGGTCCTTTTGCCCTGTGAGGTTCGTTTGTTGGCAATGACCGTTCCCAGCAGGTAACCGGCTTCATCCACCAGAGCCCTGCCCGTCTCCAGGATGAGCAGCGGAAGTTCGTTGTTCACAAAACTGGCATTCAGCAAGGTGGAGGTGATGGCTTCCGCAAAATCATCGAAACCGGGATTCACATCCTGCCCCGGAAGATAGGAACCTTTCAGGGTGTTCCTGGAGGCAAAACCGCCGCCCATGTCGATGTATTTCACAGTATGGTTATACCGCTGCTGAAGCCCGATGGCCAGGTCGGCCAGTTTGTAGGCAGCCATGGCATAGGCGGAAGGTGACAACATGAAAGTCCCGATGTGGGTGTGTAAACCCACCAGTTCCAGCTTACCGCTGCGCATGATCTTGTTGAGCGCATCCCAGGCCTGCCCGTTCTCGTAATTGAACCCGAACCTGTCCCACATCGGGTAAACACCCGTGTCCATATTCACCCGGATGGCCACTTTAGGCCTGATGCCAAGGTTCTCGGCCAGCCCGCCCAGCATATACAACTCGTCGAGATGATCAATGTGGATGAGGCTGTCATTCCGGATAGCCAGACTCAGATCGTCCATCGTTTTGTCCGGACCGTTGAAAATGATCTTTTTCCCGGGAACACCATTGCGCAAAGCCTTTTCATATTCAAAACCGCTGACCACTTCAGCCCAGGAACCTTCCTGGTGGTAAATCTTACAGACCGCATCCAGGTAGTTGGTTTTATATGACCAGGCGAACTGAACACGCGGATACCGCGTGGTGAATGCTGCCTGGGCTTTCCTGAAAGTTGACCGTATACTGCGTTCTGATATGACAAAAAGAGGCGAACCAAATTGCTCGATAAGTCCGCTTACACTTAGCCCGTCGATGTGGGTAAGCGGTGTCATTGCTGCGCGTGCCCCGAATTTCCCGGGAACCCCTCCTTCCAGCTTCCTGATCACCGGCCGCTCATAGCGCTTTTTTTCAATACCATCTGATGTACTCATGTGAAAATGTGTGTATAATTGATGCTAATGTCGTTTACAGTTCACCCCTGATCGAGATTTCCTGGAACTCGGAATGATCCACGATCATGTCCCAGGAATACCGGATAAACATCTTGCCTCCCGTATAAGTCGGAAAAGGTTTCACGCTTTCCCCCATCGCAAGCCGGGTCAGTGCTTCCGGAATGTTTTGCCCCACCCCGGCCGTCAGGTAAATCCAGGCTGGAATACGGGGATTGATCTCCATAATGTAAAGTTCCTGATCCTCACCCTGCATCAGCTCCAGTTCAAAGGCTCCCCGCCATTTCGTTTCCCCGATGAAGCGGTCGGTCAGATCCAACAGACGCTCATCCTCCACAACGATCCCCCCCCAGGCCTTGCCTTTATCCGTGATATATTGTTTCCGCATGGGAACGGCCGCTATCCTGTTGCCTTTTCCGTCACCCAGGCCCGCCACATTGAATTCCGTTCCCTTGATATATTTCTGGATGATGATGGGTAAACCCCACTTCCCGCTGATCTTGTTAAAGTAAGTCAGGGCTTGCTCCCGGTTGTACGCAATGCCCGCATCATAGAATTTCCCCTTCACCACGAAGGGAAAATCGAAGGTCTCTTCTGCCTCAATCAGTTCTCCCGCATGAAAGAGCGTCTTGCTTTCAGGAACAAGCAAACCGTGCGTTTCCCCGAAGTCTGCCAGGTTGAACTTATGCCGCGCTTCAAATTGCTCACGCGTCGGAAGAAAGCTGTGTATCCCCATCTCCAGCAAACGTTTCTCAAGGAGAATGAAAGAAAACAGCTCCGCATCAAAATTCGGGATCACCAAATCAAGCTGTTCCCTGGATTGAATGTAAGCAAGCCGCTCATAAAGGGCTTCCGTCCCGGCTGAAGGATAAGGTATCTGGTAGGTCTTGTCAACCAGCTCGTGCATATAAATACCCGGTTCAAGCGTTTCATAGGATAAACCGGTGATCCTGCATTCGAAAGACGCTGCCTCACGAAGGCAACGAATAACCGGAACTCCCGGCCCGGGTGAATCGATCGCGTTCAGACCCGTGACCGCAATGTTAAGTCGTGCTTTCATCACTGAGATCAAGTATAAGCTGCTGCTTCAGCAATTGGACGAAATCATGGAAGTCCTTTTCAAAGGTGCTGGTGTCTGTCTGATAATGTGCAAGAAAATAGTCACGAATCTCATGATCTGTCTTGTTTTCCCTGATCATCCGGATGATCTCGGCACCGGTCGGATTCACCGAATACGACTCCCCGCTGCCGGGATTGAAAAGCAGGCCCGAATCGCTGATGGCAATGTTGCTTTTGATCTTCATATTGGTTTATTATTATACATTTAACGTAGTTACCTGAATATTGTTTAATGGAATTCAAAAATATATATATATTGCCATTGTTTTTTGTTTTGAACGAATGATTACTTTAGATGCAAAATTAAGGCCGAAGGTTTAATATGAGAAAAATTTTACCCGATCTGTTGAAGGGATGGGCAGTCTTGTGGATGATACAGGTGCACCTGATGGAGCTTTTTATGCCTGAAGCGGTGTATCAAAGCCTTTGGGGCAGGATCAGCCTTTTCCTCGGCGGCCCTCCGGCGGCCCCGGTCTTTATGGCAGTGATGGGATACTTCCTTGCCAGACCTGCCGTGAAAGCTGCCGGCCTTGCCCTCAGGGGGCTGAAGCTGCTGCTGTGGGGACTGCTGCTGAACCTGGGCCTGAACCTGCATGTATTGTTTCGTTATTTTTTCAGGGAGCTGCAGCTGGATCCCTTAAGGTATCTGTTCGGCGTGGACATCCTTTTTCTGGCCGGTTTCAGCCTGTTGTTCATTGCAATACTGAAACCGCTGCTTAAGGATCGACTGTTGCTGTGGTTGCTGCTCGCAGCCGGCATCGCTTTTTTCGGCGACCGCTTTCCGGTGCTCGCCAATTCCTCCGGGCCTTTGCAGTACCTGGCAGCGTATCTCGGAGGAAATTATCCCTGGAGTTATTTTCCGCTCATTCCGTGGCTGGCTTATCCCCTGACAGGCTATGCGGCATGGATGCTTGAAAGAAAATACTCCCTGGGTGCGGCTTCCGGGAGATACTTCAGCATCCTGCTGCTCCTGATGATCCTATCCCTCCTGATCACCCTTCCCTGGGCAGTCAGCATCAGCCATCACCTGCCTTCATATTACCACCATGGCTTGCCGTTCTTCGGATGGACGTTGCTGTTTCTTTGTTGCTATACACTGCTGATCAGTAAAATGAACCGGCTGAACTTTCTCCGGCCATTGCACCTTTACCTGGGATGGCTTGGCAGGAATGTGACTTCAGTGTATGTTTTTCAGTGGCTGCTGATCGGCAACCTGGCCACACTTGTATACAAAAGTCAGCCGGCCTGGACTTTCCTTCCCTGGTTCGTTGTGATCACTGTCGTGGTTACGGGTTTGACCCGCTTGTGGGAAAAACGGAAAAGCAGCAATAATGTATTGTGAATCAGATTAATTCTACCGCATATTGCTTTTTATTCAGGCGGGCCATCGCCGGCGGAATGATTTTCAGGCAGTTTTCTTCCAAAACCCGGATCAGCTTCTGCTTGACAAAACCATAACGGGTCACCAGGCTGATCTCCCGCACCGGAACAGGTTCATGTATCTTTTTCACATTCTTTTTCTGTGCCGCACTCAGCGTCATTAGCGAAAGTTCCGGAATGAAGGTCATACCGCTGTGCCGGTCCACCAGCCTGATCAGTGTTTCGATGCTCCCGGCCTCATAGGTGAATTGTGCGGAACGGTCCTTTGTCAACTCGCAGAAATTTACAATCTGCGAACGGAAACAATGACCCTCCTCCAGCAGCCAGATCCTGTCGGGATCAAGCCTTGCCGGGATGATCTGTGGAAGCTTGTAACCTGTCTCAGCCGGAGATACGTATGCGTAAAACTTTTCATAATACAGCACCTTTTCCTTGAGCAGCGTGTTGTGCAGCGGTGTAGCAAGGATGGCACAGTCGATCCTTGCCTTGATCAACGCCTCTATGGCTTCCTCCGTAATCATTTCCATGATCCGGAACTGCACCTGAGGATACTGTCTGATGAAGTCCGGGATCAGCGAAGGAAGCAGGTAAGGCGCAATGGTGGGAATGATCCCCAGGGTAAGGGAGCCGCTAACAGTGCCCCTTTCCTCCTGTGCAAGATCTTTCAGTTTTCCCACTTCCAGCAATATCTGCCTGGCCTGTGCAATCAAGCGCTGGCCAATCTCAGTAGGCACCACCGGCTGGGCACTCCTGTCAAAAATCCTGCATTCAAGCTCATCCTCCAGCTTGTGGATCATCATGCTCAGGGTGGGTTGGGTTACATGACAGGCTTCTGCGGCATTGACAAAATGACGGTGGTTGTCTACCGCGACGATGTACTCGAGTTGTTGAATATTCATGATATAGACATTATCTATGCAAATATAAAAAATATCAGTTTGACAGATAATTAATCCGGATGTAATTTTGCAGCATTAAATACATGTCTTATCTGAAAAATTTTGAGTTATGAAAAACATGAATCTTATCGGGCTCGATAAGAAAAAATCGGAGACCCTCGCCGCCAGACTGAACGAACTGCTGGCCAACTACCAGGTGTTTTACACCAATGTCCGCGGGTTCCACTGGAACATTAAAGGGGAGAAATTCTTCGAACTGCATCTGAAGTTTGAGGAACTCTACAATGATCTGGTGGTAAAAATTGACGACATCGCTGAACGTATTCTCACCCTTGGAAAAACGCCGGCCAATACCTTTACCGATTATCTTTCTGTTTCGCAGATCAAAGAGGTAAGCGGACTCACAGATGGAAGGAAGGCCGTGGAAAACCTGCTTGAGAGTTTCCGTATCCTGCTGCTCAGGCAGCGTGAACTGCTGGAGCTGTCGGGTGATGCCGGAGACGAAGGGACCAATGCCCTGATGAGCGACTATATCAGGGAACAGGAGAAACTGGTATGGATGTATGCCGCTTTTCTCAGTAAATAATTATTAACCACCTAAATACAAAATTACAATGGAACAGGAAACAATGATCAGCATGCCCCGCATCGGTGATGTGGCACCTGACTTTAAAGCAATGACGACCAAGGGAATGGTTCAGTTCTCTGAATTCGCAAAGGACAAATGGATCGTTTTATTCAGCCACCCTGCCGATTTCACCCCGGTTTGTACGACCGAGATGAGCGGTTTTGCCGTGCGCAGGAAGGAATTCGATGCGCTGAACACCGAACTGATCGGGCTGAGTATCGACAGCATTCACGCGCACCTGGGATGGGTCAGCAACGTGAAGGAAAAAACCGGAGTATACTTTGATTTTCCCATCATTGCCGACCTCGACATGAAGGTGTCGAAGGCATACGGCATGTTGCAGCCCAATGAAAGTGAAACGGCTGCTGTCAGGGCGGTCTTTTTCATCGATCCGGCCAAAAAGATCAGGCTGATCATGTATTATCCCCTGAATGTGGGAAGGAATATGGATGAGATTCTCAGGGCCCTGAAAGCCTTACAAACGGCTGATAAGTTTAAGGTCGCCATGCCCCTCGACTGGAAGCCCGGCGATAAGGTGATCGTACCTCCGCCCAAGACCCTCGAAGAGATGGAAGCCAGGATGGCCGACAAGAGCATTGAACTCGTTGATTTTTACCTGGCCAGAAAAAGCATCTGATTGATGGCCCGGTAGTGCAGCAGGGGCGGTCCTGAAAAGGGTCGCCCCTTTTTTTCTGACGACCCGTTCACAAAATGGCCTCCACCAGGCTGCGGGTGTAGGCTGAAGCCGGATTTGCACAGATCTGATCGGCATCACCCGATTCCACGATCCTGCCGTCTTTCATCACCACGATCCTGTCCGACATATACCTGACCACACTCAGGTCGTGCGAAATGAACACATATGTGAATCCGAACGCTTCCTTCAGGTCATTCAAAAGGTTCAGGATTTGTGCCTGGATCGAAATGTCGAGGGCTGATACGGATTCATCGCAGATGATGAAGCGGGGTTGAAGCGACAATGCCCTTGCGATGCAGATCCGCTGCCGCTGCCCCCCTGAAAACTCATGGGGATAACGGTAATAGTGCTCATGCGTCAGTCCGACTTTTTCAAGCAGCTCATGGGCTCTTTCCCGGGCCTGCTTTGCATGCCTGACCACTTTGTGAACAAGCAGGGGCTCCGTCAGGCATGCACCGATGCTGATCCTGGGATTCAGCGATGAATAGGGGTCCTGAAAGATGATCTGGAATTGTTTCCTCAAAGACCGCAGTTGTTTTTTCCCGCTCTTGTCCAGTTGCTGACCGGCTGCCGTGATTTTTCCTCCGCCCGGCGCGATCAATGCCAGCATGGCCCTTCCCAGGGTGGTCTTTCCGCATCCCGATTCACCCACCAGCCCGAGGGTCTCCCCGGGAAATACCGATATGCTGACTGAGTCCACTGCCTGCAGTGTCTGAAGCGTATGCCCCAGCCAGTTTTTTTTCAGGGGAAATGAAACACTGACGTCTTCCAGTTTCATCAGGGGAGCTTGCCGGTATATGGTCTCCAGCCGTGTCTGCCGCTCCTCTGCAGATTCAGGAGGAAGGGCAGAAGCTTCGGTTCCCTCCGTGAAATCTCCCACACCCGGCAAACGTCCGGGCCGTATCCCCATTCCCGGCCTGCAGGCAAGCAGCCCCCTGGTATATGGATGGGAAGCTTCCCTGAATACGGTGTCGCAACTGCCCGATTCCACGATCTTTCCATGGTACATCACAAGGATATCGTCTGCAATATGTCTGACCACGGCAAGGTCATGGGTGATGAAAAGCACACTCATATTATATTGCTGTTGCAATTCTCTGAGTAACTCCAGTACTGCTTTCTGCACCGTCACGTCAAGGGCGGTGGTGGGCTCGTCGGCGATCAGCAGGGCAGGCCGGCAGGCTATGGCCATGGCGATCATCACCCGCTGTTTCTGCCCTCCGGATAACTGATGCGGCCAGGATTTGAAAATATCGTGAACCCTTGGCAGCCTGACCTCTTCGAAAAGACGGATCGTCCTGTCAGCTGCTGCCTTGGGACTGAGCCCTTCGTGCTGCTGTAACACTTCCATCACCTGTTTGCCGCATCTCATCACCGGATTCAGCGATGTCATCGGTTCCTGGAAAATCATGGACATGTGCCTGCCGCGGTAATGCTTTTTTTCTTCCGGCTTCATATGCAGAATATCCAGATTTGTTTCTCCGGGTTTGAACAGAATACTGCCGGCTTCAGTCCTTGCACCGGACTCAGGCAGCAAACCCATCAGGGTGAGGGCGGTCACCGAT
Source organism: Bacteroidota bacterium (assembly GCA_022709385.1). GTDB lineage: Bacteria > Bacteroidota > Bacteroidia > Bacteroidales > CAIXZF01 > JAKLIX01. The sequence goes on along the minus strand of JAKLIX010000001.1, from coordinate 25,107 downwards.
TTCCCCGAACCGGACTCTCCGACTACCCCTGTTACCTTCCCCCTTTTCAGACAGAAAGAAATCCCGTCCACTGCCTTGATCCACATTTGATTAGTGAAAAAGGACACATGGAGATTTTCCACATTCAATAAATAATCTTCCGTTTTTTTTTCCATTTCGACCCTCAGGATGCATACAAATATATAAAAAGCGCACGATGTTGAAATATCTGAATGATTTGGCCGGACTGGTCTATCCGAAGCTTTGCCTGGCCTGTGGAAGGAGTCTTTACAGGCATGAGGTGATGGTTTGCAATTTGTGCTGGCTGGCCTTGCCCCGCACCCACTTTCATCGTGATCCGGAAAATCCAGTCAGCAGGGTTTTCTGGGGAAGGGCCCGCCTCGAGGAGGCAGCAGCTTGTTATTATTATCTGCGCGGCAACAGGGTGCAGCGTCTGATCCATAACCTGAAATACAGGGGTGAGGAGGAACTGGGAGCATTCCTCGGGGAGAAGTACGGGAAGGAAATTGCCGAATCCGGTGCCTTTGCCGGGATAGATCTGATTATACCCGTACCCCTGCATCCGGCAAAGCTGAAAAAACGCGGCTATAACCAGAGTGAAGCCATCGCCCGTGGCCTGGGAAGGGCGATGGGAAGGGAGACCGTACCCGACCTCTTGTACAGGTGCAGGGCCACTGAAACACAAACCCGTAAAACCCGCTACAATCGCTGGGAAAATGTGAACAACCTCTTTGATGTGAAAGATGTGGAAAGCTTCAGGGGGAAACACCTCTTGCTGGTGGATGATGTAGTGACTACCGGTGCCACGGCCGAAGCCTGCGTACATGCTTTGGAAAAATCCGGAGACGTGCGTGTGAGTCTGCTTGCGCTTGCTTTTTCGAGCAGATAACTGCCTGTAAGTCAGTTAAGCCTTGTGAAAGCGTGCTTAAACCGGCTGATTCAACAGGGGGTAATCCATATAGCCCTTTTCACCACCGGTATAGAAAGTGTCCTTGTCGGCTGTGTTCAGGGGGGCTCCCCTGCGGAAACGTTCCACCAGGTCGGGATTGGCGATGTACAGGGTTCCGAAGGCTATCAGGTCGGCAATGCCTTCTTCCAGGGTCTGTCTGGCAGTGTCGTAAGTGTACCCGCCACAACTCATCAGTGTACCTTTGTATATTTTCCGGTAATACGGTGCCACTTTTTTCAGGTATTGCGGCAGGTGGTCTACGGGCAGGACAGGCTCTGTGAGGTGCAGGTAAGCAAGCTTGTAATCATTCAGCCTGTCGATTACATAGGAATACAGTTTCACCGGATCACTGTCGGACATGTTGTTCTTGATGTAACTCGGGCTGAGCCTGAGGGCGGTCCTGGAGGCTCCTGCCTCTGCGGCAACGGCTTCCACCACCTCGAACAGGAAACGGGAGCGGTTTCCGATACTGCCTCCGTATGTATCTGTTCTCCTGTTTACGCCGTCTTCCAGAAACTGGTGGATCAGGTAACTGTTGGCGCCGTGCAGTTCGACCCCGTCGAAGCCGGCCTGAATGGCATTGGCGGCAGCGCTTGCGTACCAGGCAACCACTTCCGGGATTTCGGCTGTTTCCAGCGCCCTGGGGATTACATGCGTTTTGTAACCCGAAGGAGTATTGATCACGCCTTCTATGGCTACCGCAGAAGCTGAAACGGGAAGGGCTCCGTTTTCCTGCATCAGCGGATGGGAGTATCGTCCCACATGCCATATCTGGAGAAAAATCCGCCCGTTTTCCCGGTGAACGGCATCGGTAACAAGCTTCCAGGCCTGTATCTGCTCCTCATTCCAGATTCCGGGTGAATCGGGGTAACCCAGCGATGTTCTGTGCACCATGGTGGCTTCGGCAATGATCAGGCCGGCACTGGCCCGGAGTGCGTAATGGGCAGCCATCATGGGAGTAGCCGTAAAACCGGCTCCTGCCCTTCTGCGGGTCAGGGGCGCCATGACAATCCTGTTGGGCAGCGTGATTGCCCCCATCCGGTAAGAAGAAAACATGCTCAGTAGTTTTTGGGAATGGTTTCCCCGGTCAGTATTCTTAATCCGCTCATCGCCAGCGCCCACATTTCATCCTCTCCCGGATAGACCTGTACCGGAGCGATCCATTGCACCCTTTCGGTGATCAGGCCGGTAAACACTCTGGAATGGGCAATACCGCCCGTGATCAGGATCGCCTGCACTTCACCCTTCAAGACCGTGGCCATGGATCCGATCCACTTGGCTACCTGGTAAGCCATGGCTTCAAAGATCAAACGGGCTTTTTCATCTCCGGCCATCATTCTTTTTTCCACTTCCACACAGTCGTTGGTACCCAGATGAGCCAGCATGCCTCCTTCACCCTTCACCATTTTTTTTACTTCCGGAAGGGTATACTGTCCTGAATAGCAAAGCTTTACAAGATCGCCGGTGGGAAGGGTGCCGGAGCGTTCCGGAGTCAGGGGACCTTCCCCGTCGAGTCCCTGGTTTACATCGATCACCCGCCCTTTCCGGTGAGCGCCAATGGTGATGCCTCCTCCCAGGTGAACCACGATCAGGTTGAGGTCTTCATATTTCTGTTTGAGCGTGCCGGCATAATTCCGGGCAACCGCTTTCTGATTGAGGGCGTGGAAGATAGAAATCCTTTGAAAGACAGGATGTCCGCTGACCCTGGCCAGGTCGTGCAGTTCATCCACCACGATGGGATCGGTGATATAAGCCCGGGCATCGGGAAGTGACTTTGCGAGGTCATCGGCGATCAGTCCGCCCAGGTTGCTGGCATGCTCTCCGAGCGGGCTGTTCATCAAATCGTTCTTCATCTTTTCATTCACCTCGTAAACGCCTGATTCTATCGGACGCAGCAATCCGCCCCTGCCCATGACGACCCTGATCTTTTTCAGATCGATCGCTGCTTCTTCCAGTTCCCTGAGGATGATGTCTTTCCGGAAGGAGAACTGGTCGGTGATCCGCTGAAAGCCTTCCAGGTCTTTCGGCTGATGACGGATGGTCTTCACAAATACCGGGTCATAGTCCTTATAGACAGCGACCTTGGTAGATGTGGAACCCGGGTTGATGGCCAGTATCCTTACGCCTTTCATGATGGACGGTGTAAGATGTTTATTTGCTTACCAGGGCAGCAAGCGCAATGGAATACAATTTTGTCAGCATGGAATCGCCGCGTGAAGACAGCACGGCAGGGACCCTTGCACCGAAAACAAGGGCACCAAGCTCGGAATTGGCAAGTTTGGTGGAGGTCTTGTAGAATACATTACCTGCTTCAATGTTCGGGAAAAGCAGACAGTCGGCATCTCCGGCCACGGGACTCACCAGTTTCTTGATTTCCACTGATTCCCTGTCCACAGCCACATCCACTGCAAGCGGACCATCTACCAGCCCTCCCTTGATCTGGCCCCTGTCGTTCATCTTGGCGAGAATGGCTGCATCCACGCAGGCGGGCATTCCGGCAAGCATCTGTTCGGTGGCCGCGATCACCGCAACTTTGGGCTGCTCAATACCGAGGGCATGGGCAGTCTGTATCAAGAAATTGCACAATGCGATCTTTTGCTTCAGGTCGGGTGCCGGAATAATGGCCACATCCCCGCAGACGATCAGTTTGGGGTAAGCAGGATTTTCGATCACGGTTACATGGGTCAGGATGGCGCCCGGATCCATCAGTCCCTTTTCCTTGTCGAGTATGGCTCTCATATAACGGTCGGTGCTTACCAGCCCTTTCATCAGGATCTCACCTTCCCCCTGGTTGATCAGGGCTACGGCAAGCTGCGTGGCTTTCACCTCCTGGGGTTCATGTACGATCCTGAATAAATTCACATCAATGGAATGCTCCCCGCAAACTTTGTGGATGGTGTCGGTATCTCCCACCAGCGTCCCGTCTATCAGACCGTGCTTTACAGCCTCATAAACGGCTTCAATGGTATGCGAATCATTGGCATAAGCTGCGATGAGTCTCTTCCTGGGTTTGGCTTTCAGGGCCTCAAACATCTGGTTTAATCTTGTAATTGGCATAGATGAAAATTATTAAATATATGCATGTGATGAATAGTTGTAAACAGTCGAAAGCGTTGCAAAATTAGAAATTTCTGCTTAAAAACGGTGAAAAAGACCTTTATAATGTTAAACCTCCGCTGGACTGGTTTGAATGAAGTTTTCAGGTCTGGAGGAACCGGATCAGCGGGTATAATATTCTATCATGGCAGAGATCGCCCGTTTGCAGACCGGGCAGAAAGCATTATAGCGCGTTGATTTCATGGAACAGTCGACGGCTGGTCTGTAAATACCCCTGGCCACATAGCCGCCGCCTTCAAAAGCGCCGGTTTCATTCTCATAATTGCCGTCGTTGGGAGTCGGGATGGGTACACCCGGTTTCACCAGGTCTTTCCATTTTTTATGAAATGCTTTCAGCGTGGTCAGGTTTGGTTCCCATGGCTCCACATCCAGGGAGTAGAAGTTGTTGAAAGCGGTTTCGGAAGAATAGTATTCATCGCCTAGGCCGGCCAGGGCATGGCCGAACTCATGTACTGCTACGAAATTGGACAGCGGGTCGTGGGCGCTGCACATCGAATAGAAGTTATAAAAGCCGCTGCCGCCGTATTTTTTGCTGTTCACCAGGATCAGGATCTGATCGTAGGGGGCATTGGATGCCAGGTGCCTGATGGTCTTGTGGTCGTATGAAGTAAGATAACGCTCCGATAAAAAAGTGTAGAAGTGGCTGTTCACCGCTGTCTGCCGCCAGATATTCTGACCGGGAATATCGGTTCCGCTTTCCTTGCTGTGGGCCTCCACTATCCAGAAATTGATGCTTTCACGGTACTGTGAAAACGGCTCACAACCCAGGATGTAACCCATGAATCGCTTCGCATCCCTCCTGAAATGACGCATTTGACCGGCCGTATAGCCTTCGGCAATAATCACCACATCCAGTTTGTATGACGGATCCCCATGATAGGCAAGCCGGCGGGTCTTGCATTGAAAGGAATTTTCTTTGGAGATCATGATATCAGCGGGATTGATGAAGATTCCCCATTTATCTTCCCATTTGTTCATCCGGTTGCGTGAAGAAAAAAGCACCCTTACGGTAGTCTGTGGAAAGGGCATCAGGACCGTCTCGTTAAATGAACGGTAAATGCCGGCTGCCTCTTCGGTAGTCTGCCATTCGTAAAACAAGGATGACCAGGAAGTCTGGTAGATCAGTTCCCCGCTCGCAGAGTCGAATGCCATCATCCGGTAATTCCCGTAATCAAACGGATTGATCAGCCTTTCCTTTTTCCTGTCCCAGGTCGGTTCCTGTATCAGTTCATCGAGAAAGAAATACTCACTGCCTGCATCTCCCGCATGGATGAAATCAATCCGGAGCGTCTTATTTAAAAACCAATCATCGAATGACGCAAACGACTGAAAAACAGACAATAGCAGAAATAATAAACCCAAAAAACGCATAGGATGCAAAATTTGAGTGTAAATGTATGAAAATCATCATTCTTTTTTTACATTTGCAGAAACTGGCAAGCATGAAAGATGGTGCAGCTTGTTATCCGGCACCCCGGTACGTATTCCTGAACATCAAAGAAAGGGACCGTTTTTAATCCTGTTTGTACCTTTCTGATTTTTCTCATTATTATTTAATCAACCTGAGCTAGAGTATGAAATTACCATTCGCTGAGTCATATAAAATAAAAATGGTGGAACCGCTGGGAAGGAGCAGCAGGGAGGAAAGGGAGCTTTGGATGAAGGAAGCTTCTTACAATCTGTTTAACCTGAGCAGCGACAAAGTGTTTGTTGACCTTCTGACCGATTCGGGCACCGGAGCCATGAGCGACCGGCAGTGGTCTGCCCTCATGATGGGGGATGAAAGTTATGCCGGGGCCGCATCTTACTTTAAAATGAAACAGGCCATTTCAGAGATACTGGGATTTGACTATTTCCTCCCTACCCACCAGGGAAGGGCAGCCGAGAATGTGCTTTTCTCGGTGCTCATCAAGGAAGGCGACATGATCCCGGGCAATGCGCATTTCGATACCACCAAAGGTCATATCGAATTCAGAAAAGCCATGGCTGTCGACTGTACCATTGACGAAGCCCTGGAGCCCGCGCGCTACCATCCTTTCAAAGGGAATATTGATCCCGGAAAGCTGGAAGATTTCCTCAGACTGAATCCTGTCGAGAGGATCCCTTTTATCATCATCACCCTTACCTGCAATACTTCAGGCGGACAACCCGTGTCCATGCAAAACATCCGGGAAGTGAAAAGCATTGCGGATAAGTACGGTATCCCGCTCATTTTCGATGCCGCGCGTTTTGCTGAAAATGCATATTTCATCAGGGAAAGGGAAGACGGATATGCAGACAGACCAATCAGGCAGATTGTCAGGGAAATGTTCTCATACGCGGATGCCATGACCATGTCGAGCAAGAAGGACGCCATCGTGAACATGGGCGGATTCATCGCCATGAGGAGTCATGAACTTTTCCGGCATGCCAGCGTCTTCAACATCATGTTTGAAGGGTATATCACTTACGGAGGCATGTCGGGAAGAGATATGAACGCGCTTGCCCAGGGCTTGTATGAAGGAACTGAATATGATTACCTGGATACCCGCATCCGTCAGGTCGCATACCTGGGTGAGCGTTTGAAACATTTTGGAATTCAGTGCCAGGAACCTTTCGGCGGGCATGCCATTTTTGTGGATGCCAGACATTTCCTGCCGCACGTTCCCAGGGAAGAATATGTAGCCCAGACGCTTGCCGTGGAGTTATACATTGAAGGCGGCGTCAGGGGTGTGGAAATTGGTACGTTGCTGGCCGACCGCGATCCCGTTACCCGGCAGAACCGTTACCCTGCGCTGGAATTTCTCAGGCTTGCCATCCCGAGAAGGGTATATACGAACAATCATATGGAATATACTGCCATCGCGCTGGCCAATGTGTTTGAAAGAAGGGAGCAGATCAGCAAAGGATTCCGGATTGTGAGGGAGGCTCCCATTATGAGGCATTTCACCGTGGAACTCGAAAGAGCCTGATCGTCATGAATACGGTGCGGATTACCAAGGAATTCGGCTTTGAAATGGCACACGCCCTGTCGGGGCACGACGGACCCTGCCGTTTTATCCACGGACATTCTTATGTATTAAGGATCACCATTGCCGGGAAACCATCAGTGGATCAGCATGATCCAAAACTCGGAATGGTGATGGATTTCAGCGACCTGAAAAAGATCGTGAAGGATCAGATCATCGATCAGTTCGACCATGCCCTGGTATTGCATGCAGCCGCCCGCGACAGCATTCCCACCACTGCCGCGGATGCCTTCAGCCGGGTGATATGGCTTCCGTACCAGCCTACAAGCGAAAACCTGCTGATCGACTTTACCGCGAGAATAATAAGCAGTTTACCGGCCGGTGTCCGCCTTGTTTCAGCCAGGCTTCGTGAAACAGCCACTTCTTACGCTGAATGGCTGGCTGAAGACAACAGATAGCAGTTCGTTACGAAATTTTTGACAAACAGATAACAGCTTTCAGAAGCCTCCAGATAGCCCATGTGGGCTACGTTGCTGAGTAAGAGCAATTCGGCATGCTGCACCAGGGAGGCCTGTGCCATGACTTTCCCGGCCGGGATGCGTTCGTCCAGCTTTCCTGCAATAAACATCACCGGTACCCTTGCCCCGCTGAGTACCTCAAGCCGGGAGGCCCTTCGCTTCATCCCTTCCAGACAGGCGATCAGGCAGGAAGGCCTGATGGCTCCGGCAGCCGACTGTAGGGCCGCTATCTGAGACTTGTACCTTTCCCTGTTGTGGGGGGCGAAAAGATCGGGAATGAACTGGTTCAGCCAGTTGGAATGATTTGCCCGGATAATGCCGATGGTCTTGTCCCGTCCCTCCCTTGCCTCCTCCGAATCAGCCTCAGCCTGGCTGTGGAACAGGCCGAAACCCCTTAACATGGCAGGATACCTGGCTGCGAAGCTCAGGGTGACATACCCGCCCATGGAATGCCCTATCATGACACATTTCCTGATCCTGAGGCCGGAAAGGACCGCCCTGACTTCATCAGCCATCATCTCCATGGTGTAAATAAGGCCCATGGATGGGCTCAACCCGTGCCCGGGCAGATCAATACGGATAACACGGAATATCGCCCTGAGTTTTCTGGTATATTCGTCCCAGATCCCCGAATGCTCGGTGAAACCATGAAGCAATACCAGTGCATGGCCGCTGCCTTCATCGGTGTAATGAAGCATGGGCTTTCTTCTGCCTGTTACCATAAGGTGTTATTTATTCATGAGTGATTCAATGTCTTCAGGTTCGAGCGGAATGCCTTCCATCAGATCTACCGGACCCGCTTCAGTAATCAGTATATCGTTTTCCAGCCGGATCCCTATTCCCTCCTCCCTGATGTAAATGCCTGGTTCACAGGTCAGGATCATTCCTGCTTCGAATGCCTGCTGTTTGGTTCCCACATCATGCACATCCAGCCCGAGAAAATGGGTTGTCCCATGGGGAAAATACTTCAGGTAGCATGGTTTTTCAGGATCCTGCTGCCTGATTTCTGCTGCATTGAGCAGGCCGAGGCCCAGCAGTTCCTGTTCCATGATCCCGCATACTTCACGGTGAAGGCGGTCGATGGTGTTACCGGGGACAAACAGTCTGACGGCTTGTTTCATTACCCTGAGCACCGCTTCATATACTTCTCTCTGCCTTGTGGTGAAACGGCCGCCGACCGGGATGGTGCGCGTCATGTCGCTGCAGTAATGCGCATATTCGGCTCCGAAGTCCATCAGCAGCAACTCACCCTCCCCGCATGAACCGTGGTTCTCCTCATAGTGCAGCACGCAGGCGGAAGCTCCCGAAGCGATGATGGGCGGAAATGCATGACCGCTGCATCCGCTGCGGATAAACTCATGAATGATCTCTGCCTCCGCTTCATATTCCTTAACTCCTGGCCGTACAAACTTCAGAACCCTGCGAAATGCCTTTTCCGTGATCCCGATGGCATGCCTGATCAGACCGGTTTCCAAAGGATGCTTGACCGTCCTGAGGGTTCGCATGATCGGCGCCGAACGGTGGTAGCTGTGGAAAGGAAATTGCTCCATTAATCGTTTTCCAAGCCGTATATCCCTGTAATTCAGGTCGGTGCTGTATCTGGGATATTCATTTGTATTCAGGTAGATGTGTTCTGCGGCTACCATCAGCTCCCGCATGACCGCCTCATAACGGTCAAGCCACATGACAGTCCGGATACCTGATATTTCTGTGGCCTCAGGGCGGGTGTATTTCTGTCCTTCCCAAACGGCAATGGTATCGTTTGTTTCCCTCAGGAAAAGGATTTCACGGTAGTTTTCAAGCGGGCTCGACGGAAAAAGCACCAGCACGGTCTGCTCCTGGTCTATCCCGCTCAGGTAAAACAGGTCGGCATTCTGGTGGAAAATGTAATTCTGATCCCCGCTGCGGTACATTTCATCATTTGAATGAAACACCGCCATGGAGTTTGGGAGAAGCTTACTGACAAAATTTTTACGGTTCTGGATAAATAATTGTTGATCAATGGGATGATATCTCATGGCAGGCTCCCTTATTATTTGTACTGAATATAAATATTGTTTGTTTTTGCGGAAAAAACGGTAAAAAGTTACATTTGCTAACAGATTTCACAGGGTTCATCCCTTCCGGTTTGTAATTAATGCACTTTCATTATGGCTAAGTGGTATCATCTTTCTTCCATCAGCAAAAAGATCTATATGGCGGTGGCAGGCTTGTTCCTCATCGTGTTTTTGCTGGTTCACCTGGGTATCAATCTGTGCCTTCTCCGCGATGACGGGGGAGCCTGGTTCAATGCCGCGGCTCACTTCATGGCCAGTAATTATGTGGTGAAGGTGTTCGAGGTTTTTCTCTTTCTGGGCTTTATTGTCCATATTATTATCGGCATTATCGTTCAGATACAGAATTGGCTGGCCAGGCCGGTCAGGTACAGGATCGAAGGATACTCGCATACCTCCTTCTTTTCCAAATACATGATTCACACCGGGGTGGTTGTCCTGCTTTTCCTGATCATCCACCTTTCCAATTTTTACTTTGTCAAGCTGGGTTGGGTGGCCGTGCCAGACGGGATCACCGACAGGCATGATTTTTACAGCATGGCGGCCCTGCTGTTCACCGACAGAAACTATGCCGTCATGTATTTGATCTTTATGGTAATCCTGGGCTTCCACCTGAACCATGCGTTTCAGTCTGCCTTTCAAACACTTGGCCTGAACCACAACAAATACACCCCTGCCATCAAAACAGCCGGCAACATTTACTCGGTGGTCGTGCCGCTTGGTTTTATGGTCATTCCGGTTTATTACATGTTTTATTAAATCCTTCCGATGCGGTTCCTGAGTGTTCCCGAACCAGGCCGCCATGAAACCGGCTGCCTGGAAAAGAATTGCAGCATCCTTCATTCCGGAGCTTGCCGTTGGATGTTGTTCCTGTTGCTGCCGGCACTGCTTTGCGGGTGCAGCGGCAAAAGCAGCCTGGTCATCACCGACCCGAAATCACAGAAACCCATGCTGGTGGGGGAATGTTCACGCAGGGATCTTGAAAAACATCCTTTTAAAGCGTGGTTTGATAAGGAATATGATGCTTACCAGCTTGATACTGCCAGCCTTCAGCAACTGAAAAACCAGTGGAGAGACATCGGCATCACGCTGGTCCTGGCTACATGGTGCGGGGACAGCCGCAGGGAAGTGCCACGTTTTTACAAAATCCTTGATTATGTGAAATTTGATACCCGTATGCTGAAGGTCTACAGTGTGGACAGGAGTAAAAAAGCGGGAAAGACGGATTTGTCAGCCCTGGAAATCAACTTTGTTCCGACGATCATTATCTATCGTAAGCATTCCGAGATGGGCAGGATCATCGAAAAGCCGGCGTCTACCCTTGAAAAAGACCTGTTCAGGTATATCGGATTAACCGATTAATATTCAGAGTCGTCATGTTCATCGCGGAAACAAAGGCGGCTTTGTCCGCCTGTTTTGAAGGACCATACAGGGGTAAAACGACGGGTTTTGTGCCGACGATGGGGGCTTTGCACGAGGGGCATCTCGCCCTGGTGCGCCAGGCGCTTTGTGAGAATGAGACCGTTGTATGCAGCATTTTCGTCAACCCGGTTCAGTTTAATAATCCGGATGATCTTGAAAAGTATCCCCGTACCCTGGCGGAAGATGTACGGATGCTTGAACAGGCCGGATGTCATGTGTTGTTTCATCCGGGGGTTCCCGAAATGTATCCCGAACCGCCTGATGAGAAATATGATTTCGGGCTGCTGGAACAGGTGATGGAAGGCAGTTTCAGGCCGGGGCATTTCAACGGGGTCGCCATTGTGGTAAAAAGACTTTTCGACCTGGTAAAACCTGACAGGGCCTATTTCGGGGAGAAGGACTACCAGCAGCTCCTTATCGTCAAAGCGCTGGTGAAGATGTGTCACATGCCGGTGGAGATCGTTCCTTGTCCTACAGTGCGGGAAGCCGACGGCCTGGCCATGAGTTCAAGAAACCGCAGACTGAGCCCCGGGCATCGCCGCCTTGCTCCGGTGATCCGTCAAAGCCTGATTTCCCTGAAAGCATCCAGGGATCGTATACCGCTTGAACAGGCCATTCAGCAGGCTGCAGACAGGATTGATGCAGTTCCGGATTTCCGGGTCGAATACCTCGAAGTTGCGGATGCCGTCAGCCTGAAGCCTGCAAAACACTGGGATGCTTTCCCTTCATTGGTCTGCTGTACTGCCGTATGGGCAGGAGATGTGAGGCTGATTGATAATATCCTGATTCTTTAGTACTTTTGCAGCGCCATGATGATAGAAATTCTAAAATCGAAAATTCACAGGGCTACCCTTACCGACGCCAACCTGCATTATGTGGGCAGTCTGGGCCTTGATGAAGACCTGATGGACGCTGCCAACCTGGTGGAAAACGAAAAGATACATGTCCTCAATATCAATAACGGGGAAAGGCTGGAAACATATGTGATCAAAGCGCCCAGGGGATCGGGCATCGTCTCGCTCAACGGAGCAGCCGCCCGTAAAGCCGCCGTTGGCGACCTGGTGATCATCGTTTCCTACGGCCTGGTGGATGTAAAGGATGCCAGGAATTACAAACCCGTCATTGTCCTGCCCGACAGGCAGAACAAACTCCCCTGATCCTTGAAAAAGCGGGTGGTTTCCATATTTCAGTACCTTTTTTTCCTGATACTCGGTCTGGGTCTGCTTTGGCTGGCTTTCAGAAAAATAGATTTAAGGCTGGTATTCAGGGAGATGGGAACGATCAATTACTACTGGATTGCCCTTGCTTTTCTGTCCGGAATCCTCAGTCATGTGTCGCGGGCCGTGCGGTGGAACCTCCTGATCGCTTCGATGAATTACCCTACCAGCCATCTCCGCACTTTTTATGCCGTCATGGTCGGGTACCTGGCCAATCTTGCCATTCCCCGCATCGGTGAAGTGACCCGTTGCGGCGTACTGTCCCGGACCGAAAAGATCCCGGTTAACAACCTGATCGGTACCGTAATCTCGGAGCGTATCTTCGATATGATCGTCCTGCTGCTGATGACCCTGATGGTTATTCTGTTGCAGTTGAAACTGGTAGGTGGTTTTGTAAACAAATATCTCTTTACCCCTTTAAGTGAATCCTTGCAGGCAAGGCATGTGTCACTTCTTCTCGCTGGATGTGTCACATTGGGTTTGCTTGTGGGTTTTGTGTTCCTGATCAGGTACTTAAAACCATGGATGAAACAGTTTCCCGTTTATCAGAAGGTAAAGGGACTGGTATTCGGATTTCTCGATGGCATACTGACCATTACCAGGATGAAACAGAAATGGGCGTTTCTTTTCTGGACAGTCATGATCTGGGGTAATTATTTTCTGATGACCTACCTGTGTTTTTTTGCCATGCCTGCCACCCGGCATCTTGGTGTGATGGACGGACTGACGGTACTGACCCTTGGAAGTTTCGGTTTTGTGGCGCCGGTACCGGGGGGGATCGGAGCCTATCATTTTATTGTAAAGGCCATCCTGTTTGAACTTTACGGCCTTACTGCGACCTCAGCCGCTTCCTATGCCACCGTCACCCATTTTGCCCAGACGGTCCTGCTGCTGGCCGGGGGTGCGGTTTCCTACCTGATGATCATGCTGTATCTGAAGCGTAATAACAACCTCCGCAAAACCAGGGTCTGATGAATTACACGGATCTCATGACGCAAAAGGTGGCCGGTTCAGACCGGATGGAACGGATGCTTGCCCTCTGGCGTTTTCAAGGCCGGAAGATCGTATTTACCAACGGTTGTTTTGATCTGATCCACCCCGGCCATATCGACTACCTTTCGAGGGCAGCTGCCCTGGGCGACATCCTGGTCATCGGACTCAACAGTGATGCATCTGTTCGCAGGCTCAAAGGCAGTCACAGGCCGATCATGCCTGAACAGGCCAGGGCCATGGTACTTGCAGCAATCCATTTTGTGAATGCAGTGGTTCTGTTTGATGAAGATACCCCTTACCGGCTGATTGCCGAAGTGAAACCGGATATCCTCGTGAAAGGAGGGGATTACCGGAAAGATGCCGTCGTGGGGGCTGACCTGCTTGCTGCATACGGAGGTGAAGTGATCATCCTTCCCTTCCTGGAAGGGTATTCAACTTCCTCCATCGAGGAAAAAATCCGCAAAGCCGGTCTGCCGGAGCATGAAAAATCCTAATTTTATAGCTGAAATCTGTATCATGCAATGACCGGTATCCGTTTTCGGGCAGCCCGCATCCTTATTGTTCCCTTTTTGCTCGCCCTGACCCTCCTGGCCTGCAGCAAGGCCCAGACGCTGGTAAAAATACTGGGGACCTGGCAAATGGTGAACGTTACGGATGTGGATTCCGAGATCACCACGGATTGGTTGTTCGGGGTCGATGACCTGATGGCGGTGACCGAATATAATATGTTTGAACCGGATTCCATCCTGGTCAGATACGAAGGAAAGTATGAAGTCAAGGTGAGGTTCTACAAGAAGTATGTGGAAATCACGGATTTTACCGGTGGCATGACTTATATGAACGATGACTGGGAGATCGTCAAGTCGAACAAGGACATCCTGATCCTTGTGAGCGACAAAGAGGGTGGTTTGCTGATCAAAGAGTTCACGAAGAAGCATTTTGATTAACCGTTGCGATCAGCGGTTCATTTCCGGGAAGAAAGATGGCCAAAGCGAAAACAGTGTATTATTGCCAGAATTGTGGCACCCAGTCGTCACAGTGGCTTGGGAAGTGTCCTTCCTGCAACCAGTGGAATACCTTTGTCGAGGAAGTGATCGCCCGATCCGGCGGCAATGATCCGGTCCCTGCGGCCAAGCCGGTTTCCAAGCCTGTACCTGTTCAGGATATCGTGCTTGACACCACCAATCGCAGCGGTACCGGCAGCCAGGAGCTCGATCGTGTGCTGGGAGGCGGGCTAGTGGCCGGATCCCTGGTGCTGGTGGGTGGAGAACCCGGGATAGGGAAATCCACCCTGATGCTTCAGGCTGCCCTGAACATGCAAGACCGCAGGGTATTGTACGTATCCGGCGAGGAAAGCGACCAGCAGATCAGGATGAGGGCTGAAAGGATCGGCATCGGGAATCCTGCATGTTACATTCTGAATGAAACGGCCACAAGAAATATTTTTCAGCATATCCAGGCGCTGAGCCCCTCCCTGGTCATCATCGATTCTATCCAGACCCTGACCACCGACATCATTGATGCTTCAGCGGGCAGTATCTCACAGATCAGGGAGTGTGCCTCCGAAATGCAGCGTTTTGCCAAGTCATCCGGGGTTCCGGTCTTTCTGGTGGGGCATATCACCAAAGACGGCCTGCTTGCCGGGCCCAAGGTATTGGAACACATGGTGGATACCGTATTGCATTTCGAGGGAGACCGGCATTACGGTTACCGGATTCTCAGGTCGGTAAAGAATCGTTTCGGATCGACGGCGGAATTGGGGATCTTTGAGATGGGAAGTAACGGACTACGGGAGATCAGCAATCCGAGCGAGATCCTGCTGAGTCACAGTACCGAACAGCTAAGCGGCATTGCCATCGGCAGTACGATGGAGGGACTCAGACCGATGCTGATCGAGGTTCAGGCCCTGGTAAGCACATCGGCATACGGAACACCCCAGCGGTCATCCACGGGCTTCGACCTGCGCAGGCTGGGGATGCTGCTGGCCGTTCTTGAGAAGCGGGGCGGATTCAGGTTGGGGAACAAGGATGTTTTCCTGAATATCGCGGGCGGAATCCGTGTCGACGATCCTTCTCTCGACCTGGCGGTTGTTGCAGCCATTGTTTCCTCAGCCGAAGATATTCCGGTGAGCAGCAAGACCTGTCTGGCTGCAGAAGTGGGGCTGAGCGGAGAGATCCGTGCCGTGAGCCGGATCGATCAGCGTCTTTCCGAGGCAGCCAAACTGGGTTTTGAAAGGATGATCGTTTCGGCCTATCACCAGAAAAACATCCAGTTTTCGGCATCCGGGTTCACCATTCCCCTGGTCAGGCGGCTCGATGAGTTGTTCTCACTGCTCTTTGGCTAAGCTGTTGAAAAAAAGTTGAAAAAATTTTCTTAAACCAAAATTATCTCTACCTTTGCCCTCCCCCAAAAATCCTTTCTAATACAAGGTTTTACGGGGTTTTGGAGAGATGGCCGAGTGGTCTAAGGCGCACGCCTGGAGAGCGTGTATACGCCAAAAGCGTATCATGGGTTCGAATCCCATTCTCTCCGCAATAAAGTTGGTATGACTGTCGTTCTTTTCCTTCATCATCAGATTGATAATAAGGATAATAGAACATTGATTTTACTGCAAGCATATGGGCTTAGGCGGTAGCTGGATGGAAAAGATCATGATCATCTTCGGATTCGTGATGGTGGCCCTCTACCTGGTGATTGGGGCAATACTCATGTTTTTCCGGGTGTTCGATTACGTGCCCAAAGAAATCCGGGTCATTTTCGGTTTTTTCTTTACAATGTACGGTGTTTTCAGACTCGTCAGGCTGATACAGAAGGTCAACGAATTAAATGATTGAATGCCATGAAAATGCGGGTTCACCTTAGCGGTCTTGTGATAGTATCAGTCTTTTTTATCACGACTTCCTGTCAGCGGAGCAGAGACAATCTGGATGAAACTCCCACCAGGGGAAATATCAGGATCGCGGCCGATGAATCTTTCAAACCCCTGATAGATACACAGGTTCAGACTTTTATGAGTCTTTATGCCTATGCCGTGATTACTCCCCGATATCTTCCTGAAGCGGATGTGATCGCCGACCTGCTCAATGATTCGGTAAGGGCCATCGTGGTTACCCGCGACCTGACGCAGGAGGAGCGGGACCGGCTGCTGGCCGGGCAGGTTGTGGCGCGGACGACAAAAATTGCCTATGATGCCGTTGCCCTCATCCTTCATCAGGATAATCCCGATGATCAAATCCGCTACGACCAGGTAGCAGGTATCATGGACGGATCGATCAGGAACTGGAATCAACTGAATCCCAAAAGCAGCCTTGGGGATATCGTGGTGGTGTTCGACAACAGGAAATCCGGAAATTTCAGGCTGCTGCAGGAACGTTTCCTGAAAGACAAACCGTTGCCATCAAGCCTTTACGCCGTAAACAGCAACCCGGAGGTATTGGAATATGTCAGAAACAACCGGAATGCCATCGGCGTGATCGGCGTAAACTGGATCAGTGACAGGGATGATACCACCTCGAATAACTTTCTGAAAGATATCCGTATTGCGGCCATCGGAAGGGAAGGCGACACGGAGGGTGAAGGTGATTTTATCAGGCCTTACCAGTGGTATATAGCCGAATCTTCCTATCCTTTCAAAAGGGAGGTCTATGCCATCTGCAGGGAATCATTTACAGGACTTGGCACTGGTTTTGTTCAGTTTGTGGCAGGTGATGTGGGCCAGCGGATGGTGCTGAAAAGCGGACTGGTGCCGGCCACCATGCCTGTAAGATTAGTACAGTTTAAACAATAGCAAAAAGCGATAAAGGAAAGGAGAAAACAAAATGGCCACTACCAGAGCAAACCTCGTGTTATACAGCCTGTTGCTTGTCGGCATCCTGATGACTTCCCCTGTGTTTTCCCAGGATTTGAAATCGGCGATCAGGCTCACAGAAAATGAGCAGTACAATGATGCCATGCAGGAGTATGAAGCCATCATTGCCAAAGAACCCGGCAATGGAGACAATTACTATTATTATGGGGAAAGTTTCCTGAAATCTTATTTTTCAGACAGTTCCAATGTCAGCCTGAAAGAAATATCGGAGAAAGCGCTCACCCAATTCCGGAAAGGGATTGCAGTGGATTCCCTGAATCCCCTCAATTATATCGGACTCGGGAAGCTGGACCTTTATAAGGGTGACCGCCTTACAGCCAAAGGACATTTTACCAAGGCCGAATCTTTCCTTCCCTCCAGGGGAAAAAAGAATCTTATGCCGGTTGAAAGGCAGGTTGTGGTATTGCAAAAAATCGCCGAAGCCTATCTGAAAAGTCCTGCCGGTGATACGGCCGATGTGTTTTCTTACCTGAGAAAAGCGGAAAAACTCGACAAAAAGAACCCTGAAACTTACCTGCTCAAGGGGGATGCGTACCTGTTCCTGATCAACGACGGTTCCAATGCCATCTTTAACTACAAAAAGGCCCAGGATTACGACCCCGGTTCAGCCAGGGCAAAACTCAGGCTTGGACAGCTCTGGGTACGGGCAAAACGGCCGATGGATGCCCTGGATTATTACAAGGAAGCCCTCGACATTGATTCCACCTATGCCCCAGCATACAGGGAACTTGCCGAGTTGTACAGGATGGCCAGCCAGTTCGACAACGCCCAGAAGATGTATAAAAAGTTCCTGGACCTCAACCAGAAAAACCTGTCGGCCAGGGTCAGATATGCATCCTTCCTTTTTCTGAGTAAAAATTATAATGAAACCATATTACAAAGCAGGGAAATCCTGGCACAAGACGATTCATACAATTTTCTCAACCGTATTGCGGGCTACGCTTGTTTCGAAACAGGGCAGTACGATGATGGTCTGAAATTCATGAAGGAGTTTTTCCTGAAGACCCAGCCCGAAAAAATCCTGCCTTCCGATTACAGTTATCTGGGAAGGATACTGTCGAAATCGGGTCAGGACTCCCTCGCCATCCTTGAATTCGAAAAAGCTGCAAGCCTGGAACCAGCCAATGTGGATCATCTGGGTGACATGATCACCTCCTGGAACAAGATGAAAAAATATGACAAGGCTGCCCTGGTGCAGGAACGCAAGATCCAACTGCTCGAGAGTCCGACTTATGCAGATTATCTGAATCTGGGCAAAACCTACTATCAGGCCCAGAACTGGGATATGGCTGATTCCGCTTTCGTCAGGGTTAACACGATGAAACCGGACCTTGTACAGGCATATATCTGGAGAGCAAGGGTTTACGCCAATAAAGACCCTGAAACCAAGGATGGCCTCGCAAAACCTTTTTACGAGAAAGTGATAGAAGTGGCAGTCGCAGACTCGGTGAAAAATTCCAAAGATCTGATTGAATCATACAAATACCTGGCATACTTCTTCTTCAAGAATAAAAAGTGGTGTGAATCGCTGGAATACTGGCTGAAGGCAGAAGCCATCGATCCGAACGATGAACAGGCAAAAAGCGCTATCAAGGACCTGAAGGTTCGCTGCCCCCGGAAGTAGTTTGTCCTCCCGGTCAAATTTAACATTGCGTGTATAAGCCTGAAATGAATTAAATTGTACTTTTGTTACCCCCTTCACAGGAATGAAATATACAGATTATATTAAATAAAAAGATCAAAATCAATCACTTAAACGTTTACATTATGAGCAAGAAACAGCAAAAAAATGATGGTCAATCACTTATGGGAACACTTCAGAGTGTGTTTGCCACCAGCACCATCCTCATTTCACTGATCATTGCCTACGTGATTTTCAGGTATGTCATGGGTAGCCCATATAACTTCGAAGGAGGCAATCCGGCCGGTCATCCTTTGCCTGGCAATTACCTCGGTATGATGTACAAGGGCGGATACGTGGTACCCATCCTGATCACCAACGTATTGGTATGCATCATCTTTTCGATCGAACGTGCCATCACTCTGAGAAGGGCCCGCGGCAAAGGCAGGATCAATGTGTTCGTGAAGAAACTTCAGAATCTCCTGCTTGCCAATCAGATCAACGAAGCCATTGCAGAATGTGACAGGCAGAAAGGTTCCCTGGCCAATGTAATGAAAGCCGGTCTGGAAAGATACAAGGAACTCGAAAATGATCCCAACCTGGAGAAAGACCAGAAGATCATCGCACTTCAGCAGACCTTCGAGGAGGCTACCGCCCTTGAGCTGCCGATGCTTTCTAAAAACCTGGTCATCTTGTCCACCATTGCCTCCGTCGCCGTGTTGTTCGGTCTGCTGGGTACGGTTATCGGTATGATCAGGGCTTTCGGAGCCCTTGCACAGGCCGGAGCACCCGACGCCCTGGCACTCGCAACGGGTATTTCCGAAGCACTTATCAATACTGCTTTTGGTATCGGCGGTTCAACCCTGGCCATCATCATGTACAATTTCTTCTCGACCAAGATCGACAAAATGACCTTCAAGATTGATGAGTCGGGTTTCTCCCTGGTTCAGACCTTTAATGCCAACGTGAAGCGATAGTGAACCTTTCCGGATGTAAGGAAATATAACAGCCGACTGGCTATAAAAAAGAAAAGCTATGCCAAAAATTAAAATGCCGGTGAAGTCGCCACACATAGACATGACGCCTATGGTGGATTTGTTTTCCTTACTGTTGACCTTTTTCATGCTTACCACTTCGTTCCGCCCGCAGGAAGCCACGGTGATCGATTCACCCTTTTCGGTTTCCGAAAAGCAGGCACCGGATAAAGACCTGATTACGCTCATCATCGACAGTACGAACAGGATCTTTTTCAATATGGACAATGGTCCGGACAGTTCGACCAAATACCGTATTGACCTGCTGAAGCAAATGGGTGAACGTTACAGTATCAAGTTCAGTGATAAGGAATTGGATAAATTCTCCAAGCTTAATTCATACGGGATGCCGGTCAAGGATATTAAAACCTGGCTCACCACCGATGATCCAAAAGTGAAAGAGGAACTGCAGCAGGGTATTCCGATGGATACCGTTGATAATGAACTCGCCATGTGGGTGCGCTATGCCCGTCTGGTTAATCCCAGGGCCGAGGTGGCCATTAAAGGAGACGGCAATGCCGACTACAAGGTGGTCAAACAGGTGATGGATCTGCTGCAGGAGAACAAGGTCAATAAGTTCAATCTGGTTACCAACCTCATGAAAGAGGAAGCCAAACTGGAAGACTAAGCACTTTCAAACATGATTAATACATAAAAACATGGGTGAAATAATTCAAGAAGAAAAACACGAAAAAGGTGGTAAAAGAAGACCTAAAAAGCATTCCACATCCATCGACATGACCCCCATGGTCGACCTGATGTGTCTGCTGATTACCTTCTTCATGCTTACCACTGCTTTCAGCAAGCCCAAAGTGATGGAGATCACCATGCCCGAGAAAACGGAGGATACTGCAAAACCCAAGGATGCTCCTAAGGTTGCTGCCGACCGTACGGTCAATGTACTGATCACGGGCGAGGATGAACTGTATTACTATATCGGACTGGCCAATCCCAATGAGCCGCCGCTGCCCACCATGATGAAAACGAATTACGGACCCGACGGCCTCAGGAAGTTCCTGCTCGAAAGAAATGCCAATGTCTTCAAACAGGTTACCGAACTGAAGGAAAAAGTCATCAAAGGGGAACTTGTGGTGGCCGACTCCACCCTGAACAGGATGATACGCGAGATAAAGAAATCAGATAAAAAATCTCCCATCGTCCTGATCAAGGCAGATGAAAAAGCCAAATACAAGCATATCGTGGATGTCATTGATGAAATGGCTATCTGTAACATTGCCCAGTATGCCGTTGTGGATATTGCTCCCATCGAAATAAAAATGCTTGAATCCGTTCAGCAATAGTACTGTCAGGTGTAACCCCAAAAAACGACGAAAATGGCAAAAAACAAGCAATATGTAGAAAGCCTCGACGAGATCGTGTTCGCCAACAGGAACAAGGAGTACGGAGCTTACCAGATCCGCAGGATGTACCCCAAATATGTGAACAGATCTGCCACGGTTTCCATCCTTGCAGTGCTGATTGCAGTTACAGTTCCGCTCATTGCGAGCTATTACAATCAGAACCGCTTTGTGAGGGAGGATAAAACGGTGGGCGTTGAGTTTGCAGATATGAACAAACCCCCTGAGGAAGCCCCTCCTCCTCCTCCTCCTCCTCCTCCCGCAGAACTCGAACAGAAAGTGAAATTCACTGCTCCTGTTGTTGTGGAAGATACCGTGGTGGAAACGGATGTGCTGAACCAGGACGACCTCAAGACTTCTGTAACCAATGTGGCACTGACGGAAGACGATTTCAAGGTGGAAGAAGTGGAGGAAGTGAAAGTGATCGACGAAGTGGACAGAACCCCCATTTTTACGGTAGTGGAAGAAATGCCTTCCTTTCCGGGTGGTGATGAAGCCCGTCTGAAGTTCCTTCAGGATAACATTGTGTATCCCCAGGTAGCCAAGGAAAGCGGTATTTCGGGTACGGTATATGTATCTTTTGTTGTGGATTCAAGAGGGAAGGTCACCGATGTGAAAATCATGAGGGGAATCGGCGGTGGCTGCGATGAAGAAGCCATCCGCGTGATCAAGATCATGCCCTCATGGCATCCCGGCAAACAGGCCGGCAAACCGGTGAGGGTGCAGTTTACCATGCCGATCAAATTTACCCTTAACTAGGGCTCAGTGAAAGGGAGTTTCAATCGTGAAGCTCCCTTTTTTTTGCTCTTTCCGACAGGAAATGCCTGAAAATGATCCATAACAGCACCCCGGTGAGCAGGGCGCTGAGCAGGATTTCCCAAAACTTGGGTGCGTTGCCGGGCTGATTGAAATCATAGTCACTCCATCCTTTCGCGTATAAAAAAGCCGCAATCACCGCAGCGATGTTGTTGACAAAATGGGCCCAGACAGCCACCCACAACCTGGCCGACCATACAAACAGATAGCCCAGGATCAGTCCCAACACCAAACGGGGTAAGAATCCGTAAAACTGCAGGTGCATGCTGCTGAACAAGATGGCGGAAATGATCACGGCCCAGTGGATGTTGCGCGTCCATTCCCTGAACAGGCGGACAAGGATACCCCTGAAGAGCAATTCTTCACCGATTGCCGGAATAAGCGCGATCATCAGGATATTCACGGCAAAACCGCCCCAGGAGGAGGTATTGAGGAAAGCTTCGGTAAGCAGCCCGGTCTGTTCTTCGCTTTCTTTCATCCAGGCTTCTGTCTTTTTCATGAAAGCCGGCAAATGCATGGCTTCGTTGATCTCTATAAGCCAGCTGATCAACGGCATGGAGAAAAGGACCAGGCATGCCACCAGCAAAAGACTCAGCATAGCGGTTTTCCTTTTCAGGAAAAGGTACTCGGAAGGCCTGCCTTCCATCAGATATGCAAACAGAAAGGCAGGTACAATAAAGAAACCAATCTGGCTGATGATCTGAAAATACTTCAGCATGGCCAGGGTGGAGGGATCTTCATAGTTGATCTCCCCGCTCTGGGTAAGGAAGTCAGTCCCGAAAAACGGCAACCCAATCAGGAAACCAATCAAAAAGACAGTCAGAAAACTGCTGAAAACGATCATGATCAGGAAGAGGAACTTGCTGAAAGGAGACATGTGGAGGAAGAAGAAGGAGCTTCTTTGCATCAGCTGACAGATTTTGCTTATTTTGCGTGAAGGTATGCAAATTGGAAATATCACATTCAAAGATTACCCGGTAATCCTCGCTCCCATGGAGGATATCACCGATGCCCCCTTCCGTTTTTTTTGCAAGCGATACGGGGCAGACCTGATGTACACAGAATTCGTATCTTCTGAAGCGCTTGTCAGATTTGCGGGGAAAAGCCTGCTGAAAATGGACTTCGACGAGGGGGAACGGCCGATAGGGGTTCAGGTCTTCGGTCATGATATCCGCTCGATGGTAAGGGCCACGGAGATTGCCTCTGCCATGAATCCCGACCTGATCGATATCAATTACGGCTGTCCGGTAAAAAAGGTGGTGAACCGGGGTGCAGGCGCCGGTTTGCTCAGGGATGTCCCCAGGATGATTGCCATGACCAGGGCGGTGGTCGATGCCACCGTGCTACCGGTGACTGTAAAAACCAGACTTGGCTGGGATGAGCAAAGCAAGAACATAGAAACGGTGGCTGAAATGCTGCAGGATACGGGGATCAGGGCACTGACCATACACGGCAGGACCAGAAGTCAGCTGTACTCGGGCAAGGCCGACTGGACGCTCATCGGGAAGGTGAAGAACAATCCGCGTATCACCATACCCGTCATCGGCAACGGCGATATCGACAGCCCGCAGACAGCCAGACAGATGATAGACACCTATGGCGTCGACGGTATCATGGTTGGCAGGGCGGCTGTCGGCAATCCGTATCTGTTCCATCGAATCAAACACTATCTGAAGACAGGGGAGAACCTGCCGGAGCTGAGCCTGGAAGCACGGGCCACCCTCTGCCTTGAGCATCTCGAAAGGTGTATTGCCTTGCGGGGAGAACGTGTGGCGGTGATTGAAATGCGGAAACTGTATCCTGCCTGGTTCAGGGGGATACCCGGGTTCAAACCTTACCGGATGAAGCTGATGCCGCTGACTACCGTGGCTGAGGTGCGTCATACCCTGGATGAAATCCTGGAACGTTGCGGCAGAAGTGACTTGTCCGGATCAGGCGGGGAGTATGGCCAGGGTATCAGGACAGAATAAATCTGTGACTTCCGTCCCCGGGGCAAGGAACCTGGTTTGAAGTCCGCAGGCAGCGGCTCCCCTGATATGCTGGATAGAATCATCAATAAAGAGGGTAGTGGCAGGATCGAGGGTGTTTTCAGCGATCACCCGCTGAAAGATCTTCGCATCGGGTTTTTTCATCCCCATCTGAAAAGAGAAATACGCCCGTTCGAACAGTTCATTAAAGTCGTTGAATCCGTGAATGTTACGTAGCTCTTCAAGGTAGACTTCGTAATGAATGGCGTTGGTATTGCTCAGCAGGAAGGTTCTGTACCGGGTTTTGAGTTTTTTCAGCAATGCGATGCGGCCGGGTGGCATATCGCCCAGCAGCGCGTTCCAGGCATTGGTCAGGTCCTGGTCAGGAATAGCGCTTCCACTCATTTGACGGATGGCATCGCAGAAGGCGGCGGCATCGGTCAGGCCTTTTTCAAGCCTGTCGAAGAGGCTGATCTGCATGGCCTGTGAATAAAGTGAAACAAAGTTTTCGATTCCGAGACGCATAAAAGCTTCTTCGGTGCGCTTGTAGTCGATGTTGAGGATCACACCTCCGAAATCGAAGATCACCGCCTTCATCTCCCTGGTGGCAGCTTGCATAAAAAAGCGTCTTTGCGTTGATATTTCCCTGCAAAAATGTAAATTTGCAGGCTCTTTTCCAAACGATGTGTCACATGGAAAAGCAGGGCCCATAGCTCAGTGGTCAGAGCAGCGGACTCATAATCCGTCGGTCCCTGGTTCAAGTCCAGGTGGGCCCACAAAATCAGAGCGGGAGTGGGAGCGAGAGCGAAGGGTGAAAAACATTTCCGCTCTGATTTTTCTTCGCTCCCGCGCTCACACTCACTCATCAAACATGAGTTGGCGGAAGACAGGACGTCCACGTGTGCACGTGTGCGCAGGTGCGCGTTTGCACGTTTGTACGTGCTATTTTCGTGTGAACATTCCGCACTCTTGCATTTCAATCTTGCATTCTAGCAATCCGGCATTCTGACCGTTTGATGTAATAACCCTGCCTGGAAGTAGTGATTTACCATTTAATCCGGGTTCTTGTCAGTGGGAGCGAGAGCGAAGGGTGAAAAGCATTTCCGCTCTGATTTTTCTTCGCTCCCGCGCTCACACTCACTCATCAAACATGAGTTGGCGGAAGACAGGACGTCCACGTGTGCACGTGTGCGCAGGTGCGCGTTTGCACGTTTGTACGTGCTAT